>NZ_BMMU01000002.1 GCF_014646095.1 Streptomyces lacrimifluminis | reverse complement strand
GAGGGTGAGGGTCTCGTCCGTGATCAGGTGCTTGGAGTAGTCGATGTGCAGATCACCGACCCGCACGACGTACCGCTCCGCGCGCCCGGGATCGGCGGCGAACAGCTCGCGCAGCCGCGGCCGGTTGAGCGCACCGGCGTGGTGGTCCTCCAGCGCGGTCCACTCGGGGCGCCGGCTGAGCGTGGGGGAGTCAGACATGACGGGGGGTCTCCTTGGTGCCGCCGCCCCGCAGAGCGACCGCGTACATCTCGTCGGCGTCGAGGCGGCGCAGCTCCTCGGCGATGAGTTCGGACGTGGGCCGCACCTTCAGCGCGAGCGTGCGGGAGGGCTGGCCGGGCAGGGTGAGCGTGGCGAGCGGGCCCTCGGGGCGGTCGATGACGATCTCGCCCTTGTCGGTGCCGAGGCGGACAGCCGTGACGACCGGGCCCGCGGTGACGACGCGGTCCACCTTCACGTCCAGGCGGGCGCCGAGCCAGCGGGCCAGCAGTTCGGCGCTCGGGTTCTCGGCCTCGCTCTCGACGGCCGCCGAGATGATCTTCGTACGGGCCTGGTCGAGGGCCGCGGCCAGCATCGAGCGCCACGGGGTGAGGCGCGTCCACGCCAGGTCGGTGTCGCCGGGCGCGTACGAGCGCACCCGGGCCTCCAGTGCGACCAGCGGCTGCTCGACCGCGTACATGTCGGTGATCCGGCGCTGGGCCAGCGAGCCCAGCGGGTCCTTGGCGGGCACCTCGGGGGCGTTCACCGGCCACCAGACGACGACCGGCGCGTCCGGCAGCAGCAGCGGCAGGACCACCGAGTCGGCGTGGTCGGACACCTCGCCGTACGTCCGCAGGATGACCGTCTCGCCGGTGCCGGCGTCGGCGCCCACCCGTACCTCGGCGTCGAGGTGGGACTTGGTGCGGTCGCGCGGGCTGCGGGCGTGCCGCTTGATGACGACCAGGGTGCGCGCGGGGTGCTCGTGCGAGGCGTCCTCGGCCGCCTTGATCGAGTCGTAGGCGTTCTCCTCGTCCGTGACGATCACCATCGTCAGGACCATGCCCACGGCAGGGGTGCCGATGGCGCGCCGCCCCTTCACCAGTGCCTTGTTGATCTTGCTTGCCGTGGTGTCGGTGAGGTCGATTTTCATGGCCTGCGCCAGCTCCGTCCGTCTCGTGCGAGCATCTCGTCGGCTTCCTCCGGGCCCCAACTGCCCGAGGCGTACTGCGCGGGCCTGCCGTGCGTGCCCCAGTACTCCTCGATCGGGTCGAGGATCTTCCAGGACTCTTCCACTTCCTGGTGACGGGGGAACAAATTGGCGTCGCCGAGCAGGACGTCCAGGATGAGCCGTTCGTACGCCTCCGGGCTGGACTCCGTGAAGGACTCGCCGTAGGCGAAGTCCATCGTGACGTCCCTGATCTCCATCGAGGTACCCGGGACCTTGGAACCGAAGCGCACGGTCATGCCCTCGTCGGGCTGGACGCGGATGACGATCGCGTTCGCGCCGAGTTCCTCGGTGGCCGTCGAGTCGAACGGGGAGTGCGGGGCGCGCTGGAAGACGACCGCGATCTCCGTCACGCGCCGCCCCAGCCGCTTGCCGGTCCGCAGATAGAAGGGGACGCCCGCCCAGCGGCGGTTGTCGACCTCCAGCTTGACGGCCGCGTACGTGTCGGTGCTCGACTGCGGGTCGATGCCGTCCTCTTCGAGATAGCCGGACACCTGCTCACCGCCCTGCCAGCCCGCCGCGTACTGCCCGCGCACGGTGTGCTCGCCCAGGTCCTCGGGCAGCTTCACCGACTTGAGGACCTTGAGCTTCTCGGTCAGCAGCGACTCGGCGTCGAAGGCGATCGGCTCCTCCATGGCCGTCAGGGCCATCAGCTGGAGGAGGTGATTCTGGATCACATCGCGCGCGGACCCGATGCCGTCGTAGTAGCCGGCCCGGCCGCCGATGCCGATGTCCTCGGCCATCGTGATCTGGACGTGGTCGACGTACGACCGGTTCCAGACGGGCTCGTACATCTGGTTGGCGAAGCGGAGCGCCAGGATGTTCTGGACGGTCTCCTTGCCGAGGTAGTGGTCGATCCGGAAGACCTGCTCCGGGTCGAACACGTCGTGCAGGACCCGGTTCAGCTCACGCGCGCTCTTCAGGTTGTGTCCGAACGGCTTCTCGATCACCCCGCGCCGCCAGGAACCCTCCGGCGCGTTCGCCAGGCCGTGCTTCTTCAGCTGCTGGACGACCTTCGGGAAGAACTTCGGCGGTACGGACAGGTAGAAGGCGTAGTTGCCGCTCGTACCCCGGGACGCGTCCAGCTCCTCGACGGCCGCGCGCAGCTGCTCGAACGCCGCGTCGTCGTCGAAGTCGCCGGGGATGAACCGCATGCCCTCGGCGAGCTGCTGCCAGACCTCCTCGCGGAACTCCGTACGGGCGTGGTCGCGCACCGAGTCGTGGACGATCTGCGCGAAGTCCTCGTCCTCCCAGTCCCGGCGGGCGAAGCCGACGAGCGAGAAGCCCGGCGGGAGCAGGCCCCGGTTGGCCAGGTCGTAGACGGCCGGCATCAGCTTCTTGCGGGACAGGTCACCGGTCACCCCGAAGATGACCAGCCCGGACGGGCCGGCGATCAGGGGGAGACGGCGGTCGCCGGGATCGCGCAGCGGGTTGTCCCAGTCGTCCTCGCTGCCCAAGTCCCCTTCGAATGCCTTCGCTGCCTTCGCTGCCTTCTCCGGCTTCGCTGCCTGCTCCGGCTTCGGCGGAGCGTCAGCGGCAGGTGCCTCGACGGTGGCCGCGGGCAGGGTCGACTCGTCGCTCATTCCCCGTCAACTCCCTTGCTGTCCAGCGACTTGGTGACGGCGTTCAGCAGGTCGTTCCAGGCGATCTCGAACTTCGCGACGCCCTCGTCCTCCAGCAGGTTCACGACCTCGTCGTAACTGATCCCGAGCCCTTCGACGGCCGCGAGGTCGGCGCGGGCCTGGGCGTAGCCGCCGCTCACCGCGTCGCCGTGGATGTCGCCGTGGTCGGCGGTCGCGTTGAGGGTGGCCTCCGGCATCGTGTTGACGGTGCCGGGCGCGACCAGTTCGTCGACGTACAGCGTGTCCTTGTACGCGGGGTCCTTGACGCCGGTCGAGGCCCACAGCGGGCGCTGCTTGTTGGCGTGGGCGCCGCCGAGGGCGGTCCAGCGCTCACCGTCGAAGACCTCCTCGTACGCCTCGTAGGCGAGCCGCGCGTTGGCCAGCGCCGCCCTGCCCTTGAGCGCGAGGGCCTCGTCGGTGCCGAGCACCGTCAGGCGCTTGTCGATCTCGGAGTCGACGCGGGAGACGAAGAAGGAGGCGACGGAGTGGATCGACGCCAGGTCGATGCCCGCTGCCTGCGCCTTCTCCAGGCCGGCCAGATAGGCGGCCATGACCTCGCGGTAGCGCTCCAGGGAGAAGATCAGCGTGACGTTGACGCTGATACCGAGGCCGATGACCTCGGTGATCGCCGGCAGGCCGGCCTTCGTCGCCGGGATCTTGATCATCACGTTGGGCCGGTCGACCAGCCAGGCCAGCTGCTTGGCCTCGGCGATCGTCGCCGCGGTCTCGTGGGCGAGACGCGGGTCGACCTCGATCGAGACACGGCCGTCCCGGCCGCCCGTGGCGTCGTACACCGGGCGCAGGACGTCGGCGGCGGCCCGCACGTCGGCGGTGGTCATCATGCGTACGGCCTCTTCGACCGTGACGCCGCGCACGGCCAGGTCGGCGAGCTGCTCCTCGTATCCCTCGCCGGAGCCGATGGCGGCCTGGAAGATCGACGGGTTGGTGGTCACGCCGACCACGTGGTGGGTGTCGATGAGTGCGGCGAGGTTGCCGGAGGCGATGCGGCCCCGGGAGAGGTCGTCCAGCCAGATCGAGACGCCCTCGTCGGAGAGGCGCTTGAGTGTTCCCGCGGTGGGGGTTGTTTCGGTCGTCACTGTGATCATCTTCCTTCTGGCGTGCGGATCAACCGCGGGCGGCGGAATTGCCGGTAGTTGAATTGAGCACAGCCCGCGCGGCCCGGGCGACGTTCTCGGGGGTGAAGCCGAACTCGGCGAACAGGGTCTTGGCATCGGCGGAGGCGCCGAAGTGCTCGAGGGAGACGATGCGTCCTGCGTCACCGACGTAGCGGTACCAGGTCAGACCGATGCCCGCCTCGACCGCCACGCGCGCCTTCACGGACGGCGGAAGGACACGCGCGCGGTATTCGGCGGACTGCTCCTCGAACCACTCCACGGACGGCATCGACACCACCCGCGTACCCACCCCCTCGGCCTCCAGCGACTCACGTGCGGCGACGGCGAGCTGGACCTCGGAACCGGTGGCGATCAGGACGACGTCCGGGGTGCCGGTGGAGGCCTCCCGCAGGACGTAACCGCCCTTCGCGGCATCCTCGTTGCGGGCGTACGTCGGCACACCCTGCCGGGTGAGCGCCAGGCCGTGCGGGGCCGGGTTGGTGGCGTGCCGCTTGAGGATCTCGGCCCAGGCGACGGCCGTCTCGTTGGCGTCGGCCGGGCGCACGACGTTCAAGCCCGGGATCGCGCGCAGGGAGGCCAGGTGTTCGACCGGCTGGTGGGTGGGGCCGTCCTCGCCGAGGCCGATGGAGTCGTGCGTCCAGACGTAGGTCACGGGCAGCTGCATCAGCGCCGACAGACGTACGGCATTACGCATGTAGTCGGAGAAGACGAGGAAGGTGCCGCCGTAGATACGGGTGTTGCCGTGCAGTGCGATGCCGTTCATCTCGGCGGCCATCGAGTGCTCGCGGATGCCGAAGTGGACGGTACGGCCGTACGGGTCCGCCTCCGGGAGCGGGTTGCCCTCGGGGAGGAAGGAGGAGGTCTTGTCGATGGTCGTGTTGTTCGAGCCGGCCAGGTCGGCGGAGCCGCCCCACAGCTCGGGCAGGATTGGGCCCAGGGCCTGGAGGACCTTGCCGGAGGCCGCGCGGGTGGCGACGGACGCGCCCTCCTCGAACACCGGCAGGGCTTCCTCCCAGCCATCGGGGAGCTGACCTGCCACGACCCGGTCGAACAGCTTCGCCCGCTCGGGCTGCGCGGTGCGCCACTCGGTGAGCCGCTTGTCCCAGGCGGCATGCGCCTCGGCACCCCGGTCGAGGGCCTGGCGGGCGTGGGCCAGCACCTCGTCGGCGACCTCGAAGGTCCGCTCCGGGTCGAAGCCGAGGACACGCTTGGTGGCCGCGATCTCGTCGTCGCCGAGGGCCGAGCCATGGGCCGCCTCGGTGTTCTGGGCGTTCGGGGCGGGCCACGCGATGATCGTGCGCATCGCGATGATCGAGGGGCGCGCGGTCTCGGCCTGCGCCTCCTTGAGCGCCGTGTACAGCGCGCGCACATCGATGTCGCCGCCGAGTTCGGGCTCGATCCGCTGCACGTGCCAGCCGTACGCCTCGTACCGCTTCAGCACGTCCTCGGAGAACGCCGTCGCCGTGTCGCCCTCGATGGAGATGTGGTTGTCGTCGTAGACGAAGACGAGGTTGCCGAGCTTCTGGTGACCGGCCAGCGAGGACGCCTCGGCGGAGATGCCCTCCTCCAGGTCGCCGTCGGAGACGATCGCCCAGACGGTGTGGTCGAAGGGCGAGGTGCCCTCGGGTGCCTCGGGGTCGAAGAGGCCGCGTTCGTAGCGGGCGGCCATCGCCATGCCGACCGCGTTGGCGACACCCTGGCCGAGCGGGCCGGTCGTCGTCTCGACGCCTGCGGTGTGGCCGTACTCGGGGTGGCCCGGCGTCTTCGAACCGTGCGTCCGGAACGCCTTGAGGTCGTCCAGCTCCAGCTCGTACCCGGACAGGAACAGCTGCGTGTAAAGGGTCAGCGAGGTGTGTCCGGGGGAGAGGACGAAGCGGTCACGGCCCGTCCACTCGGGGTCCGCGGGGTCGTGTCGCATCACCTTCTGAAAGATCGTGTACGCGGCGGGGGCCAGGCTCATCGCGGTACCGGGGTGGCCGTTGCCGACCTTCTGCACGGCATCGGCCGCGAGTACACGGGCCGTGTCGACGGCACGCTGGTCGAGATCGGTCCACTGGAGGCTGCCGGATGTCTGCGTACTCATCTTCAAGAAGTCCTCGATCGAGGTGGATGAACTGCTCGGACGTGTTCAACCTTAAAAGTCTGACTTTTAAGGGGCCAGGTGCCTGTGTGTCACCCTTTGGTGAATGTGGGACACGGACGGCGGGGACCGGACGGCAAGAGAAGGACATGGCGGACAGAACCACCCAAGACACCACCCGAGACATCATCCAAAACACCAGCCACGACACCCTGCGCGACGGAGACGGCATCAGGACGTTTCCCTTCCCGGTCGATCTGAGCGTCCTGGGTGTAGGTATGCAGGTCGGCGCGATGTCACCCGACCGCACCTGGCACGAGGACGCCCCGCTGGAACGCGTCCACCGCATCGACTTCCACATCGTGATGCTGTTCGACGACGGCCCGGTGACCCACATGGTCGACTTCGCCGAATACCGGGCGACAGCGGGCGACCTCCTGTGGATCCGCCCCGGCCAGGTCCACCGCTTCTCCCGCACCACCGAGTACCGCGGCACCGTCCTCACCATGCAACCCGGTTTCCTGCCCCGGGCCACGGTCGAGGCGACCGGCCTCTACCACTACGACCTGCCCCCGCTGCTGCGCCCGGACGCTCCCCAACTCGCCGGTCTGCGGGCGGCCCTGGCCCAGCTGGGCCGCGAGTACGAGGACACGGCGACTCTTCCGATCGGCCTGCACACCTCGGTACTGCGCCACTCCCTCACCGCGTTCCTGCTGCGTCTGTCCCACCTCGCGACGAGTTCGGCGGAGGCGGCGGGAGGCCGGACCGACACCACGTTCACGCTTTTCAGGGACGCGGTGGAGCAGGGCTTCGCCACCAGTCACAGCGTCAGCGCGTACGCGGACGCCCTCGGTTACTCCCGTCGCACCCTCGTCCGCGCGGTGCGCGCGGCGACCGGTGAGACGCCCAAGGGGTTCATCGACAAGCGCGTGATCCTGGAGGCCAAGCGTCTGCTCGCGCACACGTCCCTGCCGATCGGGCGCGTCGGGGCCGCTGTCGGATTCCCGGACGCGGCGAACTTCTCCAAGTTCTTCCACCTGCACACGGGGACCACGCCGGTGGCGTTCCGGGCGGAGCTGCGCTGAGGGGAGTGCTTCGGGAGAAGGGCGAGGGGCGGACCTGTCGGTCCGCCCCTCGGTGAAAGCTCGTACAGCGACTGCCTGACTGCTTACTGCCGACGACCGCCTCAGCGGCCGAAGTTGAACCAGTTCACGTTGACGAAGTCCTGCGCCTGACCGCTGGTGAAGGTCAGATAGACGTCATGGGTGCCGGTGACGGAGCTGATGTTCGCCGGAACCGTCCGCCAGCTCTGCCAGCCGCCCGTGCTGCCGATCGAGAAGCTGCCGATCGGTGTGCTCGTACGGCTGTCGAGGCGTACCTCGACCAGTCCGCTCACGCCCGAGCCGGCCCCGCTCGCGACCCTGCCGACGAACTGGGTGGCGGCCGTGGAGCCGAAGTTGACGTTCTGGTACAGCGCCCAGTCGCCATTGGCGAGCGAGCCGATGTTCTGTCCGCCGCCGGTGTCGGTGGTGGTCTCCGTGCTGGTGCCCGACTGGCTGTTGTGCGACTCGGCCTGGATGGCGCTGTACGCGTCCCGGGTCCCGGTCGGCGGGGGTGTGGTCGTGCCGCCGCCGGTTGTCGACTGGAGCACCTGCACATAGTCGACGACCATCGGGCGCCCGGAGACCGTGTTCGCGTCCGGGCCGCCGCCGAACGCCGCCGGGAAGGCGCCGCCCATCGCCACGTTCAGGATGATGAAGAAGCCGTGGTTCGTGGCGTTGGCCCAGGTCGTCGCGTCGACCTGGTTCGCGGTCACCGTGTGGTAGTTGGTGCCGTCGACGTAGAAACGGATCGCCTCCGGGCTCACCGAACGGTCCCACTCCATGCGGTAGGTGTGGAAACCGGCCTGACAGGTGGTGCCGGTGCAGCTGGTGGTACCGCCGAGGCCGGTCGTCTCGTTGCAGGGACCGCCCGGGCTGGTGCCGCAGTGCAGGGTGCCCCAGATGGTGTTGAGGCCCTGGGTGTTCTCCATGATGTCGATCTCGCCGACGCTCGGCCAGTTCTGGTAGTTGCCCCGGTAGGGCGCCCCGAGCATCCAGAAGGCGGGCCAGTAGCCGAGGGCGGACGCGCCGGTGACGTTCGGCACCTGGAGGCGGGCCTCGACGCGCAGCTTGCCGCCGGCCGGGGGCTGGAAGTCGGTGCGGTTGGTCTCGATGCGGCCCGAGGTCCAGTTGCCGGCGGAGTTGCGCACCGGGGTGATCCGAAGGTTGCCGCTGCCGTCGAGCGAGACGTTGGTGGTGCTGTTCGTCATCGTCTCGATCTCGCCGGTGCCCCAGTTGGCGGGGCCGCCGGGATACGAAGTCCCGGTCGCGTACTGCCAGTTGGCGGTGTTGACGCCGGTCCCAGCGGTGCCGTTGAAGTCGTCGAGGAAGACCTGGGTCCAGCCGGTCGGCGGCGTCGGCGCGTCCGCCTGTGCCACCGACACGGCGGCTGCCGCGAGGCTGAGGACGGCGCCTACGGCGACGAGCACGCGACGGAGGGGGCCGCGTCCGACGGGCGGGCCTGAAGTGGGCGAAGTGCCTGAAGTGTCCCTCATGGGTGCCTCTTCGGGTACGGGGTGGGGGTGCGGGGGTGCCTTCGAGGGCGGTTGAGAGCGCTCTCAAAGTGGGCCCAATGTGCTCCCGGTGGCTCCGGCCGTCAAGAGGTGAAACCCAGAATTTCCCTCCGGCACAGGTGAGTTCACCCGATGAAGACATGAATGTGATAGCGCCGAAGAGGGCGCAGAGCGCGCTGCCCGACTTCCAGACCGCCCAGGAGAGGTTGCGGCCCGTTGCGGCCGTCTCCTCGTCCGAGTTCTCGACGATGACGACGTCCCCGAGCATGGAGCTGTCGTAGAACCTGTAGCCCTGTACGGAGGTGTCGTTCGCGCCCTTCGTGTCGTGCAGGCCGACACAGCCGTGGCTGGTGTTGCTGTCGCCGAACACTGCGGCCGAGGTCCAGTAGTTGCTGTGCACGAAGGTGCCGGAGGTGGTCAGGAGCTGGGCGTGCGGGACGTCGGAGATGTCGTACTCGTCACCGAGTCCTACCGTCGAGGACTCCATCCGAGTCTGCTTGAACCGCTCGCTGATCACCATGATCCCGGACCAGGTGGTGTGCTCGGCATCGTCGCCGGAGACGGGATAGGTGGCCGTGGTCGCACCGTCCCGCCGTACGGTCATGGTCTTCGCCGCCAGGTCGACCGTGCTGATCTGCTCGCGGCCGATGTGGAAGGTGACGTCCTTGGACTGGGGTGCCGTAGACACCGTCCGCGCCCTTGACGTCCTTGAGACGCAGTCCGAGGGTGATCTTCGTGCCGACGGCCCAGTACGTCTCCGGCCGGAAGTCGAGCCGGGTGTCGCTGAACCAGTGCCCGACCACCTCGACGGCCGGCTCGGCGGTCACGGTGATCGCCCGCTGCACCGCGGCCCGGTCGGTGACCGCCTCCGTGAAGTTGACCGGCACCGGCATTCCGGCGCCGGAGGTGGAGTCGGCCTCCGGGGTGCGCCGCAGGCTGAGCGAGCCCAGTTCCTCGGAGCCGAGGAGACCCGCCAGATGCCCCTCCTGGAACACCCAGACCACCACACCGGCGCGGCGCCGAGGCTGAGCAGGGTCGTGGCGATGGTTCGCAGCGGGATCAGCACCGACCAGATGAAGGGGGGCGGGCGGATCACCGGGGGAGGGGTTCTGAGGGCTCGCTCGTGCGGGGGAGGAGCATTGTCGGTCGTCGGGGGAGTGGCCGCCGCGTAGGGGTCAGCAGGCGGTCGCCGGGGTGATCTTCCGAACGTCGGCGGTGCGGAGGACGAGGGGTTTGGTGGTGTCGCCGGTGGTGGGGAGAAGGGTGACGTTCGAGGGGGCGTAGGAGACGAGCTGTCCGCAGAAGTCTCCTGTGGTGGTGGCGACTTTGACGAGGTCGGTGGCGGGGTCCTCGGTGTGGGTCCAGGAGACGCCTACGGCGGCGGCAACCAGGGTCATGCCGAGGGCGAAGGCGGTCACGCTGAGGTAGATCGCCCGGCGTACGCGGCCGACCTCCGTAAGAGTCCATGAGCGCAGGGAACGCCCGTAGATGAAGGTTTCCTCGCCGGGCTTGCCGAAAGAGGCGCGGACGGCGAGCAGTGTGCCAACGACGAGGAGCAGGAAAGCGGTACCCAGCAGCGAGGACGCGACGGTCTGCCAGGGCGAAGGCAGTTTGGACAGGTCGTCGCGGCCCTTCAGTGCAGCGAGGACCGTGATCAGGGCGGTGAGCCCGATCAGGCCGTTGCGCCAGCCCTCCGCCTGCTTGCGGAGCAGTTCGAGCTGGCTGAACTCGAGTTCACGGCCCAGCTCGGTCCAGCGGCGGACGAGACCGGGGCTCAGGGGGCGCTGGTTCACGGTGTACTCCCGGAGTTCGGCTTCAGCTCCCACTGCGCGCCGCAGCCCACGAAGAAGAGGATCTCCGGCTGGTCGGCATGTGCGAAACCGCATTCGCAGAAGAACGTCTCGGAGACCACCAGCGCGGCCTGCTCGGCCTCGGACGGCGGCTTGGCCTTGGACCAGGGGAACAACCCCTTCGTACCCGCCATCCCCCTGGGAATCGTGGTGGTGGAGTGGCCGTGGCAGCGGGGGCAGGAACCCGTGACCGTCACTCCCTCGGCATCCGCGCTGACCTGGAACGGGGTGTCCACGGCGCCGAGGGGGACCTGCTGGTACTCCAGGTCATGCTGGTGGGAGGGCGTGCTCAAGTCTCTTGCTCCTGGGGTTCGTTCGAGTCGGTGGTGCTCTCGGTCGGTGTGACGTGCAGCTGGAACATGCCCGCGTAGAGGCTCAGGCGCTCTGTCACCCAGTGGCTGGTGGTGTCCAGTTCACGGGCCAGTGCCTCGACCTGCGCCGCGGAGACGGCGCCGTGCAGAGCCGGTTCCTGGCCATTGAGGCCTTCGCTGAGGAGGACAAGATCCTGCCAGAGGGGAAGAGTGTTCGGAGCATGGGGCACGTCCAGGGTGACGCCAAGGGGTTCGTAGAGGCGCAGCCGTTCGTACACCGCCCGGACCGGTCGGCCCAGGCGGCCTGCCACGGCCACCAGCTCCAGAGGCTTAAAGGGAGAGGCCTCACGCGGGCTGCCGAGGGCCATACGCTCGGACAGGGCGAGCAGATCGTGTTGGTCGGGTCTGAGTTTGGCCATCAACGCGGCCTGGTCGTCGGTGAGCTCGGGAACCAGGGCGCCGAGCGCACGGTACGGGGCGAGTTGGTCGAGTGCCTCGATGATGGTGAGGGCGGCCTCGTGGGCGTAGCGGGCGAGGTGGAACGGTGTGATCTCGATCCAGGAGACCTGGATCGGCTCGGCCATCCCCCTGCCGTGCAGTTTCGTCATCAGGGTGGCTTCGGCTCCGCTGGGCTTGAAGGAGAGAGCCTCTTCGGGAAGGGCCGGCACCTTCTTGCCGAACGTGGACTCGTGAACGGCCAGCCGCCGAGCACACCGCTTCAGGGACTCTCCGAGTTCACCCGCCGCATGGACGAGGGTGGCCGTCGTCCAGGGGACGTCCGGATCGAGGCTGCCGACGAAGAGAGCGACCCGGTCGCGAGGAGGGAGATCCATCCAGCGCCGCAGCGGATCGAGGTTCGTGGGGACGGTCATTCCGAGCGCCGCCACGCGCCGTACGCGGGAGTCGACGACGTCCCACTCTTCGTAGTCCAGGTCCGCCCCGAGGCCCGGCGCCGTTTTGCTGCGGATGTAACAGGAGGCCAGGAAGTCGATGGGGATCGACTGTCCGGGCAGCAGCTCGCGGCTCGTCCCGCGCCGGACGAGCAGCTTCAGGTCGTCCTGCTCCAGGCGCGGAAGGCCGTCGGAACGCGGGTGTATCTCCGGCAGTTGGACCCCGGCCTGCCCGGCGAGATCCCCGACCGAGCGCAGGTAGGCGTCGATGGTCATCTCCTGCTGCGTGGCCTCGACCAGCAGGTCCCGGAGAGTGGGATCAGGGATTTCTCTGCGCGGGTCCCAGAGCTTACTGAACCGGTCCCACTGGTCGGACGTGGGGGCGGCGGACAGCAGTTGTGCTTCGGAGGGGAGCCGGTAGCCGAGGAATTCCCAGTCCCGCAGTTCGGCAAGCACCTCGGCACTGGTGAGACGAAGCCGGTCCGCGAGCCGGGCGATGTGGACCGGCAGGACGTTCCTGGGCAGGCCGTGGGGACAGTACGCGTGCTCGTTCTCGGTCCACCCGGCCAGCAGCTCGGCATCTCTGATCGTCGCGACATGATCGGCGATTCGGTCGGCGGGCACGATGGGCACTTCCAGGCCCAGCGGCGCGAACCGACGGCAGCGCTCCAGCAGTTGGCCCACCTTCACGCGGCTGGCGGCCGAGATGGAGAGGAGAGCGCCTGCGGCGGGCTGGCGCCCGGCCCGGTCCGGCTTCGACCAGTCGCGCATCCAGTTGACCAGGTCCATGTCGACACGGTCCGGAACGATGTCCAGCTCGGGGGTTCCTTCGGCCGTGACGGGGTGAACTCTGATGCCGGGGCCGACCAACGCGAACCGCCGCAGTTCACGGAGTGCCTCGGCGACGGACCGGTCGTTGTCGAACGAGTACGTCACCAGATTGCGCGGACTGCCGGTGGCCCGGTTGAGCAGGACGCTGTCGCCCGGCCGCGGAACGGGATACCCCGTCACGTCCTTGGGCATGACGCCCGGGTCTTCGACACTCAGCTTCAGGCCCTGGCTGCGCAGGACCGCGAGTCGCCAGGCCACGGTGGGAGAGTCTCTGACGTTGTTGAGGCGCAGGCGTGCCCGTCTGTCGCCGGGTTCGTGAGCCAGGAGCATGGAGTCGTCGGGAAACCAGCCGACGGAGTCCAGGAAGACGTCCGGCCAGTGGTGCGAGGAGGAGCGGCGGGCGGGGAGACTGAGCCCCTTCCCGGCCAGTTCGGCGGCAATCGCGCGGGCCAGTTCGACGTCGTTGTTCTCCAGGCGCCACAGCCACTCCAGGTCCAGCCCCACCCACCCCGGCAGGTCCGCGGCGGCTCGGCGTACCTGCTCCGTGGCCCAGTCCTCGTTCCAGCTCAGCAGACTGTTGCGGTTCACGCTGAGCTGCGGAGCTTGCGGGCCCGTCAGATTGACGACATAGCCGAAGGGTTCCTCCGACGTGACGATGCCGTCGGCGAGCACCATGCCGTTGTCCGCCACCCACCAGACGGGGCCACGCGCGTTGAGTGGATCCACATGGCCGGAGGCGTCCCCGCTCACCGGGTGCCGCAGTTCCCCGGCACTCCAGATTTCAGGATTCCTGCCGCTGTCCTCGGTGAGTACCAACTCGTACTCGTTCCAACGCACTTGATCTCTGAGTACGTCGAACGCGGACACCTGGTCCTCGTCACCCTCGGGCTCGCTCAGCATCAGCCGGACCCGGGTACCGCCCTCTCGCATCGGATCGTCGTCGCCCTCGTACCGGCGAATGCGGAACAGACCGCTGCTGCTGGAGATGTTGACGACGAGCGGGTCCTGGACGGGGTGACCCTCCGCGTCCACCTCCCGGGTCACCAGGGTGACCTCGTCGGCGATCATGAAATAGCTGAGGACACCGATGCCGAACCGGCTGTAGGGATACAGCCGCAGTTCCGGATCCTGCTCCAGCCAGCGTGCCTGTTCCTGCCGGAAAGCACGGGTCTGGGAGAATCGGCGGCCCGCCCGGCTGAACGTCTGCTCCAACTGGGTCCGGCCCATGCCGACTCCGTTGTCACGGCACTCGATGTAGGCTCGGCCGGACGGTTCGCGGCCCTGGGTGATCCGGATCTCCGCCGGCTTCTGGTGCGGGGCACCACCCTTGAGATCGAGGTACTTCCGTCTCAGTTCGCGGTAGCGGCACGCGTCGGCGGCGTTCTGGTACAGCTCCCGTACGGCCAGCGACCGGTCGCCGTACAGCTGATGGCCCATCAGCAGCTCGCGGATCTCGTCCTGCGCCAGCTCGAAACGCAACAGCGGCGTGGAGTACAGCGGGTCCGTGGACGGCCGCCGGATCGAGGGGCGCAGCTGGTGGGTGGTGATCGCGCTCGGCCACTTGCCCGGCAGGCCGTCCCGGAGCTGAACCTGAGTGGCGCGAAGGGAGCGCAGCACGGCTTCCGCGCGCCGCGCGAGGTCGGTGAGGCCTTCGTGGAGGGCGGGGTGTGGACACACCAGATTCAGGTCCAGGCCGTCCTCCTCAGGGGCCCATCGCCATTCGGACTGAAGTGTCTCCACGATCTCGGCGGGAAGGAGCGGGTCCGCCACCCCCACATGATCGGGCAGTACGTCGGGGAACTGCCGTACGTCCGCCGCGAGGAGCCCGGCGAGCCGTACCAGACTCAGCACGCCCCACCAGCGCACGGGCTGGGGGCCTTCGGAGGTCGTCAGCTCTGGGGGTGCCTTGCGGAAATGCCTGTTGTACGCGGGCAGATCGACCGGCTCGTCGGCGAGGAGCTGCATACCGTTCTCCAGCAACCAGCGGAACTCCTCCGCCCGGTCCCCGTGTTCCTGCCCCGGACCGAGCAGCGCGGTGGCGAGCCGGCCGATCAGTTCCCGGCCGCCGGAGTCCGGTGGATCGATGAGCTGCTCGGCCACCCAGCGGTGGGCCAGCCACGCCGCCAGCGCCCGGTGGGCCTCGGTCTCGTCCCGTCGGCTGTGCCCGCGGGCCTTGCGCAGCAGTTGCGGGTGACTCTCGTGGACGTACTGCAGGTCGGCGCGGATCTTCGAAAGGGGCGCGTCCCCGGGCACCGGGTCGAGGTCGAACGGCTCGGCCTCGTACAGCCGGCTGAGCTTGCGGGCCCACATGGCCTCCCGCAGGAACGGCAGCCCCACCAGGAGGCCGGTCTCCATCGGGGAACGGTCGGCATCGCCGCGCAGCAGCTCCGGCAGCACCCGGTTCACCGTCCGGGTCGGCAGGTTGGGATCGCTCCAGGGATCGTCGAAGCGGGGTCGGTCCTTCAGGACGGAGACGGCGCACTCGTGTGCGAACGCGGCGACTCGCTTCCGCATGGCGGAGTCCTGCCCCTCCTCGCCCCGTCGGGCGGCCCACAGCGAGGACTTCTCCGCCTCCTCGCGCCACAGCAGCGGGATCTCCGTGCCCTCGCACAGGTCCTGGAAGTCAGACAGCTCTTCGTCGCGGGGTGCGCAGCTCATGTGAGGCTGCTGCTCGCCCGCCCGTTGCGCGTAGGCGGTGGTGTTGTGCTTGGCCTCGCGGAAGACCTTTTCGAGGGACTGCTTCGGGGCGTAGGGGTCAAGAACCTCCGCGAGCGCCCGCGTGAAGTAGCTCCCGGAGTCGTCGTAGTGGCACCGCTGCCCCCTGCCACAGCCGACGAGCAGCGCCAGCCGCTTCGACGGGGCATGGACGGTGGGGGCCCCGAAACCTGCCGACACGTCATCGGGACCGCTGTTGCGGCACGCGTCCACCACGTAGACGACCGACTCGGCTCTGCACCCGGCCAGGTACGACGTCACGTCGACGGGTAACAGTGAGTCGGTCTGTGCCTTCGACCACGGCTGCCCCTGCTCCGGAGCGAGCGCGTCCCCGGGAACCAGATAGTCGGTGTCCCTGACATGCACCCCGTGCCCCGTGAAGTACACGAGCAGCAGCTCGCACTCCTCCTGAGCCGCCTGTTCCAGTGCGGTGGTGATGTCGTTCCGTTCCACGGGGCCGTCGTCGCCCCGCCCCAGGGTGCGGACGGAGTACCCTGACGCGGCAAGCTGTGTACTCATCGCTTCGAGATCGCGCGCCACCGGCTCCGCGAGGGAACCGAACCTCGACGCGGCACGCGGGGTGTCAGCCACCCCGATGAGAAGAGCGGATCGTCTGATCGTCACGCGGGGGACGTTAGCGCGACTTCGGCCCGCTGCGGGCCGGTTCACGCTGATAAGGGAGTTGTTGTCAGCCCGTGAGGCGACGTGCTGGCAGAGCGTCTCTGGCGTCACCAACCCCGTCTCGTACGCGCAGATCACCCGCCTGTACCCGGTCCCTGAGCCCCGGTGTGCTCAGTACGTTGCTCACATGTGTCTTGACGGTGTGTTCGCTCACGAACAGTGCCGTGGCGATCTCCGCGTTCGACAGGCCGCGCGCCAGCAGCCGCAGCGTCTCCTCCTCGCGGCCGGTGACGACCTCCAGACGCTGCGGAATTGGCTTGGCGGTGGCCTTCGCGCGGCGGCTGCGGACGGGTCCGCGACCAGGCGGCGCGTACCGTGGGGGCCAGGAGCGAGTCGCCGGCCGCCACCAGCGGGGCGGCAGGGCTTGTCGCGCAGTTCCCCGCGCCCCTGTCGGGGGCTGCGCCCCCCCTCAAGGGCGCCAGCCCAGTGCCCGTGAGATGCCCCGCGCCGCCAGTCGCACCGCGGGCACCAGCACCGGTACCTGGGCGTCCGCCTGGGGCACCACGACCGACACCGCGGCGATCACCGTGCCACCCGGGCCGTGCACCGGGGCTGCCACGGACAGGGCGTCGTCGGTGACCTGACGGCTGCTCACCGCCACGCCCGTGCGCCGGACTTCGGCCAGGACACGGCGCAACTGGGCCGGATCGGTGATCGTGTGCGGGGTAAAGGCGGTCAACGGGCCCTCGCAGTAGTGCTGTTGGGCCGCCGGGTCGCCGTGGGCGAGGAGGGCGAGGCCGACACCCGTGGCGTGCAGCGGCCAGCGGGCGCCGACCCGGATGTGCACCCCGACCGCCGAACGGCCCGACAGCCACTCGATGTAGACGACCTCACCGCCGTCCCGTACCGCCAACTGCACGTTCTCGTGCGTGGCTTCGTACAGGTCCTCCAGATACGGCAGCGCGATCTGCCGCAGCGCCAGCCCGCGCGGGGCGAGCGCCGCGACCTCCCAGAGTCTGAGACCTACGTGGTAGACGCCGGCCTCGTCCCGCTCCAGGGCGCCCCAGCGGGCGAGGGCGCCCACGAGACGGTGCGTGGTGGTGAGGGTCAGCCCGGCCCGACGGCTGATGTCCGTGAGGGACAGCGCCGGATGCTCGTGGTCGAAGGCGCTGAGCACGGACAGCAGCCGGTCGGGCGCGGAGCGGGTGGTCATGGGCGGGCAGCTCCCCGGGGTGTGGACGTCACGTCCTTGTATACCGAGGACCGGTGCGGCAGCCGCGTGTGCGGGCCGCCCGTGTCCGCGACGGGAGTGCGCGAGTTCACGGGCGGATCCCCTCACGAGCCGGGGTTTCCTGGAAGAGGGCGGAGGGGCCGAGTGTGTCGGTGTGTGTCTCGGGCATCCGCCACACGGTGACCGCGGTGATCAGCGCGCCGCCGCACAGCAGCAGCGACACGGGGGTACTTCCGCCGCCGTTCGAGGCGAGCAGGCTGGTCGCGATCAGCGGCGAGAAGCCGGCACCGACCAGGGTCGCCGCCTGGTAGCCGAGCGAGGCGCCCGTGTAGCGCACCCTGGTGCCGAACATCTCGGAGAACAGGGCGCCCAGCGGCCCGTACATCGTGGACTGGGCGATGCCGTGACCGAGAACGAGGGCGAGGATCAGCAGGCCGGGCGAGCCGGAGTCGACCAGCCACAGCACGGGAAAGGCGAGCGCGGCCGAGGTGACGGCACCGGCGAGGACCACCGGGCGGCGGCCGACGTGGTCGGTGAGCGCGGAGGCGGCGGGCAGGACGACGAGCGCCACGCAGGAGGCGATGGTCACGGCGCTGAGTACCTGTGGCCCGCTGTACCCGTTGTCGGTGGCGTAGGAGATCATGAAGCCGGTCAGCAGTGACTGCGCGGTGAAGGCTCCGATGCCGACGCAGCAGGCGAGCAGCACCGGCTTGGGGCGGCGCAGCACCTCGATGATCGGCGGCTTGGCGGAGGTCTCCCGCTTGCCCTCCACGAACAGCGGGCTCTCCGCGACCCGCAGCCGGATGAACAGACCGACGCCGAGCAGGACGAAACTGAGCAGGAACGGTACGCGCCAGCCCCAGGAGCGGAACTGGTCGTCGGGCAGCGTGGAGACGAGGGTGACCACTCCGGCAGAGATCACGGAGCCGAGCGGGGCGCCGAGCTGCGTGAAGCTGGACCACAGGCCGCGCCGGGAACCCTGGGTGCGTTCGGCGTGCTCGACGACCATCAGGGTCGCGCCGCCCCACTCGCCGCCGATCGCGAGGCCCTGGACGACACGGAGGACGACCAGCAGAACCGGGGCCCAGACGCCGATCGCGTCGTACGTCGGCAACAGCCCGATGAGGAAGCTGCCGCAGCCCATCAGGGTCATCGTCAGCAGCATCATCGACTTGCGGCCGAGCCGGTCGCCGAAGTGGCCGAAGACGATGCCGCCGAGCGGCCGGGCGACATAGCCGGCGGCGAAGGTGCCGAAGGCGGCGATGGTGCCGACCGCGGGGTCGGCCTGGGGGAAGAACAGCTCGCCGAAGACGAGCGCGGCGACCGTGCCGTACACGAGGAAGTCGTAGAACTCGACGGTGGTGCCGAGCAGTCCGGAGAGTGCGACGCGGCGCAACTCCTTTGTGTCCGGCGCGAGTTGGGGGGCGGCGTCGGAGGACGAGCGGGATGGCTGCACGGGGAGCTCCCTGATGCCGATGTCGTGGGGGACGTCACCGGTGAGGGGACTGCACCGGTGCCCGGGTGAAGTTAGGCATCAATGGAACGGCAGTCAAGAACATGCCCAATATCAGGTGCGTCCGTCCTCCGTGATCCGCTGGAGGAGTGTGTGCAGGGACTCCCTCTCGGTCGCGTCGAGCGGGGCAAGCAGTTCGTTGGTCACGCGCTGGCCGGCCTCGTCGGTGTCGCGGAGGAAGGCGCGGCCGTTCGCGGTCAGGGCGACGAGCCGGCTGCGGCGGTCGTCGGGGGAGGGGCGGCGTTCGGCGAAGCCGAGCTTCTCCAGGTCGTCGACCAGGCCGACGATCGCGCTCGGGTCGTATCCGAGCGACGTGCTCAGTTCGCGCTGGAGCGCACCCCTGGAGGTGGCCAGGAAGCGCAGTACCGCGTAGTGGCGCAGTCGCAGCCCCGATTCCTGGAGGAAGGTGTTGAACAACTGGCCGGAGCGCAGGCCCAGCCGGTACAGGAGGTAGCCGGTGTCCGCGTGCAGGCCGCGCATCCAGGGCTCGTGGGCGTCGATCGGGGCGGGGTTCTGGACGTCCTGCTGGCGGGCGATGGCGTGCTCCCTCGTCGAGGCCCCGGGTGGGGCGGTTCCGTGTTGCCGATTCCAGCATGGCGCACGCATCTGATGGCAACAACTATTGACGTCAACAATTATTGCTCTTAGCTTCGATCCAGCGGCAGTCGTCCTGTGGGCCGCTGTCTCGTGAGCCGTCGTCTCGTGAAAGGGACCCCCCTCGTGCCCAGCATCGATCTGACCGGCAAGGTCGCCGTCGTCACCGGCAGTGGCCGTGGCCTCGGCCTCGCCTACGCGCACGCTCTCGCCGCCGCCGGCGCCTCCGTGGTCGTCAACGACATCGACGAGACCGTGGCCGAGCAGGCCGTGAAGTCCATCACCGCGGCGGGCGGCACCGCCGTGGCCGAGGTGGTCCCGGTCGGCACGACGGAGGCCGCCGAGCGGCTCGTGAACCGTGCGGTGGAGGAGTTCGGCCGGCTCGACATCCTGGTCACCAACGCGGGCATCCTGCGCGACAAGGTGCTGTGGAAGATGACCGACGACGACTTCGACGCGGTGATCTCCACCCACCTCAAGGGCACCTTCACCTGCGCCCGCGCCGCCGCCGTACGCATGCGCGAGCAGGGCGAGGGCGGCACGCTGATCCTGGTCGGCTCCCCGGCCGGCCAGCGCGGCAACTTCGGGCAGACGAACTACGCCGCCGCCAAGGCCGGCATCGCCGCCTTCGCCCGTACCTGGTCGATGGAGCTGGGCCGGGCGAACATCACCGTCAACGCGATCGTGCCGGTGGCCGCCACCGCCATGACCGAGACGATCCCCGCCTTCGCCCCGTACATCGAGGCCCTGAAGAACGGCGAGCCGTTCCCGGCCTTCCTGCGCAAGGGCGAGGGCTTCGGTACCCCCGAGGACTGCGCCGCCCTCGTCCCCTTCCTCGCCTCCGAGGCCGCCCGGGGCATCACCGGCCAGGCCATCGGCATCGGCGGCGACAAGGTGGCACTCTGGTCGCATCCGCAGGAGGTCAGGGCGGCGTACGCGGACGGCGGCTGGACCCCCGAGACCCTGGCCGACGCCTGGTCCACCTCGGTCGGCGCCGAGCTCCAGTCGGTGGGCATCCCCGCCCCCAAGTTCCCGGAGGCGTAACCATGGCGCACCTCAACGTCGAGGAACTCGTCGCGATCGACGTCCACACCCACGCCGAGATCTCCTCCAAGGGCACCTCGTCCCTGGACGACGACCTCCACGACGCCTCGTCGGCCTACTTCAAGGTCGAGGGCAAGCGGAAGCCGACCCTGGAGGAGACCGCCGCGTACTACCGCGAGCGGAAGATGGCCGCCGTCATCTTCACGGTGGACGCCGAGTCCGCGACCGGCACCGCGCCCGTCCCGAACGAGGAGGTCGCCGAGGCCGCCGCGGCCAACCCGGACGTGCTGATCCCCTTCGCCTCCATCGACCCCTTCCGGGGCAGGGCGGGCGTCAAGCAGGCCCGCCGACTGGTCGAGGAGTACGGGGTCAGGGGCTTCAAGTTCCACCCCAGCATCCAGGGCTTCTTCCCCAACGACCGCTCGGTCGCCTACGAGCTCTACGA
Source organism: Streptomyces lacrimifluminis (assembly GCF_014646095.1). Taxonomy (GTDB): domain Bacteria; phylum Actinomycetota; class Actinomycetes; order Streptomycetales; family Streptomycetaceae; genus Streptomyces; species Streptomyces lacrimifluminis. The sequence continues at coordinate 523,721 of NZ_BMMU01000002.1, read as the reverse complement.
GGTGATCGAGGAGACCGGCACGATCGCGCTCTTCCACACCGGCCAGACCGGCATCGGTGCCGGAGTCCCCGGTGGCGGCGGGATCCGGCTCAAGTACTCGAACCCGCTGCACATCGACGACGTGTCCGCCGACTTTCCGCAGATGAAGATCATCCTGGCGCACCCGTCGTTCCCCTGGCAGGACGAGGCGCTCGCCGTCGCGACGCACAAGCCCGGTGTGCACATCGACCTGTCCGGCTGGTCGCCGAAGTACTTCCCGCCGCAGCTGGTCCAGTACGCGAACACGCTGCTCAAGGACAAGGTCCTGTTCGGCTCGGACTACCCGGTGCTGACCCCGGACCGCTGGCTCGCCGACTTCGAGAAGCTGCCGATCAAGGACGAGGTCAGGCCGAAGATCCTCAAGGAGAACGCGGCCCGGCTGCTCGGACTCACGAAGCCATAAGTCCTGTCCCATGTCTCGTAACTCGTAGAGGGGCGCAACGATGCGCAACGAGGGACTGGGGTCTTGGCCCGCCCGCCGGGCCCGCAAGACCCCCCAACGCACCGCCCTGATCCACGGTGACACCACGCTCACCTACGCACAGCTGTACGAGCGCACCACCCGGCTCGCGCACGCCCTGCGCGACCGGGGTGTGCGCCGCGGCGACCGGATCGCCTATCTCGGCCCGAACCACCCCTCCTACCTGGAGACACTGTTCGCGGCGGGCACCCTCGGCGCGGTCTTCGTGCCGCTCAACACCCGCCTCGCCGGCCCGGAGATCGCCTACCAGCTCGCCGACTCCGGCACCAAGGCCCTCGTCTACGGCCCCTCGCACGCCGGCCTCGTCGCCGGACTGCCCGGCAACACGGACGTGCGGACGTACGTCGAGGTCGGCGCCGAGTACGAGGAGGCGCTCGCCGGTTCCTCCGCCGAGCCGATCGACGCGCCGGTCACCGCCGACGACACCTGCATCATCATGTACACCTCGGGCACGACGGGCCGCCCCAAGGGCGCCATGCTCACGCACGGCAACCTCACCTGGAACGCCGTCAACGTGCTCGTCGACCAGGACGTCATCACCGACGAACGCGCCCTGGTCTCCGCCCCGTTGTTCCACACGGCCGGGCTGAACATGCTCACCCTGCCCGTGCTGCTCAAGGGCGGTGCGTGCGTCCTGGTCGAGTCCTTCGTCCCGGAGGCCACCTTCGACCTGATCGAACAGCACCGGATCACCTTCATGTTCGGCGTGCCGACCATGTTCGACCAGGTGGCCAGACACCCGCGCTGGGCCGACGCCGACCTGTCGTCGCTGCGCATGCTCTCCTGCGGCGGCTCGCCGGTGCCGACCCCGCTCATCGCGCGCTTCCAGGAACGCGGGCTCACCTTCCTCCAGGGCTACGGCATGACCGAGGCCTCGCCCGGCACCCTGTTCCTGGACGCCGAGCACGCGGTCAGCAAGGCCGGCTCGGCGGGCGTACCGCACTTCTTCAGCGATGTACGGGTGGTACGCCCGGACCTGACTCTCGCGGAGGTCGGCGAGCCCGGCGAGATCGTGGTCCACGGTCCGCATGTCATGCCGGGCTACTGGGGGCTGCCCGAGGAGACGGCCGCCTCCTTCACGGACGGCTGGTTCCGCAGCGGGGACGCCGCCCGGATCGACGAGGACGGGTACGTCTTCGTCGTCGACCGGATCAAGGACATGATCATCTCGGGCGGGGAGAACATCTACCCCGCCGAGATCGAGGACCTCCTCCTGGCCCACCCCGACATCGTCGAGTGCGCGGTCATCGGCGTCGCCGACGAGAAGTGGGGCGAGGTACCGCGCGCGGTCGTCGTGCCCCGCGAGGGCGCGGCCCTGGACGCGGACGAGGTATTGGCCTCACTGTCCGGCCGGCTTGCCAAGTACAAGATCCCGAAGTCGGTCGTCATCGCGGACGAACTCCCGCGCACCGCCTCCGGAAAGCTCCTCAAGGCCCGGGTGCGCAAGGCCTTCGGCGCGGGTTCGTAGCCCGCTCCGGCACCCATCTGCTTCCCGCCCGACTCCCAGTTAAGGAACACGACATGAGCATCACGGTCAACGGCATCGACGAACTCAAGAAGCTCGCCGGCAGCGACCTGGGCACCAGTGAGTGGATCGAGGTCACGCAGGAGCGCATCAACACCTTCGCCGACGCGACCGGCGACCACCAGTGGATCCACGTGGACCCGGAGAAGGCCGCCGAGGGACCCTTCGGCGCCCCGATCGCCCACGGATACCTCACCCTCTCCCTCTTCATCCCGCTCTTCACCGAACTGCTGGACGTCCAGGGCGTCACCACGAAGGTCAACTACGGCCTCAACAAGGTGCGTTTCCCCTCGCCCGTGAAGGTCGGCTCGAAGATCCGGCTGGTCGGCAGGCTGGCCGACGTCGAGGAGGTGCCGGGCGGGGTGCAGATCACCGTCGACGGCACGATCGAGATCGAGGGCGCCCCGAAGCCGGCGGCGGTGCTGCAGAGCCTGTCCCGTTTCTACGGCTGATCCGCATCCGCATCCGCATCCGCGTCCTCGTCGGCGTCCTTGCGTACGGGCACGAGGTCGAGAAGGCGTTCCGAGGCTTCCCGGGCGAGCGGTGTGAGCCGTTCGTGCACCGCCCGGAACGTCTTCTCGGCCTGTTCCGCCGGCCAGTCGCCCGGGAGATGCGCGACCGGGAGGCGCGGATCGCGGCGAATGACCCCCAACCACTCGGCCTGCAGCACGAGGCGCAGGGAGAGCGAGTCGTCCGCCGCCGGCAGCTCCGTCTCCCAGGGCTGCCACCGCCGCGTGAACGCCCCGTACCGCGCGGCCAGTTCGGCCAGTTCCCAGCTCTCCTCGATCATCTCGCCGATGTCCATGCCCGCGTCGGCGTGCGCCCGGAACACCTTCACATGGGCGGACAGGCCGAGTTCGGCCAGCAGGGCGGAGACGTCGACCTCGCCCGGCGCGATCCACAGGCCGCTGAACAGCGGGCCGAACCCGCTCCACGTCAACTTGGAGCGCAGATCGTGGCGTTGACGCTGCCAGGACTCCGGGAGGGAGAAACCGAGCAGGGTCCAGGTGCCGTCCCAGTGCCGGTTGACCGCGCCGGTGTGCCAGATGCGCCGCTCACCGTCCGCCAGCACGGCGGCCGAACGCCCGGTCAGCCCGAAGTACATCCGGCGGCCCTCGCGTTGGCGGCGCAACAGACCACGGCTCACCATCCGGGTCAGCGTCGAACGGGTCGCCTGCTCGCCGACGCCCGCCCGCGCGAACACGTCGATGACACTGCCCGAGTACACACAGACGTCGCGCCCGAGAACCTGGTCGCCCAGGAACGTCAGCATCAGGGACTGCGGCCGCAGCGACTCCTCGGTGGTCACGCGGCCCACGGTACGCCCCGACGATCAGTCCGTCAGCCCGTGACCTGCCGGTACGCGTAGACGGTGGTCGCCAGTGCGCAGATGCCCGGCTGGATGACCTCGGCGCGCAGGGTGCCGGTGTTCGTGTCGTAGTCGACGCCCTCCGCCTCGTACGCCGTCCCCGAGCAGGTGCTGCGCTGGGGGAGGGCGAACAGGCTCGTGACGTGGCCCGTGACCTGTTTCCCGTCCACCGCGCGTTCCAGATCGACCTGGAGGAGCGGCCGGACCTGGGGGAACAGGGTGCCCGAGTCGTCGTCCGAGGCGCACAGCAGCCGGGTCGCGGTGACGAAGTCGCAGCCCTGGACGTCCCGGACGGTCCTGTCCAGCGTGATCTGCCCGGCCTGCGCCAGCGCGCCGCCCGTGGCGGGGGTGGACGCGTTGAGGAGCGGGGCCGGGAACACCTGCAGGCGGGACTGGTCGCCCCACTCGCCCGAGACCAGCCACTGGTTGTCGGGCGAGACGGTGGCGAAGGAGTTGTTCAGCTTCTCGCCCGGGTCGAGCCGGTGCACGTACTGGTACCGCTGCCCCGCCGGGGTGGTGACCGCGAACATCTTCGACGTCGCCGTGTCCGGACCCTGGTAGGCGTCGAACACGTACCCGTTCGCGATGTCCGGGTCACCGATGTGGTTCCAGCCGGCGATGCGCAGGTCCAGCGGGATGGAGGCGAGGCCCCGGTACAGGAGCGTGCCGTCCGCACGGGAGGCCGGCCCCTGACCGCTGCCCAGGGTGTCGACCTGGGCCGAGCCCGTCTCCGTCCACTGCGCGTCGGCGGCGGACGCTGTTCCGCCACCGCCGAACACCAGCGCCCCGGACAGACCTAATAACGCGCTGAGGGACAGAAGTTGACGCTTCATCAGTCAGCCACCCACGACGTCGACGAACACCGGGTTGGAATAGAACCACGTATCGGCCCACGGGTCACCGTTTCCGGGCGCGTGAGTGATCGGCCCGTGCGGGTCGATGGAGGCGCCGAGGTATCCGGGGCCGTGCCGGTTGCCGTCGCTGCCGCGCAGCCGGACGTAGAACGACTCGGCGCCGGCGGTCAGCGGCACGCGCAGGGTGTACGTCCCCGTGCGCCCCGTGACGTCCTTCGACTTCACGACCTTCGTGTCCGGCGCCTTCCAGGTGTCCCGGTCGGCGACCGGGCCGCGCACCGCTCCCCGGATCACGTCGACGTGCGCCAACTCGGGCAGGATTCCCTGGGGGTTGAGACGGGAGGCGGTGGTCACGGTGATGTTCAGCGTGAGCTTCTCGCCCCTGCGGACCCGGAGCCGGCCACCCAGCGTGACACCCCGGCCGACGTCGCAGTCACGCGTCAGCCGTACGTCGAGCCCGTCCAGCAGATGCCCGTGGTCCAGCCAGATCCGGCCCGCGCGCATACCGTCCATCACCGCGCGGTAGCCGTAGCGCGTGACGCCCACGTGGGTGCGGCTGAACTGGCCGGGCCAGAAGTCGCTGCCGGGCTGCGGCGTGTCGGTGTTCACCGGGTCGGGCAGCCTGCCGGTGTTGTCGAAGTTCTTCCCGGCCGGCCAGTCGCCGTTCTTCCAGGTGTCGAAGACGATCCGGTGCGCGTCGGAGTTCGTGGTGATCGAGAACAGGCTGCCTTCCGCCAGCATCGAGTCCCACAGCCCGCCGACCGTCGCGGTCGCCCAGTCGAAGCCGCCGTACGTCAGGTACCCGTCCGCCGGATAGCCCTGCCAGGACTGCGCCGAGGGCTTGTTCTCGTACTCGCCGCGGACCGAGGTGGCCCCGCGCCAGCCGGGGATGGCCGCACCCTGTGCGCCGGGCGCGCCCTCCATACCGATCATGATCCCGGGGTCCCCGTCCTTCCCGCCAACCCGCCCTGCGTCCCGCCAGTTGCGCAACTCGTGCGGGGAGTCGATACCCAGGCGCATCGGGTGGTTGGCGAGGACCAGCACGTCGTCGACGTAACCGGTGCGGCGTTGCTCGGCCAGCCACTTGATCGCCTTGACGGCGTGTGCCTCGTTGCGGGCGGTGTCCGCGGCGCCGGCCGAGCCCTCGGTGTAGCCGAGGAGCTTGCCGTCGTAGGCGCTCTCGAACTTCGTGAGCAGGTCCACCTCGTGACGGCCGGGCGGTGAGAAGACCGTGCAGTGCTCGGCACCCGGGATGTACCACTCCAGGCCCTGGAAGATCAGCTGACGGGGGTTCTCGGCCCGTGCCCTGAGGATCTCGGCGTGCTCCAGCGGGGCCCCGTACTGGGCGTGCCCGAAGTTGGAGTGCTCGGTGAACACCATCCAGTCGAGGCCGAACTTCTCGCCCGCCGCCGCCAGTTGGGAGAACGTGTACTTGGCGTCGTGGCTGTACACGGTGTGGATGTGATGGTCGCCGACGAGGTAGGCGAGACGCGGGTCGCTGCCGCCGAGCCGGCGCGGGCCGGCGGCTGCGGCGGCGGGCGTCGCCAGCGACCCGGCGGCGAAGACGGCGCCGAACAGGCCTGCCCGGTGCAGGAGCTGACGCCGCGAGACACCCTGCGCGTCGAGGCCGGCCGGGGAGACGGCGGGGTCGGCCCAGGCGGGCAGCTGTTGCTCTGTCATGGTCTGTGGGTTCCTTGGGATCTGGAGAGTCGTGGAGTCCAGGAGGCTTGGCGGAGCCCGACGGGTGTGGGTCAGTGGTTCATGAACGAGCTGACGGGCAGGGCGCGTTCGACGATCCGTACGTCGCCCAGGCGGGCGTGCAGGATCTGGTCGATCTTCCCCGCGTACTCGTAGCCGCCGAGCAGCCACGGCAGCCCGACCGAGGTGATGCCGGTCGAGGTCGCCGTCGGGTTGCGGACGACCGGGCAGCCCTGGACGTACAGCGTGGTGTGCCTGCCGTCGTTGACGACCGCCAGGTGCCACCAGGTCTCCAGCGGTGTCTCCTGGCCCCAGTTGGTGGCGATGCCCTGCTGGTTGAGGGGCCGCATGGCCCACTGGGGCTCGCGGTCGTTGGAGAGGGACAGCGTGGCGAGCGGCTCGTCCGGATCGTCGCCGGTCCTGCCCGCGGCGCCGCCCGTACCGGTACGGCTGACCACTCCGGCCCAGGCGTGGTGCGAGGGGTCCCAGTCGGCGGGCAGCCGGTAGAACGCCTCGATGGTGTAACCGGCCCTGAACGTGGCCGAGTTGAGAGGCGCGTCGTCGACCGTGCGCAGATAGGCGCCCTTGAGCGGTGACTTGAAGCCGTTGAAGTCCAGGCTGCCGTGGCCCGGCTGGTCCGGGTGGTGGTCGCTCGACCAGTTCAGCGTGGCGCCCCCGACCGACACCAGCGCGAGATCGTTGCCGCGGCCGGACCGGTCACGGACCGTGCCGGTGAGGGCGGCCCCGTCGGTCTGCCCGTCGAAGCGCCAGTACGCCACCGTGCCCGGGATCACCATCTTCGACGCCGGGCGGGCGGGACGTGCGGGCACCGGGGCGAAGCCGGCGAAGCGCTCCGCGAAGTCGATGTCGACGGAGAACCGGTCGGCCTCTCCGCTGAGTTCGATCTCCTGCCGCTCCAGCTCGTTGAGCCCCTTCGCGGTCCGGCCCAGGATCCACGGGGAGACCGTCTCCACGTCGATGGTGTTGCGGTCGAGGTCGAACCGGTAGAGGCGGATCATCGCCGCGCCGCCGAAATAGCGGTTCTGATAGTTCGTCAGATGAAGCTCGACCTCATGTCCTGCCGCGTTCTTGCGCGTCGCGCGGCCGGCGGGCCAGTAGTGCCCGTTGAGGGTGAGGAAAATCTGGTCGTGGTCGGCGATCAGCCGGTCCCACAGCTGCTGCCCGTACGCCGACAGGGAGTCGTCCTCGACGACCAGTTCGTGCGTCGTCAGGATCACCGGCAGGGTCGGGTGTTTCGCCAGGACGTCCTTCGCCCACGCGTACCCCTTGTCCGACAGCCGCCAGTCCAGTGCCAGGACCAGCCACTCCCGCCCGGCCGCCCGGAAGACGTGGAAGGTGTTGTAGCCGTCGGCCGACGCTCCGCCGAAGGTCTTCTTCCCCTTGAACCGCTTCGGCCCGAACACGTCGAGGTACGGGGAGGCGCCCCGCTGGTCGGTGGTGGAGGACTTCACGTCGTGGTTGCCCGCCAGGACGCTGTAGCCGACGCCCTTCCGGTCCAGCAGCCGGAACGCCTCACCGATCGCGGTGACCTCCGGCGCGGTGCCGTTCTGGGTGAGGTCGCCCAGGTGGGACAGGAACACGATGTTCTCGTCCCGCCCGTGCTCCAGCAGATAGCGCAGTGACGCCTCGACGGGCGCCTTGTCGATGCTCGGCCCGTCGAAGAGGTACTGGGTGTCGGGCATCACGGCGAGCGTGAACCGGCGGCTCTCGGTGTCGGGCCGCGACGACGAACGTGCCTGATCCGACAGGGCCTCGGCGGCCGTCGGCAGGGCGACGGACGTGGTCGCCGCCGCCCCGATCAGCGCGGTCGCCCGCAGGAAGGTACGCCGTCCGGCGCCCGCCTGGGGCGCTTCGAGGGCAGGCACGTGCCCGGACTCGTGCGAGGTGCACACAACTAACTCCGTAAGTGGTTCCGTGAGTTGAGGGGAGGTGTGTGGGGGGTCAGAGGGTGCGAAGAGTCCAGGCCCAGCGGTGGGTGCCCGGCTGCAGAAGATAGGAGGGGAAGGTGTCGGGGCCGCACGACGCCGTGCCGAGCCCCCGGTGCGCCGCGTCGATGTGGACCACGCAGCCGGGCCGGGGCGTCAGCTGGTCGTGGTGCGTGGCGGCAGCCAGATCCTCGGCGCGGAACCGGGTCACGGAGACCTGGCGCGGCCGGTCCAGCACGACCGAGAGACCGGTGGCGTCCGGCGCCGACAGCCTGAACTGTCGTACACCGTGCCGTCCGCCGCTCTCCTGCGGTCGCAGATAGGGGGTGAACAGGGAGTCCACGGGGGCCGAGTGATGCCCGACGGGCGCTCCGGCGGCGCGGTCCGGATAGGACTCCCAGGGGCCCTGCCCGAACCACTCCAGCAGGTCCAGCCCGGACACCGTCTCGAACACGGAACCGACCCGGGCCACATCGGCGTACGCGTCCGGCAGGCCGACGCTCTCCTCGACGCGGATGCCGCCCCGGACCGGGGTGAACACCTGCTCGTGGCGGATCACGCCCGCGTTCGCGGCGTACTCGGCGAGCACGGTCACGCTCCCGCCGTCGCGCCGCACGTCGACGGCCTTGCGTACGAGGGTGTCGAGACCCCAGTCCTGCCAGCGGGCCGCCATGCCGCCCAGCTCGTCGTTGTCGGTCGGTGCCCGCCACAGGGACAGCACGGGCGCGGACGTCAGCAGCGGGTGGACCAGCAGCCCGTCCGCGTCGACCGTGACGCGCGGTCCCGCGACCGCCGCCTCCGACGCGTCGGGCGCGGCCCGCAGCAGCAGCTGGGGCGTGCAGATCTCGGTACCGCGCGGCGCCCACGGCTCGTCGCCGGCCGTCGTCACCCGCAGGGTCAGCCAGGCCTCGCCGCCGTCCGCCGGCAGCTCGAAGGGCAACGGCACGGCCGCCGTCTCGCCCGGGCGCAGATCCGGCAGTTCGGCGGGCGCGGTCAGGGTACGGCCGTCCGCGAGCGCCAGTTCCCAGGTGGCCGCGAGCCAGTCCAGGCCCCGGAAGCACTGGTGGTTGGCGACGACGAGCCCCTCGTGCCGGAAGGCCCCCAGGCGCACCGGAGCCGCGATCTCCCGGTGCTCGTACATGACGGGCTTGGGGGTGCCGTCGGGGAGGACGACACCGTCGGCGATGAAGGCGCCGTCGTGGATCGTCTCGCCGAAGTCGCCGCCGTACGCCCAGCGCAGGCCCGGGGCGGCGACACCGTTGTCATAGAGCCCGGCGCCCGAGCGTCCGAGAGGTCTGCCGCTGTTCACGCACTGAAGAATTCCGTGGTCCCAGAACTCCCAGATGAACCCGCCCTGAAGTCCCGGAGTTGACTCGATGGCGGCCCAGTGGTCCGCGAGCGTGCCGTTGCTGTTGCCCATGGCGTGCGAGTACTCGCACTGGATGAGCGGCTTGGTCTGCTCACCGGACAGCGCGTGCGTGACACAGTCCTCCAGCGGCGCGTACATCGGGCAGGCGATGTCGGAGGCGACCGCCGGGTCGGCCCAGCCGAGCTTGGCCGCGCCCTCGTACTGGAGCGGCCGGGTCGGATCGTGCCGGCGCAGCCAGCCCGCCGCCGCGTCGTGGTTCGCGCCGTAGTCGGACTCGTTGCCCAGCGACCAGATGATGATCGAGGGATGGTTCCTGTCCCGCAGGACCATCCGCGAGACCCGGTCCACGAAGGCGTTCAGATAGCGCGGGTCGTCCGCGATCTCGTGGGCGTGGTCGTGCGACTCGATGTCCGCCTCGTCGACCACGTAGAGACCGAGCTCGTCCGCGAGGTCGTACAGCGTCGGGTCGTTCGGATAGTGCGCGGTGCGGATCGCGTTGAACCCGAACCGCTTCAGCAGCGCGAGATCGGCGCGCATGTCGTCGTACGACACGGTCCGCCCGGTCAGCGGATGGAAGTCGTGCCGGTTGACGCCCCGGACGTAGATCCGCTCCCCGTTGACCAGCAGGTCCCGCCCGACGATCTCGACGTCCCGGAAACCGACGCGCTGGTACGCGGTGTCGGCGACCGTTCCGTCGGCGCGGTGCAGCCGGACGGTCAGGTCGTACAGCTCGGGCGTCTCGGCGGTCCAGGTGCGTACGTCGGACACGTGCGCGCCCAGCCGGGGCTCGCCGAGGAAGTCGGAGACGCGGTCGTCCTCGGCGTTGGCGCGGTCGAACTCGGCATCCTGGAGGAGCAGTTGACCGTCGATCTCGCCGGTGACGTACCACCCCTCGGGCAGCGCGCCGCCCGCGTTCCGCACCCGGCAGTCGACCCGCAGCTCACCGGAGGCGGGCGCCCGGACGGTGATGTCCGCGAGGTACAGCGGGTCCGTCGAGTACAGCAGCACCGAGCGGGTGACGCCGCCGTGCCACCACTGGTCCTGGTCCTCGATGTGGGTGGCGTCGGACCACTTGACGACCGTCAGCCGTACGGTCGCGGACGTGCCGGGGCCTACGAGGTCGGAGAGGTCGAACTCGCCCGCCAGATGGGAGTCCTTGGAGATGCCGACCGGCCGCCCGTCGACGTGCACGAGCAGCACGCTCTCGGCGGCGCCCACCTGGAGCACGATCCGCCGGCCCGCCCAGTCGGCCGGAACGTCGACCTCACGCTCGTACACGCCCGTCGGGTTGGCGGCGGGCGACGCGGGCGGGAAGTCGGGCCACGGCATCCGGACGTTGGTGTACCAGGGCAGGTCGTCGGTGTCCTGGAGAGTCCAGGCGCCGGGGACCCGGGCCGAGGACCAGTCGTCGCCCGCCTCGGCCGTCGGTGCCGGGAGCAGCTGGAAACGCCAGTCGCCGTCCAGGGAGAGCGCCCGCGCGCGCCGGTCGACGGCGTTCATGGGCAGCCGCCCCCAGGAGGTCACCTCGGGTGACTCCCAGGGGCGCAGGGCGAACAGGGGATCGTCGGTCATGACCATTCCGAAGTCGGTGGTGAGAGGGGGGACGTGGTGGGCCGGGGCAGGACGTGGCCCCACAGGCCCCAGGCGGGGTCGGCGGGGATGCCGAGACGGTCCAGGACGGTGGGGGCGATGTCGACGAGGCGGGGTGCGTCCAGCCGGGTGCCGCCGGGCGTGCCGGGCTCGGCGAGGACGACGAAGACCTCGCGCTCGGCATGCGTGTCGCCTCCGTGGCCGCCGGTGTCGAGATGGCCGTGGTCGGTGGTGACCAGCACCGTCCAGTGCTCGTCCGCACGGGCGGGGTGGGAGCGCCGGGCGTCGACGGCGGCCAGCAGCCGCCCGAGGTGGGTGTCCTGGGCGAGGAGGGCCCGATCGTAGGCGGGGCTGAGGGGGCCGGTGGCATGGCCGGCCTCGTCGGTGGCGCCGAAGTACACGAACAGGATGTCCGGGTCGTCCTCGGTGAGCCAGCGCACTGCGGTGTCGGCGACGAGGCGGTCCGCGCCCTCGTAGCCGTCGGACTCGCCGTCGTACCGCACGCGCTCGCCGATGGCGGGGCCCAGGGTGCCGCGGTCGACCAGTTCGGGCCAGGACACCGCCGCCGCCGTGCGCAGACCGGGCCGCGCGGTGGCGGCACGGCTGAGGAAGTCGGGGTAGCGGGTGTAGTCGGCGCCCGTGAAGTCGTTGCCGGTCACCCCGTGCCGGTCGGGCCACACCCCGGTCAGCACGCTCGACCAGCCGGGGCCGGAGTCGGTGTAGGCCATGCTGGTGGACGGTCCGTCCCCGGCCTGGCCGTCCACCTCGCCGTAGGGCAGCAGGCTGCTGCCGTGGGAGCCCGTGGCCATCAGGCCGTGCAGCACGGGTGCCGCGGACGGCGGGCGAAGCGGGGCGGGGGTCCCCCCGGCCGCCGGCCGGGGGAGGGGCAGCCGGTCGAAGCGCACCCCGTCCATACCCACCACGAGCACCTTGCCGCGTCCCGGCCGTCCGTCGCCGTCCACCATCGCGCACCCTTCTCGTGAGCGGTTCAGCTGCCCTGTACCGCGCCTTCGGTGGCGCCGGCGATGAACCCGCGCGCGAAGATCGCGAAGACCACGACCAGCGGGATGGACGCCATGAGTACACCGGCCATGACCATGCTGTAGTCGGTGTTGTGGCCGACGTTGAGCTGGGCCAGCTCCACCTGGAGCGTGACGTGTGCGGGGTCGGTGAGCACGATGAGGGGCCAGACGTAGTCGTTCCAGGCACCGACGAAGGCGTAGATGGCGAGGAAGGACATCGCGGGCTTGATCATCGGCAGCGCGACGTTCCAGTACTGACGGAAGAACCCGGCGCCGTCGATGCGCGCCGCGTCCAGCAGTTCGTCGGGCACACCGTTCTCGATGTACTGGCGCAGCCAGAAGATACCGAAGGCGTTGGAGAGGGCGGGCCAGACCAGTGCCTTGAGCATGCCGACCCAGCCGAGCTCGGACATCAGGATGAACTGCGGCAGGACGGCCAGCTGGAGCGGCAGCATCATGAACACCAGCAGCGTGCCGAAGAGCACCTTGCGCCCGGGGAAGTCGAACTTGGCGAAGGCGAAGGCCGCCAGGGAGTCGACGAACAGCACCAGGACCGTGGTGACGCACGCGATGACGACCGTGTTGAGCATCGACCCGAAGAAGTCGATGGTGTTGAGCACACCCCGGATGTTCTCCAGCAGATGGGAGCCGAAGGTCAGCTTCGGTGGGCTCTTGTAGATGTCACGGGTGGTGTTGGTCGCCATCACGATCGTCCACACGAACGGGAAGACCGAGATCAGGACGGCCAGGACGAGGAAGAAGTGCGCGGACAGGCCCTTGGGGCGGCGGGGTCGCTTCGCGCCCGTGGCCGGCCGTGGCGTGGCGGCTGTCGTCATGACTTCCTCCCTCGTTGCACGATGCGCCAGTTGATGACGACGAGCACGATGATCAGTACGAAGAAGGCCCACACGATGGCCGCGCCGTAGCCGTAGTCGTTGTCGAGGAAGGCCGACTGGTAGAAGTACAGCAGCGTGGTCAGGCCCGCCTGGCCCGGGCCGCCGAGGTTCTGGTTGGCGGCGTTGCTGGCGAAGAGGACCTGGGGTTCGCTGAAGCTCTGCAGACCGTTGATGGTCGAGATGACGACGGTGAACAGGATGATCGGCCGCATGATCGGGATGGTGATCTGGAAGAACGTGCGGACGGGGCCCGCGCCGTCCATCCTGGCCGCCTCGTAGACCGACTGCGGGATGGCCTGGAGGCCGGCCAGGTAGATGATCATGTTGTAGCCGGTCCACATCCAGGTCATCAGCAGGGCGATGACCACCTTGATCAGCCATGGGTTGCTCAGCCATGGGACAGGTGAGATGCCGACCATGCCCAGAATCGCGTTGACCAGGCCGAAGTCGTTGCTGAACACCGCGCCGAAGAAGATCGCCACGGCGACGATCGACGTGACGTTCGGCAGGTAGAGGGCGATGCGGTAGAAGCCCTTGAAGCGGCGCACCGAATGCAGCACGGTCGCCAGGACCAGGGCGCCGAAGAGCGTGGGCACGGTCGACAGGACCCAGATCGCCAGGGTGTTGCGGATCGACAGCCAGAAGACCGGGTCGCTCCAGAGGAACTCGAACTGCTGGAGGCCCACGAACTGCTTGGTGCCCAGGCCGTCGTAGCGCTGGAAGGCCAGATACAGCGAATAGAAGACGGGGACGAACGAGAAGACGATGAAGACCAGGTAGAAGGGCGAGATCGCCAGGTACTGCCGCCAGTACGACAGCACTCCGCGACGTTCGGGCCGCGCGACGCCCGCGGGCGGGGTGCGCCGCGGGCGGAAGCGGGCCGGGCCCGGCCCGCCACGGTGCTCTGGCACCGTGGCGGGTCCGGTGACCGGAGGTGACGACACCTCAGTTCACCCCCTGTCGCCGGGCGATCTGCTTGGCCTGGCCGACCGCGTCGTTCCAGGCGTCGTCGGGCTTCTTGCCCTTGGCCTCGACGCTGGTCAGCTCGGCCATGAAGGGAGCCATGACCGCGGAGTCGGCGGGTGCCTCGTAGCTCACGGGGATGGCCTCGGCGGCCGGGCCGAACACCTCGATGATCTTCTGTCCGCCGAAGAAGGCGTCGGGGCCCGTCATGGCCCCCATCGCGTACGTGGCCGGGGAGGCGGGGAAGATGGCGGCGTCGGTGAAGCTCTTGGCGTTGTTGTCCGGGCTGAGGATCCAGCTGATGATCTTGAATGCCTCTTCGGGGTTCCGGCACTGCTTGGGCAGGGTCAGATAGGAGCCGCCCTGGTTGGCCGGCCCGCCCGGCGTCGCGCAGACCCGCCACTTCCCCTTGGTGGCCGGGGCCGCCGACTCGATGTCCAGCGCGTGCCAGGCGGCGCCGACCTCGGTGGTCAGGCTCTTGCCGATGGCGGCGTTCCAGCTCTGGTCGTTGATCTTGGCGTCGAGGCCGAGAGTGTAGGCGCGGACCGCTGTGTCCCACGCGGCGCGGATGTGGTCCTGGTCGCCGATGAAGTGGTTGTCCTGGTCGATGAACCGCTTGGTGCCCTGGCCGACCGCGATGTTGAACACCGAGCCCATGTTGTTGACCAGGAAGGTGCCGGGCAGCGCCTTCTTCAGCTCGGAGCCGAGGGCGAAGTAGTCGTCCCAGGTCTTGGCCTCGGCCGCGACCTTGGCCGGGTCGCTGGGCAGCCCCGCCTGCTCGAACAGGTCCGCGCGGTAGAACAGCGCGGTGGGACCGATGTCGATCGGGAACCCGATCTGCTTGCCGTCCTCGGTCTGGGCGAGCTTGGTCTTCCACTCCAGGTACTGGGACGAGATCTTCTTGAAGCCCAGGTCGTTCAGGTCGAGGAAGCGGTCGGCGTTGGGCAGGAAGGAGGCGATGTCCTCCCCCTTGATGCCGGTGATGTCGGGGACCGAGGAGCCGCCCGCCGCGAGGGTGGTGGTGAGCTTCTGCTTGAAGTCGCCGCCGATGGAGGCGGAGGTCAGCTTGGTCGTGCCGCTGAAGTGCGTCTTGGCCTCTGCGACCACCTTGTCGCTGAGGGCGCCGCCCCAGTACCACATGGTGAGGTTCTTGCCGTTCTTGGTACCGCCGGATCCCGAGTCGCCGCCACAGGCGACGGTCAGGCCGGAGGCAGCCGCGGTGAGTACGGCGGCCTGGAGGAAGCCTCTACGAGAAAGGTCCACGAGTCACTCCTGTTTGTTCCTGTTCGTGGTACTGAGGGGCGTTTTTCTGAGGGGGATCAGGGCAGCGGTGCGGGCGGGGTGACCGGGGCGTGGTGCACCGGCGGGCCGACGTCCGCCGGGATGCGGTCAGCGAGGAAGCCGTATGCCTTCGTGAGGCCGGGGTCGGTCAGCGAGCGCCACCAGCGGTCGACGCCGTACCAGCCGGGGGCGGCGAGCGCACCGCCCTGGTGCCGCACCGACAGGCTCGCGGCCAGTACGGCGAACCGCAGCCGTTCCTCCAGCGGCCAGCCGCCGAGCGAGGCGGCGACGAAACTGGCGCCGAACACGTCACCGGCGCCCGTCGAGTCCACGAGGTCCACGGCGGGGGCCGGGACCTCGGCGTACTCGCCCGTCGTCTGGTCCACGGCGATCGCGCCGTCACCGCCGCGGGTGACGACGGTCACCGGGACGAGCTCACTGAGTGTGCCCAGCGCGGCGACCGCGGTGTCCGTGCGGGTGTACGCCATCGCCTCGGTCTCGTTGGGGAGGAAGGCGTGGCACAGGGCGAGCTGGTCGAGCAGGTCGGAGGACCACACCTGGGTGGGGTCCCAGCCGACGTCCGCGTAGATCTGCGTGCCGTTGGCCGCCGCCTTGGCCAGCCACCGGTGGGGCTCGGCCTCCAGGTGGACGAGGGCGGTGCGTGCCTCGGGCGGGTCGCCCAGCAGGACGTCCTGCGAGTACGGCGGCGGCCGGCCGTGGGTGATCAGGGCGCGGTCGCCGTCGTAGGCGAGCGAGACGGTGACGGGGGTGTGCCAGTCGTCCGCGGTGCGCGAGAGCGAGAGGTCGACGCCCTCCTGGCCGGCGAGGACGTCACGGCAGTGGGCGCCGTACGCGTCGTCGCCGAAGACCGTGGCCAGGGAGGTCCGCAGACCGTACCGGGAGGCGGCCACGGCGAGGTTCGCGATCCCGCCGGGGCTGGTGCCCATCCCCGACGTCCAGATCTCCTCGCCGGGTGTCGGGGGCTTGCCCAGGCCGGTGAGGACGAGGTCGAAGAAGAGCAGCCCGGTCAGCAGCACATCGGGCCGTTCGTCGTCCACGCGTGCATCCTCTCGTCAAAACTCGTCATTTGATGACCGGAATCGTGCGCGCCTTCGGAAGATTTGGCAAGAGTCGAGCAGAAGTAAGCATAGAAATGATTGATGATGACGAGTACTGTTCAGCGCGTGCTGGCAGAACGACGACATCAACTCATCCTGCGGGCCCTGCGTTCAGGGGGCCCCGCAGCCGTGACCGATCTCTCCGAGCAACTGGGCGTGAGCCCCGCCACCGTCCGGCGTGACCTGGTCAGACTGGAGGAGGAGGGCCTGCTCACCCGTGTACACGGCGGCGCCGTGGTCGAGGAGGGCGACCAGCCCTTCGCCGAGGTCGCCGAGGTGCGCGTGGCCGAGAAGGACGCGATAGCCGCCAAGGCCGCCTCCCTCGTCGAGGACGGCTCCTCCGTGCTGCTCGACATCGGCACCACCGCCTACCGGCTGGCCCGGCAGCTGCACGGCCGCCGGCTCACCGTGATCACCAGCAACCTGGTGGTCTTCGAGGAACTGGTGGACGACGAGGGCATCGAACTGGTGCTCCTCGGCGGCATGGTCCGGCGCGAGTACCGCTCCCTGGTCGGCTTCCTCACCGAGGACAACCTGCGCCAGCTGCACGCCGACTGGCTCTTCCTCGGCACCAGCGGCGTCCGGCCCGGCGGCCAGGTGATGGACACGACCGTGGTCGAGGTGCCGGTCAAGCGCGCCATGATCAAGGCCGCCGACCGGGTCGTCCTGCTCGCCGACCGCGCCAAGTTCCCCGGCACGGGAATGGCGAGGGTCTGCGGTCCCGAGGATCTGGACATGGTGGTGACGAACGCGCCGGTGGACCCGGCGACGCAGTCCTCTCTGCAGGAGGCCGGGGTGCAGGTCATCACGGCAGGAAAGGTGCAACCGTGAAGCTGACGATTCTGGGCGGCGGCGGATTCCGCGTGCCGCTCGTGTACGGGGCGCTCCTGGGCGACCACGCCGAGGGCCGGGTGACGCGTGTCGTCCTGCACGACCTGGACGCGGGCCGCCTCTCGGCGGTCACCCGGGTCCTGGCCGAGCAGGCGGCGGGGGTGCCCGACGCCCCCGAGGTGAGCGCCACGACCGACCTCGACGAGGCGCTCACCGGCGCCGACTTCGTCTTCTCCGCGATCCGGGTCGGCGGCCTGGAGGGCCGCGCGAACGACGAGCGGGTGGCCCTCGCCGAAGGCGTCCTCGGTCAGGAGACGGTCGGCGCGGGCGGCATCGCCTACGGCCTGCGCACGGTCCCGGTGGCCGAGGACATCGCGCGTCGCGTCGCGCGGGTCGCCCCCGACGCCTGGGTCATCAACTTCACCAACCCGGCGGGCCTGGTCACCGAGGCCATGTCCCGCCACCTCGGCGACCGCGTCATCGGCATCTGCGACTCCCCGGTGGGCCTCGGCCGCCGTATCGCCCGGGTGCTCGGCGCCAACCCCGGGGAGGCGTGGATCGACTACGTCGGCCTCAACCACCTCGGCTGGGTGCGAGGGCTGCGGATCAACGGCCGCGACGAACTCCCGCGGCTGCTCGCCGACCCCGACCTCCTCGGCTCCTTCGAGGAGGGCAAGCTCTTCGGCACCGACTGGCTCCAGTCCCTGGGCGCCGTCCCGAACGAGTACCTGCACTACTACTACTTCAACCGCGAGGCCGTACGCGCCTACAGTCAGGCCGAGAGGACCCGTGGCGCCTTCCTGCGCGACCAGCAGGCCGGCTTCTACGACGAGATGAAGCGGCCGGGTACCGCCGCCCTCACCGCCTGGGACCGCACCCGCGCCGAGCGCGAGGCGACCTACATGGCCGAGGCCCGCGAGACGGCGGGCGCGGGCGAACGCGACGCCGACGACCTCTCCGGGGGCTACGAGAAGGTCGCCCTCGCCCTGATGCGGGCCATCGCCCGCGACGAGCGCACCACCCTGATCCTCAACGTCCGCAACCGCACGACGCTCTCGGTGCTGGACGCAGAGGCCGTCATCGAGGTGCCCTGCCTGGTCGACGCGGGCGGCGCCCACCCCGTCACCGTCGACCCGCTGCCCGACCACGCCTCAGGCCTGGTCTGCTCGGTCAAGGCGGTCGAACGCGAGGTGCTCGCCGCCGCCGAGTCCGGCTCCCGTGCTACGGCGGTCAAGGCGTTCGCCCTGCACCCGCTGGTCGACTCCGTGAACGTGGCCCGCAGACTGGTCGAGGGATACACCGCGGTCCACCCTGGCCTGGCGTACCTTAAGTAAGCGCTTTCCCACTCATGTCCGGTCTGCTCACATCCGGTCTGCTCGAATCTGGTCTGGAGACTTCTCATGCACGACGAACGCCGGCGGATCGAGGAGCGCGTCCAGCGTCTCCACGACCAGCGGATCAAGGCGGCGATCTACGCGGCCACGGTTCCCTTCGAGGTCGAGGCCTGGCAGGCGCCGGGCGAGCCGGTCTCCTTCGAGGAGGCGGCGGCCGCGTCGTACGCGCCCTTCGCCATGGACACCCCCTGGGGCCCGCCCTGGGGCACCACCTGGTTCCGGATGCGCGGCCGGGTGCCCGCCGAGTGGGCCGGCCGGCGCGTCGAGGCGGTCATCGACCTCGGCTTCGTCGGCGACTGGCCCGGCAACCAGGCCGAGGCCCTGGTCCACCTCACCGACGGCACCCCGCTGAAGGCGGTCAACCCGCTCAACCAGTACGTGCCGATCGCCAACCCGGCCACGGGCGGCGAGGAGATCGACTACCTCGTCGAGGCGGCCTCGAACCCGGACATCCTCGCCGACAACTTCTCCAAGATCACCCCCATGGGTGACATCCTCACGGCCGGCGACAAGCCGATCTACACCTTCCAGCGCGCCGACCTCGCCATCCTCGACGAGGAGGTCTTCCACCTCGACCTCGACGTCCAGGTGCTGCGCGAGCTGATGCTGGAGCTGGGCGACCACGACCCGCGCCGCCACGAGATCGCGCACACCCTGGACCGCGCGCTCGACCTGCTGGACCTGGACGACGTGGCCGGTTCGGCGGCGGCGGTACGAGCGGCCCTGGCGCCCGCGCTGGCCAAGCCGGCCAACGCCAGCGCCCACAAGATCTCGGGTGTGGGCCACGCGCACATCGACTCGGCGTGGCTGTGGCCGATCCGCGAGACGAAGCGCAAGACGTCCCGCACCTTCTCCAACGTCACCTCGCTGGCCGACGAGTACGAGGACTTTGTCTTCGCCTGCTCGCAGGCCCAGCAGTACGAGTGGGTGCGCGACAACTACCCCAAGGTGTGGGCGCGCATCCAGGAGTCGGTGAAGAAGGGCCAGTGGGCGCCGGTCGGGGGCATGTGGGTCGAGGCCGACGGCAACCTGCCCGGCGGCGAGGCGATGGCCCGCCAGCTGATCCACGGCAAGCGGTTCTTCATCGAGCACTTCGGCGTCGAGACCAAGGGCGTGTGGCTGCCGGACTCCTTCGGCTACACCGCGGCCTATCCGCAGCTCGCCAAGCTCGCCGGCAACGAGTGGTTCCTCACCCAGAAGATCTCCTGGAACCAGACCAACAAGTTCCCCCACCACACCTTCTGGTGGGAGGGCATCGACGGCACCCGCATCTTCACCCACTTCCCGCCGGTCGACACCTACAACGCCCGTTTCAGCGGCGAGGAGATGTCCCGCGCGTCGCGCAACTACCAGGAGAAGGGCGTCGCGAACCGCTCGCTGGCCCCCTTCGGCTGGGGCGACGGCGGCGGCGGCCCCACCCGCGAGATCATGGAACGGGCGCGCAGGCTCGCCGACCTGGAGGGCTCGGCGACGGTCGAGATCGAGCACCCCGACGAGTTCTTCGCCAAGGCCCGCGAGGAGTACCCCGACGCCCCGGTCTGGGTCGGCGAGCTGTACCTGGAGCTGCACCGGGCCACGTACACCTCCCAGGCCCGCACCAAGCAGGGCAACCGGCGCAGTGAACACAAGCTGCGCGAGGCCGAGTTGTGGGCGACGACGGCCGCGCTGCACGCGCCGGGCTACGCGTACCCGTACGAGCACCTGGACCGCCTCTGGAAGACGGTCCTGCTCCACCAGTTCCATGACATCCTGCCGGGCTCGTCCATCGCCTGGGTGCACCGCGAGGCGGAGGCCGAATACGCCCGTGTGGCCGAGGAGTTGGAGGCGCTGACCGCCGAGGCGGTGGCCGCGCTCGGCGGCGGCGAGTCCCGCGCCTTCAACACCAGCCCGTACGACCGGGCCGAGGTGGTCCGCACCTCGACGGGTGTCCCCATGTATGTGGAGGTCCCGGCGAGCGGCAGCGCCCCGCTGGCCGTCGCCGAGCCGCCGCGGCCGGTGACGATCACCGCCGGGCGGATCCTCGACAACGGGCTCGTACGGGTGGAGGTGGCCGAGGACGGCACACTGGCCTCGGTGCGCGACCTGAAGGCGGACCGCGAGGTTCTCGCCGACAAGGGCAACCTGCTCCGCCTGCACACGGACCTCCCGAACTACTGGGACGCCTGGGACATCGACAAGCACTACCAGAACCGCTACACGGACCTGCTGGAGACGTCCTCCGTCACGGTGACCGACGAGGACCCGCTCCTCGGTGCCGTCCGCGTGGAGCGTGCCTTCGGCAAGGGCTCGAAGATCGTCCAGACGATCACCGTGCGGGCCGGCAGCCCCCGGATCGACTTCGAGACGGAGATCGACTGGCACGAGGCCGAGAAGATCCTCAAGGCGGCCTTCCCGGTGGACGTCCGCGCTGCCCACTCCAGCGCGGAGATCCAGTTCGGCCACGTTCAGCGGCCCACGCACACCAACACCACCTGGGAGTCGGCCCGCTTCGAGGTCTCCGGCCACCGCTGGGTGCACATCTCCGAGCCCGGCTACGGCGTCGCGGTCCTCAACGACTCGACGTACGGCCACGACGTCTCCCGCACGGTCCGCGAGGACGGCGGTACGACGACCACGGTCCGCCTGTCGCTGGTTCGCGCCCCGCGCATCCCCGACCCCGGCGCCGACCAGGGCAAGCACCGCTTCACCTACTCGCTGCTGCCCGGCGCGAGCATCGAGGACGCGGTCGCCGAGGGCTACTCCCTCAACCTGCCGCTGCGTGTCGCGGACGCCGCGGGTGCCCCGGAGCCGGTCGTGTGGGCGGACGGCGACGGTGTGACGATCGAGGCGGTGAAGCTCGCCGACGACGCGTCCGGCGACGTCGTCGTCCGTCTCTACGAGTCGCGCGGCGGCCGGGCGGAGGGTGCGCTGTGCACCGGGTTCCCGCTCGCGGGCGCCAGGATCACCGACCTGCTGGAGCGTCCGCTGTCCGACGCGCGGACGGACGGTGACTCGGTACCGGTGACGCTGCGGCCGTTCGAGGTGCAGACGCTGCGGCTGACGCGCGGCTGACGCGCGGCCCACGGATGGGGACGGGGCCCGGCCTACCGGCCGGACCCCGTCCTTTTTTGCTTCCCTCCGGTCGGCTCAGCCTGTGAGCCGACCGTGGTCGAGGTGAACTCCTGGTGACTGCTCAGAGGTGGTCGCCCGGGAGCGCAGAGGTGCACGGACCCGATGGCAGGACCCGGTGGTGGTGTCGGATCGAGTCACCGTCACCGGGCCCTACCGCTGTGAACAGCCTGGCCGGGAAGGGTGTTACGCGGTGGCAGTCGCCGGGGCTCCCGCGGATGCCTCTGCCGTCGCTTCCGCGACCGGCTCCTCGACGGCTGTCGTCGCCGGTACGGCGGGCAGCGTGGACGTGTGCGCCGGGGCCTCGTCCGCGTGTGCCGACACCGCGCGCACCGGGCGCGGCGCGGAGATCACCGCGTAGTCCTGGCCGAGGAACGGCGGCACCAGGTCGCCCGGGTCCTCGCCGAGCGCCAACTGCACTGCTGCCCAAGGGGCGTTGATACCGCACAGCTGGAGCTGGTGCAGGCCGCCGGCCGGGCGCGTGTTGACGTCCATCAGCACCGGCCGGTCCTCGTACATCCGGAACTGGATGTTGCTCAGGTGGTGCAGGCCGAAGCCCTCGGCGATGAGCCGCGCGGGCCGCAGCCAGGCCTCGTCGAGGGTGAAGCCGCGCCGCCGGCCGTTCTTGGTGCGGCCGATCGCCATCCGGATGCGCGAGTCGGGGCCGGTGAGGCAGTCCACCGACACCTCGGGCTGCTCCAGACGGGGCATCACCAGCCAGTCGACGTCCTCGTCGGTGTTCCGCAGCACGTCGAGGACCATGTCCAACTGGACGTAGGGGGAGGGGAACCCGTTGAGATGCGACATCGAGAAGGGGGCACGCGTGATCACGCGGAAGCCCACCCCGCCCGCGCCCACCGCCGGCTTGAAGCACGCCTTGTGACCGTCGGCCTCCAACTGCTCGACGGCGACGAGGAGTTCGTCGGCGCTGCGCACCCGCCACCACGGCGGCGTCGGAACCCCGACCGCCTCGACGGCCTGGTACGCGGTCGCCTTGTCCTGGAAGACGGCCACCGCCTCGGGCGTCGGCGCGAGGAGCTTGGTGCCGACGGCCTCGAAGTCCGCGCGGTGCTCGACGATCGCGTCCTGGTGCAGGCGCGGCACGAACACGTCGATCTCGCGACGGTCGCACTGGTCGAGCGCGTACTCCACGTACGCGGCGGGGGACAGGCCCTCGGGCTCCATGGCGGCGGTGTCGGCGGCGGCCAGGACGGGGGAGTCGGCGTCCCCGTGGGTGGCGTGGATCTCGACCGCGCGGTCGCTGGGATTTCTCCGCAGCTGTTCCATGAAGAACACGTTCTCCGCGTACGTGCGGTTGAGCCAGACGCGTACGCGAGAGACCATGCAGGGCCACCTTTCAGGGTTCACGGGCACGGCGGAGCAAGGCCGAGCCCGGCCATGGGAGAGTTGGGAACACGACAAGCCACCCGGGTGCGAACCGGGTTTTTGGCGGAAGTGTTGAGGCGATCATAAGGCTCCGCAGACCCTGTTCCTGCTACGCGCGTGTTACGGAATTGACAGCAGTACCCCGTGTGTTGTCCTGCGCACCCCGAGTGGTCGCCTGTAATGATCTTCGGTCCGCCCGGTGAGCTGCGCGGAGAGGGTGTCCGGAGGGCGGGAAGCCGTACTTGTCCGGCTGTCGGGGATGTGTTCTTGTTGATCCGAACGTGCGCCCGCGGGGGCGGAGTTCGGATGCGGAAGGGCGGGCGGGAGTGGAGACGACGGCCGGCGGTACCGGGCAACTGCTGGCGATCAGCGATCTGCACATCGGCTACCCGGAGAACCGCGCCCTGGTCGAACAGATGCGCCCGGAGACGGACGACGACTGGCTACTGGTCGCCGGCGACGTGTCGGAGTCGGTGGCCGACGTCCGCTGGGTCCTCGAAACCCTCGCCGGCCGGTTCCGCAAGGTGATCTGGGCACCCGGCAACCACGAACTGTGGACCCACCCCAAGGACCCGGTCACCCTGCGCGGCGTCGCCCGCTACGAACACCTGGTCGACCTGTGCCGCGAGCTGGGTGTGACGTCGCCCGAGGACCCGTACCCCGTGTGGGAGGGCCCCGGCGGTCCCGTCGCCGTCGCGCCGCTCTTCCTCCTGTACGACTACTCCTTCCTGCCGCAGGGCTGCGCGACCAAGGAGGAGGGGCTCGCGTACGCGGAGGGCACGGGCATCGTCTGCACCGACGAGTACCTCCTGCACCCCGACCCCTACCCGACCCGCGAGGCCTGGTGCCGGGCGCGGGTCGCGCAGACGGAGCGGCGGCTCGCCGAGCTGCCCGAGGACCTGCCGACGGTGCTCGTCAACCACTATCCGCTGGACCGGCATCCGACGGACGTGCTGTGGCACCCCGAGTTCGCCATGTGGTGCGGCACCACCCTGACCGCCGACTGGCACCGCCGGTTCCGCGTCACGACGATGGTCTACGGCCATCTGCACATCCCTCGGACCACCTGGCACGAGGGCGTCCGCTTCGAAGAAGTCTCCGTGGGCTACCCCCGCGAATGGCAGAAGCGCCCGGGCGACCCGGGAAGGCTGCGCCGCATACTGCCGATGGAGGTCGGATCCGATGATCGAGGAGCTGCTTCCGGCCACGGTGGTGGCCGTGGAGGCGTACGGTGACGAGCCGGCCGACGGAGCGTACGGGGCAGCCGGTGGGCCCGGGGGCGCGACGCTGTATCCCGAGGAACAGGAGCTCGTGGCCAGGGCGGTGCCCAAGCGCGTCCGCGAGTTCACCCTCGTCCGCGCGTGTGCCCGCCGGGCCATGGAGAAGCTCGGCGTACCGCCGCAGCCCGTGCTGCCCGGTGAGCGGGGAGCCCCGCGGTGGCCGGCCGGACTGGTCGGCAGCATGACCCACTGCGAGGGCTACTGCGCCGCCGCACTGGTCCGCGCCACCGACCTGGCCTCCGTCGGCATCGACGCCGAACCCCACCAGCCGCTGCCCGAAGGCGTCCTCGACTCCGTGGCCCTGCCCACGGAACAGGCGCGTCTGCGCGCACTGACGGCGGACGACCCCGGCGCGCACGGAAACCGTGTGCACTGGGACCGGCTGCTGTTCAGCGCCAAGGAAGCGGTCTACAAGGCGTGGTTCCCGCTCACCGGCAAGTGGCTGGACTTCAGCGAGGCCGACATCGCGTTCACGGCCGTCCCCGGCCCGCATCCGTACGGCACCTTCCGGGCCCGTCTGCTGGTGCCCGGACCGGTCGTCGACGGCCGGGAACTCGGGTACTTCGACGGGCGCTGGACCGTACGGCGCGGGCTGCTGGCGACGGCGGTCAGCGTGCCGCACCAGCCTGTCTGAGCAACCGGAAGAACCTCTCCTCGTTGCCCGTCAGACCCGCCTCCGCCAGGGCCGCCTCCGCCTCCGCGAGGACGGCGGGCGGCACGACGGGTGGTCGATGGCTTCCCGGCGGTACGTCGAAGGCTGCGCGGACGGTGTGCAGCAGCCGCAAGTAGGCCTGTACGGCGGTGCGCTCACGGTCGGTCAGTACGGCGGTCGGCATCGGACGGCTCTCCCCATGTCGGCGTCATCTCTGCTCATGCCTGCACCTCCCAGCTTGCCGCCCGCCACTGACAATCCCGGTTCCGTACACGTCGGTTCGCCCGGTTAGCGGACGCGAAACCTCGTCGAAACGCCTGGTGGAAATGGGCTTCTACGCTGGAGGGGAAAGGGTCTTCGGCAAAGGACTCAGAGCACAGGAAGCGGGGAGGTGAGCGGTGTGACGGACGTCCCGCGGCACGGACCGGCACGCGCCGTACGACTGCGACCGGTCGGCGACGGCGAACTGGAACTGCGGTACCGCGTCGTGCACGGGTACCGCCGGGCCTTCCGCATGGCCGGCGAGGGCCCCGCCCTCGTCCTGATCCACGGCATCGGGGACTCCTCGGCGACCTGGGCCGAACTGATCCCCGACCTCGCCCGCAGCCACACCGTGATCGCCCCCGACCTGCTCGGCCACGGCGCCTCCGACAAACCGCGCGCCGACTACTCGGTGGCCGCCTACGCCAACGGCGTGCGCGATCTGCTCACCACCCTCGGCATCGAGTCCGCGACGTTCGTCGGACACTCCCTCGGCGGCGGGGTGGCCATGCAGTTCGCCTACCAGTTCCCCGAGCGCACCGAGCGGCTCATCCTGGTCAGCGCGGGCGGCGTGGGCCGCGAGGTCAACCCGGTACTGCGGGCGGCCTCGCTGCCCGGAGCCCACCTCGCGCTCTCCGCACTGCGGTTGCCCGGAATGCGGCTCCAAGTCGGGCTCGTCGTACAGTTGATGAAGCTCCTGGACACCGATCTGGGGCGGGACGCACCCGAGTTGCTGACCCTCGTGGACGCGTTGCCCGACGAGACCTCGCGCAACGCCTTCATCCGTACGTTGCGCGCGGTGGTCGACTGGCGCGGGCAGGTGGTGACCATGCTCGACCGGTGCTATCTCACCGAGGGCATGCCGACGATGTTGCTGTGGGGGGACCGGGACAGCGTGGTGCCGGTGCGGCACGCGTACGGGGCGCACGAGGCGATGCCCGGGAGCCGGCTGGAGATATTCGAGGGGGCGGGGCATTTTCCGTTCCACAGTGATCCGGCGCGGTTCGTGGCACTGGTGGAGGAGTTCACCGGGGGGAGTGCGCCGGCCGACTGGAGTCGGGAGCATTGGCGTGAGCTGTTGATCGACGGGCGACCGGCGCAGGCGGTGGAACAGGGTTTGCGTGAGGTCAGTGAGCGTAGTGCGACGTAGTTTTTCGGCTGCGGCGCCGCCGTGGTTTGTCGCGCCCACGCGGCGGAGCCGCACATCGACACAGCCCCGCGCCCCTGAAAACGGCTGCGCAGCCCTCTCCTACCAGGCCACCGCTCCTTCTCGTACCGCCGCGACGACCGGGGACCGGCGCAGGGCGTGGGACATCGCCACCAGGTCGCGCGGGCCCTCGGCCGCCGACGGGGGGCCGTCGTTCCCTGCTGCCGCCGCACTGATGACCGTGCCTTCCGGGTCTGCCGCCCTGGCCCGTAGGGCCGCCGTCACCATGGCCGCGTCCGCCTCGGCCCGGGCGGCGTCGGGGGCGGAGCCCGCGGTGCGGGCGGCCTCGTAGGCGCGGGTCCGGACCGTCGGGTCGAAGTACGGGTACAGGCTGAGCATGCCGTCGTGGATGTCGGACTCCCGCTGGGTGACCTGGAGTTCGGCCGGGGACCACCAGGCGATCCGGACCGTGCGGTCGCCGTGGTCCGACAGGGGGGCGAGCTCCCGCCACAGCGGGCTGAGGCTGCGGTACGTCGACCAGGTGCTCCACACGTCCCCGACGCGCTGGAAGGCCAGCGGGATGCAGAAGCCGGCCGCGGTGACGACCTCGGCGGCGGCGGCCATCGCGGGGGCGACATACGTACTCAGATAGTCGAGGTTCTCGCCGTTCCAGCGGGCGACGACAGCCGTCAGCTTCGTGGCCGCGAAGGCGATGTTGCAGAAGAAGCCGGCCACGATCACGAGCAGCCCCACCCGCAGCCAGCCGCGCACCTGCAGTGCCCACGGCCAGCACACCATGTTCATCGCGATGTTCGAGACCGTGAGCGCGACCAGGTACAGCACGATCATCTCGCGGATGAACGGCGTGTTGGCGTAGTGCGTGTCGAAGTCGCGCAGCCGCTGCTCGGGCGCGTCCCCGAGGACGAACAGGGCGGCCGTGGCCACGATCACCACCGCGTACCCGGCGATCCAGCGGCGCGAGGCGCGCCGGGCGGCCTCGGGCGGACCGCCGCGCCAGTTGATGATCAGCACCAGGCAGGAGGCGCTGAAGGCGCTCAGCAGGCAGTACACGAGCGGCGCCGAGAAGTTCGGGACGGCGGTGACGCGGTTGACCCACGCGATGGTCGGCGGGGCCGCGAAGAAGAACACCAGCACGGACAGCAGGAGCAGCGCGTACACCGACCGCAACAGCGGGTCGCGCCAGGCGCGCAGCACCGCCCGGCCCTTGAGGAGGAGGACGATCACCATCGCGGCGGACGGCACGTAGTAGCTGGAGTCGTTCACGGCGGGCGCCGCCTCAGCTCTGCGGCCCGCGATAGCCCAGGGAGGCCTCGATCCGGCCCGCGAGCTGGTCGCGCCGTACCGGCTGGCGCGCCGAACCCCTGAGCCACGTACGGCACTTGCTGGCCAGCAGCAGTCCGAAGCTCTCGGCGTCCTGCTCGTCGGCGAGGTCGGAGCGGGTGCGGGCGGCCACCTTGCGGACCGTGGCCTGGAGGTCCGCGGTGTCGCTGAGCAGCCGCGCGGCGACCGCGGCGCCCGCGACATGGTGGCCGCAGTGCCCGGCCTGCATGTGCCACAGCTCGTGGCCCAGGATCACCAACTGGTGGTCGGGAGCGGTGCGTTCCTCGACGACGATGAGGTCCTGGTCGGCCATGTCGAGCCACAGCCCACTGGCTGTGCCGGGCGGGAAGGGGGCCGCGCGGAACACGACGGGACGGCCGCGGCGTCTGCTCATGGCGTCACACAGCGCGGCGTAGAGCTCGGCGGGTTCGGCCGGTGCCGGGAGCCTCAGCTCGGTCACCAACTCGCCGCACAGGCGGCGCATTTCCTTGCCGATGTTCACAGTCATCCCTCGGATCACGACTCCGGCCGCTTGACACTCTCCAGAAGCATGTCCAGCCATTCGGCGACCTTGTCGCGGTGCTGGTCGGAGGGCAGCTGCGCGGCCCGCCAGGCGATTCCGCGGACGCCGTGGTCCTGCAGCAGCCGCTCCAGCGGGTCACTGGCGGCTTTCGCCGCCTCGCGCTCACGGTCGGCGAGTTGCTGGAGCAGCTCCTGTTCGGAGCGCTGGAGGGCGCCCGCGAGCGCTTCTGGGTCCTCCGCGGTGAGGAAACCGGCGTGCACTCTGAAGAAGCGCTGGATGGCGTCGCAGTGCTCCATGGTGGGGCGCCGGTCCCCGTTGATGAGGGCGCCCGCCTGTTGACGTGACATACCGGCGCCGTCGGCGATCTCCTGCTGTGTGTACTTGCGGCCGTTCGGTTTGAGCCGGGTGCGGCGCAGCAGGCCGAGACGCTGGAGGAATCGGGCCTGGAGATCGGGTTCGCCGGCGCTCTGTCCGCTCAGCAGGGCCTTGACGACGCTCTCCGGAACGCCGGACGCGACGGAGAGCCGCCCGGTGTGGAAGACCTCGGCGTGCGGTACGCCGAGCCGGTCCGCGAGCGCGGTGACCCGGGCCACGACGGCGGACAGCAGAACCGTCGCCGTGGCGCCCGGAACCTCGTAGCCATCCGTCACCGACAGGTCTCCTACCGTTTTTGTGCCTTTGTGTCTGTGTCTCCGCGAGCGGCTTCCACGACGTCGTCAGTCGCCGTGAACTGCCCGGAGAGAGTAGCGGGTTGTTCGAACTCACATCCAGCTCTCGCCACATCTGTGGCCAGATTCAGCCGTCAACAGGCATGAAATGCCACGATAGTTGACACGGCTCATTCCAGGGCAGCAGGATCAGGGCGCCGCGTGAAGGCCGCATAGGCAAGAGGGGTGACCTCCCGATGGCATTTCAGGCAGGAGGGCAGCGGCCGGCGCCGCGGCCCGTCCCCGAGGGCACCGAGGCCCAGGCGTACCTGCGGGACTACGCCACGCTCCTGGACGCCGTGAACTTTCCGTCCGTCGTCCTCGACCACCGCTGGGACGTGGTCCTCTCCAACACCGCGTTCGAGACACTTTTCCGCGCCGTCGGCCCGCATCCCACGGCCATGCCCGGCGACAACTTCCTTCGTTTCGTCCTCTTCCACCCGGACGCGGGCACGGTCCTCGGCGAGCACGAGTCGAGCTGGTGCCTGCCGATGCTCGCGCGCTTCGCCGCGGCCGTGGAGCGGCACGCCCAGGACCGGGGCCTCCAGGCCATCCGCCGGGACATCGCCCAGGACCCGATCATGGAGGCCGCCTACCGGCAGGGCCTGCCGCACTGGATCCGGGCGGTCGGCGCGGAGGCCGTCGAGCACGACGGGGCCGTACGCCCGCTGCTGCACCCCGACCCGCGCTGGGGCGCCACCGAGTGCCGAATCGTGGGTGAAACCCCCAAGTCCCTCGAGAACATGGGCTATACGAGGCTGACGCTGGTGCTTCGCGAGACGCGGCGCCCGGCGGACGCCGCACGCGGACCACGCCGCCCGCGGCGCTCGGCGAGCCACCTGAGCGTGGTGCCGGCCCCGGAGGCGTGAGACGGGATCCGGCCCCGGAACCGTCGGCGTTCAGGTCGCCGACGGCACCGGGGCCACCGCCCTTTTCACCGGCTCAGATCCTGTCCTGAGGCACGCCCTCGATCCTGTCCACCGGACCCGGTGCCGGTGTTCCGCGCTTGGCCGCCTGGATCTGCTCGTACACGCGGGTTCGCAGTTCGGCGAAGCGCGGGGCGACCCGGGTGTGCAACTGGTCGCGCCCGTCCGGCAGATCGATCGTGAGTTCCTCCCTGACGACGGTCGGGGACCCGGACAGAACGATCACCCGCTCACCGAGATAGACCGCTTCGTCGATGTCGTGGGTGACGAACAGGATCGTCATCCCGCGCTCCCGCCACAGCCCCCGTACGAGATCCTCCAGGTCGGCGCGCGTCTGGGCGTCGACCGCGGCGAACGGCTCGTCCATCAGCAGGACGTCGGGCTCGTAGGCGAGCGCGCGGGCGATCGCGACCCGCTGCTGCATCCCGCCGGACAGCTGCCAGGGGTAGGCCCCGGCGGCGTCCGCGAGGCCGACCGAGTGCAGCGCGTCCACGACCAGCTCGCGGCGCCTGGCCTTGGTCAAGGTCTTCTGCCTGAGCGGGAGTTCGACGTTGTCGCCGACGCGCATCCAGGGGAGCAGGCTGCGGCCGTACTCCTGGAAGACGAACGCCATCCCGGGCGGCGGCCCGTTCACCACCCGCCCCGCGAGCGTCACCCGGCCCGCCGTGGGGGCCAGCAGACCGCTCATGCACTTCAGCAGCGTCGTCTTGCCGCACCCCGACGGCCCGACCAGACAGACGAGTTCACCCGCCTCGACGGTGAAGGTGAGGTCCCGCACCGCCTCGACCCGGCGGCCCGCACCCTCGTAGACCTTGTTGAGGCCGGATACATCGAGAAGCGCGCCCATGGATCGCCCTTTCACGTTCACGAGGTGTACTGCGACCGCCGGGCCGAGGCGCGCAGGCCGTGGTTCCGGCCGAGCACGTGCCGCTCGACGAGCTGGAGGACGGCGACGGACAGCGCCTGGCGCAGGGCCGCGAATATCTGCGGGCCAGCCGAGGGCAGCACCACGTTCCGCAGCCGGGCGGCGCTCGTGATCCCGTACGAACGTGCCGTCTCGTCCGCGACCGGGTCCACGTCCTGGACGCCGTGGAGGACCTGGACGAGCACCTGCCGGAAGGAGGCGTAGACGACGAGGAGGAGGAGCACCGAGCGGAGCTCGCTGGCGTACAGGAGGACGCCGAGCGGGATCAGCGCGACCGACGGGGTCGGGCGCGGGAACTCGATCGTCGACGCCGTCGCCTCGCGCGGATACGGCGCGAGCGGGACGGTCACCCCGACGACGATGCCGGCCCTCACCGCGACCGCCGGCCCCAGCGCCCAGCCGGGAAGCACGTCGCCGAGGGGCGTCCGGACGTGTCGTCGGACAGTCCGTCGCCGAGGGCGCCGGTGATCCGGGTGACGGGCGGGAAGTACGCCTCCCCGACGAGACCGAGCCGCGGTACCGCCTCGCCCGGGGCAAGGAGGACCGCGAGCCCGGTCGCGCCGAGCCAGGCGTTCGTCGCCCTCACGGCAGCAGCTTGTCCAGGTCGGGGGACTGCTTGAAGAGACCGTCCGTCTCACCCAGCTTCTCCAGCGCCTCGATCGAGGCACGGTTCGCCTCGGCCGGCCACTTCGGCAGGGTCACCTTCGCCAGCACGTCCGCCGGGATCTTGGTGTACGTCGTGACGGCCTGGCGGGCCTCGTCAGGGTGGGCGTCGGCGTAGGCGAGGGACTCGGCGGTGGCCGCCTGGAACTTCCTCACCACCTCCGGGTTCTGCTGGGCGTACCGGGTCGAGGTGAAGTACATCGCGACGGTGCAGTTCGGCGCGACGTCCACCAGCGGCCAGGCGATCTCACGGCCTCCCTGGCTCTTGACGGTCGCGAGGGCCGGTTCGACGACCTGGGCCGCGTCGATCCGCCCGCCGTCGAGAGCGGCGGGCATCTGGTCGAAGGCGAGCTCGACGAAGGTCACCTTGTCCGGGTCGCCGCCCGCCTTGCGCACCGACTCGCGCACCGAGGTCTCGTTGATGTTCTTCAGGGTGTTGACGGCGACCTTCTTGCCCTCCAGGTCCTTCGCCGACCTGATCGGGCTGTCCTTCTGCACCGTGAGGGCGCTGAAGTCCTTGCCCTGCACACCGGTCGACGCGATGCCGTTGGCGACGGCCTTGACGGGCACGTTGTTCGACTGGGCGATCATCAGTGACGTCACGTTGCTGAAGCCGAACTGGAACTGCCCGCTGACGACACCGGGCACGATCGCCGCGCCGCCCTGCGCGAGGGACAGGGACAGCTTGAGCCCACGCTCGCTGAAGAAGCCCTTCCGCTGGCCGAGATAGAGGGGTGCGACATCGACGATGGGGATGATGCCGACCTTGAGAGTGGTGGTGCCGCCGGACGGCGTGGTGCCGTCCGGAGAACCGGAACCGTCCGACGAACCACAGGCCGTCGCGGTGACCAGGAGCGTGACGGCCGTGAGACCGGTGAACAGACGACGCAAGACTCCTCCTGTGGGACCGATCGAGGTGCTCCGACAGGTTGTGCCAGGGTGTGCCAGGTGGTGGAGAGTTGTGCGCGGCCAGCACGAACGTGCTGGATCGTTCTCGGTCGTTCTCAGCGGGAACGTAAAGCCCCGGGGGAAGCAGGGTCAATGCCCTTGCCGTGCAAGCTCGCCGCCCCGGTGCGGCACCGGGGCGGCGAGGAGGTGGACTCTAGAGATCGAGGACGAGCCGCGGACCACGGCACCGGGACACACAGATGAGCATCGTCTCGCCCGCCTCCCGCTCCTCGTCCGAGAGCACCGAGTCCCGGTGGTCCGGGGTGCCTTCGAGCACGTCCGTCTCACAGGTGCCACAGGTGCCCTCGGTGCACGAGAAGAGCACCTCGACCCCGGCGCCGCGCACGGCGTCCAGCACGGACACCTCCACCGGCACGGTCAGCGTACGACCGCTGCGCTGCAGCACGACCTCGAACTCACTGTCCTCACCGCCCTGTTGGACCTTGGGCGCGAACCGCTCGACGTGCAGCGCACCGGCCGGGCAGACCGACTCCACCGCGTCGAGGAGGGCCCCGGGGCCACAGCAGTAGACAAGGGTGCCTTCCGGCAACTGCCCGATCTCCGAGTCGAGGTCCAGGAGCCCGGTCTCGTCCTGTGGAGCGAACGTGACCCTGTCCCCGTACCGCCCCAACTCCTCGGTGAACGCCATGGAGTTGCGGGTGCGCCCGCCGTACAGCAGCGTCCACTCGGCGCCCGCGGCCTCGGCGGCGGCGAGCATCGGCAGAATCGGCGTGATGCCGATCCCGCCCGCGACGAATCGGTAGCGGGGTGCCGGCTTGAGGGCGAAGTGGTTCCGGGGCCCGCGTACCCGCACCTTGTCACCGAGCCCCAACTGCCCGTGCACGTACGCCGATCCACCGCGCCCGTCCGGCTCGCGCAGCACCGCGATGCGCCACGCCGACCGGTCGGCGGGGTCGCCGCACAGCGAGTACTGTCGCTCCAGCTCCGGTCCGAGCACGACATCGACATGCGCGCCCGGCTCCCAGTCCGGCAGCTCCTCGCCCAGAGGGTGCCGCAGGGTGAGCGCCAGCACGCCGTCGGCGGCCGACTCCCTTCGCTCGACGACGAGTTCGGCTTCGTATGCGCTCATGAGCTGCTTCCTCGCGCCTGGTCCGTCCGGTCTGCCCGCGGTTCGTGTCCCTGCGGGTGGGCGAGCATCCAGTCCCACATCTCGATGGGGTCCTGCGAGCTGTGTTCACGGCCGCAGTGACAGGTGCCGTGCAGGACGTCCGTGCCCGGCAGCCAGGCGATGCGGTAGATCTCGCGCGGTAGGTCGGAAAGGGGTCGGCCGCTCACAGGACCTTCTCCACGGGCTTGTCGCCCTCCTCGACCAGCCGGGCGAGGATACGGCGGGCGGCGAGACCGCCGGTGTCGATGTTGATGCTCAGCTCCTGGTACCCGGACCGTTCCGAACCCAGCGTCCGCTGAAGGAGGTTGAGCGCGTCGACGTCCTGCATGACCACGGTGTGGTTGTTGCCCCGCAGGAACTCGGTGACCTCGTCGTCGTCCGTCGCCCAGTCGCGCGAGACCATCCAGAAGTCGTACACCTTGCCGTCGGCCGACGGCGTGATGGCGTACGTGATCTCGGTGTGGAAGCCGTTCGGGTCGCTGCCGTCGGCCTCGGGCAGGACACCCACCGGCGCGATCCGGCTGTGCAGCAGATACAGGCACGGCGCGTGGTACTCGATGTCCTGCCAGCGCGTGATCCGTCCCTCGATGCCGGTCGACCTGGCGTAGAACGGCGGGCACTCGGCGTCGTCCATGTGCCGGCTCACCCGTACGATGCCGGCGCTCTCGTCGACCTCGGTGTTGATCGGCGTCTCGGCGACCTCGGGGGTGCCGATGTAGCCGCCGTGCAGATAGGTCTCGTGGGAGAGGTCGAGGAGGTTGTCGACGAGCAGACCGTAGTCGGCGTCGATCGGCTCCATGCCCTTCACGGTGACCCAGCCGGGGGAGTCGAGGTGCCGGGCCCGCGGAATCGTGTCGGCGTCGGCGAGGGCCGGGTCGCCGATCCACACCCAGATCAGGGCGTCCTGCTCGACCACCGGGTAGGAGGCGACACGGGCGGTGCGCGGGATGCGTTTCTGCCCGGGAACGTACACGCACGTGCCCGTGGTGTCGTAGGTGAAGCCGTGGTAGCCGCACACGATCCGGTCGCCGTCCAGCCCGCTCTCGGAGAGCGGGTAACGCCGGTGCACACAGCGGTCGTGCAGGGCGACGGGCGTTCCCTCGCCCTCGGTACGGTAGAAGACGAGCGGCTCACCGAGGATCGTGCGGCCGAGCAACTCCCGCCCCACCTCGTGACTGTAGGCGGCGACGTACCACTGGTTCCTGGCGAAGGCGGTCATGTGCGGCATGGCTGCGGCTCCCGTCGTTGGGTGATGGCGACATCGTCCGGAAAGGCGTCACGGGGCGCAATGCTGCTTCCGCCTCACGGAAGGGTCGATGTAAAATTCCTGGTCAGAGGGTTGATGCGGATGCGCCTCGGTGTTCGAGCCGAGTGGGACGTGCAGCCGTGCTTTCTGTTCTTGGCCCACGACTCGTGTCGCTGCAGCTTCGATGAATTGCGACGAGTGGCCGATTTGGATTCTTCGTGGCGACTTCTCGGCTGCGTACGGCTGGTACAGCGGCAGAATTCGTATAGCTGCAGATCAAGGTTGGTCGTTGCCGTGAGGGGAGGGGGCGGGGGCGAATCCGGGTCGAATTCGCCATCCACTCGCCCGGCGCGGTGGGTTGTTGCAGGTCAACAGGATGATCAGACGCCATGGCGCCTTGTCGCGCGAGCGGATGCCGAGCCCGAGTGCTGAGGGGTGGTCACCGGCTTTCTTGGCCTGCTGGTGGTACAGCGGCAACTGTTCACACTTCCGGCCAGGCAGTGGCACCGGCGGCCAACACTGCCCGCATGCTGCTACCGCAGGGCGACGTCCGCTGGCCGTGGCCGCAGGCGGTGGGCAAACGCTCTGACGGGACGGTCCCACTTGGCAGAGGTTGGAAACGCCGTCCATACCGGTCCAGTGGGAGCAGACGGGTCCACGAAATGCCAGGTCAGAGCGTAGACGACCGGTGGCGTCGATCGCCGTGCGGGCTCTCCTCGGCCACCCGGCGGTAGACCGGCAGGGCGCCGGCCAGGGTGACGATGACGAGCACGATGGTCGCGATGGGGGAGAGCAGGCCGACGGCGAGGGCGGCGATGCCGGGCTGGTAGCCGAGGGTGGAGTAGTAGTCGACGCCGGTCAGGCACATCACCCGGTACCAGGGCTGGCCCTTGTGCGGGGGCTCCGGCTGGGCGTGCGGGCCGGTGTGGCCGCCGGCCTTGCCCATGTCGGACAGGCCCTGAAGCATCCACGTTCGCAGACGTCGATGTGGGTGTTCGCTTGTGACCATCGGCGTGCTCCCGGTGTGTGGCTCGGCGTGCGGTTCCGGCCATCACCCGGACGGCGGCACCAGCGTAAGCAGAGAGTGACGCCCGGGCCCACGGGAGCGTGCTCCATGTGCGTCAAGATGCCGTTAGGAGCGACCGGGCGTGAGTCGACGGCGCATCGGGTCAGGAGGCCAGGACACCGAACACTCAGGTACCGGGCACAAGGCGCCCGGTACCCGCCGGCCGGGCTGAGCCTCTTCGAGAGGGTCGCGCCCGGCCACGGGGTGTGAGCGAGGGCTCAGCGGGTGGGCGCGGCGGCCAGCCGGGCCTCCCGTATGCAGGTGTCGAGGATGGCGATCGCGGTGTCGACGTCGGCGTCGCTGTGGTCCACCATGGCCTGCAGGCGGAAGCGGGCCGCGTCCGAGGCGACAGAGCCGGCTGCTCGACGAGATGGGCGATGAGTCCGGCGCGGGCGATGAGGCCGGAGGCGGTGCGGCCGGTGGGGGTGTCGCCTATGAGGACCAGGACGACCGGGCAGACCACGTCGCCCATGACCTCCAGCCCGTGTGCGGTGAGGCCCTCGCGCAGCCGGGTGGCGACCGCCGCGACGGACGCCCGCCGACGCGCCCCCTCCGGCGAGGTGACGATGCCGAGGGCCGCGAGAGCGACCGCGGTCTGCACGGGGGTGATCGCGCTGGAGAAGGTCTGCGGCCCGCCGAACATCCGCACGAACTCCCGCGCGGACGCGGACGGCGTCGCCAGGAAGCCGCCGGCCGTGGCGAACGTCTTGGAGAAAGGGCCGACGACGAAGTCCACCTGGCGGAGGACGCCGTGCGCCTCCAGCTGGCCGCCGCCGTGTTCGCCCATGGCGCCGAAGTCGTGGGCCACGTCGACCATCAGCTGGGCGCCGAACTCGCGGCAGAAGCCGAGGAGTTCGGCCAGTTGCGGGGTGTCGGAGCCCATGGAGAAGACACCCTCGGTGACGACGAGGACGGCGTTCTTGGTGTCGGTGGCGCGGATGCCCTTCAGGTGGCGTCGTACGGCGTCGTTGTCGAGGTGGCGGAAGAACTGTGGCTCCGCTGGCGGCGGCGCCCTGGCGCAGCGAGTCGTGGGAGAGGCTGTCGAGCAGGATGTGGTCGCGGCGGTGCATCAGCGAGAGGATGGTGCCGAAGCCCGAGGCCCAGCCGGTCGGAAACAGTGCCACGTGGTCGGTGTGCAGGGCCTCGGCGAGTCCGGCTTCCAGGGCCTTGCTGACCGGGTTGGCACCGCCGAGGGCGGGGGAACCCGCGGTGAGCGGGCCGTAGTCGCGCAGGGCCTGGTGTGCCGCGTCGAGGACGGCGGGGTGGCCGGTGAGGGACAGGTAGTCCTGGCCGCCGAAGTCGGGGCCGTGGGTGATCACGCCGGTGTCGGACACGGCGGTGGCCCGGGTGGTGAGGGCGGTGTCGTACCGGCGGAAGTAGGGCCACAGGTCGGCCTGTTCACGGTCCCGCTGCCAGGCCAGTCATCACGCATCGACAGGCTCAAGGAGGGCGGGAGATGAACTTCTGGGAGACGATCACAGGCAGCGATCTCACCAGGGAATGCAAGGCGTTCGAAGCCCGGGCCGAGGCCCTGCCGGACGACTACCGGGCGGCGTGGGAACAGATCAAGGGCCACCTCTTTCCCCATGGGGGCTTCACCGGCCGCAACCTGATGCCGATCCTCGACG
Source organism: Streptomyces lacrimifluminis (assembly GCF_014646095.1). Taxonomy (GTDB): domain Bacteria; phylum Actinomycetota; class Actinomycetes; order Streptomycetales; family Streptomycetaceae; genus Streptomyces; species Streptomyces lacrimifluminis. The sequence continues at coordinate 486,409 of NZ_BMMU01000002.1, read as the reverse complement.
CCGCCCTGGGGCTGCTCGAAGAAACAGCGGCGGACGGGCAGAGCGCCCACGAGGTGCTCGGCGACGACATCCGAGGCTTCTGCACGGCGCTGGCCGGTGGAGAAGGGGCTCGAACCTATCGCGACCGGTGGCGCGAGCAGTTGAACAGGAACGGCGCAAGGAAACTGAGCCGGCTGGGAGGCTGACGTGGGCATCCAGGACATCATCGAGGGCAAGAAGCAGTGGCGGGCACACACGGCTCGGGTCAAGGCACTCCCGCCGGACTACCAGATCGTCCACAAGGAGATGCAGAGGTACCTGTTCAAGGTCGGACCGGTCGACCTGCCTGACGGGCCCCTGCTCACCGGGATCGTCGACTTCTTCGAGGAGGGCGTCGCCGCGGGCAAGGGGGTCTTGGAACTCATCGGCAACGACGTCGCCGGGTTCTGTGATGACCTGGTCAAGGACTGTCCCACCTATGCGGACGTCTACCAGGAATCCATCAGCGGGGAACCCGGAACAGTCGAGAAGTGAGACCCGCCGCCCCATGCCGGCGGGACCTGGCTCAGCCACGCCAACGCCGGCAACGCCTCCGGAGAGCAGGTCTCGGGCGGTGGGTGTCCGAGCTAGGAATACGGAGCCGTCACCGCCTGCCTGCCCGCGCTCTCCCGGTTGAAGAGATGGGCCAGGTTCTGGACGGCCTCAACTACCTGTACCGGGACATGCGCAAGTGCCCGGACCCCCCTCGGATTCCGCCGCACCCGCCTCCGCCGGCTCGCCGGCGCTCAGACCTGGGCCGGACTCGGGATCTTCGCCTGCAACTCCACCGGATGACCGTCATCGCCCGGTGAACGACGACGGCACCCGCAGCCCGACAACCGGACCACTCCACAGCAACAGCCCTGCCACCGGGCCAACCCCTTTTCCAGGGGCAAGTAGCTAGGTCAATGGGCCAGGCCCGCATGAACCAAACCTTCGCCGAATCCGTCTATCGGGTAGCACTCAAGACGATCGAAGGAACTCATGCGAAGAATTCTCGCGGCCGTCACTGCGGCGGCTGCCCTCGCAACACTGGCCATGACCTCGCCCGCGCAGGCCGCCGTGTCTTCCGGAGAGTACGTCGCTCTCGGCGACTCGTACGCCTCGGGAGTCGGCGCCGAACCCTACCTGCAAGCCAGCGGCGACTGCCGGCAGAGCCCGAACAGCTACCCGCGGCAATGGGCGAAGGTATGGCCGAAATTCGTCCTGGACGACCAGACCTGTAGCGGCGCCACCGTCCAGGACGTACGCACCAAGCAACTCGGCGGCCTCGACAATGGCACCAAACTGGTCACGATCACCGTCGGCGGCAACGACGTAGGCTTCGCGAAAAGCGCCACGACATGTCTCACCGGCACCGACGACGAGTGCCTCCGGGCAGCCTTCTTCAGCGTCCTCGCCATCCGGGAAGACCTGCCAAGCAGGTTGCGGGATCTCTTCGCCGACGTCCGGCGGCGCGCACCGAATGCCCACGTCGCCTTCCTGGGATACCCCCGGCTCGTCGACCCCGGCACCGGCAGTTGCGGCGTGATCACACCCGGAGCCAAGAAGCGCGAATACATGAACTACGCCGCGGACCAGGCGGCCGAGATCATGAAGCAGGCTACCGAGAAGGCCGGCTACGAGTTCATCGACGTCCGTCTCGCCTTCGCTGAGCACGGCGCCTGCTCCGCCAGTCCGTTCATCAACAACGTCGACCCGAACAGGTACACCGAGATCTTCCACCCGACCAAGGAGGGCTACACCGCGTACGCCTGGTGGCTCGGCCTCAGCATGATGTGAGACCGCCGGACCAGCTGATGCGGTCCGCCGAGGGCGGCGGACCGCATCGACGGATCCCCGCGGCCAAGCTTCCCAGTCCGCGAGCGCACTGCCGCCGAGAAGGCGTAAATCCGGTTGCACGCCACCCGGCGGCGGCGACAAACAGGTGTTCCCAGACCGCAGCCGGCACCCGGGCACGGGTCTTGGACACCGCGGACCCGCTCGGGGTGCCCTCCACCCGGACCCGCGGGATCGGTTCGGTCACCCGGCGATCACCACGGCGACGCTCTCGCGCCGGAACAGACACAACCCGAGCACGATCATCGCGGTGACCGCGCCAGTCAGTACCCGCCGCCGACCATCGACGTGTCCGGCCTGAGGGGGCGGCCTGCGCGCTTGTGGGTCGTTGCGCATGCGGCGGGTCTGCCACGACGTGCGCATCTCGGTCCCAGCCTCGTGAAGCCGGTTGAGAACCGTGCCGTACGAGAGGCCGCTGGCAGCCGCGAGTTCGTCGACTGTCGCACCGGACTCGTACTGTGTGCGCAGGGCTTCCGGGGTTGGCGAATCGATCACGGTAGGCGTGCTCGCGGGACGTGGGTTCATGCTGCGGACTCCCATTCGCTGAGGGCTTCGGCATGGGCTGCGGCCAGCTCGTCGTAACTGCGCTGGTCGGCAGGGGTGATGAGAATCAGGCGGCCGTCGGTGGCGACACGCCAGTCGGGAGCGGCGTGGCCGGCGACCGGATCGAGGACACGGCCGCTGGAGGTGTGCCATGCGGGCGGGATCTCGTCGGGGCGTGGCGCGGGGACGAGGACCTGACGGCCGTCGCGGACGATCACCACGGCCTGGCGGCGGTGCTCCGCACGCCGGTCCAACGCCTGCTGGTATGCGGCGCGTTGGGCGGCGTGGAGAGCCTTGCGCCGGGCGGCGAGACTCGTGGTGCCGTATTCCTCAGCCACCGTGTCCCAGCCCTGCGTCGGCGCAGCGGCCCGGCCGGCATCAGTTGCGGGGTGGCTGTTGCCGATGCCCTCCAGCGCCTGGGGCGCGAGGGCCCAGGTCTCCCCGATCTGGGCTACGAGACCGTGCTCGGCGAGGCGCCGAAGGGTCCGGTAGGCGGTCGCGCGGGCGACCGAGGAGGTGCCGATGAGCTCGCTGATGGTCTGGTGGGGGCGCTGGTGCAGAGCGCTGATGATCATGAGGGCGGCGCTGTCGAGGCCGTGGTGGGCGAAGGCGTCGTGGCCCATCAGCCGGCCGAGGAGGGTGGAGTCGATGTCGGCTGTCGTGGCCGTCTCAGGGGTGGGCCACTCCTCAAGTGCCAGGTCGGGGGGGAACTGAGTGGTCCAGAAACGAGACGACGGAGCAGGGGCACCGTGACTGGGGGCGCTGCTCTCGTTGAGGTACCAGGTCGAGCCCTCGCGGCCGTGGCCGACGCGCAGTCGACGTAGCCAGCCCTGCGGCTTGAGAACCTTCTCGTAGACGGCCCGCAACGTCGTACGGGAGATGCCGGCCTCTTCCGCGGTCTGACGCTCACTGGCGTGGTGCAGGAGGCCGCCCGCGGTTTCGGCGAAGTTCAGATGCGCCCGCAGCACCCGTAGCGCGGTCCGTCCCCGCTCCCCGCGCCAAGGCGTCGTCTCGATGCGATCGCGCAGCGCGGCGAGAACCTCGAACGCGTCGTAGCGGGAGCCCAGCGCCCTCGTGCTGTTCCGTGATCCTCCCGGTACGGCGGCGACGGGGCACCTCGGCATCACGCGCTCGAACGCGTGCCCTGTTCGGGATCGGGCGCCGCGGCCACTGCTTCATCGGTCTTCTCGGGCAGATCGAGGCTGCTGCGCAGGTTGACCGGTTCGAGGAGGACGGCGGCGATGACGGCGAGAAGGGCCGCGGCGGCCGCGAGGAGGAAGACGTGTGCCGTCGCGTCACCGTACGCGACGCGGATGATCTCCCGCACTGCGGGAGATGTCGAGTCCGCGCCGGACGGCCCGGCGGAGGCAAGACCGCTCGCGGTCCCCTCCTCGACCTGGCGGGCCAGGACGGCGCCGAGGACGGAGACGCCGATCGTGCCGCCGAGGGAGCGGAAGAACGTCACCGTGGAGCTCGCCGCCCCGATGTCCTTCAGCGGCACGGTGTTCTGCACGGCGAGCACGAAGTTCTGCAGGGTCATGCCCACGCCCATCCCGACACACAGCATCGACACGGCCAGGAAGACCATGGGGGTCTTGTTGTCGATGACGCCGAGGCCCGCGCAGCCGACGGTGAGCAGTGCGGCACCGGTGACGAGGAACGGCTTGATCTTCCCGCTGCGGCTGATCAGCCGGCCGGCGACGATGGAGGCGATCAGGATGCCGGCCATCATCGGAATGGTCAGCAGGCCGGCTTCGGTGGGGGTGCGGCCGCGGCTGAGCTGGAAGTACTGGCTGAGGAAGACCGAGGCGCCGAACATGGCCGTGCCGACGGCCAGGCTGCCGAGGATGGCCAGGGCGGTGGTGCGCTGCCGCACGATGGCGAGCGGGACGATCGGTTCGGTGGCGTGCTTCTCCACCCACAGGGCGGCGGTGAGCAGGGCCAGCCCGCCGGACAGCATGGCGCCGGTCTGCCACGAGGCCCAGGCGAAGGAGTTGTCGACGAAGGACACCCAGATGAGCAGAACACTGACCCCGGAGGCGATGAGGGTGGCCCCCAGATAGTCGATCCGCACGTTCTCGCGGCGCAGGAGAGGAAGGTTCAGCGTCCGCTGGAGCAGGAAGGACGCGACGGCGGCCAGCGGAATGGCGATGAAGAAGCTCCACCGCCAGCCCAGCCACGAGGTGTCGACGATGACACCGCCGAGGAGCGGCCCACCGATGGTCGATGTCGAGGTGGTGCCGCTGAGGTAAGCGCTGTAACGGCCGCGCTCGCGAGGCGGGATGATGGCGGCGATGGCGATTTGGACGAGCGCCTGCGCGCCTCCCACGCCGACGCCCTGGAGGGCCCGCGCGGCGATCAGCTGCCCGCCCGTCTGGCTGATCCCGGACGCTACGGTGCCGAGCACGAAGATGACGATGGAGACGTGGAGAAGGGTCTTCTTGCTGAAGAGGTCGGCGAGTTTGCCCCAGATCGGGGTCGTCGCCGTCGTGGTGAGGAGGCTCGCGGTGACGACCCACGTGTACTGGGTCTGTGTCCCGTGCACGTCTTCGATGATCTTCGGTAGCGCGCTGGAGACCACCGTACTGCTGAGGGTCGAGACGAAGAGTGCGAGGAGCAGGCCGCTGAGCGCCTTCAGTACCTGCCGTCGGGACGTGGGGGACGCCTCCGTGAGAGTCGACTCGTTCACTGTGCTCCTCGACGGGTTCAGGTCACCGGTTTGCTGTGCGTCACGCTCACCTGACGTGAGGGGAGAGGGGTGCGCGCGGGCCAGGACGGGCGTCGGCCTTCGCGCACCCCCGCGGCAGGCAGGCGTACGGGGAGTCAGGAGCGTGCGGCCTGCGCGTTCCCGATGAGCGGGCGGTCCAGCGCGTCGGCAGTGCGGCCGAGGAGTTGCAGGTTGCGGGCGCCGAAGTCGACCGTGAGCGGGTGCCCGGAGATGTACCGAGCCGCATAAGAGTTGAGGAACACGACGGGGTCCGCCATCTCCTCCGGCGCGGCCAGGCGTTGGTTGAGGCCGGCACGCGACTCGAGCGATGCGCGTCCGCCGGCCATTACGGCGAAGTCCGACGTCAGACCGGTCTCGGTGCTCGTCGGGAGCACGGCGTTCACCCGGATGCCGCGGCTCCCGAGTGCGGTGGCGCTGTGCGCCATGAACAGGTTGAGCACCCGCTTCGAGAGTGGATAAGCGGCCGGCCCGGGCCGGCCGTTGAGACCGAGTCCTTCGATCGCATGGACGATGGCATCCCACCCGGCGACGTGGATCAGCCCTTCGAGTTCCTCCTGGTAGTGCTCCCAGTTGATACCGCCGGTGGAGGTCACATAGACGACGGCGCCGCCGTCGCCCATCCGCGCCTCCAGGTACGTGTCCGAGATGTACTTGTAGGCGCCGAAGTTGATCAGCAGTGTGGTGTTGTAGTCATGATGGAGACCTGAGACTCCGGCCACGCCGAAGAACGCGTCGATGTGGTCGGGGAGCTTCGCGAAAGCACGGTCGATGTCGTCGCGCAGCGCCAGGTCCGCCTGGATCGCTGAGGCGAGCCCCGGCAAGTCGGTCGGCGCGTGGTCGATGGCGTGGACCGCCGCGCCCAGTTCGACGAGGCGCCTCGCCGTCGCCCTGCCGATCCCGGAGGCGGTGCCGGTCACGACCGCCGTCTTGCCGGTGTACTGAAGGTAGTCGTCCATGTGTCCGATTCCTCTCGCCCGCGCCCTATGGCGGGGCGCGGGTCTGCCGTGGCTGGGGGAGTGGTGCGTCAGGAGAGCGGGAGCGAGAGCGCGGACCCGATGGTCTTGGTCTCGGTGTAGATCTCGAAGCCCTCGCGGCCACCCTCGCGGCCGATGCCGCTGGCCTTGTAACCGCCGAAGGGGGCGTCCCCGCCGGAGAACGAGCCACCGTTGATCATGAAACTGCCGGCTCGGACGGCGCGGGCGATGCGCAGAGCGCGCTCCGTCGAGGCCGAGGCGACGTATCCGGCGAGGCCGTACCGGCTGGCGTTGGCCAGCCGGATCGCCTCTTCGTCGGTGTCGAACGGGGTCACGGTGAGCACCGGTCCGAAGATCTCCTCCTGCGCGATGGTGGAGTCGTTGTCGACGTCGACGAAGAGTGTCGGCTCCACCCAGAAGCCCGCGCGGTCGGGGACGCCGCCGCCGACCGCGAGCCTCGCGCCCTCCTCCCGGCCGATGTGGATGTAGTCGGCGACGCGGTCGCGCTGCCGGGCCGAGATGATCGGGCCGGCCAGCGTGCCCCGGTCCTGAGGCTCACCCCAGGGCACCTGTGGGAACGCCTGCGTAAGGCCGGCGACGACCTGGTCGTAGACCTTGCGGTGCACGAGCAGCCGGGTCGGCAGCGCGCACCCCTGGCCCGAGTGGGCGAGTGCGCCGAGCGCCTGCGGGATGGCCTGCGTGAGGTCCGCGTCGTCGAGGATGATCGACGCGCTTTTGCCGCCGAGCTCCAGCATCGTGCGCTTGAAGGTGGGCGCGGCGAGTTCGAGGATGCGCTGCCCCGTGGCCGTGGAGCCGGTGAACGACACCATGTCGACGCGCGGGTCGGTCAGGAGGAGTTCGGCCGTGTCGAGGTTCCTGGTCGGCACCACGTTGACCACGCCGGCCGGGATGTCGGTGCGCTCGACGATGAGCCGACCGATGCGAGTGGCGTTCCACGGTGTCTCGGGGGCGGGCTTCGCGACGACCGTGTTGCCGGTGGCGAGAGCGCCGGCGAGCTTGACGAGCAGCAACCCGAAGGGGAAGTTCCAGGGCGTGATGGCGGCGACGACGCCGATGGGCTCCTTGACCACCCACCGCTCACTGGGCTCGTTGGTGAACCGGTTGACGGCGTCGTCGAGTCGGCGCACCCACTCGAACCGGTCGATGTGGTCGATGTGCCATCGGAACTTCCGCAGAGGCTCCTCCAGCTGAGCACCGTGGGTGAGCATGCGCGGAGCTCCGACCTCCGCGATGAGTTCCTCGCGCAGCTCGTCCTTCTCCTCGACCAGCGCGTCGAGGAGCTGGGTCAGGGCGCGCTTGCGGAACTGCCGGTCGACGGCCCAGTCCGTCTCCTCGAACGCGCGCCGGGCCGCGGCGATCGCGTCGAGCATGTCTTCCCGGCCGGCGTCGGCGACCTTGCCCAGAACGGCGCCGTCCGCCGGGTTGAGGACCTCGAACGTGGCGCTGCCCGCGGCGCTGCGGAGCTCTCCGTCGATCAGCAGGCGCTCCTCGTGCGGAGACGCTGTCGACGGCGGACCTGATGGAGTAGGGGACATCGTCTATCTCCTCATGCGGGGGGCCGAAGTTGTCGAGGTGCGGCACGGGCGGCTCGGGAGGCTGGGAATGGCCGGACGCCGTTGTGCGGTGCGCGGGCGAGGGATCGGCGTCGCGCCCGGCGTATGTGTGCCTGATCAGGCACGAAGCGTCCCCAGGCCGCCGCGTTCTCATGGGTCGCAGGTCAGGACTCCACTGCGGGGACGGTGGTGCGCACGCTGTCGTGCCACGCCGCTCCGGTCGCGATCGCCTGACGCCACTGGCGGATCGCCTTGGGCGGCATGCCGACGGCGAGGGCGCCGGTGACGCGGTCGCCGGCGCGGTACGCGGCGACGAACCGGCTGTCCGCCAAGTCCCCTTCCACCACGGCGACTTCGTCATGACCGCGGAGGTAACCGTATGCCTGGATCTTCATGTCGTACTGGTCGGACCAGAAGTAGGGCACCGGCGCGAACGGCTTGCGCGCCTGCGGGGCGGCGAACAGGTTGCGGGCGGCGGCCATGCCCTGTTCGGCGGCGGTGGTGCGGTGCTCGATGCGCATCGAGGTGCCGAACAGCGGGTTGTACCAGCGGACGACGTCACCGGCCGCGTACACGTTCGGGGCGGCCTCGCAGTACTCGTCGCACACCACGCCGTCCCCGACGGTCAGGCCGCTGCCCGCGAGCCACTCGGTGTTGGGCAGGGAGCCGACGGCGACCAGCACCTCGTCGGCCTCGATCTGCGCGCCGTCCGCGAGCCGCACGCCGTCCTCGGTCACCTCGGTGACGGTGACCCCGCAGCGCAGTTTCACGCCCCGCTCCAGATGGGCGTTCGTCAGGACCCTGCCGACCTCCATGCCGACGGCGTGGGTCAGTGGCACCGGGGCGGGTTCGAGGAGCGTGACCTCGCAGCCGAGCCGCCAGGCGACGGCGGCGGCCTCCGCGCCGAGGAATCCGGCGCCCACCACGACCAGCCGTCGGCCCGGGGTGAGCCGCTCCCGCAGGGTCAGCGCGTCGTCGACGGTGCGCAGGACGTGCGCGCCCTCGCCGGGCAGTCGGCGCGGCCGGACCCCGGTGGCGATGACCAGCCCGTCGTACGGGAGGGCGGATCCGTCGGCCAGCTCGACGGTCCGGTCGGCCGGTTCGAGGGCGGTGGCCGCCACGCCGAGCCGCAGGTCGAGGCCGAGCGCGGCCAGCGCGTCGGGGGTGCGCAGCGCCAGCCGTTCGGGCTCCCACTCCGCGGCCAGGATCTGCTTCGACAGGGGCGGGCGGTCGTACGGGGCGAGCGGTTCGTCGCCGACGAGGGTGAGCGTGCCGTCGTAGCCCTCCCGGCGGAGGGTCTCGGCCGCCGAGAGTCCGGCGGCCGAGGCACCGACGACGACGATCCGCCTCACTGCTCGACCAGCCGGATGGCGGCGGCCGGGCAGACCGCGACGGCCTCCTTGACGTCGTCGAGCCGGTCGTCGCCGACCTGCTCCTCCAGGAGGATCGCGATGCCGTCGTCGTCCTGGTCGAAGACGTCCATCGCGGCGAGCACGCACTGCCCGGAGGCGACGCACTTGTCGGCTTCCAGTTCCACCTTCATGGGATTCCCCTTACTCGCTTCGCTCGTGGTTCCTGGTTCGTTCGCGGGACGGGGAGCTGTCACCAGGAGACGGGCAGTGCGTGCACGCCGTAGATGAACGCGTCGTTCTTGAACCGGACGTCCTCCAGCGCACAGGCCGGCTTCAGCGTGGGAATGCGTTTGTAGAGGGTGCCGTACACGACTTGGAGTTCCATCCGGGCCAGCGGCTGGCCCAGGCACTGGTGGACGCCGAAGCCGAAGGCGACGTGGCGGCGGGCGTCGCGGGTGAGGTCGAGGCGGTCGGGGTCGGGGAACACCCCGGGGTCGCGGTTGGCGATCTCGTTGGCCATGATGACGCCCTCGCCGGCCCTGACGACCTGGCCGGCGACCTCGATGTCCGCGGTCACCGCGCGGCGCCGCCCGAGGTGGGTGATGTGCAGGTAGCGCAGCATTTCCTCGACCGCGCCCGCGACGAACTTCGGGTCGTCGCTCTCGCGCAGCAGGGCGAGCTGGCCGGGGTTCTGGAAGAGGGCGAGGGTGCCGAGGGCGATCATGTTCGCGGTGGTCTCGTGGCCCGCGATCAGCAGGAGCAGGGCCATCTCCGTGGCCTGTTGGTGGTCGATCTCCCCGGCCGTGACGCGCCCCGCGATGCTGGAGAGCAGGTCGTCCCTCGGCTCGGCGAGCCGCCTGGCGATCTGACCGGCCAGGTATCCGGCCGTCTCCCGGGTCGCCACACCGCGCTGCTCGGGGGTCGCGGTCGTGCGGACCATCGTCTTGGTGTTCTCCTGGAACATCGCGTGGTCGTCGTAGGGCACGCCGAGCAGTTCGCAGATCACCAGGGAGGGGATCGGCAGGGCGAACTCCTCCACGAGGTCCAGCGGGCCCGGCCGGCTCAGCATCCCGTCGATCAGGTCGTCGACGATCCTCTGCACGGCTGGCCGCAGGGCCTCCACCTTCTTCACGGCGAACGGGGCCGTCACCATCCGGCGCAGCCGGGCGTGTTCGGGGTCGTCCATCATGATGAAGCTGAGCTTGCCCTCGCCGCCCTCGGGACTGGCCTTGGTCGGGTAGCCGGGGCTGTCGGTGTCGGCGCTGACTCGGGGGTCGCCGAGGATGGCGCGCTGGTCGGCGTACCGGGTCACGAGCCACGGTTCACTGCCGTCCCACAGCCGCACCTTCGCCAGCGGCGTCTTCGCCTGGAGGTCCTTCAGGGCGGGCGGCGGGTCGAAGGGACAGCGGGCCTCCCGGGGCATCGGGAACTCGGGGGGCGAGTCCGGTGCCTCGGGAACGGGTCCTGCCAGGGTGTCGGCCATGGTTCTCCTCGGTGGTGGGGGCACCGCTCGACGAGTGGGAGCGCCGGGGTGAAGTGGTCGAGGCCTCGATGAGCACATGCAAACAGAGCGGGCTGACGGCTTCTGATCAGTTTCCTGACAGAAAGCTGACGTGACCCAGATCACAGCTGCGCTAAGGTGTCTAAATGCCTTGCTGTATAGAGGAGTTGTATGCGCAGGCGCCGTTCGGTGTGGCAGGTCAGTGCTCGGCGTCGGCGTGCCCGAGCCAGTAGCCGAACCCTCGGCGTGTGTGAATCAGGCCGGGCGCGTCACGGTCGATCTTGCGCCGCAGCCGGGAGACGAGTTGCTCGATGGAGTTGTCGCCGCGGTGGTCGCCCCAGACGTGCTGTCCGATCTGCTCCTTGGAGAGCACCCGGTGCGCGTTGACCAGCAGATGGCGCAGCAGCCGGTACTCGGCCGGCGTCAGGTCCAGGGTGCGGGTGCCGCGGCGTGCCTTGCACAGGGTGTCGTCCAGGACCAGGTCGCGGTAGCTGAGCGCGCCGTCCCGCGGATGTTCGGGGTGCGCGTCCCGTAGCAGGACCTGTACCCGGGCCAGCACCTCGGCCACCCGGAAGGGCTTGGTGACGTAGTCCCGCTCGCCCGGGCCCAGTTCGGGCACGAGGTCGCCCAGCGAGTCGTACTCCGTCAGGACGAGCACCGGGGGGCGGTGGGCCACGACGGGCCGTTCCCGGGCCAGGCTCGCCATGTCCGGCAGCGCCGTGTCGACGACCATCAGGTCGAACCGCTGCTCCGCGAGCCGCTCCAGAGCCTCACCCCCGGTCCCGGACAGGGCGGTGCGGTATCCCGCCAACTCCAGCGTGGTGGAGAGGAGTTCGGCGACACCCGGCTCATGGACGACGAGCAGGAGGTGTTGACCGGCTCCCCGGGCGTGTGCCGGTTTCGCTCGGGCGCTACTGCCGTGCATGCGCTCCACCCTACCGTTCCGCTTGCCTAACTCAACTAATTTTCGCGAGGGTTCGGGTTCGGGTTCGGGATGCGGGTGTCGGCGTGACCGGTGGCAGCCGTATGCCGACGACGGTGTCCACCAGTCGGGTGGCGATGTCGATCGGCCTGCGCCCGGGCCCTGACGGGTACCGGCATTCACGCCGACTTCGAGGAGGCCGCGGATGACGCCGCTTCCCGATATCCCGCGCGGTGGGGTACGCGGGTACGGGCTCTGACACCGGAGCGGTCAGGGCTCGCCGGGAAACGAGTCGCGGCTTCCAGCTGTGCGGCTCGTTGCTCTGGCATGGGGAGACCGGAGGGGACCGAGGCCGTCCTGGCTGCGAAGTTCCAGGTGTTGTTGCCGCACCTCGACGAGTGTCAGCGTCGGATGGCCGTATGGGCGGAAGCGCTGTCGCTGGGGGATGGTGGGATCAGGCTCGTCGCTGCCGCGGCTGGGGTTCGGGAGGGCACGGTCTTGCGCGGAGCGGCTGAACCGGATTCTGGTCAGGCTCTGTTGGAGCGGGTCCGTCGTCCTGCTGGGGCCGGAAGAAGGCTGTGGACCTTGATCCGGGACCGCGGCCGGCACTGCTGGCGTTGGTCGAGCCCGACGAGCGGGGCGGCCCGATGCCGCCGCCGCGGTGGACGACGAAGCCGACCCGGAAGCCGGCAGCGGAGCTGACCAGGCAGGGCCACCGCGTTTCCGCCGACACGGTCGCCGGCCTGCTGCGGGAGGTTACGGGATGGCCCTCGGGCTCGTGAACGTGGCCCCGGCACCGCTTTCTGTCGCCGCAGGGGCGCTGACGTTGTCGCGTGACCCTGGCGGGCTCGGCCTTCCGCCGAGCCCGCCACGCCGGCTCCCTACCGGTGCCGGACTTGTGTCACGCCGTCAGCGCTGCAGTGTCAGCAGACCCGGACGGTACGGCCAGTGGCCGTACTCGCCGCCGGAGTTGGGGCTGCGTCCCTGGTAGAGGAACTGAAGGTTGCACGGATCGACGGTGAAGGTCTGATCGGCGCCGGCGCGGACCAGTTCGCCATGGCTGATGTCGTTGGTCCAGGTGGCGCCGCTGTTGGCCTTGCCGGCGAAGGGGTTGCTCTCGGTCGCGGCCTGGGGTGTCCATGAGCCGTTCAGACTGGTGGCCGTGAACGAGCGGAAGTAGCGGCCCTGCGAGCCGATCGCCTCGACGATCATGAGGTAGCGGTTCTGGCCCTGCAGCTTGTAGACCTGCGGGGCTTCGAACAGGTTGTTCGTCGTATCGCTCATGATCGTGGTGTAGCTCGAACCGAAACTGCTCGGGAAGTTCCCGATCGGCATGCTGGCCCGGTAGATCTTGCCGTTGTCACCGGCGAAGAACAGGTACATGTTCTGGCCGTCGGCGATGAGCGTCTGGTCGATGGGGCCGGTGCCGGAGCCGGTGATGCTTCCGGAGAAGAGCACCTGCTGTGCGGACCAGCCATTGGGGTTGGAGGGGTCACTGGACGTCCGGTAGGAGAAGGCGCTCCCACCTCCCCACTGGTAGGCCATCACCCAGATGTTCTTCGGCGCGAAGTAGAAGAGCGTGGGTGCCACGACGGAGTTCGACATCGTGTTCTGGCTGGCCGAGGCCATCTCCGGCCAGTTGCCGAACAGGCCGAAGTTCATCGAACCCCAGCCCACTCCCGTTCCCGGGGCGCCGTGCGTCGTCGCATAGACGAGATGCCTGCCGTTGTAGGGAACGACGGTGAAGTCCTTGAGCGAGGCCCACCCGGACTTGGGCTGCGCCAGCGCGCCCGTTGATGTCCAGCGGTATGTCGACGGAAGATCGCACGTGCCGGGGGTGCCGCCGCCGACCTTGACGAACTGCCACTGCTGGTTGGTGCCGCCCCAGTCGTCGTACTGGACGATGTTCGCGTTGTCGGCGGTGGAGCCGCCTTGTACTTCGAGGGCCCTGTTGCTGTGGCGCGCGATCAACCTCACGTGGCCGTCCGGGCTGTCGGCCAGCCGCCACTGCTGGTTGGTGCTGTTCGTGTCGGTCCACTGGACGATCGCGCCGCCGTTGGCGGTGGACCCGTTCTGGACGTTCAGCACCTTGCCCGAGTGGCGGGACTTGACGCGGTAGTAGCCGCCCCCGGAATCGACGAACTGCCACTGCTGCTGGGCCTGGTCGTTCCTGGCCCACTGGGTGATGCGGGCGCCGTCGCCGGTCGCCATGTTGTAGACGTCCAGGGCCTTGCCGCTGTTGCGGTTGACCAGCACATACGAGGCGTTGGGGTCTACGGTCGCCGCGCCGGCGGGCTGGGCACCCAGGAAAGTAGCCACGAGCAGCAAGGGCGCAAGGACGGCGAGTAAGCGTCTTGGGCGGACGGGGGACGGATGGCGAAACCACATCGGAGGGCCTCCTTTTTTTGGGGGTGAGGGGACCCCGATGAACCGCCGGAGCCGGACGGGCCGGGGACAGGGAAAATCTCGAAAGTTTCGAAGAATTCCCGGATGCTTTGACGCCACAAGCTAGGAATGTAGGGCCATCTGGTCAAGGCCTGGCGCTGATCTGTCCACAAACAGCGCCTCCCCTTTGGGCTTGGCAAGCTGTCGCGCCGATCGGATTCCTCTCCCGAGTCCGCGGATGCGGCTCGCCGGTCCAAGGCCTCCGAGCGGCGGAGGGGAGCCGAGTGACAGCTTCCGCGCACTCGTTCCGGCCCGGCTCTACGGCATCCCTCATGGCGGCGCCGAGGGTGCGCCTTCCGGCTCACCGGGTTCCGAAAAGTTTCGGTCGAGGAGTCGAAACTTTTTCTGCGGGGAGTATTGACGATCCATCGTCAACGCCTCAATCATCCCTGTCTGAGCAGCCGGCCAGAGAATTCGAGATATCGAACCATTCCGGCCCTGGGGCGATCTGTGCCGCACGGCAGATCCACGCACACCGCACGACAGTTCCGCGCACCAGAGCACCTGCGCCACCCCGTTTCGTTCCGGCGAGGATCGCACCAGCGTGTCCTGGCTCTTCGCGCAGTGGAGAGGTGCGCGACGCCGGGTGGCGGTCTCCCGGCTGAGCCGCGATGGAGGACCCCGATGCCTGTGCCGACACACCGCCGCCGACCGGCCGCCGTACCTCACCCGAGGGCCGACCGGGTGCCGTCCGTGCCGGTCGGGAGCGTCCCGGTCCCATGACCGCGATGTCCGGCGATTCCGTGCTGCCCGGGTTCCGGCCCGCCCGTCCGTCCGCCGAGGGGGAGCGGACGACGCGTTCCCCCGCGCTTCAGTCCTTCCGTGATGTCTATCTTGGAGGCACAGTCATGGGTTCGTATGCCCTTCCCAGACCCGCTGTCCGCCGGAGGATCCGCAGCCTGCTGCTGGCGCTGGTCGTCGGCGCCCTCGCTGCGGTCGCCACACTGGTCGCGCCGCCGACCGCACACGCCGCCGAGAGCACGCTCGGCGCCGCGGCGGCGCAGAGCGGCCGCTACTTCGGCACCGCCATCGCGTCGGGCAGGCTGGGCGACTCGGCGTACACGTCGATCGCGAGCCGTGAGTTCAATTCGGTGACGGCCGAGAACGAGATGAAGATCGACGCCACCGAACCACAGCGGGGCCAGTTCAACTTCACCGCCGGTGACCGCGTCTACAACTGGGCGGTGCAGAACGGCAAGCAGGTGCGCGGCCACACCCTGGCCTGGCACTCCCAGCAGCCCGGCTGGATGCAGAGCCTCAGCGGCAGCAACCTGCGCCAGGCGATGATCGGCCACATCAACGGCGTGATGGCCCACTACAAGGGCAAGATCGCCCAGTGGGACGTCGTGAACGAGGCGTTCGCCGACGGAAGTTCGGGAGCCCGGCGCGACTCCAACCTGCAACGCACCGGCAACGACTGGATCGAGGTCGCCTTCCGCACCGCGCGCGCCGCCGACCCGGCCGCCAAGCTCTGCTACAACGACTACAACGTCGAGGACTGGACCTGGGCCAAGACCCAGGGCATGTACCGCATGGTCCGGGACTTCAAGCAGCGCGGCGTGCCGATCGACTGCGTCGGCTTCCAGTCGCACTTCAACAGCGGCAGCCCCTACAACAGCAACTTCCGCACCACCCTGCAGAACTTCGCCGCCCTCGGCGTCGACGTGGCCATCACCGAACTCGACATCCAGGGCGCCTCGGCCACGACCTACGCCAACGTGACCAACGACTGCCTGGCCGTCCCGCGCTGCCTCGGCATCACCGTCTGGGGTGTGCGCGACACCGACTCCTGGCGACCGGGGGACACACCGCTGCTGTTCAACGGCAACGGCAGCAAGAAGGCCGCCTACACCGCCGTCCTCAACGCACTCAACGGCGGCTCCACCACGCCCCCTTCGGATTCCGGACCGATCAAGGGCGTCGGTTCGGGCCGCTGCCTGGACGTGCCCGGCACCAGTACCACCGACGGCACCCAGCTCAACCTGTGGGACTGCGGTAACGGCAGCAACCAGCAGTGGACGTCCACCGCCGCCGGCGAGCTCAGGGTCTACGGCAACAAGTGTCTGGACGCCGCCGGCACCGGCAACGGCACCAAGGTCCAGCTCTACAGCTGCTGGGGCGGCGACAACCAGAAATGGCGCCTCAACTCCGACGGATCCATCGTCGGCGTCCAGTCCGGCCTCTGCCTCGACGCCGTCGCGGGCGGCACCGCCAACGGCACCCTGATCCAGCTCTACTCCTGCTCGAACGGCAGCAACCAACGCTGGACCCGGGCCTGATGGCACCTGCCACCAACGAAAGGGTGAATCGATGAAGGCCTACGGTGCGGCTTCCCCCGCCCCTCCACGCAGACACCGCTGGTGGTCCCGGATCGCCGCCGTGGTGGCGGCGACCCTCGCGATCGGCATGCTCGTCGCGGTGAATCCGGCGCCCGCCGAGGCGGCGACGGTGGACACCAACGCCTGGTACGTCCTGGTCAATCGCAACAGCGGCAAGGCGCTGGACGTCTCTGGCACGTCCACCGCCGACGGCGCGCGGGTCGGCCAGTGGACGCGCAGCGACGGAACGAACCAGCAGTGGCAGTTCGTGGACTCCGGCGGCGGCTTCTACCGCCTCAAGGCCCGGCATTCGGGCAAGGTCCTCGACGTGGCCGGCGCCTCGACCGCGGACGGCGCCGCGATCCAGCAGTGGGCCGACGCCAACGGGGCCAACCAGCAGTTCCGCCTGGCCGACTCCGACGCCGGCCACGTCCGGCTGATCAACCGCACCAGCGGCAAGGCGGTGGAGGTGCAGGGTGCCTCCACCGCCGACGGCGGCAACGTCGTCCAGTACTCCGACTGGGGCGGAGCCAACCAGCAATGGCAGATGATCAAGCTGTCGTCCGGTGGTGGTGGCGGCGGTGGATGCGGCAGCACCCCGACTCTGGCGAGCGGTACGCACACGATTCAGAGCGGTGGCAAGAGCCGCAGCTTCATCCTCAGGGTTCCCGCCAACTACGACAACAGCCGCCCCTACCGGCTGATCTTCGCGTTCCACTGGCGGGGCGGAACCGCCGGCGACGTCGCCTCGGGTGGCACGAGCGGGAACGCCTGGTCCTACTACGGCCAACAGGAACAGTCGAACAACGCCGCGATCCTTGTCGCCCCGCAGGGCCTCGGCAACGGCTGGGCCAATTCGGGCGGTGAGGACATCACCTTCGTCGACGACATGATCCGGCGAATCGAGGGCGGCCTCTGTGTCAACCCGGCACAGCGCTTCGCCACGGGATTCAGCTGGGGCGGCGGTATGAGTTACGCCCTCGCATGCGGCCGGGCGAATGTCTTCAGGGCCGTAGCGGTCATTTCCGGCGCTCAGATCAGCGGGTGCAGCGGCGGCACCCAGCCCATCGCCTACTTCGGAATCCACGGCATCAGCGACAACGTCCTCGGCATCGCGCAAGGACGGTCCCTGCGCGACAAGTTCGTCGCCAACAACGGCTGCACCTCCCAGAGCCCGCGCGAGCCCGCGTCGGGCAGCCGAACACACATCACCACCACCTACTCGGGCTGCCGTGCCGGATACCCGGTCCAATGGGCCGCGTTCGACGGAGGCCACATACCCGGTCCGGTCGACGGCTCCTCCGGCGAGAGCGGCGTCACCACCTGGACCAAAGCAGAGATCTGGAGGTTCTTCGCACAGTTCCAGTGACATGTCCGCACCACCGGCTGAGTGGAGCCAGGATGATCCGGGCTCCACTCAGCCGACGTCTGTGGCGGATGAGGCGGGCGTCGCGTGTGGTGGTCAGCCCAGTCAGGCCTGTCAGCCCAGCCCGTTCGATCCGCCGCCGACGACGGTGAACGTGAAGACCGGGAGCGGTATGCCGTGTCCTCGCACCGGGGAATGATCCCTGACAGGCCGATGACGAGCACCGTTCGCCCCACCGTGGCCGCGCCGACGGGCAGTTCCGCGCCGGCCACGAACCAAGTGCTCGTCACCACCCGTATCGGCCCGACCGGTTGGCCCCCGCCGACTCCCCAGGGCCGACCACGCTGACGTAAGTGCCGTTCTGCGGGCTGGTGCGCGAACACCGGTGCCGGGGCGCGAGTTCGCGGGCCGAGGTCTGGACCCGCCGGGCCCACCGACTCGCGGTCGGTGCGCCCGGCGGAGGTCCAGGCTTGTTGTTCTCCGGAGGTTTCCTTGGCCTAGCCGAGGGTGCTGCGGGCGCCGAAGCGGTAGGAGCCCGACCCGACCTCGAACACGGCAGCCCCGTTCTCCATCCGGAGGAACCGGACTCCCTTGGCCGCCCGGGCCGGCCGCCCGCCCTCGGTGACCGCGGAACGGGACGTGGCGGGCACGTGAACCTCCGCGACGGTGTTGACCGGCACGGTCACCTTCAGGTCCAGCGTGCCGTCGCGGGTGCTCCACTTCGAGGCGAGGAGCCCGTAGACGGTCTTGAGGCTGCCGGAGCCCTCGGTCAGGCCCCCGCCGGGAACCGGAGCGATCCGTGAGCGCTTGTAGCCCGGCTCGATCGAGGAGAGACCGCCGATGTTCTGGAACATCCAGTCGCCCACGGCGCCGTAGGCGTAGTGGTTGAAGGAGTTCATGTCGACCGGGCCGAAGTCGCCGTTGGGCATGATCGAGTTCCAGCGCTCCCACATGGTGGTGGCACCGCTGGCGACCTCGTAACCCCAGGACGGGTAGTCCTTGTGGAGCAGCATCCTGTAGGCGAGGTCGTCCCGGCCGATCCTGCTCAGTGCGGGCAGCAGCAGCGGTGTGCCGATGAAGCCGGTCCTGAGGTGATGGTCGGTGAGCGCGAGCTTGGCGACGAACCTCTCGCCGACCTTCGCGACCAGTGCCGGGTCCGGGACGAGGTTCATGCCGAGGGCCATGGCGTACCCGGTCTGCGAGTTGCCCTTGACGGTGCCGTCGGCCGCGACGTACGCCTTGGTGAAGGCGTCACGGATGTCGGCGGAGAGCCTGCCGTAGTCGGAGGCCGCCGCCTCGTCGCCCAGGGCCTTGGCCGTCTCCGCCATCATGCGGGCGTTCTCGGCGTAGTAGGCCGTGCCCAGGATGCCCTGTTCGGTCGGGTCGTCCAGGTGCAGCCAGTCGTTGGTGAAGAACGTGGTGCGGCCGGGTTCGAGAAGGTCCGGTCCGGCGCTGTCGCGCACGAACTGGAAGAACTTCTTCATGGCGGGGTAGTTCTCCCGCAGGATGCGGGTGTCGTCGTACGAACGCCACACGGAGTACGGCACGGTGATCATCACGTCGGACCAGCCGACACCGCTGTCGCCGAACTGGCCCTGAGGGGTCGGTACGACCGCGGGCAGATCACCGTTGGCGTACTGGGAGTTGCGGACGTCCGCCATCCAGTGGGACAGGAACGCCCGGGTGTCGACCAGGTAGTTGGCCGTCGGCGCGAACAGGCTGATGTCTCCGGTCCAGCCCAGACGCTCGTCGCGGGCGGGGGTGTCGGTGGGGATGGACAGGAAGTTGCCCCGCTGGCTCCAGGAGATGTTGCTCACCAGCTGGTCGAGCATGGTGTCCGAGGTTTTCAGGGTCCCGGTGGACGGGAGGTCGGATCCCCACACGACGCCCTTGACGTCGGACAGCGCGGGAGGTTCGCTCACGCCGGTGATCTCGATGTAGCGGAATCCGTGCTGGGTGAAGGCGGGCTCGTAGGTCACCGTTCCGGTCTTGGCGAAGACGTAGCGGTCGGTCACCCGGGCGGTGCGGAAGTTCTCGGTGTAGAGGGTGCCGTTCTTGTTGAGCACTTCCGCGTACCGGATCTTCACCGTCTGGTCCGCTGAACCGGTGAGGGTCAGCCGGGACACGCCGACCATGTTCTGACCGAGGTCGTAGACGTAGGCGCCGGGGGTGGGCTCGGTCATCGTGCGGGAGCTGAGCACCTGGGTCGCGCGCACCGGTTCGTCGCTCTGCGGGACCAGGAGGGCGGTCCGGGACTCCACGCTCGTGGCGGGTTCCCACGTCGAGTCGTCGAATCCGGGCCGACTCCAGCCCGGCTGCTTCAGACCGGCGTCGTAGGTCTCGCCGTCCTGCAGGTCGGCCTTGGTGTAGGGGCCTTCCGCCGTGCTCCACGAACCGTCGGTGGCGATCCACTGGACCGAGCCGTCGGTGTAGGTGATGCGCAGCTTCGCCACGAGAGCGGGGGTGTCACCGTACTGACGGCTCCAGCCGATCCCGACCTTGCCGGCCCACCAGCCGGTCGCCAGGGACGCGCCGATCGCGTTGTGGCCGCGGGCGAGCAGCTTCGTCACGTCGTAGGTCTGGGACTGGATGCGCTGGTGGTAGTTCGTCCAGCCCGGGGCGAGCACCTGGTCGCCGACCGGCTTGCCGTTGATCTCCAGCTCGTAGACGCCGAGCGCCGACGCGTAGACCCGTGCGGAGGCGAGCTTCTTGACGGTCCTGGTCGCGAAGCCCTTGCGCAGCAGCGGCAGTGGCCGGACCGCGGGCTCTTTGAGGGCGTCCGTGGTGCCGGACACCACGAGGGCGGAGCCGACGATCTCACCGCCGGTGAACGGGTTCCGGTCGGCGGCGAAGTCGGCGTCGAGCAGCGTGCCGCCGTCGGTTCCGGTCACGACGGCGTCGTAGACGGTTCCCTTCTCGCCGCAGCATCCGTGGGTGCGGAAACCGATGTAGCCCTTGCCGAACGTGGTGTCCGTGAAGGTGCTGACCAGCTTGCCGTCGAGGGTCGTCCTGATGGTGCTGCCCACCACGTCGTAGCGGACGGTGTGCCGGTCGGCGAGGAGACTCGCGTTGGTGAAGCCGTACGGCGCGAGGTCCACCTCCCGCAGCACGCTGTAGTTGCCCTGGACCTGCTTGTGCAGTCTCAGCATCGGAGTCGGGCCCGTGACGTTGAACTGCCACATGTAGCCGTTGCTCGTGTCGGAGGCGCGCAGGAAGATGCCGAGGGCGGCGCTGTCGATCCTGAAATCGACCGTGGCGACGTAGTCGGTCCATGTGTCGAGTTCACTCGCGGCCTCGGGCCGAGTGATCCACTGGGCGCCGTCCCAGTCGCCGGACTTCAGCAGGCCCGTCTCGAAGTACGCGGGCGCACTCCACGGGCTCACGGCGTTCTTGTCGTCCCAGGCCCGTACGCGCCAGGAGTAGCGGGTGGCCGCCTTCAGGGCGGGACCGCCGTACCGGACGCCGACCTGGCGGTCGGACGCGACCTTGCCGGACTTCCACACGTCGGCGGTCCCCGGTGTGTGTCCGACCTGGATCTCGTACGCCTTCTGCGAGGCCGCCCGCCGGGCCGACGTCGACTGCCAGCCGAAGACCGGGTCCTCACCCGGGATGCCCAGGGGGTCCACCCGGCCGTTGGTGGTCGGAGTCGTCACGGAGAACGCGGCGGCCCGGGCCGATGAGGCGGGAGACGCGGACGCGGGCACGACCGCTGTGCCGCCGACCACGGCGAACACGAGGAAGCCTCTGAGGAAAAGGAACAGGAGCGAGCGTTTACGGAGCATGGCATCCCCAGGTGAATTGTTTGACGCCGTGATGTGCCCGCGGCGGGTGTCGCCGCGAAGCGCGTTGCGCGGTGTGGAGGTCAGTCAGTGGTACCGCTCAGCAGGGTCTCCAGAGCGGCGGTCGCGCCGGCGCCGCCGTCTTCGAAGAGGACCCTGTTCAGCAGCGCGGGCAGCTCACGTGCCGGTACGTCCAGGAAGGGCGCGAGCCGTCGGGCCAGTTGTGCGGAGTCGTCACCCATGCCGTGCCGGGTCAGGGCGTCGGCCGTGCGTCCCCAGAGGCCGGGCTCGTCCATGAGATCCCGCACGCTGACCACCTCGGACGGTGCCGGGTCGGGGCAGGGATCGTCGGTGGTCCAGGTGTGCGTGCCGTGGGCCACGGTCACGGGAGGCTGTGCGGAACCGGGCAGGTGGACGGTGGCGCGTGTGCCCACGGGGACGACGACGTCCAGGTGGAAGCGGCCGGCCTCGCGCCGCCAGCACACCGACGCCTCGCCGTACGGGGTGAGATGCGCGGCGGTGGCGTGGGTCAGGGACCGGTGCGGCAGCGGGCGCACGGTGAGCTCCCGGTATCCGGGCGCGGCGGGGGCGAGTCCCGCCACCGTGCGGTGCATCCAGTCGGCGACCGCTCCGAGGGCGTAGTGGTTGAAGGAGGTCATCCGGCCGGGATTGACGGTGCCGTCGGGCAGCATGCTGTCCCAGCGTTCCCAGACGGTGGTGGCGCCCATCGTCACGGGATACAGCCAGGAGGGGCAGCCCTTCTCCAGCAGCAGCCGGTGGGCGAGGTCGGGGCGGCCGGCGGTGGTGAGGGCGTCGGTCATCAGCGGGGTGCCGACGAATCCGGTGGCGATCCGGAAGCCGTTCGTGCGGACCAGGTCGGCGAGTCTGCGCCCGGCGGTCTCGCGCTGCTCGGGAAGGGACACCAGTTCCCACTGAAGTGCCATGGCGTACGCGGTCGGTGAGTCGCCCACGATCCGGCCGGCCGGGGTGACGAAGGCCCGGGCGAACGCCTCCCGGGTCCGGGCGGCGAGCGCGGAGTACCGTGCCTCCTCCTGCGTACGGCCCAGTACCCCGGCGGTGCGGGCGACGACGTCGGCGCAGCGGATCAGACACGCGGTGGCGACGACGTCCGTGGGGGTGCGGGCGGCGAACGGGTCGTCGGGCGGTGCGGTGGGGTCGAGCCAGTCGCCGAACTGGAAGCCGCCCGCCCACACCCCGTCGGTGGTCAGCGAGGCCGCCTTGTCGACCCAGGCGCGCGCACTGGCGAACTGCCGCCGCAGGAGGCCGAGGTCGGCGTAGCGCTCGTACAGCACCCAGGGCACCACGGGGGCGGCGTCGCCCCAGGCCGCGGCGGTCGGGGCCGGGTCGTCCAGGATGTCGGGGATCACCCAGGGGACCGCGCCGTCGGGGTGCTGGTCGGCGGCGAGATCGGCGAGCCAGGAGGAGAGGAAGCCCGCGGTGTCGAAGAGGAAGGCGGCGGTGGGGGAGAAGACCTGGATGTCGCCGGTCCAGCCGAGCCGCTCGTCGCGCTGCGGGCAGTCCGTGGGCACGTCGAGGAAGTTGCCGCGGGCGCCACGGACGACGTTCTCGTGGAACTGCTCCAGGTCCGGGTCGGAGCAGGAGAACCAGCCGGTGCGCCGCAGGTCGGTGCCCACGACCACGGCGTGCAGGTCCTCGGCCGTCAGGTCCGGCACGCCGCTGATCTCGGCGTAACGGAACCCGTGGAAGGTGAACGAGGGTTCGACGACGGACTCGGCGGCCTCCGCCAGGAGGTAGGTGTCGGTGGCGTCGGCCGTGCGCAGGGGCCTGGTGCACAGTTCCCCGTCCTCCAGGACCTCGGCGTGCCGGACCGTGACCTCCCGGCCGTCCGTGGCACCGCGCACCCGCAACCGGACCCAGCCGACGACGTTCTGGCCGAAGTCGGCGAGAGTACGGCCGGACGGCGACTGCCAGACCTTCAGCGCGGGCAGCACCTCGGTGACCCGTACGGGGGGCCCTTCCGGGGCGACGAGCCGCGCCGGATCCGCGTCCACGTCGGGCAGCACCTCCACCGCGCCGGTCGCTTCGCCGGGCGTGAACCGCAGATCGGTGCGCTGCCCCTGGTAGAGGTCGTCGGCGAGGATCCCGGTGTCGCGGGCCCGCCACTGTTCGTCGGTGCCGAACGTCTCCACCGACCCGTCGGCGTAGCGGACTTCCAGCTGGGCGAGGAGGGCGAGCCGGTCGCCGTACCGGGCGCGGGCGCCCCACCAGCCGAGACGGCCCCGGTACCAGCCGTTGCCGAGGAGGACCGTGAGGGTGTTGTCACCCTTCGCCAGCAGTGCGGTGACGTCGTGGGTCTGGTAGCGCAGCCGGTGGCGGTAGCTGGTCCAGCCGGGCGCCAGAACCTCGTCACCGATCCGGATGCCGTTGAGGGAGGCGGTGTAGACGCCGTGGGCGGTTGCGTAGAGGCGGGCCGAGGCGACCTCCGCCCGCAGCGTGACCGTCCGGACGAGTTCCGGGGCGGGCGCGTCCAGGGCACCGTGGTCGCGGGGGGTGATGAACCGGGCGCTCCAGTCGGCGGGGTGCAGCAGTCCCGTCTCCACGGTGGCGGGTGCGCTCCACTCGCTCCAGCGCCCGCCGGAGGCCACCCGTATCCGGACGCTCGCCCGGCTGCGGGGAGGCAGGGACTCGAACGGCCAGGGCACCAGGATCTGTTCGGCCGACCCGACCCGTACGACGGTGGCGCCGTCCAGCTCCATCTCGTACGCCGTCTGCTGCCAGGCGGGGTCGTCGGTGCGGACCTGCCAGGACAGACGGGGCTCCGGGGTACCGACGCCGAGTGCGTTCTCCCGGTGCTCGAACCGGACGGAGACCACCGTGGTGTCGGGTTCCGGACGCTCAAGGCTCATGCCGACCTTCGCTCCCCTGCATTGTGTGGCACGTTCTACGTTTGAAACGACTCAACCCTGAGGTGAAGAAGTCCGGCACGTCAAGAGGAGAGGTCCAGGAAAAAACCTGGCGGGTACGCGGGGGGAATTTTGGCGGTACTCGGCGCGAGTCCGAAGCCTGTTAGGCGACACGCCCGCACGGCAGCCGACGTCGGTGATGGTGACCTGCTTCGAGCCGCTTGCCGGTCGCACTGGTGCGCAGGATTGGTTCGTGGAACGTTACACGGAGTGGCCCGCCTGCCGATGCTCTGGTGGCCATCTGGGCGTGCTGCGCCCGGTCCCCTCACGGAACACCCGCCGCAGGCTCGTGCGTGCGGCGGCGCCGAGGACTCTCCGCAGCTCTTGGACTCGGCTCCGGAGCGGACGAAGGCCGGCGAACTCGCGGTCGAGGAGCCGGTTCGCGTCGTCGGTGGGCTCGCTGCTCCGTTCGGTTCAGGAATCGCTCGGGCTCGGCCGCCGGTCGCGTAGGGATCCTTCGTGATGTTCCCGGCCGGAGGGGCCGGGCTCGGGGTGGGCGTCGGTGAGTTCGGGCTCCAGGCCCTCCCGCAGGTCGGCATGTCCGCGGCCCGCGTCGCTGCGCCAGGCCTCGAAGGCCCAGGCGGTGAGGGCGACGACGGCGAGGCCCAGGAGCCAGCCGCCCACGACGTCGCTGAACCAGTGCACGCCGAGCGCGATCCGGGTGAAGCCGACGCCGAGCACGGACACGACCGCGGCGCACCAGCACAGCGCCCGCAGAGCGCGCGGCACCATGGGCAGCAGGACCAGCAGGAAGATGGCGAACGAGGTGGTCGCGGTCATCGCGTGCCCCGAGGGGAAGGAGAATCCGGGTGCGTGCGCGACCGGGTCCGCCAAGGACGGTCTGGCCCGCTCGACCACGATTTTGACCAGCAGCCCGATGAGCCCGCCGGCCACGGCCGTCACGGCGGACCAGGCGGCGAGCCGCCACGCACGTCGGTACAGCAGCCACACCGTCAGCAGCGCGACGGCCGTCCGCAGGGTGAACGGGTCCCACACCCAGTCGGACAGGAAGCGGAGGGTGTCCGTCCACGCCGGGTGTTCGAGGGCGGCCTCGTGCAACCTCCGTGCCGCACCCGCGTCGAGACGGCGCAGCGGCTGCCAGTGCCCCTCGACCAGGACGAGCAGCAGGCCGAAGGGGACGGCGGCGACGGCGGCGACGGCGGCCGAACCGAGCAGGCGGACGCCGAATCTCCGGTCGGCCGCCCGGCGGCGACGGTCACGAAGGCGCTGAGCTGTGGCGCGGACCACCATTCAGACTCCCGGGTCGGCAGTGATCGGGCCGGGCCGCATCGCCCGCGCTGCCTCCAGCTGCGCGGCGAAGGACAGTCCCAGAAAGAGTGCGATGGAGGTCAGGTAGGCCCAGATCAGCAGCGACATGAAGGCGCTGAGCGGTCCGTAGATCGTGTCGAAGGACCCGCTGATGCCCAGGTACAGGCTCAGCAGCCAGGTGAGGACCGTCCACAGCACGAGATACACGGCGGCGCCGAATGCCAGCCAGGTGTAGCCGGGCTGTCGGCGCCGGGGGGAGCGGCGGAAGATCACGCTGGCCGAGAGGAGGGCGAGCAGCAGGCCGAACGGCCAGCGCAGGATCTCGCAGACAGTCTTGGCGTCGCCGTCGAGGTCATACACCGTCACGACCGCGGCGGCCAGGTCGCCGCCGGCCACCATCGTGATGAACCCGAGGCCGAGCGGGATCCCGGCGCTGAGGGCCATCACGAGCCCGCGCAGGTACTTCCGGTGGAAGGGGCGGTCCCGTTCGTTGCCGTAGATCCGGTTGGCACCGCGTTCGATCTGGCACATCGCGGTGGTGACGTTGACCAGGGAGAAGAGCAGGCCGAACCAGAGGGCGATCTGGGCACCGTTTCCCGCACTGTGGCGGCTGCGGTCCAGCGCGTCGTCGACGACTTCGGCGCTGGGACCCTGAGCGAGCCGGTGGATGGTCAGTTCGGCGAGTCTGCCGATGTTCTCCGTGTGCAGCGCGGTGGAGAGCCCGACGAAGGCGATGGCCAGCGGGATCACCGACAGCACCGTCTGGAGGGCGAGCGCGCGGGAATGGCTGAAGCCGTCGGCGTAGCGGAACCGGATGAAGGAGTCGCGCACCAGCGGCCAGCGGCCGTAGCGGCGCAGCGCCGTCAGCGCCTCGTCGGCCGAGAGTTCGTCGCCGGTCATGTCGCGGGTCTCGGGGACCTTCGTGGCGGTGCCCATTCACTTCTCCCGGGTAGGCAGCAGGACGGTCAGCGCGCCGGGCCTGACCTCGGCGGTGAGACGTCGGCCGTGGGACACCGGGTCCCCGTCGAGTTCACGCGACTGCGGTGTGGCGAAGGTGAGTTCGGCTCGCCGGAAGGTGAGGAACTCCACCGGTACGCCCTTCGTGCCGGTGCCCTCGGGGGCGAGGTGGTCCACGGTCGTGGGCGGCGGGGTCCGCCGGTTGCCGCGCATCATGACGCCCAGGGCGCGCATCCAGCCGCCGGGACCGCGCGGATCGAGGATCAGCAGGTCGAGCAGTCCGTCGTCGGGCCGGGCCGCCGGGAGGAGGGTGAGACCGCCTTGTACGGTGCCGACGTTGGCGAGGAGCACCATGCGAGCCGTGCGGTGCAGGACGGGTGCGTCGTCGAGCCGGACCGTCAGCCTCATCCGGGGCGTACGCAGTGTGGCGATGGTGGCGAGTACGTAGGCGGGCCAGCCGACGGCCGACTTGGCGCGGTCGTCGGTGTGTTCCAGCATCGCGGCGTCGAGCCCGGCCCCGGACATCGCGGTGAAGTGGGTGGAGGCGAGGCCGTCGCCCTCGATACGGCCGAGGTCGAGGCGCTGGGGGCTGCCGGACAGTGCGGCGTCAAGGGCGGCGGAGGGGTTGAGGGGCAGGCCGAGGTTGCGGGCCAGCAGGTTGCCGGTGCCGCAGGGCACCACGGCGAGGGGTACCCCACTGCCGGCCATTGCGTCCGCGGCAGCCCTGACGGTTCCGTCGCCGCCGCAGACCACGACCAGTGTCGCCCCGTCACGGACCGCACCGGCCGCCTGGCCGGTACCGGGGTCGTCGGCGGTGGTCTCGATGAACGCCGGTGTGCCGTGGCCGTGTTGTTCGAGGACCTGCCGCAGCTTCTCGAGGGCGGCTGCGCCGGTCACCGTGGGGTTGAAGATCACGGTGGTGCTGCCGGGCACCCGCTTCCGGACCCCGGCGGTCGCGTCGTCGTGCCCGGTCCGAGGCGAGGGTACGGCGGCCACGGACCCGTCGGTGAACAGGGCACGGCCGACGATCAGCAGGCACAGGGCCCCGTTGGCCAGTCCGCCGACCACGTCCGAGGGGTGGTGCATGCCCCGGTAGAGGCGGGCGACGCCGACGGCCAGCGGCACGAGGAACAGCAGCCCGGCCAGCGGCCACCGCCACGGCCTGCGGACCCGGGACAGCACGAGCACCGCGAGTCCGGCATAGAGCGCGGTGGCCGCGCCGGTGTGGCCGGAGGTGTAGCTGGACGTGGGCGGGGAGGCGTCGAGGCGGTGCACCTCCGGGCGGGTACGGTCCACCGACTCGGTGACAGCCAGGAACACCAGCGACTGGAGCGAGACGGCGACGGCGAGGAAGACCGCCTGACGCCACATCGGCAGCCGGGGCAGGAGCACCAGACCCACGCAGCTCAGCAGGGTGATGGCGATCACCGTGAGGGTGTTGCCCGCCTCCGACCCGAGGTACGACAGGTCGGTGAGCGGGCCCGTACGGATCCGCTCGAATCCCTCGTTGACGTCGTCCTCGACCGTCAGCGGCCACACGTTCCGGGCGGGGCCCGTGATCAGGAGCCCGAAGCCCACCATCAGGGCGGCCTGGCAGACGGTCAGTGCGCCGATGCGTGCGGCGGTCCTGCCGGTACCGCGGGGGAGGACGGCCGAGTGGCCCGGCCGGACAGCTTCGGGTTCTCGCCCGGTGGCTCCTGCGGCTCTTTCCGGTACGGCGGTCGGCATCGGGGCTCCCACGGGTGGACGGCTCGCGGTGGTCTTCGGCCGGGTGGCGTTCGCACCCGATGCAGCGCCGTATGCCCCCGAAGCGGAGGCGCAGACGCTCCGTGAGGTGGGAATCCACGAACTCGCGCCCCGGACGCCCACGGAAGGTGCCTGTGGGGCACCGGCCGACGGCCCGGGGCCGGGACGCCGGCCCTCGTCACCCACCGGCGGACGGGGAGCCCACGGGGTGTGATCCCCGCCGCTGGTCGCAGCACTTCGGCGAGCTGATCGAGCGTCCATCCCGTGCGGCGGCCGACGAGTGCGCTGTCGCGCCCGCGCCACGCGTCGGCCCCGGCCTCGCGGCTGACGTTGTCTCGCCACCGTGACACGGTCCGCCGGTCGAGGGGTGAGCCGGCTGCAACTGCCGGTGGCGTAGCGGCCGGTGAGGTCCCCGAGGAGGACGAGATCGGCTGCGGCCAGGGGGAAGGGGGGAAGGGGGCAGAAGCCGTCGTCCGACCCCCAGCGGAGACCAAGTAGCCGCCTGTGACGCGGAGTTGGTCGAAACGGACTGGCCACACACCTGCCGTCCGCGTGGGAGGGCACCGCTCACCTGGTGGCGAGGGAGATCTCGGTCGACTTGATCAGGGCGACGACCGGGGAACCGGCCGCCAGGCCCAGGTCGTGCACGGCGTCGGTGGTGATCGCGGCCGTGAGGGTGCCGCCCGCGACGGCGACCTTGACGGACGACATGGCGGCGCCCGTGGTGATGTCGGCGACCGTGCCGGGGAGTTGGTTGCGGATGGAGATGCCCTCGACGACGGCTCCGGCGAGCGACACCTCCGTGGACTTGACCAGAGCGCGCACGGTGGCGCCCGCGGCGAGACCGAGATCCCCGACGGATTCCCGGGTGATCGCGGCGGTGATTTCCTGACCGCCGTCGAGGCGGACCCTGACGGTGGCCATGACCTCCCCGGTGGTGACGGCGATGACGGTGCCGGGAATCTGGTTGCGGATGCTCAGGCTCATGGCGGAACGCCTCACAGGGAAGAAGGTGCGGAATGTGAACCTCTGGGGTCTTTATGAGGCTCACGCTAGCCGGGCCGGGCGCCGGGTCCCGGTCAGGCCGGGTACGCGTGCGTCTGTGTCGCCTTGACGGTCGCCCAGACCTCGGCACCGGGACGGAGTTCGAGTTCGGCCGCGGCGACGGTGGTGAGGTCGGCGGCGAGGGGCAGTTCGCCGGTGAGGTTCGCGCGGATCCGGTCGCCGTGGGTCTCCAGGCCGGCCACCTCGCAGCGCCACAGGTTGCGCGCGCTGGAGCCGGTGGGGCGATGGCGGTGGAGGGTCACGGCGCTGGGTGGGAAGGCGACGAAGACCGGCCCGGTGAGGTCCTCGGTGGTGGTGATCGCCGGACCGGTGTCCAGCGTGACGGTGTGGCCGTCCGCCCGGCCCGGGTAGAGGTTCAGGCCCACGAGCTGGGCGATGTAGTCGGTGCGCGGGCGGCGCGCGATGTCCTGCGGCGGCCCCTCCTGGACGACCCGGCCGTGTTCGACGACCACCAGCCGGTCCGCGAGCACCATCGCGTCCAGTGGATCGTGCGTGACCAGGACCGCCACTGCCTCGAAGTCGGCGAGATGGCGCCGGAGTTGGGCGCGGACATCGAGGCGGGTACGGGCGTCCAGCGCGGCCAGCGGCTCGTCGAGGAGCAGCAGCCGCGGGCGGGTGGCCAGGGCGCGGGCGAGGGCGACGCGCTGGGCCTGGCCGCCGGAGAGCCTGCGCGGCTTGGCACCGGCCTGCTCGGCGAGCCCCATCCGCTCCAGCCACCCGGCGGCTGTCGCCCGGGCCTCCGCCTTGGTCGCCCCCTGGCAGCGCGGGCCGAAGGCGACGTTGTCGAGGGCGGTGAGGTGGGGAAAGAGCAGGTAGTCCTGGAAGACGACGCCCACCGGTCGGGACTCCGGCGGCGTATGCTCCAACTCCGCCCCGTCCAGCCGCAGATGGCCGCCGTCGAGCGGGGTGAGCCCGGCCAGTGCACGCAGCGCGGTGGTCTTGCCGGCGCCGTTCGGGCCGAGCAGCGCCACCACGTCGCCGGGCGCCGCTCTCAGCAGGACGTCAAGCCGGAAGGAACCCCGGTCGACGACGATCCGGGCGTCGAGTCCTTCTCCGGACGCGCTGCCGGAACCTGAGGCGAGGCCGGGCCTCGTTTTGTCCATGGAGGTCATGACGCGGTCATCCAACGGTCGCGCAGCCCGGCCAGGACCGCGATCGAGACGGCGAGCAGGACCAGGCTCAGGGCGATGGCCGCGGCCGGGTCGCTCTGCAGGGCCAGATAGACCGTCAGGGGCATCGTCTGCGTACGGCCGGGAAAGTTGCCCGCGAAGGTGATCGTCGCCCCGAACTCGCCCAGCGCCCGCGCCCAGGCCAGTACCGCGCCGGCCGCGACCCCGGGGGCGATGAGCGGCAGCGTGACCCGGCGGAACGCGGTGAAGCGGGACGCGCCCAGCGTCATGGCGGCCTCCTCGTAGCGCGGGTCGGCTGCCCGCAGGGTGCCCTCCACGCTGATGACCAGGAACGGCATCGCCACGAACGCCTCCGCGACCACGACGCCCGCCGTGGTGAACGGCAGCGTGACGCCGAACCACGAGTCCAGCCACTGACCGACGACCCCGTTGCGCCCGAGGGCGAGAAGCAGCGCCACACCGCCGACGACCGGCGGCAGCACCAGCGGCAGTGTCACCAGGGCCCGTACGAAACCGCGTCCGGGGAACTCGGTGCGGGCCAGCAGCCAGGCCAGCGGGACGCCCAGCACCAGGCACACCGCCGTCGCCGTGGTGGCGCAGAGCAGCGACAGCCGCAGGGCCTGCCAGACCTCCGGGCTGGTCAACTGCCCGGGCAGGCTGCGCCACGGGGTCCGTACCAGCAGCGCGAGCAGCGGCAGCAGCAGGAACACCAGGCCCACGAGGGCGGGGACGAGGAGCGGAATCGGGACCGCCGGCCGATGCCTCCGGACGCGCCCGCGCAGGGGCCCACCGGTCAGGGTGCCGACCGCGGCACGGGACTTGTCGGGCTCGGTCACGGCTGAAGGAATCCGGCCGCGGTCAGGACCTGCCGGCCCGCGGCGGACCTGACCAGATCGATGAACGCCTTCGCGGCGTCGGCGTTCGGCGCGTCCTTGAGCAGGACGATCGGGTAGTCGTTGACGGCCTCGGCCGACTCGGGGAACTCCACGCCCTCCACCCTGTCACCCGCCGCCTTCACATCGGTCCGGTAGACGAGGGCGGCGTCGGCCTCTTTCAGCTCGACCTTCGTCAGGGCGCCCTTGACGTCCTGCTCGTACGACACCGGGGTGAGCTTCAGGCCGCCCGCGTCGAGGGTTCTCTGCGCGGCGGCGCCGCACGGCACCTCCTTGTCGCAGAGAACGACCTTCAGTCCGGGCCTTGCCAGGTCCCCGAGCGAGGTGATCCTGTCGGGGTTGCCCGGCAGGGTGGCGATCTCCAGCTGGTTGCGGACGAAGGTGGCCGGAGTGCCGGCGGCGTCCTTCGCGTCGGTGACGATCTTCATCGTCCTGGAGCTCGCGGAGGCGAACACATCGGCCGGTGCGCCGCCGGTGATGCTCGCGGCGAGGGAGTCGCTGCCGCTGAAGCTGAAGGTGACCTTCGTGCCCGGGTTCCTCTCCTCGAACTCCTTGCCCAGCGCGGTGAAGCCCTCCTTGAGAGAGGCGGCGGCGAACACGGTCACCGGGCCGGACGGCTTCTCCGACGCGGACGTGGAGGCGGGGGAGCCGGAGGACGCCGAGCCGTCGGCGGAGGAGCAGGCGCTCAGGGCCAGCAGCGCGGCGGCGCTCGCGCCGGCCACCTGGCGGGCGCGGCGGGTCCGGCGTGCGGAACGGGTCGTCACGGGTCTGCTCCCTTTGCTCTCACGGACATCCCGTCGGATGGGGGATTTCCCCGTCCGACGAGGACGTGTACGCCGATGATACTTCCGCAGATGCAAGGAGAAAGTCTGCCGTCGCATCGCATGAGCCGGGATCCAGCCGAGCTTGACCGGCATATGCGCTTGTACGGGGTTGCGGCGACGTCCCGGTTCCCCGAGGTGGGTGAGCCGCTTGGCTGCGGCGCGCGAAGTCTCTTGGGCCGGACTTGGCCCGCCTCTCATCTCACGTACCGATGACCTTCACACGGATGCCACCGGACCCTTCCGTGCCGTTCGGTACCCCTGGGAAACTCCAGGCGCGCGCATTCCGTCACGTTCCCCCCAATGCCGTCATCAGGACGAGAGGCCCCTCTCCCATGCCCGAAGTCAACCGGCGCCACTTCCTCCAACTCGCGGGCGCGACAACGGCGTTCACCGCGCTCTCCAGCAGCATCGAGCGCGCCGCCGCCCTCCCCGCGCACCACCGCACCGGGACGATCAAGGACGTCGAGCACATCGTCGTCCTCATGCAGGAGAACCGGTCCTTCGACCACTACTTCGGTGCGCTGCGCGGAGTCCGGGGCTTCGGCGACCCGCATCCGGTCACCCTGGACAACGGCAAGTCGGTCTGGCACCAGTCGGACGGCACCAAGGACCTGCTCCCCTTCCACCCGGAGGCCGACGACCTCGGAATGCAGTTCCTGGAGGGACTGCCGCACTCCTGGCCCGACGGGCACGCCGCCTACAACGGGGGCAAGTACGACAAGTGGGTGCCCGCGAAGGGTGCGACGACCATGGCGTACCTGACCCGCGAGGACATCCCGTTCCACTACGCGCTCGCGGACAGATTCACCGTCTGCGACGCGTACCACTGCTCGTTCATCGGCTCCACCGACCCCAACCGCTACTACATGTGGACGGGTTACACGGGCAACGACGGCAAGGGCGGCGGCCCGGTCCTCGGCAACGACGAGGTCGGCTACGACTGGACCACCTACCCCGAGCGTCTGGAACGGGCAGGGATCTCCTGGAAGATCTACCAGGACATCGGCGACGGTCTCGACGCCGCCGGTTCCTGGGGCTGGATCCAGGACGCCTACCGGGGCAACTACGGCGACAACTCCCTGCTCTACTTCAACAGGTACCGCAACGCCAAGCCCGGCGACCCCTGGTACGACAAGGCCCGCACCGGCACGGACGTGAAGAACGGCGACGGCTACTTCGACCGGCTGAAGGCTGACGTCAAGGCGGGCACGCTCCCGCAGATCTCCTGGATCACCGCTCCCGAGGCCTTCTCCGAGCACTCCAACTGGCCCTCGAACTACGGCGCCTGGTACATCTCGCAGGTACTGGACGCGCTCACCTCCAACCCCGAGGTCTGGGCGAAGACGGCGCTGTTCATCACGTACGACGAGAACGACGGCTTCTTCGACCACCTCGTACCGCCGCTGCCGCCGGCGTCCGCCGCGCAGGGCAGGTCCACGGTGGATGTGGAGTTGGACCTCTACAAGGGGGACGCGGGCCGCGTGGCCGGCCCGTACGGTCTCGGGCCGCGAGTCCCCATGCTGGTGGTCTCGCCCTGGAGCAAGGGCGGTTACGTCTGTTCCGAGACCCTGGACCACACCTCGATCGTCCGGTTCATGGAGGCGCGCTTCGGCGTGCGCGAGCCCAACATCTCGCCCTGGCGCCGGGCCGTCTGCGGGGACCTCACCGCCGCCTTCGACTTCTCGCGCAAGGACGCGCACCCGGTCGCGCTGCCGGAGACCGACGACTATGAGCCGCAGGACCGCGAACGGCACCCCGACTACCGGCCCACTCCGCCGGCCGACCCGCGCATGCCCCGGCAGGAGCGTGGCCTGCGCCCGGCCCGTCCGCTCAAGTACGCCCCGTACGTGGACGGTTCGGCCGACCCGGCGACCGGAAGGCTCACGCTCACCTTCGCCTCCGGCGCCCACGCCGGTGCCGCCTTCCTGGTGACGTCCGGCAACCGCACCGACGGCCCCTGGTACTACACCACCGAAGCCGGCAGGACCGTCGCGGACACCTGGAACTCGGCGTACTCGAAGGACGCCCACGACCTGACCGTGCACGGCCCGAACGGCTTCCTGCGGGTCTTCAAGGGGCGCGGCAAGGGCGCCGCCGGACCCGAGGCGACCGCACGGCACGTCGGGGACGACCTTGAGCTGACCCTCACCAACAAGGGCTCCAAGACAGTGGAGTTGAAGCTGAGCAGTGGGTACGGGGGACGCGCGCGCACGATCAGGGTGCGGGCCGGGGCCACTGTGCGGCACCGGGTGGACCTGGGGGCCAGCAAGCGCTGGTACGACCTGACGGTCACCGCCGAGGCGGACGCGTCGTTCCTGCGCCGGTTCGCCGGGCACGTGGAGAACGGCCGGGCCGGTGTCAGCGATCCGGCGATCGTGACCGGCTGAGAGGGGTGAAGCGGGGCCCGGGGTGCCTTGACCGGGACATGGTTGTCATCCAGCCACGTCACGGTAGTGTGCCCCGGTGACCACGCAATCGAACATACCTGCAGGTTGGTACCCGGATCCCCACGGAGCGCCCCAGACACTCCGGTACTGGGACGGTTCCCAGTGGACCGACCACACCAACACCGACCAGCAGCAGGCGCGGCAGCCCCAGGCCCAGCAGCCGCAGGCGGCGCCGGCTCAGCTGCCCCAGCAGGGATTCGGTCAGCCCCAGGGTCAGCCCCAGAAGGGGTTCGGTGCCCCGCAGCCGTCCGCCGCCGGTGTCGATCCGCGGGTGCCGCAGCAGGTGCAGCAGCAGGCCGGGGTCGCGGCGGGGGCGGGTGGCGGCACGCTGTTCAGCGAGCCGGTGCTGGTGGTCAACCAGAAGGCCAAGCTGATCGAGCTGACCAACGAGTACAAGGTCATGGACCAGCAGGGCCGGGAACTCGGCTCGGTCGTCCAGGTCGGCCAGAGCGCGCTGAAGAAGATCCTGCGCTTCGTCGCCAGCATCGACCAGTTCATGACGCACAGGCTGGAGATCCGGGACGCCCACGGGCAGCCGGTGCTCCTGCTGACGCGCCCCCGGAAGTTCATGAAGTCGCGGGTGATCGTGCAGCGTCCGGACGGGTCGCCGGTCGGTGAGATCGTCCAGCAGAACATGATCGGGAAGATCAACTTCGCGATCAACGCGGGCGGTCAGCAGGTCGGTGCGATCAGGGCGGAGAACTGGCGGGCCTGGAACTTCGCGATCGTCGACCACGCGGAGAACGAGGTCGCCCGTATCACCAAGACCTGGGAAGGTCTGGCGAAGACGATGTTCACGACCGCGGACAACTATGTCCTGCAGATCCACTACCAGCTGCCCGAGCCCCTGCTGAGCCTCGTGGTGGCGACGGCGCTGACCGTCGACACGGCGCTGAAGCAGGATTCACGGGGCCTGGGCTGACAGGTCGGTTCACGGAGGACGGGTCGGTTCACAACGGTCGACCGAGGCCCCTGTACACAGGTGTGTTCACAGGGGCCGGTCGGTTCACAGCGATGTGAGGTGCCCCGGCTCCGACGGCTGCCGGGGCATCAACGACGGTTCGACGGGTGCCGAACGAGCCTCCAGCGCGAGAACCGACGCCACCGGATGCTCCTCGCCGGCCAGGGCGGACGCCGCTGTCGAAGTCGATGCCGTAGCCGTAGCCGAAGTCGATGCCGGAATCGTGACGCGTTCCGGAGGCACCGGTACGGAAACCGGCTTCGGCGTCGCCCTGGACAGTGTCACCACACCCCATCCCGCGAGCCCCGCGCCCGCCAGCGCCAGGAGCAGACCCGAGGCCCCGCCCTGGAGCCGCTCGCCGAGCAGCGTCAGGCCGATCACCGCCGCGGCGACCGGATTGGCCAGCGTCACCAGCGCCAGCGGACCGCCGAGGCCTCCCCGGTAGGCGGTCTGGGACAGGATCAGGCCACCCGCCGCGAACGCCGCGACCAGCAGCGCCACCCCGATCACCTGCCAGCCGATCACCGGGCCCGAGTGGTCCGTGGCCGCGACCGTGACCGTCTGGGTGAGCGCCGAGGCCACCCCGGACGCGATACCGGACGCGCTCGCGTGCCGCAGGCCGGGCCGGGCGCCGGGGCGGGCCAGCACCCCGATCAGGACCATCGTCGTACCCGCGACCGCCAGGGCCTCCGGGAGACTCAGGACGTCGTCCGGTGCCGGACCGGACGCCGTCACCAGGATCGCCGCCAGGCCGAGCAGCGTCAGCGCGGTCCCGCGCCACTCCACCGCGCTGACCCGGCGCCCGGCGACCCGCGCGCCCAGCGGCACCGCGGCGACCAGCGTGAGCGCACCCAGCGGCTGGACCACCGTGAGCGGTCCGTAGTTGAGGGCGATGACATGCAGCAGTGCGCCGCCCGCGTTGAGCAGCACCGAGCCCCACCAGGCGCCGGACGCCAGAAGTCGCCGTATCCCCGCGTCGGCGTTGCGGGAGGCGAGCCGTTCCTGGGCGACGGCCGCGGCGGCGTAGGCGACGGCGGAGAAGAGGGAGAGGACGACGGCGGCGAGCGTGGCGGCGTTCATCGGCCGGCTCCCACGAGGACGGGTTCGTCGGCCGGGGCGAGCCGCCTGCTCTGCCCCGCGGCCGTGGACTCGGTGCGGTGGGGTGCGTGGACGACCGCGAGGGCGATGCCCAGCAGGGCCGAGGCCACGATCGCGTCGAGCCAGTAGTGGTTCGCCGTACCGACGATCACCAGCAGCGTCACCAGCGGATGCAGCAGCCACAGCCAGCGCAGGCGTGAGCGGGTCGCGACGATCAGGCCGCCCGCCACCATCAGGGCCCAGCCGAAGTGCAGCGACGGCATGGCCGCGAACTGGTTGGACAGGGTGTCCGCCTCGGGTGAGGCGCCGTAGACCGTCGGCCCGAACACCTGCCCGGTGTCGATGAGGCCCGCCTCGCCCAGCAGTCGCGGCGGGGCCAGCGGGAAGGTGAGATGGATCACCAGGGCCGCCCCGGTGACCGCGGCGAGGACCCGGCGGGCCCAGACGTAGTGGGCGGGGCGTCGCAGGTAGAGCCAGACCAGGAAGGCGACGGTGGCCGGGAAGTGCACGGTCGCGTAGTAGGTGTTCGCGAAGTGGATCGTGGTGTCGCTGTGCAGCAGGGCCGCCTGCACGGCGCCCTCGCCGGGGAGGTGCAGGGCCCGCTCCCCGTCCCAGACGCGACGCGCGTTCCGGAAGGCCTCGGCGGTGTGCCCGGTCGCCAGCTGCCGGCCGAGTTTGTAGACCAGGAACAGCCCTGCCACCAGCAGGAGTTCACGGACGAGCGGCGGCCGTCGTATGCCGACGGGCTCCGCCTTGGCAGGCTCGGTGCTGGCTTTCATCCCCCGGCCCTTTCCCTGAGGTGGCGCGTGTGCGCACGTGGTGCGTGATGGGCGGGAACTCGTCTGTACGGGCGCTCGTCTCATCGATACGTTGGTGTACCGATACGAGAGTGTACCGAAACGAATCCGTACCGGTACACTGGCGTATCGATGGACTTACGACACACTGCAATCGGGAATAAGCCGCAGAGCGGCCCGTCGGCAACGACCACCGGAACGAAACCCACAGGGAGCGCAGTCATGACGTCGCAGGCCGCGGAGGGACCGGAACCGGTCGTCGCCTCGCGCCGCTCCAAGATCACGCCGGAGCGTGAGCAGGAGTACTTCGACGCCGTGCTCCGCCAGATCCGCGAGTGCGGATACGAGGCGCTGACCATGGAGGGCGTCGCCGCCAGCGCGCGGTGCAGCAAGTCGACGCTCTACCGGCAGTGGAAGACGAAGCCGCAGTTCGTCGCCGCCGCGCTGCGCGCCAACCGCCGTGCCCGTTTCGCCGTCGACACGGGGTCCCTCGCCGGGGACCTGCGCGCGGCGGCGCGGGCGGCGGGCGAGGCGTCGGGGCACGACACCCAGCTGCTGCAGGCTCTCGGTCATGCCGCCATGCAGGACCCGGAGCTCCAGAAGGCGCTGCGCGACGCGATCGTCGAACCGGAGCTGGCCGCGTTCCGCGAGATGATCCACCGCGCGGTCGAGCGCGGCGAGGTCCCCGCCGGCCATCCGGCGCTGGAGTACGTGCCGGCGCAGATGATGGGCGTCCTGCGGGCCCGTCCGGTCCTGGAGGGGCGGTACGCCGACCCGGAGTACCTCGTCGGATTCGTGGAGGCCGCGGTGCTGCCCGCACTCGGCATCACCTGAGACACAGGCCGCCGTCCGTGCCGTGCCCGGCCCGACGGTGACCTGTCCGCGCCGACCCGTGGGGACGGGGGCGGCGCGCACCCCCCGGCCGGGTGGGGTTCCTCTTGAGCGGAGAGGCGCCCCACCCGGCCGATCCACGTCCACCGGCCCGGGGTGCGGATCGGCGGATCAGACGTTCTGCCCGCTTCCGCCGGCCGAGGAGACCTTGATGCCCGCGGTGATCTCGTCGATCACCGACTCCTTCTGGTCGGCGTCGACACCGAATCGGACGATGACCATCTGCTGGGGGTTCGACGGCGCGGGGAAGGCCAGCGACTCGACGATGCCGTCGGCGCCCTTGCTCGTCACGGCCTTCCAGCGGACCAGATAGCCCTTCTGTCCGGCAACGGTCACCGCCTTGGACGCCAGTACGTCGTGCGAGGTGATCTTCCCGTAGGTCGTCCCGCCGTAGGACTCCTCGGCGTTCGCCGAGATGTCCGCCTTCGCGACCGCCTCGGCCGTGCTGCCCGACGTGCCCAGTGCCACCGCGGGCGCCGAGTAGGCCCCGCCCTTGGTGCAGGTCTTCGTCGTGTCACCCGGGCACTTGTACGAGCTGTCCGAGGTCACCTGCCCGCCCACGGTGATCGACTGGCCGTACCAGCCGTCGGGGATCGGGATGCTGATCCCGTTGATGGAGTCGGGCACGGAACCGCTGTCGATCTTCGGGCTCTCGGAGGGCTCCGACTGCTGCGGGTCCGGCGTCTGCCCGCCCGAGCCGCCACCGGGCCCGCCGCCGGTGCCACCACCGGGCCCGCCCTGACCGCCGCCGTTCTGGCCGCCGGGCCCGCCCTGACCACCTGTCCCGCCCTGGCCGCCGGGTACCTGCGAGCCCACGTTGCTGCCGCTGCCCCCGTCGTCCTTGGTCAGCGCGTACACGCCGCCGCCTATGCCGGCGAGGACGGCGATCGCCACCGCGACGGCTATGCCGGTGCGCAGTCCGCGCCGGGCGCCCGGCGGCGGACGGTCGGGATACGCCGGGTACGCCCCGCCGGCGGCCAGCACCGGGGGACCCCAGGCGGCGGCCGAGCCCTCGGGACGGGTCTGTTCCGTCCATGTCCTACCGTCCCACCAGCGCTCGGTGGCGGGGCCTTCACTTGTCTGCCCGGGGTCGGGGTACCAGCCGGGAGGAGTCTCCTGCGTCATGCCCCCACCGTATGAGGCTCGCGTGAAAGGCGGATGAGAGGAGTCCCCTTTCCGCCGGGAACGGCGCAGAAAGGCGGGACGAGATACCGAGATAGCGGGATACGAGAGGTCGGCGTCCCGGCCGCGACCGCTGCTGTGCCCACCGGCCGGAAGGGGAACGTCAGCGCGAGGGGCGGATGCGTGTTCATCGGTCCCGGTGCCTCGCCACCCCCTTCCAGGGGGAGGAAGCAGGCCGCGATCACCGTCGCGAACCGGCCGAGGACATCGGAACCCGTACCACTCGAAGTTCCCACCGAGCCCGCTACCAGGGCTCCGCGGGAGTGTCAGCCTCATTCCAGGACTGAGGGACCGGCGGTCGTCGAGACCTTTCACGACGGCCGGTGGCGGATTCGCCGCGTCGCCCTGGCGCACTCCCTGTCACCCGTCCCGGCAACACCTGCGCGGACCCGCCTCCACATCGGCAGCCGGACGGCTAGTCTCAAGTTCGTACGTCATTCAGGCGACTTGGGGAGGTAGCGGGATGACGGAGGAACGGCCCGGGACGGCCGGCTCTGCCGCCCTGTGGGAGCGCGACACGCAAATCGCCGCTGTGGAACAGGCGATCGACACCTTGCGCGTCGACAACTCCTCCTCGGGCAGTCTGTTGCTCTTCACCGGCGACGCGGGTCTCGGCAAGACCGCGCTGATGACCGAAACCCGGCGCATCGCCGAGCGGCGCAACTGCACGGTGTGGTCGGTGCGCGGCGGCGAGACCCTCAGGTCCGTCCCCTTCAACGTCGTGCGCCAGTTGTTGCAGCCCGCGCTCCTTTCGCTGATGCCGGAGGAGGCCCGCGAATACCTCGGCGACTGGTACGACATCGCCGGCCCCGCCCTCGGCATCACGGAGCCCGGTGACCGCCTGGCCGACCCGCAGGGCGTGTGCGACGGCCTGGTCGCGGCCGTACGGCGGCTCGCCAAGCGTGACTGGCCGCTCGTCCTGCTCATCGACGACGCCCACTGGGCCGACCAGGAGAGCCTGCGCTGGCTGGCCGCGTTCGCCGAGCGGCTCGACGACCTGTCCGTCCTCGTCGTGGTGGCCCGCAGGCCAGGCGAGGCCACCGGCGGCCGTGCCGTCCACCTGGAGGAGATCGCCAAGGCGGCCGGCCCCGTCGCCACGCTCGACGCCCTGACGCCGGCAGCCGCCGCCGGCCTCACCCGCACCACCCTCGGCCCGCACGCCGACGCCCCGTTCTGCCGCGAGGTGTGGGCGGTCACCGGCGGCAACCCGTACGAGACCGTCGAGCTCCTCGCCAAGGTCCAGGACGCCGGACTGGCCCCGGTCGAGGCGTCCTGCGGCCGACTGCGCGAACTCAACAACGCGGCACGCGGCGGCGGCCTCGTCGCCCGCCTGGAGGAACTGGGCGTCGAAGCCACCCGCTTCGCCTGGGCGGCGGCCATTCTCGGTACGGGTATCTCCGTGGACCTCGTGGCCCGGCTGGCCACCCTCAGCCACTACGAGGCCTACCGCTGCGCCAACCTCCTGTGCACCGCCCGCATCCTCACCGAGCCCCATCTGGCGGCCGGTCAAGTCGCCGACAGCGACCTGGAGTTCGTCCACCCGCTGATCGCCACCGCCGTGTACGACTCCATCCCGGACGGGATGCGCACCGCCATGCACGGCATCGCCGCGCAGGTCGTCACCGAGTCCGGGCGCGGCGCCGCCGCGGCCTCCCACCATCTGCTCCACGTGTATCCGGACGACGACGAGGAACTCGTCGACCAGCTGCGCGAGGCCGCCCGTGAACACCAGGCGGTCGGTGCCCCGGACGCGGCCCGCCGCTGTCTGGAGCGCGCCCTGCTGGAACCGCCCCGGCCCGAGAGCCACGCGCACGTGCTCTTCGAACTGGGCAGCGCCACCCACCTCACCGCACCCGCCACCACCATCGGGCATCTCCAGACCGCACTCGCGATGCCCGGCCTGGAGGGCGACCAGCGCGTCGACGCGATCGTCCGGCTCTCGCAGGCCCTGCTGCACAACGACCAGTTGGAGGAGGCCGTCCGCACGGTCGAGACGGAGGCCGCCCGGCACCAGCCCGGCCCCGCCCGGATGCGTCTGCAGGGCGTGCACTTCATGCTGGAGGGCATCCACGGCGGCGACGTGACGGCGCCGGGCCGCTCCGAGCGCCTCGCCGACCTCGCCCGCCCCTGCACCGGCCGGGACAACTCGGAGCGCGCGCTGCTCATCCTGCGCGGCTTCGACGCCATGACCCACGGCGAGAACGCCGAGGAGGTCGTGGAGATGTGCGACCGAGCCCTCGTCAACGGCCGCCTCGCTCCCGGTCTCGGCTGGACCGACCCCGAGTGGGGCATCGAGCTGCTGATGATGCTCGCCTGCGCGTACGCCTACACCGACCGTCTGGACCGTGCCGAGTCCCTCTACATGGACGCCCTGCGCGCCTATGAGACGGCGGGCTGGAGCGGCGGACACCTCTCCCTCGCCCATGCGTACGTCGGTCTCGGGCACCGCAGGCGGGGCCGCCTCAGAGAGGCCGAGACGTCCCTGCGCGAGTCCCTGCGTCTCGCCGAACGCGTGGGGCGCGGTCTGCCCCTGTACTGGTCGGCGACCTGCAACCTCGTCGACACGCTCCTCGCCCGCGGTCATGTCCAGGAGGCCTGGGCGATCGCCGAGCAGTACGGCTTCGCCCCGCCCTACCCGTCCACCATCGTGCTGCCCGAACCCCGCGCGGTACGCGGCCGGTTGCTCATCGCCGTCGGCCGCACCAAGGAGGGCATCAACGAACTGGAGGCCGCGGAGAAGGCGGCCACCGGGCGGGGCTTCCACAACCCGGTACTCGCCACCTGGGCCGTCGACCTCGCCCGCGCGCTGGCCACGGAGGACCCGCTCCGGGCCGCCGTGCTGGTCGCCGACGCCCGCCGGTACGCCGAACGGTTCGGCACGGACACCGCCATCGGCGAGGCCCTGCGCTGCGCCGCGGCCCTGGAGACCGGCCAGCGGGCGGTCCGCCTGGCCGCCCAGGCGGTCGCCTATCTGGAGGCATCGCCCTGCCAGTACGAACACGCCGCGGCCCGCGTCGAGTACGGCATCGCCGCCCGCTCGGTCGCCGAGATCCAACGCGGCCTGACCCTGGCCAAGTCGTGCGGCGCGGACGGCCTGGTCGCCCAGGCACGGGAGGTGCTGGAGACGGGACGGGGGTTGCGCTGACCCGCCGGGGGCGCCGGGTGCAGCTGATCGGGCCCCGGAGCAACTGCTCCGGGGCCTTCCGCAGGCCCCTCGCAGATGTCGTCGTACGCCTCCCCGTGCGCGCCCGCGCCGGACTCGTACCGCCGAAGTGGCCTCCACTGCCCGGGCGTCCGGGGCGCCGGCGCGCGTACGGCCGCCGCAATGTCGGCGAGGCCCGGTCGACGTCGCGAGGCGTCTGACCGGCCGAACCGACGGGCACGGACCGCGCGGGCGAGCCCGCCCGCAGGGAGACGGCATGGCGCGGGTGCGGACGGCCGAGTCGAGGTGGTTCACCGCGAGCCGCGAGCTGAGACTCGCGCCCGCCGACGCCCGGTTCACGGCCGGAGCCACGCCGTCGACCCTGCCGAGGCCCCGACCGGCAGGGTCAGCCCTCCGTACCGTCGTCCTCCGCCAGTACGCGCTGCGCCGCCGCGAAGGCCGAGTTGGCCGCCGGGACCCCGCAGTACACGGCCGTCTGCAGCAGCACGGCGCCGATCTCCTCGGGGGTGAGCCCGTTCCGGCGGGCCGCGCGGACGTGCATCGCCAGTTCGTCGTAGTGGCCGTGGGCGACCAGGGCGGTGAGCGTGATCATGCTGCGCTCGCGCCGGGTGAGCGTCGGGTCGGTCCAGATCTCGCCCCACGCGTAGCGCGAGATGAAGTCCTGGAAGCGTGCGGTGAAGGGCGTCTGCCGCGACTGCGCCCCGTCCACGTGCGTGTCGCCGAGCACCTGCCGGCGCACCTCCATGCCCCGCCGGGGTGCCGCCCCGAAGTGCGGGCGCAGCGCGGCCAGTACGGCCTCCGGGCACTGCGCGACCGCCAGATGCGAGGCGCCCGGAAGTTCGACGAGCGTGGCACCCGGCACGGTGTCCGCGATCTCCCGCAGATGGGCAGGGGGAGTGGCAGGGTCCTGGCGCCCGGCGACGAGCAGCGTGGGCACGTCGATCCCGGCGAGCCGGTCACGCAGGTCGAAGGCGCCGAGCGCGTCGCAGCAGGCGGCGTACGCGTCCGGATCGGCGTTCCGGTGATCCGCGACCAGCTCCGGCACGGTGAACCCGGGTGTGAACCAGCGCGCGTCGGCACTCTCCGCGAGCCCGGCCAGCCCGTCGCGCCGTACCAGCGCGGCGCGTTCCTCCCACGGCTTGCTGCCGTTGAAGTGGGCCGAGGAGCAGAGAACGGCGAGCGACGACACCCGCTCGGGGTGGTGGACGGCCAGATGCAGACCGACCGCGCCGCCCAACGACACGCCCGCGTAGGCGAATCGGTCGATGCCGAGCGAGTCGGCGAGGGCCAGCACGAGCGCGGCCAGATCGCCGACGGTGGCCCCGGGCCCGATCAGTCCGGGCGCCGAACCCCCGTGCCCGGGCAGGTCCCAGCGGACCACCCGGTGGGTGACGGACAGCTCGGGCGCCACCTTGTCCCAGAGGGCGTACGACGTCCCGAGCGAGGGCCCGAGCAGCAGCGGGGGAGC
The DNA here is from genome assembly GCF_014646095.1 of Streptomyces lacrimifluminis. Lineage (GTDB taxonomy): Bacteria > Actinomycetota > Actinomycetes > Streptomycetales > Streptomycetaceae > Streptomyces > Streptomyces lacrimifluminis. The sequence goes on along the minus strand of NZ_BMMU01000002.1, from coordinate 442,214 downwards.
GGTGGCGGAACCCTCGGCACGGTGGTGCAGCAGCTTGTCGGTCACGGTCGCTCCAGAGCACGGTCGGTGAGGGCGCCGGCGGAGCCGGTGTAACGGGCGGGGTCGGTCAGGTCGTCGACGGGCAGGTCTTTCAACTCCGGCTCCTCGGCGAGGAGTTCGGCGAGCGGGCGTCCCTCGGTGTAGGTGCGGGCGGCCATTTCGGTGAGCAGGGCCTTCGCGCGGGCCCGGCCCAGCACCGGCGCGAGTTCGGCGGCCAGCCGCTCGGAGACGATCAACCCGTGGGTGAGGCCGAGGTGTTGACGCATGGTGTCCGCGTGGACCCGCAACCCCTCGGTCAGTTCGGCGGCGTCCCGGGCGGAGCCCCCGGTCACCCGGAGCAGCTCCCTGAGCGGCTCCCACTCGGCGTGCCAGGCACCGGCCGGCCGCTCGTCCTCGGCGACGAGCGCCCCGTACAGGGTGGCCGCCAGCTGTGGCGCGCGCCGGGCAGCGGCGGCGATCAGCGTCGACCGTACGGGATTGGCCTTGTGCGGCATCGCGGACGAACCGCCGCCGCTGCCCTCGGACACCTCGGAGATCTCGGTACGGGCCAGCGTCAGCACGTCGGCGGCGATCTTCCCGAGGGCCCCGGCCGTGAACGCGAGCGCCCCGGCGAGATCCGCGACCGGGGTGCGCAGGGTGTGCCAGGGCAGCACCGGCGCGGCGAGGCCGAGTTCACGGGCGTAGGCGGCGACCAGGGCCCGGGTGTCGACAGTGCCCCCGGTCGTGCCGAACACGGTGAACGCGGCCAAGGTGCCTGCGGCTCCCCCGAGTTGGGCGGGGAGGCTGTGGCGTACGGTCGTCAGGCGGTCCCGTGCGTCGAGGATCAGCGAGCGCCAGCCCGCCGCCTTCAGACCGAAGGTCGTCGGTACGGCGTGCTGGGTGAGGGTGCGGCCCGGCATCGCGGTGTCGCGGTGGTCGGCGGCCGTGCGGGCGAGGGTCCGCGCGGTGCGGTCGAGATCCGCGAGGATCAGGTCCAGGGTGCGGGCGGCGACCAGCATCGTCGCCGTGTCCAGGATGTCCTGGCTGGTCGCACCCCGGTGGACGTAGGGCCCGTACTCCGCGCCGACCGCCGCCGTCAGATCCGCGACCAGCGGGATCACCGGGTTGCCGCCGGCCCGGGCGCGCAGCGCGATCGACCGCACATCGAAGGCGGCGGCCCCGTCGACCGCCGAGCCGACCGCCCTGGCCGCTGCTTCCGGAGCCAGGCCCAGCCCGGCCTGCGCACGGGTCAGCGCGGCCTCCGCGTCGAGCAGCGCCCGCAGATACGCGGTGTCGCTCGTCGCGGAGGCGGCCGGGGAACCGGCCCACCCGGGGGAGAGCAGGCCGGTGTCGGTGGCGGACTCGGCATCGGCGGGTGGTGTCACTCGAACTCCAGGAAGACCGTTTCGCCCTCACCCTGAAGGCGGATGTCGAAACGGTACGTGCGCCGCTCGCCCTCGGCGGCGACCAGCGTGGCGCGTCGCTCCGCCGACAGGGAGTCGAGCAGCGGATCGGCGCCGTCCGTCAGATACGCGCGCGTGTACAGGTGGGTCAGCAGACCGCGCGCGAACACGCACACGCTGATGTACGGCAGGCCCGCGTTGCCCGGCGGCAGCGTGTACAGCGCGTAGTGCCCGTCGGCGTCGGTGGCGACCCGCCCGAAGCCCGTGAAGTCGGTGCCGTTGCGGCCCAGGAAGCCGCCCGTCACCGGGTCGCGGCGCAGCGAGCCGGGGGCACCGGTGAGGGAGCCGTCGGGCGCCGCCTGCCAGAACTCCAGCAGGGCGTCGGGGATCGGGTCGCCCTCGCCGTCCAGGACGTACCCGTGGAGGGCGATCGTGTCCGGGTGGCCCTTGGGCGCGACCTGCTCGCCCTCGGGGAAGGGGAGGGCGTAGCCGTAGAAGGGGCCGACGGTGTGGGACGGGGTGGGCAGCAGGTTCTCGGGGGAGACGCTCATCAGTCGCGGCCTTCTTCGATCCAGGTGGCGGAGGGACCGTCGAGGACGATGTCCCACTCGTAGCCGAGCGAGAACTCGGGCTGGGACAGGTCGTGGTTGTACTCGGCGACCAGACGGTTGCGGGCGGCCTCGTCGGTCACCGAGCGCAGGATCGGGTCGTAGCGGAAGAGCGGGTCGTTCGGGAAGTACATCTGTGTCACGAGCCGCTGGGTGAACGCCGTGCCGAAGACCGAGAAGTGGATGTGCGCGGGCCGCCAGGCGTTGGTGTGGTTGCGCCACGGGTAAGCGCCCGGCTTGATCGTGGTGAACCGGTACGCTCCCTGATCATCCGTCAGGACCCGCCCCACGCCGGTGAAGTTGGGGTCGAGCGGTGCCGGATGCTGGTCCCGCAGATGGGCGTACCGGCCGGAGGCGTTGGCCTGCCACAGCTCGATCAGCTGGCCGCGCACGGGCCGCCCGTCACGGTCGAGGAGCCGTCCGGAGACGGTGATGCGCTCGCCGAGCGGCTCGCCCTGGTGCTGGATCGTGAGGTCGCTGTCGATGTCGGTGATGTCGGTGACCCCGAACACGGGACCCGACAGCTCGACCGTCTCCGGGTCCCCGCCGCTCACCGCGACCAGCGGCTGCTTCGGGTGACGCAGCACCGAGCTGCGGTACGGGGCGTAGTCGCGCGGCGGATGGTTCTGTACGGGGGCGCCTTCGGCGACCGCCTTGTCGTAGGCGTCCTGGAGGTCGCCGACCTCGACGTCGATGTCCGACTGGGTGAGAGCCATGAGGGGTTCCTAGTCTCTTCCGAGCCCAATTACTCAGGGCACTGAGTATTTCAGCAAGGTTTCCCTCACGCTGCCATTCGCCGGTCCCGTCGTCAAGAGTGGCGATAAAATGCCAGGTGGTGGTCGTATGGCTCAACTGGAGACGCGGCGGTCGTTGGGCTGTATCGTCAGTACACCAACGAAATTCAGTGCTCTGAAGAGACAACCCCAGGAGCGGACATGGCCGCGGTGGACCTCTCCACCCACCCCGGGCACCTCGCCCGGCGACTCCAGCAGGCGCACTACCTGCTGTGGAACACGATGGTCTCCGAGGAGATCACCTCGCCGCAGTTCGCGGTCCTGAACGCGCTGGTCGCCGAACCGGGCCTGGACCAGCGCACGGTCGGGGAGCGCGTGGGCCTCGACCGGTCCACGGTCGCCGAGGTCGTCAGCAGGCTCGGTCGCCGCGACCTGATCGACAAGGTGCGCGACCCGGAGGACGGCCGCCGCTCCCTGCTGCGCCCCACGGACGACGGGATGCGGGCGCACCGCAGGCTGACCGTGCGGACAGCCCGGATGAACCAGGTCTTCCTGGCGCCGCTCTCCGCCGGCGAACAGTCCGTCTTCCTCGACCTCATCCAGCGCGTCGCCGACGCGGCGGAAGGGCTGCGCAACCCGGTGGAGCCCCTCGCCTCCCCTCGCTGAGCGCCCTTCCGTGCCAGGCCGGGTCCGCTCAGCGGACCGGGAGCGGATACCGTGCGGGGCGAGACCGCCGCCCGGACCGTGGGGCGGTCCGGAGCCGAGGAGGCACAGGGATGGCAGCCGGAGGATCATCCGGGGCACGGGACGCAGCCGAGTCCGAACCCGCGGGGATGCGTACCGTCCAGCGGGCCATCGACGTTCTCGGGCTGTTCGACGACGTCCGGCCCGCGCTGTCCCTCCGTGAGATCGTCAGCGCCTCCGGGCTGCCGAAGACCACCGTGCTGCGACTGCTCCAGACCCTGCGGCTCAACGGACTGCTCTGGGTCGACGAGCACGGCCGCTACCTCGCGGGTCCCGCGCTGCTGCGCTGGTCCCGGCTCGCCGAACAGGCCTGGCGGCTGCCACCCGCGGCCCGGGCCCTGCTGCGCGATCTCGCCGCCGAGCACAAGGAGACGGTGCACCTGTATGTGCGCCGGGACACCCACCGCGTCTGCATCGCCCAGGAAGAGGGCCCGCAGGCGCTGCGCCAGGTCGTGCGGGTGGGCGACGAACTCCCGCTGTGGGCGGGCGGCGTCGCCAAGGCACTGCTGCTGGACGCCCCGGACGGGCTGCTGCTCCGGGTCGCGGAGGCCTCACCGTACGGGGCCGCACATCTGGTGACTCTGCGGACCTGGATCGAGGAGGCCCGCGACCACGGGTACGCCGTGAGTCACGGCGAGCGCGAGGAGGGGCTGTCGGCGGTGGCCGTGCCGGTGCGGGGGAGGAGCGGGGCCGTGCTCGCCGCGCTGTCCTTCGGCGGGCCGAGCACGCGGTTCACGCCGGAGCGGGTGACACGGTTCGCGGCGGCGCTGCGCGGGGCGGCGGGCGAGCTGGCGCGGGCGGGGTTGCCGTTCGAGGCGTAGGGGCTCCGCTGGGTGTACGGCATGGTCACCGCGGGCCCGGTGTTGCTGGTGGCCCTCGCGGCGGCGCTGCGCGGGGCGGCGGGCGAGCTGGCGCGGGCGGGGTTGCTGTTCGAGGTGTAGGGGCTCCGCTGGGTGTACGGCATGGTTATCGCGGGCCCGGTGTTGCTGGTGGCCCCTCGCGGCGGTGCTGCGCGGGGCGGGTGGCGTGCTGGCGCGGGCAGGGCTGCCGTTCGAGGCGGCGCGATGCGGCCACCGCGGGTTCCCCGCGGCTGGTGGCGCCCGGGCGGCGGAGCCGCATGTGTCGGTCCGTGCCCGTCCTTCGGGCGAGGGTGCCGTACCCGGCGCCGCCCGGGCGGCAGGGGGGCGGCCGATCGGAGCGTGGCCCGGGCACGGCTCCGCACACAGGGCGTCGGGCCGTACAGATCACGCCTGCGCGAACACCACCCACACCTGACCCTTCGCGAAGTTCACCGGCGTACCGTCGGCCGTCGTGAAGTCCGTCCCCTCCGTGGCCGATCCGCGCCGCCACTCCGCGTCGAACGCCCGGCCGTCGCGCAGTACCTGAGCCCGGCCCGAGCCCACGGACTGGGTGTACGGCGAGTTGTTGCCGAGGACGTCGTGGAACCGCGACTCGCGTACCTTGACGTACTGCACGACAACCGTAGCGGCGGCGACCCGTACCCCGTCGGTCGTGACGGTCGGGGTGCCGTCCATCGACACCAGCCAGCCGTTCCGGTCCGCCGACCAGGTGAACGTGAAGCGCGCCGACGGGAAGCGGACGGTGCGCGACTTCTCCGGGGTCCCGCCCTCGGGTGCGACGCCGTAACGGAAGCCGGTGGTCAGCGCGTCCGCCCCCGGCGCGGCGCCGATCAGCCGCTGCGGTCTCAGGTACAGGTTGTGCGGCGCCGCCTTGTCCGTGCCCCGGTAGTAGGCGCCCGAAGCCGCAGACTCCGGGGACTCGGCGTTCAGCGGTGCCCGGTCGATCAACGGCAGCAGCTTGCCCTGGGCGCCGGAGAAGGCGAGCGTCGGCTCGTCGAACTGACGTAGCAGCTCCAGGTCGGACTCACGTGCGCTGCGTACCGGCCCCACGGCCTGCGGCAGCCGGGTCGCGTAGACCGCCATCAGCCGGCTCAGACCGCCCTCGACCTGCTCGGCGTACACGAGGTCCGCCGCGTCCAGGCCCGTCTGGGGGCGGGCCGCGCGGACGTTGTCGATCTTTACGGCGAGGACCGGTCCGGCGCTCCCCGGAGCGGGTGAATCGCGGTGGTCGGGTTCCTGGCTCCGGCTGTGGGTCCGTCCGCGTCCGTCGTCGGAGGGGCGGTCGTCCGTCGTGCAGCCGGCCATCAGAAAGGCCGTCACGGCGCCGGCCACCAGCGCCGCCGTGGCTGTCCCGCGCCGCCGGGTCCGTGCCGTTCGCGCCATCTGTCGCATGCCCACCGTCGCCACCAAGTCCGTGTCTATGATTGTGCGCTAATCAGGTCATTGGTGGCCATGCCTGATCGGTTCTGCTCGCGCGCGCTCAAAGGACCGAACGGCCCACAGAAGAGGTGCCGAGAGGGTGACCTCAGCCCTTGGGGCCGAGAATCTCCGCGAGGTCGTACCCCACAGGCTCGTCCAGCTGGTCGTACGTGCAGCTGTCGGCCGTACGGTCCGGGCGCCAGCGGCGGAAACGGGCGGTGTGCCGGAAGCGCACCCCGTTCTCCATGTGGTCGTACGCCACCTCGGCCACCAGCTCGGGTCGCAACGGAATCCATGAGAAGTCCTTCTTCGCCGACCACCGGCTCGGCGCCCCCGGCAGCCGCGCCGCCTCGTGCGCCGTCTCGTCCGTCCAGGCGGCCCACGGATGCTCGCCCACGTCCGCGAGCCGCAGCGGCTCCAGTTCCTCGACGAGCTCGGCGCGCCGTTTCATCGGGAACGCGGCGCTCACCCCCACATGCTGGAGGGTGCCCCGGGCGTCGTACAGCCCCAGCAGCAGTGAACCCACGATCGGTCCGCTCTTGTGCAGCCGGTATCCGGCCACCACGACATCCGCCGTCCGCTCGTGCTTGACCTTGAACATGACTCTCTCGTCCTGCCGGTAGCGCAGGGCGAGCGGCTTGGCGATGACACCGTCGAGGCCCGCCCCCTCGTACTGCTCGAACCACCGCTGCGCCACCTCGGCGTCGGTGGTCGCGGGCGCCACATGAACAGGCGGGGTTACGCCGGACAACGCCATGGTGAGCAGTGCGCGCCGCTCGGTCATCGGGACGTCGAGGAGCGATTCGTCGCCCAGTGCCAGCAGGTCGAACGCGACGAACGAGGCCGGGTTACGCTCGGCCAGCGTCCGCACCCGGGACTCGGCGGGGTGGATGCGCTCGGTGAGCGCGTCGAAGTCGAGACGCCCGCCGAGCGCGATCACGATCTCGCCGTCCACCACGCAACGCTCGGGCAGCCGCTCCCGCAAGGCCGCCACCAGCTCGGGAAAATACCTGTTCAGCGACTTGGTGGTGCGGCTGGTGACCTCGACGTCGGCGCCGTCGCGGAACGCGATGGCCCGGAAGCCGTCCCACTTGGCCTCGTACTGCATACCCGGGGGGATCTTCGCCACGGACTTGGCGAGCATCGGCTTCACGGGAGGCATGACCGGCAGATCCATGCTCCGATTCTGCGCGCCCTCGACCGTGATCGCCCGGTATGCGAGCTTGGTGCGGTAGGCCTACCGTGGCTCGCATGGGCGAAGCAGTGGAGCTGGAAGCGTTCGGCCGGACAGTACGGCTGTCCAGCCCGGACAAGGTGTTCTTTCCGGAGCGTGGCTTCACCAAGCTCGACCTCGCCCAGTACTACCTCGCCGTCGGCCCCGGCATCCTGCGGGCACTGCGCGACCGGCCCACCACCCTGGAGCGTTGTCCGGACGGGGTGACCGGCGAGAACTTCTTCCAGAAGCGGGCGCCCAAGAACATGCCCGACTGGATCCCGACCGCCCACATCACCTTCCCCAGCGGTCGCAGCGCCGACGAGATGTGTCCGACCGAGGTCGCCGCCGTGCTGTGGGCCGCGCAGTTCGGCACGCTCACCTTCCATCCCTGGCCGGTGCGCCGCGCCGACGTCGACCACCCCGACGAACTGCGCATCGACCTCGACCCGCAGCCCGGCACGGACTACGACGACGCGGTGCGCGCGGCGCACGAACTGCGCGCCGTGCTCGACGAGTTCGGCGGTCTGCGCGGCTGGCCCAAGACCTCCGGCGGCCGAGGGCTGCATGTCTTCGTGCCGATCGAACCGAGGTGGACGTTCACCCAGGTGCGGCGGGCTGCGATCGCCGTCGGGCGGGAGCTGGAACGGCGCATGCCGGAGCAGGTGACCACGAAGTGGTGGAAGGAGGAACGCGGGGAGCGGATCTTCGTCGACTACAACCAGACCGCACGAGACCGCACCATCGCGTCCGCCTACTCCGTACGGCCCCACGCGCACGCTCCGGTCTCGGCGCCGCTGAAGTGGGAGGAGGTCGGCGACGCGCACCCCCGTGACTTCGACCTCGCGACCATGCCAGGCCGATTCGCCCAACTCGGCGACGTCCACGCGGACATGGACGACCACGCCTTCTCTCTCGACGCCCTGCTCGAACTCGCCACCCGCGACGAACACGAGCACGGACTCGGTGACCTGCCGTATCCCCCGGAGTACCCGAAGATGCCGGGCGAGCCCAGGCGCGTACAGCCAAGTCGCGCCCGCAAGGCCTGACTTCGCCAACTCGGCACGTACACAAGGGATCAGAGGACACGTCAGGGGCGCACGGGGCGGGAGTCGAGCCGCTCGGGTGCAACGGGCGCTGTCTCCGGGCGCCTTCCTCGGCGGCGGTCGGACCTGCGACCGTACGGGCTCTGCCCGGCACACGTCCGAGTTCGACCCTGGGGGAAGCGCACCATGAATCCGGCCTCGACGGTCCCCACCAGTCCGCCGGCCGCCCCCGGCGCCCTCCCGGTGGCCGGGCATCTGTGGCAGATCCTGCGCGACCCGCTGCTCTTCTTCGAGCGTCGGCACACGGGCCCCGCGGCCCGTTCCGGAGTCGTCGTCGTGCGCGTCGGGCCGAGGCCCGTCCACCTCGTGACCCGGCCGGATCTCGTACGGCACCTGCTCGCCGACCCGGGGACCTTCGAGCAGGGCGGCATCTACATCGAGGGTGTACGGGCGCTTGCCGGAAACAGCGTCGCCAGTTGCCCCGCCGCCGACCACCGGGTGCAGCGGCCGATCCTTCAACCCGCCTTCCAGCAGCGGCGGATCGCCGACTACTCCCGTGTGACGGAGGCGTGCGCGGACGCGCTGGCACGGTCCTGGCACAACGGGCAGCGGCTGGAGATGGTCCATGGCATGCACCGGCTGGCCGCCGAGGTCGTCACCCGCACCCTGTTCTCCGGGCCGGGGACCGTGCAGGCCGGGCAGGACATCCAGCGGCTGTTCCCGCAGCTGCTCGTCGGGCTGTACCGCAGGATGCTGCTCCCCGTCGGCTGGGCGCACCGGATGCCGCTGCCCGCCAACATCGGCTTCCGCTCGGCCCTGAACGGCATCAACCGGATCATCGACAGGGAGATCCGGACGTACCGCAGCGGCGGGCGCGACCGGGGTGACCTGCTCTCCGCGATGATGCACGCCACGGACCCGCGCACCGGCGCCACCCTCACCGACGTTGAACTGACGGAACAGGTCGTCGGCATGCTGCTGGCCGCCGTCGAGACCACGGGGAGTGTGGCGGCCTGGCTTCTGCACTGCCTCGCCATTCACCCCAAGGTGGAGGAGGCCGTACTCGGCGAGTTGCGTATCGCGGTCGGCGACCGGCCGCTGCGCGCCGGGGACCTCGCCAACCTCCCCCTGTTCAAGCGGGTGTTCGCCGAAGTGCTCCGCCTGTACCCGCCCTTCTGGCTGCTCAGCCGCGTCACCACCGGTCCCGCGGAACTCGGCGGCCACCGGATTCCCGGAGGCGCGGACATCGCCTTCAGCCTGTACTGCCTGCACCGCGCCCCGCAGGCGTTCCCCTTCCCGCACCGTTTCGACCCGGACCGCTGGCTCCCCGACCGGGTCACCGACGCCCAGCGGGAGGCACATTTCCCGTTCGGCGCCGGCACCCGTCAGTGCATCGGCGAGGTGTACGGCCGTACGGCGATCCCGCTCGTCGTCGCGACCCTGCTGCGGCACTGGCGACTCCGGCACGCCACCGGACGGGAGGTGACCCCGCTGGTCAAGGGGACCATGAGACCCAGCCCCATGAGCATGACGGTGACGCGCCGGGCCGCTGCCTACGCCCCCTGAACCGCCTTTGCCGACATGTCGGTCGGGGGCATCGGCCGCCTCACAGTTCCTTGATCCGGATGTCCCGGTACGAGACCACATCGGTAGTGCCGTGCACCTGGAGGCCGATGTACCCGGACGCGAACCGCCGCCCGTCCGTGCCCGGATCGTCCGAGCGCGGCGGGGTGAAGTCCTGGCCGCCGGTGTTGTCGAACTCGTTGATCAGGACGCCGTTCCGGTACACCGAGTAGTGCTGGTCGACCACCCTGATCTCGTAGTCGTTCCAGGTGCCCTTCTGGGTGACACCTGCCCCGGCGAGTCCCACCCGGTCGAAGCCGTAGACCGAGCCCGTCTTGTACATGTCGCCGTCGGGCCGGTCGAACACCTGCACCTCGTGCCCGAACTTGATGGCTGCCCACTCCGGCCTGGCCTCCTCCGGATGACCGTGGACCCACGGGAACCGCACGAACACACCGGAGTTGGCGTTTCCCGTGCCCGGCGCGTCGTCCCGCCACTGGAGCTTGAGTGAGAAGTCGGCGTACTTCCGCTCCGGGAACCACAGCATGCCGAGCCCCGCGACCGCGGTGCCGCTGGTGATCGACCCGTCGCCGTTCGGCGCGAACGAACCGCCGCCCACCTGTTGCCACTTGGCGAAGGACGCGGGCGTACCGTCGAGAATCGTGCGGTAGCCCTCGGTCTGACCCGGCCTGCCGATGCCGGAGGCGCGGGCCGCCTCCTCGATCGCCGCGTCCTCGCGCTCGTCGACGGCGCCGTCCTTGACGAGCCGGTCGAGAACGGTCCGTACGTGCTTGAGGAACAGGGCTTGGGATGTCCACTCCCGCTCGTCCTCGATCAACTCGCCTATCCGGCACCGATTGTTGGTGACCCGGTTGGACACCCCCGAGTCGGCCGTACCGACGATCACTGTCAACCGCTCGTCGTACTCCGGGCAGTTGGGCGCGGGAACCCCGCCGCCGGCCACGACGGTGAGGCTCACCGAGCGTGCGTCGCTGGTGTTGCCCGCCTTGTCGCTCGCCCGGTACGCCACGGTGTGCGCGCCCGCCCGGTCGACCACCACCGGTGTGGTGTACGCCAGATAGGGGCCGCCGTCGAGCGAGTACTCGACCGTGGCGACACCCGACCCGCCGTGGTCCGTCGCACTGACGGTCACCTTGGCACTGTTGACGTAGGCGCCGTTCGCGTTCCGGATGCCCTCGACGGTCACCCCCGTCACGGGCGGGGTGGTGTCCTCGGCGGGCTGGGCGACGACGCTGAAGGCGACGGTCTTCTCGGCGGAGACGTTGCCCGCCTTGTCGGTTGCCCGGTAGCGGACACTGTGGCTGCCGACCTGATGCACCATCACCGGCCCGCTGTACAGCTGCCAACTCCCGCTGTTGACCGCGTACTCGACCGTGTTGACCCCGGACCCGGTGTCCGAGGCGGAGACGGTGACCGTCGCCATGTCGAGATACGCCCCGTCCGCGTTCCGCTCGCCGCTCACCGTCGCCGACGTCTCCGGCGGCGCCGTGTCGTCCGTCGGCGGTGCCACCACCGTGAACGTGACGCTCTTCTCGGCGGCGGCGTTGCCCGCCTTGTCGAACGCCCGGTAGCGCACCGTATGGCTTCCGACCCGGTCGATCACGACCGGCGCGGTGTACGGCTGCCAGGCGCCGTCGGTGCCGATCGCGTACTCGACCCGGTCCACGCCCGAGCCCTCGTCGCTCGCGCCGATCGCCACACTCGCCGAACCGACGTACTGGCTCTGCGAGTTCTGCGCACCGGTGACATTCGCCGAGGTCTCCGGCGCGGTCGTGTCGCCGCTGCCGCCCTCCGTCACCACGAGGATGCCCTGCATCTGGCCGTGGCCAGGGATCGTGCAGTAGTAGCGGTAACGGCCGGGGGCGAGCGTGACCTCGGCGGTGTGCCGGCCGCCCTGGTCGTCGTTCGGGTTGGCGAGGATGTTGAGCGGTACGTCGTTGTTGTACTCCGGGTCGGAGACGTCGAACGTCAACGTGTGGGGCATACCCATGGTGTTGCCGGTCGCCGCACTGTTCTCGAAGACGATCGTCGTGGCGCCCGCCACCGCCGTGGCCGGTACGGACGCGTACTTGGTGATGTCGTCGTCCGCCGTCCAGGTGAGGACCTGAGCTGCGGCCGGTCCGGCGGCGGGTTCGGTGCCGGAGCGAGCCCCTGCCACCGATGTCAGTCCGAGGACCATGAACAGGGACGCCAGCAGGGCCGTCCAGAGAGCCTTGCGTCCGCGCACTACTCCGCTCCCCTCACGAGGTCGCCGACCGCGGGCGTGGGGCCGCCGCCGGTGTAGGTGACCCGCCACAGCGCCGACCTGGCGTCCGAGGTGAAGAAGCCCCGGCCGTAGTCGAGGACGTACAGCGAGCCGTCGGGGCCGAACTTCCAGTCCATGAGGTTCTTGATGCCGTCGTTCCCGATCGGCACGATCTTCTTCAACGACTCCGAGTGGACGGGCAGTCCGCCGTCTCCCTGGGTCTTCGGGTCGGTGACGACCGCGTTGCGCGGCTGGTCGGCGTCGTAGAAGTCGCCCACGAACCACTTGCCGTCCCAGTAGGCCGGCCACTTGGTCGTGCTCGCGCTCGCCGCGTCGTAGCGGTACACCGGACCGTTCATCGCGGCCTGACCGCCGCCCTTCAGCCACGGCAGCAGATATGTGCTCTCCGCCTGCTTGTAGGACGGAATGCCGTTCGCGTCGCGCGGGAAGTCGGGGGCGCCGCCCTGGGGCGAGTACCAGATGTTGTTGCCGGTGACGGGCGGCAGATTGACCAGACCGTCGTTGTTCGGCGACTCGTTCTTCGGGTGGTCGCAGTCGTACCAGCCCAGCGGCTTCGCCGGATCGGGCAGATTGCGGTCCCGATAGGGCTGCTTGTTGCCCATGCAGTACGGCCAACCCCGGTTGCCCGCCCGGGTGATGGCGGCGAACGTGTCGTACTTCGCCGGACCCCAGGTCGTCGAGGGCGCACTCGCGTCCGGTCCGACCCAGCCCGCGTACAGGGTGTCGGTCGCCTTGTCGACGGAGATGCGGGCCGGGTTCCTGACTCCCATCACATAGATCTCGCCGCGCGTCTTTCCGCCGCCCTCGTCGGTCTCCCGGCCCGTGAAGAGGTTGCCGGCGGGGAGCGTGTACGTGCCGTCGGCCTCCGGATGGATGCGCAGGATCTTGCCGTTGAGGTTGTTGGTGTTGCCCGCGGTGCGCCGGGCGTCGGCGAACGACACGCCCTTGTAGGCGGGTTGGGGGTTGTTGCCGGAGTAACCGTCGCTGAACTGGGAGGAGTTGTTGTCACCGGTGGCGATGTACAGGTTGCCCTTGGAGTCCCAGGCCATCCCGCCGCCGGAGTGACAGCAACTGTGGATCTGTACCGGCCACTTGAGCAGCACCTTCTCGCTGTTCAGATCGAGCCGGTTGGTGGCCAGGTCGAGCGTGAAGCGGGAGACGTACCGCTCGGCCATCCTGGTGTCGCGGTTGATCCGTGCGTGGGGCGTGTAGTGGAGGTACACCCAGCCGTTGCGCTCGAAGGACGGATCGAGCTCGATGCCGAGCAACCCCTCCTCGACCTTGAGCAGTTCGTCCCCGCCGCCCTTGTTGCCGAAGACGGTCAACTCGCCCGCCAGAGCGACCTTCCCGGTCCTCGGATCGTAGACGTGGATCTGGCCCTTGCCCTTGCCGATGTTCGGGTTGTTCCAGTCGGTGACCACCGGCTGGGAGGAGTCGGCGCCGCCACGGCCGATGTAGAACACCCGCCCGTCGGGTGCGGTCACCAGCCCGTGCGGCTCACCGATCTGGTCGTTCTGCCCCGGCTGGTTGGGCTGCGTCAGCCGCTCCGCCTTGTAACCGGCGTTGATGGTGGCCTTGCAGTCGGCCTGTGCCAGCCGGGTCGTCCACAGCAGTGCCCCGCGCAGATGAGTGCGGAAGTCCGTCTCGTCGTAGGACGACACCGTGCCGCCCATGCCGGTGTAGAAGGACCGTCCGCCGTCGTAGTCACGGCACCAACTCACCGGGTGGTCCCAGCCGTTGGCGCTTGAGCCGGGCTGGTAGGTCGACTCGCGCACCCGGGCCACGGTGTGCACCTCACCGGAGGGGTTCTTCACCCAGTTGAGCCACCGGTCCGGCCGCTTCCACTGTGCCGGCAGGTCCTTGGTGGCCGGATGCCGCCGGTCACCGACCTCAACGGTCGCCCGCTGTACGGCCGTTGGGCTGGTGCCTGCCGGTCGGGCGCCCAACAGGCCGGTGAACCAGTCGGAGTACGGTTCCGCCCGGGCCGCATCATGGACACCGACGAAGCCGCCGCCGGCCTCCATGTACGTCTCCAGCCCGGCCTCCTGGTCCGGGTCGAGGACGTCACCGCCCCCGGTCAGGAAGACGACGGCGTTGAAGGTCCCGAGCCGGGGCCCGTCCGTGAACACGGCGGCGTCGTCCGTCGCCTCGACCTCGAAGCGCTGTTCCACCGGGCCGGACAGTCCGATCCGCTCGATCGCCTCGATCCCGGCGTTGACAACCGGTGACTCGTCACCGGATGCCGCAGAACCGTGGAAGACCAGGACGCGTACACCGCTGCCGCCGGGCGGCGACTTGACGGACATCGTTGTCACCGACGGATCGGGGGCTTGCCGCGCGCTCGCGGCAGGCCCTGACAGCAGCCCGGCGGTGACGACTCCGGCGATGACGGTGGCCGCCCAGGCCCGTCGCCGTCCGCTCCCGCCGCTGCCTCTGTTTCTCGCGCTCAACTCCCGTAAACACCTGGACTCCTGATGCGATGTGAACCGCATGTGGTCACCCACCCCTCCTCGGTCACAGCAAACGCAGAGGAAGCTAGACCTCTTTCGGTGACTCGCCAAGGGGTATGACCGGGATGACACGAACTTTGTCCTGAGTGTGGATAAACGGGTCCCGTGCCGCTACCGTCTCACCGGTTCCCTTCGTTCCCGTTGCGCATCTTCCGTACCAGGGTGGGGAGTTCGGCATGGACAGGCGTGACTTCAATCGGCGGGTGCTGCTGGGTGGCGCGGCCGTCGCGACATCGTTGTCGGTCACTTCCGAAGCGGGCGGCGCCACCGTCGCATCCGCCGCACTCGCCAGGACGGCCCCGGCCGGCGGCGAGGTACGACACCTCCAGCTGTACGTCGAGCGGCTCGCCGACGGGCAGATGGGCTACGGCTTCACGAAGGGCGCGGCGTCGGTTCCCGGGCCCCTGATCGAGCTGAACGAGGGCGACACGGCACACATCACCCTGGAGAACACCACGGACGTGGCAGTGAGCCTGCACGTCCACGGCCTGGACTACGAGATCTCCAGCGACGGCACGAAACTGAGCCGCAGCGACGTCGAACCCGGCGGCACGCGCACCTACACCTGGCGCACGCACGCCCCGGGCCGCCGCGCGGACGGTACCTGGCGGGCGGGCAGCGCCGGCTACTGGCACTACCACGACCATGTCGTCGGCACCGAACACGGTACCGGCGGCATCCGCAAGGGCCTCTACGGCCCGGTGATCGTCCGGCGCAAGGGCGACATCCTCCCGGACACCACCTACACGATCGTCTTCAACGACATGACGATCAACAACCGGCCCGGCCATCAGAGCCCCGACTTCGAGGCCACCGTGGGGGATCGCGTCGAGTTCGTCATGATCACGCACGGCGAGTACTACCACACCTTCCATATGCACGGTCACCGCTGGGCGGACAACCGCACCGGCCTGCTCACCGGCCCCGACGACCCGAGTCAGGTCGTCGACAACAAGATCGTGGGACCGGCGGACTCCTTCGGCTTCCAGGTGATCGCGGGGGAGGGGGTCGGGGCGGGCGCGTGGATGTACCACTGCCATGTGCAGAGCCACTCGGACATGGGGATGGCGGGTCTGTTCCTGGTGCGGAAGACGGACGGGACGATTCCCGGCTACGAGTCGCACGGCGCGAGAGCGGCGGGGGAGGCGCAGGGGGCGCACGAGCACTGACGGGTTCGGAGAGCGCTCTCATCCGGTGCCGGGCCGGGACTATCCTGATCGGCAACCGCCGATGAGGAGCCCCGAAGTGACCGAGACCGCGTCGCGTCCCACCCTGGAGGCCGTGGCCGCGCGGGCAGGCGTCTCCCGGGCGACCGCGTCACGCGTCGTGAACGGCGGGGACGGTGTGCGCGAACCGCTCGTCGAACGGGTCAGGCAGGCCGTCGAGGAACTCGGTTACGTGCCCAACCAGGCGGCCCGCTCCCTGGTGACCAGACGGCACGACGCCATCGCCGTCGTCATCGCCGAGCCCGAGACCCGGGTCTTCGCCGACCCCTTCTTCGGTCTTCAACTCCGGGGCATCAGCAAAGAGTTGACCGCCCACGACTCCCAACTCGTGCTGCTGCTCACCGAAGGGCGCGACGACCACTCCCGGGTCGGCAGATATCTCGCCGGCGGGCATGTCGACGGCGCCCTCGTCTTCTCCCTGCACCTCGACGACCCGCTGCCCGACCTGGTCCGGCGCGCGGGCGTGCCCACCGTGTTCGGCGGCAGGCCCGGCTGGGGCGACGGCAACCGCGACGCCGTGTACGTCGACAGCGACAACCGGGGCGGTGCCCGGGCGGCCGTACGCCACCTTGTCGCCCTGGGGCGGACGCGGATCGCGCACATCACGGGCCCCCTCGACCAGACCTCGGCGGCGGACCGGCTCGACGGGTTCCGGGACGTCATGCCCGCCACCGACCCGCGGCTGATCGCCGAGAGCGACTTCACCCCGGCCGGCGGAGAACACGCGATGCGGGAACTCCTGGAGCGGTGCCCGGACCTGGACGCCGTGTTCGCCGCCAACGACCTCACCGCCTCGGGCGCCCTGCGCGTCCTGCGTGAACGCGGACGGCGCGTACCCGAGGACGTCGCCGTCGTCGGCTTCGACGACATGCTGCCGGTCGCCGAACAGACCGAGCCGCCACTCACCACCGTCCGCCAGGACATCGAGGAGATGGGCAGGCTGATGGCCCGCCTGCTGCTGAGCGACCTCGACCCCTCGGCCAGGCGCGGCCCGGCGGGCGCGCCGTCCGGCCTGGTCCTGCCGACGACGCTGGTACGCCGCGCCTCGGCGTAGCTCTCGCGGGGTAAGCGGTTCGTTTCGCCGCGGGCCGGTGGGGGCTGGTCGCGCAGTTCCCCACGCCCCTTCGGGGGGCGCCTCGCCTATGGTCCTCTCTCCCTACATCTGAGCCGGTGCGCTCTTGATCACCGCGAAATGTGCCCCGTAGGGGTCGGTGAGCCGTGCGATGCGGCCGACGCCCTCCACGTCCGTGGCCGGCATCAGGACCTGGCCCCCGTGTTCCTGGGCCGCGGCGACGGTCGAGTCGGTGTCGGTGACCTCGAAGTACGGCAGCCAGTACGGAGTGGTCTCGGTGCCCGTGGGGTCGTCGTTCACGTCGACGACTCCACCGAACATCCCGTCGTCCCCGCCACCCGCCGGGTTCACACATGTGTACGAGCCGCCCGGGAACGACACCGCCGAGGTCTCCAGGCCCAGCACCGCGCCGTAGAACGCGGCGACCTTGGGAACGTCCGTCGTGTAGAGCTCCACCCAGCACAGGGAGCCGGTCTCGCCGGCGATGTCGAAGCCCTTGATCCGGCCGGGCTGCCAGAGGCCGAAGACGGCGCCGGCGGTGTCGGTGAGGATGGCCATCCGGCCCGCGTCCATGACATCCATGGGCGGCGCCGGCGTGCCGCCGCCGGCCCGCTCGCCGGCCTTTACGGTGGCGTCGATGTCCGAAGTCTGGAAGAACACCGACCAGGACGGCGGACCCTGGTCCTCGGTGGACTGCATGCCACCCGCGACGGTCCGCCCGCCCAACTGGAAGAAGCCGTATCCGCCGGCTTCGGGGCCCGCCGACCGGAAGTCCCAGCCGAAGAGAGCCCGGTAGAAGGCGGTGGCGCCCTCGATGTCGGGGGTGCCGAGGTCGATCCAGTTCGGAGCACCGGTCACGAAACGGGTGGTGAGCATCATTGCCCTCCTCTGTGGGCCCCGCCTCTGCGAGGGACCCGTTGCCTGTTCTGCCGAGTCTTGCACCGCCCACTGACAATCGCTGCCGGAGAGCTTCCGCGGACCCGGGCGCAGGCAGCACTCACCCTGGGTGAGGAAGAAGCAGCGCCTTGTTCCCAGACGCTCGCGCGCCGCCGTGCGCTCGCTCATCAGCCGGGAGCATCATCGGGCGAACCGGCGAACCGGCGAACCGGCGAACCGGCGAACCGGCGAACCGGCGAACCGGCGAACCGGCGAACCGGCGAACCGGCGAACCGGCGAACCGGCGAACCGGCGAACCGGCGAACCGCCCGGGCCGTTCGCCGGGCAGCGGGCCCGGAAGTCGCCGTTGATCGGACGTTGAGCGAACGTTTTTCACCGCCGGGCACGCTCTCGTGCATGCACTACGAGACGATCACCCCGATGGACAGCGCCTGGCAGGCGCAGGCCCTGTGCGCGGAGACCGGGGCCGACTTCTTCTTTCCCGAGCCGGGCAGTTCGGTGCGCGAGGCGAAGCGCATCTGCGGGATGTGCGAGATGCGCCCCGCCTGCCTGGACTACGCACTCAGCAACGACGAACGGTTCGGCGTCTGGGGCGGCCTCTCCGAGAAGGAGCGGCTCAACCTCCGGCGCACCTCACACACCTCGCGTACCTCTCACTGACCTCTCGGACGGTATTCCCGAACGCCGGCCGGTACCGAGCGGGCGCCATCGCCCCGCCTCGAACAGCTGGCCGCGCCCACCCGCCGGTCGCCCCGCCCGTGCTGCCGGCCGGGGTCCATGGCCTGGCCGCCCATGGGGGCCAGGCCGAAGGGCGTCTCGCGGTCGCCGTCACCGGAGCGCCGGGGCAGCCGGACGGACTGGCCGTGCCCTGGCGCGAGGAGCCGAGAACACTGCGCCGCCACCCCGTGGCCGACGTGCGGGACGCGGCTCTGGACGAGGTGACGGCGTACGAGGCAACGGTGTCGTGGGGTGGGTCAGCCGGCGGCGCGGGCCGCCATGCGGGCCTTGCGGGCCGCGAGCTTCTCGTCGAACTTGGCGGCCTCGGAGTCCAGGCCGCTCATGTACATACCCAGTTCCTCCTGGGCGTGGAGACCCTCGGGGCCGAGGTCGCCCATCTCCATGACCTTCAGGTGGCGCAGGACGGGCTGGAGCACGTCGTCGTGGTGGATGCGCATGTTGTAGACCTCGCCGATCGCCATCTGCGCGGCGGCCCGCTCGAAGCCGGGCATGCCGTGACCGGGCATGCGGAAGTTGACGATCACATCCCGGACCGCCTGCATGGTCAGGTCGGGCGCGAGTTCGAACGCGGCCTTGAGCAGGTTCCGGTAGAAGACCATGTGCAGGTTCTCGTCGGTCGCGATGCGGGCCAGCATGCGGTCGCAGACCGGGTCGCCGGACTGGTGGCCGGTGTTGCGGTGCGAGACGCGGGTGGCCAGCTCCTGGAAGGCGACGTACGCCACCGAGTGCAGCATCGAGTGCCGGTTGTCCGACTCGAAGCCCTCGGCCATGTGCTGCATACGGAACGCTTCGAGCTTGTCCGGGTCGACCGCGCGGGAGGCGAGCAGGTAGTCGCGCATCACGATGCCGTGCCGGCCCTCCTCCGCCGTCCAGCGGTGCACCCAGGTGCCCCAGGCGCCGTCGCGGCCGAACAGGCTGGCGATCTCGTGGTGGTAGCTGGGGAGGTTGTCCTCGGTGAGGAGGTTGACGACCAGGGCGATCCGGCCGAGCTCGGTGACCTTGGACTGCTCCTTGCCCCAGGCCTCGCCGTCCTCGAAGATGCCGGGGAAGTTGCGGGCGTCGCTCCACGGCACGTACTCGTGCGGCATCCAGTCCTTGGCCACCTTCAGATGACGGTTGAGTTCCGTCTCGACCACTTCTTCCAGGGCGTACAGCAGTCGAGCGTCGGTCCACTCGCTGGACGGGCTGCCGAGGTGCGGAGAAGTGATCGTCATGAATGCTCCAGGATGACGTTGCGAGCGGGTGAGCGGACTGCCTTCAGTCAACCTACGGCATCGTAGGCTACGTTCCCGTAGGTTACGCCGCCGTAAGTTAAGGGCGTGGTAAAGATCGCTGATCAGCGAGTTTGTCGCCGGGATCCGGTACGGCTCCGGACTCGCAGGTCCAGGGCCGGACGAGTACCCCGATCGGCCGGCTAGATGTACAGCTCCCGCAGCCGGACCGAGAGGCATGTCACACAGCCTTCGAGCTTCTCGAACTCGCTGATGTCCACGATCACCGGCTCGTGCCCGAGATCGGCGAGCAGTTCGGCCGTCTTCGGCGCGCTCGCCGCCATCAGCAGCTTTCCGCCGTCCAGCAGCACCACGTGCGCCCCGGACTCCTCCGGCACCGGCAGGAAACGCGGGAAGAGGGACGGGGTGTCCACCAGTGGTGCGTACCCGATGACGGTCCCGTCCGGCAGCGCGGTGACCGCCGACTTCAGATGCAGCACCTTGCTCACCGGCACGGCGACGACCCGGGCGCCGAGCGGTTCGAACACGGCCTTGAGCTGCTGCACGCCGGCGGCGTTGGTCCGACCGCCCCGCCCGACGTAGATGGTGTCACCGACCTTGAGGACGTCACCGCCCTCCAGGGTGCCCGGCTCCCAGACCCAGTTCACCGAACAGCCGAGGCGGGCCACCGCCTCCTCGACGCCGCCGGTCTCACCGCGCCGGGAGTCGGCGCCGGGCCGCGCGATCAGCGCGACGTTCCGGTAGACGACCACCGCGTCCTCGACGAACACCGAGTCCGGGCAGTCGTCCGCCGGATCCACCTCGACGGTTTCCCAGCCGTGCGTGCGCAGCGCCTCCGCGTACACCTCCCACTGCCGGCCGGCGAGGTCGGCGTCGATCTCCTCGCGCTCGATGTGCGTGACGAGGCCCTCGGACAGGCGCGGGCTGGGGCGGCGTATGAGGGCCTTCTTGCTGGGCACGAGGGAGCTCCGTATCGGAAGGGGGTGTCCGCGCACATCATGCAGGGTGGAACTGGCGGACAAAAGCCCCGGAGGCCGGGCCGGGGCCCGGACCCGGCTGCCGATCACCCCGCTTCGTCCGGGTCGATCTCCCTCAACTCCCCGTCCAGCAGCAGCCATCGGGTGATCCCGATCGACTCCAGGAACGGCAGGTCGTGGCTGGCGACGATCAGTGCTCCCTCGTACGAGTCCAGAGCCGTCGTGAGCTGTCGCGCGCTCGCCATGTCCAGGTTGTTGGTCGGCTCGTCCAGCAACAGGAGCTGGGGCGCGGGCTCCGCCAGCATCAGGGCGGCCAGGGCGGCGCGGAACCGCTCGCCGCCCGACAGGGTCGCCGCCCGCTGGTCGGCGCGGGCACCCCGGAACAGGAAGCGGGCCAGCCGGGCGCGGACCCGGTTGTTGGTGGCGCCCGGCGCGAACCTGGCAACGTTCTCCGCGACGGTCAGCTCGTCGTCGAGGACGTCGAGCCGCTGTGGCAGGAAGCGCAGCGGTACGTGCGTCCTCGTCTCCCCGGAGACCGGGGCCAGTTCACCGGCGATCGTCCGCAACAGGGTCGTCTTGCCCGCCCCGTTGCGCCCGACCAGCGCGATGCGCTCGGGCCCGCGCAGATCCAAGGAGCCCGCGCTCGCTCCGTACGCCAGCTCCAGGTCCAGGAGCGTGAGAACGGTACGCCCGGGCGGTACGGCCGTGTACGGCAGGTCGACGCGGATCTCGTCGTCGTCCCGGACGGCGTCCACCGCCTCGTCGAGCCGTTCCTTGGCTCCGGCGAGCCGCTCCTCGTGCATGATGCGGTGCTTGCCCGCCGACTCCTGGGCGGACCGTTTGCGCGCCCCCATGACGATCTTCGGCTCGCGCTTCTGCTCGAACATCTTCTGCCCGTACTTCTTGCGGCGGGCCAACTTGACCTGGGCGTCGGACAGTTCGCGCTTCTGCTTCTTCAGGTCGGCCTCGGCCACGCGCACCATGCGCTCGGCCGCCTCCTGTTCGGTGGCGAGTGCCTCCTGGTACGCCGAGAAGTTGCCGCCGTACCAGGTGACCTCGCCGGAGCGCAGGTCGGCGATCTGGTCGACCAGGTCCAGGAGTTCACGGTCGTGGCTGACCACGATCATCACGCCGGGCCAGGAGGAGACAGCCGCGTACAGCCGTCGGCGTGCGTGCAGGTCCAGGTTGTTGGTCGGCTCGTCCAGCAGGAGAACGTCCGGGCGGTCCAGCAGCAGCGCGGCCAGCCGCAGGAGGACCGCCTCCCCGCCCGAGACCTCGCCGACCGTGCGGTCCAAGTCGATGTGACCCAGGCCGAGTTCGCCGAGCGTGACAAGGGCGCGTTCCTCTACGTCCCAGTCGTCGCCGATCGTCTCGAAGTGCTCCTCGGCCACGTCACCCGCCTCGATGGCGTGCAGCGCGGCCCGCTGGGCGGAGATGCCGAGGACCTCCTCGACGCGCAGCGCGGTGTCGAGGGTGACGGTCTGCGGGAGGTGGCCGACGTCGCCCGCGACGCGGACGGTGCCGTCGGTGGGCCGCAGTTGCCCGGCGATGAGCTTCAACAGGGTTGATTTCCCTGACCCGTTGACGCCGACGAGCCCCGTGCGGCCGGGGCCCATGGTGACGTCGAGACCGTCGAAGACGGGGGTGCCGTCGGGCCAGGCGAAGGAGAGGGAGGTGACGGCGACGGATGTGGTGGCTGACATGTGGCCTCGCGGTTGCGTGAGTCGGTCGGGGCAAACGCGTGTCGAGACACCGGCGGGCGGCGAAAGAGTCCTGATGGCACGAGGAAGGTCCTGCTCCGGAGGGAGGCACGGACGGCTCGAACACCGAGGTCGCACGCTACGCACACACACCACTGGAGGGTGTGGGGCGCGGTGTCTCAGGACCTCAGTAGAGCAACGTCCTTCTCCAATTCGACGGCAACAGGACCGCTGCAAGCGTAGGAAGAGGCGTTTCAGGCTGTCAAAGCAATAAACGGGTCTGTCACAGGGCGTCGCGCATCAGCTCCGCGAGGTCGCGGTCCAGGTCGGTCTGGAGATGCTCCAGGCCGACGGGGACCAGCTCGGTGGTGGCCGCCAGGAAGCGCCGCAGCTCGCCGGAGCGGACATGCACGACCGCGGTCCCTTCCGGGGCGTGGAACTCCAGCACCGTACGGTCGTAGCCGTACGGCCGCACTCGTACGTCGCCGTGGCCCTGCGGGTCCCGCATGCCGTCGGTGAGGAGTTCGCGGGAGAAGGTCCAGCACACCTCCACGCCCTCCAGCGTGGCCGGTGCGGGGAAGGTCATCCGGACCGCGAACGGGTCGCTCCGGTCGTAGGTGAGCGTTGCGGGAATGCTCGTCATCCGCGGTGCGGCGGCGACGAGACGGGCCTCTACGAGCTGCTCGATGACGGTGAACAACGCCTTGCTCCCTTGTGACGGTTGGCCGGACTCCGGGATGGAACGGTCCGCACACTGAGAGAGACGCTGGAATGAGCCAATCAGTGCACCTGATTTTCGAGTGACCTCTGTCACCGAGTTCATTCACTGCTACCTTCGCCCGCCATGAGGATCTTGGGGACGCAGCGACAGAACAGGTGTACGGGTCGGACGAGGCGAACGGTGATGGCGGGCGCGTACGTGGCGGCGCTCGCCGCTGTCGCCGCCGGACTGGCCGCACCCGCGCAGGCGCACGAACGGACGGGCGCCGGGCACCGTGCGCCGCACTGGGCGCCGAAGGACAGCGGCACCACCGACGTCCGCTTCCGCGGGCTGTCCGCCGTCAGCCGGGGTACCGCCTGGCTCGCCGGCACCCAGGGCACCGTCCTGCGCACCACCGACGGCGGAACGAGCTGGCGAAACGTCTCTCCGCCGGGTGCGGCAGAGCTCCAGTTCCGGGACATCGAGGCGTTCGACGCGCGACGCGCCGTGGTCCTGGCCATCGGCGAGGGAGAGGCCTCCCGCGTCTACCGCACCGACGACGGCGGGGTGAGCTGGACCGAGTCCTTCCGCAACACCGATCCCAGGGCCTTCTACGACTGCCTCACCTTCTTCGACCCCCGACACGGCCTCGCCATGAGCGACCCGGTGGACGGGAAGTTCCGCATCCTCTCCACCAGCGACGGCGGACGTTCCTGGACGGTGCTGCCCAGCGCCGGCATGCCGGCCGCGCTGGAGGGTGAGGCGGGCTTCGCGGCGAGCGGACAGTGCCTGGTGAGTGCGGGGCCGCGTGACGTGTGGCTGGCCACGGGCGGGGGTGCACGCGCGCGTGTGCTGCACTCCGCCGACCGCGGGCTCACCTGGACGGCCACCGACACACCGATACCGGCGGGCGACCCTGCCCGCGGCGTCTTCGCGCTCGCCTTCCGCGACCGTAAGCACGGACTGGCCGTCGGCGGCGACTACCGCGCCGACCAGGCCTCCCCGCGCGCGGGGGCGATCACCGCGAACGGCGGTCGCACCTGGGCGACGGCTGCCGCGTCCCCACCCGCCTACCGCTCCGGCGTCGCCTGGCTCCCGTACAGCCGCACGGCGGCGCTCGCGGTCGGCCCGACCGGCACCGACCTCACCACGGACGCGGGGCGCACCTGGAGGACCGTCGACACGGGCTCGTACGACACCGTGGACTGCACGCCCGACCTGGGGTGCTGGGCGGCCGGTGAGAAGGGGCGCGTGGCACGGCTCGAATCCTGAGCCAGTGGGTACCCGTTCACCGAAACGGCACGAGAGGCACGAGAGGGCAGCACGAGCCGAGGAGGCGAACGGTCATGCCACGTGGCGCGAGCCCCAAGCGGGAACGCCAGTACGAGCACATCAAGGACAGTGCGTTGGACCGGGGAGAGAGCGAGAAGCGCGCCGAGGAGATCGCCGCGCGGACCGTCAACAAGGAACGCGCCCGGTCCGGCGAGTCCAGGACCGCCAGCCGTACGTCCACCCAGGACATGTCGTCCGCCGAGCGCGGCGGGCAGCGCTCGCACAAGGGCGCCCAGGGGCCGACGTACGACCAGCTCTACGAGGAGGCCAGGAAGCGGAACGTGAACGGCCGCTCGGGCATGAACAAGGCGCAGCTGAAGAAGGCCCTCGGCGACAAGTGAGGCGGCGGGCGGCCAGCGGCGGAGGACCGGCCGGCGGGCCCGTACGCTCGTCGTCACCATGACGATGACGACGACCGTACCCCTTCCGGCGGGCTGGCCCACGACCGAGGAACGGGCCCGCGCGGTCCAGGACGAGCTGCGGCTGCGGGTGGTCCTGGACGAGCCGGGACCACCGCCCGGGACGGGTCACGTCACGGGCGTCGATGTCGCCTACGACGACGAGCGCGACCTCGTCGTGGCCGCCGCGGTCGTCCTGGACGCGGCGAGCCTCCACGTCGTCGCCGAGGCCACCGCCGCCGGGCGGGTCCCCTTCCCGTATGTGCCCGGCCTGCTCGCGTTCCGCGAGATCCCGGCCGTCCTGGCGGCCCTGGACGCGCTGCCCGTCCCGCCCGGCCTGGTCGTCTGCGACGGCTACGGCGTGGCCCATCCGCGCCGCTTCGGCCTCGCCAGCCACCTCGGCGTCCTCACCGGCCTCCCCACGATCGGCGTCGCGAAGAACCCGTTCACCTTCACGTACGAGGAGCCGGGTACCCGGCGCGGGGCTGCCTCCCCGCTCCTGGCGGGCGTGGAGGAGGTCGGCCGCGCCCTGCGCACCCGGGACGCGGTCAAACCGGTGTTCGTCTCGGTCGGCCACCGCACCTCCCTCGACACGGCCTGCGCCCACACCCTCGCGCTCACCCCGGAGTACCGCCTCCCGGAGACGACCCGCCGGGCGGACGCCCTGTGCAGACGGGCACTGAAGGAAGCGACCGCGTGACGGGAGCGACCGCCCGAGGCGCTCGGGCGATCGGACGGTCAGGTGATCCGGTGATCATCTGAGTACGTGTTCTGAGTATCTGTACGGATGTCGGCGGCCCTGAGCTGTCGGCAGGCTGTGCCCATGACCACGCACCGAGCCCCGAAACCCGTCGCCGGCCCCGCCCAGCCCGTCGAGCGGGCCGTCACGGCCGCACTGATCGTCGCCGTACTGGCGGGCCTCGCCTGGATCGGCGGCATGATCTACACGGTCACGGGCTGGGCCCAGTGAGCCCTCCTTGAGCTCCGGGCGCCCGGCCGGTCACCTGCCGGCCGCGACCCGGAACGTGATCCCCGCCTTGCGCAGGCGTTCGATCAACGCGTCGCCCATCGCCACGGCGGTGGTGACCTGACCAGCCGTCGCCGGGAGGTCGTCGAAGGCCAGGGAGAGCGCCGACTCGGCGAACATCTTCGCCGTCTCGTCGTAGCCGGGGTCGCCGCCCGCGACCTCCGTGAACACCCGCTGCCCGCCGCCCTCACCCACGAACCGCACCGAGAACCAGCTCTTCGCCCGCCGTTCCGCGCTCGGCCCGTCCCCCGGCTGCAGCCGCCCCGACAACCAGCGCCGCGCGGGCGGCAGTTGGGCCGCCGCGAACACCGCACCCGCCGCGGCGACCCCGCCCACCGCGAAGGGCAGCCGCCGCACCGCCGCGTAGTGGCGGTAACGGAAATCGGGGCCGTACCGTTCCAGCGCGCGTGCCGAACGCACGACCACCTGCGGGTCGATGGTGGGCAGCGGCAGCGCCCAGGCACCGACCTCCCCGGCGTACCGGGGTGCGCCCGCGGGGGCGGTCGCCCGGCGGCCCAGCAGCCGTGGCTCGTGGCGTCGGCGGTCACGTGCGGCGGCCAGCATCCGCGGTCCCCGGGAGAACTGGTTGAGGGCCGAGGCGAACGTGCCGCCCGAGAACATCCCCTCGGCGCGCACGAATCCGTCCACGGTCAGCGGCACGCCCTCGGGCAGCTGGGCGACGGTGAAGTACGCGCCGAGGTCGTGCGGGATCGAGTCGAAACCGCAGGCGTGCACCAGCCGGGCACCGGTCTCCCGCGCGCGGGTGTCGTGCCGGACGTACATCAGGTCGACGAACTCGGGCTCACCGCTGAGGTCGAGGTAGTCGGTGCCGGCGTCCGCGCAGGCGGCGACCAGTTCCTCGCCGTACGTCAGATAGGGGCCCACCGTCGTGGCCAGCACGCGCGCGTGCCCGGCGAGAGCGCGCAGCGAGACCGGATCGGACACGTCCGCCTCCAGCACCCCGACCTCGGCGGCCCTGCCGGCTCCCACCAGCCGCTCGCGCAACCGCTCCAGTCGGTCCCTGCTGCGGCCGGCCACCGCCCAGCGCAGACCGTCGGGCGCGTGTGCGGCGAGGTATTCGGCGGTGAGCGTGCCGACGAAGCCCGTGGCTCCGAACAGCACGATGTCGTACGGGTGTTCCACCCTGCTCGGCCTGTTCATGACACCCCTCGTTGTGCGTTCCGCGCCGTTGTCGGTGGTCGAGGCTAGCGTGAGGGGGAGTGGAGTCGTGCGGCCGGTCGTCGTCCGGATCGAAGCGGCTTGGCCAAGCGCTTGCTTAATCAACGACCGGTGAAACCTTGTGCGGAGCGGAACGCGTTCCTAGCATCGCTGGTGTCGCATCGGTTGTGTCACGGGAACGGGGGCTCGATGTCAGTGGCGGGGACGGCGGGAAGCGGCCCGCTCACCGGAGTGCGCGTGGTCGAACTGGCGGGGATCGGGCCCGGACCGTTCGCCGCCATGCTCCTCGCAGACCTGGGCGCCGACGTGGTCCGGGTGGACCGGCCCGGGGGTGCCGGACTCGCCGTCAACCCCGAGTACGACGTGACCAACCGCAACAAGCGGTCGGTGATCGTCGACCTGAAGGCGGCCGACGGCCCCTCCCGCGTCCTCGACCTGGCCGCCCGCGCCGACATCCTGGTCGAGGGCTACCGCCCCGGCGTCGCCGAGCGCCTCGGCATCGGACCCGAGACCTGCCACGCCCGCAACCCGAGGCTCGTCTACGGCCGGATGACGGGCTGGGGCCAGGAGGGCCCGCTCGCCCGCCGAGCCGGGCACGACATCGCCTACCTCGCTCCGACCGGCATCCTCGGCCTGATCGGCAGCCCGCAGGAACCGCCGCCCGTCCCGGCCAACCTCCTCGGCGACTACGCGGGCGGCTCCCTCTATCTCGTCGTCGGCGTCCTCTCCGCCCTCCACCACGCGCGCGCCACGGGCACCGGCCAGGTCGTGGACGCCGCGATCGTCGACGGCGCCGCCCACCTCGCCACGATGATCCACGGCATGCTCGCGGCGGGCGGCTGGCAGGACCGGCGCGGCGCTAACCTTCTCGACGGCGGCTGCCCGTACTACGGGACCTACGAGACCGCCGACGGCCGGTACATGGCGGTCGGCGCGCTGGAACCGCAGTTCTACGAGGAGTTCCTCGGCCTGCTCGGACTCCCGGAGCACTCCGGCGCCCGCAAGGACATCGCCCGCTGGAACGACCTGCGCGAGGCCGTCACCGCCCGCTTCAGGACCCGCACGAGGGACGAGTGGACGGCCGTCTTCGAGGGCTCCGACGCCTGCGTGGCGCCTGTCCTCTCGCTGCGCGAGGCCCCGCACCACCCGCACCTGGCCGCCCGCGGCACCTTCACCGACCACGGCGGCATCACCCAGCCGGCCCCCGCGCCCCGCTTCTCCGTCACCCCCACGTCGATCCACAGCGGCCCCGCCCAGCCCGGCGCCGACACGGCGGACGTGGCGCGCGACTGGGACGTGCCCCGACTCCTGCGGGACGGCGGCTGACCCTCTGCCGGCCCCGCTCGCCCAACCCACCCCGAAAGGCCCACCAGTGAGCACCGAAGCGTACGTGTACGACGCGATCCGCACCCCGCGCGGGCGTGGCAAGGCGAGCGGAGCGCTGCACGGCACCAAGCCCGTCGATCTCGT
Organism: Streptomyces lacrimifluminis; assembly: GCF_014646095.1. Classification (GTDB taxonomy): domain Bacteria; phylum Actinomycetota; class Actinomycetes; order Streptomycetales; family Streptomycetaceae; genus Streptomyces; species Streptomyces lacrimifluminis. The sequence goes on along the minus strand of NZ_BMMU01000002.1, from coordinate 413,861 downwards.
CGTCGGCCTCATCCACGAGATCGGGAACCGCTTCCCGGACCTCGACCCGGCCGCGATCGACGACATCGTGCTGGGCGTCGTCGGACCGGTCGGCGACCAGGGCTCCGACATCGCGCGGGTCGCCGCGGTCGTCGCCGGACTGCCGGACACGGTGGCGGGCGTCCAGGAGAACCGCTTCTGTGCGTCGGGCCTGGAGGCCGTCAACATGGCCGCCGCCAAGGTGCGTTCGGGCTGGGAGGACCTCGTTCTCGCGGGCGGTGTCGAGTCGATGTCACGGGTGCCGATGGGCTCGGACGGCGGCGCCTGGTTCAACGACCCGATGACCAACCTCGCCGCCGACTTCGTGCCGCAGGGCATCGGCGCCGACCTCATCGCCACCGTCGAGGGCTTCTCGCGGCGCGACGTCGACGAGTACGCGGCGCTGTCCCAGGAGCGGGCGGCGACGGCCTGGAAGGAGAGCCGCTTCGAGCGGTCCCTCGTCCCCGTGAAGGACCGCAACGGCCTCGTCGTCCTCGACCACGACGAGCACCTGCGCCCCGGCACCACCGCCGACTCACTGGCCCGGCTGAAGCCGTCGTTCGCGGACATCGGCGACCTGGGCGGCTTCGACGCCGTGGCGCTCCAGAAGTACCACTGGGTCGAGAAGATCGATCACGTCCACCACGCGGGCAACTCCTCCGGCATCGTGGACGGCGCCTCGCTGGTCGCCATCGGCTCCCGGGAGGTCGGCGAGCGCTACGGGCTGCGTCCGCGCGCGCGGATCGTCTCCGCCGCCGTCTCCGGGTCCGAGCCCACCATCATGCTCACCGGCCCGGCACCCGCCACCCGCAAGGCGCTCGCCAAGGCCGGACTGACCATCGACGACATCGACCTCGTCGAGATCAACGAGGCGTTCGCGGCCGTCGTCCTGCGCTTCGCCCGGGACATGGGCCTGTCTCTCGACAAGATCAACGTCAACGGCGGCGCCATCGCGCTCGGCCACCCGCTGGGCGCCACCGGCGCGATGATCCTCGGCACGCTCGTCGACGAGTTGGAGCGCCAGGGCAAGCGGTACGGCCTGGCCACGCTGTGCGTGGGCGGCGGCATGGGCATCGCGACGATCGTCGAACGGATCTGAACTCCCGGCGGAACCGGCAGAACCCGCAGACCGGGCGGAGTCGGTGAGACCGGCGCACGAGCGCTTCGGCCGACTCAGCGGCATCAAGAGACTTCTGAGCTTCTACGGAGACCCCCGTCATGACACAGAGCACCACCATCCGCTGGGAACAGGACCGCACCGGTCTCGTCACCCTCGTCCTCGACGACCCGGCCCAGTCCGCGAACACCATGAACCAGGCGTTCCGCGACTCCCTCGCGGTGGTCACCGACCGCCTGGAGGCCGAGAAGGACACGATCCGCGGCATCATCCTCACCTCCGCCAAGAAGACGTTCTTCGCGGGCGGCGACCTGCGCGACCTGATCCGGGTCACCCCCGACACGACCCAGGAACTGTTCGAGGGCGGCCTCGCCATCAAGCGCGACCTGCGTCGCATCGAGACCCTGGGCAAGCCGGTGGTCGCGGCGATGAACGGCGCGGCCCTGGGCGGCGGTTACGAGCTCGCGCTGGCCTGCCACCACCGGATCGCGCTCGACACGCCGGGCACGAAGATCGGCTGCCCCGAGGTCACCCTCGGTCTCCTCCCCGGAGGCGGCGGGATCGTCCGTACGGTACGCCTGCTGGGCATCGCCGACGCGCTGCTGAAGGTGCTGCTCCAGGGCACCCAGTACAGCCCGCAGCGCGCCCTGAAGAACGGCCTGATCGACGAAGTGGCCGCCACCCAGGACGAGTTGATGGCCAAGGCCCGCGCCTTCATCGACGCCAACCCCGAGTCGCGACAGCCCTGGGACAGGCCCGGCTACCGCATCCCTGGCGGCACCCCGGCCAGCCCCGGGTTCGCGGCGAACCTGCCCGCCTTCCCCGCCAATCTGCGCAAGCAGACGAACGGCGCGCCCTACCCGGCCCCGCGCAGCATCCTCGCGGCGGCCGTCGAGGGCGCCCAGGTCGACTTCGAGACCGCACAGGTCATCGAGGCCCGCTACTTCGTGGAACTGGCCGCCGGACAGACCGCGAAGAACATGATCCAGGCGTTCTTCTTCGACCTCCAGGCCGTCAACTCGGGCGCCAACCGCCCCAAGGGCGTCGAGCCGCGCCCCGTCCGGAAGGTGGCGGTCCTCGGCGCCGGGATGATGGGCGCGGGCATCGCCTACTCGTGTGCCCGCGCGGGCATCGACGTCGTCCTCAAGGACGTGTCGGCCCAAGCGGCGGCCCGGGGGAAGAACTACTCCGAGAAGCTGTGCGCGAAGGCCGTCTCCCGGGGACGTACGAGCAGGGAGAAGGCGGACGAGCTGCTGGCTCGGATCACACCGACCGCTGATCCGCAGGACGTGGCCGGCTGCGACGCGGTCATCGAGGCGGTCTTCGAGGACCCGGCCCTGAAGCACAAGGTGTTCCAGGAGATCCAGCACCTCGTCGCACCGGACGCGCTGCTGTGCTCCAACACCTCCACACTGCCCATCAGCGCCCTCGCCGAAGGCGTCGAACGCCAGGGCGACTTCGTCGGGCTGCACTTCTTCTCGCCGGTCGACAGGATGCCACTCGTCGAGATCATCAAGGGCGAACGGACGGGCCAGGAGGCGCTGGCGCGGGCCTTCGACCTGGTCCGTCAGATCAGGAAGACCCCGATCGTCGTCAACGACTCGCGCGGCTTCTTCACCTCACGGGTCATCGGGCACTTCATCAACGAGGGCGTGGCGATGGTCGGCGAGGGCATCGAGCCCGCGTCGGTCGAACAGGCGGCGGCGCAGGCCGGTTACCCGGCGAAGGTGCTGTCCCTCATGGACGAACTGACGCTGACGCTGCCGCGCAAAATCCGGGCGGAGTCCAGGCGGGCGGTGGAGGAGGCGGGCGGCACATGGCAGACGCATCCCGCGGAGGCGGTGATCGACCGCATGGTGGACGAGTTCGGGCGTACCGGGCGGAGCGGGGGCGGGGGGTTCTACGAGTACGGGGAGGACGGCAAGCGGGCCGGGCTGTGGCCGGGACTGCGCGAGCACTTCACACGTGAGGGCGCGCGGATCCCCTTCGTGGACATGCAGGAACGCATGCTGTTCTCGGAGGCGCTGGACACGGTGAGGCTGGTGGAGGAGGGCGTGCTGACGTCGGTCGCCGACGCCAACATCGGCTCGATCTTCGGGATCGGGTTCCCGGGCTGGACGGGGGGTGTCCTGCAGTACATCAACGGTTACGAGGGCGGCCTGCCCGGGTTCGTCGCACGGTCGCGTGAGTTGGCCGAGCGGTACGGGGAGCGGTTCGCCCCGCCGGCGCTGCTGGTGGAGAAGGCGGCGAAGGGGGAGGGGTTCGGGGACGGTTAGGAAGCCGGACGGGGCAAAAACGCCGCCCGGCGTCGAGAGGATTGGAGTGCTCCCGGCGATCGGACTCAGGCACCAGCGCGCGGGACGTCGTGTCCGCCGTTGCCGTATGCCGGGTAGCAGGGGTCGCCGATGCCCGACGCCCGATGCCCCAGGGACTCGGCTCGCGGCCGATGCCGGGATCGGCGGGCAGCCGGGAGGCCGTGAGCGCGCCGGGGGCGATGAGTCTGCGGCGCACGAGAGCTCCAGGCCGTAGAGGCAGCCGTAGCCGGGGAGGCGCGCGAAGTCCGTCCCGAGCGTGTTCGTTCCCCGTCCCTCCGAGCGCGTCCACGGCCACCGGTGTCACACGATCGCGGTTCGCCCACCACCCACTGCCCGTCCCACAGGCACTTCTCAGCCACCCCCGGTCGGTTCACTCCCGCCCGCCCCTCAGCTGCCTTCTTCTGTACGGGAGTTGACCGATGTACCGTCCGCGCATGCCGATACGCACGCGCCTCACGGCCTGGAGAACGCTCGCCGTGGCGGCCACCGCCGCCCTCACGGCCGCCCTGCTCACCCCGGCCGTCGCCCACAGCGCCCCACGGGAGAGCAGACCCGTCTACTCCTACGACAACGCGATCCGCGAGGCCGTCTGGGTGGACACCGGACTCGACGGCGACAGCGACGGGAGGACCGACCGCGTCGCCGTCGACATCGTCAGACCGCGCGAACCCGCCGCGCAGGGCCGCAGGATACCCGTGATCATGGACGCCAGCCCCTACTACTCCTGCTGCGGACGCGGCAACGAGGGCCAGCGCAAGACGTACGACGCGAGCGGCAACGTTGTCCAGATGCCGCTGTTCTACGACAACTACTTCGTGCCACGCGGCTACGCCTTCGTCGGCGTGGACCTGGCCGGAACCAACCGCTCCGACGGCTGCGTCGACGTCGGCGGACGCTCCGACGTCCAGTCCGCGAAGGCCGTCGTCGACTGGCTGAACGGCCGCGCCAAGGGCTACACCAGCCGCACGGGCACCGACCGCGCCAAGGCGACCTGGACCAACGGCAAGACAGGCATGATCGGCAAGAGCTACGACGGCACGATCGCCAACGGCGTCGCCGCCACCGGGGTCGAGGGCCTGAAGACGATCGTCCCGATCAGCGCCATCTCCTCCTGGTACGACTACTACTTCGCCAAGGGCGCCCCGCTCTACGACTCCGGCCCCGAATGGCTGTCCGACTACGTCAACAGCCCGGCCGCCCGCGCCAAGTGCGCCGCCGTACAGCAGAGGATCGTCGACGGGACCCCTCGTACCGGTGACCGGACATCCTTCTGGAGCGAGCGCGACTACGTGAAGGACGCCCGGAAGGTCAGGGCCAGCGTCTTCGTCATCCATGGTCAGCAGGACCTCAACGTCCGCCCCAAGCACTTCGGCCAGTGGTGGGACGCCCTCGCGAAGCGCGGCGTCGAGCGCAAGATCTGGCTCTCCCAGACCGGCCACGTCGACCCCTTCGACTTCCGCCGCGCCGCCTGGGTCGACACCCTGCACCGCTGGTTCGACCATGAACTCCTCGGCTACGACAACGGCATCGACGACGAGCCCATGGCCGACGTCGAACGCCACCCCGACCAGTGGGTCACCTCGACCGTCTGGCCTCCCCGTGCCGCACAGACGGTGAGCCTGCGTCCCGGCACCGGCGAACAGCCCGGCGTCGGCACCCTGGGCCTGCGGGGACAGTCCGGCACGGCGGCGTTCACCGACGACCCGAGCCTGAGCGAGACCGACTGGTCGGCGCGGATCGACAGCGCCACGCCCGGCAAGGCCGGCTTCATCACCAGGCCGCTCACCAGGGACCTGCGCGTATCGGGCTCGTCCACGGTGACCGTGCGGGCCACCCCGAGCACCTTGACGGCCCATCTGACCGCCGTCCTGGTCGACCTCGGCCCCGACACCATCCGGGACTACGCCGACGCCGCCGAGGGCATCACCACGCTCACCGACCGCACCTGCTGGGGCCCGAGCACCGCCGGCGACAGCTCCTGCTTCCGCTCGACGCAGGCGAGGACAACTCCCGTCGACTACACGATCTTCAGCCGGGGCTGGGCCGACCTGGGCAACCACGCCTCGGCCACGAAGGGTGTCCCGCTGACCCCGGGCAAGCCCTACACGATCACCCTCGACCTGCACGCGAGCGACCACGTCGTCCCGGCGGGCCACCGACTCGCCCTGATCGTCGCGGGCACGGACAAGGACCTCATCGACCCCCCGTCGACCACCCCGACGCTGACGCTCGACCTGTCCCGTACGACGGCCAGGGTCCCGCTCGTCGGCGGTGCGGGCGCGTTCGCACGGGCCACGGCGGGCACGGTGACGGCCACCCCGAGCCCGTCCCTCCTCGACGGCGTCCGCGACCCGCGCGCCGCCCACCGCATACCGGGAGCCGTATGAAAGCGCTCGCGGTCGCGGTGATCGCCGCCGCCCTCGCCGCACCCCTGCTGTCGGCCCCCGTCCACGCGGCCGAGGACCGAAGCCGGGCTCCACGCACCGGATTCGAGCAGACGAACGGTGCCCGCTGGACCAGCCAACCCGAGGAGCAGGGCTTCCTCGCCGCCGTCGACCGGGCGAGCGACCGCGTGACGCTCACCCGCATCGGCACCACCGAGCAGAACCGCCCCCTGCGACTCGTACGCATCGGCGAACGCCCCGCCACCCGCACCGTGCTGCTCATCTGCAGCCAGCACGGCGACGAACCGTCCGGCCGGGAGGCCTGTCTCACGACGATCCGCGACCTGGCGTACGCGAAGGACGCGCGGACCAAGGCGTTCCTGTCGCGCACCACCGTTCTCGTCGTCCCCACGGCCAACCCCGACGGGCGGGCAGCCGGCACCCGGGGCAACAGCGACGGCGTCGACGTCAACCGCGACCATCTGTCCCTGCGGACGGCGGAAGCCCGGGCGATGGCGGCGGTCCTCCGCGACCGCAGGCCCGACGTGGTCTACGACCTGCACGAGTACGGGGCGACGCCCCCGTACTACGACAAGGACCTGTTCGACCTCTGGCCGCGCAACCTCAACACCGACACGGCCGTGCACGCCGAGGCACAGACCCTGTCGCAGACGTACGTACGGCCGGCCGCCCAGAGCGCCGGGTTCACGACCGGTACGTACGGCATCTGGACCGACCCCGTCACCGGTGACCCGATCCGGCAGGTCGCCGGGGACGGTCAGGAACGCATCCTGCGGAACATCTCCGGTGTGAAGCACGCGGTCGGGCTGCTGATCGAGAGCCGCGTCGAACCGTCGACGGAGGGGACACCGGAGCCGGACAACAACCGACGCCGGGTGAACTCCCAACTCGGCGCGCTGAAAGGGCTGTTCAGCTTCGCGGGTGAGCGGGGCAGGCAGGTCGACGCGGTCACGGGCGCCGCCCGGCTGGCCGGACACCGGGACACCGGCCCGGTCTACCTCGGGGGCGCGGACAACGATCCGGCCGAACCCGCCGAGGTGATCGAGAATCCGGCGTGCGGCTATCGGCTCACCGGGGACCAGTACACGGAGGTGGCCGACGAACTCGCGCTGCACGGAGTGCGGGTACGGCGGGACAACGACGGGGCGGGGACCGGAGCTTACGTGCCGCTGCGCCAGTCGCTGCGCGCCCTCGTGCCGCTGCTTCTCGACGAGCGGGCGCCGTACCACCTGACGGCGGGGGAGGCGGACACCGGCTGCTGAACGGGGCGGTGCCGTTGAAGTGCGGGTGCGAACCCGCGCCCCCAGGGGCGCGGGGAACCGCACGACCGGCCTCCACCGGCCCGCAGCGACACGAACCACGTGGCCCGTCGATCGCTCAGTCCTCGCAGAGCCGCGCAGCGTCCTGCGCGCATCCCCACGCGACCGTGATCCCCGCGCCGCCGTGTCCGTAGTTGTGCACCAACACCTGCCCGTCGGGGAGGAGCTCGCGGTCCAGACGTACCGCGTGGCGGGTGGGCCGCAGCCCCGTCCGGTGGCCGAGCACCCGCGCCCCGGCTATCTCCGGCCGCACCTGCGCACAGCGCCGCACGATCTCCTCGGCCACCGCCGGATCGGGCACGAGCGACCACTCGTCCTCCTCGGCCGTGCCGCCCAGTATCAGGCCGCCGGGCTGCGGAAAGAAGTACGTGCTCTTGGCGTCGTTGTGCCCCGCCGACGCGAACCACGTCGTGATCCCAGGGTTCTCCACGACGACCAACTGCCCCCGCACGGGACGCACGGCCGGGTCGGGCACGAGATCGCGCGCACCGAGCCCCGTGCAGTTGACGACGACGTCCACCCTGCCCGCATCGCCCGACCCACCGGCCTCGGCGAGATCCTTGACGGATCGTTTCTCCACCACTCCACCCGCCGCGAGGAACCGCTCCCGCAGCCACCCCAGATGCACCGGCATGTCGATCAACGGCAGCCGCGCCCGGAGGCCCTCGTCCGTCTCCCGCAACTCGGGTACCCGAGCCGCCCACGATCCCAGCTCGTCCAGCCGCAGCCCGGCCTGTACACCCTCGACCATGCGTACGCCCGTCTCCCCGGGCCGGTCCGCCAATCCCTCGTAGACCGACAGCGACGCGAGCGCCCACTCCCCGGCGAGCGCCTCCGGCTCGATCCGGTACGGCCACCACAGCGCGCCCGCAACTGCCGAGGTGGTCCGCTCGGCGGGCTCCCGCGCCCACACCCGGACCCGGCGCCCACGCTCGGCCAGCACCACCGCCGTCGTCAGGCCGATGACCCCGCCGCCGACCACGATCACTTCACCACTCCGCCGCTTCTCCACCGGGGGACCGTAGCGGAATATGTCATGCCGTGCTCAGATCGGTCCCCGTCTGGGGATACTCACAGCATGTCTGCCGACTACGCGACCTTCGGCCTGGCACCGGCGATGCGTGCCGGTGGAGTCCTCGCCAACGGTGACTACCAGGTCCACCGGGACTTCCTCGACTTCATCGTCGACGGCCGCCCCCTCCTCTACCAGCTGTCCGACCTCGACGCGGTCTCCCCGCTCGCCTCCGACATCCCGCCCGCGATCTTCACCGCCCAGGTCCGCGGCCTGCTCCTGGAGGCCGACGCACCCCTGGTGGGCGGCCGTTACGTCATCTACGGCTGTCCCGAGTGCGCCGACCTGGCATGCGGCGCCGTGACGGCGGCCATCGCGAAGGACGGCGACGACTACGTCTGGCGAGACTTCGCCTGGCAGACGGACACCCACGCCGACCTGGAGCGCAACGGCTACCACGGCATCGGACCCTTCCGTTTCCCGGGCGCCGAGTACCGGGAAGTGCTCGGCGCCCTCCTGGACACCGCGGAGACCGCCGAGGAGGCGCACTCCGCCGAGTCCGGTGCGGCCCGCCGCCGGGTCCTGCTGATCGGCGCCCGCGTCGCCGTCCTCGCCAAGCTGGCCGCCGCCCTGCGCACCATCGGCATCGGCGCCGACATCACCCGGGACGCCACGGACGTCCCCGCCGACGAACTGCGCGGCTACGGCGCCGTCGCCTTCGGCCGCGCGATCGACGAGGAGGAACGTGCCGCCGTACGCCGCTCCTTCGACCACGCGGGCGTCGAGGTGGCGTACGTCGACGGTCTCGCCCCGATCATCCCGCTCCTCGTCGCCCAGATCGAACACGCCCTGGACCGCAGCCCCTTGGAACAACGCCGCCTCACCCGCCTGGTCGCCGCCGACGGCGAGGCGGGCATAGAGGTCACCTCCACCTGCCGCGTCCACCTCACCGCGTACCGCCTGGACCGGCTGTACCGCACCCACACGCTCGATGTCTTCGACGGCATCCTCGAACCCGGCCGGCACCGCATCGCCCTGGACGCGAAGGCGGTGAAGGGGGAGTCGTTCCTCGTGGCACGTTCCGCGGGAACCGTCCTGGTGGAGCCCATGGCCCGGTGAAATACGGGACGCGGGGCACCGCGCGCGGCAGCTAGGATCGGCTTTCTGATGACTGCCACTCTCGTCGCCAAGAACCTCGCCGCCGGCCACGGCGACCGCTCGCTCTTCTCCGGGCTCGACCTCGTCGTCGCCCCCGGAGACGTGATCGGGCTCGTCGGTGCCAACGGCGCGGGCAAGTCCACGCTGCTCAGGATGCTGGCCGGGCTGCTCCCGCCCGAGGAGGGCGAACTGCGCCTGTCACCGCCGAGCGCGAGCGTCGGCCATCTCCCGCAGGAGCCGGAGCGCCGGGAGGGCGAGACCGTCCGCGAGTTCCTCGCGCGCCGCACGGGCGTGGCGGAGGCCCAGCGGGTGATGGACGAGGCGACACAGGCGCTGGTGGACGGCTCCCCGGGCGCGGACGACGCGTACTCGGTGAGCCTGGAGCGCTGGCTCGACCTCGGCGGCGCCGACCTGGACGAACGGGCGGAGGAGGTCGCCGGCTCCCTGGCCCTCACCGTGGACCTGGACCAGCCGATGACGTCCCTCTCGGGCGGCCAGGCGGCAAGGGCGGGCCTCGCCTCCCTGCTCCTCTCCCGCTACGACGTCTTCCTCCTCGACGAGCCGACGAACGACCTGGACCTCGACGGCCTGGAGCGCCTGGAGCGCTTCGTCAAGGGTCTGCGCGCCGGCACCCTCGTCGTCAGCCACGACCGCGAGTTCCTCACCCGCACGGTCACCAAGGTCCTCGAACTCGACCTCGTCCAGCAGCAGATCAAGCTGTACGGCGGCGGTTACGAGGCCTATCTGGAGGAACGGGACGTCGCCCGCAGGCACGCCCGCGACGACTTCGAGGAGTACGCCGACAAGCGGTCCGCGCTCCAGGACCGGGCCCAGATGCAGCGCGGCTGGATGGACAAGGGCGTCAAGAACGCCCGGCGCAAGGCGAACAACGACAACGACAAGATCGGCCGCAAGTTCCGCAGCGAGGCCAGCGAGAAGCAGGCCTCGAAGGCCCGCCAGACCCAGCGCATGATCGAACGCCTGGATGTGGTCGAGGAGCCGCGCAAGGAGTGGGAACTGCGCATGGAGATCGCGGCGGCCCCGCGCTCCGGCTCGGTGGTCGCGACCCTGCGGGACGCGGAGGTGCGCCGCGCGGGCTTCACCCTCGGCCCGGTGACCCTGCAGATCGACTGGGCCGACCGGATCGCGGTCACGGGCGCGAACGGCGCCGGCAAGTCGACCCTGCTGGGTGCCCTACTGGGCCGGGTCCCGCTGGACGCGGGCCACGCCACGCTCGGCTCGGGTGTGGTGGTCGGCGAGGTGGACCAGGCCCGCAAGCTCTTCCTCGGTCCCGAGGCGCTGCTGGACGCGTTCTGCGAGGCGGTCCCCGACACGGAACCGGCGGAGGTCCGCACGCTCCTGGCCAAGTTCGGCCTGAAGTCGGAGCACGTCCTGCGCCCGGCGGCGACCCTGTCCCCGGGCGAGCGCACCCGGTCGGCCCTGGCGCTCCTCCAGGGGAGGGGCGTCAACCTCCTCGTCCTGGACGAGCCGACCAACCACCTCGACCTCCCGGCCATCGAACAACTGGAACAGGCCCTCGACACCTACGAGGGCACCCTGCTCCTGGTGACCCATGACCGCCGGATGCTGGACGCGGTACAGGTGACCCGCCGCTTCGAGGTGGCGGACGGCAAGGTGTCGGAGCTGCCGTAGTTCGCTCGGATGAGGGCCCGGTGGGGGCTGGTCGCGCAGTTCCCCGCGCCTCTGAAAGCCCGTCCGTCCCGATTCGTTCGGCTGTGGGCCGGTGGGGGTTGAGCGCGCAGTTCCCCGCGCGCCTGTCGGGTTGCCCCAGGCGGGCGGAGTTCGCGGGTACCGGGCTGCGGGCACGGCAGGGCATAGCTGCGGGCATGCGTGCCGCCAGGGGCGGCACGGGTGGGTGCAGGCGGCGCCCCGTTGACGCCGGGCCGCGCGACCCACCCGTACCTCAGCACCAGCACCGGGTGCCCGCACGATCAGGGCACCCGGCACCAAGCTCCGCCAAGCCTCACCGCCGCTTCGGATCCACCAACCCAGCCTTCCGCAACGCATCAGCCATCGCACTGTTCCCCGGCGCGGGCGCCTGCTGCCGACCCCCTCCGCCCCCTTGACCCTGGCCCTGCTGTCGCTGCCGAGGCTGCGGCGGACGCCCGCCGCGCTGAGGCCGCCCACCGCCGCCCTGCTGCCCCTGTCCCTGCCCCTGCCCCTGCCCCTCGCCGGAGGCCACCGCCTCGTCGTCCAGCCGCAGCGTCAGCGAGATCCGCTTCCGCGGGATGTCGACGTCGAGCACCTTCACCTTCACGATGTCACCGGACTTCACGACATCGTGCGGGTCCTTCACGAACGTCCTGGACATCGCGGACACATGCACCAGCCCGTCCTGGTGGACGCCGACATCCACGAACGCCCCGAAGGCGGCCACGTTCGTGACGACCCCCTCCAGCACCATCCCGGAGGACAGGTCCCCGATCTTCTCGACCCCGTCCTTGAACGTCGCCGTCTTGAAGGCGGGCCGCGGGTCGCGCCCGGGCTTCTCCAGCTCGCGCAGAATGTCCGTCACCGTCGGCAGGCCGAACTTCTCGTCGACGAAGTCATCGGGACGCAGCGACCGCAGCACCGCCGTGTTCCCTACCAGCGACGCCACCCCGCTCCCCGCCTGCTTCACCATCCGGCGCACCACCGGATACGCCTCCGGGTGCACACTGGACGCGTCCAGCGGGTCGTCCCCACCCCGGATCCGCAGGAACCCCGCGCACTGCTCGTACGCCTTCGGCCCGAGCCGCGCGACACTCTTCAGCTGGGACCGTGACGTGAACGGCCCGTTCGCGTCACGGTGCGCCACGATGTTCTCCGCCAGCCCGGAGGAGATGCCGGACACCCGCGAGAGCAGCGGCGTGGACGCCGTGTTGACGTCGACACCGACCCCGTTCACACAGTCCTCGACCACCGCGTCCAGCGACCGCGACAGCTTCACCTCGGACAGGTCGTGCTGGTACTGCCCTACCCCGATCGACTTCGGGTCGATCTTCACCAGCTCGGCCAGCGGGTCCTGCAGCCGCCGTGCGATCGACACCGCCCCGCGCAGCGACACATCCATGCCCGGCAGCTCCTGCGAGGCGAACGCCGACGCCGAGTACACGGACGCGCCCGCCTCGGACACCATCACCTTGGTGAGGTTCAACTCCGGGTGTTTGGCGATGAGTTCACCGGCGAGCTTGTCCGTCTCGCGGGAGGCCGTACCGTTGCCGATCGCGATCAGGTCGACCGAGTGCTCCTTGGCGAGCCGCGCCAGCCTGGCGAGAGCCTCGTCCCACTTGTTCGCCGGTACGTGGGGATGGATCACGTCCGTGGCGACGGCCTTGCCCGTCGAGTCCACCACGGCCACCTTCACGCCCGTACGGAACCCGGGGTCCAGCCCCAGCGTCGCGCGCGTGCCGGCCGGGGCGGCGAGCAGCAGGTCGCGCAGGTTCGCCGCGAACACGTTGACCGCCTCGTCCTCCGCGACCGTACGCAGCCGAAGGCGCACGTCGATGCCGAGGTGAACCAGGATCCGGGTCCGCCAGGCCCAACGGACGGTGTCCTTGAGCCACTTGTCGCCGGGACGGCCGCGGTCGGCGATCCCGAAACGGTGGGCGATGATCCCCTCGTACGAGGAAGGACCCTCCGTCGGCTCCTCCGGCTCCAGGACCAGATCGAGGACGTCCTCCTTCTCGCCGCGCAGCATCGCGAGGATGCGGTGCGAGGGGAGAGCGGTGAAGGGCTCGGTGAAGTCGAAGTAGTCGGCGAACTTCGCGCCGGCCTCCTCCTTGCCCTCCTTCACCTTGGCGGCAAGCCGCCCGCGCACCCACATGCGTTCGCGCACCTCGCCGATCAGGTCGGCGTCCTCCGAGAAGCGCTCGGTGAGGATCGAGCGGGCGCCGTCCAGCGCGGCCTGCGCGTCGGCGACGCCCTTGTCGGCGTCGACGAAGGCCGCCGCCGCGGCGAGCGGGTCGACGGACGGGTCCCCGAGCAGTCCCTCGGCCAGCGGCTCCAGGCCCGCCTCGCGCGCGATCTGCGCCTTTGTGCGCCGCTTCGGCTTGAAGGGCAGGTAGATGTCCTCCAGACGGGCCTTCGTCTCGGCACCGCGGATCTGCGCCTCGACCTCGGCCGTCAGCTTGCCCTGTTCGCGCACCGAGTCGAGGATCGCGGCCCGCCGCTCCTCCAGCTCCCGCAGATAGCGCAGCCGCTCCTCCAACGTGCGCAGCTGCGCATCGTCGAGCATCTCGGTCGCTTCCTTGCGGTAGCGGGCGATGAAGGGCACCGTCGAGCCGCCGTCGAGCAACTCGACGGCGGCCCTCACCTGCCGCTCCCGTACGCCGAGTTCCTCGGCGATCCTGCCTTCGATGGACCCTACGAGGGGTGTCGTCACGATCCCGTACCGCCTTCTCCACTGAGGTTGCGCGGCAATTGTGGCAGGTGGCACCGACATCCGGGGATCAGGGCGGCAGACCCGGCGGGCCGGGACGGGCCCGGCTCAGGTCCGGCGGCCGCGGGCCGAGTTCGAGGCACCGCCGAACAGCCGGGCCAGTGCCCGGAACGGCAGAGTAACGACGGTGGCTATGGCGCCACCGATCTGGCGCAGTACGTCTGCGATCGCGCGGAACACGTAACTCCCCTTTCGTCGTCCGGCCACTGCGGCCGGAACAATCGGATACCTCGGAGATCGCCATCCATGCGTGCCCGCCCCGTGCCGAAGGCAGGAAGGGTGGGAAACCCGTCATTGCCGCCATCACCCGTGGCCGCCAGGAATCGGGGCCTGGCGCAACGAACCCTTCTCGTCGTCCTCTTCGACGGCGTCCAGAGTCCCGATGTCTCCGGCCCGGTCGACGTGCTCGCGGGGGCCTCGGCCCGGCACCCGGGCAGCTACCGCATCCGTACGGCCTCACTGACCGGGGAGCCGGTCCGCACGTCCAGCGGTCTCACCCTCGTACCGGACGGGACGCTCGCCGACGTACCCGTACCGCACACCCTCCTGGTCCCCGGCGGCCCGGGCTCCCGCGCCTGGTCGACCGGCGCCCCGCACAAGGCACCCGCGCACCTGGTCGAACTGCTGCGCTCCCGCAGCCGGTTCACCGTGGCGTGGGCGACGCCGGCCCCGTCCAGGAGAAGTCGGGGGTACGGCGCTCCAGGAACGCGGCGACGCCCTCCGTGGCTTCGCCGCTCTCCCGCGCCTGCTCTGCCCAGTACGCGTCCCGGTCGGTGCGCCCGTCCGCGAACTCCTTCGCCGCCGCCTGGGTGAGGCGCGAACGCGAGGCGAGGAGACGGGTGAACTCCGCGACCCGCTTGTTGAGTTCGCCCCCGGGCACCAGCTCGTCGAGGAACCCGGTGCGCAGCGCGCGCTCCGCGTCGATCAACTCGCCCGAGAACAACAGGTACTTGGCCGTCGCCGGGCCCACCAGGGCCGCCAACCGCCGCGTGGAGGACGCCGAGTACACCAGGCCCAGCTTCGCCGGAGTCACCCCGAACAGTGCCCCCTCCTCGGCGAACCGCAGATCGCAGGCCGCCGCGAGCTGTGCCCCGCCGCCCACACAGTGCCCGCGAATCGCCGCGAGCACCGGCTTCGGAAAGGCCGCGAGCGCGTCCTCCGCCAGCACGGACAGCCGCTGCGCCTCCTCCGGCGAGCCCTGGAGCGTCGAGATGTCGGCCCCCGCGCAGAACGTCCCGCCCGCTCCCGTGAGCACCAGGGCGTGGACGTCCGGATCGGCGGCCAGGCCGGCGAGCAGCGGCGGCAGCGCACGCCACATGCCGGCCGTCATGGCGTTGCGCTTGGCCGGGTGGCGGATGACGACGGTGGCGATCCCGTCGGCGGCACTGTGGGTCAGCTGCGGCTCCATGCGCCGGATCGTATCCGCCGGTGACGGACGTCCCGACGGGGCGGCACCAAACCCGTACAACCCGAATAGTTCACGAAGTGGGCCCGAGATGACCATGTCCAGTCGTTTGCGGGCTCGTGCCGCACACCATCTGTCAGTAGCGCTCGATACGTGCTGACTTCTGTTCAGTTCTCCGGTGGGGACCCGTCGTTGCCAACACTCATCGTGTGGTGACAATCGAGCGCGAGGGCGGCGACCGAACGATGGAGAACCATGGGCGCGAGTCCGGCTCCCGCCCAGCGGACGACGACGTACCCGTGGAGCGGAGACCTCCGGATCCGCTTCCCTACGAAGGGGTCTGGAGGTTCACCGCGCCCGCCGTCGACGCCTCCGTCCCGCAGGCGCGGCACGCCGTCCGGGACCTGCTGTACCGGCAGGGCGTACCGGCCCCGCCGGACCTGGTGAACGGGCTGCTGCTGATCGTCTCGGAGCTGGCGACGAACGCCGTCCGGCACGCGGCGGTCCTGTCGCCGACACTCGCCGTGGAGGTCGCCGTCGGCGCCGAGTGGGTGCGGGTGTCCGTGGAGGACAACCACCCCTACCGCCCCACCGCCCTGGAGGCCGACCACGGCCGGACCGGAGGACGCGGTCTGCTGCTGGTCCGCGAGATCACCAGGGAGGCGGGCGGGGTCTGCGACATCGAGCACACGGCGAGCGGCGGCAAGGTCGTCTGGGCGGCGCTGCCGCTCACGCCCGCCCAGGGCCGGCCGTAGCCGTCACCAGCCGGCTGACGGGCCCGTCAGCTCCCGGACCGCCGGCCGCGCCGCGTCCAGCACGGTCATGAACCAGGCCGAGAACGGGTCCTTCGCATGCCGCTCCGCCAGTTCGGCCGGGGTCACGAACTCCGTGTCCCCGACCTCCTCCGGGTCCGGCGCGAGCGACGACTGCGCCATCCCGACGAACAGGTGGTTGTACTCCTGCTCCACCAGCCCCGACTTTGGGTCGGGGTGGTTGTAGCGGACCGTGCCCGCCTCGGCGAGCAGCGACGGGGAGATCCCCAGCTCCTCGTACGTCCGCCGGGCCGCCGCCGCGAAGGGCGCCTCCCCGGGATAGGGGTGGCCGCAGCAGGTGTTGGACCAGACACCGGGGGAGTGGTACTTGCCCAGCGCGCGCTGCTGGAGGAGCAGTCGGCCCTGCTCGTCGAAGAGGAAGACGGAGAACGCCCGGTGCAGCAGACCCGGTGGCTGGTGGGCGGAGAGCTTCTCGGCGGTGCCGATCGTCGTGCCGTTCTCGTCGACCAGCTCCAGCAAGATCGCTTCTGCGGTGCCGTTCGACGAACTGTTGTGCGTCGCGGTGGCAGGTGTGATCGGCATACCCATCCTTCGCCTCGGTCTTCGAGTCCCAAGTCTGCCGTACGAATCCGGCACTCCCGGCACTTCGCGGCGCCCCCCGCATGTCCGCCGCGAAAGCGGACCAACGGTGACCGGAAAGTCAAGCGTGCCCTGTTCCCCGGCCGGGGAACCGCCCGTGAGGGGGCTCGAAGAAGGAGACGCGGGCGCGCGCCGGACGGCTGCGTTCCGTCGGCGGCGCGCGTCAGACGGGTTCAGAGGCAGAGCTTCGACTCGTGCTCCGCGTGCCCGCTCGGCTCCAGCTGGAAGGTGCAGTGCTCCACGTCGAAGTGGTCGCCCAGGCAGCCCTGGAGCTCGTGCAGCATCTTCTCGTGCCCGATCCCGCTCAGCACCTCCGAACTGACGACCACGTGTGCCGACAGCACCGGCATCCCGGAGGTGATCGTCCAGGCGTGCAGGTCGTGTACGTCCTCCACGCCGGGCAGCGCCACTATGTGGGCCCGCACCTCCGCCATGTCGACGTCCCGGGGAGCCGCCTCCAGCAGCACGTTCAGTGTCTCGCGCAGCAGCTTCCAGGTACGCGGGACGATCATCAGGCCGATGACGACAGAGGCGATGGGGTCGGCCCGCTGCCAGCCCGTCGCCATGATGACGACCGCCGAGATCAGCACCGCCAGCGAGCCCAGCGCGTCCGCGGCGACCTCAAGGAAGGCGCCGCGCACGTTCAGGCTCTCCTTCTGGCCGCGCATCAGCATCGTCAGCGAGATCATGTTGGCGACCAGGCCGATCAGACCGAAGACGACGGTCACCCCGCCCTCGGTCTCCGCGGGCGTGACGAACCGCTGGATCGCCTCGTACAGGACGTATCCGCCGACGCCGAGCAGCAGCAGACAGTTGGCGAGCGCGGCGAGGATCTCGGCGCGGGCGTACCCGAAGGTGCGGTTGCCGCTCGGCGGGAGGTTCGCGAAGTGGATCGCGAGCAGCGCCATACCGAGGCCGAGCGCGTCCGTCGCCATGTGTGCCGCGTCCGCGATGAGCGCGAGCGAGTCGGCGATGATCCCGCCGACGATCTCGACGACCATGACGGTGAGCGTGATGGCCAGCGCGAAACGCAGCCGCCCGCGGTACGCCGCTGCCGCCGTACCCGTGGTCGGCGCGCCGTGCGCGTGTCCGTGATCGTGCCCAGCCCCCATGGAAGCCGCCTCCTGGTGTTCGTCCCGAATCCCCGTCCCGGGATCAGTCAACTACGGGTGGGGGGTATGTGGCAACGCGGCACTGAACACCGTTGTCATGTGCTCTGACCTGCGGAAACGAAAAGCAGGTCAGCGGGTGTGGAGATCAACGCGACTCCACGGACAGGGACGCGACGAGGGAGGCCGTGGCGGTCCTTGACGCGGGTCACGGTTTGTGCGCGGCAGGCCGGGTCGCTCATGATGATCCGGTCGAGGCGGCCGACGGTCCGCCGGAATCGGACCCTGAACAGCCGGTGAACCAAGGCCCGGCCCCATCCGATAGCCTCTGCCGACATGCTGCCCGGCCACCGTGGGTCAGGGTTCCCCCACCATCACGTACAGGACCGGCGTGCACGCGTCGGCGTCCAGGGAGTGAGTTCGGTTGCCGACCGCCATCCTCACGGGTCAGCCGGTTCCCGGATCGTCGATCGAGGGCGATCTGCGGGCCCTCGGCTTCGACGTGCGGAGCGCGACCGACGTCGCCGACACCGAGACCCTCCTCGCGGAGTCGTCCTGTGACGAACGGGTCGCCGTCGTGGACGCCCGCTTCGTCGGCCATCTCCACGCCCTGCGCCTCGGCCTCACCGACCCCCGCTTCCCGCTGGCCGCGCTACCGGGCGCCGTGACGGCACAGCCCGGCGCCGGCCGCACCGCCCTGACCCGCGTACTGGCCCGGGAGATCTCCGCGAGCGGCGACGCCCGGGACGACCCCGGCTCAGCGCCCTCCGCCGTCGCCGTGGACAGCCTCGCCGACCGCATCGCCCTCGCCCTGGACGCGGACGGCGTCGGCGTCCACCGCCCCGGCTTGGGCAGCCTGACCGCCGTAGTCCCCGCCGGTCCCGAGGCGCGCGAGCTGGCACGGCAGACCGTCGCCGACGTCGACGAAGAGGCCGTACGCCTGAAGTCGGCGGTGAAGTCCCGGGACGGCTTCTTCACCACCTTCTGCGTCAGCCCGTACTCCCGGTATCTGGCCCGCTGGTGCGCCCGCCGCGGCCTCACCCCGAACCAGGTCACCACCGCCTCGCTGCTCACCGCGCTGATCGCGGCAGGCTGCGCGGCCACCGGCACCCGCGGCGGCTTCGTCACGGCGGGCGTACTCCTCCTGGTCTCCTTCGTCCTGGACTGCACCGACGGCCAGCTCGCCCGCTACTCCCTCCAGTACTCCACGCTCGGCGCCTGGCTGGACGCCACCTTCGACCGTGCCAAGGAGTACGCCTTCTACGCGGGCCTCGCACTGGGCGCGGCCCGGGGCGGCGACGACGTATGGGCGCTGGCCCTCGGCGCGATGGTCCTGCAGACCTGCCGGCACGTCGTCGACTTCGCCTTCAACGAGGCCAACCACGACGCGACGGCGAACACCAGCCCCACCGCCACCCTCTCCGACCGCCTCGACGGGGTCGGCTGGACGGTCTGGGTACGGCGGATGATCGTCCTGCCGATCGGCGAGCGCTGGGCCCTGATCGCCGTCCTCACGGCGCTCACCACCCCCCGGACCACTTTCACCGTGCTGCTCGTCGGCTGCGGCTTCGCGGCCACGTACACCACGGCGGGCCGCGTCCTGCGCTCACTCACCCGAAAGGCCCAGCGCACCGACCGGGCGACGCGCGCACTGGCTGACCTCGCGGACAGCGGACCGCTCGCGGAGCTGATCGGGCGCATCCCCGTGCGCACACCGGGCAGCTCGCGCTTCATCCCGGCGCTGGAAGCCACCGTGCCGTTGGTTGTCGCGCTGTGGCTGTGCTCCTACGGCAGTTGGGTGCCCGTCGCCTTCGCCGCGCTGTACGTGTTCAGCTCGGGTGCCGCGGTCTCGATCCCCCTCAAGGGCCGCCTCGACTGGCTCGTCCCGCCGATCTTCCGGGCCGCCGAATACGGCACAGTCCTCGTTCTCGCGGGCAAAGCGGAGGTAAACGGAGCACTTCCCGCGGCTTTCGGACTCGTGGCCGCCGTCGCCTACCATCACTACGACACGGTGTACCGCATCCGTGGCAACGCCGGAGCGCCCCCGCGCTGGCTGGTACGGGCGAGCGGAGGGCACGAGGGCCGGACGCTGGTGGTCGTCGTACTGGCCGCGCTGCTCAGTGCCTCGCAGTTCGTGGTCGCGCTCACGGTCCTCGCCGTGGCCGTGGCCCTGCTGGTGCTCACCGAGAGCATCCGCTACTGGGTGACCGCCCACCAGGGCGGCGCGCCCGCCGTACACGACGAAGGAGTACCCGCATGATCGGCCTCGTGCTGGCGGCCGGCGCCGGACGGCGTCTGCGCCCCTACACCGACAGCCTGCCCAAGGCTCTCGTGCCGGTCGGCCCCGCGGGCGACGAGGACGGCCCCACCGTCCTCGACCTCACCCTCGCCAACTTCGCCGAGATCGGTCTCACCGAGGCCGCGATCATCGTCGGCTACCGCAAGGAAGCCGTGTACGAGCGGCAGACGGCCCTGGAGAAGAAGTACGGGCTGAAGGTCACCCTCATCGACAACGACCGCGCCGAGGAGTGGAACAACGCCTACTCCCTCTGGTGCGGCCGTGACGCCCTCGCCGACGGGGTGATCCTCGCCAACGGCGACACCGTGCACCCCGTCTCCGTCGAACGGACACTGCTCGCCGCGCGCGGCGACGGGAAGCGGATCATCCTGGCCCTCGACACGGTGAAGGATCTCGCCGACGAGGAGATGAAGGTGGTCGTGGACCCGGAGCAGGGCGTGCGGAGGATCACCAAGCTGATGGACCCCGCCGAGGCCACCGGCGAGTACATCGGCGTCACCCTCATCGAGGGCGCCGCCGCCGCGGACCTGGCCGACGCGCTGAAGACCGTGTGGGAGACCGACCCGCAGCAGTTCTACGAGCACGGTTACCAGGAACTGGTGAACCGCGGCTTCCGGATCGACGTGGCGCCCATCGGTGAGGTCCCGTGGGTCGAGATAGACAACCACGACGATCTCGCCCGAGGACGGGAGATCGCGTGCCGGTACTGACGAGGCTGATCCCCTCGCCGGTCGTCGTCGACATCCGCCGGGGGGCACTGAACGACCTGGCGGACGTACTGTTCGACCAGCGGATCTCGCACTCCGGGAAGATCGCCGTCGCGATCAGCTCCGGTTCCGGCGCCAGGCTGCGCGCGCGGCTCGCCCCGGCGCTGCCCGGCGCGAGCTGGTACGAGGTCGCCGGCGGCACCATCGACGACGCGGTCAAACTGGGCGACGCCATCAAGTCCGGCCACTACGACGCCGTGGTCGGCCTCGGCGGCGGCCGGATCATCGACTGCGCCAAGTTCGCCGCCGCCCGCGTCGGCCTGCCCCTCGTCGCCGTCGCCACCAACCTCGCGCACGACGGCCTGTGCTCCCCGGTCGCCACCCTCGACAACGACGCGGGACGCGGCTCGTACGGCGTACCGAACCCGATCGCCGTCGTCATCGACCTCGACGTGATCCGCGAGGCACCCGCGCGGTTCGTGCGCTCCGGGATCGGCGACGCCATGTCGAACATCTCGGCGGTCGCCGACTGGGAGCTGGCCTGCCAGGTCAACGGCGAGAAGATGGACGGACTCGCCGCAGCGATGGCCCGCCAGGCCGGCGAAGCCGTGCTGCGCCACCCCGGCGGGGTGGGCGACAACGCGTTCCTCCAGGTACTTGCCGAGGCCCTCGTCCTCACGGGTATCGCCATGTCGGTGTCGGGCGACTCCCGCCCGTCCTCCGGCGCCTGTCACGAGATCAACCACGCCTTCGACCTGCTGTACCCCAGGCGCGCCGCCAGCCACGGCGAACAGTGCGGCCTCGGCGCCGCCTTCGCCATGTTCCTGCGGGGCGCACTCGACGAGGCGGCTTACATGGCCGAGGTGCTGCGCCGGCACGGGCTGCCGGTGCTGCCGGAGGAGATCGGCTTCACCACGGACGAGTTCGTACGGGTCGTCGGGTACGCCCCGCAGACCAGACCCGGTCGCTACACGATCCTGGAACACCTCGACCTCACGAACGACCAGATCAAGGACACGTACGCGGACTATGTCAAGGCCATCGGTAGCTGAACTACGCCCCGTCGTCCACCCCGAAGGGGTGAAGGACCGGCGCAGCGGCGAGCACTGGGCGGGACGCCTCTACATGCGCGAGGTGTCCCTGCGGGTCGACCGCTACCTGGTGGACACCAGGATCACGCCCAACCAGCTCACGTACCTGATGGTCGTCGCGGGCGGTCTGGCCGGCGCGGCACTCCTGGTGCCGGGCCTCACCGGGGCGGTCCTGGCCGTCGTACTGATGCAGCTGTACCTGCTCCTCGACTGCGTCGACGGGGAAATCGCCCGCTGGCGGGGCCAGACCTCGATCACCGGCGTGTACCTCGACCGGATCGGCCACTACCTGTGCGAGGCGGCCCTGCTGATCGGCTTCGGGCTGCGCGGCGCCGATCTGTGGGACGGCTCCGGGAGCCCCGAGTGGCTGTGGGCGTTCCTCGGCACCCTCGCGGCCCTCGGCGCGATCCTGATCAAGGCCGAGACCGATCTGGTGGACGTGGCCCGGTCCCGCAGCGGCCTGGCCGCCGCCAAGGAGGAGCTGTCGGTGCCGCGCTCCGAAGGGCTCGCCCTGGCCCGCAAGGCCGCCGCCGCGCTCCAGTTCCACCGGCTGATCGGTGGCATCGAGGCGAGCCTGTTCATCTTCTTCGTGGCGGTCCTCGACCTCATCGGCGGCGACCTGTTCTGGACCCGCCTGGGCATCGCGGTCCTGGCCGGCATCGCCATCCTGCAGACCGTGCTGCATCTCGTGTCCATCCTCGCGTCGAGCAGGTTGCGGTGAGTACGGGGATGAGAGTCGGCGCGGTGATCATCACCATGGGCAACCGCCCCGACGAACTGCGCGCCCTCGTCGACTCGATCGGCAAACAGGAGGGCGACCCGGTCCAGATCGTCGTGGTCGGCAACGGCTCGCCCGTCCCGGACCTCCCCGAGGGCGTACGGAGCATCGAGCTGCCCGAGAACCTCGGCATCCCCGGCGGACGCAACGTCGGCATCGAGGCGTTCGGCCCGGCCGGCCGCGACGTCGACATCCTGATGTTCCTGGACGACGACGGCCTCCTCGGCCACCAGGACACCGCCGAACTGTGCCGCCAGGCCTTCGCCGCCGATCCGGAGCTGGGCATCATCAGCTTCCGTATCGCCGACCCCGACACCGGCCTCACCCAGCGCCGCCATGTCCCCCGCCCAGGCACCACGGACCCGATGCGCAGCTCCCGGGTCACCAGCTTCCTGGGCGGCGCCAACGCCGTCCGTACCAAGGTCTTCGCCCAAGTGGGCATCCTCCCCGAGGAGTTCTTCTACGCCCACGAGGAGACCGACCTCGCCTGGCGGGCCCTCGACGCGGGCTGGATGATCGACTACCGGGCCGACATGCTGCTCTACCACCCCGCGACCGCGCCCTCGCGGCACGCCGTCTACCACCGCATGGTCGCCCGCAACCGTGTCTGGCTGGCCCGCCGAAACCTTCCCGCCCCCCTCGTACCCGTGTACCTGGGGGACTGGCTGCTCCTCACACTCCTCCGCAGACCCTCCCGCCCGGCCCTCAGGGCCTGGTGGGGCGGGTTCAAGGAGGGCCTGACCACCCCGTGCGGGCCGCGCCGGCCCATCCGGTGGCGTACGGTGTGGCGGCTGACCCGACTGGGCCGCCCCCCAGTGATCTGACAAGCTCTCCCTGAGAGCCCCGCGGGCCGGCCGCATCCCGGCCACGGCCCGCGCTCTGCCCCGTTCAGCTGCGCATATTGAAGACGAAAGTTTCCATTTGTGAGTGAGACAACGCATGACGGCGGTGTCGCGGTGAGCGACCGACCGTCACCCGACGACGGCCTCTCCGCGGCCGACCTCGCCGCGAAGTACGGGCTCGCCGTGAGCGGCGCCCGCCCTCGACTCGTCGAGTACGTCCGCCAGCTCTGGGGACGGCGTCACTTCATCCTGGCCTTCTCGCAGGCGAAACTGACCGCCCAGTACAGCCAGGCCAAACTCGGCCAGCTGTGGCAGGTGGCCACACCGCTGCTGAACGCGGCCGTGTACTTCTTCATCTTCGGCGTGATCCTCGAAGCCGACCGCGGTATGCCCCGCGAGGTGTACATTCCGTTCCTCGTCACGGGCGTCTTCGTGTTCACCTTCACACAGAGCTCGGTGATGGCGGGCGTACGCGCGATCTCCGGCAATCTGGGCCTGGTGCGCGCCCTGCACTTCCCGCGCGCCGCCCTGCCGGTCTCCTTCGCGCTCCAGCAGCTCCAGCAGCTGCTCTTCTCGATGATCGTGCTGTTCGTGGTGGCGGTCGGCTTCGGCAGCTACCCCAAGGCGTCCTGGCTGCTGATCGTCCCGGCGCTGGTACTCCAGTTCCTCTTCAACACCGGGCTCGCGCTGATCATGGCCCGGTGGGGCGCGTCGACCCCGGACCTCGCCCAGCTGATGCCGTTCGTGATGCGTACGTGGATGTACGCGTCCGGCGTGATGTTCTCCATCCCGGTCATGCTGGCCGACAAGCCGCAGTGGCTCGCCGACGTCCTCCAGTGGAACCCGGCCGCCATCTACATGGACCTGATGCGCTTCGCGCTCATCGACGGCTACGGCTCGGAGAACCTGCCGCCGCACGTCTGGGCGGTCGCGGGCGGCTGGGCCGCGCTCCTCGCCGTCGGCGGTTTCGTGTACTTCTGGAAGGCGGAGGAGAGGTACGGCCGTGGCTGACCCGATTCCCGGGGACAAGATCCCCACTGTCATCGCGGACGAGCTCCACATCGTCTACCGCGTCAACGGCGCCAAGACCGGCAAGGGCAGCGCCACCGCCGCCCTCAACCGCATCATCAGGCGCGGCGAGTCACCCGGCGTCCGCAAGGTGCACGCCGTACGGGGCGTCTCCTTCGTCTCCTACCGTGGTGAGGCCGTGGGCCTGATCGGCTCCAACGGCTCCGGCAAGTCGACCCTGCTGCGCGCCATCGCCGGCCTGCTCCCGGCCGAGAGCGGCCATGTGTACACGGACGGGCAGCCCTCGCTCCTCGGCGTCAACGCCGCCCTGATGAACGACCTCACGGGCGAACGGAACGTCATATTGGGCGGCCTCGCGATGGGTATGTCCCGCGAGGAGATCAGGGAGCGCTACCAGCAGATCGTCGACTTCTCCGGCATCAACGAGAAGGGCGACTTCATCACTCTGCCCATGCGCACCTACTCCTCCGGCATGGCGGCGCGGCTGCGGTTCTCCATCGCCGCGGCCAAGGACCATGACGTACTGATGATCGACGAGGCACTGGCGACCGGCGACCGCTCCTTCCAGAAGCGCTCCGAGGACCGCATCCGCGAGCTGCGCAAGCACGCGGGCACGGTGTTCCTCGTCAGCCACAACAACAAGTCCATCCGTGACACCTGCGACCGTGTCCTGTGGCTGGAACGCGGCGAACTGCGCATGGACGGGCCGACGGACGAGGTCCTCAAGGAGTACGAGAAGTTCACCGGCAGGTAGCCGGTCGGTGAACCGGTCATCAACCGGGCGAATCGGGGCCCCGCCGGAACTGTTCCGGCGGGGCCCCGCGTCTGCAAAGGAAACGTCAACTCCGTGACGCCCTAGGAATCTTGACGCCAATCGGTGCGTTCTTGTGATGCGCAGGACACCCCGACGGACCATGGCGCGTTGTACAACGTAAGCTGTACCAGTGCTGAATCGCGGCAAGTGGGGCGATAACACGCGACACCCGGCATAGACCGCCGCGTGGACGGCTGGGCGGCGTGTCCGAAATAGTGCCCATTGGGTCCGCAGTGTAGAACGGGAGATGTGACGGCGATGGCTACGGAAACTCCCCAGCTCCCCACACCGAGTGCCGTCCCCGCCCCGGGCAGCGACCGGTGACCGCAACCGGCCCCGCGCGGACCGACGACCCGGAGCGCGGCACCCTCGACAAGGCCGCGGACGAGAACTTCCCCGTGGCACCCTTCTTCCTCCCCAAGGCCTGGCGCACCGACCTCATGGCCGTCTACGGCTTCGCCCGTCTGGTCGACGACATCGGCGACGGAGACCTGGCCCCCGGCGGCGCCGACGCCCGCCTGCTGGGCGTCGCCCCCGAAGAGGCCGACGACAGGCTCGTCCTCCTCGACGCCCTCGAGGCCGACCTGCGCAGGGTCTTCGA
The DNA here is from genome assembly GCF_014646095.1 of Streptomyces lacrimifluminis. GTDB lineage: Bacteria > Actinomycetota > Actinomycetes > Streptomycetales > Streptomycetaceae > Streptomyces > Streptomyces lacrimifluminis. Next base: position 387,989 of record NZ_BMMU01000002.1, on the reverse strand, counting down.
CAACACCCCGCGCCACCCCCTGTTGCGCCGGCTCCAGCCGACCGTCCGCCGGTGCTCGCTCACCCCCGAGCCGTTCCTCGGCCTGATCGCCGCCAACCGTCAGGACCAGCTGGTCGGGCGGTACGAGACGTACGAGGACCTCCTCGCCTACTGCGAGCTGTCGGCCAATCCCGTCGGGCGCCTCGTCCTCGCTGTCACCGGCACCGCGACGCCCGAGCGGATCCGCCGCTCCGACTCCGTGTGCACGGCCCTCCAGATCGTCGAGCACCTCCAGGACGTCGCCGAGGATCTCGGCCGCGACCGGATCTATCTGCCCGCCCAGGACATGAAGCGCTTTCACGTCCAGGAGGCGGATCTCGCCGCCCCCACCGCAGGCGCGGCGGTGCGCGCACTGATCGCGTACGAAACGGAACGCGCCCGTGGCCTGCTGGATGAAGGCACCCCTCTCGTGGGTAGCGTCCACGGCAGGCTGAGGCTGCTGCTCGCGGGCTTCGTGGCGGGGGGAAAGGCGGCGGTCCGAGCGATCGTCGCCGCCGAGTACGACGTACTTCCCGGCCCGCCCAAGCCCGGCAGGATCCAGTTGCTGCGCGAGGTGGGCACAACCCTGCGAGGAGAGGGGTGATCCGGAGCGTGGAGTCGGAACCGCACGTGTCCGCACCGGTACTCGCCGCCTACAGCTACTGCGAGTCCGTCACCGGGCAGCAGGCCCGCAACTTCGCATACGGCATCAGACTGCTGCCGACGTCGAAGCGGCGCGCGATGTCCGCCCTGTACGCGTTCTCGCGGCGCGTCGACGACATCGGTGACGGCACGCTGGCCCCCGAGGCCAAGGCGGCACGCCTGGAGGACACCAGAGCGCTGCTCACCCGGGTGCGCGAGGGCGCGGTCGACGAGGACGACACCGACCCGGTCGCGGTCGCCCTCAGTCACGCGGCGACGCACTTCCCGATCCCGCTCGGCGGCCTCGACGAACTCATCGACGGCGTCGTGATGGACGTACGGGGGGAGACGTACGAGACCTGGGACGACCTGAAGGTCTACTGCCGCTGTGTGGCCGGGGCCATCGGGCGGCTGTCATTGGGCGTGTTCGGTACGGAGCGGGGCGCGCGCGGTTCGGAACGCGCCTCCGAGTACGCCGACACGCTGGGGCTCGCACTCCAGCTCACCAACATCCTGCGGGACGTCCGCGAGGACGCCGAGGACGGGCGGATCTATCTGCCCGCCGACGACCTCGCCAAGTTCGGCTGCTCGGCCGGGTTCAGCGGGCCGAGGCCGCCGGAGGGCTCCGACTTCGCGGGCCTCGTCCACTTCGAAGTACGGCGCGCCCGCGCCCTGTTCGCCGAGGGTTACGGGCTGCTGCCCATGCTCGACCGGCGCAGTGGCGCCTGTGTCGCCGCCATGGCCGGCATCTACCGTCGGCTCCTCGACCGCATCGAGCGCGAGCCGGAGGCCGTGCTGCGCGGCCGGGTCTCACTGCCCGGGCGCGAGAAGGCGTACGTCGCGGTGCGCGGCCTGTCGGGTCTGGACGCCCGGCATGTCTCCCGGCGGAACGTCAGGAGGCGTGTCTGATGGACAATTCGGTGCAAGGTGATGTGCCTCCGGCGAAACGTCGCGCAACCCTCCGGTCGAAGACGGCGTCCCTGACTTCAACGGCCTGCCGTGCGGCGTTCATCCGGCGCGGCGGGTGCACAGGGGGGAGTGCGCGATGAGCGACGGTACACAGCATGGGGAACGTCCGGGCAGGCACGGTGAGAAGAGCGCCGTGGTGGTCGGCGGAGGCCTCGCGGGCATCACCGCGGCGCTCTCGCTCGCCGACGCCGGTGTCCGCGTCACGCTGCTCGAAGGCAGGCCGCGGCTCGGCGGGCTCGCCTTCTCCTTCCAGCGCGACGGCCTCACCGTCGACAACGGCCAGCACGTGTACCTGCGTTGCTGCACCGCCTACCGCTGGTTCCTCGACCGCATCGACGGTGCCGAGCTCGCTCCGGTACAGGCTCGTCTCGACGTACCCGTCGTCGACGTGGCGAAGCCGGCCGGACGGCGCCTGGGCAGACTCCGCCGCGACGCGCTGCCCGTGCCGCTGCATCTCGGGCGCAGCCTGGCCACGTATCCGCACCTCTCGCTCGCCGAGCGCGCCAGAGTGGGACGTGCCGCGCTCGCGCTCAAGGCGCTGGACCTCGCCGACCCGGCGCTCGACGCGCAGGACTTCGGCAGCTGGCTGGCCGCCCACGGTCAGTCCGAGCGTGCCGTCGAGGCACTGTGGGACCTGGTGGGGGTCGCCACCCTCAACGCGGTGGCCGGGGACTCTTCCCTGGGGCTCGCCGCGATGGTGTTCAAGACCGGTCTGCTGTCCGACCCGGGCGCGGCCGACATCGGCTGGGCGCGCGTCCCGCTGGGCGAACTGCACGACACTCTGGCCCGCAAGGCGCTCGACTCCGCGGGCGTGCGTACCGAAGTCCGTACACGCGTCACCTCCATCCAACACAACGAGAACGGCCGTTGGACCGTTCAGGTTCCCGGTGAGACGCTCGACGTGGACACCGTCGTGCTCGCCGTGGCCCAGCGAGAGGCGCACGATCTGCTGCCGGAAGGCGCGCTGGACGCCCCCGAACGGCTGCTGGAGATCGGCACCGCACCCATTCTCAACGTGCATGTGGTGTACGACCGGAAGGTGCTGAGCACGCCGTTCCTGGCCGCGCTCGGCAGCCCGGTCCAGTGGGTCTTCGACCGGACCGAGGCGTCCGGGCTCGGCGGTGACGGCCAGTATCTGGCGCTGTCGCAGTCCGCGGCGCACGACGAGATCGACGAGCCCGTGGCAGCGCTGCGCGAGCGGTATCTGCCGGAGCTGGAGCGGCTGTTGCCCCGCGCGCGGGGCGCCGGCGTACGGGACTTCTTCGTCACCCGGGAGCGGACAGCGACGTTCGCCCCCACCCCCGGCGTCGGCCGGCTGCGGCCCGGCGCCCGTACCAGAATCCCCGGCCTGTACCTGGCCGGCTCGTGGACCGCCACCGGGTGGCCCGCGACCATGGAGAGTGCGGTCCGCAGCGGAGTCGGCGCGGCCGGTGCCGCGCTGGGCGCCCTGGGCCGGCCCCGCCACCACCTCTTCGACGTGGAGGAGGCAGCCTGATGCTCGATCATCAGCACGCGGCAGGTCCTCGCACCCCCAGCACCGCAACAAGAGGAGAGACTGTGCCCACTGTGCCCCCGGCCCCGAAAGTCGCCGACGCGGTGGACGTGACCGCGCTCCTGGAGCGCGGCCGGACCCTGGCCACTCCGGTACTGCGGGCGGCGATCGACCGTCTCGCGGCGCCCATGGACACCGTCTCCGCCTACCACTTCGGCTGGATCGACGCCCAGGGCAGGCCTGCCGCAGGCGACGGCGGCAAGGCCGTACGCCCCGCACTCGCCGTGCTGTCGGCCGAGGTCACCGGCGCCGACCCCGAGGTCGGCATCCCCGGCGCGGTCGCCGTCGAGCTGGTGCACAACTTCTCGCTGCTGCACGATGACCTGATGGACGGCGACGAACAGCGCCGCCACCGCGACACCGTCTGGAAGGTGCACGGCCCCGCCCAGGCCATCCTGGTCGGTGACGCCCTGTTCGCGCTGGCCAACGAGATCCTCCTGGAACTCGGCACCGTCGAGGCCGGCCGCGCCACCCGCCGCCTCACCACCGCGACCCGCGCCCTCATCGACGGCCAGGCCCAGGACATCTCCTACGAGCACCGCGACCGCGTCAGCGTCGAGGAGTGCCTGGAGATGGAGGGCAACAAGACCGGCGCCCTGCTCGCCTGCGCCAGCTCCATCGGCGCGGTCCTCGGCGGCGCGGACGACCGCACCGCCGACACCCTGGAGAAGTACGGCTACCACCTCGGCCTGGCCTTCCAGGCCGTCGACGACCTCCTCGGCATCTGGGGCGACCCGGAGTCCACCGGCAAGCAGACCTGGAGCGACCTGCGCCAGCGCAAGAAGTCCCTGCCCGTCGTCGCCGCCCTCGCGGCGAACGGCCCGGCCGCCGAGCGGCTCGGCGCTCTCCTCGCCGCCGACGCGAAGAGCAGCGACTTCGAGAACTTCTCCGAGGAGGAGTTCGCCGCCCGCGCCGCCCTGATCGAACAGGCGGGCGGCCGTGAGTGGACCGCAGAGGAGGCGCGCCGGCAGCACACCATCGCCGTCGACGCACTGAGCGCCATCGACATGCCCGACCGGGTGCGTGCGCAGTTCACGGCGCTCGCCGACTTCGTCGTCGTACGAAAGAGATGATCACTATCGGTCGAATAAGCCTCGCGTAGTCGCCGGCCGGCGCCGCCTTCAGCGGCGCACCGGCCGACGGCGGACCCACAGCAGAGACATGCCACTGCACGAAGGGGAAGCCATGACAGCGACGACCGACGGAAGCACCGGGGCACTCCCGCCTCGCGCTGCCTCGGCCAGCGAAACCGACACCGACACCACCAACGCCCCAGTGGCGGCAGGGATTCAGGATGCCGCCGCGCATGCCATGAGGCGTGCCACCGATCATCTGCTCGCGCGGCAGGACGCCGAGGGCTGGTGGAAGGGCGACCTCGAGACCAACGTCACGATGGACGCAGAGGACCTGCTGCTCCGTCAGTTCCTGGGTATCCGCGACGAACAGACCACCCAGGCAGCCGCGTTGTTCATCCGCGGCGAGCAGCGCGACGACGGCACCTGGGCCACCTTCCACGGCGGACCCGCCGACCTCTCCGCCACCGTCGAGGCGTACGTCGCCCTGCGGCTGGCCGGGGACGCACCCGAAGCGCCGCACATGGCGAAGGCGTCCGCCTGGATCCGTGACCGGGGAGGCATCGCCGCCGCCCGGGTCTTCACCCGCATCTGGCTGGCCCTGTTCGGCTGGTGGAAGTGGGACGATCTCCCCGAACTCCCGCCGGAACTCATCTACTTCCCGAAGTGGATGCCGCTCAACATCTACGACTTCGGCTGCTGGGCCCGGCAGACCATCGTGCCGCTCACCATCGTCAGCGCGAAGCGCCCGGTCCGCCCGGCGCCCTTCCCGCTCGACGAGCTTCACATCGACCCCGATCTGCCGAACCCGGGCAAGTCCTTCGCCCCGCTGGCCAGTTGGGACGGTGCCTTCCAGCGTCTCGACCGGGTCCTGCACGGTTACCGCAAGGTGGCGGTGCGCCGGCTGCGGAAGGCGGCCATGAACGCCGCCGCCCGCTGGATCATCGAGCGCCAGGAGAACGACGGCTGCTGGGGAGGCATCCAGCCGCCCGCCGTCTACTCGGTGATCGCCCTGCACCTGCTCGGCTACGACCTCGAACACCCGGTCATGCGGGCCGGGTTGGAGTCCCTGGACCGCTTCACGGTGTGGCGCGAGGACGGGGCCCGGATGATCGAGGCCTGCCAGTCGCCGGTGTGGGACACCTGCCTCGCCGTCATCGCCCTCGCCGACGCGGGGCTGCCCGCCGACCACCCCCAACTGGTCAAGGCCGCCGACTGGATGCTGGGCGAGCAGGTGGTCCGGCCCGGCGACTGGTCCGTACGCCGCCCCGAACTGCCTCCGGGCGGCTGGGCGTTCGAGTTCCACAACGACAACTACCCCGACATCGACGACACCGCCGAAGTCGTCCTCGCGCTGCGCCGCGTCCGGCACCACGACCCCGAGCGGGTGGAGAAGGCCATCGGGCGCGGGGTGCGCTGGAACCTCGGGATGCAGTCGAAGAACGGTGCCTGGGGCGCCTTCGACGTCGACAACACCAGCACCCTCCCCAACAAGCTGCCGTTCTGCGACTTCGGTGAGGTCATCGACCCGCCGTCCGCCGACGTCACCGCGCATGTCGTGGAGATGCTCGCCGTCGAGGGCATGTCCCACGATCCGCGCACCCGGCGCGGCATCGAGTGGCTGCTCGCCGAACAGGAGCCGGGCGGTGCGTGGTTCGGCCGCTGGGGCGTCAACTACGTCTACGGCACCGGCTCGGTGGTGCCCGCACTGACCGCGGCCGGCCTGCCGGCCGCGCACCCGGCGATCCGGCGCGCGGTGGGCTGGCTGGAGAAGGTCCAGAACGACGACGGCGGCTGGGGCGAGGACCTGCGCTCCTACGACGACAGCGTGAACTGGAGCGGCCGGGGCGCCTCGACCGCCTCCCAGACGGCCTGGGCGCTGCTCGCCCTGCTGGCCGCCGGGGAGCACGACTCCAAGGCCGTCGAACGCGGTGTCGAGTGGCTCGCGGCGACCCAGTTGCCGGACGGCTCGTGGGACGAGCCGTACTTCACCGGCACAGGATTCCCCTGGGACTTCTCGATCAACTACCACCTCTACCGCCAGGTCTTCCCGCTCACCGCGCTCGGCCGGTATGTCCACGGTGAGCCCTTCGCCGACGCCAAGGGGGCCTGATGGACAGACCGTCCGAGTCGGCCCCGCTGCTGATCGCCTGCGCGCTCGGCATCGAACGGCTCGCCCTGCGCCGGGGCGAGCGCGGCGCCGGAACCGTCACCGTGCTGCGTACGGGAATGGGGCCCGTCGCCGCCGAGGCGGCCGTCACCCGGGCCCTCGCCGACCCGGCGCTGCGCGACGCCGCAGTGCTGGCCACCGGCTTCTGCGCGGGACTCGCCCCCGGAATGCACCCCGGCGACCTGGTGGTCGCCGAGGAGACCCGGGACCCGCGCGGCACCACCCGCTGCGTCGGCACCGAACGGCTCGTCGAGGAACTGGTGCGTGCCGTGCCCGGGCGCACCGTCCACACCGGCCCCCTCACCGGTTCCGATCACGTCGTACGCGGTCACGAACGGTCGGATCTGCTGGCGACCGGCGCAATCGCGGTCGACATGGAGTCGGCGGCCACGCTCCACAGCGCCGGGCGCACAGGCGTGCGCCCCGTTGCGGCCGTACGGGTGGTCGTGGACGCTCCAGAGCATGAACTCGTCCGGATCGGCACACTTCGCGGTGGAATATCGGCCTTCCGCGTTCTTCGTTCGGTCCTTCCCGCTTTTGTCGAATGGCACCGTTCCTTGCTGCTCCCCCGGAGGTGAGCCAGATGGTCATGCCGCTCCGTCAATCCATCAAGATCGCTACGTATTTGGCCGAACAGAAAATCCGTAAGCGGGACAAGTTCCCGCTGATCGTCGAACTGGAGCCGCTCTACGCCTGCAACCTCAAGTGTGAGGGCTGCGGGAAGATCCAGCATCCGGCCGGTGTGCTCAAGCAGCGCATGCCGGTCGCCCAGGCCGTCGGAGCGGTCCTCGAATCCGGGGCCCCGATGGTGTCCATCGCCGGCGGCGAACCCCTGATGCACCCTCATATCGACGAGATCGTGCGGCAGTTGGTGGCGAAGAAGAAGTACGTCTTCCTCTGCACCAACGCCATGCTGCTGCGCAAGAAGATGGACAGGTTCACGCCCTCGCCGTACTTCGCGTTCGCCGTGCACATCGACGGACTGCGTGCGCGGCACGACGAGTCCGTCGCGAAGGAGGGGGTGTTCGACGAGGCCGTGGCCGCCATCAAGGAGGCCAAGAAGCGCGGCTTCCGGGTCACCACCAACTCGACCTTCTTCAACACCGACACCCCGCAGACCATCATCGAGGTGCTCGACTTCCTCAACGACGACCTCCAGGTCGACGAGATGATGATCTCGCCCGCCTACGCCTACGAGAAGGCTCCCGACCAGGAGCACTTCCTCGGCGTCGAGCAGACCCGTGAACTGTTCAAGAAAGCTTTCGGCGGCGGCAACCGCCGGCGCTGGCGGCTCAACCACTCCCCGCTCTTCCTGGACTTCCTGGAGGGCAAGGTCGACTTCCCGTGCACGGCGTGGGCGATCCCGAACTACTCGCTGTTCGGCTGGCAGAAGCCCTGCTACCTGATGAGCGACGGGTATGTGACGACGTACAAGGAGCTCATCGAGAAGACCGACTGGGACTCCTACGGCCGGGGCAAGGACGACCGGTGTGCCAACTGCATGGCCCACTGCGGCTACGAACCGACGGCCGTCATGGCCACTATGGGGTCCCTCAAGGAGTCCCTGCGTGCCATGCGCGAGACCGTCGCCGGAAACCGGGAGTGACGTCGTGACCGCCGTCTCCCTGGGTGTCCCCGAGATGCCGCTCCGTCCGATCGCCGAGCGCCGGGTCTCCCGGCGCATCGAGGTCGGGCCGGTGGCGGTCGGGGGCGGGGCCCCGGTGTCGGTCCAGTCGATGACGACGACGCGTACGTCGGACATCGGCGCCACGCTCCAGCAGATCGCCGAGCTGACGGCGTCCGGCTGCCAGATCGTGCGGGTCGCGTGTCCCACGCAGGACGACGCGGACGCCCTCGCCACCATCGCCCGCAAGTCGCAGATCCCGGTGATCGCCGACATCCACTTCCAGCCGAAGTACGTGTTCGCCGCGATCGAGGCCGGCTGCGCGGCGGTCCGGGTGAACCCCGGCAACATCAAGCAGTTCGACGACCAGGTGAAGGAGATCGCGCGCGCTGCCAAGGACCACGGCACGCCGATCCGGATCGGGGTCAACGCCGGTTCGCTGGACCGGAGGCTGCTCCAGAAGTACGGGAAGGCGACGCCGGAGGCGCTCGTCGAGTCGGCGCTGTGGGAGGCGTCGCTGTTCGAGGAGCACGGCTTCAGGGACATCAAGATCTCGGTCAAGCACAGTGACCCGGTCATCATGGTCAACGCCTACCGGTTGCTCGCGGAACGGTGCGACTACCCGCTGCACCTGGGCGTCACCGAGGCCGGTCCAGCCTTCCAGGGGACCATCAAGTCGGCTGTGGCTTTTGGGGCGTTGCTGAGCGAGGGCATCGGGGACACCATCCGGGTCTCGCTGTCGGCGCCGCCCGCCGAGGAGGTCAAGGTCGGCATCCAGATCCTGGAATCACTCAACCTGCGGCAACGGCGGCTGGAGATCGTGTCCTGTCCGTCCTGCGGGCGTGCCCAGGTCGACGTCTACAAGCTCGCCGACCAGGTGACGGCCGGGTTGGAGGGCATGGAAGTTCCCTTGCGCGTCGCGGTCATGGGGTGTGTCGTCAACGGCCCCGGCGAGGCACGGGAGGCGGACCTCGGGGTCGCCTCCGGCAACGGGAAGGGGCAGATCTTCGTGAAGGGCGAGGTCATCAAGACCGTGCCCGAGTCGAAGATCGTGGAGACCCTGATCGAGGAGGCGATGAAGATCGCCGAACAGATGGAGCAGGACGGCGTCACGTCGGGGGAACCGGCGGTCACCGTGAGCTGAACAGCACGGGCTGGCGAGTACGGAAGAAAAGGGGGCCCGAGCGTGACGATTCTGGAGAACATCCGGGGACCACGCGACCTGAAGGCGCTGTCCGAGGCGGAACTCGGTGAACTGTCCGACGAGATACGGGAGTTCCTGGTGCACGCGGTCGCCAGGACCGGCGGGCATCTCGGACCCAATCTGGGGGTGGTGGAACTCACCGTCGCGCTCCACCGGGTCTTCGAGTCACCGGCCGACCGCATCCTGTGGGACACCGGCCATCAGAGCTACGTACACAAACTTCTGACGGGACGTCAGGACTTCTCCAAGCTGCGCGGCAAGGGAGGCCTCTCAGGTTATCCCTCGCGCGAGGAGTCCGAGCACGACATCATCGAGAACAGCCACGCGTCCACCGCGCTCGGCTGGGCCGACGGGCTCGCCAAGGCCCGCCAGGTGCAGGGCGGGAAGGGGCATGTCGTCGCGGTCATCGGCGACGGCGCGCTCACCGGCGGGATGGCCTGGGAGGCGCTCAACAACATCGCGGCGGCCAAGGACCGGCCCCTGATCATCGTCGTCAACGACAACGAACGCTCCTACTCACCCACCATCGGCGGCCTCGCCAACCACCTGGCGACCCTGCGGACGACAGACAGCTACGAGCAGGTGCTGGCCTGGGGCAAGGATGTACTGCTGCGGACCCCTCTCATCGGCAACACCCTCTACGAGTCGCTGCACGGTGCGAAGAAGGGCTTCAAGGACGCGTTCAATCCGCAGGGCATGTTCGAGGACCTGGGGCTGAAGTACGTCGGCCCGATCGACGGGCACGACATCGGGGCGGTGGAGTCCGCGCTGCGGCGCGCGAAGCGTTTCCACGGGCCCGTGCTGATCCACTGCCTGACGGAGAAGGGGCGCGGCTACGAGCCCGCGCGTTCGCACGAGGAGGACCACTTCCACACCGTCGGTGTGATGGATCCGCTGACCTGCGAGCCGCTCGCGCCTTCCAACGGGCCTTCCTGGACCTCGGTGTTCGGCGACGAGATCGTGAGGATCGGGGAGGAGCGCGACGACGTCGTCGCGATCACCGCGGCCATGCTGCATCCCGTGGGCCTCGGTAGGTTCGCCGAGCGGTTCCCCGAGCGGGTGTGGGACGTAGGGATCGCCGAGCAGCACGCGGCGGTGTCGGCGGCGGGACTGGCGACGGGCGGTCTGCATCCCGTCGTCGCCGTGTACGCCACCTTCCTCAACCGTGCCTTCGACCAGTTGCTGATGGATGTCGCGCTGCACCGGTGCGGGGTGACGTTCGTCCTGGACCGCGCCGGTGTCACGGGAGTCGACGGAGCGTCGCACAACGGGATGTGGGACCTGTCCATCCTCCAGGTCGTGCCCGGTCTGAGGATCGCCGCACCGCGTGACGCCGACCAGCTCCGCGCCCAGCTCCGGGAGGCGGTGGCCGTCGACGACGCGCCCACGCTGATCCGGTTCCCCAAGGAGTCGGTGGGGCCGGCGATCGAGGCCGTCGGCCATGTGGGCGGAATGCATGTGCTGCACCGGTCCGAGGAGGCCGCCGACGTGCTGCTGGTGGCCGTCGGCGTGATGGCTCCGGTGTGTCTGCAGGCCGCCGAGCTGCTGGTGGGGCGCGGCATCAACTGCACGGTTGTGGACCCGCGTTGGGTCAAGCCCGTCGACCCGGCGCTGCCGGGCCTGGCCGCCGGACATCGCATGGTCGCCGTCGTCGAGGACAACAGCCGCGCGTCCGGGGTCGGAGCCGCTGTGGCGCTGGCCCTCGGCGACGCCGAAGTCGACGTACCTGTGCGGCGGTTCGGGATTCCGGAACAGTTCCTCGCGCATGCCAAGCGCGGTGAGCTGCTCGCCGACATCGGCCTCACACCTGTCGAGATCGCCGGACGGATCAGCGCCGGGCTGGCCACCAAGGAAGAGCTGTCCAAGGGGAAGTCCAAGGAGAAACAGGAATGACATCCGCTGAACCCGGGTCCCCGTCGGGGGAGTTCGACCTCGGCGCGCTGCTGGCCGAGCGCGGTGCCGAACGCTACGAGCTGCACAGCAGGCATCTCAACCACCAACTCCCACGCATGCTGCACACCATCGGCTTCGACAAGGTCTACGAGCGGGCCGAGGGCGCGTACTTCTGGGACGCGGACGGCGACGACTACCTCGACATGCTCGCCGGGTTCGGGGTGATGGGCCTCGGCCGTCATCACCCCGTGGTCCGCAAGGCGCTGCACGACGTCCTCGACGCCCGGCTCGCCGACCTCACCCGCTTCGACTGCCAGCCGCTGCCCGGACTGCTCGCGGAGCGGCTCCTCACCCACAGTCCGCATCTGGACCGGGTGTTCTTCGGCAACAGCGGCACGGAAGCGGTGGAGACCGCGCTCAAGTTCGCCCGGTACGCCACCGGGAAACCGCGCGTCCTGTACTGCAAGCACGCCTTCCACGGCCTGACCACCGGGTCCCTCTCCGTCAACGGCGAGGACGGCTTCCGGGACGGCTTCGCCCCGTTGCTGCCCGACACCGCCGTCCCCCTCGGTGATCTCGACGCCCTGGCACGGGAGTTGAAGAAGGGCGACGTGGCAGCCCTGATCGTCGAACCGATCCAGGGCAAGGGCGTGCACGAGGCGCCTCCCGGATATCTGCGCGCCGCGCAGGAGTTGCTGCACCGGCACAAGGCGCTGCTGATCGCTGACGAGGTGCAGACCGGTCTCGGGCGGACCGGTGACTTCTACGCCTACCAGCACGAGGACGGCGTCGAGCCCGACCTGGTGTGTGTGGCGAAGGCGCTGTCCGGCGGATACGTGCCCGTGGGTGCCACGATCGGCAAGGAGTGGATCTTCAAGAAGGTGTACTCGTCGATCGACCGCGTCCTTGTGCACTCGGCCAGCTTCGGGGGCAACGCCCAGGCCATGGCGGCGGGCCTCGCCGTGCTGTCGGTCATGGAGAACGAGCAGATCGTCGCCAACGCCCGGGCCACGGGGGACCGGTTGAGGTCCCGGCTGGCGGCGCTCGTCGACAAGTACGAGCTGCTGGCCGACGTACGCGGCCGGGGATTGATGATCGGCATCGAGTTCGGGAAGCCCAGGTCACTGAAGCTGCGCAGCCGCTGGACGATGCTTCAGGCCGCCCGCAAGGGGCTGTTCGCCCAGATGGTCGTCGTACCGCTGCTGCAACGGCACCGGATCCTGACGCAGGTCTCCGGCGACCACCTGGAGGTGATCAAGCTGATTCCGCCGCTGATCGTCGGCGAGCGGGAAGTGGACCGCTTCGTGGACGCCTTCACCGCCGTGATGGACGACGCGCACAGCGGGGGCGGGCTGATGTGGGACTTCGGGAAGACGCTGGTCAAGCAGGCGGTGGCCAACAGGTAGGACGACAGGGAAAAGGGGCCGGGCGGACCCCCTTACGCGGTTTGCCTCTGAGGCAAGATATTTGCCTCAGAGGCAAAACTGCGGCTGAATGGAGGCATGAGCCTTCCCGAAGAGTCGTCCGGGCCGGTCGAGGACCTGCCCGTCGTCGCACCGCAGCTTCGGGCGCTGCGTCGCCGGGCCTCCCTCACGCTGGAGGCCGCGGCCCGGTCGGCCGGACTGTCGCCCGCCCATCTCTCCCGCCTGGAGACCGGGCAGCGCCAGCCCTCCCTGCCGATGCTGCTCGGACTCGCCCGTGTCTACGGTACGACGGTCTCCGAACTGCTCGGTGAGACGGTCGCCGACCGGGACGCGATCGTACGCGCCGCCGACATGGAGCCGACAGCCGCGGGCGGCTGGTCCTACTGGCAGGCCGGTGCGTCCGGACGCGGCATGCAGGCACTGCGCGTCCATGTTCCGCACGGGGCGCAGGGCGACATCGTGCGCGTCCACCCCGGCGAGGAGTGGCTGTACGTCCTCAAGGGGCGGCTGCGGCTGCGGCTGGGGGACACCGCACACGTCCTCGCACCCGGTGACAGCGCGCACTTCGACTCGCTGACCCCGCACCGCCTCGCCGCCGACGGCCGCGACGGCACCGACCTGCTCTTCGTCCACACCCTGCTTCAAAGCCCGACCGCCGGCCTCTGTATCGGCCCGACCACTGGAGTGACGCCATGACCGACATGGAGGAAAAGTTCCCCCGGGCCCTGTGGGTCCGACTGATCATCTACATCGCGGTCGGACACCTCTTCGCCGGCTTCATCTACCTGCTGTTCGAGGTGGGCGCGAAGCAGTAGCGGTCACGGACGGCGGGTCCGGTCTCAGTCCAAGAACCGCTCCCGCAGCCGCTCCCGTATCTCGGGGGTGACGCCCAGTCCCTGCTCCAGATAGCTGTCGACGCCGCCCCAGGTCTCCTCGACGGCCTCCATCGCCGCTTTCAGATAATCGGGACGGGTCCCGAAGAGCGGGTTGAGCAGTTCCAGGACCTCGGGGCTGTAGGCCTTGGCCGCGGAGCCGTTGCGACGCACCTTGTAGCGGCGGTGCTGCGCGTTCGACTCCATGTAGTCGGCCACGATGGCGTCGCGCTCCACCCCGACGGCGAGCAGCGTCACCGCGATGGACAGGCCCGCGCGGTCCTTGCCGGCCGCACAGTGCATCAGGGCCGGGACGCTGTCCTCCGCCAGCGCGTGGAGCATGCGGGAATGTTCGGCGGTGCGGTCCCGGACGATCTCCCGGTAGGAGTTGATCATCCGCTGCTCGCCCTTGCCGTCGGCCAGGAGGCTGCGCAGTTCGTCGAGATCGCCGTCCCGGACCATCTTCCAGAACTCCGCGCCGTGCGCCGGGTCGGACAACGGGATGTTCACGTTGCGCACGCCCGGCAGCTCGATGTCCGGCCCCTCCAGCCCGATGTCCGCCGCGTTGCGGAAGTCGAAGATCGTGTGCAGCCCGAGGGAGCCCAGAAACGCCGCGTCCTCGTCGGTCGCGTGAGCGAGATGACCGCTGCGGAACAGTCGCCCGTGCGCCACGCGTCGGCCGTCCACCGTCGGCAGTCCGCCCACGTCACGGAAGTTTCGTACCCCGCCCAGTTCGGGCTCGGTCGACGGGACCTGCTGCGTCACGGGGGCTCCCCTCCCACACCGCCCCGCGGACGCTGCTCGTCGACGGGCGCGCTTCGACGATACGACATGGGTGAGCAGGCCAATGAGTTTTCCACAGGCGTTGCCGTCCGGGGCCGTGGCGCTGATGATGTTGATGCTTGAGCGTGCCTGTTCGAATCTGTGGGGACATGATGCTGGAAATTGCCGGAACCGGTCGTACGTGGCTTCTCTCGGGGCCCAGCAGCAGTTACGCCGTCCACCTCACCGAGGACGACGAACTGCTGCACCTGCACTGGGGTCCGCGGATCGCCCTCGCCGACGCGGAGGCGCTCGCCGTTCGTCCCCTGCCGGAGTACTGGCCCTTCGAGGCCCCGCTCGACGGCCACGAGGAGTACCCGGTCGAGGGCGGCCCCCGCTTCGTCCGGCCCGCGCTGTCCGTGCGGACCGACGAGCGCCGGGGCACCGAGTGGCGCTACGAGGCGTACGAGACCGGGCGCGGCGACGAGGGGGACGAACTGCGGCTGCGGTTCCGTGACGGAGGGCTGTCGATCACGCTGCACTACCGGATGCGCCACGACGTCGTGGAGCGCTGGGTGACCCTCGCCCATGACGGGCCCGCCGGAACCGGCCCGCTGGAGCTGCTTCGCGCGGACTCCGCCACCTGGACGCTCCCCGTGCGCGACGGCTGGCGCCTCTCCCAGTTGCATGGCCGCTGGGCCGCCGAGTCCCGGCTCGTGAAAGCGGACCTCACCTACGGTGAGAAGGTCATCGGCAGCCGGCGCGGTCACACCGGGCACCAGCACCTGCCCTGGGTGGCGCTCGACACCGACGCGACCGAGGAGCACGGTGAGGTGTATGCCTGTGCGCTCGGCTGGTCCGGGTCCTGGCGGATCGCCGTCGCCCAACTGCCCGACGCGCGCGTGCAGATCACCGGCGGCGCCGGATACGACGACTCGGGCCTGTTGCGCCTGGCGGCGGGCGAGTCCTTCACCACGCCCGTCTTCGCGGGGCTGTGGACCGATGGCGGACACGGCGGGGCGAGCCGGGCATGGCACGCGTACCAGCGCGCGTTCGTCGTCCCGGACGCGGACCGGGACCGGCCCGTGCTCTACAACTCGTGGGAAGCCACGGAGTTCGACATCTCCGAGGAGCAGCAGGGGACGCTGGCCCGGCGGGCCGCCGCGATCGGTGTCGAACTGTTCGTCGTGGACGACGGCTGGTTCGGGGCCCGCACCAGCGACCGGGCCGGCCTCGGCGACTGGACGCCCAACCCGGACCGCTTCCCGGCGGGCCTGGGGCCGCTCGCCGAGTACGTGCACTCCCTGGGGATGCGGTTCGGTATCTGGGTGGAGCCCGAGATGGTCAACCCCGACAGTGACCTGTACCGCGCGCACCCCGACTGGGTGCAGTTCCAGCCGGGACGGAAGCGGACGGAGTTCCGCAATCAGCTCGTACTGAACCTCGCGCGCGAGGATGTCCGCGAGTACCTCTGGGAGCAGCTCGACGGGATGCTCTCCAGCGCCCCGATCGACTACGTGAAGTGGGACTTCAACCGCTGCTTCACCGACGCGGGCTGGCCCGGTGAGGACTACCCGCAGCGTCTGTGGGTCGACCACGTGCACGGGCTGTACGCCCTGCTGGACCGGTTGCGGGCGGCCCACCCGGCCGTCGCCTTCGAGTCCTGCTCGGGCGGCGGCGGCCGGATCGACCTCGGGGTCCTCGCCCGTACGGACCAGGTGTGGACCTCCGACAACACCGACCCGCTGGACCGCCTGGCCATCCAGGAGGGCTTCAGTCAGATCCATCCGGCGCGGGTCATGGCCGCCTGGGTCACGGACAGCCCGAACACCCAGCTCAACGACCGGGTCAGCTCGTTGCGGTTCCGTTTTGTGAGTGCGATGGCCGGGGTGCTCGGCGTCGGCGGTGACCTCACGAAGTGGGCGGAGGAGGAGCTGGCCGAGGCCGGGGAGTGGGTGGGGCTCTACAAGGAGATCCGGCCCGTCGTGCAGCGCGGCGACCTCTACCGGCTGCGGCGGCCGACCGGCGGACTTAGCGCGGTGCAGTACGTGCTCGGGGACGAGACCGTCGTCCTCGCCTGGCTCCAGGCGCAGCACCATGGCGAACCGGTGCCGGCTCTGCGGTTGCGCGGACTTGACCCGACGGCGACGTATGAATGCCGTGAAACGGGTGAAATCCATCGAGGTGCCGTGCTCTCGCATCGCGGCCTGCGGACCGGGCTGAAGGGCGACCTCGATGCGGCAGTTTTCCGGCTGCGCCACCTCTGATGCTTCTGTCCGTTATGGCACCTTCATTCCAACTCGCTGGGAAATGAGGATTGCTGTGCGTCGGAGGCGTGAGCAGCGTCATATCCGTGACCGTGAGTCGCCGTCATGTTCACGTAATTTCGGTGTGTTCTCAGGGAGTTCCCGGTTCTGAGGGAGCTCGAATTCACGGACAGTGACCGGGAATTCCGGGGAGGATCACAGGAAATCCGTACACAGGGAACCTGAGGCTTGTTCCGGTGCGTCCTGGTCGCTTACGTTCGCCACCAATCCGGACGGACGCCCAATCCTGCCGCCGCCCGGAGCCCGCATCGAACACCCGAGAACGGCAGGAGTGGGGGACCCACAGGTAGAACGCCTGTTCCGGTCTCTGGAACAGGCTTGGGGTTAAGTCACGTTCAGGCGTGGCCGGACATCTCCAGTCCGCACCCGACAGCTCACCTCGCAGGCGCCGGAGAAGGAATTCGTCATGCCCGCGAAGGGTAAGCACCGCCGTCCCAAGTCCCAGCGATTCACCCGCTCGATAGCCGTGGCCGGAACCGGTGGAGCGGCTCTCGCCCTGCCGTTGCTGGGAGCCACCGGCGCCCATGCGGCCACGGCGGAGTCCGCGACCCAGTCGGTGTCGTCGCTTTCGGAGTCGGCCAAGTCCGTAACGGCTGATTCCGTTTCCGCGAAAGAGGCAAAGGCCGCAGCGTCCGCGCCCTCCGCCGCCAAGAAGGCGAGCGTCAGGACCTACGCGGTCCAGGCCGGCGACTATCTCTCGAAGATCGCCCAGGAGCAGAGCGTCAGCGGTGGCTGGCAGAAGCTCTACTCGGACAACCGCACCGCCATCGGCGCCGACCCGGGCCTGATCCACCCCGGTCTGAAGCTGACGATCGGCAAGAAGGCCGCGTCGACCTCCTCGCCTTCCTCGCCTTCCTCGTCCTCCGAAAACTCCTCGTCCTCCTCGAAGTCCACGCAGACGGAGAGTTCCAGGCCGGCCGCCGAGAGCGCGACGGCCGAGACCTCGACGACCGAGGCCGCCGACACCGGCACCTCCAGTGGCTTCACCCTCCCCGTGGCCGGCGCCACCGTCGGCACCGCCTACCGCGTGGCGGGCAGCATGTGGTCCAGCGGTTACCACACGGGCGTCGACTTCGTCGTCCCGACCGGCACCTCCCTCAAGGCCGTCGGTGCCGGCACCGTCGTCTCCGCAGGCTGGGGCGGTGCGTACGGCAACCAGGTCGTCGTCCAGCTCGCCGACGGCTACTACGCCCAGTACGCCCACCTCTCCCAGCTCTCCGTCTCGGCAGGCCAGAGTGTGACGGCGGGTCAGCAGATCGGGCTCTCCGGTGCCACCGGCAACGTGACCGGACCGCACCTGCACTTCGAGATCCGCACCACCCCTGACTACGGCTCCGACCTGGACCCGGTCGCGTTCCTCCGCTCGAAGGGCGTCGCCGTCGGCTGACGCGCACACGCTCCGCAGCACACGGGCCGATGGCCGGACCCCCTGCTCGGGGTCTGGCCATCGGCCCGTCTCGCGGTTCGGTGGTCCACCAGCCAGTCGCGGCATCGCGTTATTCCGGGTTGACCAACACTTGACGAGTGGCTTATCTCACCGCGCGTCAACCCCTTCCTACGGTCGCGTAGCTCACATCGGAAGGTGAATCATGGGGCGATGTGGCAGACGATTCGAAGAATGACGGCAGAGCAGTGATCGGGTCGTACGTGGCGGTGGGGGACAGCTTCACCGAAGGCGTCGGCGACCCCGGCCCCGACGGGGCGTTCGTCGGCTGGGCCGACCGGTTCGCGGTACTGCTCGCGGACCGGCGCCCCGAGGGCGACTTCGACTACACGAACCTCGCGGTACGCGGGAGGCTGCTCGACCACATCGTGGCCGAACAGCTTCCGCGCGCCCGGGAACAGGCCCCTGACCTGGTCTCCTTCTGCGCGGGCGGCAACGACATCATCCGGCCCGGCAGTGACCCGGACGAGGTCGCGGAGCGCTTCGAGCGCGCGGTGATCGGCCTCACCTCGGCGGTCGGCACGGTCATGGTGACGACCGGCTTCGACACCCGCAACGTCCCGGTGCTCAGGCGCATGCGCGGCAAGATCGCCACGTACAACGGACACCTCCGGGCCATCGCCGACCGCTACGGCTGCCCCGTGCTCGACCTGTGGTCCCTGAAGACCATCCAGGATCGCAGAGCCTGGGACCACGACCGGCTGCATCTCTCGCCCGAGGGGCACACGCGCGTGGCGCTGCGCGCGGGACAGGTCCTCGGCCTGGAGATCCCGGCCGACCCGGACCAGCCCTGGCCCCCGTTGCCTCCGCGAGGCACCTTCGAGATCCGCCGCGACGACGTCCACTGGGCCCGCGAGTACCTGGTCCCGTGGATCGGCCGACGCCTGCGCGGCGAGTCGTCGGGCGACCATGTGACGGCCAAGGGGAGCCTGTCGCCGGTGGACATCAAGAGCCGGATCGAGTGGGTCGCGTGAGGGTTTCCAGTCCGTCCGGCGTTTGAGGACGAGGCCGTCCAGGCCGAAGCTGGGGTCTGGGGGCGGCAGCCCAAGGTAACGCCCACACCAACTCACCTACCGGATGTCAACGCCGCCCGCTCCACCCCCAGTTCCCCGGCCAGCGCAGCGTCCACCCACTGCTCGGCCCGCGCCCGCGACACCCCGTCGTACGCCGTCATCTGGACGGCCAGGCCGTCCAGCAGGGCCGTGAGCCGCAGGGCGGTGCCCGTGGGGTCGGGGCACTCGAACTCGCCCGCGGCCACTCCCTCCGCGATGACCTCGGTGATCGCGGCCTTCCAGCGCCGGTCCAGGTCGCCGGCGACCTCCCGCAGCGCCGGGTCGCGCAGGGACACCGCCCACCCCTCGATCCACAGCCGCCAGCCCTTGGCCTGACCCGTCGGCGCGTACCAGCGCACGGCGGACCGCAGTCGGCGCAGCGCGGAGGAGCGGCGTCCGAGAAGCTTGCCCAGGTGTGTGAGGTCGGCCTCGGCCGCGTACCGGAACGCGGCAGCGACCAACTTCTCCTTGGTGGAGAAGTGGTACAGCACCAGCGCGTTGCTCACCCCGAGAACGGCGGCCACGTCGGCGATCCTGACCGCGGCCACGCCTCGCGCCTCGATCTGTTCGATGGCGGCCCGCAACAACTCCTCGCGCCGCTCGGCCACGTTCAACCGCACCCTTGCCACGCGTCCACACTAATCCGCCACCGGACACGATGACGGGGCAACCCCGTCAATCCCCGCCGATACGGCCGGTTCGCGGGGGTGGCGCCCCCTGCCGGACACGGTCACCGGTACCACCCGAACCGCTCCGCGATCACCGGCAGCCGGTCCTCGGCGATGGCGTGCGCCGCCGCCCGCGGAGTCGTCCCGTCGGCCTCCGCGCGCGCGAGCACCTGGTCGGTCAGGGCCCGCATCGAGCGCCGGGTGTAAGCGAACGCCTCCTCCGGGTCCGCGCCGATGTCCCCGAACAGCGTCCACCACCACCAGGCGTTCGTCCCGGAGTTGACGACCACGTCCGGCAGGACGACGATGCCGCGCGCGGCGAGCAACGCCTCGGCCACGG
Organism: Streptomyces lacrimifluminis; assembly: GCF_014646095.1. Classification (GTDB taxonomy): domain Bacteria; phylum Actinomycetota; class Actinomycetes; order Streptomycetales; family Streptomycetaceae; genus Streptomyces; species Streptomyces lacrimifluminis. The sequence continues at coordinate 367,955 of NZ_BMMU01000002.1, read as the reverse complement.
GCAGCACGGGCATGTTGGCGGCCTCGGCGATCCAGCGCGCGGTGATCACCTCCTGGTTCCCGGTGTCGACGGCGTACGAGACCGCCGCCGGCACCAGCACCTCCGCGTCCACGGACAGCCAGGCCTCGCCCGGCAGTTCGCGGTCGTCGGGGCGCAGCGCCGCGCGGTCCACGGTGCCGTACGTGTCCCGGGCCGTGAGCAGCGCCTCGACGTCGAGGCCCGCCGGGTTGGCGATCGTGCCCTTGACGTCGGCGACGGCCACCACCGTGAGCCCCGCGCGCGTGAGGAAGCGGGCCGTGGCCCCGCCCATCGTGCCGAGCCCCTGTACGGCGACCCGGGTCCCGGCGTACGGCACCGAGGCCCGGTCGAGCGCCGCGAGCACGGACTCCGCGACCCCGCAGCCGCCGACCAGCTCATCGAGCCCGATGCCGTCCACCTCGGCCTTGAAGGCGTCGGCGAGCCGCTCGCGGGCCACCGTCTCGTCGTCCAGCAGCGGATAGACGGCCTGGATCGACGACACGAGCCCGGCCTCAACAGCCGCCCGGTCGACGAGGTCCTGGGTGAGGCCCAGGTCCTCGCCCGTGGTCCAGATGCTCTCGACGTACGGCCGCATCGCGCGCAGGTAGCGCACCAGCAGGCCGTACGCCGCCGGGTCCTGGGGGTCGCAGTCGACACCGCCCTTGGCGCCGCCCAGCGGGATGTATCGGCCCTCGGGGCTGTAGTGCAGGGCCTCCTTCATGGTCATGCCCCGGGCCAGCCCCGCGACCTCGTCCAGGGTGCAGCCCGCGCGCATCCGCAGCCCGCCGCTGGACACGCCTCGCACCAGCCTGTCCACGACGAGGAAGCCCTGGCGGCCGGTGAGGTGATCGGTCCAGGTGAGGGAGAGCAGGGGAGCGCCCTGGAGGGTTGCCATGAGGGCAATATACTGACTCGCCATTCAGTTGTGTGTCGCCGTACGCCATCGCCCCCACACGCTCCGGGTACGTCCGGAACTTTGGTCTTTCCTTGGAAAAACCCGGTCGACACACGCACGACGCCGGACGGTCGGAGGGGGCGACCATAATGGAATGCCTGACCGACTCCACCTGGAGGTACCGTGACCGGATTCCCCTCTCCGAACTTGAGGCTGCGTGCGCTGCGGCCCGCCGCCTTCGGTGCGGACCCGAGTGGGGAGCGCCTGGCGCGGATCCGCAGATCGCCGCACTTCGCGAACGGTGTCTTCCAGAACCCGCCGGGCACCCCACGTCCAGACGGCGCGATGCTCGAGTTCGCCAAGGCCTCCCTGCGCAAGGAGGACCGCGTCCGCCGCGCCCCGGCCGGGACGGTGCCGGTGCACGCCACGACCCTCGCCGACCTCGCCAAGCCCCCGGCCAGCGGTCTCCGACTGACCTGGATGGGCCACTCCAGCGTGCTCACCGAGATCGACGGACAGCGCGTGCTCTTCGACCCCGTCTGGGGCGAGCGCTGTTCGCCGTTCGCCTTCGCCGGGCCCAAGCGGCTGCATCCGGTGCCCCTGCCGCTGGCCGCGCTCGGCCCGGTCGACGTCGTCGTCATCTCGCACGACCACTACGACCACCTGGACATGCCCACGATTCTGGAGCTGGCCGACACGGACACGCTGTTCGCGGTGCCGCTCGGTGTCGGTGCCCACCTGGAGCGCTGGGGCGTCCCGGCCGACCGGCTGCGCGAGCTGGACTGGCACGAGTCCACGAAGGTCGGCGGCCTGACCCTGACCGCCACCCCGGCCCGCCACTTCTGCGGCCGCGGCCTGCGCAACACCCAGCACACCCTCTGGGCCTCGTGGGTCGTCGCCGGTGCGGAGCACCGCGTCTACCACAGCGGTGACACGGGGTACTTCGAAGGCTTCCGGGACATCGGCGCCGACCATGGTCCGTTCGACGCCACGATGATCCAGATCGGGGCCTACAGCGAGTTCTGGCCGGACATTCACATGAGCCCGGAGGAGGGCATGCGTGCCCACCTCGACCTCCAGGGCGGGGCGGCAGGCGGTCTGATGCTGCCGATCCACTGGGGCACCTTCAACCTGGCGGCGCACGCGTGGTCGGACCCCGGCGAGGGCACGATCGCCGCAGCCCGCGCGGCGGACGCGCGGATCGCGCTGCCCCACCCGGGGGAGCCCTTCGAACCCGCCGCCGAAGCCGTCCCCTCGGAGCCCTGGTGGCGGGGTGTGGCCGTGATCCCGGCGGGCGGCTGGCCGGCGGTCGGCGCCGACGGGGCTGCCGATGGCCCTCGTGCGGCCGATATCACTCGTACGGCTGATGTGGGCGACCCCCGGACCGACACGGCCGGTGACATTCAGGGCGGAACTGCCGACGGCAGCGGAGAGCCCAAGCCGGTTTCCGCGGGCTGACGGCGACGGGCGAAAACGGGCGACGGACGCACAACCGTACGGACGGCGAGGGCCGGGGAGCAGGTGACTCCCCGGCCCTCGCCGTCTGTTCGTGACCGGTTCCGACCAGCTCTGATCGATTCGGTGGGGTGCGGGAACGTAGGTCCGAAAGGCTTATCGGTCTGCCGTGCGAGGTGCCATACCAGAGCGGGACCCCGGTCGGGGGAGTTTGTCAACTGCCCACCGCACGTGATGCGTTGCCGACTACTGTGAGTGGCCGCCGGGCAACACAGGGCCGTTATTTTCGGCTCTCGACCGGCACCGTGATGGCGCACGCCCGAGTCGCGCAGACGCGCGGTCCCCAGGTCCCGACGCACCAGTACGAGGACGAAGATGTCTCACCTCCGAGCACCGGCACCCCGAGCAGACCGCCGTGAGGGCGGGCGGCACGGTCGGCCGGTCGCCCGTACCGTCCCCTCGCTGCCCGAGACCCAGATACGGCCCCAGCTCATGCGGCTCGCCGTGCTGCCGCCCCTCGCGGTCGGCCTCAGCGCCTGCGCGGCCGTCCTGTTCATCGTCCGCTCCACCGGGGTGCGGCCCACGCTCGCCCTGTTCGCCGTGCTCACCGGGGCGGTCGGGGTGGCCGTCGGGGGTGTCGTCATCGCCCTGGTGGCCGCCGACCGCACCGCCAGATCCGTGCACGAACGTCTCGGCGCCCTGCGCCGCACCAGCGCCCGCGCCGAGGTGGAACTGCGGGCCCTCGTCGAGGGGCTGCGGCGCGGCGACCCACCGCCGGCCCGTAAGGCGCGGGGCGCACCCGCCGCCGACGCCGACGACTTCGAACTCCTCGGCGCCGATCTCGCGCGCGCCCACGACAGCGCCGTCATCGCGGTCGTCCAGGCCTCGCAGCTCTCCAGCCAGGCGGGCAGCGAACAGAAGGTCGAGGTCTTCGTCAACCTCGCCCGGCGCCTCCAGTCGCTCGTGCACCGCGAGATCTCCATCCTCGACGAGCTCGAACACGAGATCGAGGACCCCGACCTGCTCAAGGGTCTCTTCCACGTCGACCACCTCGCCACCCGCATCCGCCGGCACGCCGAGAACCTGGCCGTCCTCGGCGGGGCGGTCTCCCGCCGCCAGTGGAGCAACCCGGTCTCCATGACGGAGGTGCTCCGCTCGGCCATCGCGGAGGTCGAGCAGTACTCGCGGGTCAAGCTCGTGCCCCCGATCGACGGCACCCTGCGCGGACACGCCGTCGCCGACGTCATCCACCTGCTCGCCGAACTCGTCGAGAACGCCACGGTGTTCTCCGCCCCGCACACCCAGGTGCTGCTGCGTGCCAACCTCGTGACCTCGGGGCTCGCCATCGAGGTCGAGGACCGCGGCCTCGGTATGCCCGTGGACGAACAGCACAAGATGAACGCGCTGCTCACCGACCCCGACCAGGTCAACGTCGCCAGCCTGCTCCAGGACGGTCGCATCGGACTCTTCGTGGTCTCCCAGCTCGCCCGACGGCACGGCATCCACGTCCGCCTCCAGACCAACATCTACGGCGGTGTGCAGGCCGTACTCGTCGTACCGCAGGGGCTGTTGGGCACGGACACGCGACCCGGCGGAGTCGTGGGCGTGGTCCAGTCGCGGCCGCAGGCGACGGCTCAGCCCCCGGCTCCCGTCCAGGCCCGGACCCAGGAGACGGGGAGCATGCGGAGGGTGGCCGAGCCGCCCCGGCAGCGTCCGTCGGCCGCCGGCCACGAGGGACGCCCCCCGACTCCCGGCCCCGGCACGCCGTCCGGCGGCTCGACACGGCTGCGCCCGGAGACACCCCGGCCCACCGCACCGGTGCCGAACGGCCGGGGCCCGGCACCGCTGCCCGTACGCGGGGCCCGTGCCGAGCGGCCCAACCCCGCGGAGGCGATGCCCGGCGTCCGGCCCGACGACCGGCGGACCGTCGCGGAGAACGTGGCCGCGCCGCCCACCCCCCGTAACAGCGCGGTGCGCGGCACCATGGGCAAGCCCCAACTGCCCCGCCGCCGCGCCCAGGAACACATCGCGCCCCAACTGCGCGGCGGCCCGGCGGCCCCCCGCCCGGAGAGCGAACACGTCGAGCACGACCCCGGACTCATGGCCGCCTTCCAGCGCGGCATCGGGCTCGCCGAGGCGCGCCAGCTGGAGTCGGACTACACGGACCCGGCCGTGGCGGCGATGGAACGGGCGTACGAGGCGGAGTACGGGGAGTCGGCGCACGCCCAGGCACCGGCCGGGCGACCGGCACCCTCGGAACCGACGTACCCGGAGCCTGCGTACGCGGAGCCCACGTACCCGGCCGTGCCGGAGGCAGCGCGCCCGCAGCCGGTGTCGATCCCCCCGTCGGCCGAGGACGCGGGCCGCACCGATGCAGCCGCGCCCGCCATGGACCCCATGGACGTACCGCCCATGGACACGTCCCGCATATCCGAGGTGCACCGGCTGCGCGCGCCCGGACACGACCTGGACCTCACTGCCCGGCACGACGGGAGCGCACCGGCCGGATGACCACCCCCCGCAGCACCACCCCTGCCCCCACCCCCAGCGCTCCCGCAGACCTTCGTACCCCAAGGAGTCGATCCACCATGGCGAGCGATGTGCCGACCGGCCATGTATCCGATCTCGACTGGCTGATGAGCGGCCTCGTCCAGCGAGTACCGCACACCACGAGCGCGGTACTCCTGTCCTGCGACGGACTCGTCAAGTCCGTGCACGGACTCGACCCGGACAGCGCCGACCACATGGCCGCCCTGGCCTCCGGTCTCTACTCCCTCGGACGCAGCGCGGGCGTCCGGTTCGGGGACGGCGGTGAGGTGCGGCAGGTCGTCGTCGAACTCGACTCGACCCTGCTGTTCGTCACCACCGCCGGCTCCGGCACCTGTCTCGCCGTGCTGGCCGGCCGCGAGGCCGATGCCGCGGTCCTCGGCTACGAGATGGCGATGCTGGTCAAGAGCGTCCGTCCGTACCTGATGACCGCCCCCCGGCAGTCCGCCGTCGAACCTACGGCGATGAGGCCTTGAGTGTCACGGCGGCCGGCGACGGGCCCTGGCTCGACGACGCGGCCGGAAGGCTCGTGCGCCCCTACACCGTCAGCAACGGCCGGACCCGGCCGACCACCGCCCTCGACCTCATGTCACAGGTGATGGCCACCGGAGCCACCCCCCTCGGCTACCTCGGCCCCGACCACGCACAGGCGCTCGACCTGTGCCGGGAACCCATCTCGGTCGCCGAGGTGTCCGCCCAGCTGAAACTGCCGGCGGCGGTCACCAAGGTGCTGCTGTCCGACCTCGTCGACTGCGGGGCACTCACGACGAAACCGCCCGAGTTCTACCACAAACCCACTGACCGGTCTCTTCTGGAGGCAGTGCTCGATGGACTACGACGACAGCTCTGATCCCTTCCCCACCGCATTGAAGATTCTGGTGGCCGGAGGCTTCGGAGTCGGCAAGACGACCCTCGTCGGCGCGGTGAGCGAGATCGCGCCGCTCAGCACGGAGGAACTGCTCACCACGGTGAGCGCCTCGACCGACAGTCTCGAAGGCATCGAGAACAAGGTCGAGACCACCGTGGCGATGGACTTCGGCCGCATCACCCTGGACCCTGAACACGTCCTCTATCTGTTCGGCACGCCCGGGCAGGAGAGGTTCTGGTTCATGTGGGACGAGCTCTCCGAGGGGGCGCTCGGCGCGGTGATCCTCGCCGACACCCGGCGCCTGGAGGACTGCTTCGCGGCCGTCGACTTCTTCGAGCAGCGTGGCCTCGGCTTCATCGTCGCGATCAACGAGTTCGACGGCTCGTACCGCTACGACCCCGAGGAGGTGCGCGCCGCCATCGACCTCGACCCCGACATCCCGATCGTGCGCTGCGACGCCCGGATCTCCAGTTCGGGGGTGCAGACCCTGCTCACCCTCGTACGGCATCTGCTCGCCCACACGCCCGCCCCCGCACCCAGTGCCCACAGTGAGGGAGCCCGCCCATGAGCTACGACCCGCCCCGCCCGGCAGGTCGTCTGCTGCTGACTCCCGAGGACGACGAGGCCCCGGCCCGCACCCGACGACTGCGTGGACTGGGCTTCGGGGAACGGCCAGAGCCCGCCCTCGACGCCTTCGCGGACCGCCTCGCCGAACTGGTCCGCGCGCCGTACGCGATGGTCAACTTCGTCGGCGAGGAGCGGCAGTTCTTCGCCGGGCTCCATGTCCCGGGCGGTGCCGACACCGACTCCGGTCGTGCCGCCGGTGCCGACTCCGACGAGGTGAAGCCGCTGGTGGGCCGTCGGCTGCCGCGCGACCACGGGTTCTGCCCGCATGTGGTGGTCCGGCGCAAGGCGCTCGTCCTGGAGGACGTCCGTGACTATCCGCGGTTCGCGGGCAACCCGGTCGTCGACGAGTTCGGCATCCGCTCCTACCTGGGGGCGCCGCTCATCGACAGGGCGGGCATGGCGCTGGGCACGGTGTGCGTCGCCGACTTCGAGCCGCGCCCCTGGGGGCGGGCGGGGCTGGAGACCATCAAGGCGATGGCGGCGGAACTGGTAGGGCAGCTCGCGCCGGGGGAGGCCCCTCTCTGAGGGGCGTCCTCGTCATACAGAGAGCGTCATACAGAGAGCCAGAGAGTCAGAGAGCGTCATACGGAGACCGTCTCGCCGTCCGGGAACATGATCAGGGCACGGCCCTCCTCCGTCACCGCGCACGACACCGCCTCGCGCAGGGCCTGCGGATGCACGGCGTCCCGGGTCAGCGCGACCAGGGTCACGAACAGCCTGCTCGCGCCCGGCGATTCGGCGGCGCGCTGCAGATACGGCGTCGCCGAGTGCGGGCCGAAGGCGTTCGCGTCGACCTCGCGGGCCACGCCCGTGGCCTCGTCCCAGCCGTGCAGCGCGACGACCACGCTGGTCAGCCCCGAGCCGGTACGGGTCAGGGCCCAGCCGTCACCCCGCTCCGCCTCGGGCAGGGCGGTGTCGGCCACGGCGTAGCCGCCCTCCCGGACCGCGGCGTCGGCGGGCACTTGGACACGGTGCACGCGGATCTCCCAGGAGCCGTGCAGCACGCTCGTCGACTCGACCCGGAACTCCCCTTCCACGCCGGGGAGTTCGGCTTCGTGCCAGGAGGCGGCCACCTGCCCCGAGCAGTGCAGCGGAAGGATTCCGCGCCGACGCGACGCCGTGCCGTCGGGGGCGAGGAGCGCCAGGTGACCGTCCACGTTCCGCTGCCAGGCCACCTCGCCCGCCTCCGGTGCGGTGGCCGTCGAGTAGGCGAACTTGGCGTAGTGCGGATCGTCGCCGGCGGGCCCTTCCATCGGGGTGTGGTCGCTGCCGTGGTTGACGAGACGCACGATGCCGTCGTGCCGGGTGCCGTGCAGCAGCCAGCCCGGCCCAGGCAACGCCGTGTACTGGTCCGACTCCTCGACGGGCAGCGGGCGTTCGCGGGCGGTCCACACCGCGTGCTCCGGCGGCAGCAGCAACCCCAGGAAGGCCATGCTCGACCAGTACGGCGATCCGGGCCCCGAGTGCGCCTGGGTCACCGGCAGGAACGTGCCGTACCAGCCCAGCGGGAGCAGCCCGCGCTCGTCGGGCACCCCGCGCTCCACGAAGTGCGCCACCGCGCCCGAGGCAAGCCGCCGGGTCAGTCCCGGCGCCAGCGGAGTGCATTCCGCCAGCGCGCCCAACCAGACGGGAGCGGTCGCGGCGAAACGATACGTCAGGGAGCGGCCCTGGTGGACGGGGGCGCCGTCCGCCCCGAAGAAGTGCGGGTAGGAGGCGAGGAACCGGGCCAGCCGGTGCTGGTGGACCCGGCCGCGCCCGCCGTCCTCGCCGCCCGCCATCCGGCCCCACAGCACCGGATAGAGGTGCAGGGCCCAGCCGACGTGGTAGTCGAACGTACGGCCGTCGCCGTCGCTGTACCAGCCGCCGCCGACATACCAGTCGTCGATCCGGTCCAGGCCGCCGTCGATGTCCTCCTGGCGGTGCGGCGCTCCGACGGAGGCCAGGAACTGCTCGGTGACCACCTGGCACAGCCGTCCGCTGTCGTCCCGGGTACGGCGGCCCACGAAACCCCACAGCCAGTCGACGATCCGCTCCTGCACGTCCACGTCGAGCCGGTCCCAGATCCACGGGCGGGTCTCGTGCAGCCCGATGGCGATCGAGGCCGCCTCGGTCATCGGCTGGGAACAGTCGGTGAGTTCGGGCCAGGCCTCGCCGCTGTCACGGTCCGTGCCCGCTGTCAGACCCCGCGCGTAGCGTTCGACGAGACGGTGATCCACCTCGCCCGATGCTCCCGCGATCCGGAAGGAGGCCAGCAGGAACGACCGGGCGAAACCCTCGAGTCCGTCCGCCACCACGCCCGCCGAGGAGTTCCGGCCCGGCAGCCGGTACTGCGCGAGCCCCGGCGTCGCATAGGGGACCAGCGCCTCCAACTGCCGGTCTGCGAGTGCCTCCCAGTGCGCCCGGGTCCAGCCGGTGAACAGAGACAGGACCCGGTCGTTGGGCGGAAGCGCCAAGTGCGGTGCGGGCATGACGGGTTCCTGGCTCCTTACGGCCCCCGGCGGGGCGCGGCTGTCGGTGTTCCGCTGTCGGTTCGCGCGGTTTCCCAGAAGGGATACGGCTGATCGTTCCGGTCGGATCAACCGGTGTGCGGCTGTTGTCGCTCTTCCGGCCAATGGGGATATGCCAGACGCCGTTCCTTCGCACGACCGCCCGACGTGCCGCGGACGCGTGAAGGAAAGCTGCGGCGGCGCTTAAGAAAACCTCGATGGACCGGGGAGCCGCGGTACGGCAGATTTCGACTCGCGTTCCCGTGTTCGCAGGGTTCGCGTTCTCGTCGGTCCTGCCGTCGACGTCACCATTCTCCCCGCCACGGGCTCCTTCGGCGTGCCCTGCCCGGGGCCTACCCACAGGAGCGTTGCGGTGAAGGCACTGGTCAAGAAGAAGGCGGAGCCCGGGCTGTGGCTCGCGGACGTACCGGAACCGGTGGTCGGCCACGGTGACGTACTGATCAAGGTGCTCCGGACCGGGATCTGCGGCACGGACCTGCACATCCGGGCCTGGGACGGCTGGGCGCGGCAGGCGATCCGTACGCCGCTGGTGGTCGGGCACGAGTTCGTCGGTGAGGTCGTCGGGACCGGGCGCGATGTCACCGACATCGCTGTCGGCGACCGGGTCAGCGGCGAGGGGCATCTGGTGTGCGGCCGGTGCCGCAACTGCCTCGCCGGGCGCCGCCACCTGTGCCGGGCCACGGTGGGGCTCGGCGTCGGGCGGGACGGTGCCTTCGCGGAGTACGTGGCACTGCCCGCCGCCAACGTCTGGGTGCACCGGGTGCCCGTCGACCTCGACGTGGCGGCGATCTTCGACCCGTTCGGCAACGCCGTGCACACCGCGCTGTCCTTCCCCCTGGTGGGCGAGGACGTCCTGATCACGGGAGCCGGCCCGATCGGGCTGATGGCGGCGGCCGTGGCCCGGCACGCGGGGGCGCGGAACGTCGTCGTCACCGACGTCAGCGAGGAACGGCTCGAACTGGCGCGCAAGATCGGCGCGAGTCTGGCGCTGAACGTCTCCGGCGCGACCATCGCCGACGGCCAGCGCACCCTGGGTCTGCGCGAGGGCTTCGACATCGGCCTGGAGATGTCCGGCCGCCCCGAGGCGTTGCGGGACATGATCGCCAACATGACGCACGGCGGACGCATCGCCATGCTCGGCCTGCCGGCCGAGGAGTTCCCGGTCGACTGGTCCCGGATCGTCACTTCGATGATCACCATCAAGGGGATCTACGGCCGTGAGATGTTCGAGACCTGGTACGCGATGTCGGTGCTGCTGGAGGGCGGCCTCGACCTCTCCCCGGTCATCACCGGCCGCTACGACCACCGCGACCACGAGGCCGCGTTCGCGGACGCGGCGAGCGGCCGGGGCGGCAAGGTCATCCTCGACTGGAACACGTAACTCCCTCGTCCCCCTTCCCCAGGAGCTTCTCCATGTTCGACTCCGTGCGCGACGACCTGCGCGCCACCCTCGACGAGATCCGCGCCGCCGGGCTGCACAAGCCCGAGCGCGTCATCGGCACCCCGCAGTCCGCGACCGTCGCCGTCACCGCGGGCGGGCGCCCCGGCGAGGTCCTCAACTTCTGCGCCAACAACTACCTCGGCCTCGCCGACCACCCCGAGGTCGTGGCCGCCGCCCACGAGGCACTCGACCGCTGGGGGTACGGCATGGCCTCCGTGCGGTTCATCTGCGGTACGCAGGAGGTGCACAAGGAGTTGGAGGCCCGGCTGTCGGCGTTCCTCGGGCAGGAGGACACGATCCTCTACTCCTCCTGCTTCGACGCCAACGGCGGTGTCTTCGAGACCCTCCTAGACGCCGAGGACGCGGTGATCTCCGACGCCCTCAACCACGCCTCGATCATCGACGGCATCCGCCTGTCCAAGGCCCGCCGCTTCCGGTACGCCAACCGTGACATGGCCGACCTGGAACGCCAGCTGAAGGAGGCCACGGAGGGTGGCGCACGCCGGAAGCTGATCGTCACCGACGGCGTGTTCTCCATGGACGGCTACGTGGCCCCGCTGCGCGAGATCTGCGACCTCGCCGACCGCCACGACGCCATGGTCATGGTCGACGACTCGCACGCCGTCGGTTTCGTCGGCCCCGGCGGCCGGGGCACCCCCGAACTGCACGGCGTCATGGACCGCGTGGACATCGTCACCGGCACGCTGGGCAAGGCGCTGGGCGGTGCGTCCGGGGGCTACGTGGCCGCACGCGCCGAGATCGTCGCGCTGCTCCGGCAGCGCTCACGGCCGTATCTGTTCTCGAACACGCTTGCCCCGGTGATCGCCGCCGCCTCGCTCAAGGTGCTCGACCTGCTGGAGTCGGCGGACGACCTGCGGACGCGGCTCGCCGAGAACACCGCCCTGTTCCGCCGCCGGATGACCGAGGAGGGTTTCGACATCCTCTCCGGCGACCACGCCATCGCACCCGTGATGATCGGTGACGCCACGAAGGCCGGCCGGCTGGCGGAGCTGCTGCTGGAGCGCGGTGTGTACGTGATCGGCTTCTCGTATCCGGTCGTCCCGCAGGGCCGGGCCCGGATCCGCGTCCAGCTGTCGGCGGCGCACTCCACCGAGGACGTGAACCGCGCGGTCGACGCCTTCGTCGCGGCCCGGGCGGAGCTGGCGGGCTGACCGGGCCGTTCCGGGCACAGCGGTCCGGACGTACCGGACGTACTGGATAATCGATCGCATGATCGAAGCGCGGCGGCTCCACATCCTGCGTGCGGTGGCCGACCACCGCACGGTGACGGCGGCTGCCGCCGCGCTGTACCTCACCCCCTCGGCCGTCTCCCAGCAGCTCACGGCCCTGGAGCAGGAGACCGGCCACCGGCTCGTGGAGCGCGGCGCCAAGGGGGTACGGCTGACCCCGGCCGGCGAGATCCTGCTCGCGCACACCAACCTGGTCCTCGCCCAACTGGAACGGGCCGAGGCCGAGTTGGCCGCGTACGACTCGGGCGCCGCGGGCACGGTCACCGTCGCCGCCTTCGCGACCGGGATCGCCCTGGTCGTCGCCCCCGCCCTGGCCCGCCTCGCCGAGACCGCCCCCGGTATCCGGGTCCGCGTCCAGGACGCCGAGGGTGACGCCAGCCTGCCGATGGTGCTCGACCGGCAGGTCGACGTCGCGGTGGCCGTCGAGTACCGGGGAGCGCCGCCCGCCGACGACCCCCGCCTCACCCACGTCCCCCTCTACGCCGAGCCCTTCGACGCGGTCGTTCCGGTCGCCCACCGTCTCGCCGACGCCCACGAGGTGCCGCTCGCCGAGCTGGCGAAGGATGCGTGGATCGGGCCCTACCCCGGCAACCCCTGCCATGAGGTGGTTGTCCTGGCCTGCGAGAACGCCGGTTTCCGGCCCCGCCTCGAACACTCCTCCGACGACTTCCGCGCGGTCGTGGCCCTCGCGTCGGCCGACGCCGGCGTGGCCCTCGTACCGCGTTCGGCGCTGCGCGGAATGGAGCTGACGGGGGTGGTCGTGCGGCCGGTCGACGGCGTGGCGCCCACCCGGAGGGTCTTCGCGGCCGTACGCCGGGGAGCGGAGGAACACCCGCTGATCCGCCCGGTGCTGGAGGCGCTCGGCACCGCGGCGCAGGCGTAGGGGGTGCCTCCTGGCGCGGGGGAGCGAGCACTCCCGCCGGATGGCCGCGGGTGATTGTCAGTGGCATTGGCTACGGTGCGTCGCATGCCGGAAGCCGAAGACGTACGCCGTATCTCCCTCTCCCTGCCGGACACGACGGAGAAGATCGCCTGGAGCATGCCCACGTTCCGGGTCGCGGGCAAGATGTTCGCCACGCTGCCCGAGAACGAGACCTCCATCGCCGTGCGCTGCCCGAAGGAGGAACGCGACGAACTGGTCCTGGCCGAGCCCGAGAAGTTCTGGATCGCCGACCACGAGGCGGGCTTCGCCTGGGTCAGAGTGCGCCTGGCCGCACTGGAGGACGAGGGGGAACTGCGTGACATCCTCGCCGACTCCTGGCGCCAGGCGGCCCCGACCCGACTGCTGGACGCCCACCCGGAGCTGGGGGCGCCGGACGCCGACTGAACCCGGGCGGCGAGCTCAGGCCAGGAAGCCCCGGATCCGCTCCCGGAGCGTCCGGGCGTCGAGCCCGTGCGCGGCCACGTGCTCGTCGACGTTCCCGTAGCGGCGGAGTTCGCGGCGGCCCACGCCGAGGCCCAGCACCCGGTGGGGCACGCCGGAGAGCGCGTCGTTCACGACGGCTGTCGACGTGCCCGCGAGGTAGGGCTCGACGAGGACGACATCGGTGCCCGCCACCTCTGTGGCCCGGCGCAGCGCTGTCGAGTCGAAGGGCCGCACCGTCGTCGCGTACAGGACGGTGGCATCGAGCCCTTCGGTGGCGGTGAGCACCGTGTCGAGCATCGGCCCGACAGCGATCACGACACCGGAGCGGCCCTCGCGGACACGGAGGAACCGTTCGCCGTCGACCGCGAGACCTTCCGCGTTGGACTGCGTGGACAGCCGTACGTACACCTTGTCGTCGCCCGCGGCGACCGCGTGCCGCAGCAGCGTCTCGGCCTCGTCGGGGTGCCCCGGCACCTGGACGGTCCAGCCGTCCAGGGTGTCGAGGAGGGCCACGTCACCGGGTGCCATGTGCGTGTAGCCGCCCGCCGGCCAGTCGAAGGAGGCGGCGGCGCTCACGAGCACGGCGCCGACGTCCTGGTGGCCGAGGTCGAGCTTCACCTGCTCGAAGGGGCGCTCCACGAGGAAGCTCGCGAACGTGTGCACGACGGGGCGCATACCGGTGAGCGCCAGGCCGGCGCCCGCGCCGACGAGGAGCTGCTCACGGATGCCCACGTTGATCACCCGGTCGGGATGCCGGGCCTGTGCCCGAGCGAACGCGTCCGCGCCGATCTCGGCGAGGACGACGGCGACGCGTGGGTCCTCGTCGAGCAGCCTGGTCAGGACGGGAGCGAAGCGGTCACGCATGGTGTCCATGGGGGAGTGGATCCCTTCGGGTCGGTGAGATGGCTCGGTGCGGTGGGTCGGTGTCATGGGTCGCGCAGGTCGGGCGTGCCGGATCAGCCGGACTTCGGTTCGACCCGCGCCACGACGGCGTGCGGGCGGCCGGGATGGGGCGCGGTGAACGCGGTGTACAGGGCCTGCTGGTCACGGCCGTCGACGGTTGCCGTGGACCAGCCCGCGGCCTCGAAGCGGGCGGCGATGCCGCCGGGCCGGGCATGGCGCGCGGACGAGTTGTCGACGACGACGGTGTGCAGGCGTTCGAGGCCGGCGGGACCGGCGAAGGCGATCGCCTCGTGGTTGCTGCCCTCGTCCAGTTCGGCGTCGCCGATCAGCACCCACACCGTGGGCCCGTCGAGCCCCTGGGCGCGCAGCCCCAGCGCCGTACCGACGGCGATCGGCAGACCGTGTCCGAGCGAACCGCTGCCGATCTCGGCCCCCGGCACCAGCACGCGGTCGGGGTGGTGGCCCAGCGGTGAGTCGAACGAGCCGAAGCCCGGCAGCCAGTCCACGGGCAGGAAGCCCTTGGCGGCGAGTACCGCGTAGTAGGCCATGGGCCCGTGCCCCTTGGACAGCAGGAAACGGTCGCGTTCGGGGTCCGTCATCCGGTCCGGGCCGACCCGTAGGACCCGGTCGTAGAGGACCCAGAGCACGTCCAGCGTGGAGGTCGCGGCCGGCCCGTGCTTCTCGTCGCCGGTCATCAGCCCCATGAGCCCGGTCAGCTCGGCGTGGGAGCGGGAGTGGGCGACTGTGTCGTGTGTCGTGGCTGTCATACAGACGATCGTGCGACCTCGACCAAACTTGAGGTCAAGGGGTGGAGGTGCGAATAAAGAGGTGCGCGACCATCGACCCGAGTGCGGTATTGTTTCCATGCGTGTTCGGCCAGGGGAAACCCCAGGTCAGACAGCATCGGGACGTGGCGCAGCTTGGTAGCGCACTTGACTGGGGGTCAAGGGGTCGCAGGTTCAAATCCTGTCGTCCCGACTTTACGAAGTCGGAGGCCGGAGGCCGTTCTTCCAGCAATGGGAGAACGGCCTCCGGCGTTTTCGCACAGCGGCGTCAGCCGCCGCCGTCGAGGTCGGCGCGTCGGCGGAGCACCCGCAGCTCATCACCGGCGAACTCCATCTCGTACAGCTTGCCCCGCGCGTCCTCGAAGGGGCGGTGGAGAATCATCATCAGCCGGCCGTCGAACGTGTGGAAGAGCATGCCGTGACCGCTGTCGTCGCGGACCAACGGCCGGTGCTGCCGCCAGGGTCCGGTGATGGCGCCGGACTCCGAGGTGGCGTACGTCTGCACATAGCCGCCGCTGATGTTCCCGTCCCGGCCGACGGCGTTCTTCTCGTACGTCGACCACAGCATGAGCAGTGACCCGTCAGGGGTACGGTGGAGCTGAGGCCCGTCGGTGATGTAGGGCGGGAGCTGGTTCGGCAGGCCGGCGGGGATCTCCTCGGTGAGCCAGGAGGCGTCCGAGGCCTTGAACAGGAAGACCGGATCCCCGATCGTCCGGGACAGGTCCGGGGCCAGCCGGATCGCCTCCATGGTGCCGTCGATGGTCTGCAGCCACTCGTGCGCGTACACCATCCACGGCTGCCCGGACGGGTCGACGTGGAGCGTGCCGTCCAGCGTCATGAGGTTCTCGGGCGGGGTGGGGCGTGCGGGGTCGACGACGGTGAACGGGCCCAGCAGCGAGGAGGAGACGGCGGTGATCGTCCCGCGCATGTAGGCCGGGATCTGGAACGGCGTACCCCACTGGTTGGACGGCGGCACCGGGAGCGGCCTGTCCTGGTTGTGCAGGGTGGTGAACAGGTAGTACCTGCCGTCCCATTCGTGCACCTCCGGCGCCCAGCCGCCGTCGGTCGCCCAGATCTCCTTCTGCTCGGCAGCCAGGAAGACCACCACGGGACGCGTCCAGTCGCACAGGTCGTGACTGCGGTAGACCATCGTGCCGGTGCCGTCCACACCCGATACGGAAGGGTCGTTGGACGTGTAGAGGTGGTAGGTGCGGGTTTTCTCGTCGGCGACGACGAACGGATCGTGCAGCGGCATGTCGGGAAGCCGCAGCGGGTCGGTGTCGGTGTCAGCCACGGTCGAAGGATAAACGCGCCTGTCCGGCCCGGCCTCGCACCCGTGTTCGGGCGTGCCGTTGGCCGAGAAAAACGCTTGGACCGTGCGGGAGCCGCCACGGGACACTGGGCTTTCCGGCCTGCCCGTACTCGCACTTCGGCGCCGCCGTGAACGCGCGGGGGCTCCGTCGTTGTGCCCATCTGTCGGGACGACCCCGGCGACAGCGTGTGGCGGGCCGCCCTACGACGACACAGGGTGGGAATGGGATCGCCTGAATCTCGCGAGGTCTCACCGGGCAAAGGACCGGTGCTCCTCGCACTTCGCTATTACGGACGGGAGTTGGCCCGCCTCAGGTGGCTGACGCTCCCCGCGATGCTGCTGCCGGCGCTCGGCAACATCGGCCTCGCCTACATCGCGCCTCTGGTCGTCGCGAAGCTCGTCGGCAGAATCGCCGACGACGAGGGCATCACCACCGGCTCGGCGATGCCCTACGTCCTCGTCTTCGCCGGCGTGATGCTGGTCTCGGAGGTGCTGTGGCGCGTGGGCCTGCACTGTCTGAACCGCGTCGACGCCCGCGGCATCGAACATCTGTATGTGATCGGGATGGACGAGTTGTTCGCCAAGGACGCCGCGTTCTTCCACGACAACTTCGCCGGATCGCTGACCAAGCGCGTTCTGAGCTTCGCCTCCCGGTTCGAGGAGTTCGTCGACACGCTGACCTTCCAGGTCGTGGGCAGTCTGGTGCCACTCGTGTTCGGGTCGGTGGTGCTGTGGCGCTACGAACCCCTGCTCGTGGTCGGCCTGTTGGCGATGATCGCCCTGACGGCGCTGTGCGTGGTGCCCCTCATCCGGCGCCGCCAGGCGCTCGTCGCCAAGCGCGAGGAGGCGATCGCCCGGGTGTCGGGCCATGTCGCCGACAGCCTGATGAACATGGACACGGTCCGGGCCTTCGCCGCCGAGGAACGTGAGGCCGCCGAGCACCGCTCCCGCGTCGCGGTATCGCGGCGGCTCACGCTGAGGTCGTGGGACTACGGCAACCTGCGCATCGACACCCTGGTGGCGCCGCTGTCCGTGCTGACCAACGCCCTGGGTCTGCTGCTCGCAGTCACGCTAGCCGGGGGTGGGCACGGTGTGGAGACGGTCGTGGTCGCCTTCACGTACTACTCGAACGCCACGCGGATCATGTTCGAGTTCAACCAGATCTACCGTCGGCTGGAGAGCTCGATGACGGAGGCCGCGCAGTTCACCGAACTGCTGCTGACGTCGCCGACCGTGCTCGACCCCGTGGCGCCCGAGGCACTGCGGTCCCGGGCCGCCGACGTCCGCTTCGAGAACGTCACCTTCGCCCACGCGGGCGCCGAGCCGCTCTTCCAGGGACTCGACCTGGCAGTTCCCAGCGGGGCGAAGATCGGACTGGTGGGCCGTTCCGGCGGCGGCAAGACCACGCTCAGCCGACTGCTGCTGCGGATGACGGACATCGACGCCGGCCGGATCCTGATCGGGGGGCAGGACATCAGCCTGCTGCGCCAGGCGGACCTGCGCGGTCTGATCGCCTATGTGCCGCAGGACCCGGCGATGTTCCACCGCACCCTGCGGGACAACATCGCGTTCGCCCGGCCGGACGCCACCGACGCCGAAATCCGCCGCGCGGCCGAGGCGGCACATGTCACGGAGTTCGCCGACGCGCTGCCGGACGGCTTCGACACCATGGTGGGCGAACGCGGGGTAAAGCTGTCCGGCGGACAGCGTCAGCGGGTCGCCCTGGCCCGGGCGATCCTGCGCGACGCGCCGATCCTGCTGCTCGACGAGGCCACCAGCGCACTGGACTCGGAGAGCGAGATCCTCGTCCAGGAGGCGCTGTGGCGGCTCATGGAGGGACGGACGGCGCTCGTGGTGGCCCACCGGCTGAGCACGGTCGCCACCATGGACCGACTCGTCGTCCTCGACCGCGGCCGGATCGTCGAGCAGGGCACGCACCAGGAGCTGCTCGCTACGGAGGGCGCCTACGCGAAGCTCTGGCAGCACCAGTCGGGCGGCTTCCTGGACGACAGCCCCGCACGGGCGGACCTCCGCGGCTGCGTCCTCCCGGGGGACGACCCGGACCCCCGGCAGAAGGCAGGTCGGCTGGAATGACCGGTGCGGACATCCCGCGGCAAACCTGAGTGAACGCGGCCCGGCGGGGGTGAGTGGCCCGGCTCACATGGCGCGAGGCGGGCCGGGCCGACACCATGGGGCGCGTCACCGGCAGGCTGAAGGGATCCAGGATGTTCCGCAAGGTGCTGGTCGCCAACCGAGGCGAGATCGCGATTCGCGCGTTCCGCGCCAGCTATGAGCTGGGCGCGAGGACCGTCGCCGTCTTCCCGCACGAGGACCGCAATTCACTGCATCGGTTGAAGGCGGACGAGGCCTACGAGATCGGCAGGCCGGGACACCCGGTCCGGGCGTACCTCTCCGTGGAGGAGATCGTCCGCGCGGCGCGAAAGGCGGGCGCGGACGCGGTGTACCCCGGTTACGGGTTCCTGTCGGAGAACCCCGATCTGGCGCGCGCCTGCGAGGAGGCCGGCATCACCTTCGTCGGGCCCAGCGCCGACACGCTGGAGCTGACCGGCAACAAGGCGAGCGCGGTGGCCGCCGCCCGCGCGGCCGGCGTACCGGTGCTGGCCTCCTCGGCGCCCTCCGCCGACGTGGACGAACTCGTCCGCGCCGCCGAGGACATCGGCTTCCCGGTGTTCGTCAAGGCCGTCGCCGGCGGTGGCGGACGCGGCATGCGGCGGGTCGAGGAACCCGCCCAGCTGCGTGAGTCCATCGAGGCCGCGGCGCGCGAGGCGGCCTCGGCGTTCGGCGACTCCACGGTCTTCCTGGAGAAGGCGGTCGTCGAGCCACGCCACATCGAGGTGCAGATCCTCGCCGACGGGCAGGGCAACGTCATCCACCTCTTCGAACGCGACTGTTCGGTGCAGCGCCGCCACCAGAAGGTGATCGAGCTGGCCCCCGCGCCGAACCTCGACCCGGAGCTGCGCGACCGGATCTGCGCCGACGCCGTGCGGTTCGCCGAACAGATCGGCTACCGCAACGCGGGCACCGTGGAGTTCCTGCTCGACCGCGACGGCAACCACGTCTTCATCGAGATGAACCCGCGCATCCAGGTCGAGCACACGGTGACCGAGGAGGTCACCGACGTCGACCTCGTACAGTCACAGCTGCGCATCGCTTCCGGTGAGACACTCGCCGACCTCGGCCTCTCCCAGGAGACGGTCACCCTGCACGGCGCGGCGCTCCAGTGCCGGATCACCACCGAGGACCCCGCCAACGGCTTCCGCCCGGACACCGGCAGGATCAGCGCCTACCGCTCACCTGGCGGCTCAGGCATCCGGCTGGACGGCGGCACCACCCATGCCGGTACGGAGATCAGCGCGCACTTCGACTCGATGCTGGTCAAACTCACCTGCCGGGGCCGCGACTTCGGGACCGCGATCAGCCGGGCCCGGCGTGCCGTCGCCGAGTTCCGGATCCGTGGCGTGGCCACCAACATCCCCTTCCTGCAGGCCGTACTCGACGATCCGGACTTCCGCAACGGCCGGGTCACGACGTCGTTCATCGAGCGACGACCGCACCTGCTCACGGCACGTCACTCCGCCGACCGCGGTACGAAGCTGCTCACCTACCTCGCCGACGTCACGGTGAACAAGCCGCACGGTGAACGGCCCGAGCTGATCGACCCGGTCAGCAAGGTCCCGCCCCTGCCGAACACGGAACCGCCCGCCGGCTCCCGGCAGCGGCTCGTCGAACTCGGCCCGGAGGGCTTCGCCAGGTGGCTGCGCGAGTCACCGACCATCGGCGTCACCGACACCACGTTCCGCGACGCCCACCAGTCACTGCTGGCCACCCGGGTCCGTACCAAGGACATGCTCGCCATCGCCCCGGTGGTGGCACGGACCCTGCCCGAGCTGCTGTCCCTGGAGTGCTGGGGCGGCGCCACCTACGACGTCGCGCTCCGTTTCCTCGCCGAGGACCCCTGGGAACGCCTGGCCGCACTCCGGGAGGCAGTTCCGAACATCTGCCTGCAGATGCTGCTGCGCGGCCGTAACACCGTGGGCTACACGCCGTACCCGACCGAGGTGACCGACGCCTTCGTCCAGGAGGCGGCAGCCACCGGCATCGACATCTTCCGGATCTTCGACGCGCTCAACGACGTCGGGCAGATGCGGCCCGCCATCGACGCCGTACGTGAGACGGGAACGGCGATCGCCGAGGTCGCCCTGTGCTACACGTCCGACCTGTCCGATCCCTCCGAGCGGCTCTACACCCTGGACTACTACCTCCGCCTCGCCGAGCAGATCGTCGACGCGGGAGCCCACATCCTGGCCGTCAAGGACATGGCAGGCCTGCTCAGGGCCCCGGCCGCCGCAACCCTCGTATCGGCGCTGCGCCGCGAGTTCGACCTGCCGGTGCACATTCACACCCATGACACCGCGGGTGGTCAGCTCGCCACCTACCTCGCCGCGATCCAGGCCGGCGCGGACGCGGTCGACGGTGCGGTGGCCTCCATGGCGGGTACCACCTCGCAGCCCTCGCTGTCGGGCATCGTCGCCGCGACCGACTACTCCGAGCGGCCCACCGGGCTGAGTCTGCAGGCCGTGGGCGATCTGGAGCCGTACTGGGAGAGCGTCCGGAAGGTCTACGCACCGTTCGAGGCCGGCCTCGCCTCACCGACCGGGCGCGTCTACCACCACGAGATCCCCGGGGGCCAGCTGTCCAACCTGCGCACCCAGGCGGTCGCGCTGGGCCTCGGCGACCGCTTCGAGGCGATCGAGGCGATGTACGCCGCCGCCGACCGGATCCTCGGCCGGCTGGTGAAGGTCACCCCGTCGTCGAAGGTGGTCGGGGACCTCGCACTCCACCTCGTCGGCGCCGACGTCTCGCCGGACGACTTCGAGGCGACGCCGAACAGGTTCGACATTCCCGACTCCGTCATCGGCTTCCTGCGCGGCGAACTCGGCAACCCGCCCGGCGGCTGGCCGGAGCCGTTCCGCACCAAGGCGCTGGAGGGCCGCGCCGCCCCCAAGCCGATGACGGAACTGACCGCGGACGACCGCACGGGGCTGGCCAAGGACCGACGGGCGACGCTCAACCGGCTGCTGTTCCCCGGGCCGACCCGCGAGTACGAGGCACACCGTCAGACCTACGGCGACACCAGCGTGCTGGCCAGCAAGGACTTCTTCTACGGGCTGCGTCCCGGGACGGAGTACGCCGTCGACCTCGAACAGGGCGTACGGCTGCTCATCGAGCTGGAGGCCGTGGGCGAGGCCGACGAGCGCGGCATGCGCACCGTGATGTCCACCCTGAACGGTCAACTGCGGCCGATCCAGGTGCGCGACACCGCCGTGTCCTCCGACATCCCGGCTACGGAGAAGGCGGACCGGGCCAACCCCGGGCATGTCGCCGCGCCGTTCGCCGGAGTGGTGACCCTCGCCGTCGCGGAGGGGGACGAGGTGGCGGCCGGCGCCACGGTGGCCACCATCGAGGCGATGAAGATGGAAGCCTCGGTCACCGCCTCGAAGGCGGGGAAGGTGACGAGGCTGGCCATCAACAGGATCCAGCAGGTGGAGGGCGGCGATCTGCTCGTCGAGATCGCCTAGTTCGCCTGAATGAGGGGTGGTCCATGGTGCTCCTGAGAGTCCGCAGGAGCACCATGGACCCGCCCCCCGGCCGACCTGTTCCCACCGGTGCTCATCGCCGCCGGGCGGGTGGCCGACCGGGCGTACCGGGTGGGCGTCCGGCCCTGGTGCCATGGAGGGCGCGGACGAAGTGACTGCTGTCCGTGAACCGCCGGTGAGCGACGGGTTCCGAAACGCTCGGCCGGTCGCCCTGGTCAGGACAGGCAGCCGACATGGGCCAGGGCCTGCTTGAGGAGGACTCCCTGACCACCCGGCATCTCGTTCTGGACCACGGGGGAGGACGCCTCCTCCGGGCTGAACCAGACCAGATCCAGGGCGTCCTGGCGGGGACGGCAGTCGCCGGCCACCGGGACGATGTATGCGAGCGACACCGCGTGCTGGCGCGGGTCGTGGAACGGAGTGACCCCCAGGGTCGGGAAGTACTCCGCGACGGTGAACGGTTGCGGGGATGCCGGGACCCGGGGCAGTGCCACCGGGCCCAGGTCCTTCTCCAGGTTGCGCAGGAGGGCGTCGCGCACACGCTCGTGGTGCAGGACGCGGCCCGACACCAGAGCGCGGCTGACAGTGCCGTCCGAGCTGATGCGCAGGAGCAGGCCGATCTTGGTGACTTCACCGTTGTCGTCGACGCGCACCGGTACTGCTTCGACGTACAGGATCGGCATCCGTGCGCGAGACTGTTCGAGCTCGTCGGGTGCCAGCCAGCCGGGCGTGGTTTCGATCATGTCAGACATTGGCTGATCGTACTTTCAACTCGTCCTGTTTCTGCATAGCCGCTCCACGTCGAACGCGCCACATCCGGGTGACCCGCCCCACTCTCACGCCTCCCGGCGCGCATGTCCGTTCTGCCATGCCCAGGCCGCGATCTCCACCCGGTTCCGGGCGGCCAGCTTCAGCTGCACGCTCGACAGGTGCGTCTTGACCGTGGAGAGGGAGACGAACAGCGCGGAGGCGATCTCCGCGTTGGTGCGGCCCAGCGCGACCAGCCGGACCACGTCGAGTTCCCGCTCGGTGAGAGGTTCCTTGAGCGTCGCCGCGGAAACCGGGGGCGTCGCCGCAGGGCGTGACGCGGTGCCCTGCGGGGCGGTGATGTGCTGGAGCAGACGGACCGTGATCGACGGCGACACCAGGGAGTCACCGGCCGCCGCGGCCCGTACCGCCTCCGCGAGGAGGGTGGGCCCCGAGTCCTTGAGCAGGAACCCGCAGGCGCCGCCGCGCAGTGCCCCGTACACGTATTCGTCGAGGTCGAAGGTGGTGACCACGACGACCCGCATCGGGTCGGTCACACCGGGGCCGGCCAGCAGCCGGGTCGCCTCCAGGCCGTCGAGCCTGGGCATCCGGATGTCCAGCAAACACACGTCAGGACGCTCACGCCGGGCCAGCGCCACGGCCTCCTCCCCGTCCGCGGCCTCGGCGACCACGGTGATGTCGGGCTGGGCGTCCAGGAAGAAGCGGAAGCCGGTACGGACCATGTCCTGGTCGTCCGCGATGAGGACGCGGATCGGAGGGCTGGGCTGGGCGGGCGTCATGGCTCGATCATGCCTCAGGGGTAGGAGGGGAAGGTGGTGCACTGGGGAGAGAGGGGGACGAGGAGAGGGGGACGAGGAGAAGGGGCGTGGCCCCTCGTGATGGTCCTCGCCGTTGCCGGCCCTGACGTGTGCTTCGCCCTCAGTCCGCCGTCCGCGCAGCGTCCTCCGTGACCGCCCGCAGCAGTGGCCTGCTCGCTCCTATCGCCGCGAACATGGCCAGTGCGCCCACGGTCACGCACCCTGCCAGGGTCACCGCGCCTGAGGTGCTGATCGTGCTGTCGAACAGCTTGTTGACCTGGAAGGCGGCGTAGATTCCGGCGGCGGTGGTGCCGCCGGCGAGCACGACCAGCGGGAGGACCGTCTCACGGAACCTCGCCCGGTCGAGGAGCTTCAACGGCGTGCCGGCCAGCCGCAGCAGGGCGTAGACGCGTCGCCGGTCGAGTACGTTCGCGGCGGCGGTCAGCCCGGCGGAAGCGGTCGCGACGAGGAAGCTGACCACGAGCGCGGCGGCGCCCAGTTCGCCCAGTCGGCCGGTGAAGGCCTCGCTCTCGGCGTTGGCGTAGTCCTGGGTGTACGGGAGCTGGCCCGGCACCAGGTTCTGCAACGCGGTGATCGTGGTGTCGAGCTCCGAGGTGCCGCCGGAGACATGAACGACCACTCCGGGGGTGCCGGACACAAGCCCGTCGTCGTCGCCGTCGCTCATGAAGACGGTCGCCTTCACCCCGGCCGCGTGGAGCAGCGTGCGGGCCTCGGTGGTGGCGGTGCGGGCCGCGGCGGTACTCGTGGTGGGGACGGCGACCTGGCCGGGAAAGCGGTAGCTGTCGATGCCCACGTTGCCCACGGTGAAGAACCCGGCGACGAACCCGGCGAGGACCAGCCCGCTGACGGTGCGCCAGGAGCCGCGCGGGTCGTCACTGAGCCGGCGCGCGGCCAGCAGAGTCGCCGGACGGCGGGCGAAGCGGGCAGTGATCCGGCCGAGGCGGTCCACGACCCAGGGGCCGAGCAGCCAGAAGGCGCCGTAGAACATCAGCAGCATCACCAGTAGCTGACGGGAGCCCGCGCCGCCCGAGGAGGTCGTCACGTAGATGTAGAGCAGGACCGCCACGAAGAGGAGAAGGCGGATGAAACGGGTGCGGCGCGGGTTCGCCTGCTGGGCCACCCCCAGCGGAGAGATCGCCACCTGACGCAACGTCAACATGGCGCTCACCGCGATGAGAGCGGCCACGAACACCACGATGGCCAGCAGCCAGGGCAGCCCCACCCACAGTCGGCCGGTGTACCAGGTGCCGATGCCGAACGGGATCTCCGCGAGCGCGGGCAGCAGCAGACAGTACGCCAGCGCGCCCACCAGAGCCCCGGCCGCACCGACGACCCCCGACTCCAGACCGGTCATCGCGAGGATCTGGCGCGGTGTCGCCCCCGCCAGCCGCAGGGCGGCGAGCCGCTGTTCACGCCGGGCCGCACCGAGCCGTCCGGCTGCCGCTGCGAGCACGATCACGGGGACGGCGACGATCGCCACCCCCATCGACACCGCCGGCTTGTCCGGCGAGGTGAACACGCTGACGTCGCTTCCGTCGAAGCCGGAAACCACGGCGCGTGCGGTGAGCCCTCCGAACTGGGCGAACATGCCGAGTGGTTCGGCCGCGGTGGAGACCGCCGGGTCGGACGCGGCCCTCCCCACGACGGCCACCAGCTCTTCGGGCGCCGCGAGCCCGGCGTCGCCGATGGTGCCGTACGAGGACACCTTCGGGAAGCGGTCGGCGAGTTGGTTCGCCGGTGTGCTGTGCAACAGGCCGGCCAGAGCGGGCGAGACGTACACCTGCCCGGGCTTCGGGAACCCGGTCAGCCCGGGGGGCGCCGGAGTCGCCTTGCGGCCGGGCAACTGGGCCAGCGACACGACGGTGACCGGGCGGTCACCGAGGTACGTCGTCCCGACGGTCTGGACGGCAGTGCCGTGCCGGTCGGGGGCCGGGATGCGCCAGGCGGTGTCGTGGGCGCGGGCACCGCTGCCGAAGCAGGCGGCCGTCAGCACCAGCAGGATCAGCGAACCGACGGCCGCGGCGCCGACCGCGAGCAACTGGCTGTGCAGGCCGCGGCGGCCGGAGCGGCGCGCGAGAAACCACGTCAGCTGTGGGACGGGCGAGGACATGAGGGCTCCGGGGTGATCGAGAGGGCGCGGGGGCCGGTGCTCGGGGCAGGCGGGGGAGTCGGGCGATGCGGAGGCGAACCGGAGCAGAGGGAAGGGCGCCGGGGTGCCAGGGCCGGGGCCTCAGGGCATGACGGTGCACTGATGGTGGCCCGTGATCCGGCCGTCGCGGACCTGGAGAACACGGTCGCAGTGGGCGGCGACGTCCGGGTCGTGCGTGACCATCACCAGGGAGGCGCCCTGTTCGCGGGTGACCGAGGTCAGCAGCCGGACCACCTCCTCGCCGGTGCCCTGGTCCAGCGCGCCGGTCGGCTCGTCGGCGAAGACCACGTCGGGCTGGACGACCAGCGCGCGGGCTATCGCGACGCGCTGGGCCTGACCGCCGGACAGCTGACCGGGGCGGCGCTTCTCCAGACCGTCGAGGCCGAGCGGGGCGAACCAGCGGCGGGCCAGGGAGACAGCCCGGCCACGGGGCATGCCGTCCAGCATCAGCGGCAGGGCGATGTTCTCCTCGGCGGGCAGTTCGGGCAGCAACTGGCCGAACTGGAAAACGAATCCGAACCGCTTGCGACGCAGTTCGCTCAGCCGGTTCTCGCCCAGGTTGTCGATGCGCTCGTGGTGCAGCAGGACCTCGCCGCCGTCCGGACGGACGACTCCGGCCAGGGTGTGCAGGAGGGTCGATTTCCCGGACCCCGACGGACCCATGATCGCCAGTGACTCGCGGACGCCGACCTTCACGTCCACGCCGTGCAGCGCGATGGTGGAGCCGTACTTCTTGGTGAGGCCGAGACCGGCCAGGACGGTGCTCATCGTCTTCTCGTTCTCCTTGGTCTCTTCGCCGCTGCTCAGCGCTCGAACTTCCAGGTCACGGAGGTGCCCGTCGCCGTGACCACCGTCACCGGTATGTCGATGTCCTTGCCCTTGCCGGTGTGGCCCGTGCACGTGATGCTCGCGCCGGCCACGGCTTTCAGACCGGTCGGGCAGGACACCCGGGAGACCTTCGTGCCCACCCAGGGCAGCGGGTGGAACTTGCTCTGGGCGCGGCCCGCGACGATGTCTGCCGCCAGGGCCTTGTGCCCGTCCACCGTCACCGCCGTGAACCTGTCCAGGGAGGTCGTCGACTCGGTGCCCGCGAGCAGATGGGTTCCGACGCCGGCCAGCGCGACCGTGGCGGTCGCACCGCCGATCACGCTGATGAGGGCCTTGCGCTGCATCTCGTACTCCTGAAGGTGGGGCGGTGTGGGCAGTGGCTCCACTCTGTCCCGCGGGCACGAGCACGCGCCTCGGCCGTCCGGCCACCCTTCACGGACCGGTCCTCGACCATTCGGCCGATCCCGCCGTCGCCGTCCGCGCATACGGTGATCCGCATGACATCGGACTCGCCCCGCAGTTGCGCCCGGGCTTTCGTCGTCACGCTCCTGGTCATGTCGGGGATCCCCGACCTGCTCAACGCGAGCGAGGGCGGCTATGCGATCTGGCCCTACGCGGTCGTCCTGGGAATCGGGTACGCCGCTCTGCTGTGGCCGGCCAGGCGGCGGCCACACTGGCTCACCCCGCAGTTGCGCACGGGCGCACCGGCCGTCGCCTCGCTGCTGTTCACGGCGGCCTCGCTGCTGCTGGGCCAGGAGGCACTGTTCGGCCCGGGCGAGACGGCCGTCCTGCTGAGTCTGCTGTTCATCGCGGTACGGCACTGTCCGCAGCCCTGGACCGTCGTCTGCGGGATCCTGACCGGCATCGCGCTGCTCGGCACGCCCGCGCGCTTCTACCAGGACGACACGTCCGGCCTGCTGGGCTTCATGATGGCGGCGCTCGTCCTGATCGGCGTCGTCGGGGGTCTGGCCGCGTTCATGCGCTCGCAGGACTACCGGCGGACCGTGGCGGTCGTCGAGACCCGGCGGGCGGAACGGGTGGCGATCGCCGCCGACCTGCACGACTTCGTCGCGCACCATGTCACCGGCATCCTCGTCCAGACGCAGATGGCCCGGATGATGGCCACCACCCAGCCGGAGCATCTGGACACCGTCCTGGCGGGTATAGAACGCGCGGCCACGGAAGCCCTGGCGTCGATGCGCCGTACTGTCGGCGTGCTGCGCGACACAGGCCCGGACGCCGCCGACCGCAGACCCGTCGGCGACCTGGCCGGCATCGCGGAACTGGCGGACGGCTTCGCGAGCCCGGTCCAGCACGTCACCCTCGACCGGGACCCCACGGTCCCGGAGGACCTCCCGCACGAGGTGCAGGCCGCCGCGTTCCGGGTGGTGCAGGAAGCGCTGACGAACGTACGGCGGCACGCGGCCGACGCCACCGAGATCACCGTCCGGCTCCGCCACGACGGCCGGCGACTGGAGGTCGGTGTGACCGACGACGGACTGGGCGGCACCCAGCTCCCGGCCGCCGCACACGGTGGCGGCTTCGGCCTGGTCGGCCTCACGGAACGCGTCACGGCCCTGGGCGGAGCCCTGCGCGCGGGGCCCCCGGCCGGACAGACACAGGGTTGGGAGGTACG
This sequence comes from Streptomyces lacrimifluminis, assembly GCF_014646095.1. GTDB lineage: Bacteria > Actinomycetota > Actinomycetes > Streptomycetales > Streptomycetaceae > Streptomyces > Streptomyces lacrimifluminis. The sequence goes on along the minus strand of NZ_BMMU01000002.1, from coordinate 340,164 downwards.
GGCGCTCTTCCCCACAGGGAAGGTATGACCCTGCGGGGTTCTCGCGGCGCCGATGTCGCGGATTTCGAACACCGCACCGACTCCGTCACACCCGGCAAGCGCGCCGGCGTCGTCGCGCTCGACGCCAACGGCGCTGAACACGGCGCCGACCGGTGGGTGTACCGGCCGGAATGCGGCCCGTACACCCACCGGTCGACTCGCCACGACGGTCGACGTGGTGGACGCCGTGGACTTCCTGCTGTGCAACCGCTCAGTCAACGCGACCGACCTGAGCGTCGGCGGGGAGTGGCTGCCGGGGTGAGGAACGTCAGGAGAGGGCGGCAGGGAATCCGGTCAGGCGTCGCGGGTCGCGTTCTCCGCCTCGAACATCCAGCGCTGTTTCTCCAGTTCGGCCGTGATGCCGATCAGCAGGTCCTGGGTCACCGGATCTGCCTCCTCCGTCGCACCGATACGTTCACGCAGGCGCTCGATCGCCGTCGCCAGTGCCTCGACGAGGAGCCGGACGACGTCCGTGTCCTGGATCCAGCCGTCCTTCGGGCCCTGGAACACGGAGGCCGAGGCGACGGTTTCCGGGCGGCCGTCCGGCGACACGCCGAGTGCCGCCGCGCGCTCCGCGACGGTGTCGGAGAACGTGCGGGCCGCCGACACCACCTCGTCGAGGTGCAGGTGGATCGAACGGAACCTGGGCCCCACGATGTTCCAGTGGGCCTGCTTCCCGATCAGTGACAGCGCCAGCAGATCCACCAGAGTCGCCTGCAGGGCGTCGCCGGTGATCCGGCGCTCCGGCTCGGGCAGGCTGCTCTTCACGACGGTCATGGGTGCTCCTCCTCGTTTCTCGGCCCGGATTCTCGCTACCGGACCCGTTCTCGCGCGTTACGGAGCAGCGCGGCGCGTTCGTCCTCGCAGGTGCCGCCCCACACGCCCGCGGTCTGACCGCTGCGCAATGCCCGGTCCAGGCTGCGAGGCCACCGGGCAGTGGGCGCACACGAGCTTCGCGGCGGCGATGTCCCGCACCGCCGGCCCCATCGTGCCCACGGGGAAGAACAACTCGGGGTCCTCCCCTTTGCATGCGGCTCGCCGCAACCACTCCATGCAAACGCGGGTGCCCAGGCCCGAGGGACGGAAACGTGACAGAAACGGCCACCGGTGGCGACGAAGAGCGATCAGGACCCGGGGAGGAGGGACATCAGCCTCCGGGGAGGGCGATCATTCGGGCCGGTGCGCGAGCGCCCGGTCCACGAAGGCGGTCAGCTCGGCGAAGGCCGACGCCCTGTCCGTCTCCAGGAAGACTTCGTGCCGGGCGCCCGGGAAGATCCGCTCGGTCCAGTCGGTGCCGCGCAGTTCCTCGACGCCCACGCGGCTCCCGGCGAGCGGGACGAGCCGGTCGTCGTCGCCGTGCAGCCACAGCAGCGGCAGCGGTCCGATGTCACCACTCTTCGCCACGGTCTCCAGTGTCCGTACGAACGCCTCCAGCGTCGGCCGTTTCATCGGGCCGTGCCAGACCAGCGGGTCCGCCGCGTACGCCGCCCCGACCGCGGGATCGCGGGACAGCGCGGCCGGGTTGATGGGCCGGTCGGGGATCTCGTCGAGGTCGAGCAGCCGCCCCGGGAGGTCCCAGCTGCCGAGCACGGGCGCGGACAGGACGAGCGCGGCGAGTTCGTCGCCGTACCGCTGCGCGAAGCGGGCCGCGATCAGGCCGCCGGCGGAGTGGCCGATCAGGACGACCGGCACGTCCGGGTGAGCGGCCCGGGCGAGGTCGGCGACGGTGTGCAGGTCCGTGACGACGTCCTCGAAGTCCACGATCACCGCCCGTTCGCCCGCCGACCGGCCGTGTCCCTGGTGATCGGGGCCGAGGACGGCCGCACCGTGAGCCACGAGGACGCGGGCGAGCTCGTCATAGCGGCCCGTGTGTTCCCCGTACCCGTGGGAGAGGAGGGCGAGGTAGCGGGGTGGTGGGTCGAGTGGGCGTTCGGAATCACCGCGGGCGGTCCGGGGCCACTCGCGGACGGCGATCGCGCCCCTGGTGCCGGTGAGGTTGTACTCGCGGGACTCGGCCATGGCATCTCCGGCTGCGTCGTGGAGCGTGTGCGGTGTGTGTGGATCTTCCCAGGGGCAGGGCGGCCGGTCCACGGTGACGCGTCCGGGTGGGGCAGGGGTCACTTGGCGAGACGGTGCTTACGGCGGCAGTTGGGTGGGCTTAGCATCGGTGTCCGCATGAACACGATGACGCTCTGGCACATAACGCACTGGGAGTTCGCGGCGCTCGCCGCCGCGGCGGTGCTCGTCGGCTTCTCCAAGACCGCCGTCAGCGGGGCCAACACGGTCAGCCTGGCGATCTTCGCGGCAGTCCTGCCCGCCCGCGAGTCCACCGGCGTGCTGCTGCCGATCCTGATCGCCGGGGACGTGCTCGCCGTCCTGACCTATCGCCGACACGCCCACTGGCCGACCCTGTGGCGGCTGTTCCCGGCGGTCGCGGTGGGCGTGGTCGTCGGCACGGTGTTCCTGGTGTGGGCGGACGACGAGGTCGTACGGACCTCGATCGGGGCGATCCTGCTGTTCATGTCCGGGGTGACGGTGTGGCGCCGACGGCGGACGGAGGCAGCGCCGGAATCGGAGTCGGCTGCGGAATCGGCGGGGAACGAACCGGACGCGGTGAGTACACCCACCGGCCGTCTGAAGGCTCGCTCGTACGGTGTCCTGGGCGGCTTCACGACGATGGTCGCCAACGCGGGCGGCCCGGTCATGTCGATGTATCTCCTGTCGGCCGGTTTCCGGAAGCTCGGCTTTCTGGGAACGTCGGCGTTCTTCTTCCTGATCGTCAACGTCTCGAAGGTTCCCTTCAGCGCCGGCCTCGGCCTGATCGACGGCCAATCGCTGCTGCTGGACGCGGCGCTCGTGGTGTTCGTGATCCCCGGGGCGTTTCTCGGCAAATGGGCCGTGAGCCGAATCAACCAGCGGCTGTTCGAGCAGCTGGTGATCGCGGCCACGGTGGTGGGCGGGGCGCAGTTGCTGCTGCGCTGATCAGCGGCCGTCCGGGCGCCGCCCCGGGCCGAGCATGGCCTGCGTGCGGTCGACGGCGCGCAGGATCTCGTCCCGGTTCCTGGCGCTCTTGATCCATACCGGCAGCCGGGCGACCAGGGTCATTTTCTGACCGGTGTCGTACCAGGGCGCTCGCTCGCGCAGGGAGGCCGCGACGAACCGCCTGATGTGGGTCAGGTGTTCGAGGTTGTACGCCCACAGCCAACCGTGACGGGTCTCCGTCTGCAGCCACACGGGGATGCGGAAGTACGGGTCGTGTGCCGGGGCGGCCGTGCCGCCCGAGAACACGACCGAGCTGCCGGACCAGCCCCGGGACAGACCGCAGGCGCCGCACACAACGCGGCCGTCTGCCCAGGTCAGCCGTCGGCGGTACGGCTCGACAACCGTGGTGCCCGGGCCTCCGCGTCGATGGCCACGGACTCCCGCTCCACCTCCGCCGCCAGCTCCCGCGCCCAGGCGACGACCCCCGAGAGGTCCATCCCGTACGGCTCCGCTCGCGCACCCACGGCTGCCCACTCCTCGACCGCGCCGGCCCCGCGCCGCAACAGCCGGACGCCGCCCGTGACGTTCCCGCGCGCGGCGTGCGTGAGCCCCACGGCCAGCTGCGCGAGCCCCCGCCACAGGCCGCGCTCCTCCTCCGGCCCCGACTTCCAGGCGTCCTCGAAGACCTCGTGCGCGTGGAACGGTTTTCCCGCGTCCAGCAACGTCTGCGCCTCGGCGACGCTCTCCTCGGGGCGGCGTACGACCCCTTCGGGCTGCCGGCCCACCCCGTGCTCGCCGTACGGCAGCGGGCGCCCGAGCCCGTCCCGTGGCCGCGCGTTGCGAGCCCGCCCCTCCTGGTCCCGGTCCCGCCCGTCCCCTGCTGCCCGATCCTCAGACGCACTGCTCATGCACCGATTGTCGCGCGCCCCCTGCCGTCTTAGGGGCAGCCCCTGACGTGGGGTAAAGTTCTGCACGCGTGATCACGCGGGGCAACCGCGGGAAACGGCACCGGGACGTGGCGCAGCTTGGTAGCGCACTTGACTGGGGGTCAAGGGGTCGCAGGTTCAAATCCTGTCGTCCCGACTCGAACGAGTCGCAGGTCAGGGGCGGTTTCGGAGGAATCCGAAACCGCCCTTCGGTCATTTCTGGGGACCAGGTGGGGACCAGCCTTCCTTGACCGGCGTCAGCGGGTGAGGACAGTCGTTGCGGGAAGAGATCGCGGGGCGCGCAACGCGCTGAGGTGTGCGGAGAGTGCCGCACCGGCGGCTGCTTCAACGGCACCCTGACCGTCACCGCGATCGTCATCCAGCCCTGTGACACCGCCCACGAGCCATCAGTAACGGCTTCGGTGCCGGTGGCGTCGGAGACCCCGGCCGGCCGAGGCCCACTTCGCATCCACCAGCGGCGAGGCCGCCGCGTGGTCCATGCGCACCGGCCGCAGCGACGACCTCGTCGCCCTGGCTGATCCCGGCGGCTCACGGCGAGTGCGGGTCGACTGCGCGGGTCGGCCCGCGGCCGGGCCCCTGCCGGAGGGCGAAGGAACCCGGCGCGGTGTCGCACGCTACCCCGTACGGTTGATCCGCAGCTGTCGGTTTTCGACGAGTGCTACCGGAACCCCTGCTACGGGCAGCTGTTGGCCCAGATGTGCGAGCTGATCTTGTCGTTCGCGTGCTCGCCGTTGTTGAACACTTCCCAGCCGAGGTCGAGGTTGCCCCAGCTGTCGCCGAGACGGATACACATGTTGGGGCCGCTGTATGCCTAGTCCCGGTGCAGGCGGATGTCGTCGAACACGGCCACGTATCCGTTGTTCCAGACGGACGTGGTGATGTTGTCCATGTTGGGGCAGTTGCTGATGCTCCGGTAGTCGCGCTCGTTGCCGCCCATGCCGCACCAGGTACCGGTGAAGTTGAGGTCCTGGTACACGTAGACCCTGGCGTCGGCCGCGGCGGCTCGCTGCGTCGACGGCTTCGGCGCCGCCGCCCCCGACGTGGATCCGGTGGCCGCCGTTCGCGCGGAATCCGCCGAACCGGAGGCACGTTCGTCCGCTGCGCTGAAGGGGGCTGTGGCGACCATCAGTCCGATCGCCGCAAGGCCCAGCAGGGTGCTTTGTAGTGTTCTCATGGCTCTCCTTGATGGTTCTGGGCTGATTTCCCGGGGTGTAATTCGCTTCCCTGCTGCGCAGGAATGAGATCCCCACTCAGTTGGCAGTGCGGCGACAAGGAAGAGGCCACGTCCACCTGTTGAGAGTGGCCATGGCGAAGTCCGGGTGAGCGGCCATGCGAATCCAGGCTGATGGCCACAGGAAGTCACCTGTCCACCTCTCCGGTATCGATGGCGTGGTCGATCCAGCCGCAGGCCGCCCGAACTCTTGCTGTCCGCTCGTGGACGTTGTCCGGTCGGAGAGGTTGCGGCTGACGGTCCTGCGGTGTGCCGGTACCGTGGTCAGCCGCGGCCTGCCCTGCCCACCGCTGCCCGGCGTGTGTCCGGGGGCAGCGAGCGCGACGAACGCTGTTTCGACGGCCTCCGGATACGCCTGGGGCTTCCCGTGGCCGGCCAGTGCCCGGTGGATGCCGGATCCGGACAGGTCGGGGCCCCCACCCCTCGCGACGGGTTGATCAGTCCTGCGCCACGTTCGCTGCGGTCACATTCTCGATCACGCGGCCGAGTTTGGTCTTGGCCCGGGTCAGGTCCTGGATGCGTGCGGCGATGCGGTCGCGTTCGATGATGAGCTGGTCGAGCATGGCGGGGGTCGCGACGCCGGTGCTCACGCACGGCAGGAGTTCGACGACGGTACGGCTGGAGAGGCCGGCCGCGAAGAGGTCCTGGATGAGCTGGACCCGCTCCAGGGCTTCGTCGGGATAATCACGCTGACCTCCGGGCGTCCGCGCCGATTCCAGGAGCCGCTGTTCCTCGTAGTAGCGCAGGGCCCGCACGCTGACCCCTGACCGCCTGGCGAGCTGTCCGATGCGCATGACGCAGGTCATCCCTTCCCGCTCGTATCTCACGTCGACGTCAGGTTCAGGCTAGCAATACCGGCTCCGGGGCAGCCCTGGGGGCCGATCGAACCCTTGCCGGCGCCGGGATCGATCATGACCCGGTGGCGGACCCGAGGGCGTTCACGTGGTTCACGTACGCATGGCAGTCCTCGCGTCGCGCCGGGATCGCCGAGCCCGCCCGAGGGCGCATGGGTGTCGACCGTGACGGGCGGCGTGATCCCTCGTACTGGCGCAGGCCCTCACGCTCACCCCCGCCCGCTCGGCAACCTCACCCATCCGCGCCTGTCCTCCTCCGGCCGGGCGGCAGTTGCGGCTTGCACCTCACGTCAACGTCAGGTTCTAGAGTGACGGGCGTCGGATGAACACGTCATTCCGGCCCGTCAAAGTAAGGCAGACCATCATGCGCGCAGCCCGGTTCCACGAATACGGCGGAGTGGAGAGCCTGGTGATCGAGCAGGCCCCCGACCCCCACCCCGGACCCGGTGAGATTCGTGTCCGCGTCGCGGCGGCCAGCGTCAATCCCATCGACTGGAAGCTGCGCTCCGGCGCCCTGCACCAGATCTTCCCCCTGGATCTGCCCGACATTCCCGGGCGCGACGGCGCCGGTGTGGTCGACGAGATCGGTGTCGGGGTGCAGGGGGTGAGCATCGGCGACCGGGTCTTCGGGCTGGGCGGCGTCACCGGCGCGACCGCAGAGTTGCTCATCCTCTCGGCCTGGGCGCACACCCCCGCCACGTGGAACGACGAGCAGGCCGCAGGCGCCGGTCTCGCGTCCGTGACCGCGATAGGTGGACTGAACGCGCTCGGCTCCCTCGCGGGGCGCACCCTCCTCGTCGAGGGCGCCGCCGGAGGCGTGGGCAGCGCGGCGGTCGAGATCGCCGTGGCACAAGGTGCTGCCACCGTGATCGGGACAGCCAGCGAACGCAACCACGAGTTCCTCACCTCTCTCGGCGCCGTTCCCACCACCTACGGCCCCGGCCTCGCACAGCGCCTCACCACCCTCGCTCCGCACGGCGTCGACATCGTGCTCGACACCGCGGCCTCCGGCTCCCTGGACGGCCTCGTGGCGATCGCGGGCGACCCGAAGCGCGTCGCGACGGTCGCCGACCACGCGGGCGGGCAGCGCCTGGGCACGCATGTGGCCAACGCGGTGAACGACTCCGCCCTCCTGTCCGCGGCGGCGGAGCTGGGCGGGCAAGGCCGCTACACACCCCGTATCGAACAGACCTACCCCCTGGAACGGATCGCCGACGCCCACACGCACGCCGAGCGCGGACGCACCCGAGGAAAGATCGTGATCTGCATCTGAACAGGCCGATCTGTATCTGAACAGGCCCACGAGGTGGGTAACTCGCAACGTGCGGGCCTGCGTGGCGAGCGTGCCCTCGATCGGTACCGTTGAGCGGGCGGTCCGGAGCGGGCCGATCTCCATGGCGCCTCGTCAAGCAGGCCGCCCCCACTCGGGCACTGCACGTGGCACATGAGCCGTCGTCCACGTGGCACTGGCCTCATCCAGTCGAGACCGGCGTGAACGGTACCCATGCCGCCCGCGCCGAGACGGCCGGTGATCCGGTAGGGGCTGACCTGCTTCGGGTCACCAGAGCGGGCAGGCTGTACCCGCGCCTCTGCGCGAGCGATGCTCACAGGGTTCGTTCCTCTTCTGCGGTAGAGCGTCATGAGACTGGACGCACACCTGTGAACGGAGCCCCCAGCCCTGGGAACGGGATCGTATCGGCAGACTGCCGCAATGAGCGGGGCAGTTCGCAGCTTGGTTGTCGCGAGGACGCTTCACGGAGTGGCCTGGCGGCAGAGCTATGACATGCGGGTGGGGACCAGTTGGGGACCACACGGTGTGCGCGATGGCGCACGGCAGAGCCTTGGACACACAAATCGCATCCAGATTAAGACTGTTACATCCAGAAAATACCCCCGACCCTCACTCCTGGGGGTCAAGGGGTCGCAGGTTCAAATCCTGTCGTCCCGACGGTGTTCACCAGCGGGTCTGCGAGAAACGGCAGGCCCGCTGGTCGCGTTCGGGTGCCATGTGATGGCGGCGTGATGCCAAATCCGTGGTGGGTGACAGTGACCGTCAGCCGCCGTCGAATGTGTGGAGCCGTCGCGGACCAGCGGCGGAACGGCATCGGGTCGGTGTCAGTCACGGTCGGCAAATGTGTCGTCGTGGTCGGAGGACGGGGCGCCGATCCTGATGGCGGGCCTCGTCAGTGCTGGAGGTTCGGTCCGGCCATCGTGTCCGGCCCGGACACCCGGGTCCGGCGGGTGCGCGGGTCGCGCCGGCGCCGGTGTGCCGCCCCGCGCATCGCCATGGCCAGACCCAGGCAGAAGATCAGTGCCAGAGCGAGGCCGGAGCAGAAGATGGCCAGGGTGTTCAGGGTGGCGATATCGCGATCGAGCAGCGACACGGTGTAATCGGGCCCGCCGGACAAATTGTCGGCGATTACCAGACCCGTGAACGCACCGGTGGCCGCGAGGAGGAGCAGTCCGATGAACCGCATCCGAGTCATCTCCTCAGGGAGCCTGAGAGACCTCAAGGGGTCATGTCACCGCCACGAGTACCCGTGATCCGGTGGGCCACACGGACCGGGCGCTGCGGTCAAGCCCTCCCCACCTGCGCACGCCCTCACGGATGGTGGTGATCATGCCGAGCATCGGTATCCAGATGTCGTCGAGCGGTTCGACCCTGATCGGCTCCTCCTGGACCCTTTTGGGGAGGAAGCAGTTTGTAGCCTGACGCCCGGCTTCGAGCCCATGAGTCCGGTGCCACCGATCACTACGACTTCACATGGCCCATGCCTTCCGCATGCGGTCCTTGTGCCGGGCGAGACCTGACAGCGGCTCTCCTTGTGACAGGGGTGCGCCGGAGCCGGGCGGCGGAACGCCGAGGGCGCGCACACCGAGCGGGCGGTGAGGCCCAACTCGGTGTGCGCGCCCTCAGGTCCAGCTGTCCGGCGCGACCTGTACCTCCCGCCTATCGGCGGAAGACGATGCCCTTGGTCGCGGTCCCCGTGCGGTTGTCGTACACGACGTCGCCCGTGGACTTCTTCCAGATCCGGATACGGAACGTGTCCGGCTTGTCCGTCGCCGTGATACGGAAGGCGTAACCGTCCTTGCCGTTGACCGTGCCGGAGCCCTGGTACACCGCCGTGGAGCCGGTGACCACCAGCCAGTCCGAGGACGTGGAGCGGAACCGCACCTTCGCCTTCGACTTGCCGGGCGCCGCGAGGTCGAAGGAGGCCGTGGCCGTCGGGACCGTGGCGCCCTTCCGGTAGAGGGCGCCGAAGGAGAAGGCCGCCTTGCCGGTCAGCTTCGGGTCGGCCGGGTAGGCGCCCGGCCGGGAAGCGATCACGCCGGTGCCCGCCACGCCGGCCTTGGGGTCGAACACGATCAGCTCGGGGAGCTGAACGGTGGCCGCTGCCTTGTCGTCGTCCGTCACCGTGACCGTCGGGCGCATGATGCCCGCCTTCAGGTAGGCGTGGCTCGCCTCACAGATGCCGTTCGTTACCTTGCCCGACGTCGGGGTGGTGCCGTCCTTCCAGTCGATCTTGCAGGTGTGGGTGTCGGCGCGGCCCGGGTCGGTGAACTTCGCCGAGATGCGCGCCGGGGTGTTCTTGCCCGCCGGGACCGGGGTCCTCGGGCCCTGGACCGAGGTGATCGATGGCGGCGCGTTCGTGACCGTCACCTTCAGGGTGTCCTTGCTGCGGCCACCCGTCAGCGTGACCTCGTACGTGCCGTTGTCCCGGCAGGTGAGGGACGTCGGGATCGTGGTCGTGCTGGAGAGCGTGCAGGGGGTTGTCGGGCTCACGCTCCAACTCGGCTTGCCCGCACCGGAGATGGTGCCCGTGAGCGGGATCGTGCTGCCTTCCTGGCCCTTGGCGTCCGCGCCCGCGTGGACGATGGTCACCGGGTCGATGCTCGACAGGGTCGGGATCACCTTCTTGATCAGACCGTCGGCGTCGAACTCCAGCTTGTCGATGGTCGTCTCGCGGTGCATGCCGTCGCCGCCGGGGATCGCGAAGCGGTGGTAGGCGATGTACCAGTCGTCGGTGTTCGGTACCTGGACGATCGAGTGGTGGCCGGGGCCCTTGATGCCCAGGGAGAGGTCCTTCTGCAGGATCAGACCGCGCTTGGTCCAGGGGCCCGTGGGCGAGGGACCGGTCGCGTAGGCCACCTGGTAGTTCTCGTCGCGGGTGTCGTTCTCCGACCACGTGAAGTAGTAGGTGCCGTTCCGCTTGATGACGAACGTGCCCTCGTTGTAGTTGCTCGGCGTCATGTCGACGACCTTCGACGCGTCGAAGGAGACCATGTCGTCGCCCAGGGGGACGACGTAGGCGCGGCCGTTGCCCCAGTAGAGGTACGACGTGCCGTCGTCGTCGGTGAAGACCGCCGGGTCGATCATCTGGCCCGGGTAGTCACCCGCCTTCAGCAGCGGCTTGCCCAGGGCGTCCTTGAACGGGCCCGTCGGGGAGTCCGACACCGCCACGCCGATGTTCGCGTCGGCGCAGAAGTAGAAGTAGTACTTGCCGTTCCTCTCCTCCATGGCCGGTGCCCAGGCGCGGCTGTCGGCCCAGCTGACGTCGGGACCGAGGTCCAGGATGACGCCGTGGTCCTTCCAGTGGACAAGGTCGGTGGAGGAGTACGCCTTGAACTGCGTGCCGCTCCAGCCCTCGAAGCCGTCGGTGGTCGGGTAGATGTAGAAGGTGTCGCCGAAGCGCACGATGTTCGGGTCCGCGTTCAGACCCGGCAGCACCGGGCTCTTCATCTCCACGGCCGACACCGTCCAGGTGCGCTTCTTGCCGTCGGAGCCGGTGACCTCGTACGTGACCGGCTTGGTGAAGTCGCGCAGGGTGCCGGAGGCGGGGCTGATGGTCGCGCCGTGGGCCAGGGTGAACTCCGGTGCCAGGGCCTTGACATTGCTGCCCGGGGTGAGCGGCAGGACGACCTTGCCGTCCTTGTCGTTGATGATCGCGTCGACCTTGAGCGCCGGGTGGGTCGCCGCGGCGATCCCGGTGGTGTTGCCGCTCAGTTCCAGGACCTCGGCGGGCGTCAGGGCCCGGTTGTAGATCCGGAAGTCGTCGACCTCGCCACCGAAGTACGGGTCCGGGGAGTACATGGACTTGCCGATGTAGCCGGAGTAGTCCTTCGCCGGGTCGTACAGCTCGGAGGGCTTGATGGTGACACCGTTCACGCGGGCCGCCTCGGCACCGTCGACGTAGAGGACCGCCGTCTCGGTCGCGCCGTCCAGGGTGACGGTGAGGTGCTTCCACTGGCCCTGGGTGAGCTGGGAGCCGCCGATCATCTGCTTCTCACCGGACCAGGTGGCCTTGGTGATCGCGGAGAACAGCTTGCCGGCGCCGTTGGAGGGCGTGGCGAACAGATACTTGTTGCTGTCGGGGCCGAGCCCGAACAGCCACTGGAAGTTGTCGCCGCCCTTCCACTTGACGTAGGTGGAGACGGTGACGCTGTTCGCGTCCTTCAGGACCCCGCCCGGGATCTTCACGTACGGCGAGCTGGAGCCGCTGTTGCCGCCGGCCATCTTGAACGAGCCGCCGTCGACGCCGGTCCCGAAGTCGGGCGTACGGACATAGGTGCCGTGGTAGCCGTGGCCGCTGGAGTCGCGGGCGATGCTGCCGCCGGTCTCGTCGAAGTCGTAGCGCAGGAGCAGGTCGGCAGGGACGTCCGGGCCCTCGGCGGAGACAGTGACCTCGGCGTTGACCTCGATCGCGGAGTCGCCCGCCAGGTCGCCCTTCACCGTGAAGGTGCCGGCCTGCGCGTACTGCGACTCGGCCACGGCCTCCCAGGTGACGGCGACGGGTCGCTTCACACCGTCCGCGGACTCGGCGATGACGGTGGCGGGCAGGACCGGGGCGTCACCGATACGCGTCTGGACCTTGACGTCCTCGGCGTCCGTGATGATCTGGTCCGGCTGGTAGGTCTTCAGGAGCCGGTCGTACTCGGCCTGGGTGACCGGGAGCACGGTGCCGTGCCGGGGCTTTGACGGCAGGTCGTAGTTGGTGGACGGGGTCCAGACGCCGGAGGCGAGGTCCGTCGTCTCGAAGGGGATGTAGCCGCGACCGCCGAACTCGTCGAGGAACGCGTACCACTTCTCCTCGGTGTTCGACTTGAACACCAGGGGACCCTCGGCCGCGCTCATCGCACCCTTGCCGATGCCCTCGGCGACGGCGGTGTAGGACGGGTTGAGGATCGAGTCGCTCTTCTCCTCGAAGATGAACTTGCTGTTCGGCGTCGAGGAGCTGTTGTTCCGTTCGTCCTTGGAGAGGCGGTAGTAGGTGTCCTTGTCCTTGATCATCGTGGAGTCGATGACCGAGTAGCCGCGGTCGATCCACACCTTGGGCTCGCTGAAGGTGCGGAAGTCACGGGTCGTCGCGTACATCATGCGGTTGTACGTGTCGCCGGAGTGGTCGGCGTTGTCGTACAGCTTCGAGGCCCAGAAGACGACGTACGAGCCGAGTTCGGCGTCGTAGAAGGCCTCCGGCGCCCAGGTGTTGCCCGCCGAGTCGGGGGAGACCTTCACCAGCCGCTGGTCGGTCCAGTGGACCAGGTCCGTGGACTCCCACACCATGATGGACTTGCTGCCGGTGCGCTGGGAGGCGTCCCAGTCACCGTTGCCGTAGATCCGCAGGTCGGTGGCGATCTGGTAGAACTTGTCGCCCTCGGGGGAGCGGATGATGAACGGGTCGCGCAGGCCCTTCTCGCCGAGCGTCGACGTCAGGACGGGCTTGCCGTCGTTCAACTCCCGCCACTTCAGCGGGTCGTTGCCCTTGCTGAGGGCCGCGTAGAGCTGTTCGCCGTCCGAGGTGCCCTCGCCGGTGAAGTAGCTGAACATGTAGCCCTTGAGGGCTTCCTTCGCGGGGAGTTCGGGGACCTTGGCCGTCAGGGTGCGGGTCGCGGTGGCCGTGCCCTTGGTGATCGTCGCGGTCAGGTCGACCGTCGTGCCGCCGGCGCCGTGCGCGGGGCGGTGGACCACACCGTCGGTCGCGATGACGTCCGGGTTCGCCGAGGACCAGGCAACCGCCGTGCCGTAGACGCCCGTTGAGGGCAGCGTGATGTTGCCGCGTACGTCGTCGATGTTCGGGACGGTCAGCGCCTCGGCGGCCCGCTCGGTGGCCGTGGCGTCGTCGAAGAGGGCCGGGACGGTGACGCCGAAGGTCTTGGTGTCGCTCACCGGGCCCTTCTTCAGGGTCGCCGTGAGCGTGGCGTGGCCGTCCGGCTGGCCGGCGGCGGGGCGGGTGACGGCGCCGGAGGACGAGACCACGGAGGCGTTGTCGGTCGCCCAGGTGATGGCGGAGCCACCCGCGGGGCCCGCGCTCGGCAGGGTCAGGTCGGCGACCACCGCGCTCGTGTCGCCCAGTGTCAGGGCCGACCTGTCGGCGGCGACGCCCTGCGCGGCGACGGGGAGGGAGAGTTCCTCGACCTCCGAGCCGGCCAGCGCCCGGTTGTAGACCCGGAAGTCGCGGATGTTGCCCTTGAACAGGTTGTCGCCGGGGTAGACCGACTTGCCTAGGTAGTTGGCGGTGGTCGTGCCGGAGCCGATGGAGCCGGGGGTGAGGGTGATCGCCGTGTTGCGGCCCACCTCCACGCCGTCCTCGTAGAGCACGCCCGTGTTGCCGGTCTGGGTGTAGGTGATCTGCTTCCAGACCGCGCGCTGCAGGTTCGTGCCCGCGCTCCGCGTCGTCTGTTCCGTCGACCAGTTGCCGCTGGCGATCGAGGTCCGGTACGAGTTGCCCGTGGTGAACAGGTAGCCGTTGCCGGCCGTGCCGCTGGTGTTGCCGAAGCCGTAGATGAAGTACGGGTTGGACTGGGCGGAGTCGACCTTCACGTCCATCGAGACGGTGATCGAGTTCATGCCGCTCATGATGTTGTCCGGCACCTTGACGTAGGTGTCGGACCCGTTGAAGGCAAGGCCCTCACCGGAGTTGGACCAGCCGGCGGTCCCGTTCACCGTGCCCGTACGGCCGTTGCCCGAGGCGTCGGCGACGGTCGTGCCCGAGGCCGCGTCGAGCTTGTACCAGAGGGCCAGACCGTCGGTGAGATCGGACGCGGCGGCCTGCGCGGGAGCCGATATGGCCAACGGCCCGGCGAGGCCGAGGAGAAGCGATGCGGCGGTCAGTCCGGCGAGCCGTTGTGACCAGGGTCTGCTGCGGCCGCGTGATCTCGCGAGTTGCATCGTTTCGGCTTCCTCTGCTCGGACACGGGGGGCGGTAGGGGGGTGTAACGGGAGACATCAGATTTCGTCTGTGTGTCCGCGCGTTGCGAGAGTGTCAATCGGTGCGACCTGGGTCGTCAAGAGTTTTCGAACGATGTTCGGCAGGTCGGACAACTTGTTTTTACGCAACCGACGTCAACCGGAACCGAACCTGTCACAAACGTTGACGTGTGCATCCCGTGTACCTATGTTCTGGTCGAAGTTACGTACATCGTCTGGGATTTCGAACAATGTGGCCATGAGAAGGGACCTGTCTGTGTTCCGTACCCGTCACTGGTTGACTCTCCTGGCAGCGCTGCTGGCGCTGCTCGTACCTGTCGTCGGCATTCAGCCCGCCGCCGCGGCCGAGGGGCGCCCGTACACGAACCCGGTCAAGTCCCAGAAGGGCGCCGACCCCTGGCTGGAGTACTACAACGGCAACTACTACCTGGTCACCACGTCCTTCACCGGCGTCCTGACCATGCGCAAGTCACCGACCCTGGCCGGGCTGGCCACGGCTCCCAGCGTGCAGGTCTGGAGTGACACCACCTCGACCCGCAACAACAACTTCTGGGCGCCCGAGCTGCACTTCTTCGACGGCCGCTGGTACCTGTACTACTCCGGGGCGCCGAGCGGGGCCGCCTGCTGCGACCAGCAGCGGACGTACGTGGTGGAGAGCGCCGGCACCGATCCGATGGGCCCGTACACCTTCAAGAACCAGCTCACCGGGGCCAACCTCGACCCGGGCGGCTGGCTCATCGACGCCACCGTGCTGAGGTACAACAGCAAGCTCTACCTGGTCGGCAGCGGTGCCATCGGCGGCAGCAAGCAGAGCCTGGTCATCGCGCCCATGACCAACCCGTACACGGTCAGCGGCTCCACCTTCAGCCTCATCTCGCAGCCGACGCTGGCCTGGGAGACCTCCGGGGCGCCCGTCAACGAGGGACCCGAGCCGCTCTACCACGACGGCCGGACCTTCCTCACCTTCTCCGCGAGCTACTGCCAGACCGCCGACTACAAGCTCGGTCAGCTCGAACTCACCGGAACCAACCCGCTGTTGGCGTCCTCGTGGACGAAGAAGCAGACGCCCGTCTTCCAGCGCAACGACGCTGCCGGGATCTACGGGCCCGGCCACAACGGGTTCTTCACCTCGCCGGACGGCACCGAGAACTGGATCGTCTACCACGCCAACGACTCGGCCTCGGGCGGCTGCGGCAACGGCCGTACCACCCGCGCTCAGAAGTTCACCTGGAACGCGGACGGCACGCCGAACTTCGGCACCCCCGTCGCGCTCGGCACCACGCTGCCCGGCCCGTCCGGCGAGACCGCCGCGACCCCGACGGCGTACACGCTGGTGAACCGCAACAGCGGCAAGTGTCTTGACGTGGAGGGCGGGAACACCGCCGACGGCACCAACATCCTCCAGTGGACCTGCAACGGCGGGACCAACCAGAAGTGGCGCATCGAGGACCAGGCCAACGACACCAGCCGACTGGTCAACGTCGCCACCGGCAAGGTGTTGGACACCGCGGAGTGCGCCACGGCCGACGGCACCGATCTGCGCCAGTGGTCCTGGCTGAACAACAACTGCCAGAAGTTCAGGCTCGTGTACACGGCCACCGGCGACTACGTCCGGATCGTGAACGAGTCCACCGGCAAGGTCGCCGACGTCGCCGACTGCTCCACCGCGAACGGCGGCGACGTACGCCAGTGGACGTGGCTCGGCAACAACTGCCAGCAGTGGCAGATCAGGCCCACGACGTGAGTCGCAGGCGGTAACGGACGGTGGCCCGACCGGAACTCCGGTCGGGCCACCGTCGTATGACCGGCCGTCAGCTCGTCGGCTCGGTCACCTTCGTGGCCGTCTTGCCGTCGACGGCCGCCGACAGCTGCGGGACCAGCCGCTCCAGCATGTAGGGCAGGCTCAGCACTGACACGAAGGACACGGAGTTGCCGTAGTCGCTGCTCTCCTTGACGAAGACCTCACGGTCCTCCTTCGCCACCTTCAGGTCCGCGTACAGGGGGTCCTTGCGCAGCGCCGCCTTGTCCTTGGTGGTGTCGGAGACGATCCACACGATCGCGTCCGTGTTCAGGAGGTCGGTGCGCTCCTTGCTGATGTTGGCCCCGAACTCGTCACCGATCACCTTGTCCAGGTCGGTGGGCAGCGTGAAACCGAGGTCGGTGAGGACGCGCGAGCGCGAGTCCTGGCTGCCGTAGACGAAGGTGCCCTCGTACGGGGTCGCCATCACGGCGGTGGCACCGGCGAACTCGGGGTGCTCGGTCGCCGCCTTCTTGAAGTCGGACTCGACCCCCGTGACCAGTTCCTTCGCCTTGGCCTCCTGGCCGAGCGCCTTGCCGATGATCTCGGTCTGGTTCTGCCACGGCACGCCGTAGTCGTTGTACTCCTTCGGCTGCGCCACCACCGGGGCGAACTTCGACAGCGTGTCGTACTGCGCCTTCGTCAGACCGCCGTAGACCGCGAGGATCAGGTCCGGCCGGAGCGCGGCGATCTTCTCGGTCTGCGGGCCTGTGCCGGTGTCCTTCAGGACGGTCGGCGCCGCCGCGCTGCCCAGCTTGTCCGCCGCCCACGGGCCGATCGCGCCCTTGTAGCCGCCCAGCCACTCGGTCGTGCCGACGGGCACCTTGCCCAGTGCGAGCACGGCGTCCTGGTCGGTCAGACCGACCGTGACGATCCGCTTGGGCTCGGACTTGATCGTGGTGCTGCCGTACTTGTGCGAAAGGGTTACCGGGAAGGCGGAGTTGGCGGACGCGTCGGCGGCGGAGCCCGCCGTGCCGGCGTCGTCGTCGGAGCCGCAGGCGGTGGCGGTGCCGAAGAGGAGCAGTACGGAGGTGAACGCGGCGGCGAGCCGAGTGCCTCTGGGAGAGCCGAACATCAGTGGTCCTTCACGGTGGTGGTGTCGGTGCTGGGACGCGTGGGGGGCTTCTCGGCTGTCGTGCGGGTACCGGACCAGGCCTGCCACAGCAGGGCGTAGGTGCCGGCCGCCGCGCACAGCTCGTCATGGGTGCCGCTCTCCACGATCCGGCCGCCGTCCATGACGACGATCCGGTCCGCGTCGGCGGCCTGGGTGAGCCGGTGGGCGACCACGAGCGCGGTGCGGTTCTCGATCGCCCGGTCGGCCGCCCTCTCCAGCAGCCGCGCACCGGTACTGCCGGCCTCGGCCGTCGCCTCGTCCAGCACGGCGACCGGCGGATCC
The DNA here is from genome assembly GCF_014646095.1 of Streptomyces lacrimifluminis. Classification (GTDB taxonomy): domain Bacteria; phylum Actinomycetota; class Actinomycetes; order Streptomycetales; family Streptomycetaceae; genus Streptomyces; species Streptomyces lacrimifluminis. The sequence continues at coordinate 322,711 of NZ_BMMU01000002.1, read as the reverse complement.
GCCAGCACCAGCCGGGCCAGGGCGAGTTGCTGCACCTGAGCGGCGGTGAGCCGGTGGCCGCCCTCGCCGACGACGGTGGCCAGGCCCTCGGGCAGTGCCGACACCCAGTCCAGCGCGCTGACTTCGGTCAGGGCCGTACGCAGGGCCTCGTCCGTGGCGTCGGCGCGCGCGAGACGCAGGTCGTCGGCGAGCGGGCCCGCGAAGACATGCGTCTCCTGGGTGACCAGGGCAACCGGCAGGCTGTGGGCGGACGTCGAGACGCCGGTCAGCCGAACCGTGCCGGAGGTCGGCTCGTGCACACCCGCGATGAGTTTGGCGAGCGTCGTCTTGCCCGCACCGCTCGACCCGACCAGCGCGACCCGTTCCCCGGCGGCCAGTGTGAGATGGACGTCCCGAAGGACGGGACGGCCGGGTACGTACTCGTGGTGGACCCCGGTCACGGTGACCGTGCCGGGCTCGCGCTGCCGTGCCGTGGGCGCCGGGGGAGTGGCCTCGGGCTCCGGTACGTCCGCGACACCGACCAGCCGGGCCAGCGCGGCCGTCGCCGACTGGGCGTCGTCGAGCAGCGCGAGGGCCTGGTTGACCGGGCCGAAGAGGCTGTGGAAGTAGAGCGCGGCGGCCGTGGCCGTACCGATGGACACGGACTCGGCGCGCACCAGCAGGAACCCGGTGACCAGGACCGCAGCCAGGCCTGTGTACTCGGCGAGGTGCAGCCGGTTGTAGAAGTCGAGCACCAGCCGCACGCCCCGCATCGTCAACGCGACCGCGGCGGACGAGCGTCGGGTGACGGACTCGGTGTGCGGTTCCTCCAGCCGGAACGCCCGTACGGTACCGGCACTCCCGATGGTGTCCAGCAACTGCTGCTGCTGGGCCCCCATGGCGATGCGCTGTTCGGCGTACAGCGGCACGGCGTTGCGCACGTACCAGCGCGCGGTCCCCGCCTGGATGGGTACCGCGAGCAGCGCGGCCAGCAGGAAACGCCAGTCCAGGACGGCCATCGCGGCAAAGGTCAGCACGATGGAGAGCAGCGAGCGGGCGAGCTCGGGCAGCGCGTTGCGCACCGCCTCGCCGACCACCGAGACATCCCTGGTGACACGGGCGTTGAGGTCGCCGGACCCGGCCTTCTCCACCTGTTCCAGGGGCAGCCGCAGGGCCCGCTCGACGAACCGCTCGCGCAACCGGGCCAGCACGGTCTCCCCGAGCCGGGACACCAGGGACAGCCCGAGCGCGGTGGCGGCGCCCTGTGAGACGGCCACCAGGACCAGCAGGACGACCGGGAGGGTGAGGTCGTCGGGCGGGCGGTGCTCGGCGACCAGGTCCACGATGCGGCCCAGGAGCGGCTGGACGAGCAGCCCGACAGCGGTCGCCGCGACCATCACGGTGAAGGCGCCGAGAGCCAGCCGGCGGCGCGGGCGGACCAGCTCGCGGACCGCGGCACGGGTGCGCCGGGGTGTCGCGGTGGGCAACAACTCCCGCGTGCTGTCGGAGAGTTCGTGGTCGCTCATGCCAGGACCGCCGCTCGGTAGGTCTCGTGACGGTCGATCAGGTCGGCGTGCGGCGCGGTGTCGGTGATCCGCCCGTCCTCCAGCAGTACGACCCGGTCGGTCACCGACAGCAGTGCGGGACTGGTGGTCACCAGCACCGTCGTACGGCCCTTGCGGATCTCCCGGACGCCGGTGGCGATGGCCGCCTCGGTCACCGTGTCGACGGCGGTCGTCGGATCGTGGACCACCAGGACGGGCCGTTCCGCGGCCAACGCCCTCGCCAGCGCGACGCGTTGACGCTGTCCGCCGGAGAGCGAGCGGCCCCGCTCACTGACCGCCGTGTCCTCGCCGTCCGGGAGGGTCTGCGCGACCTGGGCCACACCGGCCGCGGTCATCGCCTGTCCGGGGTCGGAGCGGTCGGGCGCTGCCGCCGTGACGTTGCCGCGGAGGGTGCCCTCGAAGAGGTCGGCGTCGTGCTCGGCGACCAGCAGCGCGGTGCGCAGCTCGGCCGGGTCCAGGTCCCGCAGGGGGACGCCGTCGAGTTCGACGGTGCCTGCCTCGGGGTCGGCCTGCCGGGCCAGGCAGCGCAGCAGGTCGGTGGCGTGCGCGGGGTCGGTCGCGACCACGCCGAGCAGCTCACCCGGCGCGATGTCGAGGTCGAGGCCCTTGAGCCCGCCGAGGCTGACGCCGGTCAGGCGGATCGCACCGCGCACCGGCTGGGCCAGGGGCGCCGTGCCCGGGGTGACGTTGTGCGGGGCGGCCAGCACCTCCGCGATGCGGGTGGCCGAGGCCCGGCCCTGGGCGAGCTCGGCGTTGACCCACGCCAGGGTCTCCAGCGGGCCGACGAGGAAGACGGCGAGCCCGACCGCCGACACCAACTGGCCCAGGCTGATGTCCCCCTGGGCGGCGAGCCGGCCACCGACCAGGGCGACGGCGGCGATCAGACAGCCGGTGAGGGCGAGCACCATGCCGCTCTGGAAGGCCTGCGCGCGGGCGGCCTTCAGGGTGGCCTGGAGGGAGTCGCGGCTGGTGGTGCGGTAGCGGGCCAGTGCGGTGGCCTCGCCGCCGATGCCCTTGAGGATGCGCAGGCCGGCCACCAGGTCGGCGGCGACGGCCGAGGCGTGCGCGGCCCGCTCCTGCTCGGCCTCGCTGCGCGACTCCAGTGGCTTGCTCAGCAGATGCCCCAGCCACAACAGCACAGGAGTGCCGAGCAGCACGACCAGCCCGAGGGTGACGGACATGCGCAGCAGGACGACCGCGCCGACGAGGATGCCGACGAGGGCCGAGATCCCGCCCATGGCCGCCATGCTGACGGCGCCGACGCGTTTGGCGTCCTCGGTGGCGATGTTGGCGAGGGCGCCGGGCAACCGGCCCTCCTCCGCGCCGCCCCCGGGGGCCAGGACGCGGCGTACGAGGGTGATGCGGAGGGTGTGTTCGGCCTGGGCGGCGGCCCGGTCGGCGGACCAGGCGCCGAAGCGCCAGCTGAGCGCGAGACCGACGTAGACGACGGCGAGGGCGGCCAGCCAGCTCAGCAGGGCGCCGGTGTCCGAGCCCGTGACGGCGCGGTCGATGACCAGGCCGATCACCACCGGCACCATCACTTCGCCGAGTTGGTGGCCGGAGCCGAGGAGCGCGCCGAGGGCGACGTCACGCCGCTGCCCTCTGACCGCCTGCCGCAGGACGTCTCGCCCCGACAGCTGTGAAGGACTACTCACCCGTACCCCTCCGGGATCGGACGACAGTTTGGGCCAGTAGGGCCTGCCCGAGGGCGTGGTGTGTGCACTCGGACAGGCGAAAACTTAGGTGAGGCTACTCTAAGTTGCAGACAGTTGCCCAGCTCCGGTGACGGCCTCGGTCGTGCGCCGGGTGAGCAGGGAGTCGAGGATCTCCCCCGAGCGGACGGCGGTCGTCGACAGCAGCGTGGACGTGAGACCGTGCGTGTGCTCGGTCGCCCCCTGGAGGTAGATGCCGGCGGTGACCTCGGGCGAGACCTCGACCCGGTGGTCGCGGCCGACCCGTACGGCGTCGTTGTCGTCCCGGAGGCAGAGCTTGGCGGCTCTGCCCAGCATGGTGTCGAGGTCGCGGGGCCGGTAGCCGGTGGCGTGCACGAGCACGTCGCAGGAGAGCACCTCCCGTTCTCCGGTGGGGAGGTACTCGACGGTGACGTCCAGCCGGTCGTCCAACTGCTCGACGTCCCGGATGCGGGAGACGTTGCGCATCCGCAACCGCTCGTTGCCCTGGACCTTCTCGCGGTACATGGTGGCGTACAGCGTCTCGATCAGATCCATGTCGACCACCGAGTAGTTGGTGCTGCGGTGGTAGTCGTGCAGGGACTGCTTCACCTCCGGCCGGGACCGGAAGTAGACGTCCACCGCCTCCGGGTCGAAGATCCGGTTGGCGAACGGGCTGTCGTCGGCGGGCGTGTAGCCGTACTTGGCGAAGACCGCGCAGACCTCGGTGCCGGGGAAGGAGCGGTGCAGGTAGTCCACGGCCTCGGCGCCGCTCTGTCCCGCGCCGAGTACGAGAATGCGGCCCACCGAGGCGCCCGAGTCGGTCAACTCGCGAGTGCGGGGGACCAGTTCGCTGTTGTGCCAGATGCGGTCCGACAGGGCGGTGCCCGGCGGTACGTGCGGTTCGAGACCGACGGCGACCGAGATGTTGCGGGCCCGGCGGACCACCGTACGACCCGGATCGCCCGGCACGCGGCTGACCACGTCGAACCAGCGGACCTCGCCGTCCTCGGTCAGTACGGGCTCCACGGAGACGACCTCGGCGTCGTACGTCACCTGGTCCGCGATCCGCGCCGCCGCCCACTCGAAGTACTCGTGGAACTCGATCCGCAGCGGGAAGAGGGTCTTCGCGTTGAGGAAGTCTACCAGCCGGCCGCGGTCCCGCAGGAAGCACAGGAAGCTGAAATCGCTGGTCGGGTTGCGCATGGTGACCAGGTCCTTGAGAAAGGACACCTGCATGGTCGCGTCGTCGATGAGCATGCCGCGGTGCCAGCCGAACCGTGGCTGGCGCTCCAGAAACTCGGCGTGGATCCGCTCCTCGGGCGCGGCTTGTGCGTTGTGTTCCGCGATGGCTATCGCCAGCGCCAGATTTGACGGGCCGAAGCCGATACCGAGCACGTCATGGATGGCGTCCGGCTCGTCGTGCAGTGCGTTCACCGCAACTTCCCTTCCCCTAGGCGCCACTGATATTAAATAAGGTTAGCCTTACCTTGCAATGGTGTGTCCTACGGAAGGATCGAATATGCGGGTCGTCATGTTCGGCTATCAGGCCTGGGGGCACCGCACGCTCCAGGCCCTGCTGGACTCCGATCACGAGGTGGTCCTGGCGGTCACCCACCCCAAGAGCGACCACGTGTACGAGAAGATCTGGGACGACTCCGTCGCCGACCTCGCCGAGAAGCACGGCATCCCGGTCCTGCTGCGCAATCGCCCCGATGACCCCGAACTCCTCGGCAAACTACGGGAGTTGGCGCCAGATCTGATTGTCGCCAACAACTGGCGCACGGTCCTGCCCCCCGAGATCTTCGACCTTCCCGCGCACGGCACGCTCAACATCCATGACTCGCTCCTCCCCGCGTACGCGGGCTTCTCCCCGCTGATCTGGGCGCTCATCAACGGCGAACGGGAGGTCGGTGTCACCGCCCACCGCATGAACGCAGAGCTCGACGCCGGTGACGTTCTGTTGCAGCGGGCGGTCCCGGTGGGCGCGCGCGACACGGTGACCGACCTCTTCCACCGCACTGTGGACTTGATCACACCGGTCGTCCACGAGTCCCTCGGGCTCATCGCCTCCGGCCGTGCGGAGTGGATTCCGCAGGACCGCAGCCGGGCGAGCTTCTTCCACAAGCGTTCCCTGGAGGACAGCCGCATCGACTGGACCTGGCCGGCCGAGGATCTCGAACGCCTGGTCCGCGCCCAGTCGGACCCGTACCCCAACGCCTTCACCCATCACAAGGGGCAGCGCATACGCATCGTCGAGGCCGCGGTCTCCGAGGGCTGCTACGGCGGCACCCCCGGCCGGATCTTCATCCGCGAGGGCGACGGGATCGTCGTGGTCGCGGGCACGGAGGCCCGGAACGGGCGCCTGCGGGGGCTGCTGGTGAAACGGGTGCGGACGGAGGACGGGTCGGAGATCGCGGCGACGGAGTACTTCCGCACGATGGGCGGGTATCTGACGGCCCGGCCCTGACGGAGGGGGCGGTTCGCGGGCGGGCCGAATCCCGGTCGACGTGGACGCGTGATCACGCCAGGATGGCGCCATGCCCGACCTGCGAACCGAACGCCTCGTCCTGCGCTCCTGGCGCCCCTCCGACCTCGCCCCCTGGGCGGCCATGAACGCCGACCCGGAGGTCCGCGAGCACCTCGGGGCCATCCTCACCCGTGAACAGAGCGAAGCCTCCGCCGCCCGATTCCAGACCGGTCTCGACGAACGGGGCTGGGGCTGGTGGGCGGTGGAGGTCACGGGGACCGGTGAGTTCATCGGGTTCGCGGGGCTGGACCCCGTGGAGGACGACATGGCGTTCGAGGGCGTCGAGGCGGGGTGGCGGCTGGCCCGCTCCGCGTGGGGTCACGGTTATGCGACGGAGGCTGCCCGTGCGGTGGTCGCCCACGCCTTCGACGAGAAGGGCCTCGGCCTCGAAGAGGTCCTGGCGATCACGACGGCCACCAACCTCCGTTCGCAGGCGGTGATGCGCCGCCTCGGCATGACCCACGACCCGGACAGGGACTTCGACGACCTGACCGTCCCGGAGGGCCCACTGCGGCGGAACGTGGTGTGGGGACTGCGCCCCCAAACCCCCTACGGCCCTTAACGGGCCTGTTCTCGAACGCCGGACGGGCTGGAAACGCGGGCCGGCGCCGGGCACGTCACGAGGACGTCCTGGCGCGCGCGTCCTGGTGGTGGCGGCCCATCGGGATCACCATGGGGGTGTCACTGACCGGGTCGAGGGTGATGCGGCACGTCAGGTCGAAGACGTCCTCCACGGTCTCCGCCGTGATGACCTCCGCCGGCGGCCCCTCCGCCACGATCCGGCCGGACTTCATGGCGACGACGTGATCGGCGTACCGGCAGGCCTGGTTGAGGTCGTGCAGGACCATCACGACGGTGCGGTTCTCGCGGCGGTTGAGGTCCGTGATCAGGTCCAGTACGTCGATCTGGTGGGCCAGGTCGAGATACGTCGTCGGCTCGTCCAGGAGGAGTACCGGGGTGCCCTGGGCGACCGCCATCGCGATCCATGCCCGCTGCCGCTGGCCACCGGACAACTCGTCCACCGGGCGGTCGGCGAGGTCGGTCATGTCGGTGGCGGCGAGCGCCTCGTGCACGGCCTGCTCGTCCGCCTTCGACCACTGCCGCCACCACGTCTGGTGCGGCGACCGGCCCCGGTTGACAAGGTCGATGACCGTCAACCCCTCCGGCGCGACCGGGCTTTGGGGCAGGATGCCCAGGCGCTGCGCCAACTCCCTCGTGGGGATGGACTGGAGGGCCCGGCCGTCCAGGTGGACGGCACCCTCGCGGGGTGCGAGCAGCCGGGCCAGGGCACGCAACAGCGTCGACTTTCCACAGGCGTTGGCGCCGACGATGGCCGTGATCCGGCCGGGTGGTACCACCAGGTCGAGGCCGTCCACGACCACCCGGTTGTCGTACGACAGTCGCAGTCCCGTCGCCCTCAGGTCCGGGTCGGCGGCCGGCTCCGCGGTGGTGGGCAGGGGATCGGCCGGCATGGCGTCCTCGGAGGTCGTGGTGGCCTTGGCCGTCGACAGGGCGTCAGCCGGCATCGTGGGGTCCGTCGACATGGGATCAGCCTCCTGAACCCGCGCGGTTGGCGCGGACGAGCAGCCAGAGCAGGATCGGCGCGCCGAGCACGCCGGTGACGATTCCGACCGGCAGTTCCGTGCCGGAGATCAGCGTACGGGCGATCAGGTCGCTGCCCAGGACCATCAGCGCCCCGGTCAGTCCCGAGGCGAGCGTGGGCGGCCAGGCGGTGCGCGCGAGGCGCAGGGCGATCTGCGGGGCGGCCAGCGCCACGAAGGCGACCGGCCCGGCGGCCGCGGTCGCGAAGGCGATCAGCCCGACGCCGGCGAGCAGGACGGCGAGGCGTACGGGCTGTACACGGGTGCCCAGGCCGGTCGCCACGTCGTCGCCCAGCTGGAGCGTGCGCAGCAGCCGGCCGAGCAGCAGTGTCGTCGGCAGCAGGACGGCCAGGGCGATCGCGAGCGGCCCGACATCCGACCACGTACGGCCGTTGAGGTTGCCGACCAGCCAGCCCAGCGCGGCCTGTGCCTGGAACCGGCCGCCCCTGGCGACCAGGTAGTCGGTGGCGCTCGTGCAGATCCAGGCGACGCCGATGCCGACCAGGATGATCCGGTAGCCCGTGGTGCCGCGCCGCCAGGCCAGCGCGTACACGACGAGGGCCGTGGTCAGCGCGCCGAGCAGACCGAGCGTCTGGGTGCCGAGGCCGCCGTCCCAGCCCAGGACGATGCCCACGACCACGAAGGTGCCCGCGCCCTGGGTGAGGCCGATCATGTCGGGGCTGGCCAGCGGATTGCGGGTCATGGTCTGGAACAGCCCGCCGGACACCCCGAACGCGATTCCGGCCAGCAGCCCCACCAGGGAGCGCGGCAGCCGCAGTTCCTGGACGACGAGCACGGTGCCGGGGTCGCCGGAGCCGGTCAGGGCGCGGACGACGTCGGTGAAGGGGATCGGGTAGTCGCCGATCGTCAGGCTCCAGCAGAAGACGAGGAACGTGCCCACGGCGAGCAGCGTGGTGACCGTGACCAGGCGGGGGCGGAGGATCCCGGAGACCGGCGGGAATGCCAGGCGGTAGGTGCGCTGGACGCGGAGGGAGGGGCGCGCGGGTGCCGACGCGGTGGCGTCACCGGTGGACTTGGCGTTCGTCATGTCACACCTCCGCCAGTTTCCGGCGCCGCACCAGGGCGATGAAGAACGGCCCGCCGATGAAGGCGACGATCACCCCGGCCTGGACCTCGATGGGCCTGGCCACCAGACGCCCGACGATGTCCGCGGCGAGCAGCAGAATCGGCGCGAGCACGGCGGACAGCGGCAGCAGCCAGCGCTGGTCGGGGCCGATCCCCGCCATCTGGGCCAGTACGCGGGCGACATGGGGTACGACGAGCCCGATGAAGACGACCGGGCCGATGACCGCGACGGCGGCCCCGGTCAGCAGGGTGACCGCCATCACGCCCTGGAGCCGCACCAGACCCAGCCGCCGGCCGAGGGACGCCGCCACGTCGTCGCCCAGGGCCATGCTGTTGAGGGCGGGCGCGGAGGCGAGGGCCAGCAGCGCGCCCACGGCGAGGAAGGGCAGGATCCGCAGGACGGTCTCGCCGTCCTGGTCGGCCATCGAACCGGCCGACCAGAAGCGGAAGCGGTTGAGCGCATCGGGGTCGGTCAGCACGATCGCGCTGGTGAAGGACGACAGCAGCGAGGTCACGGCGATGCCCGCGAGCGCCAGTTTGACCGGTGTGAGCCCGGAGCGCCCGAGCCCGCCCAGCAGATACACGAGGACGCTGGCCGCCATCGCACCCGCGAAGGCGAACCACACGTACCCGTAGAACGACCCGATTCCGAACACTCCGACCGCCAGCACGATCGCGAACGCGGCACCGGCACTGACTCCGAGAATTCCGGGGTCCGCCAGCGGATTGCGTGTCAGTGCCTGCATGAGCGCGCCCGACAGTCCGAGCGCCGCCCCGGCGGACAGACCGAGCGCCGTGCGGGGTACCCGCGCCGACCAGATGACGTTGTCCACGAACCGGCTGGGCGCGTCACCGAACAGCGCCCGCACCACCTGATCGGGCGGAATGCTGGCCGCGCCGAGGGCGAGTGACAGAAGACACAGTCCGAGCAGGACAGCGCCGAGAACCGCCACGAGAAGAAGGGGGCGAACCCTTTTCCCCGGCGTCATCGTGCGGTCTCCAACGGATAACTTCCTTAGGTTAGGCAGGCCTTAATAGTAGTGGTGAGAAGGGGGTCCGCCGAAAGTGGGGGCTTTTGGTTAGGTAATGCTTACCTTAGTATTGCCTGCGGTCCTCCGGCTCAGCCGGTCCGTACACCCTGGAGGCACGGTCGCCTGTGTCCGGTTTCGAAGTACGTGTGCCTGGTGTCGACGACGACGCGGAAGGCGCGCTCTCGGCCTTCTGGCGGCGGCGTCTCGAACCGCTCCCGCAGGAGACCGCTCTCCCGGTCGATTCTCCGTACCCACTGCGCCCCGCCGCCGAACGGCACACCCTTCGCCGCCCGCTGGCCCCGACGGCCGACGAGCCGACCCTCCTGGCCGCGTACGCCGCACTGTTGCACCGCTACAGCGGCGCTCATGACATCACCTTCGGGTACGGCGGTTTGCCGCTCCGGATCACCGTGGACGGCGGCGCCTCCTTCGCGGGCCTCGTACGGAAGGTGACCCGGGCGCGCGAGGACGTGCGCACCCACCGGGTCGAACACGCCACACTGGTCGGCTGGTTGAGCCCGGAACCCACCCGGGGCGGCGGACTGCTGTTCAACACCGCGTTCGGTGACGTGCCCGGTGGCGCGGACCGGCTCGACCTCGCCCTCGAAGTCCGCGCCGACGACCTGTGCGTGACCTACCGCCAGGACCTCTTCGAGGCCGCGACCGCCGAGCGCATCGCCGACCACTACACGACTCTGCTCGCCGACGCCCTCGCCCACCCGCACACCCTCGTGGGCGAGTTGAAGCTGCTGGACACCGAGGAGCGCCACCGTGTCCTGCGCGAGTGGAACGACACCGACCACGACATCCCGTTGCGCACCTGGCCGGAGATGTTCGCCGACCAGGTGCGGCGGCGCCCGGACGACGTCGCGCTGGTCTTCGAGGACACCTCGCTCACCTACGCCGAACTGGACGACCGTGCCGGCCGGTTGGCGTCCGCCCTGATCGCCCGGGGTGCCGGACCCGAGAGCGTGGTCGCCCTCGCGGTGCCCCGCTCGGCGGAACTCATCGTCGCCGAGGTCGCTGTACTGAAGTCCGGTGCCGCCTATCTGCCGGTCGACACCGACTACCCGGCCGACCGCATCTCCTACATGCTCGCCGACGCCGGCCCCGTCTGCCTGGTCACCACCGCCGAGGTGGCCACGGACCTCCCGGCGAACGACGGCACGGCCGTCGTCGTCCTCGACTCACCCGGCATGGTGCGTGAATTGACGGAGCGTCAGCCCGCAGGCGCCGATCCGGGCACGCTGACCGTCGCCAACGCCGCCTACGTCATCTACACCTCCGGCTCCACCGGACGCCCCAAGGGCGTCGTCCTCACCCACGCGGGTGTCGCCAAACTGGTGGCCACCCAGACCGAGCGGTTCGGGATCGGCCCGCACAGCCGGGTGCTCCAGTTCGCCTCGCCCAGCTTCGACGTGGCGTTCTGGGACCTGTGCCTCGGCCTGCTGTCCGGCGGCCGGCTCGTCGTCGTACCGTCCGAACGCCGGGTGCCCGGTCCGGCGCTCGCCGACTACGCCCACGCGCACGGCATCACGTTCATGATCCTGCCGCCCGCGCTGCTCGCGGCCATGCCCGAGGACGTCGAACTCCCGCCCGCCACCCTGCTCGCGGGCACCGAACGCGTCTCGCCCGAGCTGGTCGGCCGGTACGCGCGCGACAGGACGATGTTCAACGCGTACGGCCCGACCGAGGCGACCACCAACTCCACCCTCGGCCTGTGCGACCCCGACATCCCGTCCGGCTCCGTCGTCCCGATCGGCCTCCCGGACCCGGGCACGCGCGCCTACGTCCTCGACGCCCGGCTGAAGCCCGTCCCGGCCGGTGTTCCGGGCGAGCTGTACCTCGGCGGCGCAGGGCTCGCCCGCGGCTACCTCGGGCGTCCCGACCTGACCGCCGAGCGGTTCGTCGCCGACCCGTTCGGCGCCGACCCGTTCGGCGCCCCCGGCGAACGCCTCTACCGCACCGGCGACCTGGTGCGTTGGCAGGCCGACGGCCGGCTGGTGTTCCTGGGCCGAGCCGACTCCCAGGTGAAGATCCGCGGCTTCCGTATCGAGCCGGGCGAGATCGAGTCCGTACTGCGCGGCCACCCGGCCGTGGACCAGGCCGCGGTCGTCGTACGCGAGGACCGGCCCGGGGACCGGCGGCTCGCCGCGTACGTCGTGCCCGCGCTGGACGGCGGGGCCGCCGGCCACGACACCACCGACCAGGTGCGGGAGTGGAAGGACCTGCACGAACTGCTCTACTCCGCCGCCGGATCGGAAGGCGGAACCGACGGTGGCGCGGGCCTTCGCGAGAACTTCGCCGGCTGGAACAGCATGTACGACGGGCTGCCCATCCCCGTCGAGGAGATGCGCGAGTGGCGCGCGGCGACCGTCGCCCGCATCGAGGAACTCGCCCCCCGTCGCGTGCTGGAGATCGGCGTCGGCAGTGGCCTGATCCTCTCCCGCATCGCGCCCGACCGCGCGGAGTACTGGGGCACCGACCTCTCCGAGGAAGCGGTACGCGCCCTGCGCACCCAGGTGGACGCGATACCCGAACTCGCCGACCGGGTCCGGCTGTCCGCCCAACCCGCCCACGACACCACGGGGTTGCCGCAGGGCCACTTCGACACCGTCGTCATCAACTCCGTCGCCCAGTACTTCCCGAGCGCCGACTATCTGACCGACGTCGTCCGGGCGGTCGGTACGCTCCTCGCCCCCGGCGGGCGGCTGTTCATCGGCGATGTGCGCAACGCCCGGCTGCTGCGCTGTCTGAGAGCGGCCGTCGAGAGCCGCCGCACCGACGACGCCGAGGACAAGCAGGCCCTGCGGGCCGCCGTCGAGCGGTCCGTCGCCTGGGAGGGCGAACTCCTCCTGGACCCCGACTACTTCGCGGCCCTCGACGGCTTCGACGCCGAGATCCACGTCAAGCGCGGCGCCCACCACAACGAACTCACCCGGTACCGGTACGACGTGGTGCTCAGCAAGAGCGCCCCGGCGCGGGAGCCTGTCGGTGGTGAAGAGATCGTCTGGAGCGGGCCGGAGGCACTCGAAGCCCGCCTGGCCGAAGGACCCTCGCTGCTCCGGGTCACCGGCGTGCCCAACGCCCGCCTCGCAGAGGACCTGGCCGCGCTGTCCGCCCTGGACGACAGCAGCCGTACGGCGGACGCCCCGGACCCCGAGGTCTTCCACACGCTCGGTGCCCGGTACGGCCACCGGGCCGCCGTCACCTGGAACGGCACCGCCGACGACGGCAGCCTCGACATCGTCTTCGCCCTCGGCGACACACCCCTCACCGGCCTCTACCGCCCGTCGGGCACCGCCCCGCACGCCAACCGCCCGGCACCCTTCCGGGACATCAACGCCCTGATGCGGGCGCTGCGTTCGTACGCGTCCGACCAACTGCCCGAGTACATGGTCCCCGCGGCCGTCGTCCCCCTCGACCGCCTCCCGGTCACCCCCAGCGGCAAACTCGACGCCGCCGCGCTGCCCACCCCCGACTACGGCGCCCTCAGCGCCGGCCGCCCGCCCCGCGACGCCCGCGAGGAACTGCTGTGCGCGGCCTACGCCGACGTCCTCGGCCTGCGCTCGGCGACCATCGACGACGACTTCTTCGCCCTCGGCGGCGACAGCATCACCGCCATCCAGCTCCTCGTCCACGCCCGCCGCGCCGGCCTGCGCCTCAGCTCCCGGGATGTCTTCAAGCACCGCACGGTCGCGGCGCTCGCGGCGGCGGCCGGTGACGTGGTCCGGGAGGACACGGAGCCGGACGCCCCGCTGGTCGTCCTCACCGAGGCCGAACTCGCCGAGATCCAGGACACGTTCCCGGTCGCCATCGACGAGACGCTGCCGCTGAGCCCTCTCCAGGAGGGCTTCTACTTCCACTCCCTCGTCGACGGCACCGACCTCGACGCGTACGTCGTCCAGCAGGCCCTCGAACTGACCGGTCCTGTCGACGGCACAGCCCTGCGCCGGGCCGCCCAGCGAGTCCTGGACCGGCACGCCCCGCTGCGCGCCTGCTTCCGCCGCCGCCCGGACGGCCGGCCCGTACAGGTCATCGCCGCAGGCCTGGAACTGCCGTGGCGGGAAGTCGACCTGACCGTCCACGACGGGCCCGCCCGCACCCCGCTGGCCGACGCGGTCGCCGCCGCCGAACGCGCCCGCCGCTTCGACCTCGCCAACCCGCCCCTCGTGCGCTGCGCGCTGATCCGCCTCGACGAGCACCGCAGCCGCCTGCTCCTGACGTTCCATCACATCGTCGCCGACGGCTGGTCGTTGCCCGTCCTGCACCGCGAGCTGATGGCCTCCTACGGGGACACCCCGGCCGCGCTGCCGCAGCCCGCGCCGTACAGCGCCCACCTGCGCCACCTGGCCACCGCCGACCGCGAGGCCGCGCGCACGGCCTGGCGCACGGCCCTCGCCGGGGTCGAGGAGCCCACCCGGCTCGTCGAGACCCCGGCCGACGGCACGCCCGTCGAGCCCGCGCAGATCCGCCTCGAACTGTCCGAGCAGGTGACCGCACGGCTGGCCGCGCGGGCGCGCGAGCACGGAGTGACCCTCGGCACGGTCGTGCAGGGCGCCTGGGGGCTGCTCATCGGTCGGCTCACGGCACGCCAGGACGTGGTGTTCGGCACGACCGTCTCGGGGCGGGACGCCGAGGTCGAGGGCATCGAGTCCATGATCGGCCTGTTCATCAACACCCTCCCGACGCGCTTCCGTTGGGAACCCTCCGACACCCTCGCCGAGCTCCTCGGCCGCCTCCAGGACGAACAGGCCCAGCTGCTCGACCACCAGCACCTCGGCCTCGCCGAACTCCAGCGCGTCGCGGGCCTCGCGGGCGCGGGTGAACTCTTCGACACCCTTGTCGTGTTCGAGAACTACCCGGCCGCGACCGACCTCGCCGACCCGACCGGCACCCTCCGGCTGACGGGGCACGAGTTCCACGACGCCGTCCACTATCCGCTCGCCCTCATCGTCAAGCCGGGCCGACGTCTCGACCTGCGGCTCAAGCACCATGCCCAGCGACTCGACGCCGAGGCCGTACGCCGGATCGCGGACCGTCTCTCCCGCGTCCTGCACGCGCTGGCCGCCGACCCGGGGCAGTCCGTCGCCGACGTGGACCTGTTGTCGGCCGACGAACTTCTCGCCGCCCACCCGACCGGCGAACACCGTGACATCCCCGGCACGACCCTCGCGGCGGTCTTCGCGGCGCAGGTGGCCCGCAGCCCGCAGGCGACAGCGGTCGTCCACGAGGGTGAGACGCTGACCTATTCCGAACTCGATGCCAGAGCAGGCGAGGTGGCGCGTCGGCTGACAGCCCGGGGCGCGGGCCCCGGCACGGTCGTCGCCGTCGCCGTACCGCGCTCCGCCGAGCTGATGGTCGCGCTGCTCGGCGTACTGAAGTCGGGCGCCGCCTATCTCCCGGTCGACGTCGACTATCCCGCCGACCGGGTGGCCCACATGCTCGCGGACTCCGGTGCCGCCACTGTGGTGACCACCTCGGCGACCGCCCCTCAACTCCCCTCCGGGCACGCCCTTCTGCTGCTCGACACCCCGTCCGAGGAGGCCGGCCCGGAACCGCTCGCCGCCCACCCCGACGACCCGGCGTACCTGATCTACACCTCCGGCTCCACCGGCCGTCCCAAGGGGGTTGTCGTCACCCACCGGGCCATCGTCAACCGGCTGGCGTGGATGCAGGGTGAGTACGGACTGACCGCCGGCGACCGGGTGCTGCAGAAGACCCCGGCCAGCTTCGACGTCAGTGTCTGGGAGTTCTTCTGGGCGCTGTGCGAGGGCGCCGCCGTGGTCCTCGCCCGCCCGGACGGACACCGCGACCCCGCCTACCTCGCCGGGCTGATCCGCGAACAGGGCGTCACCGCACTGCACTTCGTGCCGTCGATGCTGGAGGCGTTCCTCCAGTCCGACGAGATCACCGCCGACCCGACCTGGGCCGCGTCCCTGCGCAACGTCTTCAGCAGCGGCGAGGCGCTGCCCGGCGCCGCCGCCGCCCGCTGGCGCGAGCTGACCGGCGTACCGCTGCACAACCTGTACGGCCCCACCGAGGCGGCCGTCGACGTGACGTACCACCCCTACGACGGGACGCCCGGCACCACCGTGCCCATCGGGCGCCCGGTGTGGAACACGGGTCTGCGCGTCCTGGACTCCTGCCTGCGCCCCGCTCCCGAAGGGGTGCCCGGCGAGCTGTACCTGACGGGCGTTCAGCTGGCGCGCGGCTATCACGCCCGGCCGGAACTGACCGCCGAGCGGTTCGTCGCCGATCCGTACGGGGAGCCCGGCGCGCGCATGTACCGCACCGGTGACCTCGTGCGCCGCCGCGCGGACGGCGTGATCGAGTACCTCGGCCGTACCGACCGGCAGGTGAAGATCCGCGGCAACCGGATCGAACTCGGCGAGATCGAGGCCGCGTTGAGCCGCCAACCGGCGGTCGCCCAGGCCGCCGTCACCGTGAACGGCGGCCGGCTGGTCGCCTACGTCGTGCCGGCCCGCGACGCCGAGGTACCGCCGCCCGCCGAACTCCAGGCCGCGCTCGGCGAGGAACTGCCCGCCGCCGTCATCCCGGCCGCCTATGTCGTCCTCGACGCGCTCCCGCTCACCCCGAGCGGCAAGCTCGACCGGGCCGCGCTGCCCGCCCCGCAGGCGGTACGAGCGCAGACGCGCGCCCCGCGCAACGAGCGGGAACACGCCCTCACCGGCATTTTCGCCGCCGTACTGAAGCTCGAAGACGTCGGTATCGACGACGACTTCTTCATGCTCGGCGGCGACAGCATCACCTCCATCGGCGTCTCCAGCCGCGCCCGCCGGGCGGGCCTGGACCTGGGCCCGCGTGACGTCTTCGAGCACCGCACCCCGGCCGCCCTCGCGGCAGCGGCGGCGCCCGTGGCCGAAGTGGCCGCTCTGCGCTCCTCGTTCGCCCTCACGGCGGAGGAGACGGAGCGCGTCCACCGGCTCAGCCCCGCCCCCGTGGAGGACATCTGGCCGCTGGCGCCCCTCCAGGAAGGCCTGTTCTTCCACTCCACGTACGACGACAGCGCCCTGGACGTCTACACCGTCCACGAGTCCTTCGACCTCGCCGAACCCCTCGACACCGACCGACTCCGCACCGCTGTACGGGTGTTGCTCGCCCGTAACCCCAGCCTGCGCGCCGGGTTCACCAGCGAAGGCCTGCGCCAGCCGGTGCAGTTCATCGTGCGCGACCCCGAGATCCCCCTCGAAGAGGTCGACCTGTCCGGGCTGTCCGCAGTCGAACAGGACGTACGACTGCGGGAGTTGACCGAAGCCGAGCGCTCCCGGCGCTTCGACCTCACCCGGCCGCTGCTCTTCCGCATGCTCCTGGTCCGCCTCGGCGCGGACCGGGGCGACCGGCTGGTCGTCGGGCGTCATCTGCTCCTCTGGGACGGCTGGTCCGCCTGGATCTTCCTCGACCAGCTCTTCGCCCTGTACGAGAACGGCGGCGACGCGAGCACCCTGACCGCCCCCGGCAACTACCGTGACTACCTGACCTGGCTGGAGGTCCAGGACACGGCCGTCGCCACCGGCGCCTGGCGCCGCGCCCTCGCCGGGCTCGACGAGCCCACGCTGCTGGCCGCCGCCGACCAGGGCCTGGAACCGGACATCCCGGAAAGCCTCGACGTCCTCGTCCCCGACGAGGTGGGCGAACGGCTGCGTGCCATCGGACGCCTGCACGGGCTGACCCTCAACACCGTGCTCACCGCGGCCTGGGGACTCACCCTGGCGAGCGCGACCGGCCGTACCGACGTCGTCTTCGGCACGACCGTCGCCGGCCGGCCGAGCGAGGTGCCGGACATCGAGAACGTCATCGGCATGTTCCTCAACACCGTCCCCGCCCGCATCGCCTACGACCCGGCCGAGCCGGTGCTCGGGCTGCTGCGCCGCGTCCAGGACGAGCGGCTCGCCGTGATGCCGTACGAGTACCTGGGCCTGGGCGTGCTGCAGGCCGAGACCGGGCACCGGCGGCTGTTCGACACGCTGTTCGTGCTGCGCAACAACGACACCGAGGAGCGGCTCGCCGAGCTGAGCGACCGGCACGGTGCCACGGCCGTCACCAACGTCGACGCGACCCACTACCCGGTCAACCTCGTCGTCACCCCGGGCCGCTCCATCACGGTCACCCTCACCCACCGCGCCGACGTCGTCGCCCGCCCCCAGGCGCAGGACCTGCTCGACCGCTTCACGCTCCTCCTGGACCGGCTCACCCTCGACCTCGACGCCCCGGTGGGCGGCCTCGACCCGCTGCTCCCGGCCGAGCACACCGAGTTGGAGCACGAGCGGGCCGCCGGACGGGTCCCCGACCCCACGGACACCATCGCCGACCTGCTGGCCGCCCAGGCCGCAGCCACCCCCGACGCCACGGCCGTCGTCTTCGGCGACCGCACCCTCACCTACGCCGAACTCGACACCCGTATCAACCGGATGGCGCGGCTGCTGATCGCGCGGGGCGCCGCCCCCGAGCGGGTCGTCGCGCTCGGTCTGCCCCGCTCCCTCGACATGGTCGTCGCCCTGTTCGCCGTACTGCGCACGGGTGCCGCCTACCTGCCGCTGGAGCTGGACTACCCGGACGACCGGCTCGCCGCGATGCTCGACGACGCCCGGCCGACGATGCTGCTGTCCACGGCCGCCGTGTCGGCACGCCTGACGGGCGAGACGCCCCGCGTGCTGCTCGACGACCCGGCGATCACCGCCGAACTCGACGCGCTGCCCGGCGGCCTGGTCTCCGTCAGCTTCAGCCTCGAACACCCCGCGTACGTCATCTACACCTCCGGCTCCACCGGCCGCCCCAAGGGCGTCGTCACGCCCTACCGGGGTCTGACCAACATGCAGCTCAACCACCAGAAGGAGATCTTCGAACCGGCGATCGCGTCGGCGGGCGGACGCAGACTGCGCATCGCGCACACCGTGTCCTTCGCCTTCGACATGTCGTGGGAGGAGCTGCTGTGGCTGGTCGAGGGACATGAGGTCCACATCTGCGACGAGGAGTTGCGGCGCGACGCCGAGGCCCTGGTCGCCTACTGCGAGCGCCATCGCGTCGACGTCGTCAACGTGACCCCGACCTATGCCCATCTCCTCATCGAGGAAGGGCTGTTGGAGGGCCACCGCCCGCCGCTGGTGCTGCTCGGCGGCGAGGCCGTGTCGGAGACGGTCTGGAACCGGCTGCGCGACACCGAGGGCACCTACGGCTACAACCTGTACGGACCGACCGAGTACACCATCAACACCCTCGGCGGCGGCACCCTCGACAGCGCCACGCCGACCGTCGGCCGCCCGATCCGCGGCACCCGCGCCCACATCCTGGACGCCTGGCTGCGCCCCGTCCCCGAAGGGGTCCCGGGCGAGCTGTACATCGCCGGTATCGGTCTGGCCCGCGGCTATCTGAACCGGCCGTCCCTCACCGCCGAACGGTTCGTCGCCGACCCGTTCGGCGAACCCGGTGAGCGCATGTACCGCACCGGTGACCTGGTCCGCCGCAACCCCGACGGCAACCTCGACTTCCTCGGCCGCACCGACGACCAGGTGAAGATCCGCGGCTACCGCGTCGAGCTGGGCGAGATCGAGACCGCCCTCGCCCAGCACGACCGGGTCGCCCACGCCGCCGTGATCGTCCGCGACGAGCGCCTCGTGGGCTATGTCGTCCCCGCCCAACTCGCGGGGGACGACCGGGACGTGGCCGAGCGCGACCAGGTCGGCGAGTGGCAGGAGATCTACTCCGACGAGTACGAGGAGATCAGCACCGCCGTCTTCACCGAGGAGTACGCCGGCTGGGACTCCTCCTACGACGGACAGCCCATCCCCTTCGACCACATGCGGGAGTGGCGCGAGGCCACCGTGGAGCGCATCCGCTCGCTGAAGCCCCGCAGGATCCTGGAGATCGGTGTCGGCTCGGGCCTGCTCCTGTCCAGGCTGGCCCCGGACGCGGAGGCCTACTGGGCCACCGACTTCGCCGCCCCCGTCATCCGCAAGATCGGCCAGGAGCTGCACCAGGACCCGGAGCTGGCGTCCAGGGTCACGCTCCGCGCGCAGCCCGCAGACGATCTCACCGGTCTGCCCGGCGACGGCTACTTCGACACGATCGTCATCAACTCCGTCATCCAGTACTTCCCCAGCGTCGACTACCTGACCTCGGTGATCCGGGGCGCGATGAAGCTGCTGGCCCCCGGCGGCGCGCTGTTCGTCGGCGACGTCCGCAACCTGCGGCTCGCCCGCGCCTTCCAGACCGAGATCCAGGAGGCGAAGGGCGTCACCGGCGACGCCCTGGGCCGGGCCGTCGAACGCGGCCTGCGTCTGGAGAAGGAACTCCTCGTCGACCCCGACTACTTCACCACCCTCGGCTACGGCGTCGACCTGCGCACCAAGCAGGCCCGCCACCACAACGAACTCACCCGCTACCGCTACGACGCCGTCCTGTACGCCGACGAGCCCGGCCTGCGGTTGACGGACGCGCCGAATGTTCCCTTCGACGCCGGTCGGTTCGGCGCCGAGGGCGGCGACCTGGCGGAGCTGCTGACCGGGGTGCCCCTGCGCCTCACCGGCATCCCCGACGCCCGTATCGGTACCGCCGGGGGAGTCGACCCGGAGACCCTGCGCGACCTCGCCGCCGAACTCGGCCACCGTGTCCTGACCACCTGGTCCGGCCAACCGGGCACGTACGACGCCGTGTTCGTCCCCGACGAGGTGCCCGCACTCACCGCCGGGCTCTATCTCCCCGGCGGCGGAGCGGCACCGTACGCCAACTCCCCGACGGCCGCCCGCGACGCCAACAGCCTGATCCGGCAGCTCCGCGACGACCTCAAGCAGCGGCTGCCCGACTACATGGTCCCGGCCGCGTTCGTCACCCTCGACCGGCTGCCGATGAACGACAACGGCAAGCTGGATGTCCGCGCCCTGCCCGATGCCGAACCGGCCGTGGCGCTCGGCACCGGCCGCGGTCCGCGCACCCCGCAGGAAGAGGTGCTCTGCCGGCTCTTCGCCGAGGTGCTCGGCCTGTCCGAAGTCGGCGCCGAGGACGGCTTCTTCGACCTGGGCGGCCACTCCCTGCTCGCCACCCGCCTGATCAGCCGGGCCCGCACCGAACTGGGCGCCGAACTGGCCATCCGGGACCTCTTCGAAGCACCCACGCCCGAGCAACTCGCGGCCCGCGCCGACACCTCACGCCCCGCCCGACCGGCCGTCGCCCCCGCCGTCCGGCCCGAGCGCATCCCGCTCTCGGCCGCCCAGCGCCGCCTGTGGCTGGTCGAACAGATCACCGGCAGCGGCGTCGCCTACAACTTCCCGCTGGTCTTCCGTCTCCGCGGTGACCTGGACCTCGACGCACTCCGGTCGGCCGTACGGGACGTGGCGGGACGCCATGAGGCGCTCCGCACGAGGTTCCCCGAGCAGGACGGGGAGCCGTACCAGCTGATCGTCCCGGCGGCCGAGGCCGAACCCGAGTTCACGGTGACGGACTGCGGGGAGGGGGAGCTGACCGACATCATCGAGTCGGCGCAGCGCCGGCCCTTCGACCTCACCAGCGAACTCCCGCTGCGCTGCGAGGTGTTGCGGCTCGGCCCGGCCGACCATGTCGTGGCCGTCGTCCTCCACCACATCACCACCGACGAGTGGTCCGACCGCCCGTTCCTGGCCGACCTCACCACCGCCTACCGGACCCGGCGCGCCGGCCGCACTCCCGAGTGGGCACCGCTGCCGGTCCAGTACGCCGACTACACCCTCTGGCAGGACGAATTGCTCGACCAGGTCGGCGCCGACCAACTCGCCCACTGGACCGGGACCTTGCGGGACCTCCCCGAGGAACTGCGGCTGCCCCTGGACCGGCCCCGCCCGGTCGAGCCCACCGGCCGGGGCGGCAAGGTGAGGGTGGAGCTGCCGACCGACATCGGCCGCGCCCTGCGTGACCTGTCCGGCACCACCAACACCAGCATGTTCATGCTGTTCCAGGCCGCCACGGCCGCGCTGCTGCACCGCCTCGGTGCCGGGAACGACATCCCCCTCGGCGCCCCCATCGCGGGTCGCACGGACGACGCGCTCGACGACCTCGTCGGCTTCTTCGTCAACACGCTCGTGCTGCGAACCGACCTGTCGGGCGAAGAGCTGACATTCCGTCAGCTGGTCGCGCGGGTACGGGAATCGTCCCTGGCCGCGTTCGAGCACCAGGACCTGCCCTTCGACCGGGTCGTCGAGGCCGTCAACCCGGCCCGCCTGCCCGGCCGCAACCCGCTCTTCCAGGTCATGCTGGGCTACCACTACCGACCCGACGGCGACCCCGACGTACTCGGCATGCCGACCGAGTGGTTCGACATGGACACCGGTATGGCCAAGTTCGACCTCCACTTCACCTTCGTGGACGAGTCGGACCGTCTGACCCTGCTCCTGGAGTACGCGACCGACCTCTGCGACGAACCGACGGCCACCAGGACGGCGGGGCGTCTGGTGCGGCTGCTGGCGCAGGTGGCGGGCGAACCCGATGTGCTGGTGCGGGACCTGGAGGTGCTGGAGGAGAACGAACGGCAGGTCGTTCTGGGTCACTGGAACGACACCGCCCAGGAGGTTCCGTCCACGAGCCTGCCCGAGCTGTTCCGGGCTCAGGTGGCCCGTACGCCGGACGCCTTGGCGCTGGTGTCCGGCGAACAGCACCTGACGTACACGGAGTTGGACGAGCGCGTCGAGCGGACGGCCCGGGTGCTGGCCGGCATGGGCGTGGGCCCTGAGCGGACGGTCGCCGTCGCGCTGCCCCGCTCCGTGGACCTGGTGGTGGCGCTGCTGGCGGTGCACCGGGCGGGCGGGGCGTATCTGCCGCTGGACGCAGACTATCCGGAGGAGCGGCTGGCGTTCATGCTGGCCGATGCCCAGCCGGTGGCGGTGATCCGGGAGGCTCTTCCGGCGGGGGCGGAGGGTGAACTCCCGGACTCCTACGATCCGTCGAGTCCCGCGTACGTCATCTACACCTCCGGTTCGACCGGGCGCCCCAAGGGTGTTGTCGTGCCGCACGAGGGCATCGTCAACCGTCTGCTGTGGATGCAGGGGGAGTACGGGCTGACCGCCGACGACCGTGTCCTGCAGAAGACGCCGTCCAGTTTCGACGTGTCGGTCTGGGAGTTCTTCTGGCCCCTCAGCACCGGCGCGACCCTCGTGGTCGCCAGGCCCGAGGGGCACAAGGACCCCGTCTACCTGGCCGGGCTGATCCAGCAGCAGGCCATCACGACCGTGCACTTCGTACCGTCGATGCTCCAGCTGTTCCTGGAGGAACCCTCGGCGGCGGGCTGCCTCGGCCTGCGGCGGGTGATGTGCAGCGGGGAGGCCTTGCCCGACGAGCTGGCCCAGCGGTTCCGTGCCGTACTGCCGGCCGAACTGCACAACCTCTACGGGCCGACCGAGGCGTCGGTCGACGTCACCGCCGGTCAGGTGACGGAGGTGACCGACCGGGTGTCGATCGGCCGCCCGGTGTGGAACACGCGTGCGTACGTCCTGGATGCTGGCCTGCGACCGGTGCCTCCGGGTGTGGCGGGGGAGCTGTATCTGGCCGGTGTGCAGCTGGCGCGCGGCTATCTGGGCCGCCCGGGGCTGACCGCTGAGCGGTTCACAGCCGATCCCTTTGGTGAACCCGGTTCACGCATGTACCGCACGGGTGACCTGGCACGCTGGACAACAGGGGGAACACTCGAATACCTGGGCCGGACCGACGACCAGGTCAAGATCCGCGGCTTCCGTGTCGAGCTGGGCGAGATCGAGGCCGTCCTCACCCGGCACGACACCGTCGCCCACGTGAGTGTCGTCGCGCGTGACCAGCGACTCGTCGCCTACGTCGTCCCCGCGGGCCCCGCCGCCGTCGACGGCGCCGCACTCCGCCGGCACACCGCCGCCGTGCTCCCCGAGCACATGGTCCCCGCGGCCTTCGTCGTCCTTGACGCGCTGCCGCTCACACCCAACGGCAAGCTCGACCGCAAGGCCCTGCCCGCCCCCGACTTCACGGCGGCAGCGGCCGGCACGAGCGAAGGCCTGCCGCGCACCCCGCGCGAGGAGATCCTCTGCGGCCTGTTCGCCGACGTCCTAGGCCTCGAACGCGTCGGTATCCACGACGACTTCTTCACCCTCGGCGGACACTCCCTGGTCGCGATGCGACTGGCCGCCCGCATCCGGGCCGCGCTCGCCGCCGAGGTCTCCCTGCGCACGGTGTTCGAGGCGCCCACGGTCGCCCGGCTCGCCGAGCGCCTCCGGGAAGGCGGCGAGGAGACCGGCGCCGGCCTGCCCGTTCTCGCCCCGGTCGAGCGGCCGGAGCGGCTGCCGCTCTCCTTCGCCCAGCAACGCCTGTGGGTGCTGTACCGGGTGGAGGGGCCCAGCCCCACGTACAACATCCCGCTGGTCTGGCGGCTCACCGGACGGCTCGACGCCGACGCGCTGCAACTGGCCGTCGACGACCTGGTGGCCCGGCACGAACCGCTGCGCACTGTCTTCCCCGAGGAGGACGGCCGGGCGTACCAGCTGATCCTGGAGCCCGGCCGGGCCGGGACCGAGGTGCGGACCGCCGCTGTCGCGAGCGAGGAGGACCTTGCCGAACGCCTCGCGGAGGCCGCCGGTCACGGCTTCGAGCTGGACCGGGAGGCGCCGCTGCGCGCGCACCTCTTCCGCACCGCCGAGGACGAGCACGTACTGCTGCTCCTGCTCCACCACATCGCGGGTGACGAGTGGTCCGACGCGCCGCTCACCCGAGACCTGGCCGCCGCCTACGAGGCGCGCGCGGCGGGCCGGGCGCCGGAGCGGGCTCCGCTGCCGGTCCAGTACGCCGACTACAGCCTGTGGCAGCGGGCGGTGCTCGGTGACGAGAAAAACCCGGAGAGCCTTGCCTTCCGCCAACTCGCCTTCTGGAAGCGGACCCTGGACGGGCTGCCCGAGGAGCTCGCGCTGCCCACCGACCGGCCGCGCCCGCTGGAGGCCAGTTACCGCGGGGGGATGGCGGACCTCGCCCTGGACGCCGAACTGACAGCCGGGCTGCGGGAGTTGGCCCGGACGAGCAACGTCAGTATGTTCATGATCGTCCAGGCGGCGGTGGCCGCACTGCTGACCCGGCTCGGCGCCGGTACCGACATCCCGCTCGGCAGCCCCATCGCCGGCCGCACCGAAGAGGCGCTGGAGGATCTGGTCGGGTTCTTCCTCAACACCCTGGTGCTGCGCACCGACACCTCCGGCGACCCCGCGTTCCGCGAACTGCTCGCCCGGGTGCGCGAGACCGACCTGGCCGCCTTCGACCACCAGGACGTGCCGTTCGAGCGCGTGGTGGACGTCCTCAACCCCGCCCGTTCGCTGTCCCGGCATCCGCTCTTCCAGGTCATGGTCGTGTACCTGGCCGCGGGCGTCGACGGAGCCGGCTTCGCGGGGCTGGAGTCGCGGCGGGAGGAACTCGGCGCCACCACCGCCAAGTTCGACCTCTCCTTCGACTTCGTCGAACGTGCCGACGGAGCGGGCGTCGACGGTGTGCTGGAGTACAGCGCCGACCTCTTCGACCCGGCGACCGCCGAGGCGATCGCCGCGCGCCTGGTCCGCTTCCTGCGGGCGGTGGTCGTCGCCCCCGACGCCCCGATCGGCCGGATCGACATCCTCGGCACCGCCGAACGCCACCGGATCCTGACCGAGTGGAACGCCCGGCCGCTGCTCACCGAGCCGACCACCGTGCCGGCCCTCTTCGAGCGCCAGGCCGCGCTGTCCCCGGACGCTCCCGCCGTGGCCTCCGACGGTATCGAGATGACGTACGCGCGGCTCAACGCCGAGGCCAACCGGCTCGCCCGGCTGCTCGTCGCGCGGGGCGCCGGACCGGAGCGGCTCGTGGCGCTCGCCCTGCCCCGAACCGCCCGCACACTGCTGGCCGTCCTCGCCGTGCAGAAGGCAGGCGCCGCCTATCTGCCCCTCGACCCGGACGCACCCGCCGGTCACCTCCGCGACACGCTCGACGACGCCCGCCCGGTAATGACGCTCACCACGCGGAACATCGCGGAGCTGCTGCCCGCGGACGGCCCGCCGATGCTGGAGCTGGACGCCCCGGCGACCGCCGAACAGCTCGCCGCCCAGGACGCGGCCGACCTCCTCGACGACGACCGCCTCGCCCCCCTCACCCCACGCCACCCGGCATACGTCATCTACACCTCCGGTTCCACCGGCCGCCCCAAGGGCGTGGTCATCACGCACGAGACCGTCGGCAATCTCTTCCACAGCCACCGCGAGACGCTGTACGCACCGGCGAAGGCCACCACCGGCCGCCGTCATCTACGGGCCGGGCACGCCTGGGCGTTCTCCTTCGACGCCTCCTGGCAGCCGCAGTTGTGGCTGCTGGACGGGCACTGCGTGCACGTCGTGTCGGACGAGACCCGGCGAGACCCGGAGCTGCTCGCGGCGGCCGTCGTCGAGCACGGCTTCGACTTCCTGGAGGTCACGCCGTCGTTCTTCGCGCAGATGGCCGAGACGGGCCTCGTCCGGGACGACGGGAGCTGTCCCCTCGCCGTGGTCGGCGTCGGCGGCGAGGCCGTACCGGTGGCCCTGTGGGAGCGGCTCGGGCGGCTCAGCGGCACCGAGGCGTTCAACCTGTACGGACCCACCGAGTCCACCGTCGACGCCCTGGTGGCACGGGTGCGCGACAGCGACCGGCCGCTCGTCGGCCGCCCGGTGGCGGGCACCCGGGCGTATGTCCTCGACGACAGGCTGCAGCCCGTACCCCCCGGCGTGACCGGCGAGCTGTACCTGGCCGGCGGCGGCCTGGCCCGTGGCTATCTGGGCCGCCCCGCGCTGACCGCCGAGCGGTTCGTCGCCGATCCGTTCGGCGCGCCGGGTTCCCGGCTCTACCGGACCGGTGACCTGGCCCGGTGGACCGCCGACGGCTACCTGGACTACCTCGGCCGCTCCGACGACCAGGTCAAGATCCGCGGGTTCCGTATCGAACCAGGCGAGATCGAGTCCGTGCTCGCGGCCGAACCGGACGTCGCCCAGGTGGTGGTGACGGTGCGTCAGGACGGTGCGCGGAAGCTGCTGGTGGCGTACGTGGTCCCCGTGCCGGGCCAATTGCCCGACCCGGGACGGCTGCGCGGCCAGGTCGGCCGGCAACTGCCCGACCACATGGTGCCGGCGGCCGTCGTCCTCCTGGACCGGTTGCCCGAACTCGCCAACGGCAAGCTGGACCGATCCGCCCTGCCCGCCCCGGACTTCTCCGCCCTCTCCACGGGCCGGGCCCCCGGCTCCGCGCTGGAAGAGGCCCTGTGCGGTGTCTTCGCCGACGTGCTCGGTCTGGGCGAGATCGGCGTCGACGACGACTTCTTCGCGCTCGGCGGCGACAGCATCATGGCGATGCAACTGGTCAGCAGGGCACGGGCGGTGGGCGTGCGGATCACTCCGCGGCTCGTGCTGCGCCACCGTACGGTGGCCGGGCTCGCCGAAGTGGCGACCACCACCGGTTCCGCCGCCGCCCGTCCCACGGACGAGGGGACCGGCAGCGTGCCGCTCACGCCGGTCATGCACTGGCTGCGCGAACTGGGCGGCCCGTTCAAGAGCTACCACCAGTCGGCCCTGGTCCAGACGCCCGCCGCCCTGGACCGGCCGAAGCTCGCCGCCGTGCTCCTGGCGCTCGCCGAGCGGCATGCCATGCTGCGCAGCACCCTCGTCCGTACGGAGACCGGTCACTGGACCCTTGAGGTGCCGGCGGCCGGAGCGGTGGACACCGAGGCGTGGATCGAGCGTGTCGACGTCGCCGGACTGGACGCGCGGGAGCTCCGGGTGGTCGTCGCGGACCGTGCCCACGCCGCCCGCGCGGCACTGGACCCGGACACGGGTGCCATGGTGCGGGCCGTCTGGTTCGACGCGGGCGCGGAACCCGGAAGGCTCCTTCTGATGGGCCACCACCTCGTCACCGACGGCGTGTCCTGGCGGGTCCTGCTGCCCGACCTGGCCGCCGCCTGGACCGACGTCGAGGCCGGGCGCCCCGTGAACCTCGCACCCGTCGACACCTCCTTCCGCACCTGGTCCCGCAAGCTCGAAGAGCTGGCCCAGGACCCGGCACGCGAGGCCGAACTGCCCTTCTGGACCGGCGTACTCGAAGGAGCCGCACCCCTCCCGCTCGACAGGCCGCTCGACCCGGCCCGCGACACGGCCGGCACGGTACGGAACCTGGAACTGCGACTGCCCGCCCGGATCACCGGCCCGCTGCTGTCCGCCGTACCGTCCGCCTTCACCGCGAACGTCAACGACGTGCTGCTCACCGGCCTCGGCCTCGCCGTCGCCGACTGGCGGCGGCGCCACGGGGACGGCGAGGGCGGTCCGGCCCTGGTCGACCTCGAAAGCCACGGCCGCGACGAGGAGTTGGCGGGAGACGCCGATCTGTCCCGTACGGTCGGCTGGTTCACCAGCGTCTTCCCGGTCCTGCTCGATCCCGGTCCCGTCGACCTGGACGCGGCCCTCGCGGGCGGGCCGGAGATCGAGGAGGCGCTCGCCCGGGTGCGCGCCCATCTCGGCTCGCTGCCCGCGAACGGCGCCGGCTACGGCATGCTCCGCCATCTCAACCCCCGTACGGCGCCCGTCCTGGCGGGCTTCGCGGCACCGCCGATCGAGTTCAACTACCTCGGCCGCTTCGGCATCCCCGAGGCGACGGACTGGTCGTACGCTCCGGAGGAGGACGTCTCGGACATCGGCGCCGAGCCGGAGATGCGGGAGGGCCACGCCCTCGGCATCAACGTCGTCACCGAGGACCGCGCCGACGGCCCGGTCCTGGCCGCCCACTGGTCCTGGCCCGCCGCCGTCCTGTCCGAGGAAGCGGTCCGGGACCTGGCGGAGACCTGGTTCCGGGCACTCAGGGCCCTGGTCGCCCGCGCCGAGACCCCTGGCCGAGACTGACCAGCACCGACCCCACCCATCCACCCCAACCGAGGAGGACCCGCATGAGCGGCAGCAGCACCAACCCCTTCGAGAACCCCGACGGCGTCTACTCCGTGCTCGTCAACGACGAGGGCCAGCACAGCCTGTGGCCCGACTTCGTCGACGTACCGGCCGGCTGGACCGTCGTCCACGGCCCGGCACCCCGCCAGGAGTGCCTGGACCACATCGAGACCAACTGGACGGACATGCGGCCCAAGAGCCTGGCGGACCGCATGGAGCGGACCGGCTGAAGCCACGATCGGATCCGATCGGATCGATCCGATCGGACGGATCGGATCGGCTTCGGAACCGGAACGAGGAACTGACTCCCCATGCTCACCACGCGACTGACCAACGCCCGCGTCCTCACCATGGACCCCGACCACCCCGTCGCCCACGACCTGGGCATCTGGCGGGGCCGGATCGTGGGCCTGGACGAGGCGGTCACCGGGTTGCCCGCGCAGCGGGTGATCGACCTCCAGGGCGCGACCGTGCTGCCCGGGTTCATCGACAGCCATGTGCACCTGGCCTGGACGGGGTTCAAGGCCGCCACGCCCACAGTGGCGCCCTGCGTCCGGGTCGAGGACGTGCTCGCGGTCGTCGCGGAGGCCGCGGCCCAGGTGCCGCCGGGCGGCTGGGTGGACGTCGCGGGATACGACCAGCGGGGGCTCGGCCGGCATCTGACCCTCGCTGAGCTGAACAGGGCCGCCAGTGGTCGCAAGGTGCTGCTCATGCACGACTCCGGACACGGCTGCGCGGTCAGCGGCCCGGTGCTGGACCTGCTGCCCGGCGTGGTCCCGCACGAGGGCGCCTTCCTCGCCGAGGGGGCCATGGGCGCGGCCAGGGCGCTACGACTGCCGCACTCCCAGGAGGAGTTGGCGGAGGCGATCGGACGGGCCGCCCGGGCCTGTCTGGCCGAGGGAATCACCGCGTGCGCCGAGGCGGGCATCGGCGGCGCCCTGCTCGGCAACAGCCCGGTCGAGCTGGGCGCCTACCAACTCGCCCGGGAACGCGGTCTGTTGCCCCTGCGGATCCAGCTGATGGTGGCCGCCGACCGACTGCACTCCGTCACCGCCCACGAGGCCGACGGCATCCCGCGCGCCCTCGACCTGGGGCTGCGTACCGGCTTCGGCGACGACCGGCTGTCCGTCGGCGCGCTGAAGGTGTACACCGACGGCGGCATGATGGCCCGCACCGCCGCGCTCACCAGCCCCTACCAAGGGCTGGACACCGCAGGGCAGTTGCAGGAGGACCCCGAACTCCTCAAGCGGACCATCGTGGACGGGCATCTCGCGGGCTGGCAGCTCGCCGTGCACGCCATCGGCGACCGGGCCGCCGATGTCGCGCTGGACGCGCTGGAGGAGGCGCAGCGGCTGCGGCCCAGGCCGGGCGCCCGGCACCGGATCGAGCACGCCGGGCTGATCCGGCCCGACCAGCTGCCCCGGCTGGCACGGCTCGGTGCGACGGCCGTCGTACAGCCCAACTTCCTGCGCTACTTCGGCGACGACTACGCGTCGATCATGGGGGAGGAGCGGGCACCCTGGCTGTACCGGGGGCGGGGGTTCCTGGAGCACGGCATCCGGCTGGTAGGGAGTTCCGACCGGCCGGTGGCGGACGGGTCGCCGCTGCGGGCCGTGCAGTTCATGGTCGAACGGGCTTCGCTGTCAGGGCAGTTGATCGGGCCGGACGAGGGCATCACCGTGGACGAGGCGCTGCGCGCGTACACCGTCGACGGCGCCTGGGCCTGTCACTGGGAGGTCAGCGCGGGCAGTGTCACCCCCGGCAAACGGGCCGATCTGGTCGTGCTGGGAGACGACCCCCGAAGCGTCGACACCTCACGCATCGGGGACATCGAGGTCGTGGCGACACTCGTCGACGGCCTGGAGAACGAGGAGGGAACGCTGTGAGCGCTCCGACGACGGACGTCATCGGCGAGTACACCCAGCTGTGGCAGGACTCGCCCCACGCACCCCGGTGGGTGCTCTGGGACACCGCCGGGGACGTCCTGGTGTTCGACCGGGACGTCAACTGCCCCCTCTACATCGACGACGAGGCGATCCGGGGCGAGGTACTGCGCCGGATGCGCGCGGCGGGCGTACCGGAGAGCGCGGAGTACCCGGGCCGCCCCTGCTCCTGACAGCCGTACGGAGGACGGGAAAAGGGGGCGGCTCAGGGGCGCATCAGCAGCTGGAAGTCGAAGGCGTAGCGCGATGCCCGGTAGATGTGCGTGCCGAACTCCACGGCCCGTCCGGTGTCGTCGTACGCCGTGCGCTGCATGGTGAGCAGGGCGGCACCCTCCGACTCCTCCAGGCGTTTGGCCTCCGCCGCCGTTGCCGAGCGGGCGCCGACGGTCTGGCGGGCGCTGTGCAGGGTGATGCCCGCGGTGCGCATCATCCGGTACAGGCCCGTCGACTCCAGCCGGGCGCCGTCGAGTTCGAGGAGTCCCGAGGGCAGGTAGTTGCAGAGGAACGCCACCGGCTCGCCGTGTGTGCAGCGCAGCCGCTCCAGCACGACGACCTCGCTGCCTTCCTTCACCCCGAGGTTGGCGGCGACCTCGGTGGACGCCGGCTGCCGCTCGTTGCGCAGGACCTGCGTGGTGGGCCCCTGGCCGGCCGACTCCAGGTCGTCGTACAGACTGCTCAGTTCGAGCGGGCGCTTGACCTGGCTGTGCACCACCTGCGTGCCGACGCCACGCCGGCGGACCAGCAGGCCCTTGTCCACCAGGGACTGGATCGCCTGGCGGACCGTGGGCCTGGACAGGCCCAGGCGGACCGACAGGTCGATCTCGTTGCCGAGGAGATTGCCCGGCGCCAGAACCCCGTGCTCGATCGCCGCCTCCAGCTGCTGAGCCAGCTGGTAGTAGAGCGGGACCGGGCTGGAGCGGTCCAGCGTGAAGTCCAGGGTGTCGAGCGGGGAGCCGGACACCCCACGGGCGCGGTCACCGGGTGTCACCACCGGGCACCTCCCTTCGGATAGTGACGATGCGTCAGAAGTGGTTGAGGGGAACGAGGTTGTTACCGCCGTCCGCCGGGGGAGATCAGAGATGCCGGCGTCGGTCGGTGACCTGGCGGTCGTACGCCTCGCGGGCCTGTACGGCGGACTCGCGGGTGGCGGTCTCGGCGACCGGTACGTCCCACCAGGCCTCCGCCGGGGGAGCGGTCGGCGTCGGGTCGGTCTCCACGTACACGCAGGTCGGCCGGTCCGAGGCGCGGGCCGTCGCCAGGGCCGTGCGCAGCTCGCCCACGGTCTTGGCGCGCAGGACGTCCATGCCGAGGCTGGCCGCGTTCGCCGCCAGGTCGACCGGCAGCGGGTCGCCGGTGAAGGTGCCGTCGGCGGCCCGGTAGCGGTAGGGGGTGCCGAAGCGCTCCCCGCCGACCGACTCGGAGAGGCCGCCGATGGAGGCGTACCCGTGGTTCTGGACGAGGACCAGGTTGACCGGCAGACCCTCCTGGACGGCGGTGACGATCTCGGTCGGCATCATCAGATAGGTGCCGTCGCCGACCAGCGACCAGACCGGGGTGTCCGGAGCGGCCTGCTGGACGCCGATCCCGGCGGGGATCTCGTAGCCCATGCAGGAGTAGCCGTACTCCAGGTGGTACTGCCGGGGGCTGCGGGCCCGCCACAGCTTGTGCAGGTCACCGGGGAGCGACCCCGCCGCGTTGATGATCACGTCGTCGTCGCCCACGACCGAGTCCAGGGCACCCAGCACCTGTGTCTGGGTGGGCACGGCCGAGTCGTCGCCCCGGAAGGCGGCCTCGACGACCGCGTCCCAGCGCTCCCGGCCCGCCCGGTACTCCTCCTCGTACGCCCGTCCGACCCGGTGTCCGGTCTCCGTCAGCGCCTCGGTGAGCGCCGTGAGGCCCGCGCGGGCGTCGCAGACGAGCGCACGAGCGGCCAGCTTGTGGGCGTCGAAGGCGGCGATGTTGAGGTTGAGGAACCGTACGCCCGGGTTCTGGAACAGAGTGTTCGAGGCGGTCGTGAAGTCCGTGTAGCGCGTGCCGACGCCGATGATCAGGTCGGCGGTGCGGGCCAGGTCGTCGCTGACGGCCGTACCGGTGTGGCCGATGCCGCCCAGGTCGGCGGGGTGGTCGTGGCGCAGGGAGCCCTTGCCGGCCTGCGTGGACGCCACGGGGATGCCGGTGGCGTCCACCAGGGCCTTCAGCGCCTCCTCGGCCTGGCTGTGGTGGATCCCGCCGCCCGCGACGATCAGCGGTCGCTCGGCGGCACGGACGGCCTGTACGGCCTCGGCCAGCTCGTACGGGTCGGGCGCGGGACGCCTGACGTGCCAGACGCGCTCGGCGAAGAACTCCTCCGGCCAGTCGTACGCCTCCGCCTGCACGTCCTGCGGCAGGGAGAGGGTGACGGCACCGGTCTCCACCGGGTCCGTGAGGACGCGTACGGCGTTCAGCGCGGACGGGATCAGCGCCTCGGGGCGTGTCACCCGGTCGAAGTAGCGCGAGACCGGGCGCAGCGTGTCGTTGACGGACAGGTCGGCCTCGACCGGGTGCTCCAGCTGCTGGAGCAGCGGGTCCGCGCTGCGCGTGGCGAAGTAGTCGCCGGGGAGCAGGAGCACCGGAAGGCGGTTGATCGTCGCGAGCGCCGCGCCGGTGACGAGGTTGGTGGCGCCCGGGCCGATGGACGTGGTGACGGCCTGTGCCGAGAGCCGGTGCAGCTGGCGGGCGTAGCCGACGGCCGCGTGGACCATCGCCTGCTCGTTGCGGCCCTGGTGGAACGGCATCGCGTCCTCACCGGCCTCCAGGAGCGCCTGCCCGAGGCCCGCCACATTGCCGTGGCCGAAAATGCCCCATGTGCCGGCGATCAGCCGGTGGCGTACGCCGTCGCGCTCGGTGTACTGGACGGACAGGAACCGCACCAGCGCCTGGGCGACGGTCAGACGGCGGGTAGGGGTCGTGCTCATCAGGACTTCTCCGGGGCCGTGTAGAGGGGCAGGCGGGGGTCGACGGGCTGTTCGGGCCAGGTGCCGCGGACCCAGGCGTGATCGGGGTGGTCGCAGATCAGCCAGGCGCGGTCGGCCTCGGGTCCGGCCATGACGTTGAGGTAGTACATGTGGTGACCGGGCACGGCCATGGACGGGCCGTGCCAGCCGTCGGGGATGAGGACGACGTCCCCGCCGCGCACCTCGGCCAGCACGTCCGTGTTCCGGCCCTGCCCGGACGGGGACACCCGCTGGTAGCCGAGGCCGGGCG
Organism: Streptomyces lacrimifluminis; assembly: GCF_014646095.1. Lineage (GTDB taxonomy): Bacteria > Actinomycetota > Actinomycetes > Streptomycetales > Streptomycetaceae > Streptomyces > Streptomyces lacrimifluminis. The sequence continues at coordinate 289,146 of NZ_BMMU01000002.1, read as the reverse complement.
TGCTCTCGTGGTCGGCGAACTCGAAGTAGTAGATCTCCTCGAGGACGGACTCCTCGCCGGGCCGGTGCTCGTCGTGCTTGTGGGGCGGGAAGGACGACCAGTTCCCGCCGGGTGTGATGACCTCGACGGCGATCAGCTTGTCGCACTCGAAGACGCCCGCCGCGCCGAAGTTGTTGACCTGCCGGGAGGAGTTCCCGGTGCCGCGCAGCTCCACCGGGACGGAGGAGGCGGGACCGTAGCGCGCGGGCAGCCGCCGGGTGCAGCGCGCGCCGGTGAGCGCGAAGCGCCCGCCCTCGGCGGAGGTGATGGTCGTACGTGCGTCACGGGGCATGTACACGAAGTCGCTGACGCCGCTGAACACGCTGTCGCGGCCGTGCATCTCGAAGGCGGTGTGGCCGAAATCGTCCGTCGTGTCGACCGTGCAGGAGCCGTTCAGGGACAGTGCGATCCACTCGCTGTCACCGGTGGAGAAGGCGTGCGAGCCGCCTGGGGGCAGTTCCAGCACCCGGAGGCTGGAGTAGCCCCAGCCGGCCTTGTCGGGGTTGACGTCGACGACGTACGGGCCGCCGAGAGCCTTGCCGGCCGGGAGGTGGTAGGCGGTGGTCATGATCTGTCACTACTCCTGTTCACAGCGGGTCCTGTGTTGACCCGGTTCACGGCCGTACCCTGTTGTTGTCTCGGTTCACAGCAGTCCCACCACCGTGTCCACGGCTGTCTCCACACTGCCCGAAGACGGGTGGAGCAGCGACCGGCCGACGACCGGCCCTGCACGGTCGACGGCCGCAGCACCTCGCGTCGGCGCTCGTACGCGCCTTCCGGGTCGTCGGTGACGGGAAGCCGGACTCCAGGGTCGCGAGCGAGCCCGGGTCGTCGTGGTCGCTGCGCAGCAGCAGCCTGCCCGCGTCGAAGCGCAGCCGGGCGATGTCCTCGGCGCGGAGCCCGGTGACCCAGCCGTCGTGGACCCCGAACTCCCTGAGCGCCTGGTGCGGATGGCCGCCGGAGGCGTCCGCACCGGTGAGGGTGACGACGGCCGAGGAACGGCCCGGACGGGCCCCCGCGACCGCGACGTCGGCGGCGGACCCACCGGGAAACTCTCCGAACGTCTGCACTAGGGTCAGCGGTGCGCCGGACCGCGGCGGACAGAGATCAACTCCGATGCGGCCCATGGTGACCAGGTCGAAGGGCGGGGCTGACTCGGTCATGCGATGCTCCTTCGAGCTGCGGAGGATGCGGGTCCCGAGGGGCTTGTCGTCTCCCAGGTGTAGGACTCGGAGGGTGACGCTGTCAAGAGTTTGTTCTTACATTCTGACCTGCTCGTGAAATGATGTCTTAACAAAGTATTGACAGCGGACAGTTCCAAGGATTTGGATTCGGTCCCAAGTGGACTGCCGTGTTCGCGGCACACGGCCCGGACCTCCGGGACCCGGGCCCGGGATCGCTAAGATCCCCACCCTCTCCCCGGTCGCACAGTGAGGTGCAGGAAAGATGGACCGCTCTTCTCGCTCCCGCAGAATCGCCCCCGTTGTCGCCGCTGCCGCGGCGACGGCCTTGGTCCTCGCGGGCTGCTCCAGCAGTTCCGGCGGCAAGAAGTCCGAGGACGGCGGTGCCGACGCCTCGGCGGGCAAGGCCACCACCCCTCGGATGACCGTCGCCCTGGTCACCCACCAGGCGCCCGGCGACACCTTCTGGGACATCGTCCGCAAGGGCGCCCAGGCTGCCGCGGACAAGGACAACATCAAGCTCGTCTACTCGGCCGACCCGAACGCGGGCAACCAGGCCAACCTCGTCGACAACGCGATCGCCCAGAAGGTCGACGGCATCGCCATCACGCTGGCCAAGCCGGACGCCATGAAGGACGTCGTGGCCAAGGCGACGGCGGCCGGCATCCCTGTCGTCGGCCTCAACTCGGGCCTGAGCGACTGGAAGAAGCTGGGTCTCCAGCAGTTCTTCGGCCAGGACGAGACCGTCGCGGGCGAGGCGTTCGGCAAGAAGCTGAACGAACTCGGCTCCAAGAAGGCCGTCTGTGTGATCCAGGAGCAGGGCAACGTCGGCCTCACCCAGCGCTGTGACGGTGTGAAGAAGACGTTCACCGGCACGCTGGAGACTCTCAACGTCAACGGCACCGACATGCCGTCCGTGAAGTCGACGATCACCGCGAAGCTCAACCAGGACAAGGCGATCGACTACGTCGTCGCGCTCGGCGCCAGCTACGCGCTGACCGCGGTGCAGTCGGTGAGCGACGCAGGCAGCAAGGCCAAGGTCGCGACGTTCGACCTCAACAAGGAGATGACCGACGCCATCACGAAGGGCGACATCCAGTTCGCGGTGGACCAGCAGCCCTACCTCCAGGGCTACTTGGCCGTCGACTCGATGTGGCTGTTCAAGAACAACGGCAACTACAGCGGTGGCGGTGAGCAGCCCGTGCTGACCGGCCCGGCGTTCGTCGACAAGTCCAACGTCGAGAAGATCGCCGCGTTCGCCGCGAAGGGCACTCGGTGATGTCGAGTCACGCAACGGCTCCGGCGGCGAGTTCCTCGCCGCCGGCTCCGCCGGTCACTCAGAAGGACGGCCGCACCAATCAGCGGTCCCTGGGGCGCAGGCTGCTGGCCCGCCCCGAGGTCGGTGCCCTCATCGCCGCGATCGGTGTGTACCTGTTCTTCTTCACGGTGGCGCCTTCCTTCCGGGAGACCAGTGCCCTCGCGACGGTGCTCTACCAGGCGTCCGTCATGGGCATCATGGCGTTGCCGGTGGCCCTGCTGATGATCGGCGGGGAGTTCGACCTGTCCGCCGGCGTCGCGGTCACGACCTCGGCGCTGACCGCGGCCATCCTCAGCTTCCAGCTCTCCATGAACGTATGGACCGGAGTGTTCGTCGCCCTGGTCGTGTCCCTCGCCGTGGGGGCGTTCAACGGCTGGCTGCTGATCAAGACCGGGCTGCCGAGCTTCCTGGTCACCCTCGGCTCGTTCCTGATCCTGCAGGGCGCCAACCTCGCCGTCACGAAGATCTTCACCGGGAACGTGGCGTCCGACTCGATCGCCGACATGGACGGCTTCGACCAGGCCAAGAAGGTCTTCGCCTCCGAGTTCGCCATCGGTGACGTCAACTTCAAGATCACGATCGTGTACTGGCTGGTCTTCGCCGCGATCGCGACCTGGCTCCTGCTGCGCACCAGGTTCGGGAACTGGATCTTCGCCGTCGGCGGCAGCCAGGACTCCGCCCGCGCGGTCGGTGTCCCGGTGAAGTTCACGAAGATCGCCCTGTTCATGGGCGTGGGCGCGGGCGCCTGGTTCGTGGGCATGCACCTGCTGTTCTCGTTCAACACGGTCCAGTCCGGCGAGGGCGTGGGCAACGAGTTCCTGTACATCATCGCCGCGGTCATCGGCGGCTGCCTGCTGACCGGTGGCTACGGCTCCGCGATCGGCCCGGTCATCGGTGCCTTCATCTTCGGCATGGTCTCCCAGGGCATCGTCTACGCCAACTGGAACCCGGACTGGTTCAAGGCGTTCCTCGGCGTGATGCTCCTGGTCGCCGCCCTCGTCAATCTGTGGGTCCGCCGCCAGGCGACCCGGAGGTGAACTGATGACAACCAACGAAACCTCCCCCAACGGCACGCTCACCCAGGAGAGTTCGCCGACGGACGCCGCGCCGGTCGTCGAGCTGCGGAACACCGGGAAGTCGTACGGCAACGTCCGCGCCCTGCACGGCGTCGACCTCACGGTGCGCTCCGGTCAGGTGACCTGCGTGCTGGGCGACAACGGCGCCGGCAAGTCCACGCTGATCAAAATCATCTCCGGGCTGCACCAGCACACCGAGGGCGAGGTGCTCGTCGACGGCAACCCCGTCCATTTCGGCACGCCCCGGGAGGCGTTGGACGCCGGTATCGCGACCGTCTACCAGGACCTGGCGACCGTCCCGCTGATGCCGGTGTGGCGCAACTTCTTCCTCGGCTCCGAGATGACCAAGGGCCCCTGGCCCGTGCGCCGTCTCGACATCGAGAAGATGAAGCAGACCGCGGACGCGGAACTGCGCAACATGGGCATCGTCCTGGACGACCTCGACCAGCCCATCGGCACCCTCTCCGGCGGCCAGCGCCAGTCCGTGGCGATCGCCCGCGCCGTCTACTTCGGCGCACGGGTCCTGATCCTGGACGAGCCCACCGCCGCCCTCGGCGTCAAGCAGTCCGGTGTGGTGCTGAAGTACATCGCCGCCGCCCGTGACAAGGGTCTGGGTGTCATCTTCATCACCCACAACCCGCACCACGCCTACATGGTCGGCGACCACTTCAGCGTCCTGCGCCTGGGCACCATGGAACTCTCCGCCGCCCGGAGCGAGGTCACCCTCGAAGAGCTCACCAACCACATGGCCGGCGGCGCCGAACTCGCGGCCCTCAAACACGAGTTGGCACAGGTCCGCGGGGTCGACGTCGAGAAGCTCCCCGAGGCCGAGGACCTCAAGACAACCGTCGCGACCCCCTCGAAGGGGACGACGGAATAGCGTAGACGCGGGCAGTTCACGGGTGGTTCGTCGGGTGCGGGTGGTCCGTGGCCGGTCGCGCCCACGCGGCGGAGCCACAGATCGACACAGGCCCGCGCCCCTACCGTCGGAGACCTCGTGCCACGTCGCAAAGGGGCACCGTTTCTCCATGAAACGCCATGACGCGCTCGGCGTGCTCGTGATCGGTACCGGCAGGATGGGTGCCGATCACGTTCGTCGGATCGAGGAAGTCACCAGTGGCGCCCGGGTGGTCGCCGTCGTGGACGTCGATCCCGCGCGGGCCGAGCAGGTCGCGGCCGGCATCGACGGCTGCAGGACGTACACCGACCCGGTCGCCGCCATGGCCTCGCCCGATGTCGACGCCGTGCTTGTCGCCTCGCCGGGGGTCGCTCACGAGGCGGCCCTGCTCGCGGCCTTCTCCCATGACCTGCCGGTGTTGTGCGAGAAGCCGCTCACGCCCGACGCGGCCTCCGCGTTGCGGGTGCTGGAGGCAGAGCGGAGGCTGGGGCGGCGGCGGGTCCAGGTCGGGTTCATGCGGCGGTACGACGCCGAGTACCTGAAGCTCAAGTCGCTGCTCGACACAGGGCGGTTGGGCCGACCGCTGATGCTGCACAACGTGCATCGCAACATGGCCTCCCCGCCCTGGTGGACCAGTGCGATGCACATCAACGACTCCGTGGTGCACGAGATCGACGTGACCCGGTGGCTCCTCGGACAGGAGATCACCGCGGTCACCGTGCTGTGTCCGAGGCCGTCAGTCAACGCGCCGGAGGGTCTTCAGGACCCGCAGTTCGTCGTGATGGAGACCGACGGCGGGGCGATCGTCGACGTCGAGATCAACGTCAACTGCGGCTTCGGGTACCAGGTGCGGGCCGAGGTGGTCTGCGAACGCGGGACCGCGCGGATCGGCGACGGCCGTGGGATGGTCGTCAACTCGGCAGGGCAGTGGGGCGGGACCATCGCCCAGGACTTCATCGAACGGTTCGAGGACGCGTACGACCGTGAGGTCCAGGCGTGGGTCGACGCCACCCGGCGCGGCGAGGTCACCGGGCCCGGTGTCTGGGACGGTTACGCGGTGGCCGCGGTCTGCGAGGCCGGCGTACGTGCGCGGACCGAGGGCCGGCGCGTCGAGGTGGAACTCGTCGAACGGCCCGCGCTGTACAGGTGAGTCGACAGCGCGGACCGGCGCCCGACCGGGCTTGCTCAGACCGTGCGTACGTCCTCGATGCGCACCGGGCGGTGCTCCTGGAGCGACAGCGTGCACGCGTCCGCGATCCAGCCCGCCTCCAGTGCCTCGGCGACCGTGCACGGGGACGTACGGGTGCCCGCGACGACCTCCGTGAACGCCGTCAGTTCTGCGCGGTAGGCGGGGATGAACCGGTCCATGAAGAAGTCGTGCGGGACACCCGCCGGGAAGGTCACACCCGGCTCCACGGAACGCAGCGGGAGCTTGTCCTCCAAGCCCACCGAGATGCTGTCCTTGAAGCCGTGCAGGTCCATGCGGACGTCGTAACCACGGGCGTTGTGGCGGGAGTTGGAGACCACGGCGATCGTGCCGTCGTCCAGGGTGAGGATCGCGCCGGTGGTGTCGGCGTCGCCCGCGTCCTTGATGTAGCCGGCCCCCCGGTTGCCGCCGACCGCGTACACCTCGGTCACCTCGCGGCCCGTCACCCAGCGGATGATGTCGAAGTCGTGGACCGAACAGTCCCGGAAGATGCCACCGGAGGCGGCGATGTACGCGGCCGGCGGCGGCGCCGGGTCCAGCGTGGTCGACCGGATGGAGTGCAGGAGGCCCAGCTCCCCGCTCCGGACAGCGCCGCGGGCCGCGCTGAAGCCCGCGTCGAAACGGCGCTGGTAGCCGATCTGGATCTCGACGCCGCTGTCCTTGACCGCGTTCAGCACCGCGACGCCCTCGGCCATCGAGCGGGCCACCGGCTTCTCGCAGAACACCGGCACACCCGCCTCGACGGCGGCGAGGATCAGGGCCGGGTGGGCGTCCGTCGCGGCGGCGACGACGATGCCGTCGACACCGGCGGCCAGGAGGGCCTCGGGGGAGTCCGCCACCTGGGCGCCGAAGCGCTCGGCGGCGGTCTTGGCGGCCTCCGCGAACGGGTCGCTGACGACGAGGGAGTCGACGGCGGCGAGACCGGAGAGGGTCTCGGCGTGGAAGACGCCGATGCGGCCGAGGCCGAGGATTCCGATACGCATGGGCTGTGGTGCTCCTTGAGAGTGGTGCGGGTGTTCTGCGAGGAGAAGGGAAGAAAAAGGGGAGAGAAGCCGCAGAGGGGGCGAAGCGGGCGGGAGAAGGGGAGGGTCAGTCCAGGCCGCCCAGGACGTTCTGGTCCCAGTCGATCACCGAACCGGTGACCACGCCCGACCGGTCGGAGAGCAGGAGGACCACGAAGTCGGCGATCTCGTCCGGCTGGCCGAGCTTGCCCATGGGCAGGCGTTCGGCGGCCTGGTCGAGCCAGTCGTCGCCCGCTCCGTGGAAGGCCCGCTGGGTGGCGTCCTCGCCCTCGGTCGCCGTCCAGCCGATGTTGAGGCCGTTGATGCGGACCCGGTCCCAGCGGTGGGCGTGCGCCGCGTTGCGGGTCAGGCCGATGAGACCGGCCTTCGCGGCGACGTACGGGGCCAGGAAGGGCTGCCCGCCGTGCGCCGAGGACGTGATGATGTTGACGACCGTGCCGGGCGCCTTGCGCGCCACCATGTCCGCCACCGCGGCCTGCATGGCGAAGAACGGGCCCTTGAGGTTGATCGCGATGTGCGCGTCGAACAGTTCGGGCGTGGTGTCCAGCAGCGTGCCGCGCGAGGTCAGGCCCGCCGAGTTGACCAGGCAGTCGATCCGCCCGTGGGCGGCGATCACCTCGGCCACGGACGCCTTCGCCTGTTCGGCGTCCGACAGGTCGGCGCGTACGTACATGGCCTTGCCGCCCGCCGCCGTCAGTTCCGCGACCAGTGCCTCGCCCGGTTCCGGGCGCCGCCCGGTCACCGCGACGACGGCGCCCTCGCGGACGGCCGCGCGGGCGATGGCCGCCCCGACGCCCTGACTGCCGCCGTTGACGAGGACGACCTTGTCCTGAAGAAGTCCCATGCTGTTCGGTTCCTCAGCTCATCTGTCGTTCGGCGCCGGCCCGCAGTGCCTCGCGGAGCGCCTCGGGGGTCCACTCCTCGCGCAGCGCACGCCGTACGAGGTCCGCCTGCGAGGGCGGGGCCAGGCCGTCGACCGGCGGATCCCGGTCGAGGTTGGTGGGGAAGGGGTAGCCCTCCGCCGAGGCCGCGACGACCGCCTCCAGCCACGCGTCGCCCGCTCCCTCGGCCTTGCGGGCGAGCAGCACGGGGTAGACCGCGTTCACGATCGCCGCCCGGTCCACGGTCTCCATGGCCCGCCCGAACGCGGACGACACCTGGAGGAGGTTCGCCATCCGGCGGATGTCCGCGGAGCGGTTGGTGCCGGCCGCGTGGAAGAGCGCGGGGTTGAAGAACGCCGCGTCCCCCTTGGCCAGCGGCAGCTGCACGTGGTGGGCGTCGAAGTACGCCCTGAACTCCGGGAGCCGCCAGGCCAGATAGCCGGGCTCGTACGAGTGCGAGTACGGCAGGTACAGCGTCGGGCCGGACTCGACGGGCATGTCGCAGTGGGCGACCGCGCCCTGCAGGGTCAGCACGGGGGAGAGGCGGTGGACGTGCGCCGGGTAGGCGGCAGCCGCCTCGTTGGACAGGAAGCCGAGGTGGTAGTCGCGGTGCGGGCTCTGCGCGGCGCCACCTGGGTTGACGACGTTGATCTGTGAGGTCATCCGGTAGCCGGGGCCGAGCCACGCGGTGGAGACGAGGGCGATCATGTCGTTGGCGTAGTAGTCGGCGAACGCCTCCGGCGCGCGCAGGGCGGCTTTCTCCAGGGCGTTCCACACCCGGTCGTTGGCCCCGGGGCTGGCGAAGTGGTCGCCCGCGACGGTCCCGGCGGCGTGCTGCTCGGCGATGAGCGCCTCGAAGGCGGCGGTCGCCCGGTCCACGACCGACGGGTCGGTGAAGGCCCGCTGGAGGATCACGACCCCGGGGCCGTCGGTGAGCGCCCGGACCAGCTCCGCCATGACCTCCCGGCGTCCGACCGGCGTGGTGACGGCGGAGCGCAGCCGCTCACCGTCGTAGACGAGGACGTTCTCGCGGACGGCGGTCGCGTACGGGTAGTCGGCGGCGTCGGTCGTCCGCCGGACCCCGGCACGGAAGGCGTCGAGATCGCAGTCCTGCTCCGACAGCCACGTGTGGCGTTGTGCGGCGGTGAGGGACATCGTCGTCCTTCTCTCGATCATCAACATCATCAATATCGTCAACATCACCGACGTCGTCCACGACGACCGAATGCTGTCATTGTTGTCATGACAAACTCGTCAAACAACCAGCAGGCGGCCATCAAAAACCCCTCAAGCGGAAGCCGAGGAACCTCCCCGTGGGCCACCCCTATCCGATCCGGGAGATCGCACGGCAGGCCGGCCTCAGCGAGGCCACCGTCGACCGTGTCCTGAACGGCCGGGGCGGCGTGCGCGAGAGCACCCAGCGGGAGGTGCGGCAGGCCATCGCCGACCTGGACCGGCAGCGCACCCAGGTCCGGCTGGTCGGCCGTACGTTCATGATCGACATCGTGATGCAGGCGCCCGAGCGGTTCACCACCGCCGTCCGGGCCGCCCTGGAGGCCGAGCTGCCCGCCCTCCACCCGGCCGTCGTGCGCTCCCGCTTCCACTTCCGTGAGACCGGCCCGGTGGCGGAACTGGCGGCGGCCCTCGACCGCATCGCCCGGCGCGGCTCCCAGGGCGTCATCGTCAAGGCGCCGGACGTGCCCGAGATCACGGCGGCCGTCGGCCGGCTGGTGGCCGCCGGCATCCCGGTCGTCACCCTGGTGACCGACCTGCCCTCCAGTGCCCGGCTCGCCTACGTCGGCATCGACAACCGGGCCGCCGGAGCCACCGCCGCCTATCTCATGGGCCAGTGGCTCGGTGAGCGCCCCGGCAACGTGCTCACGAGCCTCAGCAGCGGCTTCTTCCGCAACGAGGAGGAACGTGAGATGGGTTTCCGCGGTGCCATGCGCGCCCGGCACCCCGAACGCGCCCTCGTCGAGATCACCGAGGGCCAGGGCCTGGACGCCACCCAGTACGACCTGGTCAGGGACGCCCTGAAACGCGACCCCGACATCCGGGCGGTCTACTCGATCGGCGGCGGCAACATCGCGACGCTACGGGCCTTCGAGGACCTGGGCCGTGAGTGCGCGGTGTTCGTCGCCCACGACCTCGACCACGACAACACCCGCCTCCTGCGCCAGCACCGCCTGTCCTGCGTGCTCCACCACGACCTCCGCCAGGACATGTACGAGGCCTGCCGCACGGTCATGCGAGCCCACGGCGCCCTCCCACCCGCCGGCCCTACCCTGCCGTCCGCGATCCAGGTGGTGACGCCCTACAACATGTCGCCACGGTGACCCTTGTCATGGGGTGTCGGGGCAACTCGGGGGCGGACTCGCGCCCCGAAAGGGGCGCGGGGAACTGCGCGACCAGCCACAGCGGGCCCGCAGCAACTACACCGCACAAGCCCACGGAGCCACTACGCCCCGAGTGTCACCCACGCCCCCGACTCCACGGACCGACTCATGGCGTCCACCGTGGCAGCGCTCCGCACCGCATCCGTCAACGTCGCCCCGTACGGCGTGCCCTCGGCCACCGAGCGCACAAAACGGTGGGCCTCGATGACCTTCAGGTCGTCGTAGCCCATCGCGTTCGCCGCGCCCGGCTGAAACGCCCCGAACTCACCGTCGCCCGGACCGACGAACACCGTGCTGACCGGCTGGTCCTGGTACGACGTCCCGGTGCTCACGCCCAGCTCGTTCATCCGGCGGAAGTCCCAGAAGACCGCCCCCTTCGTGCCGTGCACCTCGAAGCCGTAGTTGTTCTGCTCGCCGACCGAGACCCGGCACGCCTCCAGGACGCCTCGGGCTCCGGAGGCGAATCGCAGCAGGCAGGAGACGTAGTCCTCGTTCTCCACCGGACCCGGCTCACCGCCCGACGCACGCGTGTGACCGGCCGTGGCGCCCGTCGGACGGGACCGCTCGGGCACGAAGACGGCGGTGTCGGCGGTGAGCGCGGCGATGTCGCCGAGCAGGAAACGGGCCAGGTCCGCGCCGTGCGAGGCGAGGTCGCCCAGGACTCCGCTGCCGCCGCGCTCCCGCTCGTACCGCCAGGTCAGGGCGCCGTCCGGATGGGCCGCGTAGTCACTGAACAGGCGGACGCGGACATGGGTGACCGTGCCGATCTCCCCGGACGCGATGAGCTGCCGGGCCCGCTCCACGGCGGGCGCGTTGCGGTAGTTGAAGCCGACCGTGCCCTGGACACCGGCCTCGGCGACCGCGTCGGCCACCGCGACCGCGTCGGCGGCGGTGAGGCCGACCGGCTTCTCGATCCAGATGTGTTTGCCCGCCTCGGCCATCGCGACGCCGATCTCCCGGTGCAGGAAGTTGGGTGCGGTGATGCTCACCGCCCGCACACGCGGGTCGGCGGCCACGGCACGCCAGTCGCGGGTCGTCGAGGCGAACCCGAACTGCGCGGCGGCCTCCTCGGCCCGGCCCAGCACCTCCTCGGCGACCATGACCAGTTCGGGCCGCAGTCCCAGCTGGGGGAAGTGGTGCGGCAGGCGGGCGTACGCCTGGGTGTGCACCCGTCCCATCCAGCCGAACCCCACGACGGCGACACCGAGCGTACTTGCCATGACAGCCCCTTTTCGGACCGGTCCAGAACGTTTCACACTCACCCTCGGTGCCGTCAGCCTTGCTTGTCAATCCTTTGACAGGACATAAGGACCACTGGGGAGCGGCGTCCACCCCGGCGCCCCGACGCCGGAGATCCGAAGGCCGACCGCGCATCCGCCCCAGGGCTGTGAAGCCGGCTCGGACCCGGTACTCGCGCAGCTTCTGGGCCTGCACCACAAGCTCTGCCATGTTCTCGGCGTCGCCTTCGGCCTGCCGCGCGCCGAGACCCGCACGGTCGTCCTGATGTACGCCTGGCCTACAATGCGTCCGCCGCACCGGACGCGGCCGACGTCGCCGCCCGTGCGCTGGGCGGCGTCGCCGATGCCCCAACTGCCCTACGGGAGCTGGCCGGACGCCTCGGCGCCCCGTGTTCCCTCGCCGAACTGGGCCTCACCGAGGCCGATGTGACGGTGGCGGCGACCCAGGTCACCGGGCAGCGGGCGTACGCCAACCCGTGGGAGGTCCCGCCCGAGGGCGTGCTCGGTGTGCTGCGCGCGGCGTACCGGGACGCGGCGCCCGGCACGGACTGAGACACCGGTACCTCACCCGACCATGACGGCACACAGTAGAAGAACAGAAAGGTGAACCCATGGCCCTCGCACTGCTCAGGCGCCTGCGGTCCAAAGGCGCCTCCGATCGCGCGGGCCTCTCCCTTCCCCTGCCGCCCGGCGCGGGATCCCTCGGCTGCGAGGTGCTGGATCCGCTGGGCCAGCCCATGGGCGGCGCCGAAGTGACCGTGAGCGCGACCGACGCCCACCAGGTGATGGCACGCGGCACGACGGACCCGTACGGCTACTTCCTCGCCATCCTTCCGTCGGGCCGTTACAGCCTGATGATCTCCGCCGAGGGCCTGACGCCGTACCGCGAGACGGTCGACCTCCTCGACGGAATGATGCTCCCGACGCAGCGCATCCAACTGGAACCGGCCCGGAGGCTGGACCTCCCCGTGCCCGGCACCTGGCTGTTCGACCCGCCGCACACCGCGATCCGGTTCATCGCCAAGCATGTCGGAATGGGTGATGTGCACGGCCGTTTCGAGCGGTTCGAGGGCGGCATACAAGTGGCGCAGTCGATGACCGAGTCCCGGGTGCAGGTCCGTATCGACGCGTCGAGCATCACGACCGGGAACCGGACCCGGGACAACCATCTGCGGTCGGCGGACTTCCTGGACGTCGAGCGCTTCCCGTACATCGACTTCGTGAGCTCGCGTTTCTCCTACCGGGCCGGTGCGAAGTGGGCGGTGCAGGGCTCACTCTCGATGCACGGGGTGAGCCGCTCGATGTCGCTGGACACGACCTACCTGGGATCCGTCAACGGCGGCTACGGCGAGGAGTTGCGCTGCGCCGCCCGGGCCCGGGCGGAACTCCACCGCGAGGACTACACGCTCAACTGGCGTTCCATGCTGGCCCGGGGGATCGCGGTGGTCGGTCCGACGGTCCAACTGGAGCTGGACGTGCAGGCGATGTACCGGACGCACGACACGCCGACGCCGCCGGAGTAGTCGGCCTGACAACCCAGATGTCCGCCGGGGGCCCCTGAACCTTTCCTTCCGAGTGACCCAACCGTGATGTGGGCATGCCAATCTGACCGAGCCCCGTCCCCCTTGGACGTCATCGATCAGGAGGCCCCCGTGAAGAGACGTGTGCGCACCCGCAGAGCCTCGCTCGTCCTCGGCAGTGCGGTGGCGCTGGTCGTCGCCTTTCCCGGCACCGCCCTCGCCGCCCCGCCCGGGGCCCTGCCGGCCAACGCGGACGGCACCGAGCAGACGTACCAACCGGCGTACGACTACGACACGGACGGCTGCTACGCCACCCCCGCCATCGGCCCCACGGGCACCCTCAACGGCGGCCTCAACCCGACCGGCGCCCTCAACGGGCAGTGCCGGGACGCCTCCGACCTCGACAACACCAACGGCTACTCCCGCTACAAGTGCAACAACGGCTGGTGCGCGATCATCTACGGCCTCTACTTCGAGAAGGATCAGGCCGTCGCGGGGAGCAGCATCGGCGGGCACCGGCACGACTGGGAGCATGTGGTGGTGTGGGTGCGGGACGGCGTGGCGCAGTACGTCTCGACCTCCAGCCACGGCGGTTTCAGCATCCACACCCGGGACCAGGTCCGCTGGGACGGCACCCATCCCAAGATCGTCTACCACAAGGACGGCATCAGAACGCACTGCTTCCGCCTCGCGAACACCAACGACGAGCCGCCGGAGAACCACAAGGGAACCTGGCAGTTCCCGGCGCTGGTCGGCTGGAACGGCTACCCGTCGGGCATCCGCGACAAGCTGACGGCAGCCAACTGGGGCAGCGCCAACTTCGGCCTCAAGGACGGCAACTTCAACTCCCACCTCGCGGCGGCCAAGCCGGCGGGCATCGCGTTCGACCCGAACGCCTGACGCCGTACCTGTCACTCGCAGCCGACGCCGTCGCCGTCCCGGTCGAGATGCCGTCCGTAGCCGGGCTCACCGACATGCACCGGGGCGGCTCCGGCCGCGCGGGCAGCCGCGCAGTTCTGGTAGTACACGTCGCCGCCACCGGAGCCGGAGCCGCCGTCGGAGCCGCCGTCGGAACCCGTGACGGATCCGGTGTCGGTGTCGACCGCCGGTTCGGCCGTCACCGTCCTGGTCGCCAACACGGTGACGGTGGGGGCGGGTTCGGGCGTGGCCGTCACGGTGGCCGCGACCGTGGCGGTCGCCGTGGCCGTGACGGTCGCGGTGGGTGTCGGGTCGGCGGCCACGGGTTCCTTGTCGTCCCCCTGACCGCCGTCGCCGATGGCGATCCCGACGAAGAGCGCTAGTCCGAGGGCGGGCAGGACGAATCTCTTACGGGCCCATCTCGGCCCCTGCCGGTCCGGTGCCGGCCCCGGTATCGGAGCCGGCACCGGCGGCACGTTGCCCGGAGTGTTGTACGGATTGCTCATGATCGTCCCTCTGTTGCGTTTCGGGTGGGACGACGGTAGAGCGGCTGATGGGACGGTAAGGGACACTTGATGTGTCGGTGACCGTTCCGTGACCGCTCGGAGGTACGGGCGTGTGTGCGGTAGGGTTTGTCTGTGCGATCACGCGGGGCAACCGCGGGTCGACGCACCGGGACGTGGCGCAGCTTGGTAGCGCACTTGACTGGGGGTCAAGGGGTCGCAGGTTCAAATCCTGTCGTCCCGACTGGAGACAGTCGCAGGTCAGGGCCGGTTTCGGAGACATCCGAAACCGGCCTTTGGCCATTCTTTGGGGACCAGTTGGGGACCGGCATCCTTGACCGGCGTCAGCGGGTCATGACGATCGGGCTCGGCGGGGGGCGTGGTGCGTGGAGAATGCCGCGCCGGCCGTGATCTTGTGCGCGTCCGGGTGCAGGCAGCGCTGGGTGGTGGTCGGCGAGTCGTGGCCGGCGAGCGGATCAAGGTCTGGAACGAGAACGCCAGGCCCTTTCAAGTGGATCAACGCCGTCGGCCATGTCCTCGACCGTATCTGCCGCTCCTGCGACAGGATCTCAGAACCGGGTCACTGGGCTGACAAGGCCTGGATCGGCAGGGCCTGAATCGACAGGGCTTCGGCATGGCATGGCCCTCCATACCTGACGAAGCGTCATTACCGTGCGCAGTCATGGAGTCCAGGGCGCGCACGGTGGCCGAGCTCGTCGCCGCCCGGTGGGGAGACCACCGGCCGGGGCCGCGGTGGGATAGGGGGTCTCCCGGTAGAGCGGGGCCGAGGGCGGGGGAGGGTGCTCACCCACCGCGAGGCGGCGGCCGGTGTGGCGGCCCGCTCGGCCCGGCTCGTGCGGGTGGTGGATCGGATGTCGGTCACGGCCACGAACAAGATCCACCGGGCCGGACCGAGACGGGATGGGTCCGTGTGCCGATCCGGTGTGGTGGAGGCCGCCGGGAGAGGGTGCGTGCCGAAGGCTGACGGGGGAGGACGTGGCGGGGCTGGTCGACGCGTACCGGGCTCGGGGGCGGGAGGCGCTTCTCACGAGGCAGGTTGGCTCACGCCCAGCAGTGCGGCAGGCGGCCGCCGTTGTAGGCGACCATCTCGCCGAAGACGCCCACGACATCCAACGGCGCGCCCTCGGCGACCCCGCCCGCCTCGGCGTACGCCCGGTGCAGGTTGCCCACGAGCCGCTCCGGATCCAGCCAGTGCGCGTACGGGCCGGGGCCCGCCTGGCGTGCGGTCTCCAGCGGGCTCAGTCCGGCGACGCCGCCCTCCCGGGCCAGCCGCACGAGACGCCGCAGATAGCCCGCGGTCTCGTCGAGGACCTCCGGGCCGCAGACCGGGCCGTGCCCGCCGACCACCGTGCGCGGGCCGAGCGCGCGCAGCTCCTCGACCGCACGCAGGGCGCCGCTGACCGAGCCCATCAGTACGAACGGGGTGCAGCCGGCCATCAGCACGTCGCCAGCGAACAGCACCCGCTCCTCGGGCAGCCACACCACCGTGTCGTTCGTGGTGTGTGCCGGGCCCACATGGATCAACTCGGCCCGGCGGTCGCCGAGATGGAGCGTCAGCCGGTCCTCGTACGTGAGATGCGGCAGCGTGACATCGATCTCGCCCCAGTCCACGTCGGGCCACAGGCCGGTCAGGCCGAGGCCCGCCTGTGCCATCTCGGCGCGGGCCCGCTCGTGCGCGACAATCACCGCGTCCGGCCCCACCAGCGCGTTGCCGAAGGTGTGGTCGCCGTGGAAGTGCGTGTTGACCAGCAGCCGGGGCTCGGCGCGGGTGAGGGTGGACACGGCGTCGCGCAGGGCCCGTGCGCGGGCCTCGGTGGCGGCGGTGTCCACGACCGTGACACGGTCCGGCTCCAGCAGCAGACCGGCGTTGTTGACGCACCAGCCGCCGACCTCCTGGACATACGCGAAGACCCCGTCGGCGACCTCGTCGAGCCGCACACGACCGGACCGTGGCACGACCGCCTGCGTCATACGGCGCCCTCCCGCGCGGCGCCCGCGACGTGCAGCCGAGCCTGATCCAGGGTGCGCAGGCTGTTGCCGCCGAGGGAGGCGCGGACCTGTCGGCGGGCGTCGGCCAGGTCCGCGCCGGGGCCGAGGAGTTCGACGAGGGCCGACGGGTCGAGGGCCACGTCGTGCCGGGCGATGACGTGGGTGCCGTCCGAGGCCTCGGTCAGCAGCCACTCGCCGCTGTGGGCGAGCAGGCCGTGCGGCACGGTCGTCTGCTTGTAGAGGATCCGCTCGCCCGGGAAGCACAGCCGTATCGACTGAGTGGTGTGCGTGGACCCGTCCGGGCCCAGAGTCTCCATGTCCAGCGTCTGGACGTCCGCGCCCGCGCTCGCGGGGGACTGAACCGCGGTCTCCACGTCGGTGTGCACCACGTGGGCGAGACGCTCGGGCCACAGGTCGGCGCGGTACAGGAAGTCGTACACATCGCGTCGCTCACCGGCCAGGAACACCCGGTCGGTGAAGGAGAACAGCAGCTGGGACGGGTCCTCGGGGCGCTCCGCCCAGGACTTGACCGCGCGGATCTCGTTGTCGCTGTTGTGGTCGAGGGCGGCGGCGATCCGGTCCGCATCCGTGTCGGAACCCGCCGTCGACCAGGTGTGGCCGAGTACCAGCCGGGTCGTTCCGGGGGCGCCGGGATCGGCCGTGAACTGCCAGTGGCCGCCCATCGAGGTGACCGGCGGACTCGGTACCTCCTGCCGGAAGCCGATGCGTAGCGCTCGGTCGTCGAGTTCGCGCAGCGAGGTCCAACTGCGCACCTCGGTGCCGACCACGGCCCACAGCCGGATGCGCTGGAAGTCCGGGCCGCTCTCGAGGAGGCGGGCGCCGACGCAGGGCGGGAACAGCAGCGGCCAGTGGGTGACGTCGGCGATCAGGCGGTAGGCGCGCTCCGGGGGCGCGTGGAGCACCGCGGTGTGCTCCGCGGAGCGTGCGGGGGTGCTGGTCACAGCCGGTCCTTTCGTTCGGGGTGCTTCGGGCGGTGGGTCAGTAGTTGCCGAGGCCGCCGCAGACATTGAGGGCCTGCGCGGTGATCGCGGCCGCGCGGTCGGAGGAGAGGAAGCCGATGAACGCCGCCACCTCCTCCGGCGTGGTGTAGCGGCCGAGTGGGATCTTCGCGTTGAACCGCTCCAGCACCTCGTCCTCGGGCACGCCCCACAGCTCCGCGTAGCCGCGCCGGACGGTGCCCGCCATGGGCGTCTCGACATAGCCGGGGCAGACCGCGTTGACGGTGATGCCGGTCTTGGCGAGCTCCAGGCCGAGTGCCTTGGTGAAGCCGACGACGCCGTGCTTGGACGCGGAGTACGGGGCGCCCAGAACCACGCCCTGTTTGCCGGCGGTGGAGGCCACGCTGACGATCCGGCCGTGCCCGCGCTCCCGCATGCCGCCCGTGGTCAGGACCGCTCGCGTCACCAGGAAGACACTGGTGAGGTTGGTGTTGATGACGTCGAGCCACAGTTGGTCGGAGATCTCGGCGGTCACGCCGCCGCCGCTGCGCCCCGCGTTGTTCACCAGTACGCCGGCTGGTCCGAAGGTGTCGACTGCGGCGGCCATCCAGCGGCGTACGTCCTCGACGGAGGTGACGTCGCAGGCGGTGCCGTCGGCGATGTGGCCCTGGTCGCGCAGTTCCTTGACCGCTGCGGCCACGTCCGAGGCGTCCCGCGCGCACAGGAAGACCGGGTGGCCGCGCTCGGCGAGCTCGGTGGCGGCGGCGCGGCCGATGCCGCGGGTGGCACCGGTGATCAGGGCGGGGCCGCGGTCGGGGGCTTCGGCGGTGGTGGCTGTTCGGGTGGCGGTCATCGTCAAGCCACCTTCACCAGCGCCGTGTTGACGAGGTCCAGGAACTGCCGGGGGGTCTCCGCGTCGGTCACCGCCTCGTCCGCCAGCTCCACGCCGAAGCGCAGGGTGGTCGTCGCCGCTGTCTCCAGCAGGGCGAGCGAGTCGTAGCCGAGGTCGGTGAACGAGGTGTCGAGGAGATCGCTGCCGAAGTCGGTGCGCTCGTCCTCGCCCGCGCACTCGTCGAGGATCAGCTTCAGGTCGTCGAGGGTCATCCGAGGCATGCTGGTGGCCTTCCGGTCGGTTCGGTTCGGTTCGGTTACGGGTCAGGGACGGGGGGGAAGGTGGCGGACGGGTCGGCCGCGGCGGAGGGCAGGTCGGGCGCGCCGCTGACGACGGCCGCGGCGTTGAAACCGCCGTGACCGCGGGCGAGCACGAGGGCGTGGCGCACCCGGGCCGGACGTGGCTCGCCGCGCACCAGGTCGAGGCGATGATGCGGAACGGGCCGGTCCACGTGGGCGACCGGGGGCAGCACGCCGTCGCGGATCGACAACAGGGCGGCGACGACGTCGAGCGGCCCGGCGCCGCCCATCAGCCGCCCGGTGAGGGTCTTGGGCACGCTCACCGGCACTCCGTACGGGCCGAACAGTGCCTCGACGGCGGCGGCCTCGGCGTCATCCAGCGCGGGCACGGCGGCCGCGTCGGCGAACACGGCGTCCACATCGCCGGGGGCGAGTCCAGCGTCGGCGAGGGCGAGCCGGGCGGCGCGCTCCAGGCCCGGCGGACGGCCGGAGCCGGGCGGCGGGTCGAAGGTGGCGGCGTAACCGGCCAACTCCCCGTAGACACGGGGCGCCTGACGGCGCACGGCGGCCGACATGTCCTCCAGGACGAGCATCGCGCCGCCCTCGCCGGGGACATGGCCCGAGGCGTCCTTGTCGAAGGGCAGGTAGGCGCGGTCGGCCTCGGTGCGGCGCGAGACACGGCCGCCGGCGATGTGCGAGACGAACCCCCAGGGGTCCAAGGCCGACTCGACGCCGCCGGTGACCACGAGCGAACTGCCCTTGCGGAGCGTCCTCCTGGCGTGACCGATGGCGTCCAGGCCGCCCGCCTGCTCGGCGACGAAGACACCGCTGGCGCCGCGGATGCCGTGCCGGATGGAGATCTGGCCGGAGTTGGCGGCGTAGAACCAGGCGAACGACTCGTAGACGCTGACGTGCTGTGGCCCCCGCGTCCACAGCTTGCGCGCCTCGCGGTGGGTGAACTCGAAACCGCCGGTGGCGCTGGAGGTGACTACACCCGTGGCGTACTCGGGCAGTGCGGCCGGGTCGGCGCCGGAGTCCGCCAGCGCCCAGTCCGCGGCGGTCAGGGCGAGCCGCGTGCACCGGTCGGTCTGCGGCAGCAGCCGCCCCGGCAGGTGTCCGGCGGCATCGAATCCGATGATCAGACCGGCGAGCGAGGACGGGTAGGCGCTCGCGTCGTACGCCTCCACCCGTCGGATGCCGTTCTCACCACGCAGGGTCGCCGCCCACCAGGCCTCGGTGCCGAGGCCGTTGGGCGCGGCGACGCCGATGCCGGTGATGACGGCCGTCGAGGACGAGGTCCCGGGAGTGCCCGGGGCGGTGGTTGGCGCCGTCACGCGGCGGCCCTCCGGGTCGTACCCGCGTCCCGGGTGAGGATCATCGCGCTCTGGAAGCCGCCGAAGCCGCTGCCGACGCTGAGGACGGTGTCCAGGCGGGCAGGGCGGGCCTCCAGGGGCACGTAGTCGAGGTCGCACTCGGGGTCGGGTTCGTGCAGGTTCGCGGTCGGCGGCACCGCCCCGAACTCCATGCCCAGCGCGCAGGCCGCGATCTCGATCGAGCCGATGGCGCCCAGCGAGTGGCCGATCATGGACTTGATGGAGCTGACCGGCACCCGGTAGGCGTGCTCGCCCAGCGCGTCCTTGAAGGCGTTGGTCTCGTGCCGGTCGTTCTGCTTGGTACCCGAGCCGTGGGCGTTGACGTAGTCGACCCGCTCCGGGGCGAGCCGGGCCTCCGCCAGGGAGCGGCGGATCGCCTCGGCCATCTCCCGGCCGTCGGCCTTGAGCCCCGTCATGTGGTACGCGTTGCAGCGGGTGGCGTAGCCCGAGATGACCCCGTAGACGTGGGCGCCGCGTGCGCGGGCGTGCTCCAGCTCCTCCAGGACGAACATCGCGGCGCCCTCGGCGATCACGAAGCCGTTGCGGGTGCGGTCGAAGGGGCGGGACGCGGTGCCCGGATCGTCGTTGCTCGGCGAGGTCGCCTTCACCGCGTCGAAGCAGGCGACCGCGATCGGCGAGATCGGCGCGTCGGTGGCGCCCGCCAGCATCACGTCGGCGCTGCCCTCCGCGATCAGGTCGCGGGCGTAGCCCAGGCAGTCGAGACCGGAGGTGCAGCCCGTGGAGATCACCGTGGCCGGGCCCTCGGCGCCGGCGACGGCCGCGACCTCGGCGGCGAGCGAGCTGGGCACGAACGCGTCGAACAGGTGCGGCGACATGTAGGAGCCGTCCACCTCCCATTGTCGGCCGCTGTCGCTCAGCACCAGGTACTCCTGCTCCAGCGTGGTCGTGCCGCCCACGGCGCTACCGACGCTCACGCCGATGCGGTGCGGATCGAGTTCGGCGAACTCCAGCCCGCTGTCCGTCAGGCACTCGCGGGTGGAGACCACCGCGAACTGGGCGGCCCGGTCGAGCCGGCGCGCCTCGCGGGGCGTGAGACCGTACCGCTCCGGGACGAAGTCCACCTCGGCGGCGATCTGTGAGCGGAATCGGGACGGGTCGAACATCGAGATCGTGCGGGTGGCGGTCCGGCCCGACATGAGCAGGTCCCAGAACGACTTCCGGCCGATCCCGCCGGGCGCGACGACACCGATACCGGTGATGGCGACACTTCGGTTCACTGGAGAACCTCTCTGATCACAGGGACTGACAACAGGGACCGTTCTTGGCCGAGTCTGTGCGGGGGGCCTCCAGGACTGCTGGAGAACCGAGCGTGACCCGCTGGCGTGGGCGCGGCCCGGGGTTTCCATGGCGGCTCGACCCCGGGCCGAGCGCCTCGCGCCAGGGTCGCGAAGGACACCGCATCCGCGTCCGTACAGGAGGACTTGAGGTGGAACACCGCCGAGTCGCACTGCTGCTGCCCGGTCAGGGAGCGCAGCGGGAGCGCATGGCCGCCGGTCTGTACCGGCCCGGTTCCGTGTTCGCCGCGCACATGGACGCGTTCCTCACCGCGCTCGGAACGGAGGGCGGGAAGCTTCGCGCCCAGTGGCTGCGCCCCGCGCCGAATCCCGTCCTGGACGACGCACTGGTCGCCCAGCCACTGCTGTTCGCGGTCGGCCACGCGCTGGGCCGGGTCGTACGGTCCTGGAACGCGGGCCCCGGCGTCCTGCTCGGCCACAGCGCGGGCGAACTCGCCGCCGCCTGCCTCGCCGGTGTCTTCGACGAGCGCGCCGCCGCCACTTTGCTGGCCGCCCGCTCGCACGCCCTGACTGGTACGGGCGGCGGCGGCATGCTGGCGGCGGCCGCCGCGCTGGAGCAGGTCACCGGGCTGCTGGCGGGTCTCCCGGACGGCAGGGCGGCCGTCGCCGCGGTCAACGGGCCCCGGCAGACCGTGCTCGCCGGACCCGTCGAGGCGCTCGCCCGGGCGGAGGCGCGGCTGCGGGCCGCCGGGGTGGTGGTACGGCCGCTGCGCTCGGGGCACGCGTTCCACAGCCCCGAGATGCGCCCGGCCGCCGCGCGGTTCGAGAAATACGTCGCCCGCGTACGACTGCTGCCGCCGCGCACGGAACTGTGGTCGGCTCGCACAGCCCGCCCGGTCGACGAGCGGCAGGCGCGCGAACCAGCCTTCTGGGCCGGTCAGTTGGCCCTGCCGGTACTGTACTGGCCCGCCCTGCGCGCACTTCTCGACGCGCACGCGCGGGGTCCCGGGCTGGTGCTGCTCGACGCCTCCGCGGACCGCAGCCTGTCGGCACCGGCCCGGCGCCATCCCGCGGTGCGCTCCGGAACCTGCGTGGTCGTACCGCTGCTTCCGGGGCGCACCGCCGGGACGGTCGAGGACGAGGAGACGCTCGACGCGGCCCGGGAGCGGCTGGCGGGCGAGGGCCTGCTCGCCTGACGCGAGGCCGGGCCCGGCCGAGTCCGGCGAGCGCCCGGCCCGGACTCACTGTCAGGCGACCTTCACCTGGGCGTCCACGAACGCGATCATCGCGGCCGGGGTACGCAGGTCGTCGAGCCTCTCGTCGGGGATGGTGACCGGGAAGTCGTCCTGGATGCGCATGGCGATCTCGTACATGACGATCGAGTCGTAGCCCAGGTCGGAGAAATCGGTGTTCAGGGCGGAGCCGTCCAGCGCCTCGGCGTCCGCGCCCTCGTAGCACGCCTCGACGATCTTGCGGAACTCGGTGAGGGTGAAGCCGGCCATGGGCCTTCCTTTCGCGTGGGTTTCGCGCCGGGTGATGTCACCCGGACGTACGACAGGTCGCTGCCACCGTGAGGTCCCGGGCTGGAGGTGTGCTCGAAGCCGGCTCCACGGCCAGGACGCCGCGTCCCCCGACGGTCCTCGACCGCGCCTCCAGAGCCGGCCCGGAAGCTGGCGGGGATGCCAAGTCCGGCACGAAAAGAGCACGGAACGAGGGGAGTTCTGGATGTCCCAGCCCAGCAGCCCGCGTGCGGTCGCCCGGCCACCCCGGCTGCGCGCGTCCGACGGCGGGCACAGCAGGATCCTCGGCATCGGTGCCTACCGGCCCCGGCGCGTGGTGAAGAACGCCGAACTGTGCGCGCTCATCGACTCCACGGAGGAGTGGATCGAGACCCGCAGCGGCATCCGTGAACGCCGCTTCGCCGAGCCCGACGAGACCGTTCCCCAGATGGCGGTGGCCGCCGCGGGCAAGGCGCTCGCGCACGCCGGGGTGACCCCCGAGGACATCGACCTGGTGCTGCTCGCCAGCACCTCGAACCTGGTGCAGACGCCGCCGCTCGCCGTCCAGGTGGCGGCGGCGCTGGGCGCGGACCGCGCGGCGGCGCTCGACCTCTCGGCTGCCTGCGCCGGGTTCTGCCAGGCCATGGCCGCGGGCGCCGACGCGGTGCGGGCGGGCAGCGCCCGGCACGTCCTGGTCGTGGGCGCCGAACGGATGACCGACATCGTCGACCCGCGGGACCGTACGATCTCCTTCCTGTTCGCCGACGGGGCGGGTGCCGCGGTCCTCGGCCCCTCTCCGACGCCGGGCATCGGTCCGGTCGTGCGGCGCGCGGACGGCAGGTACTTCGACTCGCTGAAGATGTCGGCCGGCTGGGACGAGTACTGCGCCGATCCCGTGGCGGCGCGGCGGCCGTGGCTGAAGATGGACGGGCGGCGGGTGTTCCGCTGGGCCATGGACGACGTCTGCCCCGCCGCCGGGCGGGCACTGAGCGCGGCCGGGGTCGAACCGGCCGACCTCGGGGCCTTCGTGCCGCACCAGTCCAACCTGCGGATGATCGACCTGATGGCGGAGCGGCTCGGTCTCACCGACCGTACGGAGATCGCCCGGGACGTGGTGCGCAGCGGCAACACCTCGGCTGCGTCCGTGCCGCTCGCCCTGGAGGCGCTGCTCGCGGAGGGCCGGGTGGGCGGCGGGGACTCGGCGCTCCTCGTGGGCTTCGGCGCCGGCCTCAACTTCGCGGCCCAGGTGGTGCTGCTGCCATGACGGATCGGGCTCCGACCAGGGAGCAGGCCGCGGGCACGGCACCGGCCTCGACCACGGAACGGGCGACCCCGGCGCCCCCACCGGGTCCGCGCGACGCGGGCACGGTCGACGCGGGCACGGTCGACGCCGCGAGCTTCCGGGCGGCGATGGCCCGTTTCCCGGCCGGTGTCGTGGTGGCGACGACGCTGGACGAACACGGGTTGCCGCGTGGTTTCACAGCCAGCTCGTTCTGCTCGGTCTCGCTCACCCCACCGCTGGTCCTGGTCTGCCTGGCCGACTCGGCCGAGTCGTACGGGGCGTTCACGCGGTGCGCCCGGTTCGCGGTGAGCGTGCTGGGGCCGGAGCAC
The DNA here is from genome assembly GCF_014646095.1 of Streptomyces lacrimifluminis. Classification (GTDB taxonomy): domain Bacteria; phylum Actinomycetota; class Actinomycetes; order Streptomycetales; family Streptomycetaceae; genus Streptomyces; species Streptomyces lacrimifluminis. Next base: position 265,110 of record NZ_BMMU01000002.1, on the reverse strand, counting down.
AGCGCGCTCGCCACACGGTTCGCGACCCGCAGTGCCGACAAGTTCGCCGACCGCGGCCTGACGCTCACCGCGGCCCGACTGCCCGCAGTCGAGGGCGCGCGCAGCGTACTGGACTGCACGGTGCACGAGCGGTACCCGGCCGGCGACCACGTGATCATCGTGGGCCGGGTGACCGGAGCCCGCCTGGGTGAGGGCGAGCCCATGGTGTACTTCGACCGGGCGTTCCGCTCACTGGCCTGACGAACGGTCGCGGAGTGGTGCGTCGACAGCCCCTCAGCGAGCCGCCCGTCGGACGCGGCCGGCGGGGGCGTCGCGGCACGGGCCCGGGCGGTGGGCCGACCCACCGGACGCGGATCGACGGTCCGTCGGGCCGGCCGTCCTGCACCCGGGTCGGAAGCTCCCACCGTGGCGCCTCGGACAGTCCGCGCACCCTGATCGCCGGCGCGGCGGCCGGCACCCGCACGACCAGCGCCGCGGCGAGCGACCGGACGCGGCGGGAGCGCCGACGGCACCGGTCGTGGACGCCGCGGAAGCACCGTCCCGCACCTCGACCGCGTCCGCCAGTCCGGCCGGTGCGTCGCGCAGCTGCCGTTCGGTACTGTCCGCAACCGGCTCAGACGACATCGGCGCGCTCCTTCAGGATCCGGGCGAGAGCGGCCATGCCGCGGGAGGCGTGGGACTTCACCGCGCCGCTCGAGATGCCCATGGTCTCGGCGATAGCCGACTCGCGCAGCTCCAGCCAGTAGCGCAGCACCAGAGCCTCGCGCTGCCGCTCCGGGAGTGCGCCCAGCGCCTCCACCACCGCGCGCTGGTCCTCCCGCAGCAGCACGGACTGCTCCGCCGAGACCACGTCGCCCACGGGTGACGCGGTGTGGCGGCGTACGACGGTCAGATGGCGCAGTCGCATCCGGACGAGGTTGCAAACGGTCGACCGGAGGTAGGCGGCGGCGCGCTCCGGGGCGTGCAACCGGTCCCAGCGGCTGTGCAGTTGGCAGAACGCCTCGGCGACGAGGTCCTCGGCGTCACTGTCCGCGCCGAGCAGCACCGCCAGCCGCAGCAGGCGTGAGTAGTGGGTGTGGAAGAGGCGGGCGAGCGCCGCCTCGCGTTCGCCGTCGCGCAGGTCGGGTGAGCCGTCGAGGGCTTCGTCGGCCCGCTGTCCGTCCGGTCCGTCCAGGGCGCGCTGCCTCTGGCCGGCCCGGCCGTCTGATGCGGCGTTCATGTGGTCCTCTGGGATCGCGACGGTTCCCGGGGCCGCCGGGAATGGTCAGGTCAACCGGGTTGGAGGCGAATGCGCGCGGTGCTGTCGAGGCCGCGCGGCACTCGGGCCGGGTCGAGTACGAGCGGGGACAGCGCCGCGGCCAGCAGATTCACCGCCAGGGCGGGCAGGCCCGCGTACACCTGCGGGCGCGTCTGCCCGCCACCAGTCCGGCCGCCCGGCCGACGAGCAGCGCCCGCGGGTGGAACCAGTCCGTGAACAGGGACAGCGCTACGGCCGGAATGGTCTGCGACAGCCATACGCTGCCCAGGAGTTGCAGTCGTACCGCGTCGGCGAGGGTCAGCGCACAGCCGTGTAGAGGGCCCAAGTCCCGCCCTCGCCAGGACCCATTCGGGCAGCCCGGCCGGCTCGGGCCGACGGGCCGCGGCGACGGTGAGTACCCCGAGGGGGCCGATGACCGCGCAGAACGCGACGAGCGCCGCGGAATCCTCCATGGTCCAATCCGGGTGGGGCGCCTGAGACAAACGGGGCGCATCGGGAGATACGGATCAGGATGGCCGTACAGCCCTTGCTGATGGCTGGCCGGATTTCTGCAGACGAAGATTTCTCCTGGGGACGGTAAACCGTCGCCGGGGTCCGCGCAACCAACACATATGAGACGCGCGCCGCCCGGATGGCGGGAGCGCGCGCCGGGCCCGGCAGTGCCGCCGGCTCTGTCCTCCGTCCGTCGACGATAAACCTGCCGTACGCCCTCGTTCCGCATCCGCTCCGCCGAGAGCGCCGTCGAATTTGCCGTCCGTCTGGCCCGGATGGCCATTCCGTGATGCCCGAATACGTTGCCAAAAGCGGTCCATGGAAGCGGAATCTTCTTTTCTGTTATTGATTTCCAGATTTAACGCGTGACAACTTGCAGTTAACTGTATCGAATCGTTAGCGTTGAGTGGTCCGGGCAGGTTTGGGGCCCAGTCCTGGTTGACCATGACGGAAGCGGGGATTCCTTATGTAAATGTTTATGGAAGTATTCGTCGTACACCGTCTTCAGATGAATTCTGCCCGTCCGGAGGAGTAATGCATTTCTCAGTGCTCGGTCCGCTCGTGATGGCGAATGGCGGAAAATCGTTCGTGCCCAGCGCGCCGAAACAGCGACAGCTGCTGGCCCTGCTGTTGGTCGACGCAAACCAGTCGGTGTCCGTGGACGCCTGTATCGAAGAGCTGTGGGAGAACCGGCCACCGTTCAGTGCTCGATCCACGCTGCAGACGTACGTGCTCCATCTGCGGCGGGCCTTCTCACAGATCCCCGAGGTGGGCAGGCTCGCCGAAGCGAAGAAGATCCTGCAGACCGGTGACCGGGGATACAGACTTGTCGTCTGTGACGGCGCACTCGATCTGCACACGTTCGAACGTTTGGTGGAGCGGGCGCGCACCGCGCTCGCCGCGGGCGACGACCGCAAGGGGGCGGCCTTGCTCGCCGACGCCCTCGCGGTGTGGCGCGGACCCGCCCTGGCCGACGTGCAGGTCGGACCACTGTTGCAGGCCCATGTCGTGGGGCTCGCGGAGTACCGGCTGCACATCCTGGAACAGCGCATCGAGGCGGACCTCAGGCTCGGCCGGCACCATGAACTGGTGCGGGAACTCAGCGCGTTGACCGCTCAGCGTCCGACACACGAGAACCTGCACGCCCAGCTCATGCTGGCGCTGTACCGCTCCGGCCGCCCGGCCCAGGCCCTGGAGGCGTTCCACCGGCTGCGGCACGTCCTCAGCGGGGAACTGGGCCTGGAGCCCTCGCCTCGAATGCACCGCTTCCATCAGGCGGTCCTCACCGGCGACTCCGCCCTGGAGACGCCGGTCTCGGCGGCCTCACCGCTGACCCTCGACCTGAGTCTCAGCGCGGGTTGAACACGCACCGGAGCCGCCGCACAGTCGGCTCCGGTGTCGTGTGCGGTGCGGGTCGTTTTCCGGTGCGAGTCGCCGACCATGATTCCGATCTCTTTCACCCCGCATTCAGTGATGTTCATGTACCAGATTCTGTGCCGCCCGGCTGGAGGGCCGCTCCAGCCCTGTTGGTGCTCCGGCCCGGAAATACCGCCCAGGCGTTCTCCAGGAACGCTCAAGGCGGTCTCGACCCACCCTTCCTAGCGTTCTCGGCATGACCACTCCATCCGTACAAACCGAGCTGTACCTCGACATCCAGCAGTTCTACGCCGAACACATGCAGGCCGTGGACGACGGCGACTACGCGGTCTGCGCCCTCGGATACACGGAGGACGCTCTGTTCGACACCGACGCGCTGCCCGCGCCCCTGGCGGGACGGGCGACCATCATGGAACAGCTGAGCACCGCCACGGCGGGCGCTCGGGACGCGGGGATCCGACGTCGCCACTTCATGAGCATGTTGACGGTGCGTCAGGACCCGGCGCGCGAGAACACCGTGCACACCCGGTCCAACGCCCTCGTCGTGGCCACGCCCCCCGGTGGCGTCCCCGCCGTCCAGCGCAGCGTCATCTGGGAGGACACGCTGGTGTACGACGAGAGCGAGGGCCGGTGGCGGATCAAGATGCGCCGCGTGCGCGCGGACGGTGCCCCCGGGCGGGCCGCCGGGTGACGGCAGGCGGGCCGCCGGGCGTCAGCGGCCCGCCTGCCGTACCACCGCCCCGCCGTCACGCGGGCCGTACGGCCGAGGGAGCCCGACTCGCCCGGGTGCGTTTCAACCAGGCTCCGAGGAGACTGAGCGTCAGGCCGAGGGCAATCCAGGCGAGGACGATGAGCAGTTTGCCGATCGCCGCGTTGCCGTCGAAGAACGCCACAGAGCGCAGGAGTTGGCCGGACGCGCCCGCCGGGAGCAACTGACCGAGCGCGCCCCACGGTTCGGGCAGCATCTCGGGGCCGGCCGAGATGCCGGAGAACGGGTTGCCGACCAGGAACATCAGCACCACCCCGAGTGCCGTGCCGACCACGCCGAAGACGGACAGTCCGATGACGGTGAGCGAGATCGCCGCCATCAGGCCCATGAGGACGGCCGCGTTGGTGAGGTAGGGCCCGTCGATCGCCTCGATCCAGCCCTGCAGCAGGGCGGCGGATGCCAGACCGCCGAGGATCGCGAAGGCCGTCGCGCCGAGCAGTCGCCAGCGGGTGGAGCCGACCACGAAGCTGAGGATGATGCCGGCGCCCATCGAGGTGAGGATCAGCGGCAGCATGCCCATGGTGAGACCGGTGCCGCGAGGGTCGCCCTCGGGGGCCGGGACGACGTCGGTGACCGGCACCTGGCGGCCTTCGTTCATGCCGGTCGCCATCTGCTGGAGCAACTGGGCCACGGGGACGCTCGCCGCGGAGGCGACCAGCAGTCGTGGCTGTTGGCCGCCGACGACCAGCGCGCCGTAGTCCTTGCGCTCCTCGATGCGGTCGCGGGCCGCGGCCTCGTCGGTGACCCGGTGCACCTCGAACGCGCCCGGCGCCTGCCGGTCGAGCTGCTGGGTGAGGGGGGCCACTGCGGCCGGCGGTCCGGCGATGGCGATGGGCACGTCACGCGGGCCCATGCGGGCGTTCGGCCAGGCGAAAAGGGTCAGCATCAGGGCCTGGAGGAGGAGCAGGGCGGACACTGCGACGGCCGTCAACTGCCGTGGCGGCAGAGCCCGTAGGCCACGGCTCGGCTCTTCGCCCGTCGGTTCCTCGGTGACGCCCTGCGGCGCGGCCCTGTTCGACTGCGGTGCGGCTTCGTTCTGGCGGGCGGGCGCTGACTCCCGCCCCGGCGACTCCGGCTCCGCGGGCTTCGGCTGGGCCGGGGCGCGGCTTTGCTCGGACATGGATCCTCCCGGTCGATCCCGGCGTGAGTGGCCAGTATTTCCTCATGTGAGGACTTAATGGGAGCATCCCGCATCCCGGAGCCGATGGCAAGGCCGCACGTCCCCGCGCCGACCCTCCGTCGACCGCGCTTCGACCGCCCCCGGCGAGGCTGAAGGCCGTGCTCGCCCCGGCGGTGCGCCGAGGGCGAGGAAAGGAGATCTCCATGGCCATCCCGAACGGACTGCCGCCGACGCAGGTGCTCACGAGTCCGCCGACCCCCTCACCGCCGGACCCCGCGCTCCCGGCGTCCGCGGCCGACTCGCCCCTCCTCACGGCCGCCCGCTCCCTGCGCGAGCTGGCGGGCCGTTTCGCGGCCGGCGCCGACGCCGACCAGCGGCTGGCCCCGGAGGTGGCCGACGCCCTGGTGGAAGCGGGCTTCGCCGCGCGGTTCGTGCCCCGGCGCTGGGGCGGTACGGCCGTCGGATTCGGCGAGCTGACACGGGCCGTGGCCGAGGTCGGCGCGGGGTGCCCGTCGGCCGCGTGGGTCGGCTCGCTGTGGGCGTACACCGCGCGCTTCGCGGCCTACCTGGACCCGGAGGGCCAGGCCGAGGTCTGGGCGAAGGGCCCGGACACCCGGGTGGTGAGCGCGCTGGCCCCCTCGGGCACCGCGCGGCCTGTCGACGGCGGCTGGCAGGTGTCCGGCACCTGGCCCTACACCAGCGGCATCGAGTTCTCCGACTGGGCCCTCGTGGTCGGCCCGTCCCCGGCGGAGGGCGGCCGGGAGATCCGTTTCTTCGCGGTGCCGCGCGGGACGTACCGCATCCAGGAGACCTGGTCCACGGTCGGCATGCACGCGACGGGCAGCCACTCGCTGTTGCTGGACGAGGTGTTCGTGCCCGAGCGCCGCACGTTCCTGCGGGACGACATGATCGAGGGACGGGGCGCGTCGTCCGACGAGCCCTGCCACGCGGTGCCGTTGCGCGCGGTCAACGGCCTGACGTTCGCCGCCCCGATCCTCGGCGCGGTGCGCGGCGCCCTCGCCGCCGTGGAGACCATGCTCTCCGGGGATGACCGGCCCCGTCGCCCCGGCGGCGACACCGACGCCCGCCTCGCTTACGCCCGCGCCGCGGCCCGCACGGACGCGGCCGAACTCCTCCTGCTGAGCGTCGCGGACAGCGCCGACCAGGGCCGCATCGATCCCGAGACCGTCTTCCGCGGCAGCCGGGACAGCGCGTTCGCCGTGGAGCTGCTGACCGATGCCGTCGAGGATCTGTTCCGGGCGGGCGGCACCCGTGGCCAGGCCGCCGCCCACCCGCTGCAACGCCTGTGGCGGGACGTCCGCACGGCGTCCACCCACGTGGCCCTGAGCTTCGCCCCCGCGGGCCTCGGCTACGCCAAGGAACGGCTGGGCGGCTGACCCGTCGTCTCCGACACGGCGTCGGGCAACTCACCCGTCAGATAGTGCTGCACGGTGGGGGCGACGGCCTGGACCACCATCTCCACCTGAAGGGACGCCATCGGCTGGGTCTCCACCACGTAGCGGGTGAGGGCGAGTCCGACGAGCTGCGCGCCGACGAGCCCCGCCCGCACGTCGGCACGTGGCCGGCCCACCGCCTCCATCACCGGCGGCAGCAGCTCACCTTCGACGAAGCCGCGGACCATGGTCGCCGCGCCTTCGTGGGTGACGGCCGAGCGCAGGATGCTGAAGAGCTTGTCGCGGGTGGGCTGGGTCTCCCATATCTCCAGGAACGTCCGCACCAGCCGCTCGCCGATCCCCGCGACGTCGCCTTCCATGACAGGCGCCAGCCGGTCCGGTGGCAGCGCGTCCCGGATCGCCGCGGCGAACAGGCCCTCCTTGGTGGCGAAAAAGTGGCGTACGAGCGCGGGGTCCACCTTCGCGGTCTTGGCCACGGACCTGATGGACACGCCGCCGAAGCCGTGTTCGGCGAACTGCTGCAGCGCCACGTCGAGGATCACGTCCGCGCTCTGCGTCGCACCGGGCCGCCGCCCGGTACGCTGCCCCGGCCTCGGTGTGGCCTCGTCCACAGCCATGTCCGCTCCTCCTTCAGCCGCTCGTCCCGAGACCATCGTAGGGGGGCGAGTTCGGGACACCGTTCCCGCCCCGTCGGTACGCCTGGAGGAGCCCTCTACCCGTCCTCCAGCCCGCGCGGCCAGAATCGGGAGACATGACCCAGCCGACACAGACCCAGACGCACCCCGACCCGCCGCGCGCCGGCCGGGATCGTACGCCGCCGGTTCCCGCGGGCGCCGAACTGTACGTGGAACTCCAGATGTTCTATGCCCATCAGATGCAGCTACTCGACGGAGACGACTTCGCGGGTTTCGCCGCCACGTTCACCGAGGACGCGCTGTTCGTACCGGCGGGCCGGGACGCGGTGCGTGGTCGCGAGATCATCGCCCGCGCCTCGGAGGCGGCCTCGACCCGGTTCCTGGGGGGCCGTCCGCGCCACTGGTTCGACATGCTGCGGGCCGAGGTCGCGCCGGACGGTGTGATCCGTACGACCTACTACGCGATGGTGAGCGTCACACGTGCCGACGGCACGAACGTCCTGGAACCCAGCTGTCTGGTCCGCGACAGCCTGGTGAGCCGTGACGGCCGTCTGTTCAACCGCTCGCGCGCCATCGAACGGGACGACCTGGCCGCCGCGGCCACCTGAACACCCTACGCCTACCCGCGACAACGCCGAAGGCCCTCCACATCCGTGAAGGGCCTTCGTACCGTGCGCCGCCAGGGACTTCGCACCCCGGACCCGCTGATCAAGAGTCAGCTGCTCCGACCAACTGAGCCAGTACTAGGGGTGTCGGCGAACAGCAGGGGTGGGCGGCTGCCCGGCGCCCGCCGCAGCCGTACCGCTTCGAGAGCGGTGGCGCCCCGCCCCTGGAGAGCCTTCGGTGCCGGCGGCCGGGGGCCGCCGCCGTCACGGAACGACTCGACGCCCAGCGTCGTGGGGAACCCTCGGCGGCGGGGGCACCGAAGGTCGGCGGGGCCGGCGCGGTCCGCCGTACGAGACGCCCTTGACGTGGGCCGCGACCGGATCGACACTCCACATGGGAATCCTAGTGAAAAGGTAGGGAAACGCGATGCGCGTGGAGTCGAACGCCAGTCGGGTGGTTCGCACACCCCGGCCGACCCCGCTGCTGACCTCCCGCCGGCACATCGACCTGCAGCGCGTCTGCAGCTCCATCAGCCCCCTGCGCTGAGCCCGGCCGCCCACCCCGCGCCACAGCGGCGGCCCCCGACTACGCCTTCCGCCGCGCGTACGTCTGCGCACCACACCTGGGGAGACTCATGACCGTCACACCACTGGCCGCTGCCTCCGCCCGCCCCGCCCCGGCCTTCCGCGGCCGGCTCGGCCGGGACGCGCGCAGCGGCCACTACGCCGTGCCGCGCCGCTACCGCCTCCACCTGTCCCCGGCCGACCCGGACTGTCTCCGGATCGCCGTCACCCACAGCCTCCTCGGCCTCGGCGCGGCCTGTCCCGTCACCGAACTGCCCGACGTGCCCGACGCCCCCGGCGGCGAACACTCCGCACTGCGCCCGCTGTACGAGGCGAGCGCGCACCGCTACTCCGGCGCGGCCACGGTCCCGGTGCTCAGCGACGACTGGTCGGGGCGGATCGTCAGCACGCACACCCCGGACATCCTGCGCGACCTGGCCCGGCACTTCGGCGGCGGCAGCCCCGTGCTGTACCCGTGCGGCCTGGAGGCGGAGATCGAGGCCGTCGAGCGGCTGTGCGCCCAGGGCATCGACGCGGCGGCCCAGCGAGCGGGGGATGCCGTCGGCGAGGACGGCGACCGTGCTGACGCGCTTGTCTCGCTGCTGCGCACCCTGGGGTCCCTGAACGCGCGTCTCGCCGCGGACCCGTATCTGCTGGGTGAGCAACCGACCGCTGCGGACGTGGAGTTGTGGGTCAGTCTCGTCCGCCTCGACACCGTGCACCGCTGGCACCTGGACGCCACCGCTGTGCACCGCCTCGCCGATCATCCGGCCCTGTGGGCCTATGCCCGCCGACTCGCCGCACACCCGGCGTTCGGTCCCCATCTCGACCTCGACGCGATCGCCCGCCGTCACCATGCCGATTGCCGGGGGCTGGAGGCCGCGGGGGCGGCTGTTCAGATCCTGGACTGGGCGGCGCACGCGGAACGCTCCGCGGGATAGGCGGTTCGTTGTCCGCGGGCCCGGTGGGGGCTTGTCGCGCCCACGCGGCGGAGCCGCATGTCGAATACAGCCCCGCGCCCCTTTGGGGCGCGGCCGGTGTTCATCTGGCCGACACACTGCGGCCCGCTGTCGCCGGGCACGACCTCCTGGCGATCACCCGGCAACTGGTCCCCTAACTCCAGCGCAGGGGCGTCTTCCGGCAGGCGTACGAGGCCGACCCCCTGCGTGGACTGTTGGGCCTGACCGCCCCGCCAGCCGATACGCCGCCACTGCCCCCGCTGCTGTCAGCGCCTGAGCCCGGAAGGACCGTGGCGAACACACCGTCGCCCCTGGCCGGGCCCAGGTGCGGAGGTACCGCGACCCGCTGGCCACCGCCCGCGAGTGGCGGGAGCGAGCGGAGTCCGACAACTGGTCCATCCGCGACCTCGTCGTCGAGACCGGAAACCGCCAGAACCTCGTCGGCTCCCCGGCCTCCGTAGCCGAGACCATCAGCGACTTCGTCCAGACCGACGCGAGCGACGGCTTCGTCCTGGTCCCGCACACCACCCCGGGCGGCATCGACGGCTTCACCGACACGGTCGTCCCGCTGCTCCAGGAACGCGGTGTCTTCCGTACGGAGTACGAGGGCACCACCCTCCGCGACCGGCTCGGCCTCGCCCGTCCCGACGCCGGCGCGGCGGGGGAGCGCGCGGCGTCCTGAACCCGGCGTACACGGCATGGACGTACGTACATGGCGTGGACGTATGTACATGGCGTGGTCGAGGACGTCACCCTCCCCCATGAAGGTGACGTCCTCGACCGCTCCCCCGAGTGCCCGACGGTGGTCCGATTCGTCCGCGGCGGCCGTCATGCGCTGGTCTCTGCCCCCAGCTTCACCAGCACATGACGGCCGTTTCCCCCGATCCCCAGGTGGAGTAGAGGCGTACGCGGACGAAGTAGTGGCGGCCCTTGACGAGCCGGATCCTTACGTGGGCGTTGCGCGGAGTGCCGCCGTCGTCCTCGGCGGAGAGGTAACGGGGCTCGCCGTCGATCTCCTCGAAGACCGCGACGACCGTGTCGCTCTCCCCGAAGGCCCCCACGGTGTAGTCGCGGGTCTCCGGCGGGGCGATGCCGAAGTCGGCCTGCTCGCCCGCGCCGAGGCACAGGGGTGCGGACCTGAACGGTGCGAGTCCGGCCGGCCTGCACGTGCCCGTCGGTGGATACCAGCGGAGCACGCACTCCTTGTCGGCCGGGGAGAGCGTCCCCGGGGGCCTGACCCCGGACCGGAACTGCTCCGGTTCGAGGACCAGCCCCGCCGAGAACGGATACTCCATGATCGACAGCGGGTCCCAGACGGAACCGTTGGCCTCGTCCGGGTCGAGCTTGCGCAGAATGTTGAAGTGGGTCTTGTCCCGGCCCCAGAAGTTGGGCGGTCCGGCCAGGTCGTCGTACACGGCCTCGTCGTCCCAGTGGATGCCGGCGAACGGGCTCTGGTGCTCGTGCAGCAGGCCCAGGGCGTGCCCGATTTCGTGCAGGGCCGTCGCGCGCTCCCCGGGCGCGGTCAGATCCCAGCCGAAGTTCATCGTGCGCCGCCCCAGGCCCACCGACAGTGCGTCCCGCCCGACCGTGGAGTACGAACCGTCACCGGTCTGGAACCCGATGCGCAGTTCGGCCTCCGATCGGTCGCGCACCTCGACGAACGACAGCCCGATCCCCAGGTCCAGCCACTCCCGGAAGCAGTCGCGGACGACCTCGCGCTGTGCCTCGGCGCCGACCCACGACTCCCACCGTGTCTCCCCGGTGCCCGGCAGTGGGATGACCGAGCCGTCGCTGTCCCGGTCGAAGAAGTAGTAGTGGAGCACGGTGCCGTTCACCCACATCAGGCGCCCCGAGAGGAGCGCACTGAGCCGCTCGGCCGGCAACCCCGGTGCGAACGTGGGGGCCGGTTGCTGCGGGAGCGAGCAGAACCGTGCGTTCATGGGGAACAGACTGCGGGTCACGGGTGCTCGGGCGCCTGAGTCGGGGGCTACTCAAGTCGGCCTGTATCAAAGCTGAGTAGGCGTGCTCCTGTTCACGTGACGACTTTCGTACAGGACGCCAAGACCCTGGAACTGCCCTGGCCGTTCACCGGCCGGGACGACGAACTGGAGCTCCTCCGCCGGCCGATCGCGGCCGAACGGCACGGCGTCGTGGTGACGGGCCCGGCCGGACACGGCAAGACCCGTCTCGTCACGGAGGCCGTCCGGGGCACCGACTGCGCGAAGGTCAGCGGCACACCCGAGACCCGGGGCATCCCCTTCGCCGCGTTCGCGCACCTCCTCCCGGAGCGGGTCTCCCTGCACCGTGCGGTCCAACTCCTTTCCGACGTACGAACGTTGCTGGTCGACGACGCCCATCTGCTGGACGACTCCTCGGCGGCCCTGGTCCACCAGCTCGGGGTGCACGGACGTACGAGGCTGCTCGTGGTGGCGACGGACGGTGCCCCGGCGCCGGGCGCGGTGGCCCGGCTGTGGACCGGCGAGGTGCTGCCGCGTCTCGCCCTGGAACCGCTGCCCCGCGAGGCCACCGCCCACCTGGTCGCGGCCGGCGCGGGTGGTCCGGTCGAGCCGCTCACCGCCCGCCGCCTGCACCATCTCTGCCAGGGTGACCTCCGGCTGCTGCGCGACCTGGTCGGTGCGGTGCGCGCACGCGGCGAACTCACCCTGGAGGCCGGTGAGTTGATGTGGCGAGGCCCGGTTCCCGTGACGGCTGCGATACGGGAACGGGCCGGCCGGTCCCTGAACCGCGCCTGCGCCGAGGAACGGGACGTTCTGGAGCGCCTGGCGTTCAGCGAACCGCTCCCGCTGGACCTCGCGGACCTGAACCTGGACCTGGGCACGCTGGAGCGCCTCGAAGCCGACGGCCTGATCCGCCTCGACGCCCACTCCGAGGTACGCCTCGCCCACCCCCTGCACGGCCCCGTCCTGCGCGCGGACGCCGGGCAACTCCGGGCGAGGCGGCTGTCCCGCACCCCGGCCGAGTGCGCGTCGGCCCTGGACGCCGAGCGCGCCGAACTGGCCGACCGCATCGAGCGCACCGACGTCCAGGAGGCGGCGGGCCCCGTCGGGGACTGGCTGACGGCCGAGAGCGCGGCATCGCACCCTGCGGTCCCGGCCGACTACGCGACCGTCCGGGCCCGCTTCGCCCGACTGCGCGGAGAACTGCGCGAGGCCCTGTCCTGGGCCCGGGAGGGCCTGCGCGGCACCCCGGACGACCCGTGCTGTCGTACGGAACTGGCGCTGGCGGCAACCCAGTTGAGCGAGGTCGCGACCGCGTCCCCGGGGCGGGCGACCCCGTGGCTCCGGGTGGCGCAGGGTGACATCGCCGGGGCACTGGAGTCGGTAACGGTCCCCGAGGGCGGGGAGGGGGAGGCGTACGTCCTGTACGACGCCGTACGCCTCGGGGCCCCGCACCTGGTCGCGGACCGGCTCGCCCAACTGCCGGGTGAGAAGGCCGAACCCCTGGCCCGGCACGCCGACGCGCTCGTCCGCCAGGACGGTCCCGCGCTGGACCGAGCCGCCGAACTCCTGGAGCGGCGGGGCCTGTTGCTCTTCGCGGCCGAGGCACACGCCCAGGCCGTCCCGGTGCACCGAGACCCGCGTGCCGCCCGCAGGTCCCGCTCCCGGGCGATGGCCCTGGCCCGCCGCTGCCAGGGCGCCCGCACCCCGGCCCTGTCCGGTCTGGTCCTCGGCGAACTCACCGCGCGCCAGCGCCAGATCGTCACCCTGGCGGCGACCGGCCTGAGCAACCGCGAGATCGCGGACCGGCTCACCCTGTCCGTCCGGACGGTCGGAAACCACCTGTACAGCGCGTACACCCGCCTCGGCGCGAGCGACCGGACCGCGCTGCCATGCCTGCTGGACGAGGTCCGGGCCGCGCAGCCCGCGTGATCGTCGGGGCATGGGCAGGGTGGGTTCAGGCGGCGCCGAACGCCGAGAACGCCCACCCCGTTGCCTGGTGCGTCGCGTCCCCGGGGAGGGCCGCGCGGGCGTCGCGCAGGGCCTCGGCGAGGGAGAGGCCCACGCTGAGGCCCTTGTGCAGGGCCAGCATCAGCGGGACCACGGCCGCGTCGTTGACCGGTGCGCTGCTCGCCACCACGCCCGCCGTGCCCAGCGGAAGCAACGCCGTGACCAGGCCGAGGAGTTCGTCAGCGCCGACGTTCGCCAGGCGGCCGGTGTCGCAGCTGGACAGGATGATCCGGTACGGGCTGCGGTCGAGGCGTTCGAAGTCGTGGACGATCAGTGGGCCGTCGGCCATGCGGAGGGACGAGAACAGGGGACTGTCCGCCCGGAAGGTGCCGTGGGCCGCGATATGGGCCAGCGCGGCCCCGTCGAGCGCGTCCAGCACCGCCGGTACCCGCGCGCCCTCGTGTTCCAGCACCGTCGGTCTGCCGTACCGGTCGACCAGCTCGGGCACCTCCGCCCCACCGCTCGCCAGGCCCGGCCCCCGGACGAGGACGTGCCGGCCGCCCGGCGGGGGCCCGGTCTCCTGGGCGCGCAGCCAACTGCTCGCCGACGGGGACACACTGAGCACCCGCTCCCGGAGGGAGGGCAACAGGGCCCAGGGCACCCGGTGCAGCCTGCCCGGCGGGACCACGACCACCGGGCCCGAGCCCAGATGCGGTACGGCCGCGCCCAGCAGCAGTTGCTCCAGCCGGCGGCCCGCGGCCTCCAGCACCGGCAGCCTGCCGTCCGCCCCCGGGTGCGCGAGCCGCCGCAGCCCGGCCTGCACGTGCTCGGCCTCCGTCACCGCGTCCGCGAGCAGCCCCGCCTCGAAGCGGCGCACCCGCCCCTCGCCGCACAACAGCACCTGCACCCGGCCGGCGACGACGGCGATCTCTATCAACCGCACGCCGTCGCCGAGACGTTCGAGCAGCCGACCGGGGTCGAAGCGGCGCCCGCTACCGGGTGACTCGCCGCGGATGTGAAGGGTGCGGGAGCGCACTTCCCGTTCCAGACGCCGCTGTTCACGCTCAAGAGCGGGCACCGGGCGGCCGTCGATCCGGGCCTCCTCCGCGCGGGCCGCGATCTCCCGGAAGGCGGTGAGGCTCTGCACGAGCGCCGGGTCGTCGGGCGGCCGGGCGGGCGGCGCCGACAGGACCGTGGCCCGCCACCGCTCGCTCCACACCAGCAGCCGCCGCGGCCCACCGGACACCAGGGTCGCCCGCTGGGCCAGCGCGGCCAGCTCGGCGCCCTGCGCCGTGGCCCGCGCCCGCAGCTCCGACGCCCCGAGCGTCATCCGGTGGTCGTCCAGGACGGCGAGCCCGCGCCGGCAGGCCTCCAGTACACCCCGCCCCGACCCGGCCGCCTCCGCGCGCAGCGCCTGCGCGGCCCAGCCCGTCATCCGCGCCAGCGGCGGACCGACGCGCCGGCTGCGGGCAGCGACCTTCAGATGCTTCTCCGCGTCCTCGGTCCAGCCCAGCGCGAGCGCGATCCGGCCCGCGAGCAGCGACGCCTCGGGCGCGGCCGGGGAGCCGAAGGCGGCGAGCCGTTCGGCCAGCGCCGCCGCGTCCGCGACGAGCCGGCCCGACGTCCGCCCGGTCGCGACCCGCGCGTCGAGCAGCACCAGCCGGGCGTGCGCCTCCCACCAACTGCGCCGCTGCCCGGCGAACAGCCGTACGGCCACGGCCGCGCGGGCGATCGCGGTGTGCGGATCGTCCGCGAGGCGGGCCGCCTTCGCGGCGGTCAGGAGCAGTTCCGCCTTGCGGGTGCTCTGCCCGCCGATGCCGTCGAGCACACCGAGCGCCGCGTCGGCCTCGGTGACCGCTTCGCGGGCCAGCCCGGCAGCCATCAGCACCTCGCAGCGGCGGATGTAGAACATGAAGATCGGCGTGCCCAGCCGGTCGTACCGCTCGGCCGCCTCGTCGAACAGGCGCAGCGCCGCCGGGATGTCGCCCGCCCGGTACGCGGCCAGCGCCCGGCTCTCGACGACATCGGCCTTGTCGTGCTCCTGGCCGGTGGTGTCCCACAGTTGTTCGGCGGCGGTGAAGTCGGCGTCGGCCCGCTCGGGCCGGCCCAGCGCCAGATGCACGGTGGCCCGCAGGGTCAGCGCCCGCGCCGTCCAGATGACGTCGTCCGCCTGCCGCAGCACGGGAATGGCCCGCCGTACGTCGTCCAGCGCCTCGCGATGATGCCCCAGCACCCACCACGCGTACGCCCGCCGGTACAGCACACGCGCGCGTGTATGCCCCGTACCCCGGTCGACGCCCTGCTCGAACGCCTCCAGGCCCTGCCGGGTACGGCCCGCGTGGACCAGCGCGACGCCGAGCGTGCCGAGGACGTCCGCCTCGCGTTCCGCCGACCCGGCGTCCGCCGCGAGATCGCGGGCGCGCCGCAGATGACGCAGGGCGACGCGCATGTCGCCGAAGTCCCGCTGCCACAGACCGATCACCTGATGGGCGACGGAGGCGTGCAACGGCGTCGGATCGTTGCCGAGGACGGTCTCCGCGCGCGCGAGGGCGTCCTTCGGGCGGGCGAACACCATCGGAAGTAGTTCGAGAACCGTGTCGCTTCCCGCTGTCACCCAACGGATGGTAGTGCTCCGCGCCCCGCGTCACACAGGTTTGGCCATGGATAACTCGTTGTCCATCCCTGAGCGACCCCTGTATCAACGAACGTGTGGCGGCCCCTGTATCACGCGGCCGGGAGACGGCTCTCCATAGAGGCAGCAGGGGGATCGGTTCAAGGGGGAGGACATTCCATGGCACCTCAGCGTTTCCAGGAGCAGTTCGACCAGATCCAGCGCTCCATGCCCGGCGTCGAGCTGGCGATGGGGCCGGACGACGCCGCCGAGTTCATCTACGAGAAGGGCGTCGTCCTGGCCCGCGACGGCGAGGAGGCGCGGATCGTGGAGGATGCCGTACGCGCGCACTTCACCACGTTCGCCGGCCTGACCGCCGACGAGGTGCGCCGGGCGAGTCCCGAGACGAACCGGTCGGGCATCACCCGGATAAGGGTCGGCGACCCGGGCCGGGGCGACCGGCACGGTGACCGCGCGGTGGCGGGCGCCCTGCGCGCGCTCAGGGAGACGGAGGGCAACGCCGGGCGGCGCCTGGTCAGCCGCAACCACGTGGTGCACATCGCCGTCAACGCCTGCCCGGGCGACGAACCCGTCCCCGTCCCGCACCACGCCGGGCCCAACCCGGCGGTGGCGGAGAGCGGCTACGACCCGGACAGCGCCGTCGGTGTCCTGATCATGGACACCGGCCTCATGCACGACTACGCGTCCTACCCGGCGATGGCCCACGTCCAGGGCGACCCCCAGATCGACGAGTGCGACACGGCCGGCGTCCTCCAGCAGTACGCGGGACACGGAACGTTCATCTCCGGGCTCGTCGCGGCTGTCGCACCCAACACGAACATCGTCTCCCGCAACACGCTCAACGACGCGGGCGGCATCCTGGAGTCCGAGTTCGGCGACAAACTCTTCGAGGCCGTCGAGCGGGACGGCTGGCCTGCCATCATCAGCCTCTCCGCGGGCACGTCGAACGGCAGCACGGAAGGCCTGCTCGGCATCGCCGCGTTCATGGAGGCCCTGCGCGACCAGCCGCGCACCCTGCTGGTCGCCGCCGCCGGCAACAACGCCAGCGCGACGCCCTTCTGGCCCGCCGCCTACGCCGACAAGCCCGAGTACGCCGGGTCCGTGCTCTCCGTCGGCGCCCTGCGCAGCGACGGCGAGTTCGGCGCCTGCTTCACCAACCACGGCCCCTGGGTGAAGGTCTACGCCCCCGGCGAGCGTCTCACCGGCCCGCTGACCGGCTTCGACACGCCGGTGCCGTACATCTACCAGCACAGCACCTACGGCACCTGCCGCCACCACTTCTCCTACGCCTGCACCTGCCGGGACCCCCAGCACCTCGGCGTGCTCTCAGGGGGCCACGAGACCGGCACGGGCACCCCGGACCAGGTGGTGTTCGAGGGGTTCGCGCAGTGGAGCGGCACCTCGTTCGCCACCCCGGTGGTCGCCGCGATGATCGCCGCCCACATGACCGCACACAAGGAGGCCGACCCGCGCGTTGCCCGGCAGCAACTCCTCGCGGCGAACACCGAGTTCGCCGAGGTCCGGGGCGCGGTGGTACCCGCGCTGATCCCGCCCACGTGGAGCCCGGTGCCGGTCGTGAACATCCCGCCCGCCCCATGAGGTCAACAGGCCTCCGTACAAGGACAAATCGAGTGAGGACCATGCGCAGGACGAGTGGAGCACCCCCTTCCACGGCGTACGATGACTGGCCGTACACGAGGGGTGGGGACGTGGACCGAGCTGCGGTCGGCGCGTTGGTCCAGTCCGCCGTCGACGGCGACGCGGCGGGTTGGAAGGCGCTGGTGGAGGGGCTGAGCCCGCTGGTGTGGTCGGTGGCGCGCGCCCACCGGCTGTCCGACGCGGACGCGCAGGAGGTGTACTCGACCGTCTGGTTCCGCTTCGCCCAGCATCTGGGCCGTATCCGTGAACCGGAGAAGGCGGGCTCCTGGCTCGCCAGCACCGCACGGCACGAGTGCCTCAAGGTCATCAAGAGCAGTCACCGGATGACACCGACGGACGACACCCAACTGCTCGACCGGATGAGCGACGACCGTACGCCCGAGCAGCGGGTGATCGAGTCCGAGGAGGCTTCCGCCGAGGCGGAGCGCATCCGGAAGTTATGGCAGGAGTTCGAGGAACTCGGCGCCCGGTGCAGGCAGTTGCTGCGCATCCTGATGTCGGTGCCGCCGCCGAGCTACCAGGAGATCTCCGCAGGCCTCGGAATCGCCGTCGGCAGCATCGGCCCCCTGCGCCAGCGCTGCCTGCGCAGGCTGCGGGTACGGCTCGCCGCCCGGGGGGTGCTGTGAACAACGCGCACGACAACGACGGATTACCCCACGACTCCGACGACATGGACGGCGCGGCTCGGATGAACGGCACTGATGGCACCGATGGCATGGACGGCTTCGACGACGAACTGGCCCCCGACGCCGGTGACCTGGCGGAGTTCGAGGGCGACGACTCGCTGGACAACGACCTCCTGGAAGAGACACTGCGTCAGGCCGCCGCCATCATGGATCCGGTCCCGGCGCAGCTCCAGCAGACCGCCGTCGAGGCCTACGCCCTGCACTCGCTCGACACCAGGCTGGCCGAGCTGACCTTCGACTCACTCGTCCACGGCATCCCCGTCAGGGGCGCCGTGGACCCGCCCCGCATGCTGACCTTCCACACGGATGAACTGACGGTCGACGTCGAGGTGACCGCGCACGGGCTGATGGGGCAGGTGCTGCCGCCGCAGGAGGCCAGGATCGAGGTGCTGAGCGGTCCGCAGCTCGCCTCGCCGCCCACCCTCACCGCCGACGACATGGGCCGCTTCACCAGCGACCTGAACGTCGCCGGCCCCTTCGCGCTCCGGCTGCGGACGGACGCGGAGGTCGTCATGACGGAGTGGCTGCGCGTCTGACACGACGCACGCCTGCCACCAGCGGAGGGTGGCAGGCGACCGCCCGCCCCGACGGCATGCCGACCAGCCGGGGCCGTTCGACCGCGCACACCTCCCGTGGACCGGTGCACCTGCCGATACCGGAGCGTGTAGTCGACCTGGGGACCGAAGTTCCGGCGACAGCGTGGGCGACCAGCGTGCCGCCCTGGTGCGCGGGCCGGAAGGCGGAGGGGACGGGGACCGTTCGGCACACTCTGCTGGGCCTGGGCCAACTCGCCATGTTCGGCCGAGACCTGCTGGCCCGCCCCGGCCCCGGCCTCCCGGTCGAGCCCTCGGGCAAGGGTGAGCGCATCCCCTTCCACCGCGGCGGCGAGGACCACAAGGCCCTCCACGGGGCGGTCGCGGGCAAGCGAGCCCGACAGGCGGGGAGCTCGCCCGGGACCACTTCACCATCAGTGCCGACATGAACCGCGACGTACTGGCGAGAGCCAGGAACGCCGGTCTGCCACAGCAATCGGCCCCCGGGACGCAGGTGCGCGTTCCGGGGGCCGATCGGTGAGCTGGTGAACTCGGGTGAGAACGGCGCCCTTTCGGGGGCGCGGGACTGTGTCGACATGCGGCTGCGTCGCATGAGCGCAACCAGCCCCACCGGGCCCGCGGCCAAAGGACCGCGCGCCCGGCCGAGTGCTAGCTCAACGTCGCCAGCGTCTCGTTCCACGTGGCCGAAGGCCGCATCACGGTCTTCGCCTTCTCGACATCCGGCTGGTAGTACCCGCCGATGTCGGCCGGCTTGCCCTGAACGGCGATCAGCTCGGCGACGATCGTCTCCGCCTTCGCGGTGAGCGCCTCGGCGAACGCGGCGAACGACTTCGCCAGGTCCGCGTCCTCGGTCTGGGCCGCAAGCTCCTGCGCCCAGTACAGGGACAGGAAGAAGTGGCTGCCGCGGTTGTCGATGCCGCCGACGCGTCGGGTCGGGGACTTGTCCTCGTTGAGGAAGGTCGCCGTCGCACGGTCGAGGGTGTCGGCGAGAACCTGGGCGCGCGCGTTGCCCGTGGTCGTGGCGAGGTGCTCGAAGCTGGCCGCCAGCGCGAAGAACTCGCCCAGGCTGTCCCAGCGCAGGTAGTCCTCCTTGACGAGCTGCTGGACGTGCTTCGGGGCGGAGCCGCCGGCGCCCGTCTCGAACAGGCCGCCGCCCGCCATCAGCGGGACGACCGACAGCATCTTGGCGCTGGTGCCCAGCTCCAGGATCGGGAACAGGTCGGTCAGGTAGTCGCGCAGCACGTTGCCGGTCACCGAGATGGTGTCCTCGCCGCGCCGGATGCGCTCGACCGACAGCTTGGTGGCGTCGACCGGGTTCAGGATCCGGATGACCAGGCCCTCGGTGTCGTGCTCGTCCAGGTACGTGTTGACCTTGGCGATCAGGTTGGCGTCGTGCGCGCGGGTCTCGTCCAGCCAGAACACGGCCGGCGAGCCGGTGGCGCGGGCGCGGGTGACGGCCAGCTTCACCCAGTCCCTGATCGGGGCGTCCTTGGTCTGGCAGGCGCGGAAGATGTCACCGGCGGCGACCGACTGCTCGATCAGCACGTTGCCGTCCTGGTCGACGAGACGGACCGTACCGGCGACCGGGATCTCGAAGGTCTTGTCGTGGCTGCCGTACTCCTCGGCCTTCTGCGCCATCAGGCCGACGTTCGGGACGGAGCCCATGGTCGACGGGTCGTAGGCGCCGTTGGCGCGGCAGTCGTCGATCGCGACCTGGTAGACGCCGGCGTAGGAGGAGTCAGGCAGGACCGCCAGGGTGTCGGCCTCCTCGCCGTCCGGGCCCCACATGTGGCCGGAGGTGCGGATCATGGCCGGCATCGACGCGTCGACGATGACGTCGGACGGGACGTGCAGGTTGGTGATGCCCTTGTCGGAGTCGACCATGGCCAGCGCCGGGCCCTCGGCCAGCTCGGCGTCGAAGGACGCCTTGATCGCGGCACCCTCGGGCAGCGCCTCCAGGCCCTTGTAGATGCCGCCGAGACCGTCGTTCGGGGACAGGCCGGCCGCCGTGAGCGTCTCGCCGTACCGCGCGAACGTCTTCGGGAAGAACGCGCGCACGACGTGGCCGAAGATGATCGGGTCCGAGACCTTCATCATCGTGGCCTTGAGGTGCACGGAGAACAGCACGCCCTCGGCCTTGGCACGGGCGATCTGTGCGGTCAGGAACTCGCGCAGCGCGGCGACGTGCAGGACGGACGCGTCGACGACCTCGTCCGCGAGGACGGGTACGGACTCGCGCAGGACGCTGGTCGAGCCGTCCTCGCCCACCAGCTCGATGCGCAGCGAACCGGCCTCGGAGATCACCACGGACTTCTCGGTGGAACGGAAGTCGTTCTGGCCCATCGTCGCCACGTTCGTCTTGGACTCGGGGGTCCAGGCGCCCATGCGGTGCGGGTGGGTCTTGGCGTAGTTCTTCACCGAGGCGGGGGCGCGGCGGTCGGAGTTGCCCTCGCGCAGCACCGGGTTCACGGCGGAAC
This sequence comes from Streptomyces lacrimifluminis, assembly GCF_014646095.1. Classification (GTDB taxonomy): domain Bacteria; phylum Actinomycetota; class Actinomycetes; order Streptomycetales; family Streptomycetaceae; genus Streptomyces; species Streptomyces lacrimifluminis. The sequence goes on along the minus strand of NZ_BMMU01000002.1, from coordinate 244,000 downwards.
CCTTGATCTTGTCGTAGCGGGCGCGGATGTCGCGCTCCTCGTCCGACTTCGGGTCGTCCGGGTAGTCCGGCAGCGCGTAGCCCTGGCTCTGCAGCTCGGCGACCGCCGCCTTGAGCTGCGGGATCGACGCCGACACGTTCGGCAGCTTGATGATGTTCGCCTCGGGCGTCTTCGCCAGCTCGCCGAGCTCGGTGAGGGCGTCCGCGATGCGCTGGCCCTCCTCCAGGAACTCCGGGAAGACGGCGATGATGCGGCCGGCCAGCGAGATGTCCCGGGTCTCGACGTTCACCCCGGCCTGCGAGGCGTACGCCTGGATCACGGGCAGGAACGAGTGCGTCGCCAGTGCGGGCGCCTCGTCAGTGTGCGTGTAGATGATGGTCGAGTCAGTCACCGGGTGCTCCGCTCCACGTCTGCAACATTGCTCGACATCAAGATATCTCAGAGGTCCGTGCGGAAGTCGATCGGGATCCGTTCGGGCGCCGATGCAACCGACTGAGCCGATCTTGTGGTCCAGGGGGTAGGGCCTGTCGTTCGGATCAGGTTGCCGGACAACGGCGGTTCCCTGTGAATGCAGATGCGCGTGCCACACGCCGCGTCTGCGACCTGATTCGAACGACAGGCCCTCGACCCGCACACCTGATCGACGACCGGGCCTGACCACCCGGGCGCCCGAGTGAAAGCGAACCATGAGATATCGCACCAGACTGACGGCCCCTGCGGCAGCCCTGCTCGGTACGGCGGCGGCCACCACCCTGGCCCCCTCGGCCCACGCGGCGTCCGGGGGGACGTCAAAGGCGGCTTCCGGGAAGGAGGCCGGTGCCCCGGGCCCCGAGACCCTCGGTGACCCCGTCTACCCGAGCCTGGGCAACGACGGCTACCGCGTGGCCGCCTACCACCTCGACCTCGCCTACGACGCCACGACCAGGCTGGTCGACGGCACGGCGACCCTGCGCGTCCGCACCACCCAGGCCCTCACCCGCCTCTCCCTCGACGCCCTCGGCCTGGACATCCGCTCCGTCCGCGTCGCCGGCCGCGCGGCCACGTACGAGCAGGTCGACGAGAAACTGCGGATCACACCCGTCCGTACGCTGTCGGCGGACACCTGGACGACGGTCTGTGTCGAGTACGGCGCCGACCCGCGCCGTGCCCTGACCCACACGGCCTGGGTCCCCACCCCCGACGGCTTCGCGGTGTGCCCGCAGCCCAACTCCGCGCACACCGTCTTCCCGTGCAACGACCACCCGGTCGACAAGGCCGACTTCACGTTCCGGATCACCGTCCCGAACAGCCTGCGCGGAGTCGCCAGCGGCACCCTCGTCCGCACGGAGAGCCTGGCCGGTGAGCGGACCGCGTACACCTATCGCTCGCGCTCGCCGATCGCCACCGAGATCGTGCAGATAACCGTCGGCGACTACGTGGTGAAGGACCGGCAGGGGCCGAACGGGCTGCCGCTGCGGGACGTCGTACCGGTCGCGCGCGCCGCCGCCCTCGAACCGGCGCTGGCGCTCACCCCGAACCTGGTGGCATGGCTCGAACAGCGGCTCGGCGCCTACCCGTTCGAGACGTACGGCCTGCTGCCGTGCAACACCGACGACCCGGCCGCCTTCGACTTCACGGGCCTGGAGACGCAGACCCTCACGCTCTACAAGCCGAACTACCTTCTCCAGGAGGAGAGGTTCATCGGCTCGCACATGATGCACGAGCTGGTCCACTCCTACTTCGGCAACAGCGTCAGCCCCGGCAGCTGGGCCGACCTGTGGCTCAACGAGGGCCACGCCGACTTCTACGGACTGCTCTACCGCTACGAGCGCGGCTGGACCGACTCCATCGGCCTGACCACCATGGAAGCGCGCATGAAGAACACGTACGCGCGCGGCGACCAGTGGCGCCACGACTCCGGGCCGGTCGCGGCACCCAACGAGGCGAACCTGTTCGACAGCCAGCGCTATCTGGGCGGCGTCCTCGTCCTCTACGCGCTGCGCCAGTTCGTCGGCGAAGCCACCTTCAACGCGATCGAGCGCACCTTCCTCGACCGCTACCGCAACGCCTCGGCGACGACCGAGAACTACATCTCGGTCGCCTCCGAGACCGCCGGCCAGGACCTCTCCGGCTTCCTGCGGGACTGGCTGTACGGCACGACGACACCGCGGATGCCCGGTCACCCGGACTGGACGGTCACCCCGGTCCGTACGTCACTGGTCGCGCCGCAGAACCGCACGGCCGGCCATCACGACAACTCCGCGACCCTCTGAGGTCGCCCGCTGGGGCGTGAGTCTCATCTGTCGAGCTTGTCGAGCTTGTCGAGTCTGTCGAGCAGGGTGGACGCCGGTCCGCCCTGCTCCGGGCCGAGCCCCAGGTCGGGTTCCGCGTGGCCGCTCCGCTGCTGCGGAATGACGACCGCGCCCTGCTGCAGGGCGACCGTCCGCGCGGGCGCCGGGATGCTGATGCCCTCCACCCGGTAGCGCCTGTGCAGGCGCTTGATGAACTCGTGCTTGATGCGGAACTGGTCGCTGAACTCGCCGACCCCCAGGATCACCGTGAAGCCGATCCGCGAGTCGCCGAAGGTGTGGAAGCGCACCAGCGGCTCGTGTTCCGGGACGGCGCCGGTGATCTCCGTCATCACCTCGGTCACGACCTCGCAGGTGACCCGCTCGACCTGTTCCAGGTCGCTGTCGTAGGCGACGCCGACCTGGACGAGGATCGTCAGCATCTCCTCGGGGCGGTTGAAGTTGGTCATGTTGGTCCCGGCGAGCTGCCCGTTCGGGATGATGACCAGGTTGTTGGAGAGCTGGCGGACCGTCGTCTGACGCCAGTTGATGTCGACGACGTATCCCTCCTCGCCACTGCTCAGCTTGATGTAGTCACCGGGCTGGACGGTCTTCGAGGCGAGGATGTGGATGCCCGCGAAGAGGTTGGCGAGGGTGTCCTGGAGAGCGAGCGCGACGGCCAGACCGCCGACGCCCAGGGCGGTGAGCATCGGCGCTATGGAGACGCCGAACGTCTGGAGCATGACGAGAAAGCCCAGGGCCAGGATGACGACCCTGATGATGTTCACGAAGATCGTCGCCGAGCCGGCCACCGCCGACCGGGACTGGGTGACGGCACTCATCAGCCGGCCGACCACTCTGGCCACCGTGAGCGTCGTGACACCGATCAGGAGGACGGTCAGCGTCTGGTTGACGTTGTGCCCGACCGTCTTCGTCAGCGGCAGCGCTGCGGCTGCCGCTGCCGCGCCCCCGGTGAACGCCGACCACGGCACCACCGTGCGCAGCGCGTCCACGATGACGTCGTCCCCGCTCCAGCGGGTTCGGTCCGCGTGCCTGCCAAGCCAGCGCAGCAGCATACGCAGCAGGAAGGCCGCCAGCAGGCCCACGGCGAGGGCGATGCCCGCGACGACCAGATCGTCCACGGTGAGTTCTCGCTTCATCGCTCACCTCCGAGGAGTGGTTCCGCGGCGCCCCGCGCCACCGACGGCCGGATGTGAAGTCTCGTCACTTGTCACCTGTTCGAAAGTGCGAAAAGTCTTGGACGTGCGATCAATGTCCGGACGTCTGTACGACGTCCGGCGACCGCTCATCCTGCCGCATCCGGCGGACCGGTCGTCACCGAGCAGTGGCAAACCCGCCATTGAGCAGCTCAGACGGGGAGCGCATCGCAGACGTCCGCCGGGTGCACCTCCCACGCGGGGAAGGGGTCCTCGTACGCCGTGTGCGCCAAGTCGACTGCGTACGCGGCCAGTTCCTCCTCCGTCAGCAGGCAGCGCGACAGTGCGAGGCGCAGCGACTGGCGGCGCAGATCGGTACCGATGAATACCAACTCCTGTCCCTGGACGGGGGATTCGGTTCCCGTGGCGTCACCCGTCGCGATCGGCTCGAAGCGGGCGACGGAGCCCGCTTGGGACCACAGGCCCGTGGTGCCGGGGCGGGAGGCGAGGGTGAAGAAGCCCTTGGAGCGCAGCACTTGGCCGTAGTGGCCCGCGTCGAGCGGACCGGTGAGCAGGTCCCAGAGGCGGCCCGGATGGAAGGGGCGCGGGTCGCGCAGCACGAGCGAGGAGATGCCGTACTCCTCCGTCTCCGGCACGTGGTCGCCGTTCAGCTCGGCCACCCAGCCCGGCGCCTGCTCGGCCTTCTCCAGGTCGAACAGGCCCGTGCCGAGGAGTTCGGCGGGGTCGATCGTGCCGCGGACCGTACGGTGCACGCGGGCGGCCGGGTTGAGGCGGCGCAGGGTCGCCTCCAGGCGGTCGGCCTCCTCCTCGGGGACCAGATCAGTCTTGTTGAGGAGGATCACGTCGGCGAACTCGATCTGGTCGACGAGGAGATCGCTCACCGTGCGCCCGTCACCCTCGACCGGGGTGATCCCGCGCTCCAGCAGGTCGTCGCCGCGGTCCAGTTCGGGCAGGAAGTTCACCGCGTCCACGACCGTGGCCATGGTGTCCAGGCGGGAGACGTCCAGCAGGCTCGCACCGTCGTCGCGGGCGAAGGCGAAGGTCGCGGCCACGGGCATGGGTTCCGAGATTCCGGACGATTCGATGAGCAGGTAGTCGAAGCGGTCCTCGCGGGCCAGCTTCGCGACCTCCTCCAGGAGGTCGTCCCGGAGCGTGCAGCAGATGCAGCCGTTGGTCATCTCGACCAGCCGCTCCTCCGTACGGGAGAGGGTGCCGCCGTCCCGGACGAGGGACGCGTCGATGTTGATCTCGCTCATGTCGTTCACGATGACCGCGACCCGCAGGCCCTGACGGTTGCCGAGGACGTGGTTGAGCAGCGTCGTCTTTCCGGCGCCGAGGAAACCGGAGAGCACGGTCACGGGCAGGCGGGGGTCCAGGGAAGTGGTGGGCATGTCCCGGCACGCTAGCTTATTGGAAACCATTGTCACAAACGGCCCCGAGGTCGCCATCCCGAGGCGTCACCCCGAGATACTGCCTGGAGGCGGCCGTCAGATCACCTTGAGCCGCACCAGCGCCCCCAGCGCCAACGCCCCCGGCAGCAGCGGTACCCAGACGGTGATGATCCGGAACGCGAGCACCACCGCCGTGGCGACGGTCACGGGACCGCCCACCGCGACCAGGGCCAGGATCAGCGCCGCCTCGACGGAGCCGATACCGCCGGGCGTGGGGATCAGCGCGACGGCGACCGTCGCCGCGAGATACGCGAGCGCCATGTGCCAGGCCGGCACCGGCAGCCCCAACGCCGTTCCCACCGCGGTCAGTCCGGCGGCCTGCAACGCCGGGAACGCCAGCGAACCGCCCCACAGCGCCAGCGCTCGGGACGGCCGCATGTGCACGGAACGGGCCTCGCCGAGCGCCGTACGCAGGAAGGAGAGGACGGCCGTGCGTAGCCGCCGTACGCACACCGCCGCGCCGGCCGCCGCCGACAGCACCGCGCAGATGCCGATGAGCAGCGGGCCGAGTGCCGTGCCGGGAACGAGACTTCCGAGCCGTAGGGCGTGGGGGAACGCGATCAGCAGCGCGGCCAGCAGGCCCAGCCGGCCGACGCCCTCCGCGAGCAGATACAGGGCGAGCGCCGCCGAGGAACGGGCCAGCGGCAGACCGCACACCGTCATGAACCGCAGGTTGACCGCGCTCGCGCCGAGCCCCGTCGGCAGCAGATGGTTGGCCGAACCGGCCGCGAACTGCGTGGCGAGCAACCGCAGCTTGGGCAGTCGCTCGACGACGGCTCCCTGCCGGCTGACGGCGGCGGCCACCCAGGTCAGACACGTCGCCCCGGCCGCCGCCAGCAGCCAGGGCCACTTGGCCGACGCCAGATGGCCGAAGCCCTCGGCGAGCACCTGCCGGTGGCGCACCGCGACCACGGCGACGAGGAGGAGCGGGAGCAGGCACAGGACCTGCCGCACCGGTATGCGCCGGCGCCGGACCGGAGGAAGGAGAACCGCTGTCACAACCGGAGAGGTTCTCCGCACCGCACCAACACCGGGTTGCGGACGCACGGCCACCGGCCGACGCGTCGGGCAACGGCACGAGAGGGGCATGGTCCGCAGCACTTGTGCCGTCCTTGACCTCAAGGTCGCTTGAGGTCGTACGGTCGCTGCCATGAGTATGGAGACCACCGCCTGGATGCAGTTGCACAGCGTCATGAACTCCCAGCAGGACCGGCGCCCCTTCGCCCGCGCGACCCTGCGCCGTATCGCGGAGTTCGCACGCCCGCACCGCCGCCGCATCATCCGCTTCGTCGTCCTGAGTGTGCTCACCGCGCTGCTCGCCGTCGCCACCCCCGTGCTCGCCGGCCGTGTCGTCGACACGATCGTGTCGGGCGGCGAGGAGAGCACGGTGGTCCGGCTCGCGCTGCTCATCGCGGTCATCGCGGTCGCCGAGGCGGGACTCGGGATTCTCGGCCGCTGGCTCTCGGCGATGCTCGGGGAAGGGCTGATCCTCGATCTGCGGACGGCAGTATTCGATCATGTGCAGCGCATGCCGGTCGCGTTCTTCACCCGCACCCGTACGGGAGCACTGGTCTCCCGGCTCAACAACGACGTCATCGGCGCGCAGCGCGCGTTCAGCAACACCCTGTCCGGGGTGGTGAGCAATCTGGTCACGCTGGTGCTCACGCTCGCCGTGATGCTCACCCTGTCCTGGCAGATCACCCTGCTCGCCCTGGTACTGCTGCCGGTGTTCGTGGTCCCCGCCCGGCGGATGGGCAGCCGGATGGCCAAGCTCCAGCGCGAGGCCGCCGACCTCAACGCGTCGATGGGCACCCGGATGACCGAGCGCTTCTCGGCCCCCGGCGCCACCCTCGTCAAGCTCTTCGGACGGCCCGACGAGGAGTCCGCCCAGTTCGCGGCCCGCGCCCGCCGGGTCCGGGACATCGGCGTACGGACGGCCCTCGCGCAGTCGGTCTTCATCACCGCCCTCACCCTGGTGTCGGCCCTGGCGCTCGCCCTGGTGTACGGGCTCGGCGGCTGGTTCGCGCTGCGCGGCAGCCTGGAACCGGGCGCGGTCGTCGCGCTCGCCCTGCTCCTGACCCGGATGTACGCGCCGCTCACGTCGCTCGCAGGGGCGCGCGTCGAGGTGATGAGCGCCCTGGTGAGCTTCGAGCGCGTCTTCGAGGTGCTCGACCTGAAGCCCCTCATCGAGGAGAAGCCGGACGCCCGCGAGGTCCCGGCGGGTCCGGTCGCGGTGGAGTTCGACAACGTCCGCTTCGCCTACCCCGCCGCTGACCGTGTCTCCCTCGCCTCCCTGGAGGAGGTGGCCGCCCTGGACACCAGGGGCGGCACGGAGGTCCTGCACGGGGTAAGTTTCCGCGCAGAACCCGGTCAGACGATCGCCCTCGTGGGCTCCTCCGGCGCCGGAAAGTCGACCATCGGACAACTCCTGCCCCGTCTGTACGACACCGACGAGGGCGCCGTACGCATCGGCGGTGTCGACGTCCGTGACCTGAGCGCCGCCTCCCTGCGCGCCACCCTCGGCATGGTCACCCAGGACGGCCACCTCTTCCACGACTCCGTGCGCGCCAACCTGGTGCTGGCCCGCCCCACGGCGACGGACGACGAACTGTGGGCGGCGCTGACCCGGGCCCGCCTCGACGACCTGGTCCGCGAACTGCCCGACGGCCTCGACACGGTGGTCGGCGAACGCGGCTACCGCCTCTCCGGCGGTGAACGCCAGCGCATGACCATCGCCCGGCTGCTGCTGGCCCGCCAGCGTGTCGTCATCCTCGACGAGGCGACGGCCCACCTGGACAACACCTCGGAGGCGGCGGTCCAGGAGGCACTGGCGGAGGCCCTGGCCGACCGCACGGCCGTGGTGATCGCCCACCGTCTGTCCACGGTCCGGGCGGCCGACCAGATCCTCGTGGTCGAGGCCGGACAGATCCTGGAACGCGGCACGCACGACGAACTGCTGGCCCTGGACGGGCGGTACGCGGAGCTGTACCGGACCCAGTTCGCGCAGCGGCCAGGGGAGCGGGCGGAAGTGCCGGAGGCCGTGTAGGCGCGGGGGCGGGACGGGGCGGGGAAGCGGCCGGGCCGGCGGTGGGCTCCGCCGGCCCACCGTCGTCGTCGCCCTGGCCGGCCTCACAGTGATCGACATTTCGACGCTCACCAAGGTGGGTCTCCCCGCCCAGGGCCGGTCGAACGCGGAGATCGCCGATGGCCTGGTCCTGAGCGTCCTGACCGTCCGCACCCACATCCAGCGCGCCCTGACGCGGCGCCCGTAACCGCGCCCAGCTCGTCGTCATCGCCCACCGGACCGGCCTTGTCCGCCCCGCCGTCCGGGACCTCTGACCCTCGTCAGAGGTCCAGCAGATCCCGGGTCAACACCGGAAGGCCCGTCTCGAAGGAGCGGTTCGCGGCCAGACCGGTGACCAGGGAGTGGGCACCGTCGGCCGCGTCCGCCGCACGGTGCAGGGGGTCCGGGACGCGGGTGCCGAACACGTCATCGAGCATGCGCGCGTCGCCACCCCCGTGCCCGCCCTCGCCGGTGGCGACCTCGATCTCGCGCGGCTCCTCCCAGAAGCGCCGCAGTGTCAGCTCGGTACGACCGACGGTGTCGGCCGTCTCCGCGCCGTGCAGCACGGGATCGGAGCCGTTCGCCGGAACCAGGGAAGGGGTCCACGTCGACTCCTCCACCAGCAGCTCCAGCCGCCCTTCGCTGCCGTTGAAGGCGATCCGGTATCCCTCCCAGGGGGCGTACGCCGTGAGGTGGTACGTCAGCGTCGCCCCGGTCGCGTACCGCACCAGGACCGCAATGTCGTCCTCGATGGTCACGCCCGGGCCGAACACGTTCTGGTCGCGGTGATAGCCGTCCTCCGCCTCCGCGTCCAGGTACAGCGCGCTGAGCGCGGGCGAGTCCTCCAGACGGACGGCGAAGGGGTCGTCCCGGGCGGCGGGGGAGCCGTGGGCGCGGGTGTAGTCCCGGGCGAGTCCCCGGCGCCGGCCGGCCTCGTCGCCGTAGAAGAAGAGGCCGCCCTGTGCGAAGACGGTCTCCGGCCGGGTGCCGAGCCACCAGTTGACCAGGTCGAAGTGGTGGGTGGCCTTGTGGACCATGAGGCCACCGGAGTTCGCCTTGTCGCGGTGCCAGCGGCGGAAGTAGTCGGCGCCGTGGCGCAGATCGAGCAGCCACTCGAAGTGCACCGAGCCGACCTCGCCGATCTCCCCGGCCGCGATCAGCTCCCGTACGGCCGAATGCACCGGGTTGTAGCGGTAGTTGAACGCCACCCGCACCTCGCGCCCGGTGCGGCGGACGGCGTCCAGGATGCGGCGGGCCCTGTCGGCGTCGGTCGTCATCGGCTTTTCGGTGACCACGTCGCAGCCCGCTTCGAGGGCGCGCACGATGTAGTCGTCGTGGGTACGGTCCACGGAGCAGACCACGACGAGGTCGATCCGCTCGCGGCGCAGCATCTCGTCGAAGTCCTCGGCTGCGTACGCCGGTACGGGCGCCCGGCCCGGATCGGCGTCCGCGAGCCAGCCGTTGTGGACGGCCATCCGGCGGGAGTTGACATCGCAGAAGCCCGCCAGCTCGAACCGGTCCGCGTAGGGACCGGCCAGCGCACGCGTGAACAGCCGGGCACGGGCGCCCAGACCGACCACGGCGGCGCGACGGCGTGGGGTGTCGGGGGACATACGAATCTCCATCCGGTGGGGCGAACGGGGCGTACGAGACATACGAAGGCCGCTGGGTCCGGCAGTTCAGGTTCGCACGGGCCAACGAACCTGTGCACGGCGGCCGGTGACCGTGCGGGCCTGCCCGCGTGCAGGAGTGGGCTCCTTCCGGTAGGAGGAGCCCACTTCATGGGATGTGCGGGGGGTTACTCCGTGCGCAGGCCCGACGGGCGCATCATGCGCAGGAGCGGCGGCAGGCTGAGCAGTGTGACCACGCCGACCACGGCCGCGCCCACGCCGGTCATGGTGAGCACGCTCGCCCAGTCCATGGCCACCGGTATACGGGTCATCTTCAGCAGCACCGTGCCGAGGACGACACCCACCCCCGTGGCCAGTACGAGACCGAGTCCGACCGGGAGGGCCGTCTGCCACAGCACCGACAGGCTCAGCGTGCGGCGACGGGTGCCGAAGGCGACCAGCGCGGAGAGCAGCTTCCTGCGTTCGCGCAGCTGCTCCAGCTGGGAGACCAGCAGACTCGCCCCGATCAGTGCCAGCACGAAGGCGGAGCCGACGAACAGGCCGGTGCGGATGGAGGTGTACTTGGCGTTCTCCTGGGTCGCCGACCAGCCGAAGGCCTGTGCCAGGGGGTCCATACGGGCGGCGACGTTGCGTACGTACTCCCGCGAGTCCGGTACCGACGGGTCCAGACGCAGGTAGACACCGTCCGAGAACACCGCAGGCGCGGCCTTGGCGGGCAGAGCGGCGGGGGTGACCAGCAGACTGGCGTATTCCTGCAGTGAGTCCTTGCGCGCGTTCACCTGCCGAAGGTTCGCCGGAACGGTCCAGGGCACCTCCAGACCGCGGTCCTCGCCGTCGTACGACGGGTCGATGTAGAGCTGCCGGCCGGGCTTCGCCAGGGCGATTTCGGCTGCGTTGCTGGGGTCCGAGTAGCCGCTCCGCGTTCGCTTGATGAACACGTCACCGTCCTTGCAGGAGGGCAATGCGGCGAGTTCGCGCAGGGCGGCGCAGCTACCCACGGTCAGGTCGCTGTTGCTCTTCGGGTCCCGACGTGAGTCCCCGTACTCGGCGCGGGCCAGGACCGCCGCGGCCCGGACACCCTTGGTGCCGGTGAATGCGCGCTCGATGCCGGAAGGCGGCTTGGGGCTGCTGAACTCGACCTGCATCTGCACCCGGTCGGGGTCCATGCCGGTGCTCTCGGTGTACCGGTTCTGTGTTCCCGTGAACAGCATCTGCAGCGCGATGGCCCCGGCCACCGCCACGGCGATGCCGTTGACCATGCGGGCGGCGGTGCCGCTGCTCAGCTGAAGCCGTCGCACGGCCAGCTGCCAGGACAGCGGGCCCTTGCCGAGCCGGACGACGACCGCCTCCACGGCCCAGGGCAGCAGGGCGGTGATGCCGATCAGCAGCATCAGGACGCCACCGATGACGAGGTACTGGTTGAAGTCACCGTTCTCGTGGCCCTGGCCGAGCATCGGGTAGAGCATCCCGAGGCCCGCCAGCGGTGGCAGCAGCCGCCACCACAGCCGGCGGCGGCGCTGCCTGGCCGCGCGCACGACACCGAGGGGTTCGACGACCACGCCGCGCATCGCGAGCAGCGTGACCAGCACCGCGGCGACCGGCACCGCCACCGCGACCAGCGCGGCGAGCGCGGGGGCCGGGTCGAGGTAGCTGGGCCAGACGCTCACGCCCAGCAACTCGCCGGTGCCCAGCTTCTGGCGGCCGAGCAGGAAGAAGCCGGTGCCCACGGCCAGGCCGAGCAGGGCTCCGGCCAGCGCCTCGCCCGCCGCGATCCGACGGGTCATCCCCCGGTCGGAACCGACCAGGCGCAGCGCGGCGAGGCGGCGGTCGCGGCGTTCGCCGCCGAAGCGGACGGCGGCGGCGATGAACACGGCGACCGGCGTCAGCAGCACCACGATCACGACCATGACCATGAGCAGGAGCACCGGGTCGGTCTCCTCGGGCGGCGCGTCCGGTTTGCCGTACTCGGTCAGCCGCGTCACCGGGAAGGTCACCGAGAGCTTCAACCCCGAGGCGCCCGCATAGTAAGCCAGTTCGTGCGAGCCGATCAGCCCGCTCTCGCCGATCGTGCCGGTGATCCTGTACGGCAGGCGTTCCCGCAGCAGTTTCGCGTCGTCCGAGTCCAGCAGGTCCTTCAGCGCGGGGGAGACCACCATCTCGCCCTTGCCCGGGAAGCGGTCGACCCCCGGAGGCAGCGGCGCCCGCCTGCCCTCGGGTTCGACGATCCGGCCCCGGATGTCGTCGTCGTGCCAGGTGGTGTCCGCGACGGCGATCAGGAGAGTGTCGTCGGCCTTGGGCGGGACCGTCTGGGAGTACACGTTGGCGTAGCGGGCGTCCTCCACCTTGTTGCGGGAGGCGATCACGTTGGGCATCGCGGTGCACAACAGGAGCAGGGCCACGCCGAGGCCGACGCCGACCGCTGTCAACGTCATCCGGACCCAGCCCTCGCGTCCGCCGGTGACGGCGAACCGGGCTCCCATAGCCAGGTCTCTGGCCCAGTGGCGCGGATTCATATGGCGCGCTCCATGTCCTGGGACCTGCCGTCGCGCACGACGATCTCGCGGTCGGAGTAGGCGGCCACCCGGGTCTCGTGGGTGACGAGGACGACGGCGGCGTTGGTGGAGCGGGCCGCGTCGGTGAGCAGTTCCATCACGCGCTCGCCGTTGTAGGAGTCGAGCGCGCCGGTCGGTTCGTCGGCGAACAGCACCCGGGGACCGGTGACCAGTGCACGGGCCACGGCGACGCGCTGGCCCTGGCCGCCGGAGACCTCGCCCGGCCGCTTGCCCTTCAGGTCGTCGACCTCCAGGCGTTCCATCCAGCCGAGCGCCGCCCGCTCGGCCTCCTTGCGGGAGGTGCCGTTCAGCCTGAGCGGCAGGGCGACGTTCTCCACGCAGGTCAGTTCCGGCACGAGCTGCCCGAACTGGAACACGAAGCCGAACTCGGAGCGGCGCAACGCGCTGCGCTGGGCGTCGCTCATCGTCGTCATCTCGCGCCCGTTGTAGGTGATCGACCCGGAGTCGGGCGGCAGGATGCCCGCGAGGCAGTGCAGCAGCGTCGACTTGCCGGAGCCGGAGGGGCCCATGACGGCGACGACCTCGCCGGGGTGGATGGAGAACTCGGCGCCGTCGAGGGCGTGGGTGTGCGCGTAGGTCTTGCGCAGGTCCTGCGCGGTGAGCAGGCGACCAGGGGGAGAAGTCGTCATCGGGCTACAGCCTCACGGAGTTTGTCGAGTCGGGCGGCGGTCAGTTCCAGCCAGCGCAGGTCCGCCTCCAGATGGAAGAGGGCGTGGTCGCAGATCAGCTGGTCCGCCAGATCGCCCTTGCGCTTGCGGTCGGTCAGGATGCGCATGCTGCGCAGATGCTCGGAGCGTTGGGTGTCGAGGATGTCGGCGGCGTCCCGGTGGGTGAGCAGCGCGAGGACGACTTTGGTGTAAAGGGCCGACTGGAGGTACTCCTCAGGCTTCTGCGGGGTCGCGAGCCACTGCTCCACGTCGGTGATGCCGGCGTCGGTGATCGCGTAGCGCTTGCGCTCCGGTCCGCCGCCGGCCTCGATCCCGTCGACCTCCACGAGGCCGTTCTTCAGCAGCCGGGACATCGTCGAGTAGACCTGGCCGTAGTGCAACGGTCGGTCGTGACCGAACGTCTCGTCGAAGGCCCGCTTCAGGTCGTAACCGTGGCGTGGACCGGACTCCAGGAGCCCCAAAAGGGTGTGACCGATGGACATGAGCACACTATACATGCCGTGTATACGCGGCATGTATACGTAGGGCGTATAGCTCGCGCGGGGCGTACGGCCGTGCAGGTGAGGGAGGGGAAGGGTTCGGGGAGGCTGCTCTTGTGGAGCGACGTCGCTGACGACCGTCGACTGCGAGGCGGGCCAGTTGTAGGGTGAGGACCGCCCTTGACCTGCAGAAAGCTGGCAGGGAGCCGTCTTGAGGAGTCCACATTGCTGCGCACCATGTTCAAGTCCAAGATCCACCGAGCCACCGTCACCCAGGCCGACCTGCACTACGTCGGCTCCGTGACCATCGACGCCGACCTCCTCGACGCAGCCGATCTGCTGCCCGGTGAGCTCGTGCACATCGTCGACATCACCAACGGTGCCCGGCTGGAGACCTATGTCATCGAGGGCGAGCGGGGGTCCGGCGTCGTCGGGATCAACGGGGCGGCAGCCCACCTGGTCCATCCCGGGGATCTGGTGATCATCATCAGTTACGCTCAGGTGACCGACGCCGAGGCGCGGGCGCTGCGGCCGAAGGTGGTCCACGTGGACCACGGCAACCGTGTCGTGGCGCTGGGCGCCGACCCGGCCGAGCCGGTGCCGGGATCGGACCAGGAGCGCAGCCCACAGGCGGTCACGGTCTGACCGTCCGGCGAGCCGACGTATCCGGCCGGCGATCCGAGGACCCGATGAGGAGTGTGTCCATGAGCGACATAGAGATCCGCGACGACCGGACGGCGGGCCGCCTGGAGGCGCTGGCGGCGGGGGAGGTCGTCGGCCACATCGCGTATTTCGTGCTGGCCGCGCGGGGCCGCGCTCTGGTCCCGGTCCACACGATCGTCGAGCCGGCGCACGAGGGACAGGGCATCGCGGGCTCACTGGCCCGCGAGCTCTACCTCATGGCCGCGCGTGAGGGCATCGTCGTGGCTCCCCTCTGCCCGTACGTCGTGAAATGGGCCGAGCGTCACCCCGCCGAGGCCCCGGCGGCGGACCCCCAGCTTCTCCGCGCCGCCAAGGAGTGGCTCGTGGCGAACCCCGACCGCTTCTGACGCCCGACAAGGGGACTCCCCTCACCGTGCTCGCCCTTCTGCACACCTCGCCCCTGCACGTCCCGGTCTTCGAGGCCCTGTGCGACGAGGACCACCAGGGCCTGGAACTCGCCCACTTCGTCGACGAGGACCTGCTGACCAGGGCCCGGGCCGACGGGCCCGACGCCGTGGCCGGCGACGTCCGGGACATCCTGGAGCAGGCCGTCGCCGACGGAGCCGTCGCCGTCCTCTGCACCTGCTCCTCCATCGGTGGCGTCGCGGAGGTGGCCGCCGGGGAGATCGGGGTGCCCGTCCTGCGGGTCGACCGTCCGATGGCCGCCGCCGCGGTGGCCATCGGCCCGAGGGTGGTCGTCGTCGCGACCTCGGAGAGCACGTTCGGACCCACGGTCGCCCTCGTCGAGGAGGAGGCGCGCCGCGCCGGACTCCCCGCCGACGTACGGCCACTGTTGGTGGACGGCGCCTGGTCCCTCTTCCAGGCCGGCGACACGGAGGGCTACGTCCGTTCGGTCGCCGACGCGGTGGACTCGATCCCCGGCGACAGCGCCGACGCGATCGTCCTCGCCCAGGCATCCATGACCCCGGCGCAGGCACTGACGACGACCACCGTGCCGGTGCTGTCCAGCCCCCGGCCCGGACTCGCGGCGGCGGCACGGGCCGCCGTGACCGGCCGACGGTGACCCACCTGGTCCCCGCGCACAGCGCGACGGGGTGAGTGGGGGCGCGTGCGCCGGGTACGCGGGGGAGAAGTCCAGAGCCGACGAACCCACTGGCTGGAGGACACAGTGACCCAACCGGACCCGTATCCCCACCCCGTACCGCCGGGCCCCACCCCCGGCCCCTACCCGGACCCGACCCCGGGCCCTCCGCCGGGCCCCGACCCGGAACCTCCGATCCCCGGGCCGACCCCGACACCTCCGGACCCGGCCCCGTCCCCCATCCCACAGCCCCCGGGCCCCGAGCCGGTACCCGAGCCCGAACCGGGTCCACCGCTGTCCTGAAAGACCAGGTGGGCGGCCGGAAAATGCCGACCGCCCACCATCACCCTCGGGGCGCGGAACCGCGCCCCGAAAGGGGCGCGGGGAACTGCGCGACCTGCCCCCACAACCCGCAGCCGAAGAACCGCCCGACCCGCGGGAGCGACCCTCAGCCGGTCACCTCGGACCGATCCCCACCCCACAGCGTGTGGAACGAGCCCTCGCGGTCCGTACGCCGATAGGTGTGCGCACCGAAGAAGTCCCGCTGGCCCTGCGTAAGCGCCGCAGGCAACCGCTCCGCGCGCAGAGCGTCGTAGTACGCGAGGGCCGCCGCGAAGCCCGGCGTGGGCACACCCTGGCGGGTCGCGGCGACCAGCACCTCGCGCCAGTCGTCCTGCGCCGCCGCGATCTCCTGCGCGAACGTGTCGTCGGACAGCAGGCTCGGCAGGTCCGCCCGCGCGTCGTACGCGGCGCGGATACGGTCCAGGAACGCCGCCCGGATAATGCAGCCGCCGCGCCAGAGGGCCGAGACGGCACCGAGGTCGATGTTCCAGTCGTACTCCGCGCCGCCCGCCGCGATCTCGTGGAAGCCCTGGGTGTACGACACGATCTTCGACGCGTACAGCGCCTGCTCGACACGGTCGGCGAAGGCCGCCGCCTCCGACTCGCTCAGCGGGGTCGCCTTCGGGCCGGCCAGCCCGCGCGACGCCTCGCGCAGCGCCGCGTGGCCGGAGAGGGAGCGGGCGAAGACGGCCTCGGCGATGCCCGACACCGGCACGCCCAGGTCCAGGGCGATCTGCACGGTCCAGCGGCCGGTGCCCTTCTGCTCGGCCTGGTCCACCACCACGTCCACGAACGGCTTGCCCGTCGCCGCGTCCACGTGCGACAGCACCTCGGCGGTGATCTCGATCAGGTAGGAGTCGAGACGGCCCGTGTTCCAGGTGCGGAAGATGTCGGCGATCTGCGCGGGGGAGTACCCGGCGACGTCGCGCAGCAACTGGTACGCCTCGCCGATCAGCTGCATGTCGGCGTACTCGATGCCGTTGTGGACCATCTTCACGAAGTGCCCGGCGCCGTCCGGACCCACGTGTGACACACAGGGGGTGCCGTCCGCCGCCTTCGCGGAGATCTTCTCCAGCATCGGACCGAGCGAGTCGTACGACTCGACCGGGCCGCCCGGCATGATGCTCGGGCCGAGCAACGCGCCCTCCTCGCCGCCCGAGACGCCCATGCCGACGAAGTGGATGCCCTGCTCGCGCAGGTCGCGCTCCCGGCGCCGGGTGTCCGCGAAGTGCGCGTTGCCGCCGTCGATGATCATGTCGCCGGGCTCCAGGAGCGGGGCGAACTCCTGGATGACGGCGTCGGTCGGCTCACCGGCCTTCACCATGACGACCAGGCGACGCGGCCGTTCCAGCGCGGCCACGAACTCCTTGGCGGTGTCGGCCGCGATGAAGTCGCCCTCGGACCCGAACTCCTCGACCAGGGCGTGCGTACGCGCCGCCGTCCGGTTGTGCAGCGCGACCGTGTAGCCGTTGCGCGCGAAGTTGCGGGCGAGGTTGCGGCCCATCACCGCGAGTCCCGTGACGCCGATCTGGGCTGAGTTGCTCATGCGGATGGCTCCTAGTGGGTCCTGGAAAACGGTGGTGCCGGTAGGTCCTGGAATCGGTGGTGCCGTACGTGCTCGCCAGTATTGCCCTTCGGGCCATCCTGACGCGCCGGTACGCCGACCGCACATCCGGGCTGCCGTTCCTGCGTACGCAGATACGGACCAGGACCCCCACCTGCCTCAGCGTTTACGCAATCGACCCGTATTCCTGGCCACTTCGGGTTCGCGGCGGGCGAACTTCGGCCGCACGGAGGCTGATTTGCAGTCTTGTGTGGCCTGTTGACAGCGTTTACTTTTGCGGCTCCTGGCAACGGTAAGGGGGCTCTTCCATGGCCGTACGCGGCAAGCATCGCCGGTACCAGCCGAACCGGATCAACCGGGCCTCTCTCACCGTCACCGCGGGCAGCGCCGGGATCGCGCTCCCGCTGGTCGGTGCCGGAGCGGCGGACGCGGCGGATGTGGCGACCTGGAACAAGGTCGCCGCCTGCGAGTCCACGAACGACTGGAACATCAACACCGGCAACGGGTACTACGGCGGGCTCCAGTTCAGCCAGTCCACCTGGGAGGCGTACGGCGGCAGGGTCTACGCCGGGCGTGCGGATCTGGCCACCAAGGACCAGCAGATAGCCGTGGCCGAGAAGGTGCTCAAGGCACAGGGCCCCGGCGCCTGGCCCACCTGTTCGGTCCGCGCCGGCCTCACCCGCGGCGGCGACACCCCCGACATCAACCCCTCCGGCAACCCGGGCAACTCCGAACGGAAGTCCCAGCGGACCGTCCGTGACGTGAAGCCGCAGATCACGCCCCAGTCCCAGGCGGGCACCGCCGAGATGTACACCGTCGTGCACGGCGACACCCTCTCCGGCATCGCCGACGACCGCGAGGTCCGGGGCGGCTGGCAGCGCCTCTACGCGGCCAACCGCACGACCATCGGCACCGATCCGGACCTGATCGTCCCCGGCCAGCGGCTGAACCTCCGTACGAAGGCCGCGCCCGCCGCCCCCGCCACCGCCGAGCCCGCGCGCAAGTCCACGACGGAGAAGGCCCCCGCGCGCACCGCCGAGAAGGCCGCCACCAAGGCACCCCGCACCACGACCACCACCCTCACCGCGCCCGTGGGCGCCGCGACCGGGACGCCGTACCACAAGTCGGGTTCCTCCTGGTCGAAGGGCTACCACACGGGCGTGGACTTCCCGGTGCCCACCGGGACCTCCGTGAAGGCGATCGGCGTGGGTGAGGTCGTCGAAGCGGGCTGGGGCGGGTCCTTCGGGTACCAGGTGGTGATCCGGCACGCCGACGGGCGCTACTCGCAGTACGCGCATCTGTCCGCGATCTCCGTGCGGGCGGGGCAGTCGGTGTCCGTCGGGCAGCGCATCGGGCGCTCCGGTTCGACGGGCAACAGCACGGGCCCGCATCTGCACTTCGAGGTGCGGACGGGACCCGGCTTCGGCAGCGACATCGACCCGGTGGCCTATCTCCGGGCCGGCGGCGTCAGGATTTGACCCGCATACGGTGCCGGTCCCGGGCGGAGATCGGGATCGGCACGTAGGGGATGCCGGAGAAGGCCCCGTAGGGAACGGGCTCCCCGTCGAGCACATCGGGCACGGTCAGCGGTGCCGGTGCCGCCACGGTGGTCAGGGCCGCGTGGGCGGGTTCCTTGCTCACCGCCGCCGTCTCCATGTGCTCCTCCTGGCCGGATCCGGCCTGTTCCGGTGACGAGGGTGCCGAAGCAACGGAAACAGGAACAGGGGAAAGAAAGGCAGAGGGCGTGGCGTCCCTGTGGGTGGCGTGCTGCAGCCGCTCCGTGGTGAGCAGGATCAGGCCGCCCGCCGCGACCACACCGCAGCTCAGCGCGAGGATGGTGCCCGTGGTGCCGTACCGGAAGGTCTCGCCGAACATCGTGATGCCGACCGCCGCCGCCACGACCGGGTTCACGACCGTCAGCGTCGCGAGCGGCGCCGTGAGGCCGCCGCCCCGGTAGGCCGCCTGTGAGAGAAGCAGACCGGAGACACCGAGCACCGCGATCAACGCCAGTGACGGCACATCCGCGGTCGTGAGGCCGCCGGACCAGTCCACGGCGACGACCTTCGTGAACACGGACGACATCCCGAAGGCGATACCGGACGCGATCGCGAGCAGGGTGCTGCGCACCGCCGGGTGCCGGTGCGCGGCACGCCCCGCCACCATCAGCGCCACCACCGCGGAGCTGGTGACCACGGCCAGCAGCACCCGCTCGGTGGTGCCCAGGGACTGCGCCTCGGAGGTGCCGACCAGGGACAGCAGGCCCGCGAGTCCGAGCGTCGCCATGATCGCGCCGCGCCAGGCCGCCGCCCCGGCCTTGCGGCGCACGAACAGGGCCGCCATCGGCAGCGCGAACACGATGGTCAGGGCGCCCATCGGCTGGACGACGCTCAGCGGCCCGAAGGCCAGCGCCACCACGTGCAGCACTCCGCCGAAGCCGTTCAGCGCCACGGCGGCCCACCAGACCGGCCTGCGCATCGGCGCGTAGGACGGACCGTGCCCGGAATCCGCGACCCTCTCCTGCACGATCGCCCCACCCGCGTAGGCGACAGCGGAGACGAGCGACAGCACAATGGACAACGCGAGGGCGCTCATGAGCAACTCCTCTGCGTGCAGCGGGGGCGCGGGGCCCGGCGCGGCGATCGGTCGGCTTCCATGGTGACTACGATCCCCCCTCGCGGGCGCCACCGCGTCGTACCAGAGCATCCATTACGTCCTACTGCCGATGGAGTACGCCGGGTCCCACGTCCTCCCCAGGGTGGGCGACGCGGGAGCGGAGCTGCTGCTCTCGGTCTACTGTCCGACCTGGTACTACTGCCTCTCGTGGACCTCGACCCCGATCTCGCGGCGCTCCGGCAGCTCGGCGGCTTCTTCGTACTACGCACGGCCGGAGCCCTCGACGATCAACCGCCGACACTCGCGCAGGCGTACGCACACCGCGGGGAGGACGTTTACCCGGATTCCATAACTTTCCGCCTCCGTACGGTCGCAGACCGTATTCACGCCTCTGAGCTGCGCGTTTCCGCGTCGATCGCCCAACAGGGGCTCGCGGCCCGTCTGTGGTCCGTCGCCCTCGGCTGTGCAGTCCTGTACGGCACGGTCCCCGACGTCGACCCCCGCCTGCTCCACTGGGACCCTGCCGCGAGTGCCCCCGACGACCTGTGGCTGGCGGACGTGCGTCCCCTACCGGCCGACGCGGCGACGATCGCGGACCTCGTCGTACGAGGGCATCTGGAGCCCCTCACGGCCGCCCTGCACGGCCGGTACGGCGTCGCCGAGGGCCTGCTGTGGGGCAACGCGGGCTCGGCGCTGGCCGGCGCGGCCCGCGAGCTCGACCGCTGGGCGCGCGGGGCGGGCACGGACGCCGGTGCACGCGCCCAGGTCCTCGCTTCCGAACTGTTCGCCCACCCCCGCCTCGCCCCGACCGGCACCCTCACCAAAAGCGCCTTCCGGCGGCGCAGTTGTTGCCTCTACTACCGGGTGCCCGGCGGCGGGATCTGCGGCGACTGCTGCTTCACCAGGACACCATGGTCTTCCCCGGACGCCACATCTGGGTGACCATGTGGGAACCAACCGCCGAGGCAGGGAGTTTTGGGTGCGTGTGGGCCTGCTGACCCGGGAGTACCCGCCGGATGTGTACGGCGGCGCGGGTGTCCATGTCGAGTTTCTGGCCCGGGAGCTGGGCGCCCTCACCGACCTGGAGGTGCACTGCTGGGGCGAGGGCCGCGGAGTCGGCGTCGTCCGGCACCGGTCCTGGCCGGCGCTGGACGGGAGCAACGACGCCCTGCGTACGTTCTCCACCGACCTCTCCATCGCCGCCGCCCTCGAAGGCCGCGAACTCGTCCACTCCCACACCTGGTACGCCAACCTCGCCGGCCACTTCGCCAAGCTCCTGTACGGCGTCCCGCACGTGATGACCGCGCACTCCCTGGAGCCCCTGCGCCCCTGGAAGGCCGAGCAGCTCGGCGGCGGATACGCCCTGTCGAGCTGGGCCGAGCGCACCGCCATCGAGGCCGCCGACGCCGTGATCGCCGTGTCCGGGGCCATGCGCGAGGACATCCTCGCCTGCTACCCGGCCCTCGACCCGGCCACCGTCCATGTCGTCCACAACGGCATCGACACCACCCTCTACCGCCCCGACCACGGCACGGACGCGCTCACCCGGATCGGCGTCGACCCCGACCGGCCGTACGTCCTGTTCGTCGGCCGCATCACCCGCCAGAAGGGTGTCCCCCATCTGCTGCGCGCGGTACGGGACATCGACCCGGCGGCCCAGGTGGTGCTGTGCGCGGGCGCCCCCGACACCCCGGAGATCGACCGGGAGTTCCGCGAGCTCTTCCAGGAACTGAGCGCCGTACGCGAGGGCGTCTTCTGGATCCCGCAGATGCTGCCCCGCCCGGATGTCATCCAACTCCTCACGCACGCCGCCGTGTTCGTCTGCCCTTCGGTGTACGAGCCGCTGGGCATCGTCAACCTGGAGGCGATGGCCTGCGGAACTCCCGTCGTGGCCTCGCGGGTCGGAGGCATCCCCGAGGTGGTGGAGGACGGGAAAACCGGGGTACTGGTGTCCCTGGACGACGACTCGGGGATCTTCGAGGCGGACCTCGCGCGAGCCCTGGACTCCGTGATCGGTGATCCGGAGGCCGCGCGGCGCATGGGGGACGCCGGACGGGAGCGCGCGGTGGGGGAGTTCGGCTGGGACGCCGTGGCCAGGCGGACGGTAAGGCTCTATGAGGAGATCCTCAAACAAGGTCAACAGGCTTAGCCCGACCGGCGTACGGGAAAGCATCGTGCACAACCACGGTGAGGGGAGCGACGATGCGTCGTGGTGGGCCTTCTGTGCTCGGAATCGTGCTGGCGGGCGGAGAGGGCAAACGCCTGATGCCGTTGACCGCGGACCGCGCGAAACCGGCGGTGACCTTTGGCGGAACGTATCGCCTGGTCGACTTCGTCCTGTCCAATCTCGTCAACGGTGACATCATGCGCATCTGCGTGCTCACGCAGTACAAGTCGCACTCGCTGGACCGGCACATCACCACCACGTGGCGGATGTCCAGTCTGCTCGGCAACTACGTCACCCCGGTCCCCGCCCAGCAGCGCCTCGGTCCGCGCTGGTACCTGGGCAGTGCCGACGCCATTCTCCAGTCCCTCAACCTCGTGTACGACGAACAGCCCGACTACGTCGCGGTGTTCGGTGCCGACCACGTCTACCGCATGGACCCCCGCCAGATGCTCAACCAGCACATCGAGAGCGGCGCAGGGGTCACCGTCGCGGGGATACGGGTGCCGCGCGCCGAGTCGTCGTCCTTCGGCGTGATCAGTCCCGGCTCGGACGGCCAGACCGTGCAGGGCTTCCTGGAGAAGCCCGCCGACCCGCCGGGCCTGCCCGACGACCCCGGGTGCGTGTTCGCCTCGATGGGCAACTACATCTTCACCACCAAGGCCCTCATCGAGGCCCTGCAGCGGGACGCGGAGGACGGCGACTCCGTGCACGACATGGGCGGTTCGATACTGCCCTCGCTCACGGACCGGGGTGAGGCCCAGCTGTACGACTTCAGCGAGAACCACGTGCCCGGCGAGACGACCCGCGACCAGGGCTACTGGCGGGACGTCGGCACGCTCGACGCGTACTACGACGCCCACATGGACCTGATCGCCGAGCGGCCCGCCTTCAACCTCTACAACCGCAGCTGGCCCGTCTACACCCACTCCGGCCAGCTGTCGCCCGCCCGCTTCAACGCCGGCGGCATCGCCAGCGAGTCGATCATCAGCGCCGGGTGCCTGATCCGGGGCCAGGTGACGCGCTCGGTGCTCTCGCCCGGCGTCCGGGTCGATCCGGGTGCCGTCGTCCAGGGGTCGGTCCTGCACGACAACGTGCGCATCGGGCGGGGCGCGATCGTGCGCGGGGCCGTCCTGGACAAGAACGTCGAGGTCCCCCCGGGGGCGACCATCGGCGTCAACCCGGAGCGGGACGCCGACCTGTACACCGTTTCCAAGGGCGGCGTGATCGGCCTCGGGAAGGGCCAGCACGTGTCGTAGGCAGGTGCCCCCGAGCCACGCCGACGGCCCCGGTGAGTCCGTGCTCACCGGGGCCGTCGGCGTGTCCGGGCTCCGGCGAGTGAGCCGAACGGGCTGTTGCCGTACGGCCGCGAGGTGACGGTGCGGGGCGCGGCGCGGATCGGGACGTCCGACGAGGAACGGATCCGGGACACGGACCCGGGAGCCTCCCGCGGGCCGCCCCGCCAGCCGGCCCGAGCCCACGGAGGTTCTCCCAGTGAGATGGACGCTGCGCACCGCGGGGGCGGTGACGGCCGCCGCCCTGATGGCCGGCGCGCTCGCCGCCCCGGCCGCCCACGCACGTGAGGAGCGGCTCACCGACCTGGTCAACCCGTTCATCGGCACGGAGAACGAGGGCAACACCTTCCCCGGCGCGACCGTGCCCTTCGGCATGGTGCAGCTCTCGCCCGACACCGGGCACAAGACCGGTTACCGCTACTCCCAGAGCCGCATCCGGGGCTTCTCCCTCGTCCACCTCTCCGGTGTCGGCTGCCGGATCGGCGGCGACCTGCCGGTCCTGCCCACGACCGGCGACATCACGAGCACCGACTACGCGTCCTACGCCGCCGAGTTCACCCACGACAGCGAGAGCGCGAGTCCCGGCCACTACCAGGTGGGCCTGGAATCGGGCATCGAGGCCGAGCTGACGGCGACCGCGCGCACCGGCGTCCAGCGCTACACCTTCCCGGCGACCGGCAAGGCCAACGTGCTGCTCAACGCGGGCCAGTCGCTGCACACGAAGGTGGCGAACCGGGTCGAGATCCTCGACGACCGGACCGTGCGCACGACGATCACCGGCTCCGGCTTCTGCCGGGGCACCAAGCCGTACACCGTCCATACGATCACCCGCTTCGACCGCCCGTTCACGGCGTACGGCACCTGGGACGGCACCACGGTCACCGGCGGCTCCCGGACCGGGGCCGACGGCGCCTACGTCCGCTTCGACACGACGGACGGGGACCGCACTGTCGAGGCGACCACCGCCCTGTCGTACGTGGACGCGGAGGGCGCGGCCGGCAACCTGCGCGCCGAGGGCGGACGTCCGTTCGACGAGGTGCGGGAGGAGGCCAGGAACGCCTGGGAGGCACGCCTCGACGACGTCGGCGTGACCGGCGGCCCGGACACACTCCGCCGGACCTTCTACTCGTCCCTCTACCGCAGCTTCCTCGCCCCCAACATCGGCAGCGACGCCGACGGCCGCTACACCGGCTGGGACCTGAGGATCCACCGCGCGCGGGACTTCACCTACTACCAGAACTGGTCCCTGTGGGACACCTACCGCACCCAGGCGCAGCTCCTGTCGCTGCTCGCGCCCCGTGAGGCCCGGGACATGGCGCTGTCGGTGCTCAAGATCGACGAGGAGGGCGGCTGGCTGCCCAAGTGGGGCTACGGCACGGTCGAGACCAACATCATGACCGGCGACCCGGTCACCCCGTTCCTCACCCACGCCTACCAGCAGGGGCTGCTGCACGGTCACGAGGAGCGGGCGTACCGCGCCCTGAAGAAGAACGCGGACGGCGTGCCGCCCGCCGCGCTGCCCATGCTGGGGCGCGAGGCGAACCGGGAGTACATCGAGAACGGCTTCGCGCCCTATCTCAAGGGCCGCCCGCGTACGAAGCCCGGCGACTCGGACTACCACTGGGGGGCGTCCGTCACCCTGGAGTACGCCCTGTCCGACGCGATGCTGGCCCAGATGGCACGCGAGCTCGGCCACGAGGCCGACGCCGCCCGCTACGCGGACCGGGCGCAGAGCTACCGCGATGTCTTCGATCCCTCGACCGGCTTCTTCCGGCCCCGGGACGGCTCGGGCGCCTTCGCGGGCGACCCCGATCCGGCCAAGGGCGAGGGGTTCCACGAGGGCACGGCCTGGCAGTACCAGTGGCTGGTTCCGCAGGACCTGCCGGGCCTGGTGGACCTGCTCGGCGGCAGGCAGGCGGCCAACGAGCGGCTCGACGCCTTCTTCGCGTACGACCGGATGATGGCGGACCCGGCCGGAACGGCCCGCGAGGTGTGGGTGAACGGCCCGTACGCCTACTACAACGCGGACAAGTACAACCCGCAGAACGAGGTCGACCTCACCGCCCCGTACACCTACCTGTCCACCGGCCAGCCCTGGAAGACGACCGAGGTCGTGCACGCCGCGCTGACCCTCTACACGGACGGCCCGACCGGGATGACCGGCAACGACGACATGGGCACCATGTCCGCCTGGCACGTCCTGTCCACGATCGGGATCTTCCCGGTGCAGCCCGGCTATGACACCTGGGGTCTGTCCACCCCGGTCTTCGACCGGGTCGACCTCACCCTCGACCCCCGCTACTACCCGCTCGGCGCCCTCACGGTCACGGCGCCGGGTACGTCGGACAGCCGACGGTACGTCCAGTCGGTGGCCGTCGACGGGTCCTCGTACAGCCGTACGTATGTGACGAGCGGGATGCTGCGGGGTGCCCGCTCGCTCGACTTCACGGTCGGCCCGGAGCCGTCCGGGTGGGGAACGGGCGCGGCTGAGGCGCCGCCAGCTCTGAAATAGGCGCTTTGGGCCCCGGCGTAACCCCGTGAGTCACCTGAGTCCCGCCGCTCTCGAAGCGGCGGGACTTAATCCGCTGTTAACTGAGCGTAGCTTGATCGTGCTTGACCGTAATCGTCCGTAGGCGATTGACTGCTGACTCACCCGTCGTCGACGCGAGAGTGATCCCTTGACCTCTGAGACCTCGGACCTGCTCGCCCCCCTCGACCTGGCGTTCTGGAACATGGATTCCGACCTGCACCCCATGCACCTGGGCGCACTCGGTGTCTTCCCGTCCCGCTCACCCACCGCCGGAGCCCACGCGGCCGATCTGCTCGCCGCCCGCGCCGCCGCCGTCCCCGGACTGCGTATGCGCATCCGGGACGTCTGGCAGCCCCTGCTCCCGCTGGCCTTCGGGGGAGCCACCCGCGAAACCGCACCGGACTTCGACCCGCTCGACCACGTCCGGCTGCACGCCCCGGCCTCCGACTTCCACGCCGAAGCCGGACGGCTCATGGAACGCTCGCTGGAGCGTGGCCGGCCGCCCTGGGAGGCACACGTGCTGCCCGGCGAGGACGGCACCTCCTTCGCCGTGCTGTTCAAGTTCCACCACGCCCTCGCCGACGGCCTGCGCGCACTGACCCTCGCCGCCGGCGTCATGGACCCCCTGGATCTGCCCAAGCCGCGCCCACGCCCCGAACAGCCGGTCACCGGCCTCTTCCCGGATGTGCGCAAGCTGCCGGGGCTGGTGCGCGACGCCCTCTCCGACGTGGGCCGCGCCCTGGACATCGGCGTGTCCGTCGCCCGCTCCGGCCTGAACACCCTGAACACACGCTCGTCGGCCGCGCTCGTCGCCGAACCGACCGGCACCCGCCGCACCGCCGGAGTCGCCATCGACCTCGACGAGGTCCACCGGGTGCGCAAGACCGTCGGCGGCACCGTGAACGACGTACTCATCGCCGTCGTCGCGGGAGCCCTGCGGAGCTGGCTCGACGAGCGCGGCGACGGAAGCGAGGGAGTCGCCCCGCGCGCGCTCATCCCCGTCTCCAAACGACGTCCGCGCACCGCGCATCCGCAGGGCAACCGGCTCTCCGGGTACCTGATGCGGCTGCCCGTCGACGACCCGGACCCGCTCCGGCGCCTCGACTCCGTACGCAGGGCCATGGACCGCAACAAGGACGCGGGCCCCGGGCGGGGCGCGGGCGCGGTCGCGCTGCTCGCCGACCATGTGCCGCCGCTCGGACACCGGCTCGGCGGACCGCTGGTCAAGCAGGCCGCCCGGCTCTGGTTCGACATCCTCGTGACCAGCGTGCCGCTGCCCAGTCTCGGCCTCAGGCTCGGCGGCAACCCGCTCACCGAGGTCTACCCCTTCGCCCCGCTCGCCCAGGGCCAGTCGCTGGCGGTCGCCATCTCGACCTACCGGGGCCAGGTCCACTTCGGGCTCGTCGCGGACGCGGAAGCCGTGCCGGACCTCGACCGGTTCGCCGCCGCGCTGTCCGCCGAGGTGGAGACGCTGGTCGCCGCCTGCACCCTGTGACCCGCGTCATGATCGTCGCGGGTTTGGTGACTGGGCCGGGGCTTCCGTAAAATCGCCTGTTCGAGAGCGGGCGCGGTCTGAGCGCCGCGAAGGCGACCCAGGGAACGGCAGCGCGATGACGGTGACAGAGGACGGCCCGACGGCCGTGGACGGCTCGGACGACGTGGGCGACGTCTCCTACGGCCCCGGCATCGACCCCGAGCGCATGGCCGTCTGCCTCAGCGTGCTCGAAGAACTCGACAAGCTGGACGTCGACCACCCCGACGCCATCGCCGTGCGCCGCGCCACCGCCGGTGTCTACCGCACGGTCAAGCAGCGCCGCCGGCAGGAGCGCCGGGCCTCCAAGACCGCCCACGACAAGGCGGTCACCGAGTCCACGGCGACCGGCTCCGCCCAGCGCATCGACGACGAGACCGAGGGCATCCTGCCGTCGTCGGTGACCCAGGAGGGGCAGATCGCGGGGATACTCCAGCGCCCGCGCTCCTGCTACACCTGCAAGACGCGCTACGTCGAGGTCGACTACTTCTACCACCAGCTCTGCCAGGCCTGCGCCGCCCTGAACCGCTCCCGCCGCGACGCCCGCACCGACCTCACCGGCAAGCGCGCGCTGCTCACCGGTGGCCGGGCCAAGATCGGCATGTACATCGCGCTGCGGCTGCTGCGCGACGGCGCGCACACCACGATCACCACCCGTTTCCCGAAGGACGCCATCCGCCGCTTCAAGGCCATGGACGACTCGGCGGACTGGCTCCACCGCCTGGAGGTCGTCGGCACCGACCTGCGCGACCCGGCGCAGGTCGTGGCCCTGGCCGACCGGGTCGCCGAGCAGGGTCCGCTCGACATCCTCATCAACAACGCGACGCAGACGGTACGCCGGCTGCCCTCCGCGTACGCCGCGCTGGTCGAGGCGGAGAGCGCTCCGCTGCCGGCCGGTGAGCTGCCCGCCCACCACGTCATCGGCGCCTTCAACTCCGGCGCGGTCGACGGACTGGCCGCGCTGCCCGTCGGTATCAGCGGCATCGACGCCCAGAAGGTCGCCGACCTCGCCCTGGTCGCGGGCAACGCCAGCGTCGCCCGGCACCTCGACGGCACCGCCATCGACGCGGGCGGCCTCGTCCCCGACGTCGTCGACACCAACACCTGGGTACAGACCATCGAGCAGATCTCCCCGGTGGAGCTTCTCGAAACCCAGCTGTGCAACTACACGGCGCCGTTCATCCTGATCAGCAAGCTGCGGCCGGCGATGGCCGGGGCGGCGCGCGGCGCGGTCAGCAAGCGGGCGTACGTCGTCAACGTCTCGGCGATGGAGGGGGTGTTCGGCCGCGGTTACAAGGGCGCGGGCCACCCGAACACGAACGCCGCGAAGGCCGCGATGAACATGGTGACCCGCACCAGCGCGCAGGAGATGTTCCAGGCCGACGGGATTCTGATGACCTCGGTCGACACGGGCTGGATCACGGACGAACGCCCGCACTACGACAAGCTGCGCCTGGCCGACGAGGGGTTCCACGCGCCGCTCGACCTGGTCGACGGGGCGGCTCGTGTGTACGACCCGATCGTGCGCGGCGAGGCGGGGGAGGATCTGTACGGGGTCTTCATGAAGGACTACGCGCCCGGTAAGTGGTAGGCGGGAGCCGGCGGTGCGCGTGCGGGTAGTGGGGGGCTGGTCGCGCCCACGCGGCGGAGCCGCAATTTGACACCGCCCCGCGCCCCTAGGTGGGTCTCTGCAGCCGCAAGTGTTCATGGACCGTGTATGTCGTCCCCGTTTGCGCTGGACGTACACGGGTTCCGCCATCCACCAGCAGGTCTGTCCCCGTTACCCATTCCGCCGCGTCCGACGCCAGCCAGAGCACCGCGTGGGCGATGTCCTCGGGCTCGCCGATTCGGCCGAGTGGTAGGCCGGTGACCTCGCCGTGCTCCCATACGAAGCGGGCCATCTCCGTGCGGACGAGGCCGGGGGAGACCGAGTTGACCCTTACCCTCGGGGCCAGTTCGCCCGCGAGTTGCTGCGTGAGGTGGAGCAGCGCCGCCTTGCTGGTGCCGTACGCGCCGATGTGGGGGCCGACATGTGTGGCGCCCTCCGTGCAGATGTTGACCACGGTGCCGCCGTGGTCGCGCATCCACGCCCGCCACGCGCACTGTGTCAGCCGCAGCGGAGCCTCGACGTTCATCGTGAACGCCTCGCGCCAGGTGTCCGGGTCGGCGTCCATGAGCGGGCCGTAGGGCTGGTTGGTCGCCGCGTTGTTCACCACGATGTCGAGCCGCCCGAACGCGTCGAGTGTGAACTCGGTCAACGCCGACAGGTGTGCCGGATCGGCGACACTGCCCGCCAGCCCGACTCCGCCGAGCGACTCGGCGGCCCGCCGCACGCCCTCCGGGTCACGGGCCGTCACACACACCCTCGCTCCCGCCCCCACGAGCGCCCGGGCGACGGCCAGCCCGATCCCGCGTGTGCCCCCGGTGACCAGGGCAACCTGCCCGTCGAGTCCGTACGGCGACGTCATCCGCGTACCGTCTCATGACGGGCCGTCAGCCAACAGCCCCTGGACGTAAGGGGGTTCGAGGGCGGCGGCGTTCAGTCGACGGCGCCCAGCCGGGAGCGCTGCTGTGCGACCAGTTCCAGCAGTGTGCGCCAGTCCTCCAGGACGCCCGCGTCGAACCCCGGGACCCGGCCGGCCTCGTCCGCCTGGCGCAGGGCAAGCGTGTCGGCGTCCATGTGCGGGTCCAGGTCCGTGGCGTAGGGGCTGTCGTGTACGAGGCGGGCGACCCGTTCGCCGAGCAGGTGCCGGACGGCGTCCGCCGCGACCCGGGCGTGCCGGGCGGGGGCGCCGGGCACGAGGAGCCGGCCGATGACATGGACCAGGCCGGCCACCTGGAGTTCCTTGTCGGCGGGGCGACTTCGGCGCAGCAGGGCGGCCGTCTGGAGGGCGTGCTGGTGCAGATCGACCGGACCGACCGGGCCGCCGCCGTGCTCCGGGGTGCCCCGGCAGGCGTGCAGCAGATCCATCAGCTCCTCGACGCCGCGCAGCTCCATACGTCAGTCCTCCCGAGTCCTACGGCGGGACCAGCCGTTGCCGTCGGCCAGCAGATCAGGGCCGACTTGCGTGCGGGCCAACGGGAGCTGAACTGCCGGACGTGTTCCGGCAATGGCGTACGTGGGGGCGTCGACTGAGCCGTACGGGTGAAGCGCAAACCGTGCTCAAGGTTACAAACAACCGCAGATTATGGCTGAATGAACACTGAGCGACTTGAGTTCTTTACTCCTTGTTTTCACCCCATCGAGCGGGCACCCGCTCATTTGGTTAATACTGGAGCGGACGGGCAGCACGACCGGGTTCCACCCACACCCACGGTCCGTTACCGGCGCCACCGCGTCCTGACTGTTCCCGACCCAGACCCGAGTGGACGTAGAGCGGCCGGCATCAGTCTGGTCCCGAATGTCCTGAGGGTTACCCGACACATAAGGAGTGCGCGGTGACACCGGAGAAGACGAAGCTCGAAGAAGGCCCCGCAGAACGCACGGCGGCCCCCGGCGACCGAAGCGAACGGCTCGGCAGCCTCGACGTCTGGGCCAGGTCGGCCCCGATCCGTTTGGCGGGCTACGAGGACGACCTCGCCGAGCCCCACATCCTGCCCAGCGTCGACTGACGCCCCGACAGGACCTGTCGAGATCGCCGTCGGCATGGGTGTGCCCGACTCGCGCCCATGCCGATCGAGGAGTTTCCGGTGAGCCGCGGCCTGCGACCGGCCGCGGTCAGGCGAGCGGAGCCGTCCGCTGCCAGGGGTGCAGCTCCTCCAACTGCTGGGCCACGTCGAGGAGTACGGCCTCAGAGCCCGGGCGGCCCACCAACTGCACGGCGCAGGGCGCGCCCGATGGCGGTGCCGAACGGCACCGCCATCGCCGGCCAGCCCGTCAGGTTCCACGGGGGCGTCATCGGCGAGTAGTTCGTGTTGGCGAGGACGTTGCGCAGCCAGCCCCGTTCGTGCCAGGCCGCGGCGGTGGGAGAGCGCCGGGCCAGTGCCGGGGTGAGCAGCACGTCGTGCTCGGCGAAGAACGGTTCGAGGCGCCGACGCAGTTGTTCCTTGTGCTGCCCCCGCTCGACGTGGCCGACGAACCGGCGCCCGACAGCCGCGTGGACCCGGGTGCGCCGGGTCAGTCCGCCCCGGTCGAAGCCCTCCGCGTCCCGCGCCGTGCCCGCCGTCCAGTGGGTGAACGAGGTCACGCCGATCGACAGCGGGTACGGCGGGTCGGCGGGCCGCACCTGGTGACCGGCGCTGTCCAGCAGTGCGGCGGCCTCGCGTGCGGCGGAGGTGAACGGCCTGCTGACGGTGACGCCGGTGATGGGGCTGCGGACGGAGAGGGCGATCCTGCGGCCGGCGTGCGCGTCCGACCGTACGAACTCCGTGTCCGCGAGGACCGACAGCAGCAGGCGGGCGTCCTCGACCGTCGTCGCCAGCGGACCGTTCTCCGACATGCCGAACCAGTCGCCGTTGCCGATGCCCGCCGGGACGACCCCGAGACCCGGCTTGATCGTGACGACACCGCAGTTGGCGGCGGGGATGCGCAGTGAGCCCATGCCGTCGTTGCCCAGCGCGACGGGCACCATCCCGGCGCCGACGGCCGCGGCGCTGCCGCCCGAGGAACCGCCCGCCGTGCGGGTGGTGTCCCACGGGTTGCGGGCCGTGCCGAGCGGGCCCTCCGTGGTGCCCCAGATGCACAGCTCCGGCACATTGGTGACCCCGACGACGATCGCGCCCGCCGCGCGGAGCCGGGCCACGGTGACGTGGTCGTCGTCGGCGGGGGCGTCCGGCGTCGCGGTGGAACCGTGCCGGGTCGACTCGCCACGCACGCCCAGGTTGTCCTTCACCGCGAGGGGTACGCCCGCGAGCGGGAGGTCTGCCAGGTCGGCGCGGCCGGCCACCTCGTCCGCCTCGGCCAGCGCCTCCTGGGCCCGCAGCCGGCGGAACGCTCCGACCCGGACGTCCAGCAGTTCGATGCGCGCGAGATGCTCGGCCACGACTTCACGCGGTGTGATGCGCTTCTCGCGTACGGCGGCGGCGATCTCGACGGCGGTACGGCCGACCCAGCTGGTCACAGGGGCTCCTCGGGGTGGATGCGACACATCGTGCAACGCGTGAGGCGATGAGGCTACTTGCGAGTACGGATTGGCGTCGAGTGTCGTCGGGCTTGGACGTTCGGCCCGTGTCTCGTGGACTTTTCTGCCACCGGGACTCCTGGTTCCCGTGGCGGAGTCGCTGGTCATCCGATCACTGGCCGACTCGCCTGGCTCCGGACCCCATTGTCACTGTCCGGGGCGCGCCCAATCAGCACACCTCCGATGAATGGGAGCTTCCAGATGAGTAGGTAGCCGAGACGTCGGCTTCTGGGTGCGCTGGTGACCCTCCTGCTGCTGGCCGCCCCGGTTCCGGCCGCCGCGGGCGCAGTGGCGGCGAGTATCCCGGTCACCGTGCCCGCCCTCGCCAACTGGACACCGGAGCAGGGGAGTTATCGGTACGGCGGCGCTGCCCGCATGGTCGCCCACTCCGTGCCCGAGGCAGGGTCGCGGACACGCTCGCCGACGATCTGCGCGACGGGGGCCACGGCATCGTCCCCGTGGTGAGCGGCGGTGCACGGTCCGGTGACATCGTTGTCGACGTGGCCACGGGGCGGGCCGCACTCGGCGCCGAGGGGTACGAACTCCGGGCGGGCGCACGGCTGTCGGTGACCGGTGCCGCCGAGGCGGGCGCGTTCTACGGCACCCGTACCCTCCTCCGGCTCCTCGCCCAGGGCGACCGGATCCCCGCCGGACGCACGGTCGACGTACCCCGGTACGCGGAGCGGGGCGTCGGCGTGTGCGTCTGCTGCATCCACATCTCGACACCGTGGCTGGAGAACCTCGTACGCGACATGGCGTACCACAAGCTCAACCAACTGCTCCTGCGCCCGGACTCCCGGTGTCGTCACCGTCGACCTCGGCAGGGAGTGCGAGGTGGACCGGGTCCGGCTCGCGGAGGGCATCCGGCACGGACAGCAGGCCGAGGCGTTCACCGGGGACCGCTGGACCCGGATGGCGGGCGCGGGCACGGTCGGCGCCAGCCGGATTCTGCTGCTGGCGGCTCCTGTCCGGGCACGGCGGTGGCGGGTCCGGGTGACACAGGCCCGCGCACACGTGCGGGTCGCGGAGTTCGGGCTGTACCGGTCGGCGGTGGGCTGACGGTCGCGAGTGGGCGTCGTACGCGGGTGCGGTCGGCGTTCCGTGCCGCACCCGCCGTTTGCCGGTGCCCTGCTCAGGCCTGGTGCTCATCCGAGGGCGGGGACGCGGCCTGGCCCCGCAGCCACTGTTCCACCTCGCCGACGTGGGCCGCTGCTGCCGCCCGGGCCGCCTCCGGGTCATGGGCGACGAGTGCGCGGTGGATCGCCGCGTGCTCGCGGCGGGTGCGGGTGAAGGCGCCCTCTTCCTGGTAGGCGCGCCAGACACGGGCGCGGAAGGTGCGGGAGGAGAGACCCTCCAAGATCGCCGCCATACTGTCATTGCCTGCCGCTGCGGTGATTTCGCGATGGAATGCCAGGTCGTGGGCGAGGATTTCCTCGGGATCATCGGTGGTGTTCATTGCCGTGAGGTGTTTCTCGACCTGGGCGAGCTGGGCCGGGGTTATCCGGGCTGCGGCCAGGGCGGTCGCCGTCGACTCCAGGATGCGCCGGACCTCGAGCAGCTCGGCCAGCCGTGGGCCCCGCGAGAGGTCCGCGACCACGCCGAAGGTCTCCAGCAGGTCGCCGGCCTCCAGCTGGGTCACGTAGATGCCCGAGCCGTGCCGGGCCTCCAGTACGCCCATCACGGTGAGCGCCCGGATCGCCTCCCGCATCGAGCTGCGCGAGATACCCAGCCGGGCGGCGAGATCACGCTCGGTGGGCAGCCGCTCACCCGGTTCCAGCCGGCCCTCGCCGATCAGTGCCTTGATCTGGTCGATGGCGCGTTGCGTCACGGTGCCCTTCTGTGGGGCGGCCTCGCCGTTCCTGGCCGGGATCTCGTCCACGCCGTGTCCTCCTGTCGCCGGGTCCGCCGCAGTCTAACCAGAGGGTTGGTCGGACCACTACTGACGGAATCTAGGAAAATTTGGCCCGATGGGCTGTTCTTACCTGGAAGTGGTCTGATAAATATGCGGCATCCGCTCGATCACGCTCAACGAGGAGCTACCAAAATGCTCAACCGAACAGTGGGGAACCCGAAGAAGCCCGCCAGAGCGCGGAGCCTCGGTGTGGTGGCCCTGGCCGCCTGTACCGGCCTGGTGCTCAGCGCCTGCGGCAGCACCAAGGACACCGTCTCCTCCGGCGGTGACAGTGACGGGACGGGCAAGGTCGGAGTGGTCCTTCCGCTGCTGACCTCGCCGTTCTGGCAGGCGTACAACGACTACGTGCCGAAGATGGCCAAGGCCGAGGGCGTCGACGCGCTGAAGACCGTCAACTCCAACAGCGACCCCTCGCAGCAGATCACCGACATCAACAACCAGCTCAACCAGGGCGTGAAGGGCCTGGTGGTCGCGCCTCTGGACAGCGCCGCCATCGAGGCCGGCCTCGACCAGGCCGAGCGCAAGGGCGTGCCCGTCGTGGCCGTCGACGTGGCGCCCGAGAAGGGCAAGGTCGCGATGGTCGTACGCGCCAACAACGTCGCGTACGGCGAGCAGGCCTGCGAGTACCTCGGCAAGCAGATCCCCTCGGGCAAGGTCGTCCAGATCATGGGCGATCTCGCGTCGGTGAACGGCCGTGACCGGTCGGAGGCGTTCCGCGCCTGTGTGAAGGAGAAGTTCCCGAAGCTCAAGGTGCTGGAGATCCCCGCCAAGTGGGAGTCGGACACCGCGGCCTCCAAGCTCGACA
This sequence comes from Streptomyces lacrimifluminis, assembly GCF_014646095.1. GTDB lineage: Bacteria > Actinomycetota > Actinomycetes > Streptomycetales > Streptomycetaceae > Streptomyces > Streptomyces lacrimifluminis. Next base: position 209,069 of record NZ_BMMU01000002.1, on the reverse strand, counting down.
CGCTCCTCAACGCCAACCCGGACCTCAAGGGCATCTACATGCAGGCCGGCGGCGTCTACCTCGCGCCCACGCTGCAGACCCTGAAGTCCAAGGGGCTGCTGAAGAAGCTGGGCCAGCCCGGTCATATCGCGATCGTCTCCAACGACGGCATCCCGCAGGAGTTCGACGCCATCCGCAAGGGTGAGATCGACGCGACCGTCTCGCAGCCCGCGGACCTCTACGCCAAGTACGGCATGTACTACATCAAGGCGGCGATGGCCGGAAAGACGTTCAAGCCCGGGCCCACCGATCACGACTCCGAGATCGTCAAGCTGCCCAACGGCCTCCTGGAGGACCAGCTGTCCGCGCCGCTGGTCACCAAGGACAACGTGGACGACCCCGACCTGTGGGGCAACACAGTCGGATGAGCAGCCAGCAACGGGAAACCCCGGACACCTCTCTCGTACCGCTTGTCGAGGCCCACGGCATCGCCAAGCGGTACGGTCCGACCACCGCGCTCCAGGACGGTCGACTCACCGTCCTGGCCGGTGAGTCGCACGCCCTCGTCGGCCGCAACGGCGCCGGAAAGTCCACCCTGGTCTCGATCCTCACCGGTCTCCAGGCGCCCGACGAGGGCACGGTCCGCTTCGACGGCCAGCCCGCACCCCCGCTCACCGACCGCGACGCCTGGCGCACCAAGGTGGCCTGCGTCTACCAGAAGCCGACCGTCGTCCCCGAGTTGACGGTCGCCGAGAACCTCTTCATCAACCGGCAGCCGGCCGGCCGCGGCGGCGTCATCAGCTGGCGCCGGCTGCGCACCGAGGCGGCCGAACTCCTCGACACCTGGGACGTCCATGTCGACCCGGAGGCCCGCACCGCCGACCTCAAGGTCGAGGACCGCCAAATGGTGGAGATCGCACGGGCGTTGAGCTTCGGCGCCCGGTTCATCGTCCTCGACGAACCGACCGCCCAGCTCGACAGCCGGGAGATCGAGCGGCTCTTCACCCGGATGCGCGCACTCCAGGACTCCGGCGTCACCTTCCTGTTCATCTCGCACCACCTCCAGGAGGTGTACGAGGTGTGCCAGAAGGTGACCGTCCTGCGCGACGCCCGCTGGATCACCACAGCCCCCGTCGCCGACCTCCCGCGCCAGGCCCTCATCGAGGCCATGGCCGGGGAGTCGGTCGCCGAACAGGCCGTCACCCCCAGGGGAGTCGAGCCGGGGCAGCCGGTGCTGCTGGCCGCCGAGGGGCTCACCTCGGCGGCGTACGAGAACATCGACCTGACCGTTCGTCGCGGTGAGGTCGTCGGGCTCGCAGGATCCAGCGGCAGCGGCAAGATCGAGCTGGCCGAGTCCTTCGCCGGGCTGCACACACCGACCGGCGGATCGGCTCAACTCGACGGCGGACGGCTGCCCTTCGGTGACGTGCAGGCGGCACTGACGGCAGGCGTCGCCTGTGTGCCGCGAGACCGGCACGAACAGGGGCTCGTCTCCGGCATGACCATCGGCGACAACGCCACCATGAGCGTCCTGCGCAGGCTCGGGCGGTACGGATTCGTCTCCGGCGACCGCAAACGAGGCTTCGCCACCGAGCTCATCGAACGCCTCGACATCCACGCCGAGGGCCCCGAACAGCCGGTCTCCGACCTGTCCGGCGGAAACGCGCAGAAGGTCGTCATGGCCCGCGCCCTCGCCTCCGACCCCAAACTGCTCGTCCTCATCAACCCCACCGCGGGCGTCGACGTGAAGTCCAAGGAGTCGCTCCTCGCGCGCATGGACAGCGCCCGCGAGGACGGCACCGCCGTCCTGGTCGTCTCCGACGAACTCGACGACCTGCGCCGCTGCGACCGAGTCCTCGTCCTCTTCCACGGCCGTGTCGTCGCCGAACATCCGGCGGGCTGGCACGACCACGAGCTGATCGCCTCCATAGAAGGAGTGGAACATGGCTGACACGAAGGCCCCACCGCTCGCCCCCCTACGGGCCCCGGACCCGCGTTCGGCCAAAACCGTACTGCTCCGCCGCGCCCGTGAACTCGCCCTGGTACCAGCTCTGTTGCTGCTCATGGTGCTCGGTACGGTGGTCAACGACTCGTTCCTCACCGAACGCAACCTGATCTCGATCCTCGGTGCCTCCGCGGCACTCGCGATGGTCGTGCTGGCCGAGTCGCTCGTCCTCATCACCGGCAAGTTCGACCTCTCCCTGGAGTCGGTCGTCGGCATCGCCCCGGCCATCGGAGCGCTGTTGGTACTGCCGGTCGCTCAGTCCGGGTGGGGGACCGAATTCCCCGCCGCACTCGCCCTGTTGGCGATCCTCGTCGTCGGCGCGGCGGTCGGCGCGTTCAACGGCCTCCTGGTCGTCAAACTCAAGCTCAACGCGTTCATCGTGACGCTCGCGATGCTGATCGTGCTGCGTGGACTGCTGGTCGGCTCGACCAAGGGCAAGACCCTGTTCGGCATGCCCGACTCCTTCTACTCCCTCGCCACCACCACGTTCCTCCACGTGCCCCTGTCCGTGTGGGTGGCCGGAGCCTGCTTCGCCGTCGCCGGCATGGTTCTCAAGTACCACCGCGTCGGCCGCGCCCTGTACGCGATCGGCGGGAACGCGGACGCGGCCCGGGCAGCCGGTATCCGCGTCGAACGGGTGATGCTCGGCGTGTTCGTCGTCGCCGGTGCGCTCGCCGCCGTCGGCGGGATCATGCAGACCGGGTACGTCGGCGCGATCAGTGCCAACCAGGGCAACAACATGATCTTCACCGTGTTCGCCGCGGCTGTCATCGGAGGCATCAGCCTCGACGGCGGCAAGGGCACGATGTTCGGTGCGCTGACCGGCGTACTCCTGCTGGGTGTTGTGCAGAACCTGCTGACGCTGGCCCAGGTGCCGTCGTTCTGGATCCAGGCGATCTACGGCGGAATCATCCTGGTGGCGCTCATGATCGCCCGTGTGACGACGGGGCGGGCCCAGGACTGATGAGCGGAGCGCCGCCGGCCGAACGGTTCCCCGTCCACGGGGCGCCGGGGGCTTGTCGCACAGTTCCCCGCGCCCCTGAGGGGTGCCACCCGGCCAGGCCCGCTCAGCTGTTCCCCACCGCCGTCCGAACCCCCTGAGGCTCCGCCCGGCGAGCCCCTGCCACTTGACCGAAAGGCATCCCGTGTCCCCGACCCCCGCCCGCGTCACCGCGGTCGACACCTACGACATCCGGTTTCCCACCTCGCGTGAGCTCGACGGCTCCGACGCGATGAATCCCGACCCCGACTACTCGGCTGCCTATGTCGTGCTGCGTACCGATGCGGCCGACGGGCACACCGGGCATGGGTTCACCTTCACCATCGGGCGGGGCAACGAGGTCCAGGTCGCCGCGATCGACGCGCTGCGCGGTCATGTCGTCGGCCGGTCCGTCGACGAGCTGTGCGCGAACCCGGGCACCCTCAACCGCGACCTGATCGGCGACAGCCAGCTGCGCTGGCTCGGACCCGAGAAGGGCGTGATGCACATGGCGATCGGCGCGGTCGTCAACGCCGTATGGGATCTTGCCGCGAAGCGCGCGGGCCAGCCCCTGTGGCGGCTGCTCGCCGAGGCCGAACCCGAGTGGCTCGTCCAGCAGATCGACTTCCGCTACCTCACCGACGCGCTCACCCCCGCGGAGGCTCTCGACCTGCTGCGCCGGGGCCGGGAGGGTGCCGCCGAACGCACGGCCGACCTGCTGGCCAAGGGCTTCCCCGCCTACACCACCTCCGCCGGCTGGCTCGGCTACGACGACGAGAAGCTCACCCGGCTCGCCGCCGAGGCCGTCGCCGACGGCTTCAAGCAGATCAAGCTCAAGGTCGGATCGGACCTCGAGGACGACATACGGCGCTGCCGGGTCGCCCGCAGCGTCGTCGGCCCCGACATCCGCATGGCGATCGACGCGAACCAGCGCTGGGACGTCGAGGAGGCGATCCGCTGGACCAAGGCGCTCGCCGAGTTCGACCCCTACTGGATCGAGGAGCCCACCAGCCCCGACGACATCCTCGGCCACGCGGCGATCCGCCGGGCCGTGGCCCCCGTCAAGGTCGCCACCGGCGAACACGTCCAGAACCGCATCGTGTTCAAGCAGCTCCTGCAGGCCGACGCCGTCGACATCGTGCAGATCGACGCGGCCCGCGTCGGCGGCGTCAACGAGAACCTCGCCATCCTGCTGCTCGCGGCCAAGTTCGGTGTTCCCGTCTGCCCGCACGCGGGCGGCGTCGGCCTGTGCGAACTCGTCCAGCACCTCTCGATGTTCGACTACGTCGCCCTGGCCGGCACGACCGAGAACCGGGTCATCGAGTACGTCGATCATCTGCACGGCCACTTCCTCGACCCCGTGGTGATCAGGCAAGGTCATTACCTGGCACCGACCGCACCGGGCTTCTCCGCGACCATGCGGCCGGAGTCCATCGCGGAGTTCACGTACCCCGGCGGCAGCTTCTGGGCCGCCGACCTGGCGAGGGAGAAGGGACAGGCCGCATGACCGACTTCGAGGGTCTCAAGGCGCTGGTCACGGGCGGCGCGTCCGGCATCGGCCGGGCCACCGCGGAACTGCTGGCGGCGCGCGGCGCACAGGTCGCCGTCCTCGACCTGGACCCGTCGTCGGTCGAGAAACCGCTGCGCGGCTACCGTGCCGACGTCACCGACGACACGTCCGTACGGGAGGCGGTGGCCGCCGCCGTCACCGACCTCGGCGGCCTTGACATCGTCGTCAACAACGCCGGGATCGGCGCCCAGGGCACCGTCGAGGACAACGCCGACGAGGAATGGCAGCGCGTCTTCGACGTCAACGTGCTCGGCATGGTCCGCACGGCCCGTGCCGCGCTGCCGCACCTGCGGAACTCGGCGCACGCCGTCATAGTGAACACCTGTTCGATCGCGGCCACGGCGGGCCTGCCGCAGCGCGCCCTGTACAGCGCCACCAAGGGTGCCGTGTACTCGCTGACCCTGGCCATGGCCGCCGACCACGTCCGTGAGGGCGTCCGCGTGAACTGCGTCAACCCGGGGACGGTCGACACCCCGTGGGTCGGCCGCCTCCTCGACTCGGCCGCCGACTCCGCCGCCGAGCGGACCGCGCTGGAGTCCCGCCAGCCCACCGGCCGCCTGGTCTCGGCAGCCGAAGTCGCGGGCGCCATCGCCTACTTGGCGAGCCCGCTGTCCGGCGCGACCACCGGCACCTCACTCGCCGTCGACGGCGGTATGCAGGGCCTGCGACTGCGTCCGGCGGCCCGGTGAACACTCCGGGCAACACCTCAGCGGGCTTTCCCGTGCCCATGCCGGTGCACGCGCTCGGCCGCAGCGGCGTCGAGGTCACCGGCCTGGCCTTCGGCGCCGCCGCCATCGGCAACCTCTTCACCGAGGTCACCGAGGAGGAGGCGCACGATGCCGTGTCCGCCGCCTGGGGCGCGGGCATCCGCTACTTCGACACCGCGCCGCACTACGGCATCGGCCTCTCGGAACGCCGCCTCGGCGCGGCCCTGCGCGAGCACCCGCGCTCGGCGTACACGATCTCCACGAAGGTCGGCCGCCGCCTCGAACCCACCGAGGTTCCGGCGGGCGACGACCTCGCCAACGGCTTCGCGGTCCCCGCCACCCACCACCGCGTCTGGGACTTCAGCGCCGACGGCGTACGCCGCACCCTGGAGGCGAGCCTGGAGCGGCTCGGTGTCGACCACGTCGACGTCGTCTACCTCCACGACCCCGACGACCATGCCGAGGAGGCCTTCCGCGAGGCCTACCCGGCACTGGAGAAACTCCGCTCGGAAGGCGTCGTGCGGGCGATCGGCGCGGGCATGAACCAGGCGGAGATGCTCACCCGCTTCGTCCGGGACACGGACGTCGACGTGGTCCTGTGCGCGGGCCGCTACACGCTCCTCGACCAGAGCGCGCTCACCGAACTGCTGCCCGCCGCCGTCGAACGCGGTACGTCCGTCGTGATCGGCGGCGCCTTCAACTCCGGTCTGCTGGCGGACCCGAGGCCCGGGTCGACATACAACTACGCGACGGTGTCGGGGGAGTTGCTGGACCGCGCTCTGCGCATGAAGTCCGTCGCCGACCACCACGGCATCACCCTGCGGTCCGCCGCGCTCGCCTTCTGCGCTGCCCACCCGGCCGTCGCCGGCGTGCTCGTCGGCACCCGTTCGGCCGCCGAAGTCCGCGACTGCGCCGAGCAGTTCGCCGTGCCCGTGCCCGAGGCCTTCTGGCAGGAACTCAGGGACACCGGTCTGCTGTCCACCAAGGAGTCGTCATGAGAGTGGCCCTGCACACCAAGGTCCGCGCCGACCGCGTCGCCGAGTACGACGCCGCCCACCGCGAGGTCCCCGTCGAGCTGACCGACGCGATCCGCGCGGCCGGCGCCACCTCCTGGACGATCTGGCGCAGCGGCACCGACCTCTTCCACGTCCTGGAGTGCGCGGACTACGCCCTGCTCCTCGCCGAGTTGGAGAAACTGCCGGTCAACGTGGCCTGGCAGGCCCGGATGGCCGAACTCCTCGACGTGGTCCACGACTACTCGGCCGAGGGCACGGAGTCGGGTCTGCCGGTGGTCTGGGAGCTGCCGTGACGGTCGTCGACGCACACCACCACGTGTGGGATCTGTCCGTCCGCGACCAGGACTGGATCGCCGAGGACAGTCCACTGCGCCGGGACTTCACCGTGGAGGACCTCCGGCCGGAGACCCGCGCTGCCGGTGTCGACCGCACGATCCTCGTCCAGACGATCACCGTTCCCGAGGAGACCCCGGAGTTCCTGGCACTCGCGGCGGAGCAGGAGCTGATCGCGGGAGTCGTGGGCTGGACGGACCTGACCCGTACCGACATCGCCGACGAGCTCGCCAGGCTGCGTGAACTCCCCGGCGGCGAGTACCTGAAGGGCATCCGCCACCAGGTCCAGGGCGAGCCTGATCCGGAGTGGCTGCTGCGCCCTGACGTACACCGTGGCCTTGCCGCCGTCGCCGCGGCGGACCTGGTGTACGACCTGGTCGTCCTCCCGCACCAGTTGCCCGCCTGCGTCAGGGCGGCCGAGTCGCTGCCGCAGCTCACCTTCGTCCTGGACCACCTGGGCAAGCCGCCGATCGCCTCCGGCACGCCGGACCCCTGGGCCTCGGGCCTCCGCTCTCTGGCCGCCCTGCCCAACGTGGCCGGAAAGCTCTCCGGCCTGGTCACCGAGGCGGACCACGCCTCCTGGACGCCCGACGATCTGCGCCCGTACGTGGACACGGCCCTGGACGCCTTCGGCCCCGGCCGGCTGATGTTCGGCTCGGACTGGCCGGTGTGCACGCTCGCCGCGTCCTACGGCCAAGTGATGTCCCTGACCGAGGAGTTGACCGCCTCCCTCGACACGGACGAACGCGAGCAGATCTTCGCGGGCACCGCGACCCGCGTCTACGGCCTCTGAACCGACCCGGCGAGCCGCGTCGGCGGCATGAACTCCCGTACGTACACCCGTTCCCAGCGCGCCCCCGTCGCCCGCAGCTCCCGCCAGGTCGTGTACCGGTAGCGGAAGAGGCGGGCGCGGACGTAGCGCGGGGGCGCGTCCGGCGGGAACGGGGAGCCGCGCAGCAGCCGGAGCGTGTCGCGGTCGTTCTCCAGGAGCCGTTCGACCAGCGCGCCGAACCACGATCCGGCGTAGGCGGGCGACAGCGCCGCGAACCACATCATCCAGTCCAGCCGCAGATGATAGGGCGCGAACTGACGTGGCCTGCGCCGGGGATCACCCGGCTTGCCCTTGAACTCGTACTCCCGCCAGTCGGACGCCGCACGCGGTACGTCGTCGGTGGTGCCCTCGACGATCACCTCGTACCGGACGCGGCTGACGCTGCCGAAGGCGCCGTAGCTGTTGACCAGATGGAACGGGTCGAAGGAGCGGTTCATGACCTGGCGGCGCGAGAGCATGTTGCGGACCGGGCGGTAGCTGAGGCCGACCAGCGCCATGGCGACGGTCAGGACGACGATCTCGTACCAGAGCGGGGTGTCCGGGGCAGGCGTCGGCGCCGTGTCCGGGAGGCGCACCGCCGACAGTGCCAGCACGATCGTGATCCAGTTCAGCCAGGCGAAGTTGCCCGACAGAACCAGCCACAGCTGGGTGACGACCATCAGGGACGCGGCGGCCGTGGCCAGTGGCTGCGGGGTGAACAGCAGGACGGGGACGGCGAGTTGGGTGAGGTGGTTGGCGCCCGTCTCGATCCGGTGCACCGGCTTCGGGAGATGGTGGAAGTACCAGCTCAGCGGGCCCGGCATCGGCTGGGTCTCGTGGTGGAAGTCGAGGCAGGTCAGTTTCCGCCAGCACGCGTCGCCGCGCATCTTGATCAGGCCGGCGCCGAACTCGACGCGGAACAGGATCCAGCGCAGCAGGAACAGCACCAGGACGGGCGGCGCCACCTCGTCGTTGCCCAGGAACACGGCGAGGAAGCCGACCTCCAGGAGCAGTGACTCCCAGCCGAAGCCGTACCAGGTCTGCCCGACGTTGACGATCGACAGATACATCATCCACGGCAGCAGCCACAGCAACATCCCGGCCCAGAGGGGGAGTCGCGAGTCCAGCCCCGCCAGCAGCGCCACCGACACCGCGCAGCCGGCCCAGGACCAGACGGCGAAGAAGCGGTCGGAGTAGTGGAGTTGGAACACGCTCGGTGCCTGTCCGAAGGGCACGCGGGCGACCAGACGGGGGACCGGAAGCATGCCCCGCTCACCGATGAGTGCCCGGAACTGGAGTGCCGCGCCCAGGAACGCGACGAGGTAGACGCAGGCCAGGCCCCGCTGGAACAACAGACGGCTCAGCCAGTAGTCGGGTGCGGCGAACCACTCCACGCCGACCGCTCCTCTCTTCCTCCCCCTCCCGTCACCCTTCCCTCCCGTCGCCTTCTCCTCCCATTGTGACCGTGGGTGACCGCTCTCGGCTTGCGTACGCCGAGCGGACGACGCAGACAATGGGGAATGCAGCGAACCTTTGTCACTGCCTGCGCACTCTCCGCGGCTCTGCTCGTCGGCGGCTGGGACGGTGACCCGCCGGGCGAGGAAACCGTGCCCCCGGACGATGCCGGACCGGGCACAGCTCAGGATGTCTGTAGCGACATCGGCCCCGACCGGGTCCCGGAGATTCCCGACCTCCCCGACGGCGGCGGCCTGATTCCCGACGAGACCACCACCGCGTACGGCTTCCATGTTCCGTACGACCCCTGCGAGGGCTTCGGCGAGTGAGGGTCTTACGGCGAAAGCCGTCGGACAAGTCGAAGAATCAGCCAAATACTGGCAGGGTGGGCGCATGGCTGATCGGGGAGCGAGCGCCCTGTCACTCCCGGACGACTGGCCCGCCCATCCGGACCCGGTCCTGGCGCTCAACCGCATGGGGACGTTCGACTGGGACCTGGACGCAGGCCTCCTCCACATGGACGCCGTGGCGTTCGAGATCTTCGACCTGCGCCCCGACGAATACGACGGGCACCCGGAGAGCCTGAACGTGCGGGTGCCCCCGATGGAGGGCCGTCGGCTCGACTCCGCCGTCAGCGAGGCGATGAAGGACGGCAGCGAGAACTACGGCGCCTACTTCCGTGTCCGCCGCCGTGACGGCACCCTGCGCTGGACCCACACCCAGGGCTACATCCGCCGCGACGACACGGGCCGTCCGCGCCGGATCATCGGCCTGATCCGCGATGCCACACAGGAGCTGCGGGACAGCCAGGCCCGTACCGAACAGGCCGCCCAGGACGAGGTCCGGCGCCGCCAGACCAACGTCGTACAGGTCATCACGGCGGCCCTCGCGCACGCCCGCACCGTGGAGGACGTCATCGACGTCCTCACCGACTCCCACGGTGTGCCCCACCTGGGGGCGGCCAGCCTGGTCATGGGCCTGGTGGAGGCCGGCCGTATCCGGCTGGTCGCCGAGGGCCCGGCGGGTGCCTCCGTGCCCGGCACCCGCATCACCCGGATCGACGAGCCCTACCCGATGGGCGACGTCGTACGGACCCTGAGCCCTCGTTTCATCGAGTCGCCGGAGGAGTTCGCGGCCGGGTACCCGATCCTGTGGCCGCACCTCACCGACCTGAAGATCACCTCGGCCGCCTATCTGCCGCTCATCGCGCAGGCCCGGCCGATCGGCGCGATGGGCCTGCTCTACAACGACCGGTACGGCTTCTCGGCGGAGGACCGGGCCGTACTCGTCGCGCTCGGCACCAGCATCGCGCAGAGCCTCCAGCGGGCCATGCTCTACGAGCAGGAGAAGGACCTCGCCCAGGGCCTCCAGCAGGCCATGCTGCCCCGCTCCATCCCCAACGTGCCCGGCGCCGACATCGCCGTCCGCTACCGCGCCGCCTCCTCCGGCGGCCAGCTCGGCCGGGACATCGGCGGCGACTGGTACGACGTGATCCCGCTGCCGGGCGGCCGGGTCGGCGCGGTCATCGGCGACGTACAGGGCCACGACACGCACGCGGCGGCCGTCATGGGCCAGCTGCGGATCGTCCTGAAGGCCTACGCGGCAGAGGGGCACCCGCCGGCCACGGTGATGGCCCGCGCCTCCGTCTTCCTGCACGAACTCGACACCGACCGCTTCGCGACCTGCCTGTACGCGGAGGCCGACCTGTCCACCGGAGTGGTCCAGGCGGTCCGCGCCGGCCACCTCGACCCGCTGGTGCGGCGCGCCGACGGCACCTGCCGCCGTGTCCCGGTCGACGGCGGGCTGCCGCTCGGCCTCTCCGCCGAGTTCGGGCGCCTCACCTACCCGGTGGCCACCCTCGAACTGGACCCCGGCGAGACCCTGGTGCTGTGCACGGACGGGCTGATCGAGCAGCCCGGCGCCGACCTCGACGACGGGCTGCGGACCCTCCGGGCGCTCATCGCCGCGGGCCCGGAGAGCGTCTGGGAACTCGCCGACTGTCTCATCGAGGTGGCCGACGAGCGAAGCGGGGACGACGACGTGGCCCTGCTGCTCCTGCGCCGCCGGGGCCTGGCCGCCGTGCAGTCCGGCGGGCGGCTCCAGCAGCACGTCGCGCCGGCCGACCCCGACGCGCTGAGCGAGGCCCGGCACATGATCGGCGCGGCGGTCCGGGCCTGGGGCGCCCGGGAGCGCGCCGACGAGGTCGAACTGGTGGCCGACGAGCTGATCACCAACGCCCTGATGCACACCGAGGGCGCGGCGGTCGTCACCCTGCGCGTGCTGAGCGGCCCCGACCGCCGGCTGCGCGTCGAGGTCGAGGACGCCTCCAGCGCGCTGCCGCGCCGCCGGGAGGCGGGGGAGTCCGGGGTCTCCGGGCGCGGCCTGCTCCTGGTCGACCTCCTCACGGACGACTGGGGCGTCGAGGCGCGGGGCGGCGGCAAGGTCGTGTGGTGCGAGTTCGTGGTGCCGCCCACGAGCTGAGCGCCGGGGCGCGCGGTGGCACTCTGGACGTATGCCGGAACTTCCCGAGGTCGAAGCGCTCAGGGACTTCTTGACCGATCGGATCGTGGGCCACGAGATGGTCCGTGTGCTGCCCGTCGCGATCAGTGTCCTGAAGACCTACGACCCACCGGTCACCGCCCTGGAGGGCCGCGAGGTCACCGCCGTGCACCGGCACGGCAAGTTCCTCGACCTGACATCGGACGGCGGGCCGCACTTCGTGACCCATCTGGCCCGCGCGGGCTGGCTCCACTGGCGCGACCGTCTCCCCGACGGCCCGCCGAAGCCCGGAAAGGGCCCGCTCGCGCTGCGTGTCGCCCTGGAGACGGGGGAGGGCTTCGACCTCACCGAGGCCGGCACCCAGAAGCGGCTCGCGGTGTATGTCGTGCACGATCCCCAGGAGGTGCCCGGTGTGGCCCGCCTCGGTCCGGACCCGCTCGCCGACGACTTCGACGAGGCGCGCCTGGCCGGTCTGCTGGCGGGGGAGCGGCGCCGGCTGAAGGGGGCGCTGCGCGACCAGGGCCTGATCGCGGGGGTGGGGAACGCCTACAGCGACGAGATCCTGCACGCCGCGCGGATGTCCCCGTTCAAGCTCGCCGCCTCACTCACGCCGGAGGAGAACCGGCGGCTGTACGAGGCACTGCGCACGACGCTCACCGGGGCGATCGAGCGCTCCCGGGGCCTAGCGGCCGGACGCCTGAAGGCGGAGAAGAAGAGCGGCCTGAGAGTGCACGGCCGGACCGGCGAGCCCTGCCCGGTCTGCGGGGACACCGTCCGCGAGGTCTCCTTCAGCGACTCCTCGCTCCAGTACTGCCCCACCTGCCAGACGGGCGGCAAACCGCTCGCGGACCGCCGGATGTCACGCCTGCTGAAGTAGCGCCCGGAAGGGGCGCACCGAAGGGGCGCGGGGAACTGCGAGACCAGCCACAACGGAGCCGCAGTCGAAGTGCGGCTTCACGGCGCGTCGAGCGTGACCAGGTGCAGCCCGTCGACCGTACGCAACTCGTACCGATCGATCTGGTCCGGGTGGAAAGTGGACGCCCCCATCATGGTGCTGGCGCGAGCGTCGTGCTCGGGCACGTTCCAGTTGGTCAGCGTCTCTTCCGTGCCGTCGTCCGCGATGGCGACGAGGTGGCAGGCGCGGGGGCCGGCGCCGTCCTTGACCTTCAGTTCGATCTGGCTGCCCCAGGCCGTGTTCTCACTGGTGACCTGTGCCCAGACGCCCGACCGCTCGTCGGTCGCGGTGACCTGCTGCGTCCGGTCCGCGTCGCCGCTCGCCATGATCGCGATACCGGGCCCGGCCACGGCGAAGACCACCGAGGCGGCCACGGCGTACAGCCAGCGCCGACGGCCGGCGCGCTGCCGGGTCGCGACTTCGCCGAGCAGCCGGTCCAGAAGTCTGGGACCGGGTTGGGTCATGGGGTGCACGGAGCGCGGCGTGGCCCGCCGGTAAAGCAGCAACTGCCGTGTGGCGGGACCGAATTCGGTCACATGGGCCGCGCACTGAGGGCACTCCATGAGGTGGTCCTCGAAGCGGAACGCGTCCGCCTCGTCGAGCACGCCGAGCGCGTAGGCGCCGACGTCGCGATGCAGTTCCAGGGACCTCATGCCGAATCCTCGTGCCGATGGTACGGGTGGGGTGGTGTTGCTACCACCGGTACGCACCGGACAGCGGAATCACTCAAGCCCCATACCGAATCGAGACCAAAGGTGTTCGGAGCGGAGGGGAGCGCGGATTGGTCGGATTCTAAAAAAGATGGATCGCCAGATGCCCGAGAGGCAGTCCCAGCCGCCAGGCAGGGGTCCACACCTTCGGTCCGTCGTCCTCACCGAGCACCGGCCCGCCTCCCGGTACGGCGTCCAGGTCCGGGGCGAGCAGCTCGGTCTCCTCCAGCCAGCGCCAGGCGGCGGCGGCCATGTCCAAGTCCGGTGCCGGCGCCCTCGATTCGAGTGCGTCGGCCGCCAACCTGGAAATACGTGTCCGAACCCAGTCCTGCCAGGGCTGGTCGTACGCCGTCAGCGAAAGCCACTTCTCCAGTTGCGTGATGACCCGGATGCCCGAGAGTTCACCGCTGGTGTCGGACAGGAAGATGGTGAGCGCCAGCGCGTCCCGACCCGCGCGGAACTCGAAGGACGTGGGCGGCATCAGGTCGCCCGTCCGCAACAGCTCGTCGGCGATGTACTCGGCGTACAACCAGGCCATGGGCACGGTGAGTTCGCCCCCGCCGGTGCCGTCGGTGCTCTCTTGACCTCTGTGCAGCATCCCTTCCTGCCCTCCTCCGGTGCGTGCGCGTCGCCCGACCCCGGGCCTCCGGGACTTCGCCCGGTCCGTACAACGGATGAAGACAGCTGATTGCTCAACCATGGTCCTCAGCAAGGCGCTTTACCGAGGTTTGACCCAACCATTGGTTTCACCGCAGGTCGGCCGCATAACCCGGAAGGACTCGGCGCAGGGCGCGCAGCGCGTAGTACGCGCGAGACTTCACCGTACCGGGCGGGATATCCAGTGCCGCCGCGGCCTCCGCCACACTCGCCCCCTGGAAATACACCAGCACCAGGACTTCACGGTGCTCCGGAGTGAGTGTCTTCACAGCCTCCCGCACATCGAGGGTCGCCACGGACCGTTCCGCGTGATCGGCACACACCCGGGCGTTCTCCAGGATCGCGTCCCCGACCTCGGCGGGCCGCGCCTGCCGGGCCCGCCGCGCGTCGATGGCGAGCCGCCGCCCGACGGTCAGCAGCCACGGCCGTACCGACTCGAAGTCGTCGGCGCGCAGCGCCTCGGGGTGCTGCCAGGCGCGTACGAGGGTCTCCTGCACCAGGTCCTCGGCGCGCTGCCGGTCGCCGTCGCACAGGCGCAGCAGCAGGGCGAAGAGCGGTCGGCCGTGCTCGCGCTGCAGCGCGGCCAGCTCGTGCTCGGCGGTCGTCGTCCCGTGGGTGATGGTGGTTCCGGCCGTCATGGCCGTATGGCATCGCAGGGTCCCGATTCGGGACAGACCGTGGACCGGAGTGTGCGGCGGACGGTCGGACCCGTCGACGAACGGTGCGACGAACGGTCTGAACGGCGGGTTCCTCATCTGAACGGCCGCTTCCCCGTTTGAGGCCGTATACGGATTCGTACAGATACATATGTACATACGACCGCAACGGGGTGAGGCGATGATCATGCGCAGCCTGCCGGCGACCAGGGGACTGGCGGTGGCCCTTCTCGTCGCGGCCACCGCCGCCTGCCAGGGCGGACAGCCACCCGGACCGACCGGACGTCCCGCGGCGCCGCCGCCCGCCCGCGGCTTCACCCTCGTCGCCTCCGGTGACGTCCTGCCGCACGACTCGGTCATCGCCCGCGCGAACGCCGACGCGGGTGGCACCGGCTACGACTTCCGCCCGATGCTGGCCGGAATCACCCCTGTCGTCTCCCGCGCCGACCTCGCGCTCTGCCACATGGAGACCGTGTACGGAGCCGACGGCGACTACAGCGGCTACCCCGCCTTCAAGTCCCCGCCCCAGATCGCCCAGGCCCTCGCGGACACGGGCTACGACGGCTGCTCCACCGCCTCCAACCACACCCTGGACGACGGGGCCGACGGCATCCAGCGCACCCTGGACGCGCTGGACCGAGCCGGCGTACGCCACGCGGGAACGGCGCGCACGGCGGAGGAGGCGGACGCGGTCACGCTCCTGCGCGCGGGCGCCGCCCAGGTGGCCCACCTCTCCTACACCTATGACACCAACGGCTACCCGCTCCCCGCCGGGCAGCCCTGGGCCGTCGACCTCATCGACGAGAACCGGATCGTCGCCGACGCCCGGGCCGCCCGCCGGGCCGGCGCCGATGTCGTGGCCGTGTCCCTGCACTGGGGCACCGAATGGCAGGACGAGCCCGACGAGACCCAACTGGGCCTGGCCGACCGGCTCACCGCCTCCCGCACCGACGGCGGCCGTCCCGACATCGATCTGATCCTCGGCACCCATGCCCACGTCCCGCAGGCCTACGAGAAGGTCAACGGAACCTGGGTGATCTACGGCATGGGCGACCAGATCGCGGGCGCGATGACCAACCACGAGGGACTGTCCGACCCGCGCGGCAACCAGGGCACTCTCGGCCGCTTCACCTTCGCCCCGCCGGCCCGCGAGGGCGACCGCTGGGAGGTGACCCGGGCCGAGTTCCTGCCCCAGGAGTACGACCCGGACGCGGGCCGGGTGGTGAACCTGAACGAGGCGCTCGCGCGCGGGGCCGACGTGGGCGCCGTGCGCGACCGTATCCGGGATGTGGTCCTGAGCCGGGGCGCGGGCCAGGACGGCCTGACGATGGGCCGGTAGGAGCCGCTACGGCACGACCGTGACCGGCCAGCGGCCCGCCTTCACCAGCCGGACCGCGACCGAACCGATGATCCGGTGGCCCGCCTGCTCGGACGTGCCGACGACCACCGCGTCCGCCTTGAGGTCGTCGGCGGCCTTCACCAGGCCCGCGTACGGGTCCCCGCGCAGGGTGTGGAACTCCCACCGGACATCGAATATCCCCTTGACCTGCTCGGTCGACTCCCGGATCTGCGCGATGAGATCCTCCGCGATGCTGTCCGTCGTCTCCGCCACGGGCGCCCCGAACGCGGCGCCCGCCGTCATCACCGGCTGTACGTACACCAGGGCGAGCAGCGCGTGCTGGCGCCGGGCCAGCCCCGCGGCGTAGGCGGCGGCACGGAGTGAGGAGTCGGAGCCGTCGACGCCGACCACGATGACCTTCGGACCGTCCGTGCCCCGCTCGAACCGATGCCCGTCCCGCGCTGAGTGCTGGTGTTCCGTCACCCTGCGAGGCTAACGGGAGCAAGGGCGCCGGCGGGCACGCGGGGCGGGCATGATCGGCAGCCGGGCGCCGGGAAACCGGCCGTCGCCGCCATCCGGGAGGCGCGGGCGCGTACTGGGCCCAACGGGTGTTTTCCTGCCGCCGCACCGGTGTCGATGCGGGGCGTCAGGACCGGACGGGGCGACTGATGAGTCATGACGAAGGATCAGTTGCTCACACGGCGCCGGGCGTTGACGATCGGCGGGGCCGCCGCCGTGGGAGCGGCCGGTACGGCCGCGCTGCTCACCGGCGGCCAGGACACGCCCCCGGCCGCCCGGCCCGCCGCCCCCGCCGCGGGTCCCCCGGCGCACCGCGCGCTCAAGCCCTCCGCGTACCGCCTCGAACCCCTCACCGGATACGGCCCGCCGCGCGCCGCAGCCCACGGGCGCACCCTGGTCCGCCACGAGCCGCTGCTGCGCGTGTCCGGACGGGGCCGCACCATGGTGCTGACCTTCGACGACGGCCCGGACCCCCGATACACCCCGGACATCCTTCGGACCCTGCGCGAGCACGACGTACGCGCGATGTTCTTCGTGTGCGGGGAGATGGCGGTCGACAACACGGACCTGCTCGCCGAGATGACCGAGGACGGGCACGTCGTCGGCAACCACACCTGGTCCCACCCGCTGCTCACCCGCCTCACGCGCTCCGAGATCCGCTCCCAGATGGAGCGCACCAGCGAGGTCGTCGAGGACGCCTGCGGTGAGCCGCCCGTCTGGTTCCGTGCCCCCTACGGCGCCTGGAACCGGGCCGCCTTCCAACTCGGCGCAGACCTCGGCATGGAGCCGCTCGGCTGGACCGTCGACACCCTCGACTGGATGACGCCCGGCGTCCGCACCATCGCCGACCGGGTCGAGCGCGGTGCCGCCCCGGGTGTCGTGGTGCTCTCCCACGACGCGGGCGGCGACCGCTCGCAGAGCGTCCGTGCGCTGCGCGACTATCTGCCGGAACTGCTGGACTCGGGATACGACATCACCGTACCGACCCGGCATTACACGTAACCGAATTGCCGGCCACGGGCTTTCGCCCGCCCGGCCGGGGAACGCTCAGCGAACCTCGACCAGGCGGGCGAACACCACCACGTTCCCGTTGTAGCCGTTCTGCTCGGAGAAACCGCCCCCGCAGGTGATGACCCGCAATTCGGGGGTGTTTCTGCTGCCGTAGACGCGGTCGCCGGGGAAGTTGTTCTTCTCGAAGACCTCGATGCCGTAGATCTCGAAAACGGCGACCTTTCCGTCCTGGCGCTGGACCTCGACGCGATGTCCCTTCTTGAGGGCGCCGAGTCCGTAGAACACGGCGGGGCCCTGTTTGTTGTCGACATGTCCGACGACCACCGCGGTGCCCTTCTCGCCGGGCGACACGGCGCCGGTGAACCAGCCGGCCAGGTTCGGGTCCTCCGGCGGCGGGGCGTCCACCCACCCGGCAGCGTCCAGGCCCACCGGCAGTACCGGCGCGTCGACCTGGATCGCCGGGATCCGCACGCGATCGACCACGGAGTACGGCAGCGCGGCCGGGGCGCTGGAGAACGTGCCGCCCGGGAGGCGGCTGTCCGCTGCCGCCGCCGACGCGGGCTGTGGCGGACCCGCGTCGAACTCTCCGGAACCGTTTCGAATGAGAGCGAGGCCGGTCAGCAGAACAAGCGCTATCACGCCCCATGGAGCGCGCTTCTTCCGCCGCTCCTCTTCTTCCGCCAGCTCCGACGCAGACATTCGTCATCCCCTCTCGACCCGGCCGTCGCCGTGTCAATCGCGCATACGAGAACGCTAAGTGCCCGGCGGGAAACCGGCGACGGGGCAGCGGCGAACGGGTGGCGGGCATGTCGTTGGTGAGCCATCCGAGTCGGCGCCGAAAGTATTTTTCTGACGGTCCGTGACCTGCGGCAATATCTGATTGTGCGGTCATCCGTCGGCGTGTCCCCTCACCAGGACGGACCATTCCCGAAATGCGGCTGCGCGCACGGCATCTGAGGGTTCGTCTGGGAGGCGTTTTCTCGCCGATCGACCGGGGACGGGTCCCGGGGCGCCTTCCGCGGAGGTTCACATGCGTACTACTCGTGCCCTGGTGGTTTCTGCCGCCACGGCTGCCGCGGTGGGGCTCGCCGCCCCGGCGGCCTCGGCCTGGGACCAGCCTTCCAGCGTCACCGCCGCCCCCAGCGTCATCGCGCCGGGCGGCCAGCTGGTGCTGACGGCCAACGGCTCGGCCTGCACCGTGAACGGCAGCACCATCAGCTCCAACGCCTTCCCGACGACCAAGTTCAAGTCCATGGGCGGCAGCACGGCAACGGCGACGGTGACCGTCAACTCGAACGCCACCGCGGGTTCGTACAGCGTCACCACCCGCTGTGAGGGCAGGCCCCAGACGTTCTCCGGGGTCTTCACGGTCATCGGCGGTGTCCGAGGCGGTCTCGGTGGCAGCAGCTCCATCGGGGCCACCCCGACCGATATGGCGATCGGGGGCGGGCTGGTGGCCGCCGCGCTCGTCGGCGGTGGTGTGTTCTGGATGCGCCGCCGGTCCGAGAGCCGGATCTGACGCTCGCCCCTTCGGAGCGCGGACCGCACGTCAACAGCCCTTCGCCCCGGAACCCGTCAGGGTCCGGGGCGAAGGGCTGTGCGGGTGCTGCCGGGTCAGGCGTTGTCGTCGCTCGGGCGACGGCGCGAGAAGCGGTACGCCACCGCCAGTGACCCCGCGGTGAGCGCGGCTCCGAGGCCGATCTCCTTGAGGTCGAAGCCTGCGACACTGCCGCCCTCGCCCGCGTGCACACCGCGCTGGACGGGCAGGGGGTAGTGCGTGGGGTCGCTGGGGCGCCCGACGGCGATGGTGAGGTCGGTGTGGCCGCTCTCACCGCCGCACGTGAACGTCACCCGGTACGCGGCTCCCGGCTTGGCGTCCCAGTCGACCTTCGCCGTCGCCGACGAGTGCCCCTTGGGAACGGTGACCGGATCGAAGACGCCGGAGGACACCCGGGTGTCGTCGTTGCAGCCGTCCACGCGCAGGGTGACCTGTCCGCCCGCCGCGATGGTCGAGGGCACGACGCTGAACCCGAACGACGTGACGTCGTTGTCCATGACGACGGCTCGGGCGGCGGGTGCGGTGAAGGTGAGGGCGGTGACGCCCAGCAGTGCGGCCGAGGCGACGCGTATCGCGTGCATATGAGTCCTCCGGGTCCCCGAGGAGCAGCCGCGGACCTTTTCCGCTCGCGCCGTACCGCTCGCGCCAGAAATGCACCTCGATGACCGAAACGCTAGGAACATGTGTGCGCACGCGCGATCGGTGTCGTGCGAATGGGGCATGGATGTGGGCCGCTCAGGGGATCTCGCTGAGCAAACCGGGGGACACCCGCCACGCGCGTGGCGGGTGTCCCCCCGTGGACGCGTCCGGTGAGGAACCGTCAGCCGGTCCCCACCGGTCCGCAGGCGGTCAGCGGCCCGCGCCAGGAAAGAGCGTCAGGAACGGATCCGCCGTGGCCGTGATGCCACGGCTGTAGGGCGCGTCGAAGTCCCAGATCAGGAAGAGCAGGAAGGCGATCAGGGTCGAGAAGAGCCCGGCGAGGATCAGTTCGCGGGGTGTGCGGCGGATCTGGAGGGCGAAGATCATGCCGACCGTGATCATGCCACCCGCGATCAGGCCGAACCAGACGACGCCGGGCATGGTCGGCCCGGTCGAGTCGGCGCGGGCCGTGCGTGCCTGGTCCGCCACGGTCACCTGGTCGAGGAGCGGCAGGTAGGCCTGCGCCTGGAAGTTCGTCGTCGGCTCGTAGTCGGTGATGCCGACGCGGACGCGCCGCAGCAACTGGTCGCCTCGCTCGGTGACCTTGCCGTTGTCGGCCATCTCCTTCCACTCGGTTTTGACGACGTGTCCGACATAGGCGTTGACGTCGTCCCGAATACGGTCACGGACGTCCGGCGGATAGACCCGGACCCGCTCCGAGATCTCGTGCAGTGCGTGGGCCTCGGTCGAGACGTGGTCCTGGGCGACGCCGCGCGCCTCCCAGACGCCGGCGATGGCCAGACCCAGCACGATGGCGTACACCACACCGATCCACATCGTCATGTACTCGATCACGTCCGGGGTGTCGGACGGGTCCTCGTCCTCCGGGGCCCTGCGGTCCCGTACGAAGGTGATGAGGATGACGACCGCGCACGCGGCCGCGATCGCGACGGCGAGAACAAGCCATTCCGACAAGGGGATGTCTCCTAGGGGTCAGCGGGGACGCAGTGCGGCGACGGCGATCACCGCGGGCAAGGTCACGAGCAGGGTGAACGAGACCAGCGACGGGCCACTGCGGACGGCCCCTTTGCGGGCGGACACGTGGTACGGCGGATAGGTCACCGGGGTCGGTGACGCGGTCGGGCTCGGGCTCGGCTTCGCGGTACGCGTCGGTGTGTGCACGGGGGTGGGCGCGGGAGCGGGGGGCGGCGGCGGACTCGGGGTCGGCCGCGGGGCCGGTGCGGGCGGGGCGGCCGGTGGCTTCGGCTGCGGTGCCGGCGTCGGCTTCTGCGGGGGAGTGGGCTTCGGGGTCGGGGTCGGAGTGGGCCTCGGTTTCGGTGGTGGCGGTGGTTCCGGTGTGGGAGTAGGTGTCGGCGTGGGCGTGGGCGTGGGCGTGGGCGTGGGCGTGGGGCAGGGCGGGGGTGGTGTCGGGCTCGGGCACCAGGGGTCGGTGGCGACGACGACCGCCGTGCCGTTTCCGGTGACGGCCGCTCCACCGTTGCCCGCTCTGACCGACCAGCCGTCTCCGGAGGCGACCGGGACACCGGTGCCGACCGTGACCGTGGCGCCGTGCCCGGTGACCGACACCGAGGTGCCGCTGCCCGAGCCGGTGGAGACGAAGACGCAGGTCGTCGCCCCGGCCGTGCCGGCCGGCACGCCGACGAGCAGCCAGGTCAGGGCCAGTAGCGCCAATAACCGTATGGCGAGGGCGAATCGGGTCCGTGTGGGTCCATGCACGACGAAGATCATGTGGGTTGGGCGCTCCCGCGCGCGCGGGAGCGCGAGCAGATTGCCCCGAACGAGTGACATATGTCGTGCAGCGGTTTGGATCACACGTTCTAGGTTCGGCCGGTCGTCGGCCTCGTGTGCGAGGTGTGGCGGGTGTGCCGCATGCGACGGGTGTGGTCACAGGGTTCGGAAAGAATTTTGCGCGGTGGTTGAACGCAGTGACCATGCCCGCCCGTATTCAGGACCGTGCGGCGGCCCAACAGGGCGTCGCAACACCCTAATGATTACGGGGAGTACGTAATGAACACCTCCTGGCGGAGCGCCTCACTCGTAGCGTCAGCTGCGGCCGTGCTGGCGCTGACGACGGCGTGCGGTCAGGAAAAGGCCCCCGACACGAGCAGCCAGAACGTCGGCGCGGCGGCACCGGCCGCCGGTGGATACGGCTCCGTGGCCGGCGCGGGCACGGCAGGCGCGGGCACCGGTACGGACACGGGCACCGACACCGGTACGCAGGCCAACGGAGAGCAGGCCGCCGCCGGTGACTCGGCCGCTGCGGGCCAGTTGAACGTGGTCACGAACGCGAAGGTCGGCAAGGTGCTGGCCAGCAACAGCGGCCGTACGCTGTACCGGTTCGACCAGGACACGGCCGAACCGCCGAAGTCCAACTGCGACGGCGACTGCGCCGAGGCCTGGCCGCCGGTTCCGGCGGGCGATGTCACGGCCGGTGCCGGTATCGATGCCGCGCTGCTCGGTGAGGTGACCCGTTCCGACGGCACCAAGCAGCTCACCGTGGGTGGCTGGGCCGCCTACTACTACGCCAAGGACACCGCCCCCGGCGACATCAAGGGCCAGGGTGTGGGCGGCAAGTGGTACGGCCTCGCGCCCGACGGCAAGAAGGCGACACTCGCCGCGTCCTCCGCGGGGCAGCTCGGCCTGTCCACCCGCAACGACCCCAAACTCGGTGAGATCGTCGTCGACAAGAACGGCATGACGGTCTACCGCTTCGAGAAGGACACCCCGTGGCCGATGAAGTCGGCCTGTGTCGGAGCGTGCCTCGACAAGTGGCCCGTCGTCCCCCCGGTCGACGCCGCCGACACCAAGGGCATCGCCAACACGAACGACGGCCGCAGGGGCTATGTCGTCCTGAACCGTCCGGACGGGCTCAAGCAGCAGAGCATCGACTGCTGGCCGATCTACACCTTTGCCGGTGACAAGGCTCCTGGCGACACCAACGGTCAGGGCGTCGGCGGCACTTGGTACGCCATCGCCCCCGACGGAAAGGCGGTCGGCAAGCCGAGCAAGTAGAGGATCACCCTCTCCAAGGTCGATCAGCTCGCTCGCCCAGTCGGACCGACGGCCCGCTCCCTCCCTCCGTACCGCACGGGGGGGGAGCGGGCCCTTCGGCGTTCTCTCAAAACCCCGCGAGGCCGGGCAACTTGCCGGGGAATCGTCCATGACTCGCCGGATTTCACCGCGATTCCCACGCGACTCCGGGTAACCCCCTTCATAGCCGTTCAGAGCCCTTGAGAACTCTTTGGAATGCTCCGGATACGTTTCGTAGGAAGTTCACCGGGCGCCAATTCGGCACGTGCCGCTGGCAGTGACCGGGAACGGATGGTCAATTTCCGTTTAGGCTCGCCCCTTTGGCAGGCGATCAGTAACCTCAGCTCGAACACTGGAGCGCCAACGCCTGCCAACTCCTGGGAGAGAGATAGATGGAGCGTCCTGCCTGGGCCCCCCGGGGCATCGACATCTCGGTGCCGAGCGTTTCCCGGATCTACGACTTCTACCTGGGCGGTTCGCACAACTTCGAGGTCGACCGGGAAGCGGCCCGCAGGGCCATGGAGTTCATGCCGGGACTTCCGAAGATCATGCAGGCGAACCGCGCTTTCATGCGTCGGGCGGTCCGCTTCGCCGCCGCCGAGGGCATCACCCAGTTCCTCGACATCGGCTCCGGCATTCCCACCTTCGGCAGCGTCCACGAAGTGGCCCGGGCGGTCAGCCCCGAGGCGCGGGTGATGTACGTCGACCACGACCCGGTCGCCGTCGCACACAGCCAGGCCGTTCTGGCCGGCGACGAGCACGCGGACGTCCTCGCCGCCGATCTGCGCAAGCCCCGGGAGATCCTGGACAGCCCCCGGGTGCGGGGCCTGATCGACCAGAACCGGCCAGTGGCCCTGCTTCTCGTTGCCATACTGCATTTCGTGGAAGACATGGACGACCCTTACGCCGCGGTCGCCGAGCTGCGCGACGCGCTCGCACCCGGCAGCCTGCTCGTCCTGACGCATGCCTCGTACGAGGGGATCCCGCTGCCGCCGGCGCGGGCCGAGGGCGCGGTCGACGTGTACAAGGGCATTCGCAATCCGCTGGTCATGCGCTCGCGCGAGGCGATCGCGCGGTTCTTCGAGGGGTACGACATGGTGGAACCGGGACTGGTGCCGATGCCGCATTGGCGGCCGGAGACGGCGCCGGAGGACGAGGACGCGTACGCCTTCTCCGGATTCGCCGGCGTGGGGCGCAAGGCGTGACCGCCGAGCCGGACGGCCCTCAGGGCAGACTCCGCAGGTTCGCGACCATCTGGAGCCGGGCGGTCTACCAGGTGACCTCCACGTCACTCACCCGGGTGGAGTTCGAGGAGCAACTCCTGCCGCTCGCCGGGCGGTTGAGCGCGGCGCTGTTGGCGAGGACGTTCGACGCCGAGGAAGGCCGGGCGGTCGGCGCCGCGCTGGTCTCCGCGCACTGCACCGACCCCGAGGCGCTCAGTCGCTCGCTCGACTGCGTGGACGCCTATCTGGTGCTGTACTGCGGCGAGGACGGCCCGCAGGAGGACCTGCGCGCCCGTTCGGCGAGGCTCCAGCACGCCATGTCCGCCGGATACGCCGCCGCGCTGCGCGACCGGACACTGGCCGAGCAGGAGGCGATCGCATGGGCCGCGCAGAGCGCGCGCAGCGCGGTCGCCGAGGCGCTGCACGACAGTGAGGCACGCTTCCGGGCGGTCTTCGAGGGCGCGGCGATAGGGATCGGTATCGCCGACCTCGACGGGAACATCCTCCAGATCAACGGCGCGCTGCAACGCATGTTCGGCGGCTCGGAGCAGACCGTACGGGGCCGCAGGGTCACGGACTGGACCCACCCGGACGACGCTCCGCAGGTCTGGCGGCTGTACGAGGAGCTCGTCCGTGGCGACCGTGAGCACTACCACGTCGAGAAGGCGTTCTACCGCCCCGACGGGACGGTCCTGTGGACCAACCTCACGGTCTCCCTGCTGCGTGACGCCGACGGCCGGCCGCAGTACCAGCTGGCCCTGATGGAGGACACCACCGAGCGGCGGCTCCTCAACCTCCGGCTGCGGTACGAGGCCACGCACGACGCGCTCACCGGGCTGCCCAACCGCACCCTGTTCTTCGAACGCCTGGAGAAGGCGCTGTCGGCGGGCGAGGGCCAGCGCTTCGGCCTGTGCTATCTCGACCTCGACGGCTTCAAGACCATCAACGACAGCCTCGGCCACGCGGCCGGAGACCGGCTGCTCGTCGAGGTCGCCGACCGGCTGCAGTCCTGTGCGACCGCGCCGGGCGAGATGGTGGCCAGGCTGGGCGGCGACGAGTTCGTGGCGCTGACCACCGGCCCCGACACCGAACGCGAGGTCGACGAACTAGCCGCCCGCATCATGAACGCGATGATCGCGCCGGTCAGCGTCGACGGCCGGGAGCTGACCGTGCGCGGCAGCATCGGCATCGTCGAGGGCCCGGCGGGGGAGCGCGGCCCGGCGGAAGTACTGCGCAGCGCCGACATCACCATGTACCGGGCGAAGTCGGCGGGCGGAAACCGCTTCGAACTCGCCGACCCCGAGGCCGACTTGAGGGCGATCACCCGCCACGGGCTCACCACGGCACTGCCGGCGGCCCTGGACCGGAGCGAGTTCTTCATCGAGTACCAGCCGCTGGTCCACCTCGGTGACGGCAGTGTCCGGGGTGCCGAGGCACTGGTGCGCTGGCTGCATCCGCAGCACGGCGTCCTCGGCCCCGACCGCTTCATCCCGCTCGCCGAGCACACCGGCCTGATCGTCCCGCTCGGCCGCTGGGTCCTGGAACAGTCGGTGCGCCAGGCCCGCGACTGGCAGGAGCAGTTCGGGGGACACCCGGCCGGGGGTCCGCTGCGCATCAACGTCAACCTGTCCCCGTGCCAGCTCACCCATCCCGGTCTGGTGCAGGACACCGTCGACATCCTGGAACGCGCGGGCCTGGAACCCGAGGCGCTGTGCCTGGAGGTGACGGAGTCGGCGTTGATCGGCGCGGACGACGACCTTCTCAAGCCCCTGCGTCGCCTCGCCGAGATGGGCGTCGACATCGCCCTGGACGACTTCGGCACCGGATACTCGAACCTCGCCAACCTGCGCCGCCTCCCGGTGAGCATCCTCAAGCTCGACCGTTCCTTCACCCAGGGGATGCAGCAGTTCCCGGCGGACCCCGTCGACCTCAAGATCGTCGAGGGAATCGTCTCCCTCGCCCACGGACTGAACCTCACGGTCACGGTCGAGGGCGTGGAAACGGGCGCCCAGGCAGAGCAACTCCGCATACTCGGCTGCGACACGGCCCAGGGCTGGTACTACGCCCGCCCGGGCCCCCCGGAACGCCTCCACGACCTGGCGTTGGCGGACGCGACGTGACCCTTGGATCCAGCCTGAGGGGAGCGCTTTGAAGGGGCGCGGGGAACCGCGCGACCAGCCACGTACTGCCTGAGCTGTCCACGACCTCGCGCCCCCGGACAGCGCAGCGCAGCGCGCCCTCAGCGCTCAAGCAGCATCCGCTGCAACTCCCGAGCGGCCCGAGGCGGAGCCACATCGCTCCTGTGGGCGAGGGCGATCGCCCTGAACAACCCCGGCCGAGCCAACGGAGTCACCCGTAGCCCGCGCCCCGACCGGCTCGCCACCATGCGCGGTACGACGGCCACGCCCAGCCCCGCCCGCACGAAACCCAGCACCGCGTCCATCTCCCCGCCCTCCACCGCGAAGTCCGGTTCGAATCCGGCGGAGCGACAGGCGGTCACGGTCAGCTCACGCAGGTCGTAACCGTGCCGGAACATCACCAGACGCTCGCCCTCCAGATCGGTGACACGGACGGTCCGGCGGCCCCGGCCGGGTGCGGGCGCATCCGGGGACGACACCACCACCAGGTCCTCGCGCAGGACCTCCACCGTGGTCAGCGCCGGGGACGGGGTGGGCAGCGGAAGGACGACCAGGGCCAGGTCCAGGGCGCCGCGCGCCAGCTCCCGTACGAGGTCGTGCGAGCCGCCCTCCTCGATCAGCAGCCGGATTCCGGGATAGCGGTCGTGGAAGGCGCGCAACACGTCCGGCAGCAGACCCGTGCACAGGCTCGGCGTCGCACCGAGGCGGATCCGCCCGGACCGGAGCTGGACCAGCTCCTGCACCTCGTGCCGGGCCGTGTCCGCGTCGGCCAGGATGCGCCGGGCCAGCGGCAGGAGCGCCTCGCCGGCGTCGGTGAGGGTGATGTTGCCGCGCGCCCGCAGGAACAGTTCGGCCCCCAACTCCCGTTCCAGTGACTTGATCTGCTGGGAGAGTGACGGCTGAGCGACATGGACGAGCTCCGCGGCGCGGGTGAAGTGCCGGGTCTCGGCGACCGCCACGAAGTACTGGAGCTGCTGGAACTGCATGCCTCCAGGATAGGCCTTGCATAGGCTATGGCTATGGAAACGAGCCGGACCATGTCTTGGACCGATCGGGGTCCCTCGGCCTAGCGTCTTGGCCATGGCTCTGGCAACGCGGACGGACCGACGGTCGTCCATGGCACGCACGGTGTGGGACAGCTCCGTCGGCAAGAAGACCGTGATGGCCGTGAGCGGTCTGATCATGCTGCTGTATCTCGTCGTCCACATGATCGGCAACCTGAAGATCTTCTTCGGACCCGGCGAGTTCAACCACTACGCCCACTGGCTGCGCACGGTCGGCGAGCCCTTCATGCACTACGAGTGGACGCTCTGGCTCATCCGGATCGTGCTCGTGGCCGCCGTCGTGGCCCACGCCATCTCGGCGTACCAGCTCAGCCGCCGCGACATCCGGGCCCGGCCGGCCAAGTACGTGCACCGGAAGGCGCGCGCGAGCTACGCGACGCGCACCATGCGCTGGGGCGGGATCATTCTCGCCCTCTTCATCGTCTGGCACATCCTCGACCTGACCACCGGCACCGTGCACGCGGGCGGCTTCCAGGAGGGCCACCCCTACCAGAACATCGTCGACACCTTCTCCACCTGGTACGGCAACGTCATCTACGTCGTCGCGATGCTCGCTCTCGGCCTGCACATCCGGCACGGCTTCTGGAGCGCGGCCCAGACCCTCGGCGTCGGCAGCCGCACCCGCGACCGCGCCCTCAAGACCGTCGCCGACATCCTCGCGCTGCTGCTCACGGCCGGATTCCTCGCCGTACCCGTGGGCGTCATGACCGGAGTGGTGAACTGAAATGACCTCCGAATACACCGAGTTCACGACCGGTGAGCCCCTCGCCGACCACAAGGCGCCCGCCGGCCCCGTGGGCGAGCGCTGGGACACGCGCCGCTTCGAGGCCAGGCTGGTCAACCCCGCCAACCGTCGGAGGCACACCGTCATCGTCGTCGGCACCGGGCTGGCCGGGGGTTCCGCGGGCGCCACGCTCGCCGAACAGGGTTACCACGTCGTCCAGTTCTGCTACCAGGACTCCCCGCGCCGCGCCCACTCGATCGCCGCCCAGGGCGGCATCAACGCGGCGAAGAACTACCGCAACGACGGCGACTCCGTCCACCGGCTGTTCTACGACACCGTCAAGGGCGGCGACTTCCGCGCCCGTGAGTCCAATGTGCACCGGCTGGCACAGATCTCCGTCGAGATCATCGACCAGTGCGTCGCCCAGGGGGTGCCCTTCGCCCGCGAGTACGGCGGACTGCTCGACACCCGCTCCTTCGGCGGCGTCCAGGTCTCGCGGACCTTCTACGCCCGCGGCCAGACCGGACAGCAGCTGCTCCTCGGCGCCTACCAGGCACTGAGCCGGCAGATCGCCGCAGGGAACGTCGAGATGCACGCACGCACCGAGATGCTCGACCTGATCGTCGTCGACGGGCGGGCCCGGGGGATCGTCGCCCGTGACCTGATCACCGGGGAGATCTCCAGCCACTTCGCGGACGCCGTCGTCCTCGCCTCCGGCGGCTACGGCAACGTCTTCTACCTCTCGACCAACGCCATGAACTCCAACGCCACCGCCGTCTGGCGGGCCCACCGACGCGGCGCCCACTTCGCCAACCCCTGCTTCACACAGATCCATCCGACCTGCATCCCGCGTACCGGCGACCACCAGTCCAAGCTCACCCTGATGAGCGAGTCGCTGCGCAACGACGGCCGGATCTGGGTGCCGAAGGCCAAGGGGGACACGCGGCCCGCGAACGAGATCCCCGAGGACGAACGCGACTACTACCTGGAGCGCATCTACCCCTCCTTCGGCAACCTGGTGCCGCGAGACATCGCCTCCCGCGCCGCGAAGAACGTCTGTGACGAGGGGCGGGGCGTCGGACCCGGCGGGCAGGGCGTCTACCTCGACTTCGCCGACGCCGTCCGGCGGATGGGACGCAAGGCGGTCGAGGAGAAGTACGGCAACCTCTTCGACATGTACGCGCGGATCACCGCCGAGGACCCGTACACCGTCCCCATGCGGATCTATCCCGCCGTGCACTACACGATGGGCGGCCTCTGGGTCGACTACGACCTCCAGACCACCGTCCCCGGCCTGTTCGCGATCGGCGAGGCCAACTTCTCCGACCACGGCGCCAACCGGCTCGGCGCCTCCGCGCTGATGCAGGGCCTCGCCGACGGCTACTTCGTCCTCCCGGCAACCATCAACGACTACCTGGCCCGCAACCCCGGCCAGGACCGGGTCGACGCCCAACACCCTGTCGTACAGGAGGTGTTGGCGGAGACCGAGGACCGCCTGAACCTCCTCCTCTCCGTCGGCGGCGACCGCACCCCCGACTCCTTCCACCGCGAACTCGGCGAACTGATGTGGGAGTTCTGCGGCATGGCCCGAAGCGGCAGCGGACTGCGCAAAGCCCTCGAACGGATCCCGCAGATCCGCGAGGAGTTCTGGCGGCGGATCAAGGTCCCGGGCACCGGCGAGGAGTTCAACCAGTCGCTGGAGAAGGCGAATCGCATCGTCGACTACCTGGAGCTCGCCGAACTGATGTGCCTCGACGCGCTGCACCGGGCCGAGTCCTGCGGCGGCCACTTCCGTGAGGAGTCCCAGACCCCGGACGGCGAGGCGGCCCGCGACGACGACAACTTCGCGTACGCGGCGGCCTGGGCATTCACGGGGACGGGCGAGGCCCCGATCCTGCACAAGGAAGACCTCGTCTTCGAGTACGTCCACCCCACCCAGCGGAGCTACGCATGAAGCTCACCCTGCGCGTCTGGCGGCAGCGCGCCGCCGACGCCGACGGCGCCATGTCCACGTACGAGGTGGACGGCATCTCGGCCGACATGTCCTTCCTGGAGATGCTCGACACCCTCAACGAGGAGCTCATCCTCACGGGCGAGGACCCGGTCGCCTTCGACCACGACTGCCGTGAGGGCATCTGCGGTGCGTGCTCGCTCGTCATCAACGGCGACGCGCACGGGCCCGAGCGCACCACCACCTGCCAGCTCCACATGCGGTCCTTCGCGGACGGCGACACGATCGACGTCGAGCCGTGGCGCGCCGCCGCCTTCCCGGTGGTGAAGGACCTGGTCGTCGACCGGTCCGCCTTCGACCGGATCATCCAGGCCGGCGGCTACGTCACCGCCCCGACCGGCGCCGCGCCCGAGGCCCACGCCACCCCCGTACCGAAACCGGACGCCGACCTCGCCTTCGAGCACGCCGAGTGCATCGGCTGCGGGGCCTGCGTGGCCGCCTGCCCGAACGGGGCGGCGATGCTCTTCACCTCCGCCAAGGTCAACCACCTGAACGTGCTTCCGCAGGGGGCGCCCGAGCGGGAGACCCGGGTGCTCGACATGGTCGCGCAGATGGACGAGGAGGGGTTCGGCGGCTGCACCCTCGCCGGGGAGTGCGCCACCGCCTGCCCGAAGGGCATCCCCCTCGTCTCCATCACCGGGATGAACAAGGAGTGGCTGCGGGCGACGCGTAAAGTGTCCGGACGCTGACCCCGAGAACGTTCGCCGACCAGTGCGGACGGGCGGGACCGGAGTGGTGCTCGACCCCGGTCCCGCCAGGCACCCCTGGCATTCAACAAGCTCACACCCCACCTCTCTTCGAGAGTCACGCGCCGGACAACCGCGGTCGGAAGAACTGATACGGCCGGACGTAACGGGACCGGCCAGCTCGTCGCCTCGCCGTCCCCGGCCCGTGACCAGGAGAGAGCCATGACCGGCGTTTCCACCATCGAACGTCCCCCGCTCCCCGCCACACCCACCCGCTACACCGTCACCCTCGCCCGCGACGAGGACGACGTACGAGCCGCGCAGCGCCTGCGGCACGACGTCTTCGCCGGTGAGCTCGGCGCCCTGCTGTCCTCCCCGCAGCCCGGCCTCGACATCGACCCCTTCGACGCGTACTGCGACCACCTGCTGGTCCGCGACACGCTCACCGGTCAGGTCGTCGGCACCTACCGGCTGCTGCCCCCGGAGCGGGCCGCGATCGCCGGACGCCTGTACTCCGAGGGCGAGTTCGACATCTCCCCGCTCGACGCGATCCGCCCCGGCCTCGTCGAGGTCGGCCGCTCCTGCGTCCACCCCGACCACCGGGACGGCGCGGTCATCGGCCTCATCTGGGCCGGGATCGCCCGCTACATGGTCGACCGCGGCCACGACTGGCTGGCCGGCTGCTGCTCCATCCCGCTCGCCGACGGCGGCACCCTCGCCGCCGGCACCTGGGACCGGGTCCGGGCCAAGCACCTGGCCCCGGAGGAGTTCCGGGTGAGCCCGCTGCTGCCCTGGTCCGCCGAGGGCGTGGCCCGTCCGGCCGGCCGCACCGAACTGCCCCCGCTCCTGCGCGGCTACGTCCGCCTCGGCGCCTGGGTCTGCGGGGAGCCCGCCCACGACCCGGACTTCGGGGTCGCCGACCTGTACGTGCTGCTGTCGATGCGCCGGATCAACCAGCGCTATCTGCGGCACTTCCTCTCCCTCGTCCCGGCCTGATGAGCGTCTGGCTGCCCAGCGCGCCCTGCACCCCGAGGACGTGCGTGGAGACGACGGGTTCCGCCACGGCCGCACCCCTGGCCGTGCTGCGACTGGTGATCGTCCTGGTCGTCCTCCTCGCGGGGATCATGCTGTGCCCGCTCGGCAGGAGGATCCCTGCCGGGTGGGTACGGCGCTGGGCCCGCACCATCGTGTGGGCCGCGGGGGTCCGGCTCCGGGTGACCGGCGCCACCGCGCCCACCGGGGGCGTGCTGCTGGTCGCCAACCACATCTCGTGGCTGGACATCCCGCTGCTGGCCGCCGTACGACCGGCGAGGATGCTGGCCAAGGCCGAGATCCGGCGGTGGCCGGTGGCGGGCGCGCTGACCGCGACCAGCGGTGCGCTGTTCATCGAGCGGGACCGGCTGCGGGCGCTGCCGCACACCGTCGCGAAGATCGCCGGCGCACTGCGCGAGGGCACGGCGGTCGTCGCCTTCCCCGAGGGCAGCACGTGGTGCGGCAAGGCCCAGGGTCACTTCCGCCGGGCGGTGTTCCAGGCCGCGCTGGACGCCGACGTCCCCGTCCAGCCGGTGCACCTGCACTACCGGCTCGCCGGGGGAGCGGCGAGCACGGCGCCCGCCTTCGTCGGCGAGGACTCCCTGCTCACGTCGGTGTGGCGGGTGGTGTCGGCACGGGGGCTGGTGGCGGAGGTCGAGGTACGGGACGTCATAGCCCCGGGAAGCCACCGGGACCGGCGGGCCCTGGCCAGAGCGGCCCAGCCGCCGCTCCTCGGCCCGCACCGGCCTCTGCTGGTCGAGACACGGGATGCCGATGTGCCGGGCACCCATCCGAACCGGCCTGCTCAGGCCCGGACGGCTGAAACCTGCCCGACAACAGGCTCCGCCGCGTGGGTGGGCCGACGGCGGCCGGTCGCGTCCTGAGAAGAGGGGCGCGTCTGCGGCTGCGGATGGTGTCCCGCCGAGTGGTGCAGCCGATCAGCAGACCTGAACTTGCAGGTCACGCCGGGTAGTCCAAGCGGTTGGGGCACTCCCGGTGCCTGGCCGGGCCGCTTCGTGTGCCGCGCCTGTCGGAGAGATCGTGGCGAGCCAGGTACCGGACGGCGAGGCGCACGATCGCTTACACCACCGCGCGGGACGTGACCTGGCTCGGATTCGTTGCGGTTGGTCGCGCCCCGCGGCGGATCCGCAGATCGGCACAGCCCCGCGTTCCTGTGGGACGCGTCCTCGCTCGGCGCGCGGGGTCGACGCTGTGTCGATCTTCGCCAGGACCGCCCGGCCAGCCACACAACAGCCCGGCCGGCCGGGCGGAGGAGTTGCGCGGGGCCTCCCGGTCGTACGTGCTGATCGTGACCGGGACCTCCTGCGCACCGTCTCCTTCACCAACGTCTCCTGTTCGTGGGCCACTTCGCCCGCCGTACCGGCGAGCCGGCCCGCGAACCCGGACCTGCAGAAGCCGCGCTCCTTGGCGGTCTTCGGGCTCGCCCAGGACGAGGGCGGGGAACCGGCACGCCAGGTGTCGATGCCGTGCGGCATCCGCTCATCGCCGCGCAGGTCGCCGGTTACCACGGGTAGGCCCCTGGGCGGCGATCGCGGTGCCCTCGCGCACCTCCCCGTCGGCACGCTTCGGGAAGAGCCACTCCAAGAGATCCGATGTGTTGGGGCTCGCCTGACCGGGGAACGGGCGACCTTTCGGATCAACGCGCCACTGAGCGCCTCCTCTTTTTCTCCTAATCTTGGGTCAATCTCGTCGCAACTGTAGACGTAGCCATCATCGTTCTCCTATAAATCCATCCGATGTCTTCTGTAGGGTGACGCGGAGCACGGCCGCTATGCCGGCGTTCCGCTCCCAGCGCCCTGTCATCCCTCCCCTGACACATGGAGCCGCACCATGTCCTCTGCCTCCCTCAGCAGACGCTCTCTGATGAAGGCCGCCGCCCTTGCCGGAGGAGTGGCGGCCTTCGGGCTGCCGCAGGCTTTGTGGCCCGCAACCGCCGAGGCGTACACCGTCCCCTCGAAGATGGACTGGTGGTACCAGGCCCGGTTCGGGATGTTCATCCACTACGGGTCGTACTCGCAGCTCGGCCAGGGCGAGTGGGCGTTCACCAACTCGCAGTGGAGCAAGGCGAACTACCAGACGCAGGTCACCCAGAACTTCAACCCGAGCCAGTTCAACGCCGCCCAGATCGCCGAGCTGGCCAAGAACGCCGGCATGAAGTACCTCGTGATCACCGCCAAGCACCACGAGGGCTACGCGATGTGGGACTCCAACGTCGCGGGTTTCACCGACACCACCGGCACCAAGCAGTACAACCTGCGCGACTACAACGGCATCCAGAGCGACCCGCTCATGAACCTCAAGACCGAGTGCGAGAGCCGCGGGATCAAGTTCTGCCTGTACTACTCGATCCTCGACTGGAGCCACTCGTCCCAGACCGACCGTCACGACCTCGGCCTCACGACGATGTCCTCCCAGGCCGCCCGCACGGGCTACATCGCCGACATGAAGGCGCAGCTCCAGGAACTGCTGGACCGCTACGACCCGGCACTGCTGTGGTTCGACGGCGACTGGTTCGGCGAGCCGTCCAGCCCCACGCTGGAGGACTGGTGGGTGCAGTCGGACGGCGTCGACCTCTACAACTGGCTGATCGCCCGCAAGCCCAACCTCGTCGTCAACGAACGGGTCAAGCGGGGCCACCGTCTCGGCGACTACGACGTCGCGGAGTTCGGGATACCGGGCGAGCCGATGGGCCGGCCGTGGGAGCGGTGCGTCACCATGAACGACGCCTGGGGTTACAACGCGTCGAAGGAGAACTCCTACCGTTCCGTCAAGGACATCGTCCAGGAGCTCGTCACGGTGGTCTCCCGGGACGGAAACCTCCTGTTGAACATCGGCCCCAAGGGCGACGGCTCGGTCACAGCGGGATCCCAGACCGTCCTGAACGGCCTGGCCTCATGGATGTCGACGTACAGCGACAGCATTCACGGCACCAGCGGCAGCCCGTTCACCGCCGAACCCTCGTGGGGCAAGCTCACCAAGAAGAACGGCAAGCTCTTCGCCCACGTCTTCACCTGGCCGACCAACGGCCAGCTGCGGATCCCGAGGGTCGACAACACGATCAGCCGTGTCTATCTGTTGAACAACCCCTCGGTCTCCCTCTCCTACACCGTCACCGACCAGATCAACGTCACCGTGCCGGCCACCGCGCCGAACGCCAACATCTCCGTGGTGTGCGTCGAGGTCCAGGGCATGCCCACGACTTTCTCGCCGACTGTGTTCCAGAACGTCGACTACCAAGGCACCCGCGCCGTTCTGCAGTTGGGCAGCTACACCTCCTCCCAGCTGTCCGCCGCCGGCCTGGGCCCCGCCGCGACCTCCTCCCTCCTGGTGCCCGACGGCTACCAGGTGACGGGCTACTCCGGCGACAACTTCACCGGCACCGCCTGGACGTTCACGTCGAACAACCCCGACCTTCGGGTGACCGGCAACAACGACGCCATCGCCTCGCTGAAGGTGACGTTCAACCCGGCCAGGTACTTCCGCCTGGGCAACGTGACGAGCGGCCTGGTGCTCGACAGCGGCGGCAGCTCCAGCAGTGGCTCGAACCTGAAGCAGTGGGAGCCGATAGACAACGCCAACGTCCAGTGGCAGGCGATCGAACTCGGGAACGGCTACTACAGGCTCGTCAATCGCACCAACGGCCTGGTCGCCGACGGCTGGGGCGCTACCGGCAACGGCGACCCGGCCCGGCAGGCCCCCTGGAACAGCGGCGCCAACCAACAGTGGCAGATCACCCACCGCGGCCAAGGCCAGTACTCGATCGCCAACCGCAACACGGGACTGGTCCTCGACGGCGGCGGCATGGTGGCCGCAGGGACCGCGACCAAGCAGTGGACGTGGCAGCAGCACAACAACCTGCTGTGGACGTTCAAGCCGGTCGGCTGACGGGCGACGCCCCTGTGACATGCCGGCAGTCTTCGCCTGCGGGCGTCCACCGGTCGGTGGGCGCCCGCAGCGGCACGGGTGCTGAATCCGTGGAGACCGCTTGCGGACCGATATGCCTCACCCGAGGGCTGGGCACGGGTGAGGCAGCTGATGCCGGCTCCACGGTCGTCCAGGCAGCCCGCGATCCGCGCCTGTCCTGGCCGACCCGTGCCGGACGTGTTCAAGGCCACCGCCCGGCAGGCCGTCGAAGCACCGCTGCCCGGGGCCGGGGTCCAAAGAAAACAGCCTGACGCCGCCGTCGCCGACCCGGATCCTACGGGTTTCGGCCCGGCTGCCATGGTCGCGGTCGGCACGAGGGGGCGCGGAACCGGCGACCCGGGCACCCCCTGGTGATCGGAGACCCGGAAACCGGGGGAAGCCGAGCCGTTCCGCCTCCCGGGCCGGCCCGAGCGTGTCCCGCCGAGCCCCGGCGTCCGGGTGCCCCTCCCGGGTGCGGGGCCGGTCGAGCACGGAGAACCGGGGGTGGACAGTACCGGCCCCGGACCCGGGCGCCTGTGATCGCACCGGTCGACCTGCTGGGTTCGGCACAACGGCTCCGGACGTCCTCCGGCGTGTCCTTGCCGCCGATCTGCCCGCAGCACGTATTCCTCGCGGCCCGCCGGGCACCTGTGCAAGGGTGCAGTACATGTCGACTACACCGGACGGCCGTCCCATACCTCCCGCGAACGCCGACGAACGCGCCATGCTGAGCGCCTGGCTCGACTTCCACCGCGCCACCCTCGCCCTCAAGTGCAAGGATCTCGACGACCGGCAGGTGCGCCTCCCCGCGGCGGCTCCCTCGGAGATGACCCTGCTCGGGCTCGTCCAGCACCTGGCCGAGGTCGAACGCAACTGGTTCCAGCGGGTGTTCGCCGGCCTCGACGTGCCCCTCGTCCATCCGCAGGGCAAGGGCGACGGTTTCACCCTCGTCCCCGAGCGCGGCCTCGACGAGGCGCTGGCCGTCTGGCGGGCGGAGGTCACGCGGAGCCGGGAACTGGTCGGCGCCGCGGCCTCACTGGACGAGTCCGGACGTCTGTCGGAGGAGGAGGCGGCCCTGGCAGGCACCCAGGGGCTCTCGCTGCGCTGGATCATGGTGCACATGATCGAGGAGTACGCCCGCCACAACGGCCACGCCGACCTCCTGCGCGAACTCGTCGACGGAGCCACGGGCGCCTGAGCTCCGACAAGGGTTCTACGGGCAAAGGTTCCACGAGCAACACACCCAACCAGCAAG
The DNA here is from genome assembly GCF_014646095.1 of Streptomyces lacrimifluminis. Taxonomy (GTDB): domain Bacteria; phylum Actinomycetota; class Actinomycetes; order Streptomycetales; family Streptomycetaceae; genus Streptomyces; species Streptomyces lacrimifluminis. Next base: position 172,563 of record NZ_BMMU01000002.1, on the reverse strand, counting down.
GAGACCCACGTGTCTGCGCCACGCCTGCGGGCGACACCGCTGCCGGGTATCGGGGTTCAGTACGACCTCGTCACGCGTGAGCAACGGCATCTGTCGGTGGTGGCCCACCGCGACGGCGGCCGTACCGTGAACGTGTACCGCGACGACGATCCGGACTCGTGCGCACAGTCGCTGCGGCTGACCGCGCCCGAGGCCGCCTCGCTGATCGACGCGCTCAGTCCCTCGCACCACAGCTCCAGCCTGCTGTCCACGACACCGCTGGGGCTGGTCGCGGAGCGGGTGGAGGTGGCCGCCGGCTCACGCTGGAACGGGCGGGTGCTCGGGGAGACACGGATGCGGACGGAGACCGGTGCGTCCGTGGTCGCCGTGCTGCGGCGGGCCGAGGCCATCCCCTCTCCGACGCCCGCCTTCCGGCTGGCCGGCGGCGACGTCATCATCGTGATCGGTACCCGCGAGGGCGTCGACGCCGCCGCGGCGATACTCGGACGGGAGTGACACCGCCATGCACTCCCAGGTTCTGCTGATCGAGTTCGGGGCCATCATCCTCGCGCTCGGGCTGCTCGGCCGGATGGCCGCCCGGCTCAGCTTCTCCCCGATACCCCTCTATCTGCTCGCCGGTCTCGCCTTCGGCGAAGGCGGGCTGCTGCCGCTCGGCGCGAGCGAGGAGTTCATCGCCACCGGCGCCGAAATCGGCGTCATCCTGCTGCTGTTGATGCTCGGGCTCGAGTACACGGCCAGCGATCTTGTCTCCAACCTCAAGTCCCACTACCCGGCCGGCCTGGTCGACTTCACCCTGAACGCGCTGCCCGGTGCCGCCGCCGCGCTGCTGCTCGGCTGGGGCCCGGTCGCCGCCGTCGTGCTCGCCGGGGTCACCTGGATCTCGTCCTCCGGTGTCATCGCCAAGGTGCTGGGCGACCTGGGCCGCGTCGGCAACCGCGAAACCCCGGTGATCCTCAGCATCCTGGTCCTGGAGGACCTGGCGATGGCGGTCTACCTGCCGATCGTCACCGCGCTGGTGGCCGGCGTCTCGCTCGCCGCCGGCAGTGTGACGCTGGCGATCGCGCTGGGCGCGGCCGGGCTGGTGCTGTTCGTGGCCGTCCGCTTCGGACGGGTCATCTCCCGGTTCGTCTCCAGCGACGACCCCGAGAAGCTGCTGCTGGTCGTCCTCGGCCTGACCATCCTTGTCGCGGGCATCGCGCAGGAGCTCCAGGTGTCCGCCGCCGTGGGGGCGTTCCTCGTCGGCATCGCGCTGTCGGGGGAGGTGGCGGAGGGTGCGCACACCCTGCTCAGTCCGCTCAGGGACCTGTTCGCGGCCATCTTCTTCGTCTTCTTCGGGCTGCACACCGATCCGGCCAGCATCCCGCCCGTGCTGCTGCCGGCCCTCGCCCTGGCCGTCGTCACGGCGGGCACGAAGATCGCCACCGGCTACTGGGCGGCCCGCCGTGCCGGAATCTCCGTCAAGGGCCGCTGGCGGGCGGGCGGCGCGCTGGTCGCCCGCGGTGAGTTCTCCATCGTCATCGCGGGACTCGCGGTCACCGCCGGCATCGAGTCCGACCTCGGCCCGCTGGCCACGGCGTACGTCCTGATCCTGGTCGTCGCGGGCCCGCTCACCGCCCGCTGGACCGAGCCCCTGGCCGCCCGGTTCGGCGGGTGGCGAGCCGGCCGCGCCCGCCCTCGGACCCCGGCCACGGCACCTCCGGACGAGGCGGTACACCCCACGACGGTCGGCGACTGACGATCATCTGTACGAGCCCCCACCTCGGCGGTGGGGGCTTCGGCATGTCCGGCCCGGTCCGGTTCGCGGCGCCGTGTCGGCAACTGCCGTATGCCCTGGGGAGGTTGCTGCCAGCTTTGCCTTCCGTTGACATTCCACGAGGCCTCAAGTTACCGCCACCTTCACCGTCACGGCCACCGCCCAACTCCCGGACGCGGCCATCGGGTTCGTCGAGACGGACCCGGCCAACGGCAACGTCTGGGTGGGCGTGGGCAGTTCGGTCCTCGTCTTCGACCGGGACGCGACACTCCTCGCCACCGTCGAGGGCACGGACGAGGCCGCGGCAGCCGCCTTCGACCCGTCGACGGGCCGCGCCTTCGTGGTCCGGCAGGACAACGGCGACACCGGCAGCGGCGGCGACAACGACGGCTCGCTCGCCGTGTACGACACGACGACCTACGAGGTCGCCGTCGAGGCGGTTTTGCTGCCGGGCAACCACTCCCAGCTCGGCTCGGCCGCGCTCACCGTCGCCCCCGGCGGCAGGACGGTGTACGTGACCAGCCCCGCCGAGGGCAAGGTCGTCGAACTGGACCGTTTCGTGTCACCGAAGGTCGTCCAGGCGCCGACGGACCAGACGGTGACGGTGGGCGACACGGTCACCCTCATCGCCCGGGCGGAGGGGACCCCGGAGCCGTCGGAGCGCTGGCAGGTCAGCACGGACGGGGCGCGGACCTGGCAGGACGTGCCGGGCGCGACCGGGACCACGTACGCCTTCACCGCCGAGGCCGGACACGACGGCCACCGCTTCCGCGCCGAGTTCAGCAACACGGGCGGCACCACCCGCACCACGCCCGTCACCCTCACCGTGACCGCGGACGCGAGCACCGGCGGAGCCTCGGGCGGATCCACCGGTGGAGACACTGGCGGCGACGGTGGGACGACCGGCGGCACCGACGGGGGCAGCACCGGCGGCAGTACGACCGGTGGCGGTACGGCGGGCGGCAGCACGACCGGGGGCGGCACCACGGGCGGCACCGGCACCACCGGCGGTTCGGCGTCGACCGGGTCGGCCACCTCCGTCTCGGGCTCCACCACCGGCGGCAGCCTCGCCGCCACGGGCGTGGGCGCCCTGGGGACGGCCACGGCCGCCGCGGCGCTCACCGCGGCCGGCTGGTTAGCGTACCGGCGTGGCCAGGGGAGGACGACCGGCGGGCCCGCCGGTCACGGCGACACGGAGTGACTGTCGCCGCGCGCCTCACGGCTCCCGCGGCGGCAGAGCCCGGACCAGCCCCGACTGGTAGGCGATGACGACCAGTTGGGCCCGGTCGCGGGCGCCCAGCTTCGTCATCGCGCGGTGCACATGGGTCCGGACGGTCAGCGGGCTGACGTACAGCTTCTCCGCGATCTCGTCGTTCGAGCCGCCCTCGGCCGCCAGGCACATCACCTCCCGTTCGCGGGCGGTGAGCGCCGCGAGCGCCTCCGGGGTCGCCAACCGGGACTCCGATGAAGGGGAGTTGAGGAAACGGTTGATGAGCGTGCGCGTGGCGTTGGGGGAGAGGAGGGAATCTCCGGAGGCCACCGTGCGGATGCCGGCCAGCAACGCCTCGGCGGTGACGTCCTTGCCGAGGAAACCACTGGCGCCGGCCCGCAGCGCGTGGGCCACGTACTCGTCCGTCTCGAACGTCGTCAGGATCAGCACACGCGTCGCGGACAGCTCCGGGTCGGCGCAGATCGCGGCGGTGGCGGCCAGACCGTCGGTGCCGGGCATACGGATGTCCATGAGGACCACGTCGGGGAGGTGGGTGCGGGTCAGTTCGACCGCCTCCCGGCCGTCGGTGGCCTCGCCGAGCACCGTCATGTCGGCCTCGGAGTCGATCAGGATCCGGAACGTCGCCCGGAGCAGCGCCTGGTCGTCGGCGAGCAGGACACGAATGGTCATGGGGTGCGCTCTTCTTCTTCCGAGGGCTGGGGGTAGAGGGGCAGTGCGGTGGAGACCTCGAACCCGCCCTCCGGACGGTGTCCCGCCTCCAGGTCGCCGCCGACGGAGTGGGCGCGCTCCCGCATCCCGATGAGACCGAAACCGCGCGTCGGCACGGGTACGACGGGGTCGGGGGGACCGGCGGGGACCGTGGCAGCGGCGTTGTTGGTGACCGTGATGGCCAGCCGGTCCGCCGAGTACGCGAGCCGCACACACGCCGTCGCGCCGACCGCGTGCTTGGTGATGTTGGTGAGCGCCTCCTGCACGATCCGGTACGCCGTCAGGTCCACCCCCGGGGACAGCGGGCGTTCCCTGCCCACGGTGGTGAGAGTGACCCGGAGCCCGGCGGATCGGACCGTGTCGATCAGCTCGGGGAGCCGGGAGAGCCCGGGAGCCGGTTCCAGGGGAGTGCCGACGTCGTCGGCGTGGCGCAGCAGACCCACGGTGGCCTTGAGCTCGCGCAGCGCCGAGGAGGTGGTGCCGGTGAGGTCGTTGAGCATTCTGCGGGTCTGCTCGGGGTTGCTGCGCGCGAGATGCGCGGCGGTGGTCGCCTGGGCGTTGGCCAGGGCCAGATGGTGGGCGACGACGTCGTGCAGCTCCCGGGCGATGCGCATCCGTTCCTCGGTCACCCGGTGCCTGGCCTCCTCCTCACGGGTCCGCTCGGCGTGCTCGGCGCGGGTGTGCACGGCGTCCAGATAGGCGCGGTGCATTCGTCGAGTGCTGCCGGTGGCGACCGGGACCAGTACATAGGCGACGGGGGCGACCGTCTTGAGGACGAGCGGGTGGTCGAGCGGGTCGAGGATCGTGGCCGTGGCCACCAGCATGACGATCACACCGATGCCGTAGGAGCGGGTCGTCCGCCGGTCGGTGAGGACCGCCAGCCAGTAGATCGCCACCATGGCGGGGGCCAGCATCAGCACGGTGAGCAGATAGCCCAGCGCGCTGGCCGTCATGGCACAGAGCGTGGTCACGCCGACGGCCGTACGCGGATGGCTGCGGCTCAGCAGCACACCCGCGCACGCGTTGACGGCGAGGAGCACGGCGGGCCACAGGTCCTCGCGCCGGGTGGCGCCGGGCAGGCTGATCCGGGCGCCGACCAGGAAGAGGACGAACAGCGTCACGACGGTCACCGTGTCCACGAGACGGGGATGGCTCGCGATGCAACGCTCGATGCTGGTGCTCATCGGCTCTCTCCGGTCGAAGGGCTTGGACCCATGGTCCACGACAGCGCGTCACGACGTCCGACGAGGGCCGCCCGTGGGTCCAGCACGGGCGGCCCCCAGGGCGTACGGCCGGATGTCAGACCCGGACCGCCTCCCGGTCTGCCGTTCCGTCCGCCCCGTCCTCGGGTGTGGCCGCCCGGTGTGCGAGTGCCTCGCCCTCCACGTCGACCCGCGGCAGCACCTTGTCCAGCCGGCCCGGCATCCACCAGGCGGCCTCGCCGAGCAGGGCCAGTACGGCGGGGACGAGCGCCATCCGGACGACGAAGGCGTCCAACAGGACGGCCACGGCCAGTCCGAAGCCGATCATCTTGATGATGGACTCGCCGGCCCCGATGAAGCCGGAGAAAACGGCGATCATGATCAGCGCGGCGGCGACCACGACCCGAGCGCTGTACCGGAAACCCGTGACGACCGCCTGTGCGGGCCCGTCCCCGTGGACGTACGCCTCCCGCATCCGGGCGACCAGGAACACCTCGTAGTCCATCGCGAGGCCGAAGACGATGCCCACCAGGAAGATCGGCATCATGCTCATGATCGGACCGGTCGTCTCGACGCCGAGCAGCTCCGCGCCCCAGCCCCACTGGAACACCGCGATCACCGAACCGAGCGCCGCCAGCACCGACAGGAGGAAGCCGAGGGCCGCCTTGACGGGTACGAGGACCGACCGGAAGACCAGCAGGAGCAGCACGATCGCCAGCCCCACGACCACGATCAGATACGGGACCAGCGCGTCCCGCATCTTCTGGGCGACGTCGATGTTGGCCGCCGTGCTGCCGGTGACGCTGAACTCCGCGTCCGTGCCGGCCACCGTGGCCGGCCGCTCGGACCGGATGCTCTTCACAAGGTCCTGCGTCTTCGTGCTGGTCGGCGCGTCGGCCGGGACGGCGGCGAAGACCGCCGTGTCTCCGGCGGGGTTGAAGCGGGCCCCGGAGACGGACACGACCCCCTTGGTGGCGGCGATCCTCTCGGAGACCTTCGCCACCGCGCCCTCGGGGTCACTCGCGCCCTTGGCGTCCACGACGATCGTCAGGGGACCGTTGAAGCCGGGGCCGAAGGCCGTCGCGAGGTCGTCGTAGGCGCGGCGCTCGGTGGTGGAGGTCGGCTTGGCCTCGTCGCCGGACGTGCCCAGCTGGAGGTCCATCACGGGTATCGCGAGGGCGCCGAGACCGGCCACCGAGGCGATCAGCACCGGGATCGGACGGCGCAGCACGAACCGGGCCCAGCGGCTGCCGCCGTTGTGCTCGTCGGCCTGCTCGATCTGCCCGGTCTTCCGGGCGGAGCGCGAGAGCAGGGCGTTCGGCCAGAAGCCCACCAGGGCCGGGACCAGCGTCAGCGCGACGAGCACGCCCACGGCGACCGCGCCGGCGGCGGCCAGCCCCATCTTCGTCAGCATCGGGACACCGACCACCATGAGCCCGGCCAGCGCGATGACGACGGTGAGACCGGCGAAGACGACCGCCGAACCGGCGGTACCGGTCGCGAGCGCCGCCGCCTCCTGCGGGCCGTGCCCCTTGCCGCGCTCCTCCCGGTACCGGGAGACGATGAACACCGCGTAGTCGATTCCGCAGGCCAGACCCAGCATGCCGGCGAGCGTCCCGGTCGTCGAGGACAGCCCGAGCGCACTGCTCAGAGCCAGGATCGACGCCATGCTGACACCCACCCCGATGACCGCGGTCAGCAGCGGCAGCCCTGCGGCGGCCAGCGAACCGAAGGTGACGATCAGGACGAGGGCCGCGATGGCGATACCGATCGCCTCGGCCGCGCCGCCCGCCGAAGGCGTCGTCGCGAGCGCCGTACCGCCGACCTCGACGGTCAGTCCCGAGCCCTGCGCCTCCTTGATGGCGTCCTCGAGATGGTTCTTGGTGGCGTCGGTGAGATCGTCGGGCTTCGCCTTGTAGGTGACGGTGGCGTACGCCGTCGAGGCGTCCTCGCTGACGGCCTGCGCCTGGAAGGGGTCCGCGGTGGACGCGACCTGTGAACCGTCGGCCATCTCGCCCACGAACGTCTCGATCACCGCCCTGTTCTCGGTGGCGGTGACCTTCTCGCCGTCCGGCGCCACGAACACCACCCGGGCGTTCGCGCCGTGCGCGTCGGAGCCGGGGAACCGCTGGTCCATCAGGTCGAAGGCCTTCTGGGACTCGATTCCCGGCATCGTGTTGTCCGCGTCGGGAGCGGCGGGCGCGGTCGCGGCACCGGCACCGACGGCGGCGAGCACCGCCAGCCACATGAGGGCGACGTACCAGCGCCGTCGGAAGGCCAGTCGGCCCAGCTTGTACAGGAAGGTGGCCACGAGGGGGAGGTCTCCACATCATCGGATCTCGGGTACCCGACAAGGTTCCCGGGACCGGCCCCCTCCCGTCGTCGTGCACCTGTCGACAATCGCGACTACTGAGAACGCAGTACAGGCGGCCTCGCCGGTCGTCCGCACGCAGGACGGGCGGCACCCCTCGGGTAGGGGTACCGCCCGCGATGATCAGGAGACGTACGCCGGTCAGGACACGTACGAGGCCTGCTGCGCCGTGCTCACCACCGTGTCGGCCGCCGCCTGCGTGAGCAGCCCCGCAGACACCCAGGCCGCCGACGTCGACCGCACCCGCGTGACCAGCGCGGCCTTGTTCGCGAAGGGCGCCCCGGCCCAGATCTCGTCGAGAAGTGTGGTGCCGTCGGCCTTCGCCGGATTGGCGACCCCCGAGCTGACGGTCCCGAACACGACCGTCGGTTCGGCGCGCCGGACATAGGCGTGCGTCGGGTCCTCGGTCCCCTCGGAGAAGGGGGCGAACTCGGTGCCGTTCAGCGTGTAGTGCAGCGGCTTGCCGCTCACCGGGGTGAGGGAGGGCAGCAGATCGCCCGAGAGAGCCGCGTTGCGGTACAGCCCGACGGACAGATGACTGGTGCTCGAACTCCGCGCGACCAGGTTCACCGGCCCGTGGAACAGGGCCTGGAGCGACGGGTCGTCGAGCGCCTTCTCGACCCGCAGCCGGAACGGCACACTGATCCGTACGATGTCCCCGCTCTGCCAGGTCCGCGAGACGGCGAAGTAGCTCCCGGCGACCGGAGTCCCGCTCACCGCCTGCCCGTTGACCGTCACCCGGAAGCCGGCCGTCGCCCAGACCGGCACGCGCAGCCGCAGTGCGAAGGCCGCGCTGCCACCCCCGAAGGTGAGCGTGGTGCCCTGCTCCTTCGGATACTCGGTGGTCTGGGTGACCGTGACGCCCTTCTCGGCCCAGGTCAGGGTGGACGCGCTGTACAGGTTGACGTAGAGGGAGCCGCCGTCGGCCGACTTGAAGTACACCGAGTCCTGGTACTTCGTGGCGCTCTCCATGCCCGTGCCCTCGCAGCAGGTGGTGCCCTGCTTGGGCGTGTAGTCGCGCACGTGCCCGGGGGTGAGCCCGATGAAGTACGTGACGAGCGGTTTCTCGGCGTCGGCCTTGTCCTGCTTGGAGCCGAGCACCTGGTTGTAGAGCGCCCGCTCGTAGTAGTCCATGTACTTCGGGTCCTGCTCGTGGAAGAACAGCATCCGGCTCAGCTTGAGCAGGTTGTACGCGCAGCAGGACTCGGCGCTGGTGTCGCTGATCGTGCCCGCGACGACACCGCGCGCCTTCCAGAACTCGGCGGTGCTCGTACCGCCGATGCCGAACATCCGGTGAGGGATGACCATGCCCCAGAAGTTCTTCGCGGCAGTGAGGTAGCGGGTCTCGCCCGTCGCGTCGTACAGCCGCACCAGGCCGGTGAAGATCGGGATGTGCTGGTTCGCGTGCAGGCCGTCCAGGGTGTCGGTGTTGGCGGCGCAGGCGTCGATGAGCTTGTCGAGGTCGAACAGCTTGGCCAGCGCGAGGTGGTCGGCCTTGCCGGTGATCGAGTACAGGTCGACGATCGTCTCGACGATGCCGCCGAACTCGCCGCTGGAGAAGATGCCCCACATCCGCTGCAGAGTGGCCTCGGGCAGCTTGGACAGCCGGGAGTACATCCAGTCGCACATGCCGGACGCGAGGTCGAGCGCCCGGGCGTCGTCCGTGGCGAGATACGCGTCCAGCAGACCCTTGAGGATCTTGTGCGCGGTGTAGTAGGGAGCCCACACCTTGGTGTAGTCCGGGCTGGTCCTCGATTCCAGGTCGATGAACTGGGTCTCCGGGTACGCGGCGAGGAACCCGGCGTGGCTCGGCGCGCCCCAGGTGCGGCGCAGGGTGGCGGTCAGCCCGCGGCCGGAGGCGTCGGCGAAGGTGCCGCCGGAGGTGGCGGAGAAGTAGTACGAGGCGAGGTTGCCGAGCCCAGCCGAGGACTTCTTGGCCTCGTTGCTCTGGAGCGAGGTGATGTCGGCCGCGCTCAGGGCGCGCGAGTAGACGTTGAACTCGTCGAAGGCGCCCGCGTAGACGGGGTCGCCGGAGTAGTTCGAGCGACCGAGCCAGTTGTTCGTCAGGGTGCCCAGGGCGGACGGGTTGAGCGTCATCGAGGTGTTCTGGGCGACGGCGGTGCCGTTGACGTAGAGGGTGCCCGTGGTGCCGGTGATGGTCACCGCGAGGTGGCTCCACTGGTTCAGCGGCAGTGCGGCGGTGCCGTTGAGGCCCTGTTCGCCGCCGGGCCCGTTGGTGGTGATGGCGAACCGTGGCACTCCGCCGGCGTTCCGGGTGACCAGGTACATGTACCTGGTGGTGTCGTTGCCGAAGTCGAAGACACGTTGCCAGTTGGCGTCGTGTGTGGGCTTGACCCAGGTCGACAGGGTGATCGCCGCGGCACCGCCCAGCACTGGCGCCGGGAGGTCCACGTACTGGTAGGAGCCACGCACGTTCTCGTGCGCGCCACCCCACCGCCCGGTGACGGTGAGCATGCGCGGGTCGGTGCGCAGCGCCGCGCGCACGTCGGTCAGCGCACCGACCATGGTCGAGATCCTGTCGGCGTAGGTCTGCTCCCCGGTGCTCGCGTACGCCTGCGACAGCATGGTCAGGAAGTGGCCGGTGTAGTGGCCGCGCAGGTTGCCGTTGGCCTCGCCGTCCAGGCCCTCCCAGCCGCCCGGGGCGACCGCCCCGCCGGTGGAGAGGCCCGCGTTGGCGCGGAACACCTGGAGCAGCCGGTTCACGTCGTAGCCGCGCCCGTGGTCCAGCATCAGCTGGCGCTTGTTCGCGAAGACGCCCTGGCCGAGTGAGACGTCCTTCAGCTCGAACGGGCGGAGCGTCCAGGCGGACGGCGCGGGCAGGGCAGCGGCGGCGGCCCGGCCGACGGCGGCGTGGGCGAACGCGGGCGCGGCGGCGGCGAGGATCGCGCTCTGGAGCAGGAACCGTCTCGACAGGTGGGGGGTCACATGTGCCTCGTCTCTGAGGTGACTGACGTAGCTGAGCTCTTAAGTTCCTTGCTCCGTAAGGGGTTTCGCCCGGAGGACTACTCGGTGTAGTAGGTCGCGTCCTGCTGGTCCAGGGAGGTGCTGAGCGGCTGGAGTTGGATCAGGCCGTTGTAGTGCCGGATGTACCGGCCCGGGAAGTTGTACGACTCGAAGGACACCCCGGCCGGGTCGGCGAGACCCGCCCGCCGGGTGAAGGAGGCGTCGGCGAGGAAGGTGGCCGTGCCGGTGTTCTTCTCCACCCACAGCTCGTAGTTCTTGTGCCGGAGGTAGTAGCCGGGGAAGTTCGCCGACTCCAGCGAGACGGTCCCGGAGCCGGTCAGCCCGGTGACGATCCGGAACTGCGAGTCGGCGAGGTTGGTGACGTTCGCCTCCAGCTTCGCCCGGTACTCCCAGTGCCGGATGTACCGGTCCGGGTAGTTGAACGACGAGAAGCGGACCGGGGTGGCACCGTCGGAGACCGGGATGCCGAAGTTCGGGGTGCCGTCGGCGTTCCAGTACAGCTTCTGGTAACGCGTGCGCCGGTTGGGGTCGTTGAGCGGATCGCCGCTGATGTCCTTGTAGTTGCGGTCGTGGTAGACGAGGACGTCGGACTTGCCGTCCTCGGAGACCGTGAACGTGTTGTGGCCCGGCCCGTACTGCCCGGTCGAGGCGTTGCTCGCGAACACCGGCTGCGAACTCTTCGTCCAGGAGGCCGGGTTGAGCAGGTCGGCGGAGGCGGACGCGGTCAACAGCCCCAGGCAGTAGTTGGCGTCGGTGGCGCTCGCCGAGAAACTCATGAAGACCCTGCCGTTCCGCTGGATGACGGCCGGCCCCTCGTTGACCCGGTGGCCGATGGTCTCCCACGCGTTGGTGGGCGAGGAGATCATCACCGGAGTGCCGCTGATCGTCCAGGGGTTGGCCAGCTTGGCGAGGTAGAGGTTGGTGCCGGTGCCGACGGCCGGGTCGTTCTGCGCCCAGCTCAGATAGCGGGTGCCGTTCACCACGAAGGTCGTCGCGTCGAGCGAGAACGTGTCCAGCGGCAGCGCGATCCGGCCCTTCTCGGTCCAGGTCCCGGTGACCGGGTTGGCGGACGAGCTCTCCAGGACGTACGGGCGGATCTTCCAGATGTCGTTGGAGGCGCCGGCCGCGAAGTACACGTACCACTTGCCGTCGATGAAGTGGATCTCCGGAGCCCAGATGTGGGCACCCATGTCACCGCTGGCGTGCTTGGTCCAGATGGTCGTCTCGGCGGCGGTCGCGAGGCCCTGCAGAGTGGTGGCGCGGCGCAGCACGATCCGGTCGTACGCGGGGACCGTGGCGGTGAAGTAGTAGTAGCCGTCGGTGTGCTTGTGGATGTGCGGGTCGGCGCGCTGCTCGGCGATCGGGTTGGTGAAGGTGACGGCCGGGGAAGCGGGGACGGCGGCGAACGCCGGGGTGCCGACGACGGCGGGCACGGTCACGGCGACGACCAGGGCCGTGCAGGCCTTGAGGAGCGTGCGTCGGCTGGTCGAGCTGCTGCGGGTGCGGTCCACGGCGAGTCTCCTTCAGCGGCCTGTTCCCGGGCCGGTTGTTCGATATATAGAACGATGTACGGACGTTCGACCGAAAGATAGGTAGGGGGCGGGAGTGAGTCAATGTTTCCGACAGATTGAATTTCGTTGTCGCGCGCGGCACAAGGGAGTTGAGGGCCGCAGGCAGTGGATCGTCCGTGCGACGAGCGCCCGTGGAGGTCGCCGGTCCTGGCTGACTAGGGTCAGGGACCGTGACGCAGAACAACAGCTTGAACAACAGCAGACCGCTCGCCGTGTTCGACCTGGACAACACGCTCGCCGACACCGCGCACCGGCAGCGGTTCCTGGAGCGAAAGCCCCGTGACTGGGCGGCGTTCTTCGCCGCCGCGCCGCACGATCCGCCCCTGGCCGAGGGCGTGACCCTGGCCCTGGAGAGCGCCCGGGAGTGCGAGGTCGTCTACCTCACCGGACGGCCCGAACGCTGCCGCCGGGACACGCTCGCCTGGCTCGCCGCGCACGGGCTGCCCGAGGGCCGCGTCTGGATGCGGCGCAACGACGACCGCAGGCCCGCCCGCAGCACCAAACTGGAGATCCTGCGCCGCCTGGCCCGCGACCGCGAGATCCGCGTCCTGGTGGACGACGACGAACTCGTCTGCCAGGACGCGGAACGCGCGGGCTTCAGCGTGGTACGGGCCCGCTGGACCGCCGAGTCCGGCGCGCTGAAGGAGGCGCAGGAGGGCGAGGGCCGGACCTGAGCAAGTGGCCCAGTACGGCTACTCGCCGTCCTCCAGCCGGAAACCGACCTTCAGGCCGACCTGGTAGTGCTCGACCTGCCCGTCCACGATCTGCCCCCTGACCTGCGTGATCTCGAACCAGTCCAGGTTGCGCAGGGTCTGCGAGGCCCGGCTGATGCCGTTGCGGACGGCCTGGTCGACGCCTTCGTGCGAGGTGCCGACGATCTCGGTGACCCGATAGGTGTGGTTCGACATGCGGGTGCTCCTCTTCGCGGTACTGGATGTGCTGGACGTAGGGATTCTCCTGGCGGCGTTCCACGTTCCACCGTGCCCCATGGGGCGGTGGTTCGCGAGGTGTCGTCAACGGGCGACGCTCAGCGAGAGGGCGAAACGGCCCTGCTCGTCCGTCCACCACCGGGTCGGCTCCAGCCCGGCGGCGGCCAGTTCGGCGCCCACGCCCTCCTTCCGGAACTTCGCCGACACCTCTGTACGCAACTCCTCGCCCACCGCGAAGTCCACGGCGAGATCGAGCGCGGGGATCTTCACGGTCTGATCGGCGAGCGAGCGCAGCCGCATCTCGATCCACTCGTTGTCGGCGTCCCACAGCGCCACATGCTCGAAGGCGTCGGGCTCGAAGTCGGCGCCGAGCTCGCGGTTGACGACGCTGAGCACGTTCTTGTTGAACGCGGCCGTGACGCCCGCCGCGTCGTCGTACGCCGGGACCAGCACCGACTCGTCCTTGACCAGGTCCGTGCCGAGCAGCAGCGCGTCGCCGGGCGACAGCAGGGAGCGGACCGAGGACAGGAACGCGGCCCGCTCGGAGGGCAGCAGATTGCCGATCGTGCCGCCCAGGAATGCCATCAGCCGGGGTCCGGGCGTGCCCGGCAGCGCCAGACCGCCGGTGAAGTCGGCGATCAGGGCGTGGACGCCGAGCCCGGGCCGCTCGGCGATCAGCGCCTCGCCGGCCTGGCGCAGCGCGCTCTCACTGACGTCGACCGGGACGTACGTCTCCAGCCGCGGCAGCGCGTCCAGCAGGTGCCGCGTCTTCTCCGACGAGCCGGAGCCCAGCTCGACCAGCGTGCGTGCCCCGGTCGCGGCGGCGATCTCCCCGGCCCGGGCGAGAAGGATCTCGCGCTCGGCCCGGGTCGGGTAGTACTCGGGCAACTCGGTGATCTTGTCGAAGAGTTCGCTGCCGTGGGCGTCGTAGAACCACTTCGGCGGGAGGGTCTTGGGCGTGCGGGTGAGCCCGTGGAGGACATCGGCGCGCAGGGCGGCCTCCGTGGCGTCCTCGGGCAGGGTGCGGGTGACCAGGAACGGACTCACGTACGAAGCTCCTCGGGTGGTACGGATGCCAGATCGCCGCTCAGGTCCTGGAGCGGGGTGAGCCGTACCTCGGTGCGGCTCGCGATGACGAGGGTGCGGTCGGGTACCTCCTGCCAGCGGGGATCGTCGTCGTACGGTTCGGACGCGATCACCGTGCGGGGGCCGGGCCCGGTCAGGTGGAAGAGGGTGTCGCCCCAGGTGGTCGCGGCGATCGTCTTGCCGTCGGTGAGCAGCAGGTTGAGCCGGGACCCGGGGGCCGCCGCGTCGGCCTCCAGGACGGTGCGGGCCAACGCCCGGCCGACGTCGTCACCGGCGTGCAGCCGGTGCAGCACCAGCGCCCACAGGAACGCCGAGTCGGAGCGCGCCTCCATCGACAGCAACTCCTCGCCGGGCAGGGCCTGTACGAGGGGCGCGAGAGACCCCGGCCAGCCCCTGACCGCCCCGTTGTGCCCGAACAGCCAGGCACCGGCGGCGAACGGCGCCGCCGCCGCCTCCCCGTCGGCGCCGGCCAGCGTCGCGTCCCGCACGGCGGCGAGCAGCGCGGTGGTCCGCACGACCCGGGCGAGGTCGGCGAAGGACGCATCCCCCCAGACGGGCCCGGCTCGTCGGTAGCGAGCCGGTACCGGATCGCCGTCCGCATACCAACCGACCCCGAAACCATCGGCGTTGACGGTCCCGTACCGCTGGTGCCGGGGTGCCCACGACTGCCGGTACAGCCCGTGCGGCGGCTCCATCACGACCTCGCCGATCGCCTCGGGCGGTCCCAGAAAGGCCAGTTGACGACACATCAGACGGCTTCCGGGGTACGGGCGGTGCGGAACCCGGAGAAGATCTGCCGCCGGATCGGATAGTCCCAGTTGCGGAACGTGCCCCGGCAGGCCACCGCGTCCACGGCGAACGAACCGCCGCGCAGCACCTTGTGCTCGGGCCCGAAGAACACCTCCGAGTACTCCTTGTAGGGGAACATGCTGAACCCCGGGTACGGCAGGAAGTCGCTCGCCGTCCACTCCCACACGTCACCGATCAACTGCCGTACCCCGAGCGGCGATTCGCCGGCCGGATAGCTTCCGGCGGGCGCCGGACGCAGATGCCGCTGACCGAGGTTGGCGTGCTCGGGCGCCGGGTCGGCGTCGCCCCACGGGTAGCGCGTCGAGCGGTCGGTCGCCGGGTCGTGCCGGGCGGCCTTCTCCCACTCCGCCTCGGTGGGCAGGCGGCGCCCGGCCCAGCGGGCGTACGCGTCCGCCTCGTACCAGCACACGTGCACGACGGGTTCGTCGGGCGGCACCACCTCGGTGACGCCGAACCGGCGCCGCAGCCACTGCCCGCCGTCCCGGAACCAGAACAGCGGTGCGTACAGCGAGTGCCCGCGTACGTGCGCCCAGCCGTCCGGTGTCCACCAGCGCGGGTCGTCGTAGCCGCCGTCCGCGATGAACGCCTGGTAGGCGGCGTTCGTCACCGGGGTGGTGTCGATGAAGAAGGGGGCCACCTCGCGCCGGTGCGCGGGCCGTTCGTTGTCCAGGGACCACGGCTCGGTGGAGGTGCCCATCGTGAACGGCCCACCGGGGACCAGGACTTCGGCCGGACCGGTGAACGGGGGAGTGGGCTCCGGGTCGGGGGCATGGAGAACCGCCGGTCCCCTCCGCAACTGATGGGTGATCAGCATCGTCTCGTCGTGCTGCTGTTCGTGCTGGGCGATCATCCCGAAGGCGAACCCGGCCTGGGTCAGCCGCGCACCGGTTCCCTCGAACGAGGCGTTCTCCAGCACGTCCACGACCCGGCCGCGCACCTCCGCCGCGTACTTACGGGCCTCCGCGGGAGGCAGCAGCGGCAGGGAGGGCCGCTCGGCGCGGGAGTGCTCGAAGGCGTCGTACAGGCCGTCGATCTCGGGCCGCATCGCCTCCCGCCCGGCGACCGCGCGCAGCAGCCACATCTCCTCCTGGTTGCCGATGTGCGCGAGGTCCCACACCAACGGGGACATCAACGGCGAGTGCTGCGCGGTGAGTTCGGGATCCTCGACGGAGGTGAGGAGCGCGGTCCGCTCCCGCGCGGTGGTGAGCGCGGCGAAAGCGCGCCCCCGGAGCGTCTCCGGATCCAGGGCGGGGTCGGTCATGTGCGGAGATCCTTTCCGTACGGAGTCCCTGGTGCGCGCCGGTCCGGGTCACCGTCCGTGTCGCGCAGGCTGTCGAGCAGGTCGTCGGCGGGGCAACGGCCTTGGGCGACATACCGGTCGAGGTACGCGGCGACGGCGTCGACGACCTGCCGGCTCGCGCCGAGCCGGGGCAGGGCGTCCACGGCGGCCGAGAAGCAGACGAGTGCCACCTCCTGCAGCTCGGGGTCGGCCAGGCCGTGGCGGGCGGCGTCGGACCACAGCGGATTGTGCGGGGCGGGCAGTGACCCGGCGCGCTCGGCGAGCGGTTTGACCGCCCGGTAGGCCAGCTCGGCGGCCTCGGGGTCGTCGAAGAGCGCGGCCGTGACGGCGAGCGGGACGATCCAGCCGTCGTCGCCGGGCTGGGCGTCGATCATGCGCAGTTCGAGGTGGCCGCGTGGCCGCACCGGGGGGAACAGGGTCGTCAGGTGGTAGTCGAGATCCTCCTGCGTCGGCGGCCGGGGCACTCCGGAGCGGATCCACTGCCGGAACGTCAGCCCGTCCTCCGGCACGTCCCACGGTCCGCTGTCCCGCCGTACGCACATCACCGGGGCGTCGAGCACATGCCGTGCCCAGGCCTGCCGCGGCTCGGCGTCCAGCGGCTGCGCCCCGGCTCTCCCGGCGCCGATCTCCATCCACAGCACCTGCCGGGTGGAACGCCAGCCGGTGGGGCTGCCCACGGCGAGCGGAGAGTTGGCGAAGGCGGCCACGAGGACCGCGCCGAGCTGGTGCGCGAGCCACCAGCGCCGTCCGTGCCCGAGGGGGCCCGGCTCCTCGTGACCGGCGTCGAGGCACACCTGCACGGAGGCCGAGGTGCACATCATGGCGCGGCCGGCCGGGCCCGTGAGGTCGAGGCACCGCTCCAGGGCGTCGTAGCGCGGCTCGTGCAGGAAACGACGGGGCGCGTGCCAGGGGTCCTGGCCGATGCCGACGATACCGAGACCGTCCTCGCGCAGTACCGCGCGGACCACGTCCAGGTCGGCGGAGACGGACCCGACGCACTCCATCAGGGAGGCGGCGGGGGCGGAGCTGAGCTCCAGCTGACCGCCCGGTTCGACGGTGAGCGCCGACCTGAGAGGCAGGGTCCGCAGTGCGGCGTAGGCCGCTTCGAGCCGTTCGGGTGTCACGGGGAGCTGCGGCTGCCGCAGCTCGTGGACGAGCCATTCCACCTCGACACCGAGGGTGCGGGGCGGTCCCGTCTTGAAACAGATCCCCCGGACCAGGGCTTCGACCTCGGCCTCGGAGAGAGCGGTGCGGCGTTTCGTACAGCCACTTGCCGAAGTGGCAGTAGACGCATCGGACATGTCGGGATCCTCCTGAGATTCCACCATGCCGCCGGCCCGGCTTCGGGTGGGCCGGACAGGCAACGCTCGTCCCACCCAAACCCCTCGCGTGGAATCGCACAAGGGTGCACATGGGCACTTTCGGGACGATGGATCTCCGTTTCCATGGTGTTGGTGAGCCGTTCGCATACCCGGGAAACTCTGTTGCACCGCCCGTCCAGCATCACCCACGATGCGTGTATGAGCACGGCGGGGGAGCGGGCACCGGGCACGGTCATGGCGCACACGGGGGTGGCGCCATGAGTGCCCGACTGCGCGAGCTCGCACGTGGTACGGAGGAGATCGTCGCGGCCGGTTCCTACCGCGCGTCCGACGGGCGCGAGGTGCGACTCGCCGCGGCGATCGATGCCGCCCGGGCGGGCACACGCCTCTACGGCCCGGGCCCGCTGGACGTACCCCCGGCGGACTCATCACTGGACACGTCCTTCGAGGTCACCGGCGAGAGCAGCCTGGAGGCCGCCCGCCGTCTCCCCGGCCCCGTGGCGGTCCTGAACTTCTCCTCGGCCCGCAACCCGGGCGGCGGCTACCTGAACGGCGCCCAGGCCCAGGAAGAGGCCCTGTGCCGAGCCTCGGCCCTGTACACCTGTCTGACGGGGGTGCGCGAGTTCTACGACCACCACCGCACCCACCGAGACCCGTTCTACACGGACCGCGTCATCCACTCACCCGGGGTACCGGTCTTCCGCGACGACCGGGGCCGCCTCCTGGACGACCCGTACACGGCGGGCTTCCTGACCTCGGCGGCCCCGAACGCGGGCGTCGTACGACGAACGGCCCCCGAGCGGGCGGCGGACATCCCCCGGGCCCTGGCATCACGCGCGGAACGGGTCCTGGAAACGGCAGCCACAGAGGGCTACCGCCGCCTGGTGCTGGGCGCCTGGGGCTGCGGGGTGTTCCGGAACGACCCGGGCACGGTGGCGGGTGCGTTCAGGAACCTGCTGGTGGGCGGCCGTTTCGAGGGCAGATTCGAGAGGGTCGTGTTCGCGATCCTGGACCGCACGACCGGCACGACAACAAGGGCAGCGTTCGAACGTGCCTTCGCTGGAGCAAGCGCCCCCTAGGGCGCGGCATTCAGGGGCGCGGGGAACCGCGCGACCAGCCACGCGCAACCCGCACGCGCCCCACGACCGAACCCCTCACTGCCAGCCGTACAGCTCCCGCAACCGCCGCACAACGGAGTTGAACCGCATCCGGTCCAACGCACAGGCCTCCCGCCGCATCCCGCCTTCGAACAACCGCAGCACCCGATCCACAGCCACCCACGAGTCTCGGCCGGTCCGATCCCACGGCCCGCTCCCGATCGGAACCCACTCCCGGTCCCCGTCGTGCCTCTTGCTGGACAGCTGCACGGCGAGAAACGACCCGGCTGCCTCGCGAGCGACAACAAGCACGGGGCGGTCCTTCCCCCTGCCGTCGTTCTCCTCGAACGGCACCCACGTCCACACGATCTCCCCGGGATCGGGATCCCCGTCGTGGGCGGGCGAGTACTCCGTACGGACCCGCCCCACATCGCGAGGGTCGGCCTCGGTGGTGGCGGAAGGGCCGTAGCGGCCCGGGACTTCGGCATCGGGAAGGGCGGTCACGGGGCTCACGTTAGAGCCTGAGCCCCGTGAGTCACCGCATCACCCCTCGTCCTTCTCCACCGGCACCTTCTGTACCGTCGGCGCCGCCAGCCCGTTCAGCGCCGAAGTGCCGTTCGGCGTCTGCCCGTTCTGGTTCATGGACGCGAGCAGCTGCCGGGCCAGCCCCAGCCCCGTACCGCCCATGGTGAGGGCCTTGGCGAGCATCTCCGCCATGCCGTCCGCGCCGTTGAGGACCACCATGTTGTCCACGCTGCCGAACGCGGACGCCCCGGCCTTCACGATCTCCGGCCAGTTCTCGGCGAGTTGCTGGGCGACCACCGCTTCCTGGTTCTCCGCGAGCGCGGCGGCCCGCGCCTTGATGGCCTCGGCCTCCGCGAGCCCCTTCGCCCGTGTCGCCTCGGCGGCGGCGAGGCCCTTGGCCTGGGACGCGGCGGCCTCGGCCTCACCCGTGGCCCTGGTCGCCATCGCGGCGGCGGCACCACGTGCCTTGGTCGCCTCGGCCTCGGCGGTCGCGGCCGTCTTGACCCGGTTCGCCTCGGCCAAGGCAGCGAGCTCCGTCTCCTTGGCCTTGGCCTGCGCCGCCGAGATACGCGCGTCACGCTCGGCCTCGGCCCGCGCCCGCGTCTCGTAGGCCTGGGCGTCGGCCGGCTTGCGGACGTCCGCCTGGAGCTGCTGTTCCCGGCGCAGGGCGTCGAGTTCGGCGATGCGTGTCTCCTGGACGACGACGTCCTGGCGGGCGGCGGCGTCGGCGAGCGGTCCGGCCTGCCGGGCCTTCGCCGCCGCCTTGTCGCGCTCCGCCTGATATCCGGCCTGCAGGATCTCGCTGTCCCGGGTGGCCTCGGACATCAGCGCCGCGGCCTTCTGCTCGGCCTCGGTGGCGAGACGGTTCGCCTCGGCCTGCGCGATGCGCGCGTCCCGCTGGACGGCGGCCGCGTGCGGCATGGCGAGGTTCTTGATGTAACCGGTCGGGTCCTCGATCTCGTGGATCTGGAGGGAGTCCACGATCAGGCCGAGCTTCTCCATCTCCGTGCCGCACGCGGCCCGGGTCTGCCCGGTGAGCTTCTCGCGGTCGCGGATCATCTCCTCGACGGTCAACCCGCCGACGATGGACCGCAGATGACCGGCGAACACGTTGTGCACGCGCTCCGCCATCATCTTCTGCTGGTCGAGGAAACGGCGGCCCGCGTTCGCGATCGACACGAAGTCGTCGCCCACCTTGAAGATGACCACGCCCCGCACCTTGAGCGGAATGCCCTGCGTGGTCACGCAGTCCACGTGCAGCTCGGTCTCGTTCAGGTCGAGCGAGATCTTGCGCACCGCCTGCATCCCGGGCAGCACGAGAGTGCCCCGCCCGGTGACGATACGGAACCCCATGCCTTCCTCAAGGCCTTCGGTCCTGTGCTTGGAACCGGAGATGATGAGTGCCTCGTTGGGTTCAGCGACCCGCCACATCATCTTGAAAACACCGATGAGTACGAGGACGGCTACTACCGCGGCCCCCGCTACGACGCCGACGAACATCGGCATACGCCCCCTTTGCCTGGTGCCCTTTCGGCACCGAACGACGCAAGGGTGCTCCTGTGCGGGGCCCGGGTACAGCGGCTGAGGAATCCTTGTTGCAAGCTTGACGCACACGTGATCATCCGCAGACGTACGGACCCCACGACCGCGCGTTCGCCGGTCTCAGCCCTCGTGCGGGCTCAACTGTCGTACGCGGCGGTGACGTACACCGTGCGCGGCGGCAGGTACTCGACGACCATGACCACCGTCCCCCGCTCGATACGGTCCTGGGCCGCAGAGGGATACGCCAGGAAGTGCTCGGCGCCACCGCGCACCCGGACGATCACCTCGCCGACCAGCCCCGGCCCGATCGTGCCCGTCACCCGCCCCATCAAGCCGACCATCGCCGCGTCGTCCATGGTCACAGCGTACGGGCCAGGTAGTCACCGGGGCACCTCCGTCGCGCATCTCCGCGCCGCTTCGGTGTGTTCCCCCATAGTGATTGCACAGCTTCACTACCGCACGGTGCCGGCTGACGGGTTGGTGCGGTGCGGGATGTCGAATGCGCCCCGTCCGGGCAGAAGTTCACAGGTCGGAGCGTGTCCGAAGTATTGACGTGCGCACGACCCGGATTTACGGTCTGACCGATTTACCGAACTGCGTTCGCAATGTCGAACGTGGAGAGCCGTCGGTTGGATCACCAAGGAGCCGCACGTGACCAGTCCCCGCCCCACGCCCTCCCGCCGCAGCCTGCTGCGTGCGCTGGCCGCCCTGCCCGCCTCGGCGCTCGTCCTGGGCGAACTGCCCGGACTGCTCGGCACCGCCGCCGCGGCGGCCCCGCCCAGCGGCTCCGCGACGCGGTACACCATCGTGCCGTTCCTCAACAGCAACGACGGCACGGTGAACGTCTACCAGTCGGACGACGCCACCGACTTCCGGCTCGTGAAGTCCCCGGCCTACACCCCGCCGAGCAACCGCATCCGCGACGCGAGCGTCATCAAGCACACCAACGGCTACTACTACGTCACCTACACCACGCACACCTGGCAGGACACCAGCACGACCATCGGCTTCGCCCGCAGCTCGGACCGCGTCAACTGGACCTTCCTGTACGACTACACGGTCCCGATCGCCAGCCTGTCCCGGGCATGGGCACCCGAGTGGTTCGTCGACAGCGACGGCAGCGTGAACATCATCGTGTCCTGCTCGGTCACCAGTAACGAGTGGATCTTCACGCCGTACCTGCTGAAGGCGACCAACTCCGCGCTCACGGCGTGGAGTTCACCGGTGGCGCTGTCGGGCATCGGGCCGAACCACATCGACACGTACATCGTGAAGATCGGCTCGACCTACCACGCCTTCCCCAAGAACGAGACGACGAAGTACATCGAGTACGCCACCGCCACCAGCCTCGCCGGCCCCTACACGATCTCGAAGACCGGCGACTGGGCCGGCTGGGGCAGCTACCGCGAAGGCCCGTCCGTGATCCAGCTCGACAACGGCGGCTGGCGGATCTTCTTCGACGGCTACGGTGACGGGAAGTACTACTACAGCGACAGCTACGACACGTTCGCCACCTGGACCGCCGCGAAGGCACTGCCCTCGATCTCCGGAACGGCCCGTCACTTCACCGTGGTCAAGGAGACGGTCAGTGGCGGCCCGGCCCTGTCGAAGGGCGTCACCCGCTCCTTCCGGTCGGTCAACTACTCGACGCGGTACTGGCAGGTGCAGTCCTCGCTGCTCAACCTCCCCGTGGTGAGCGGCTCCAGCACCACCGCGCTCAAGCAGGCGTCCACCTTCACCGTCGTCGCCGGACTGGCCGACGGCAACGGCTACTCGTTCCGCGACAGCTCCGGCAACTACCTCCGCCACTGGGACTACCGCGCCCGGTTCGACGCCAACGACGGTACGTCGACCTTCGCGAAGGACGCCACGTTCATCGCCCGGACGGGCACCACGTCGGGGTCGGTGCGCTTCGAGTCGTACAACTACCCGGGCTACTTCCTGCGCCACTACAACTACCAGCTGCGCGTGGACCTGACGGACGGCACGGACACCTTCCGCCAGGACAGCTCCTTCGTCCCGGTGACGGCCTGGGCGTAGCCTCTTTTCCGCTACGACCGCCCCAACTGGCGCATGGTCAGCGCCAGTTGCAGTCTGAGTCGGCCCTGCGGGGTACGGACGGGCCACCCGAGCAGCGCCTCGGCGTGGCCCAACCGGTCCTGAAGGGTGGAGTGGTGGACGTTGACCTCGGCGGCGGCGCCGCGCAGGCTCGCCGTCGAGGCGACGGCGTGCAACGTCGTCAGCATCCAGGGTGCGTCCGCGACCGCGGCCTCCAGTGCCTGCACATCGGGCGGCGGATCCGCCCCCGGCACGACGAGTTCGGCGAGCAGCCCGATACCGCCGAGCTCATCGGCGTACACGACCCGTGGTCCGGGGGCGTGCGGAGTGCCGTCGGCGGTGAAACGGAGCGCGGTGCGGGCGGCGGCCCAGGAGTCCGGCAGTTCGAGCACGGGCACGGCGGGGCCGACACCGACCCGGCCGGACGGGAGAACGGGGCCGGTGGACCCGGTGCCGGCGGCCGGCTTGGCACGGGCCGAGTCCTCCCGGGCCGGCGGCCGGCCCTCGGCGGATACCGGCCCGCGCAGAGCGGAGGCGGCCAGGACGCGGGGCGGGCCGCCGAGCGGGGCGACCGCGTGGGCCGGGGCGGCCGTGTCCAGGCCCAGACAGCGAGCCGCGTGCAGCCGCACCTGCGCGGGTGCGGCGGCGTCGAGGAGGGTCTCGACGAGCGCCGGGTCGTCGGCGAGGGCCGAGGGTGCGCGACCGCGGGTGCGGTCGAGGACGAGGCGGATGGCAGCCGCCGCCCGTTCCAGGATCACCGCGTCGACGACGCTGGGCGCGCCTGCCCGCTCCAGCCACAGCGCCGGGGCACCGTCCGGCGACAGCGCGGCGGCCGGCCAGGCGGGGTCCGGTGGCTGCTCCGTGTCCCGGCGCCGCCCGTCGGTCTCGACGCGCAGATGCACCCGCCGCCCGGCGTCGGAGAGCCGCGCGGGACACCCGGCCAGCACGGCGACCCCACGCACCAGCGCCTCAAGGCCGGCCCGGTGCTCGGCCAGCCGATCGAAGTAGGCGATGACCCGGACGGCGGCGCCGGCGTCCGGATCCAGCGCGGTCAGCCGCCCGGCCAGCTCTTTCATGGCCCCATGGTGCCAGTTGCTCCGCAGGTTGCGCGGTTCCTCGGCTGCGGGCCCGGTGGGGGCTGGCCGCGCAGTTCCCCGCGCCCCTTGGAGTCGCCGGGCGCCGGTCGGCGTGTCGGTGCTGGCCGCTGGGTGGCGGGCCGTGGGAGGGGTGGTTCCTGTGCCGTGGGCCCGGTGGAGGCTGGTCGCGCAGTTTCCCGCGCCCCCGATGGGGCTGCGCCCCATCGGGGGTGGCGCAGCCCCATGCCTCTTACTCCGCCAGTAGCCTGCGCAGCCAGTTCATCTGGGCTGCCTGGCAGGCCTGGGAGAGGGCCGCCTGGGGGGCGAAGCCGTCGAAGCCGTGGAAGCCGCCCGGCCATACGTGCAGCTCGGCGGCGCCGCCGGCCTGCCACAGGCCCGTGGCGTAGGCGACGACCTCGTCACGGAACGTCTCGGCGGAGCCGACGTCGAGGAAGGCCGGGGGCAGCCCGGACAGGTCCTCCGCACGGGCCGGGGCGGCGTACGGGGAGACGTCCGGGCCGCCGCGCCGCTCGCCGAGCAACGCCGTCCACCCCGTGTCGTTGGCCGTGCGGTCCCACACGCCCAGGCCCGCCATCTGGTGCGTGGACGGGGTGTCGTTGCGGTCGTCGAGCATCGGGCACATCAGCAGCTGCCCGAGAGGGCGCGGGCCCTTGCGGTCCCTGAGAAGCAGTGCCAGGGCGGCCGTCAGGCCACCGCCCGCGCTGGCCCCCGCGATGACGATCCGCTCGGGGTCGGCGCCGATCTCCCCGGCGTGACCGGCGGTCCACAGCAGCCCGGCGTACACGTCGTCGATGGGCGCCGGGTACGGGTGCTCCGGCGCCAGCCGGTACTCCACGGACACCACGACCGCGCCCAGCTCTTCGGCCCACCGCAGCGCGGCGTCCGCACCGACGCGGTTGTTGCCGATCACCATGCCGCCGCCGTGGACGTGGTAGATCACGGGCAGCGGACCGTCCGTCGGCGGAGCGACCGGTCGGCAGATCAGCAGCGATATGTCGGGCGCGTTCTCGGGGCCCGGCACGACCCGGTCCTCGACCTCGAAGGCGCCGCCCATCGTCAGGTCCATGTCCGCCAGCATCGCGAGACCGGGCCCGTTGCGCGTGGCCTCGATCTCGTCCATGGTCAGCTGGGGCGGCACCGCGTCCTTGAGCATCTCCAGGACGGCGGCGAGTTCCGGGTCGAACGGGGGCGGCGTAAGCGTCATTGCCTGTGCTCCTCATGCTGCGTGCGGCGGATCGTACGGTGATGATCCGCGCGTCCGCCGGGTGCCGGCCCACCGCCGTACGGCGGGACTTGCCCGCCGTACGGCGGGTAGCCCGGTCGGCCCGCGCGTCGGCCGAACCGGCACCCGCGCCACCTGACCTGGGGATTTTGCCAGGTGATGAATCGTTGTTCACCATATGGGGGTGGAAATGATCAGGGGTGATGACAACGCTGCCCTTGCCCCCCTTCCTCTGGAGTACCTGTGAACGTCTCATTCGCCGTCTGGACGCTGACTGTCGTCGGCCTGTGCGTCCTCGTCGCCGTCGACTTCTTCATCGGCCGCAAACCCCACGACGTGTCCCTGAAGGAGGCCGGCACCTGGACCGTGGTGTGGGTCGTCCTCGCCTGTCTGTTCGGGCTCGGGCTGGCGATCTACGGCGGGTCCAAGCCCACCGGTGAGTTCTTCGCCGGATACATCACCGAGAAGTCGCTGAGCGTCGACAACCTCTTCGTCTTCGTCCTGATCATGGGCAAGTTCGCGGTGCCCTCGCAGTACCAGCAGCGGGTGCTGATGGTCGGCGTCCTGGTCGCCCTCGTGCTGCGCGCCGGGTTCATCGCGGCCGGCGCGGCGATCATCTCCACGTTCTCCTGGGTGTTCTACATCTTCGGCGCCTTCCTCATCTGGACCGCCTGGAAGCTGGTCCAGGACGCGAAGAAGGGCTCGCACGAGGAGGAGTACGAGGAGAACAAACTGCTCAAGATGGCCGAGAAGCGGTTCGGTGTCGCGGACCGGTACCACGGCACCAAGCTGTTCATCGTGGAGAACGGCAAGCGGATCATGACGCCGATGATGGTCGTCATGCTCGCGATCGGCTCCACGGACGTGCTGTTCGCGCTCGACTCCATTCCCGCCATCTACGGGCTGACCCAGGACCCGTACATCGTCTTCACCGCCAATGCCTTCGCCCTGATGGGCCTGCGCCAGCTGTACTTCCTCATCGGCGGCCTGCTGAAGAAGCTGGTGCACCTCAGCTACGGCCTGTCGATCATCCTCGGCTTCATCGGGGTGAAACTGGTGCTGCACGCGCTGCACGAGTCCGGCGTCCACGTCCCGGAGATCTCCATCCCCTTCTCACTCGGCTTCATCGTCCTCGTCCTGGCCGTCACGACCGTCACGAGCCTGCGGGCGTCGAAGAAGCAGGAGGAGGCCGAAGCGGCCCGGTCTCGGGCCTGACCTTCGTGAGCGCTCGAAGAACCAGCGCCGCTCGTCGAACACCGCTGGAGGCAGGCGACCGGGAGACGGACACGCGGGTCGGCGTGCACGTCAATCGGTTCGGCCACCCGGAGGCGGCCCCGCGCTCGGCCCCGAGCCGGCGGCGGCCGGTGCCACGGCCGAGGCGGCGGGCGCCCACCGGCTCACGGTCACGGACCACTACGTCGAGCATCGAGTTCAACGGCGCCGCCGGGGACCCGATGCCGGAGGCATGCACGACCCTCGGCCTCCGCGCCGCCCGCACCTCCACGGTCCGCCTCGGCGCGCTGGTGACCGGCGTGACGTACCGCCACCCCGGACCGCTCGCCAAGTTCGCCACCACGCGGGCCCTTCGACGGCACGCGCTGCCGGTTCGCCGAGACGCTGTGCGTCCCGGCGCCCGCCAGCTCACCGCGCCCGGAGTTCATCCCGTACGACGACATCGCCAGGACGCTTGTCTCCAGGGGTGACGCACCCGAGGCGAACGGCGTCGACGCCTTGGTCGGGACACCGAGGGCTACGCCAAGTCCGTCGGCATCGAGACAGTGGTCCTGGGGCCGCGCACGGGCGAGCTGGGCCGGGGCAAGACGGAGGGCCGGAACCCGTGCGGTTCCGGCCCTCCGTCATGCGTACGTCGATCAGGCGGCGGCGGACGTGGCCTCGCCGTGGATCAGGCCGATGACCTCGGCCAGCTGCGCGGAGACCTCGGCGTCGTCGGAGGGGTGGGTCTCGGCGAAACGGACCAGCGAGCCGGGGATGGCGAGCTTGACGTCGAGAACCTTGGCACCGGCGATGCCGACGGCCTTGCGGGCCTCGTCCTGCGCCCAGACGCCGCCGAACTGGCCGTACGCCGTGCCGACCACGGCGACCGGCTTGTCGGTCAGGGCGCCGGCACCGTACGGGCGGGACAGCCAGTCGATGGCGTTCTTCAGGACGGCCGGAATCGTGCCGTTGTACTCGGGGGAGAAGAGCAGCAGCGCGTCGGCCGAGTTGGCGGCCGCGCGCAGGGCGACGACGGAGGCGGCCAGGCTGCCCTCCACGTCGATGTCCTCGTTGTAGAACGGGACGTCGGCGAGACCTTCGAACAGCACGACCTCTGCGCCCTCCGGGGCGTGCTTCACGGCCGCCTCGGCGAGCTGGCGGTTGGTGGAACCGGCACGAAGGCTGCCGACGAGAGCAAGGATACGAACAGACATGGGGGACTCCACAGAGGGTTGAAACATTGCCGTTACGATCCGGACCGAGGTCCGTTTAAAGTTCTACCAGCGAAACGGACCGTGGTCCAGTTTTCTTACCGAGGCGTTACGCTGGCCTCATGTCCGACTCCCTGCCGATCCTCCCGGAGCCCCAGTGGCGGGCCGGTGAGCACCAACTGCTGGAACTGGGTACCGGTCCCGGCGTCGCTACCGGGGCCGGAGCCGACGAGCCGTGTCTGCGCGCCGACGCGGCACGCAACCGCGCCCGCCTGCTGGAGGCCGCCGCCCGCCTGGTGGAGCAGTTCGGTGCGGCCGGCGTGACGATGGAGGCGGTGGCCGCCGCGGCGCAGGTGGGCAAGGGGACCGTGTTCCGGCGCTTCGGGGACCGCACCGGTCTGCTGATGGCCCTGCTCGACCACTCGGAGCGGAAACTCCAGGCCGCCTTCCTGACGGGCCCGCCGCCGCTCGGACCCGGGGCGCCGCCCGTGGAGCGGCTGCGCGCGTTCGGTGTCGCGGTGCTGCGCCGGGCCGTCGACGAACTGGAACTGCAACTGGCCGCCGAGGGCGAACCGGACCGCCGCTTCGCTTCCGCACCGCGCATGGTGCTGTCCGCCCATGTCGGGATGCTGCTGCGGCAGGCGATTCCGGGCGCCGACTGCGAACTCCTCGCGAAAACGCTGATGGGATATCTGGACCCGGCCCTCATCCATCACTTGACCAAGCAGTGCGGGATGGCGCCGGCGCGGCTCGAGGCGGGCTGGATCGACCTCGTGGACCGGATCACGGGCGGCGCGCCTTCGCATTGAGCGCGAGTTTCGGCCAACTGCGCCGGTCGCACTCCGGCGCACGGAGGTGGTCAACCGGTCACTGCTGTCCGGGACTTGACACCAGCTGTCCGGAAAGCGCGTTCAGTGCGTCATGCGGTCGTGAAGTGGTGGGACAACAGGCCCCGGGCGGCTGCGAATGATCTTTTAAAGCGTTTCAGTAAAGCGCTTTCCCGAAGCGTTTTCGTCAACCGCCTTTGCTATCGGATCGATTGCGAAGTTCCCCCGGTCAAAACCGGGCCCCGAGCTTCTGCAAAGATGCCATACGTCATGGTGCAGATACCGAATTCGGCCGCCCCGGCTACGCCCCAGCCGCGCTCCGTGCCCACGAGCGCGGATGTGGCCCGCCTGGCCGGCGTCTCGCGCGCAACCGTCTCCTACGTCCTCAACAACACCAGTGCCGTCCGGATCAGCGAACCCACCCGCCGGCGCGTCCACGAGGCCGCGAAGGAGCTCGGGTATGTTCCGCACGCGGCGGCCCGCAGTCTGCGGGCCGGACACAGCCGCCTGGTCCTGATGCCCGCGCCGAGCGTGCCGATCGGCCCGCTCTACAGCCGGTTCATCAACGAACTCCAGTGGGCGCTCAGCCGCCTCGACTACACCGTCGTCCAGTACGCCTCCGTCGGTCTGCGCGGTGACGAGGCCGCCCGGGCCTGGGCCGAACTGCGGCCCGCCGCGGTCCTCGTGCCTGTCGGCGGGATCGGACCGGAGGGCGTGGCCGTCCTCAAACGCTCCGGTGCCCGGGCTGTCGTCACCCTCGGCACCGAGCGCATCGAGGGTGCGCACAGCCTGCTCGTCGACCACGCCGGAGTCGGCCGCGTCGCGGGCGCGCACCTGTACGCCCGTGGCCGCCGTCGGATCGGCGTCGTCGTGCCAGAGGAGCCCGGCCTGAAGGTCTTCTCCAAGCCCCGCCTCGACGGGGTGCGCAGCGCCGTGGAGGGCACGGACGCCTCGGTGACCGTGCTGCCGCTCGCGTACGAGGAGGAGTCCGCCGCCCGACTCGCCGCCCGCTGGCCCGAACTCGGCCTGGACGCCGTCTTCGCGTTCAACGACGAGTACGCGATGCTCCTGATGCGGGCCCTGCAGGACGCGGGAGTCTCCGTCCCGGACGACACGGCGCTGGTCGGCGCGGACGACCTGGTCCTCGGCCGGCTGCTGCGGCCCAGCCTGAGCACGGTGCACATCGAACTCCCGGCCGGCCGGGATCTCGCGGAACTCGTCGACCGGGCGGTGCGCAACCCCGGCGCCGCCCCCGAGACCCACCACGTCCACGAAGCGACGCTCGTCCACCGCGACTCCAGCTGAAGGCGTCCGCACGCGGCGACTTGGGCGGCGCGGTTCGCGTACGGCGTGACTAGGATGTTGCACGCTCAACCAGTGGGGATGCCGTCGACCACCGGACGCCGTGTGCTGCTTCGCCGCGCGCCGGATCACCGCATCCCGCCCCGCGGCTGACGAACGGCCGCGAACCACACGGGACTCGCGTTCGCTCCGCGCGTCCCGCCGGTGACGAAACGGAGAGCCGCAATGCCGTTGCTCGACCCCAAGACCTGGCAGTCCCATGCCGCCCGTGCCCTGTCGGGCCCCGAGTACGCCGTCACCGAGCCCGCCACCGGCGAGGCGCTCGGCACGGTCGTGCTCGCCACCGGCGAGGACGTCGGACCGGCCGCGCAGGCCGCCCGTACCGCCCAGGCGGCCTGGGCGCGCACCCCGCACTTCGTCCGCGCCGGAGTGCTCCGGAAGGCGGGGGACCTGTTCGCCGCGCACGCCGAAGAGCTGCGCGACTGGATCGTCCGCGAGTCCGGCTCGATACCCGGCAAGGCCGAGTTCGAGCTGCACGTCGCCGCCCAGGAGTGCTACGAGGCCGCCGCCCTCGCCTCCCGGCCGGCCGGGCAGGTGCTGCCCTCCGAGGCGCCCCGGCTGTCCTACACACGGCGGGTGCCCGTCGGGGTGGTCGGCGTGATCTCGCCGTTCAACGCCCCGCTGATCCTCTCCATCCGCTCCGTCGCCCCCGCTCTCGCGCTCGGCAACGCGGTCGTCCTGAAGCCGGACCCGCGCACGGCGGTCTGCGGCGGGCTCTCCCTGGCCGCGGTCTTCGCCGAGGCGGGCCTGCCCGAGGACCTGCTGCACATCCTGCCGGGCGGTCCGGACGCGGGCCAGGCCCTGGTCGCGGACCCGCTGGTGCCCGTCATCTCCTTCACCGGCTCCACGGGGGCGGGACGGGCCGTCGGCGAGGCGGCCGGCCGCCACCTCAAGCGTGCCCACCTCGAACTCGGCGGCAACTCCGCCATGATCGTCCTGGAGGACGCCGACCTCGACGCGGTGATCTCCACCGCCGCCTGGGGCTCCTTCTTCCACCAGGGCCAGATCTGCATGACGACCGGCCGTCACCTCGTCCACCAGTCGTTGTACGGGGAGTACGTCGAGCGGCTCGCCGCCAAGGCCGACTCCCTCGCTGTCGGCGACCCGTTCCGCGCGCAGGTCCACCTCGGCCCGATCATCGACGGCTCCCAACTCGCCAAGATCCACGGCCTGGTGGAGTCCAGCACGGCCGGCGGCGCCAAACTGGCGGCGGGCGGAACGCACGAGGACCTCTTCTACCGGCCGACGGTTCTCGCCGACGTCGACGACCGGACCCCGGCCTACGCCGAGGAGGTCTTCGGCCCGGTCGCGCCCGTACGCCCCTTCACCACCCTCGACGAGGCCGCCGCCCTCGCCTCGGCCGGCCCCTACGGGCTCTCCCTCGGCATCATCACCCGGGACACCGCACGCGGCCTCGACCTGGCCGAACGCGTTCCGACGGGGATCGTCCACATCAACGACCAGACGGTCAACGACGAGGCCGTGGCCCCCTTCGGCGGGGTCGCCGCGTCCGGCACGGGTGCGCGTTTCGGGGGTGAGTCCAACCTGGAGGCGTTCACGGACGTGCGGTGGACGACGGTACGGGGGGATGTCGCCCCGTACCCCTTCTAGAACGCTGCGGTGCGTTGTCGGCTGCGGGTCCGAGTGGCTGGTCGCGCAGTTCCCCGCGCCCCTGGGGGCTGCGCCCCCCTGGGGCGCGGGCCCCGGCGGGGGCTACTCGCCCTGCTGGGCCTGCTGCTCGGCGACCGACTTGCGGACCTCGTCCATGTCCAGCTTGCGGGCCTGCCCGATGACGTCCGTCAGGGCGGCCTCGGGCAGGGCGCCCGGCTGCGCGAACACGGCGACCTGGTCCCGGACGATCATCAGCGTCGGGATCGACTGGATACCGAAGGCCTGCGCCAGCTCCGGCTGCGCCTCCGTGTCGATCTTGCCGAAGACCAGGTCCGGGTTGTCCTCGGCGGCCTTCTCGTACACCGGGGCGAACTGACGGCACGGCCCGCACCAGGACGCCCAGAAGTCGATCAGCACGAACTCGTTCTCCGTGACCGTCTGGTCGAAGTTCTCCTTGGTCAGCTCCACGGTGCTGCTCATGACCTGATTCCTCTTCTTCCTGCTGTCGGGTCGTTGCCGGTGGCGTTCGCACAACACGGCCCGGCCACCGCGTATTCCGCGCCGATACCCGTGTGGCCACGGGCCACGCCACCTACCAGACTGACCCCATGACGGAAACGGAAACCAACGTGTACGACGTCGTGGTGCTCGGTGCCGGACCCGTGGGGGAGAACGTGGCCGACCGCACCCGCGCGGCCGGTCTGTCCACCGCGATCGTGGAGAGCGAACTGGTCGGCGGCGAGTGTTCCTACTGGGCCTGCATGCCCAGCAAGGCCCTCCTGCGCCCGGTCATCGCTCGCGCCGACGCCCGCCGGGTACCCGGCCTGCGCCACCTCGTCCAGGGTTCCCTGGACGCCGAAGCGGTCCTCGCCCACCGCGACTACGAGACCTCGAACTGGCAGGACGACGGACAGATCGGCTGGCTGGAGAGCATCGGCGCCGACCTCTACCGGGGTCGGGGGCGCCTGGCCGGCCCGCGCGCGGTGACAGTGACGGGCGAGGACGGCTCGACGCGGACGCTGACGGCCCGGCACGCGGTCGCCGTGTGCACGGGCACCAGTGCCCAGCTGCCCGACCTGCCGGGCCTCGACGAGGTCGGGCCCTGGACGAGCCGGGAGGCGACCAGCGCCAAGTCGGTGCCCGGCAGCCTGATCGTGGTCGGCGGCGGTGTCGTCGCGGTGGAGATGGCCACCGCCTGGCAGGCGCTCGGCTCGCGGGTCACCCTGCTCGTCCGCGGCAAGGGCCTGCTGCCCCGCATGGAGCCGTTCGCGGGCGAACTGGTCGCCGAGGCGCTGGCCGAGGCGGGCACGGACGTCCGCACCGGTACGTCGGTCCAGTCGGTGACCAGGGAGAACGGTACCGTCGTGGCGGTCACGGGCACCGGTGACCGGATCGAGGCCGACGAGATCCTCTTCGCCACGGGCCGCGCCCCGCGCACGGACGACATCGGCCTCGACACGGTCGGCCTGGAGCCGGGCTCCTGGCTGTCGGTCGACGACAGCCTCCGGGTCACCGGCAGCGATTGGCTGTACGCGGTCGGCGACGTCAACCACCGCGCCCTCCTCACCCACCAGGGCAAGTACCAGGCCCGGATCGCGGGCGCCGCCATCGCCGCCCGCGCGGCCGGCGCACCCCTCCTGGAGCCCGACCCCTGGGGCGCCCACGCGGCCACCGCCGACCACGGCGCCGTCCCGCAGGTCGTCTTCACCGACCCGGAGGCGGCAGCCGTCGGCCTCTCCCTCGCCGAGGCGGAGCAGGCGGGCCACCGGGTGCGCGCCGTCGACGTGGAGTTCTCGTCGGTGGCGGGCGCCGGCCTGTACGCCGACGGCTACCGGGGCCGCGCCCGCATGGTTGTCGACCTGGACCGCGAGACCCTGCTCGGCGTCACCTTCGTCGGCCCCGGAGTGGGCGAACTGATCCACTCCGCGACCGTCGCCGTCGCCGGCGAGGTGCCGCTGGGAAGGCTGTGGCACGCGGTGCCGTCGTACCCGACGATCAGCGAGGTCTGGCTGCGGTTGCTGGAGGCATTCCGGGACGGGAAGTAGGAACCGGCGGTCGGCGGGGACGGGCGGTCAGAGGGGAAACCCGAGCTCCTCGGCCGCCTGCGCCGGGGTCGGCTGCGCCCACCGCTCCGCCATGGCCGCGCCGGAGGACAGCGAGCGCAGTTCCGCGCGGTCGAGATAGAGCGTGCCGTCCAGATGGTCGGTCTCGTGCTGGACGATCCGCGCCGGCCACCCCGTGAACACCTCGTCCACCGCATGCCCGTACTCGTCCTGGCCGGTGAGCCGCACCGCCGCGGGCCGGGACACCACCGCCTGCCAGCCCGGCACGCTCAGACACCCCTCGAAGAACGCGGCCCGCTCGGCGCCGACCGCCTCGTACGACGGATTCACCAGCACCCGGAACGGCAGTGGCACGCGCCCGCGCACCACCCGCACCGCCTCCGGCACCGGCGCAGGGTCCTCGATGACCGCGATCCGCAGCCCCACCCCGACCTGCGGAGCCGCCAGGCCGACACCCGGTGCGGCACGCATCGTCTCGCGCAGCGCCTCGACGAAGCGGGCCAGCAGCTCCGGGCCGAGCTGCCCGTCGAAGGGCACGGTGCCACGGCGCAGCACCGGGTCCCCGGCGGCGACGATCGGCAACGGGCCGCCGACGGCGAGGAGTCGTTCGACCCGGTCGGCAAGGGTGCTCGGGTCATGGGGAGTTGCCATGGCGCCAGGATGCCACGCGCCTCTGACACCCGGCGCCCTCTTGTGTGACGTACGCCACTGACGGGGTCGGGAACTCGACGGGCCGGCGGTCCGACTACTGAACCGTCCCCACAGTCGTACCGCCCAGAGCCGTACCCCCGGCCGTACACCCCCACAGCCGTCTTCCCCGCTCACCGTCCCCAGCCCACCGGAGAAGCCCGCCGATGTCCACCGCTCCCACGACCACGACGGACGAGTCCCCGGACGCACCGGAGTCGTCGAAACCCTCGGCCCCGGCGAAGCCGTCCGCAGCCGCCACGCTCCGCCCGCTCGTCCTGCGGCTGCACTTCTACGCGGGTCTGCTCGTCGCCCCGTTCCTGCTGGTCGCCGCCCTGAGCGGTGCTCTGTACGCGGCCTCCTTCCAGGCCGAGGAGATCATCTACGCCGACGAGTTCACCGTCTCCGCGGGGGACACCAAGCTGCCGATCTCCGAGCAGGTGGCCGCCGCCCGCAAGGCCCATCCCGAGGGCACCGTCGCGGCCGTGCGCCCCTCACCCGAGGACGACGCCACGACGAGGGTCATGCTGTCCGGCGTGCCCGGTGTCGGCGAGGGACACACGCTCGCGGTGTTCGTCGACCCGTACACGGCGAAGGTGGAGGGCGCGCTCGAACAGTACGGATCGTCGGGCGCACTGCCGCTGCGGACCTGGATCAGCGAGTTCCACCGCAATCTGCACCTCGGCGAGAACGGCCGCCTCTACAGCGAACTCGCCGCGAGCTGGCTGTGGGTGATCGCGGGCGGCGGTCTGGTGCTGTGGTTCGCCCGCCGCCGTACCCAGCGCAAGGTGCGCGGCACCAGCGGACGGCGACGGACCCTCGGGCTGCACGGCACCGTCGGCGTCTGGGCCTCGGCCGGCTTCATCTTCCTCTCCGCCACCGGCCTGACCTGGTCGACGTACGCGGGCGCCAACATCGACGTCCTGCGCACCTCCCTCGGCCAGTCCACCCCCTCCATCTCGGCGGCGGGCGGCGAGCACACGGGCCATGGCGCGGCGGCCGGCTCCGGTAGCACCGGCGAGCACGGCGTCGGCCTCGACAAGGTGCTGGCCGCGGCCCGCGCCGAGGGCCTGGGCGACCCCGTCGAGATGGTCCCGCCCGTGGACGAGTCCTCCGCGTATGTCGTGAAGCAGGTCCAGCGCAGCTGGCCCACCAAGCAGGACTCGGTCGCCGTGGACCCGTCGACCGGCGAGGTGCTCGACGTCCTCCGGTTCGCGGACTACCCGGTGCTCGCGAAGCTGACCCGCTGGGGCATCGACGCGCACACCGGTCTCCTGTTCGGGATCGTCAACCAGGTCGCGCTGATGGCCCTCGCGCTCTCGCTCGTCCTGCTCATCCTGTGGGGCTACCGCATGTGGTGGCAGCGAGGCCGGGCCGCCGCCTTCGGCCGCCCGATCCCGCGCGGCGCCTGGCAGCAGGTGCCCCCGCTGCTCCTGGTGGTGCTGATGGCGGGGGTGGCAGTCGTGGGCTACTTCGTTCCGTTGCTCGGTATTCCGCTGGCCGCCTTCATCGCCGTCGACGTGATCCTGGGCGAGATCGACCACCGGCGGGGCGGGCGCACGCGCGAAGAGCGGGTCGGCGCGAAGTAGGCGTCGGTACGCGACGGCCCGGCCTCCCCTCAACCGGGGAGCCGGGCCGTCCTGTCCGTCGTACGGAGATCCAGTCGTACGGAGATCTACTCGAAGTCGCCCGCGAGGGCGGAGGCGAGCTTCATGTGCGGTGCGGCTTCCTCGTGGCGGCCCTGGCGCTGGAGCGTGCGCCCGAGCATCAGCCGGGCGTACTGCTCCACCGGGTCGCGCTCGACGAGGATGCGCAACTCGGCTTCGGCGCGCTGCAGTTGGGCCGAGTGGTAGTAGGCGCGGGCCAGCAGCAGCCGGGGCGCGGTCTGCTCCGGCACCTCCTTGACCAGCCCGTCCAGAACACGCGCCGCGCCGGCGTAGTCCTTGGCGTCGAAGAACAGCCCCGCCCGCTCCCAGCGCTCCGCGGCGGTTCCGTGGTCGTAGTACGTGTACGTCGTGGTCTCCACTCGTGCCTCCTTCGGAAGCGGTAACCGGTGGGAGCGGTTGTTCATTCCGCCCGTGGTCCGGCCATGGCGGCCAACTCCGCATTCGCCCGCTCGTTGATCAGGGACAGCACCCGGCCGGCGGTGGCCAGGTCAGCGTCCGGGATGCCGGCGTAGATCCGTGCGGTGATCGGGGTGGTCTCGGCGCTGGTGGCGCGGTACAGCTCTCGTCCCGCGTCCGTGATGGTGAGGGAGGTCGTGGACTCGGCTGCCAGCAGCCGGCTTTCGACCAGTTCCTCGACGACCGCGCGCACGGCTGCCGCGTCCACCTTCAGGGCGTCGACGACCTCGCCGACAAGCCACGCGTGCTCTACGGGCCCGTCGGCGACGGCGACGAGCCTGAGCGTCACCGACTGCTGGAAGGTGGCGCCGTGCCGGGCAAGCACGGTCTCCAGGACCGCCCGCCCGGCGTAGTGGGCGAGGGCGATGACACGGGGGTTCAGGGTCGGCGCGACGGGCGTGGGGGCTGTGGTGGGTGCGTTGGATGTGGTCATGACCGCTCCTTCTCGGGGTCGGCGTTGAGAGGGGTGTCGAGGAGCAGGGCCAGGTCGCGGGTGAAGTCCCGGGTGCGCTCGCTGTCCAGGCCGCCGAGCGGTTCCAGCAACTGCTGAAGCAGCCCCTGTACGACCTTGATCGCCCGCCGGGTGACCTCGCTGCCCTCCTCGGTGAGGGCCAGCCGCACCGCACGTGGGTCCTGCGGGTCCCGTGTGCGTTCGAGCAGACCGGTGGTCTCCAGGGCGCGGGCGAGCTTCGACACGTAGAGCGGTTCGAGGCCGGTGTGATCGGCGAGCTGCCGCTGACTGGGGCGCAGACCGGCGCGCCGCATGCCCTGCAGCGAGGCGACCAGGGCGTACTGCGCGTGGGTCAGTCCCAGGGGGGCGACCGCCCGGTCGACGGCGACGCGCCACTTCGTCGACAGACGCCAGACCAGATAGCCGGGGGTCGCGTCCCCGGATGTCGAACTCATGGGCGATAGATTACATGGCTACTATGTACATGGCTACTAAATCTCGCGGGACCTGCACCGGACCCGCGTGACGGTCACCCGCTCGGCGGGGGCGGGGCGGGGGCGGTCAGGTGCTGGTGGCGGCTGTTGTCGGCGCTCGGTCGGTGAGGGGGGCGGCGGCGCGCAGGTGGTCCCTCAGCCCCTGCTCGGTGCTGCTCACATGCAGCAGGGCGGCGGCCTGACTGAGGGAGGCGTCACGGGTGGACAGCGCCCGGTAGATCGCCTCGTGCTCGGCGAGGGTGCGGCCCGCGGCCTGGGCGTCGACCAGGCCACGCCAGATGCGGGCGCGCAGGGTACGGCCGGAGATGGCCTCCAGAAGGGTGAGCAGCGTGTCGTTGCCGGTCGCCGAGACGACGGCGCGGTGAAAGGCCGTGTCATGGGCGTTGAGGCGTTCGACGTCGTCGCGGGCCTCGCGCATGGCGTCGAGATGGCTTTTGACCTCGGCGAGCTGCTCGTCGGAGATCCGGGTGGCGGCCAGCGCGGTGGCCATCGGTTCCAGGAGCCGGCGTACCTCCATGAGGTCCTGCAGGGCGGCCGAGTCCCCTTGGAGCAGTTCCACCGCCCCGCCGATGCCCTCGAAGAGCAACCTGGGCTCCAGGCTGGTCACGTAGGTGCCGTCGCCTCGGCGTACCTCCAGGATCCGTGCGACGGCGAGGGCCTTGACCGCCTCGCGGGCGAGGTTGCGGGACAGACCGAGCTGGACGGCCAGTTCCGGTTCCGGCGGGAGCTTCGATCCCGGCGGCAGGGCGCCGGTGCGGATCAGCTCACGGATCTGCTCGATGGCCTTGTCCGTCAGTGACAACGCGAACTCCTTCCATGACCGCCCTCCGCGGGCACCTCCGACCTGATCGGTTCCTGGGCGCGAAGACCGTCCCAGAGACCTTCGGGGGTGTGCCGGCGGTGGAGATCCACGTTCCGTGCCACCTGATCGGGGCTCGCATGCCGAGGGTGACGTTGATGATACTGGGACGGCTGTCCGGGACGGCCATCGCGGCCCGGGAGGGGCGTGCCGTGGGCGGCGCAGACGTCGGTGATCGTCCGGGCGCGGGTGAACGGGGCGGGCGGCGCCTCCGGGCAGTCGTCCCCCATGCCTCGGTGGGTCTGTCGCGGGAGAGGTCGAGCGGTAGGAAGGGGTCGCGGTCCCGGCGAGGATCACCGGCGTCTCGGAGGCGGAGCGGGCGGCCAGCGGTTCATCGGCGGTGGCGGCCCGGCGGTGGCGGCTGCCCACGAGGACACGGACCGCCAGCCGGAACCGAACGCACCGGCCGGTCAGGCCGAACACATCGGCCGGTCGGAACCGAAGGCGGACATCCGCACGTCTCGCACCGGGCGGATGTCGGCGGTCGCCCACTGGTGCCGGTCGGCCTCGGTGCCCAGGCCCGAGACCGGCGGCGCACCCGAAGCTGCGCGGCCGGTCTCCGCAACTGCCTTTCCCTGTCACCCGGTTCACGCCGGCCGTTGGGCGGCCCGCCCCCGCCCCCGTGGCCGAGGGCGAGCGGCAGGTCGGGGAGGTGCTCGGCGAACCGGACGGCCCGGTCGGACCGATGGCTGCGGATCAGCACGACCTACGCCGGCCAGCCCTCGCCCACCGCCCGCAACCCCCGTTCCACGGACGGCCGTTGCCACCAGGCCGGGTCCGATTCGCTCTGGACGAGGTGCCGCAGGGCGCGGAGGCAGAGGCCCCGGGGCAGGCGAACAGGCCGTCGAAAACATCCGCGACCGCTGGGGAGCCGCGCTCCTCCCGGCCGACGACCACGCCGATCAGCGGGGCGGCCTGGGCCAGGTGAGTAGTTCCCGTGTCTCGGGCATGGCGGCCACGCACCCAACAGCCACCGTGCGCTCCGGCTCCCTTCCGGCGAGCGGCAGGGCCGCCGCCGAGCGCAGGTAGGCCACGCCCAGGGTGCGGCGGACGGGCTCGTGGTCGGGGTCGTCCGGCCAGGGCTTCGGTCGGCGGTCCAGGTCGCACAGGTGATCGTGGGCGTCCACCATGCGGCGGCTGTCAGACACGGGATGCCCAGACCGGCCCGTCGGGGTACGTGTACTCCTTGAGGGAGTCCTGGTGCATCTGGGCGCTCAGCCCGGGTAGGGCGGGGGCGAGATAGTGGCCGTCGGCGATGCGCACCGGGTCGACGAAGTGTTCGTGCAGGTGGTCGACGTACTCGATGACGCGGTCCTCGGTCGTGCCGGAGACGGCGATGTAGTCGAACATCGAGAGGTGCTGGACCATCTCGCACAGGCCGACGCCGCCGGCGTGCGGGCAGACCGGCACGCCGAACTTCGCGGCCAGCAACAGGATCGCGATGTTCTCGTTGACCCCGCCGACCCGGGCGGAGTCGATCTGCACGATGTCCACGGCGCCCGCCTGGAGGAGTTGCTTGAAGACGACCCGGTTGGCGATGTGCTCGCCGGTGGCGACCTTGATGGGGGCGACGGCCTTGCGGACGGCGGCGTGGCCGAGGATGTCGTCGGGGGAGGTGGGCTCCTCGATCCAGTACGGGTCGTAGGGGGCCAGTTCGCGCATCCAGTCGATCGCGGGCTGGACGTCCCATCTCTGGTTGGCGTCCACGGCGATGCGGATACCGTCTCCGACCGCCTCTCGGGCGGTGCGCATGCGCCGTACGTCGTCCTCCAGGGACGCGCCGACCTTCAGCTTGATCTGGGTGAAGCCGTCCGCGACGGCCTCGCGGGCGAGGCGGGCCAGCTTCTCGTCGGAGTAGCCGAGCCAGCCGGGGGTGGTGGTGTAGGCGGGGTAACCGCGCTCCAGCAGCCGGGCGATGCGTTCCTCGCGGCCCGGTTCGGCGCGGCGCAGGATCTCCAGCGCGTCTTCGGGGGTGAGGGCGTCGCTGAGCCAGCGGAAGTCGACCTGGGCGACCAGTTCCTCGGGCGGCATCTCGCCCAGGAAGCGCCAGACGGGCCGGCCGGCACGCTTGGCGGCGAGGTCCCAGGCCGCGTTGACCACCGCACCGGTCGCCATGTGGATGGCGCCCTTCTCGGGTCCCAGCCAGCGCAGTTGGGGATCGTGCACCAGGGAGCGGGAGAACGCGCCGAGGTCGGCGCAGACCTCGGCGACCGACAGGCCCACCACGTGCGGGGCGAGGGCTGCGATGGCCGCGGCCTGGACGTCGTTGCCGCGGCCGGTGGTGAAGGCCAGGGCGTGGCCCTCCAGACCGTCGGCGGCGTCGGTGCGCAGGACGACGTAGGCGGCGGAGTAGTCGGGTTCGGGGTTCATCGCGTCCGAGCCGTCCAGGTGCTCGGACGTCGGGAAGCGAACGTCGAGGAC
Source organism: Streptomyces lacrimifluminis (assembly GCF_014646095.1). Lineage (GTDB taxonomy): Bacteria > Actinomycetota > Actinomycetes > Streptomycetales > Streptomycetaceae > Streptomyces > Streptomyces lacrimifluminis. Next base: position 132,430 of record NZ_BMMU01000002.1, on the reverse strand, counting down.
GTCCAGGGCGATGATGCGGGCAGACGCAGATACGGGGGACTCGGTGGTGGAGGACATGGCAACTCCTGGGGGCAGCGGGTGCGGACAGGGGGCGTGGACCCTGCGACGAGGGTGAAGGGGGGGGAACGACGGGGGAGGGCGGGCGCCGCGCGGTCACGGTGGGTCCGGCGACGGCCGCCCGTTTCAGTCCTGGACCTTGCCTCCAGTGATGCGCGAGATCATCAGCGTGACCAGGATGATCAGGCCGTTGCGTCCTTTCTCGGAGAGGTGGGATGTATGTATAGGCGAGCCATCGAGGGTCTGTCTAGACCTTACGTAATTCGCCCCGTCATCCGGGTCTGTGGGTGTGCTCGGCGTCCGGGTCTGCGAATGGAAGGCCAAATCCATCCCATCAATCATCCTCGCCTGTGAGGTGATCCGGTCAGGAAACATGGCGAGGACACCCTCGGCTCGCGATCCGGAGCCGGGCCGCGGAGTCTGGTCGGGCCGACCATGCCGGAACCCGGCAATGTCCGGGCCTCCCGACTGCGCGCGGTCGGCCTGTCCACCTCGCGTAAAGGACTCGTAAGGTTCCCGGGGGTGGGCCGGAAAGCCCGGTCGACGGGTTACCGAGACCGTGCTGTCCGTCATCGTGGACGACATCCCCACATCGTCGCCACGGCTCCGATCACGGCCGAGCCGGTGCACACCCGCTGCGGTTGACGTGCGCGTCTCGCCCGGCCGTACGCGACCGGCAGCCCATCTCCTGGCAGTTCACCCAGCACAGCCCGCCGTCACGGCGGTGCTTTCAGCGCTCTACGTGTGGTGGCTGCCGTACTTCGCCGTCGTCCGACCGGAGGTTACGCACCATGGTTGTCCTCCCTCAGCCCACGCGCGGTGCTCGTCAGCCGGGGCACACGATCGTGTGTGGAGACGACGCGCTCGCCGAACGGCTGGCCGCCGAACTCACCGCCGTGTACCGGGAGCGGGTCACTTTCGTCGTACCGCTCTGGCGCCGCACCGGCCCCGCCTGGCCGGGCCGGGCATCCGCCCTGCTCGACCGGATGCGGACGGCCGTGAACCGCGGGGCGGGCGCCCCCGCGACGGCTACGAGCGCGCAGCGACTCGTGGTCCGCAAGGAGGAGGCCGCCCGCCGGGAGTTCATCGACGACCTGCTCCACGGACGCGGAGACCCCGGCCAACTCGCCGCCCACTCCGAACGGTTCGGGCTTCGTCTGTCCCGCGCCCACGCGGTCGCCGTGGCCGAGGGGCCGGAGAAGTACGACGAGACGGACGCCGTACCCGGGCAGGTGGCGAGCGAGTTGTTCGCACGCTTCGAGAACCGCCCCATCCTGTTCACGACCAAGGACGGCCGGATGGTGTGCATCGCCCCCGGCGACCAGGACGACGTCCTCACCCACTTCGCCGAGCACGCCCACGCCGCCACCGGCCAGGCACAGGTGGCCATCGGCCGGCCCCGGCCCGGCGCGGTCGGCATCGGACACAGCTACGAAGAGACCCTCAACGCCCTGGACGTGGCGCAGCGCATGGGCCTCGACGAACGTCTGCTGCGCGCCGCGGACCTGCTGGTCTTTCCCGTCCTGGCCCGCGACCGGCAGGCCCTGGTGGATTTCGTGCGCAGCACTGTGGGGCCGCTGGAACAGGCGCGCGGTGGGGCCCGGCCGCTGCTCGACACCCTCATGGTGTACTTCGACACCGGTTGCGTGGCCGCCGCCGCGGCCCGGCGGCTGTCGCTCAGCGTGCGCGCGCTGACCTATCGGCTGGCACGCATCCACACCCTGACCGGCAACGACCCCGCAGACCCCGCCGACCGCTACACCCTTGCAGACCGCCTCCATCGGTGCCCGCATCCTCGACTGGCCCACCCGACCACTGTGACCCGGTGGGTCGCGGACAACCGGTCGGGCTGCGTCGCCCGGTGGACATACGCCACGCCAGACGGCCTGACGCCTACCGGCCCCGACACCGTCAGTGCAGTGGAGCAGTGGAGCAGTGGAGCAGTGGAGCAGTGAGGCCTCATGCCTCGCACGGCGGCCAGTCGGCTTGCCGTGACGCCGAAGCGTTGCATCGCCCTGGCGGCAGGGGAGGCCACTGAGGCCGGGGCGGGTGGACATATGGGCTCCCGTTCAATCGGCTGCCTTGCCGCCGACCGCGTTCCACCGGCGCCGCTCACCCCGTGGAGTAGCGGTTCCGCACGTCCGCGTCACCGGTCCGATCCAGGCTCGGCTGCACGAAGTTGACGATCGTGAACTCGTGGCCGCAGTGCGGGCAGGAATGCTCGGTGCCCAGCGGCGGCAACGGGGTCGGACAGACGGCTCCGGCTCCGACTGCCTCGACCTTCCCAAGTGCCTCGACTCTCTCGGTCGGCGCGACCGACCTCAGTGTTTCCACCGCATCGAGTGAGGTGACCGACTCGATCGTCTCAACTGCCTCGTTTGCACGCGTCGTTACGACCGCGGGCGGTCCAGGAACCATGTGAGTGCCGCGTGTCCGCTCCCCAAGCGCACGGCATGCGGCGGTGCAGAAGCGTGCGTCGGGACGGCCCCGGCGACGGGCTGTCGTGACGAACTCGACGCCGCACGTGGCGCAGAGACTGGTTGCGTTACCCATGGGGAGCCTCCCGGGCCGGCGTGGGGGTCATCGCGATCCGATGCTCAGTAGAGCGGAGCGACGGTTACCGCGCCGGAACATCTGCTGTGCCAGCGCAAGGCGTCGGCCATGTCGCGCGGCACCCCGCTGCAACCGGTGATGCGCGAGATGGCGATGACAGCCCAGGCCGCACGCTTGTTACGTCCCTGCAACCCCGTGGGTGAGAGCATGGGGGGCCGGCGGTGGAGCCGCTGTCGCGCGGATCGGGGGCAGAACAACTTTGATCGGCTGTCGGTTTGCGCGTCCTGGATCGGTGGCCCCGCCGGAGAGTGGGTGAATCCGCTTCCGGGCCCTTCGGCGCGCACTGCGACGTCCACTGTCATATGGTGCCGAGTCGTGTCCGTGCCCGACCGAGCGGTCGGACGTTGCGTGGGCAAGGAAATTCCAAAGCCAAGGGAGAATGGACCATTCCGCATTGCGGGCCGGCGTGCGCCTGTGTGTTCAGCGGAATTGGCGACCAGTCAGGAATGCGGACGGCATGCTGAAGCCTCGTCCTCTGGACTGTGTGCTGCTGTTAGAGTGAACGCACCAGGGAAAAAGGGACTCTTGTTTCGCCTGGAGACTCGTTCGAAAAGCGAGCAGGTCACAGTTCGACTCCTCGCTAGAGCGGACTTCACGGATCCACGAACCGATGAGAGTCGGGATCTGACTGTGGCGATGCAGTGGTGATGCGGACGTACAGCGCCGGCACCGAGGGCCTGGTCGCCACAGAATGAGCGCGTGATCTTGGTGAAAGTCACTCCGGTCAATTGTGACGAGAGCCGATTGATCGACTCGTGGCGTGAAATCAGCGTGTGCCGGTGTGCGTCGCCCGAAATCGCGGCGCGTGAGGCAGGTGTTGATCAAGCGAATGGAGTTGTAGTGCGACGGGGGAGTACGGATGACAGGATCATCGACGTTGACATTCGATCATTATCGGCGGAAGGATCACCGAGAAACGCGGGCGAGGACCCGGATCATGTGGTGGCACTCGCGGAACTGGATGTTCCACTGCCGCCCATCGTCGTGCACCGCGCATCGATGCGTGTGATCGACGGACTGCACCGACTGCGTGCCGCCCAACTCCGCGGCCACAGCACTATCGCGGTGTCCTTCTATGACGGCACCGACGCGGACGCCTTCGTCCTCGCCGTCGAATCGAACGTGCGGCACGGACTGCCACTGTCACTGCCGGACCGCAAAAGGGCCGCGGCGCGGATCGTCGCCACCCATCCGCAGTGGTCGGACCGGAAAATCGCTTCGGTGACGGGCATCGCCCCCAATACGGTCGCCGATGTGCGCCGGTCGGCGCCGGTCGGCACACCCGGGGAGGGCATCGCGAGAATCGGGCGGGACGGGCGGGTGCGCCCCGTCGACATCGCCGAGGGGCGCAGGCGTGCGGGTCAGTTGATCGCCGAGAACCCGAATCTGTCGCTGCGTCAGATCGCCCGTGCCGCCGGCATCTCCCCGGAGACCGCGCGGGACGTGCGCAATCGCCTCAGCCGAGGGGAGGAGCCGCTGCTCTCGCCACGGCCACGCGGTGTCCGGCCTCGCCCCCGTGAGGAGAGGCTGCAGGTCGTGCCGCAGACCGGCCGTGGTGAGGACCGGTACGACATGGCAGCCGGGGCCGCCTTCGCCGAAGGGCTCTCGGCGGTGAACCGGCTCAAGGCGGACCCCGCTCTCCGGCTCAACGAGACGGGCCGTCAATTGCTGCGGCTGCTCAGTGTGCACCCCGGACCGGGCCGTACGAGCATCGTGTCGTCCAGCCCCGGCAGTCGCTGCGCCACACCTCGCTGTGTGCCCCCGACCCCATCGGCCTTCTGCTCGGCGACCACGACGGGCTGAACCGGCTCGCGGGCCTGTTCTCCTTCGCCGCCTACTCCCGGCACACCATCGTCCACGTACCGCTGCGCACCGGCCTCCCGCCGGACGAGGGCGTCGGGGAGACGGTCGACCTGGTCCTGGCCCACCACACGCTCGGCCTGAGCCCCAGCACGTGGCCCGAGCTGCGGCGCAAGCTGGCGAACAGCACTCCGCTGACCGTCCGCACCGACGAGGCACGCACCGCCAGGGACGCCGCCTCCTGGCGTGAACGCCGCGAACGGGCCGACAACCGGGACGAGTTGCGGCATGCCACCCACGCCCGAACGTTCTTCCTGTTCGGCAGCCGGGAGGTCTTCGCCGAGACCGCCACGTCCTTCGCTGAGGCGGCTGGCTGGGGCCCGCGCCAGAAAGGCGTAACCGAAGGACGCTCGGTACTGATGGCGGCGCTCCCGGCCCTGGGCCAGGAACTCGGCGGCGGGCACCCCTTCGAGGTGCTGATCTGCTTCAAACCGTATCCGCCCTACGCCCACTTCAAGCGTCCGACGCTGAACCGGCCGACGGCCGCCGGGGTTCGGCAGCACACCGCCCGACTCGCCCTCCGCCGGGCCGAGTTCTCGGTCGGCGGGCGCGTACTCGGCGGGCGTGTTGCCCGATGGGCCGGTTTTGGAGGACTGGCCACGACTCCCTGAGCCGCCCGCGACCGCCGTCCGGCGCTGAATGAGAGCGTCCGTTTTCTCACTTGCTGGATGGCACCGTCCGATCCTGCCCGTTCTCTTCCCATCGGCGCGCACTTTCCGTTAACTTCCGTGACCCACAGGCTCCGTTCGACACAGGCGGGGCATCCGACCACCGAGCATCAGCGCTCAGTCAGCCCTCGGGGGCACCTGCCATGACACGCGCCATCTCGTTGCACGACGTGAGCAAGAGCTACACCAGGGGCACCCGAGTGGTGGACCGGGTGTCGCTGGACATCGAGCCCGGCGAGTTCCTCGTCCTGCTCGGGCCCTCCGGCTGCGGCAAGTCCACCGTGCTCAGGATGATCGCCGGCCTGGAGGAGATCGACGAGGGCCGGCTGCTGCTCGACGGCGCGTACGCCAACGACCTGCCACCGTCCGGCCGGGACATGGCGATGGTCTTCCAGAACTTCGCCCTGTACCCGAGCATGACCAGCCGCCACAACATCGGCTTTCCGCTGCGCTTCGAGGCCCCCGGTATGGACCCTCGCCCCCGCGTGGACGCCACCGCCCGCATGCTGGGCATCGAGGAGGTCCTGGACCGCTTCCCCGCTCAGCTCTCCGGCGGCGAACGCCAGCGCGTCGCCATGGGCCGGGCCATCGCCCGCCACCCCTCCGCGTTCCTGATGGACGAGCCGCTGTCCAACCTCGACGCGAAACTCCGCAACCATCTGCGCGCCGAGATATCCACGCTCACCCGCGAGTTGGGCGTCACCACGGTCTACGTCACCCACGACCAGTCCGAGGCCATGTCCCTCGGCGACCGTGTCGCGGTCCTGCGGGGCGGCGTCCTGCAACAGGTCGGCACCCCGCGCTCGGTGTACGCGCTGCCCCGCAACGTCTTCGTCGCCGCCTTCATCGGCACCCCACGCATCAACCTCCTGCGCGGCATGATGCGCGCCCCGCTCGGCGCCGCGATGACCATCAGCCTCGGCAAGCAGTACCTGCGTCTGCCCGAACCCCTCTCCCTGGACCACCAGTTGCTCCGGGTCCAGCAGGGCCGGGAGGTCATCGTGGGCCTGCGTTCGGAGGCGGTCCGTATCGCCAAGCCGTCCGCCGCGCGCCCGGGGGAGATGGCGCTCACCGGCCTCGTGGAGCACGTGGAGTTCCAGGGCCACGAGGCCCTCGTCCACTTCAACACCGGCTCCAGCCCCGCCGTCGTACCGGACCTGGAGGCCCCGCGCCCCGCCGCCCGCTCCACCCGGCGGCGCCGCGAGGGCGGCCCCGGCGTCCTGGACCGCCTCAGGGACCGCGCGGGCGCCCTGCGGGCGGGTCCGGTGGCCGTCCTCGACGAGCCGAGGAGCACTGCCCCCGTGACACCCCCGGAAGGCCGCCTCCCCGGCGACCTGATCGTCCGCACCGCCCCCGACATCGACCTCCGCCACGGCATGCAGGTCCCCCTCCTCGTCGACCTCGCCCACCTGTTCGTCTTCGACCACCACGGAGAGCGCATCTGCCCGGCCCCGGCACGGGCGCCGGATCTGGAGGAGTGAGGCCCGCAGGGGCTGCCGACGGGGTGACAGGGGCGCGGGGGAGCGTGGTGTCGTGGGCGATCCGCCGGGCGGGCCTCGCAGGTGCGCTCTGGCTCGGCCGCTCGATCGGGAGGGTGAGTCCTGCCGGTCCCGGACGTCCGGGACCGCCAGCTCGGATTTCCCCTGGTCAGCGCACCCTTCCTCGTGGCTTCAGCGGCGTCTCGGGCAGAGCCGGTGCGCGGAGCGGGGCTCCGTCGTAGCCCTTCACCTCGCCGAAACGGGTCCCCTTCGCCCAGTCGTCGCGAGCCTGCACGATCTCCTCCTGGGTCCGCCCGACGAAGTTCCACCACATATCGAACCTCGCCGTTGTTTCCGCAGGTCAGAGCCCTCTGGGACGGCTGCCGGTCAGTAAACCGTCAGCATCAGTCGCGAGGAGTTGGTTGACCGTGGCCCAGGATTCATTGGCTCGTGGGATGGGGTCGTTCTTCAAGGAGTGCGAGCATACGCGGTCGAGGTGGTCGAAGTGCCCTCACCCGTACAAGATCCGGTATCGGCCGACGACCGGGCGGCAGGCGGAGGAGTCTGGTTTCGAGACCCAGGACGGGGCCATCGGGCGCTTGTTGGAGATCTGCAACGAGAAGAAGGCGGCCCCGCAGTCTCAGTCGAAGGCGGAGCGCATTCGGACGTACGGGGAGATGCCGTTCGAGGAGTACGTGGAGGAGTGGAAGGCCGGGCAGCGGCACCTGGCTGTCACCTCGGTAGGGCACCTCGACTCGCTCTTGAAGCACCACCTTTATCCGGCGCTCGGCAGTCGGCGGATGAACTCCTTCGACCACAAGGTGGTTGACGGCTTCATCCGCACCATGGAGCGCAAAGGCGCCGGCCTGGCAACCCAGTCCAACGCCTTCGACAAGCTACGAGCGGTCCTCCTCGATGCGTACCGGCTCGGCCTCTATCCCGACAACCCCGTGGCTGGCGTCAAGCCGCCGCAGTACAACCCTGCGCGGGCCGTGATTCTATCTCTGGAACAGTTGCGGGGGATACGGACCGCAGGCGATGACGCGTTCACGTTGATCGTCGATTTGATGAGCGGCTGTGGCCTGCGGAATGGCGAGGCGGCGGCAGTGAACCTCAAAAACATAGTGGCCGACGACGTGTATCGGGTTGCTGAGCAGACCATCATGTCCACCCGGCAGTACGGGCCGCTCAAGCACCGGAAGCCAGGAGAATACCGCGATGTTCCTCTGCCGGCTCGGGTCCGGGAGACGATCGAGTGGTACGCCCAAAAATATGGGGCCTTCGACGGCTACCTGCTGCGTCAGCCCACCGATGTCAGCAAGCCGTATCCGCATCATGGGATGGACAATCAGTGGCGGCGGATCAAGGCAGCGGGCGTCGTAGATATTCCGGAAGGGATGGTGCTCTACGGGAACCGCCATTTCTTCGCGTCGAACTGCCTGAGCAGCGGAATTCCGATCACGGACGTTGCTGAGTGGATGGGACACAAGAGTCTCGACATCACCTTCAAGGTCTACCGGCACCTCATGCCCGGCTCGATCAGCTCAGCAGCCAAAATCCTCAACCTCAACCTTGCGGCTTGAGTGAAGGTCCACGGACGGTGGAAGCAGCGTTGCCGGATACTTTCTGCTGCATCGGGCGGCAGTCGCCCCGTTGCGACGTGCCGTCCAGATGGTTGGTGTTGCGGATCGAACAGGCCGCTCGACTTCGGCTGGTCACTGAGTCTTTGTCAGTAACGGATCGTGGCGTTGTGTGATTGTTCAGATGGTGCGGTCGTACTCGAGTTGGAGCAGTACGAGGGCTGCGGCGGCGATTTTCGTGATGCGGCTGGGGTCGAGGCTGACCCGGCGCAGGGTCTTGAAGGTGGTCTTGAGCAGGGAGTTGGCGCGCTCGCAGACGCCGTGGATGCCGCGGATGACCTTGTTGTAGGTCTGCTGAGCCTCGGTCAGCTCGGCTCCGGCGGGCTTTTTGACGGGGTGGCGGAAGCCGTCGCCGGCGTTCTCGTAGCCGAGGTCGACGAGGGTCGGCATGTCCAGCTCGGCCGCGATGCGGTTGAGGGCGTCGACCAGCCCGTGGTGGCGGGCGCAGGTGGTGTCGTGCTCCCGGCCCGGCCGTACTGACGAGACCCAGATCGGCCAGCCGTCCAGAGTCGAGATGACCTGTACGTTCCCGCCATGGTGCTTGTGTTTTCCCGACCACCAGAGGTCTGCGCCGTTGGGGCCCGGGGCGGCGACGCGGTCGGTGCGGATGACCGTGCCGTCGAGGTTCAGATGCGTCAGCCCGGCTGCCTTCGCACGCTCCAGCGCGGTGGACAGGTCCGGTGCGCCGGCGGCCAGGACGGCCAGTCCTTCGTGGAGGTAGCGGTAGGAGGTGGAGGCCGACAGTCCGTTGTCACGGGCGAGTTGAGCCAACCGGGTGCCGTCGAGGAACCAGCGCAGCACGAGTACGGCCTGCTTGAAGCAGCCCAGCGCACGTCGGCCCTCGCGGGTCCTGGCCACGATCCGGTGGTCACGCAGGAGGCCGGCCAGGTGCTCGGCGGTGGTCCGCTTCGCATCGAGCACGGTGGTGTATGTGACACTGGTCGACACGTGAGGCCCCTCGGTCAGAACAATCTGTCGCAAGATCGTTCCTACCAGGGGCCTTACGCCTGCACGGACTTGAGGACCGCACGGGCCGCAGCGCCAGCATCGCGATCACAGCGAGCGACGGGTACTTACCGGGAAAAGCTCAGTGAGACTGAACGCGGTCCGGCTCCGCGAAGCACCGCCCCGGCCACCGGTGAGGCTCAGCTGCACGGTCTCGGGCGAATGCGCGCAGCCCGCGAAACGGCCTTCCGGACCAACGCCACCGGATCTGGATCCACTTGTCAGAGGCGACTGATAGAAAACACTGAATAACCGCCAGGTCTGGAGTGTAGGGAGTCACGTTTTGTCTTATGTGCACCATGTCGAGCGGTTCTACGGACTGCCCACATATACTTTTTCACCGCAGGTGAACCCCGAGAACCTTCCTGATCCGGGTTCCGTGGCCTGGCGCATCCAGTGCGCGGAAATACCCTACGAGGCCGACTACATGGGGCGCGTCGACGCCTACTGGGCACGCTTCACCGAGTCGGTCGAGCTGGAGAAAGTACGGGCGCTGGTATTCGGTCACCCCTGGTACGACGCCGACGGCGGGCTTCCGGACGAACCGCTGATCGGCCTCCGCTCCCGGCTGACCGGACTCGAAGCACTCTTCCTCGGCGATCTGGAGAGCGAGGAGTCGATGATCTCCACGATATACCTGGGCAATGTCGCGCCCGTCCTGGAGGCGTTCCCCGGTCTTCGGGAGCTGGTCCTGCGCGGTGGAGAAGGCCTGGACTTCCCCGTGACGGGCCACGGAGAACTGCGTGTGCTGCGCGTCGAGTCCGGCGGGCTGCCCCCGGAGGCGGCGGCGCAGATCGCCGCATCCGATCTGCCTTCCCTGGAGCGCCTGGAGCTGTGGCTGGGTGACGAAAGCTACGGCGGTGGGACCACTGTTGAGCACCTCGCCCCGCTGCTCGCGGGTGCGGGCAAGCCCGCACTGCGCCACCTGGGGTTGCAGAACAGCCCGGTCCAGGACGAGTTGGCTGCTGCGCTGGCCTCCGCGCCGGTCATATCCCGGCTCACGTCGCTGAGCCTGGCGCTGGGCACGCTCACGGACGCGGGCGTGGAGGCACTGCTGCACGGTCAGCCGCTCAGCCACCTGCGGGAGCTGGACCTCTCGCACCACTTCCTCAGCGACGCCATGATGCTGCGGATCTGGACAGAGCTGGAGCCGCAGGGGGTTCGTGTGAATCTGACCGCCCGGCAGGAGGACGACGGGGGCAACCCCGAGTGGGGGCAGGAACACGGCCGGTACATCGCGGTCGCCGAATGACCGCCGTCGCCAGGTCCTGACCCTCCACTTCCCTCTCTCGTTCCCCGGCACCGCTCCCACCGCCGTCGAAAGGCCGCACGATGTTCCAAGCCCCCGAGTCCCTGGACCCGGACGACCGCCGGATCGCCAGTCGCGAAGTCAATGGCCGCCGCCCCTGGCTCGAGCCGGCCGAACAGGTTCCGTACGGCCACGTGTTGCACGCCGCTGCCCTGCTGAGGTGGAGCCCCGCCGCCGTAGTGGCACGGCTGACCGCCATGGGACGCACCGACATCCAGCACCCCGAGGCGCTGCCCGACACCGTCGCCCTCGACGACATCCCGCTGGTCAGGGACTCGAGCGCGAAATGCAGGCCTGCATGGCTCGACGTCGGCAAGCCGGTGTCCCTGCGCCAGATACTCGAATCGGCGGGCCTGGCCGATCGAGGTCCTGCCGACGTCGCACGGCGGCTGACCGCTCTCGGCTACCGGCTCGGTGGCGATGGCAGGACGCTGCCCGAATCCCCCGATCGCGGTGACGCCACGCTGATCAGCGTCAACCCCGGCCCCTATGTGAAGTGGCTCGACTGGGACGACGAGGTGCCCGCGTCCCAGGTGCTCAGCGCGGCCGCGCACTTGAGATGCAGCCCGCACACCGCCGCCACGCGACTGCTCGCGTTCGGCCTCCGGCTGCCGTACACCCCTGACCCCGGCGACGAGTTGCTCCTCAGGTCTTCTGGAGAACACGGTGCTCGCCCCCTCTACGGGGCTCAATCCATCGGGCACATTCTCGCTGTCGCACAGGAATTGGGCCGCAGTCCGGCGGACGTCGCCGCCCGGCTGACGGAGCTGGGCTGGGCTCAACCGGTCGTGCCCGACCACCCGGAGGCCGACGACCTCACCATCCTCAGTGAGGAACTCGACGGCCGCGCGCCCTGGTTGCTGAAGAACACTGTCGTCGGGCTACAGATGCGGCACATCCTGCGCGCGGCCCTCACCACGGGACGGAGCCCCGCGGACATCGCCGAGAGGCTGGCCGCGCTGGGGCACTGGCTGCACGAGAACGCGAAGCTGCCGGAGACCGTCGATGAGGAGGACATCCGGCTGCTGGAGACGGTCGACCGCTCGTACCTGGACAACATCCACCTGGAACACGTCCTGCGCAGCGCGAGCCTGACGGGGAGAAGCCCGGCGGACGTCGCGGCGCGGCTCACCGCTCTCGGCCACCGGCTGCCCGACGAGGTGGACTACCCGGAGGTCCGGGCCTCTCTGGCCACCTCGTGATCTTCGCGGCACCGGCGCGCGTTCGGGCGGACGGGCGGAGCCGGACTTCGTACGGTCAGCGCGTGTCGAGCCAGTCCGCCAGCTTCTCGATGGTCCTGGCCGCGCCGCCCAGGTTCTGGGCGGTCTGCTCCAGCTCCCCGATGAGCTGACTCAGGCGGGCGTCGTCCCTCTCCCCGACCGTCCCGGTGGCGTCGGAGTCGACAGCGCCGGAGCCGGGTACCGCCGTGCCGCGGCATCCGATGGCGCCCTCGCCCGCACGCTGGTAGGACCCGATGAACTTGTCCGGGGTACGCGGGGCGGCAGCGGGGGAAGCCCGGAAAAGACGCACCTGCGACAGTTGCAGTTCCCGCGAGCCGCCGTTGCGCGTGATGTGCAGGCGATAGTGCCGGTACGCCGTGGTGTTGCCGAAGGAGTAGCTCGCGAACTGGAAGCTCTCGGTGAAGACCTGCTGGGTCCGGGAGTCCAGGGTCGTCCACTGGTTGCCGTCGTGCGATCCTCAGAAGTGCCAGCTCCGGGGATCGCGGTGCCGAGCAGTCGTGGGCGGATGTCAGTGTGTACGACGCGACAGCCGTGGGCTGCGAGAGGAGGAAGTCCAGGCGGGCGCTGTTGCCGTGGGACAGTCACTTGTTCCTGGCACGGTCGAGAAGGTTGGCGGCGATCTCCCCCGCGGCCCGGAATTCGTTGCTCGCGTCGATGTCTGTCACCTTGGCGGTGACGTCATGGGTGTGTGCGTCGGCGGGCCGGGAGCCGGTGCCCCGCAGGCTGACCGAGCCGGAGTTCTCCCGCTGGTCGCGTCAGGCTATGCGCTCCACGGGTGCGCCGTCGTCGTCGACAGCAGCCGCAGCTCCGAGGACGCGTGCCAGGACCCGCCCCACCCCTCCTCCGTACGGAATCGGAGGACCGGCATGTCCGCGGGCCCCTCCGAGAAGGCCAGCCGCTCTGTGAGACTGCCGCGGAACTCGCCGATCGCGCCATCCGCGGCCCGGTAGGAGCCGTAGAAGCCGGACATGCCCGACGCGAAGCTGACCGTCGCCTCCGCCCCGTCCGCTCCGCGCCAGGAAAGCTGCGAGGGCAGCGTCTGCTCGCCCCGGTCGACATGGAAGCGCAGCCTCGGGGCGGACTCCCAGGACGCGGAGTCCAGCACCCGTCGCTCGCTGCTGAAGCTGAAGACGAACGGCTTGCCGGCCTCGGCGTCCAGAGCGCGCTCGGAGCAGCCCCGGTCATGGACGGAGTCCAGGGTGATCCGGTAGAGCACAGTCTGCTGCGCGCCTCGGTGGAACTGCGTATCTCCAGGGTGTTGGTGCCGGGAACCAGCAACGCGCCGGGCACCGCGAGCACATTGTCATGGGGAAGGTCGCCGCCACCGGGCACAGTGACTGTCAGACGCCGTCTCGGGGCTGATCTTGGCGGTGGCCCACCATTCCCGTGACGACCACTGACTAGTTGAGCAGTCCGCGACGGCGCGGCTGGTTGATCGGCACCGGCTCGTACAGGGCCAGGAGGATCGCCTCGGCACGGTCGGGGGACTTCATGCCGCGCCCTGTCATCTGCTTCTTCGACTCGACGACGGAGTAGCCGCCCGCGTTCGACAGGAGCTTCGGCGTGGAGAGCTGCGCCGTTGACTTCTTGTCGATCCGGTAGCGCAGGCGGCCGTGGCCGGTGGACGGGTCGGGCTGCAGGAGACTGCGGGTGGCGAGCCACATCTCGTCACGCTTGCGGTAAGGCCGCATGACGGCGCCCGGGTCGTCCTGGGTGGGATTCTCGGACACCATCACGCCGACAATCTGCGCCTGGTGCCGTCCGTTCTCGCCCCGTTCGAGCATGGACACCACGCCGTGGCCAATGCCGTTTTTGTCGACCTTGACGCGGACGGGGTGCGGGGAGCGCAGGGCGTCCGCGAGACGCTGCGCTGCGTGGATCTCATCGAGGACCTTCTCCGCGACCTTGACCTGGTTGTCATTGGCGGCGCCGGCGCTCGCGTGCCGGTTCTCGATGACGTCGCCAACGGAACGGGCGATGGCGAATTCGTCGCCACCGTCGGCGGCGACATCGACACCCAAGCGGACCCAGGCGCCTTCCTTCACGGTGTGGGTGGCGGTCTCGTCGTCCAGGCCGAGGTCGTAAAGTCGGTGCCAGCCGGGCCCGGTGGGGTCTTCGGCGTTGATGGCGTCTTCGATCCAGGTGGGCGGGATGACGAGGCCTCCGCCTCCCTTCGGGAACCTCGCGTAGACCTTGGCGACGACGTACGGGTGATCGGGGCCGTAGGCGCGGATCGTTCGGTCGACCCAGTCCTGGTCCGGCATGTGCCGGCTCAGGGTGTGCATGTCGTTCGGGTTCGGCGGGCAGTCTGTGCAGTACGGCACCCGCTCGCCCGTGATCGCCGGGGAGGTGAGGGAGGAGATCGGGATAGTGACAGTGGTCGGTTCCTCAGGGTCGTCGCCCTAGGTGCACAGCTCCTCGAACCAGCTCGCCGGGTCATCCATGGCGGGGTTACCGATCGCCAACATCGCAGCGTGTCCGCCGGTCAGCAGGTTGTTCGTGCCGTGACCAATGCTCGGCGCGATACCGCCGGCCTCGTCGACGATCAGCAGGATGTGGGCCGTGTGGATGCCCTGCATGGCCGCTTCATCGTTCGCCGGTGCTGAGAAGCCGTATGCAGCGACGAAGTCGTGCCCCTGAGGGGTGGGCATCTTGTACTGGACCGTGTCGCAGGAGCCGGGCAGGCCTGCGCGGGGGACGACCTTGCGGATGTGGGGCCAGAGCAGCCGCTGTACCTGACGGAAGCGGGTCGCGGTGGTGATGCACAGGGCGGTGCCGACCGGGTAGACGTTGACGAACCACACGGCGGCACGCGCGGCAAGGTGGATCTTGCCGACGCCGAAGCCGGCCGGAACGGCGACGCGCTTGTGGTCGACGAGCGCGTCCAGGACGTCGCGCTGCAGGCTCCATATGGACTCGCCGAGGACGTCCTCCACGAAACCCGAAGGGCTGTCCCGCCACAGGCCGTACAAGGAGCCGGTGACTCGCTCGACCTCCCGCATGACGTACGACCGTTCGCGGGCGCTGATGTCCTGTTTGAAGGCGCGGCGTCGGGCGGCGACTGGGGCGCGCAGCAGTATGTCGGCGACGTTGGACGCGTCGCGGGAGATGACGCCGGGCCGGCGGGCGCGCTGCAACTCCTGGCGTGAGGGGGCCACGCGAAGACGAGATGAGGGCTGCGTGCGGGACATGCCGGGAAACGTGCAGTCCGCGGGGTCTAGTGTCGCGGCCTGGCCGAACGGTCCATGCCCAGACCGTCGGCCAGGCCGCGGATCCGGCACTGCCCTACAGGAGACGCCACCCGGGGAACGGGATCGTCGGTGTGTGCCGGAAGTCTTGCCGGGGGCGGCATGCTCCGGGGAGGTGGAGCAAGGACGCCCCCGGTCTCAGGGGGGGTGTGGCTGGAGTGCTTTCCCCGGGGGAGATCGGGGTCAGCTAGCCAGCTGCACCTTGTAGCACGTCAGGGGCCGGATTCTGTGACGCCTTGTCGACGGTCGGGAAACGGGGAGCTGATCGGGTGGGAGAACAACGGGCTCGCCTTCGAACGGCTTCAGTAACGCCAGCACCGCAGAGTGGCAGCTGCGGCCCGAGCGACCGTGCAGTAGCCAGCCCACTTCGTCGCCTTCGCCCTGCTCCGCCTGGGCAGCGACCAGACCAGGCAGCCCTACCGGGAGCGCCGTGTGGCGCTGGAGCGGCTCTTCACCGATCAACAGTTGCAGCCGCCTTGGACGCTGTGCCTTGCTACTACCGATCCGCAGCAGGCCGCCGCCTGGCTTCAGCGGTCCTCGGTGGGCCGGAAGATCAGGCCTGGATATCGGCGAGTGGGGTGACGGCGACAAGTAGGTCTAGTCGGGGCGGATGGCGAGGCCCATCGTTCGGCCTTTCACCGCTACGAGGATTTCCTCTCGGGGCTCTGGATACCGGGCATACCCTCGCCCGTGGTCCGGCGAGTTCCTCGGCGATGAGGTATTGGGCACGACCAGAACGGTCTGGCGCTGGAGATTGAGCGAGAGATCTATGATTCCTGGCCCCTCTTCATGGCTGGCGCCTTCAGTTCAGACGTTGAGCGGGCCGGACGGCCCTGGCCCTACTCGTGGAGTTCCGTTCACGGCGTCATCCCTGGTGACTGGCGCGCCCTCGGCTTCAGCAAGTTTCCACAATCGGCCATCCGAATGGCCGCCTGTGACGACGGCCTCCGCAGGCCGCTCCGCTCCAGGAGGCATCAGCTGGCAACGCCATGCAGTCGATACGTCCCAGGGCTCGTTTCCCAACGTCGGATACATCGCCACACCACGCCCTGACGGCCTGTCAGGAAAGTCAGCATCAGGTCAGCATTCGTCCTGCCAGAGGTGCCCACAGACGCCCACACTTTAGAAACACGGATGACCAAGGAGGCACCTGTGTAGCAGCATCCGAGGTGCCGCGCTGCCAAAGATCCTGGTAGCTGGACGGGCTGATAGCCGGTCCCGGACGCACGGGACCGGCAGCTCGGATTTCCCCTGGTCAGCGCACCCTTCCTCGTGGCTTCAGCGGCGTCTCGGGCAGAGCCGGTGCGCGGAGCGGGGCTCCGTCGTAGCCCTTCACCTCGCCGAAACGGGTCCCCTTCGCCCAGTCGTCGCGAGCCTGCACGATCTCCTCCTGGGTCCGCCCGACGAAGTTCCACCACATGATCAACTCCTCCTCGAACGGCTCACCGCCCAGGAGCATCACGCTCGCGTCGGACGCGGCGCGCAACGGGAGTTCGGTGCGCCCGCAGCCGAGGTAGAGCATCGAGCCCGGCAGCACCGGTACCCCGTCCACGTGCACCTCCCCGGACATCGCCAGCACCCCGTACTCGAAGTCGGGAACGAGCGGGAGGCGTACGTCGGCGTCGGCGGCGAGTGTCAGGTCGGCGCCGACGATCGGGGTGTACGCCGTGCCGGGCGAGGTCGCGCCGTCGAGTTGGCCCAGGATCACGGTCGCCGTCACGCCGGGTGCCGTGACCGTGGGCAGGCCGGCGTGGTGTTCGAAACGGGGGTCGGTGTGGCGGTGGCCGTCCGGCAGGGCGACCCACAGCTGCGCCCCGTGCAGGAATCGCGCGTGGGCCCTGGGACTCTCCTCGGAGTGGCTGATCGCCCGGCCGGAGGTCATGAGGCCCAGTTCGCGCGGGCGGATTGTCTGGAGGCTCCCGGTCGAGTCACGGTGCAGCACCTCGCCCTCGTGCAGCCAGCTCACCGTCTGGAGGCCCATGTGGGGGTGCGGTGGCACCTGCATGCCGGGCTCGTCGGCGATGTCGTCGGGCCCGTAGTGGTCGACGAAGGCCCACGCGGCGATCATGCGCCGGCCGAGGTTCGGCAGCAGCCGGCGTACCTCGGTGCCCTCCCCGAGCTTCACGCGCCGGGGACTCAGCAGCTCGCGCACGGGTTCGGCGACGACGAATCCACGGCCGCCACAGACACTGGGTACGGGCGCGCGGTCAAGGTTGCTCATGGCCCACAACCTAGTCGGGGGTCACGTCCCTGCGCAGGGCGAGCGGTGCCGCGGGCCCTCCGGCGCGACCTCTGCCGTGCCGCGTTCCCGGACGCCTCGGCGCAGCGCCGGTTCGAACTGGTGCAGGCCGACCGGCTGTTCCGCATGCCGTCACTGAGCCTGGCCCACGCCCAGGTGGCCGGCGGTGACCGGGCCCACGCGGGTCACGTCCCGCGCGGTGGTGTAAGCGATCATGCGCCTCGCCGTCCGGTACCTGGCTCGCGACGATCTCTCCGACGGGCGCGGCACACGAGGCGGCCCGGCCAGGCGCCGGGAGTGCCCCAACCGCTTGGACTACCCGGCGTGACCTGCAAGTTCAGGTCTGCTGATCGGCTACACCATTCGGCGGGACACCATCTCCACGGGCATGAGCTGACCTGGCCCGTTCCGGTGAACGGTGGAGCCCTGGGCGCCTGTCACGGGCTGGACGTGCCGCTGGCCTTCGGCAACCACGGCGACACCGCCGGCGGGCTCGGCACATGCTGGCCGTGCCCACCCCGCCGTTCGAGACCGAGGCACTCTCCGCCCGCTTCCGCACAGCCTGGACCTCCTGTGCCACCACGGCGACCCGGGCCGGCCCGCGTACGACACCGAACGGCGTCTCGTCCAGGTCTTGACACCGAACCGGCCGTCGCCGCCCACCTGGAGGAGGCCTCCCGGCGGCTGTGGCAGCGCCGCGTGTCCGGCGTGCTGTTCGTGGCGACGGCCTGACGGACCGGTGGTCCTCGCCAGGGCCGCTACCGCGCGGCCAACAGCCGCAGCACCCGGTCGGAGACCGGCGCGGGCAGGGCCCGCAGCGTGCGGACCAACGCCGTTGTCTGCCAGGGGAAACAGGCCTGCGCCGGCTCCCGCTCCAACGCGCGTACGACGTACTGGGCCGCGCGCTCCTGGCTGACCTGGAAGGGCTTGGGCAGGCCGTCCGCGTCGACCCGTTCCGTTCCCACGAAGCCCGGGTGGATCGAGGTGAACCGGATTCCCCTGGGCGCCAGTTCGACGCGCGCGGCGTCGATGAGGGTGCGTACGGCCGCCTTCGCCGCCGAGTACGGGCCCTGGCGGGGGATGCCCATCAGCCCCGCCAGGGAGTTGGTGTGGGCGATCAGGCCGCCGTCCGGCTGCTCGCCCAACTGACGGATCAGCGGGACCAGATAGTTGACGACGACGTCGTAGTTCAGCGCCATGATCCGTGAGACGTCGGCCGTACTCACCCGGTCCATGGCCATGTCCGGCCCCTGACCGGCGTTGAGCAGCGCGATGTCGACGGACCCGAACTCCGCGACAGCCGTCGCCACGACCCCGGCCGCCGCCTCCGGGTCCAGGGCGTCGGCGGCGATGTCGAGGCAGGCGCTGCCGGCGGCCCGCACCTCCTGGGCCACGGCGGCCAGTTCGGGGGCGCGCCGGGCCGTGAGGACGAGTCGGTTGCCCGCCGGGGCGAGCCGCCGGGCGACCGCCGCCCCGATTCCGGAGGAGGCGCCGACGATCAGGACCGTCCGGCCGGTGATGGTGGTGGTCACAGGAAGTGGTGGCCCTCACCGCGGTAGGTGGGCACGGTGTCGACCACCGCGCCGCCGCTGACCAGGTGCAGATCGCCGATGCGCTCGCACAGTTCACCGGCCTTGGCGTGCCGCAGCCACACCCGGTCCCCGATGTTCAGCACGCTCGCGGCCCTGCCCACCAGCGGGGTCTGCACCTCCCCGAAGGACTCGGTGGCGGTGACGCGCAGCCCGGGAGGCCAGGCCAGGGTGGGCAGCCGGTCCTTGCCGAGCGGCCCGGACGCCACCCAGCCGCCGCCCAAAAGGGTCGCGATCGACGACGAGGGACGGCGGACGACGGGCAGCACGAAGTACGCCGCCGGGACGGGCCGGAAGGCGCGGTAGAAGTCGAACAGCCCCGGACCGTACAGGCCGGAGCCCGCCGCGAGTTCGGTGACGGAGTCCTCGCGGGTCGTCGTCTCCAGGCTGCCCGTGCCGCCGCCGTTGACGAACCGCAGCGGTGTCACGGCCCGTACGGCCGCGACCGCGGCTTCCCGGCGGTGGCTCAACTCCTCGACGGAGGAACGCTGCATCGCCCGGACCACGGCCCGCTTGACGGCGTTGCCGGGCTGGTTGTCGCCCAGGCCGGCGACCTGACCCTCGTACCCCATGACGCCTGTCAGCTCGAAGCCCGGACGGGACGCCACCTCGCGCGCGAACGCCTCCGCTTCCTGCGGGGTGTGCACCGGGGATCTGCGCGGCCCCAGGTGGAGACGGCCGCCCGCGAGGCGCAGGGCCGCGTCCAGTTCCAGGCAGACCTGGATACGGGTCTCGCGGGGCCCGGTGGCGGCGTCGATCAGGTCGAGATGCTCGACGCAGTCCACCATCAGGGTGATCCGGGAGGCCAGCCGCTCGTCGGCGGCCAGCCGGCGCAGCGCCGTGCGGTCGGCGGTCGGGTAGCCGACGACGATGTCGTCGAACTCCTCGGCCAGCCACAGGGCTTCGGGCAGGGTGAAGCCGAGGATGCCGTCGAATCCAGGGCGGTCCAGGGCGCGTCGGATGAGGGTGCGGGAGCGCAGCGACTTGCTGGCCAGCCGGATCGGCTTGCCGCCCGCACGGCGTTCCAGGTCGCGGGCGTTGGCGTCGAAGGCGTCCAGGTCGATGACGCCGAAGGGGGGTTCGAGGCCGGCGGTGGCCGCCCGCAGGCTGTCGAAGTGGCTTTCGGTCGCAGGAGCCGAAATGGCCCTGGGAGTGGTGGTGTTGACGGTCATCGGTGGGTGTCTCCTTGCTCGGGTACTGCCGTCGGCGCCGGGACGAGGCCCGTGCTGCGGCGCTTGGCCATGGCTGCCACCTTGGGGATCACGAAGCGCATCAGCCGGGGGAACACACCGGCGACCCGCTGAACGCGTCCGCCGATGGCGGGGTGGACGATCTCGACCGGCTTCCTCACGATGGCGTCGACGATCACCGAGGCGACCTTCTCGGGGGTGAGCGGCTTCTCGGCGAAGGTGATCACCGCGCTGGGATCTGCCATCTCCTGGTCCAGCATGGGGGTGCGGGTGCCGGGCGGATGGATGATGCTGAAGGTCACGGGCCCTTCGCGTTCCTCGATGGCCACACTGTGGTGGAAGGCGCGCAGCCCGTGCTTGGTCGCGCCGTAGGTGGTGTAGCCGGGCAGTGGCAGGAACGAACTCATGCTGCACACGGTGACGATGTGCCCATGGCCCTGGGCGCGCATCCGGGACAGTGCGGCCAGCATGCCGTTGATCGGACCGAGCAGGTTCACCTCCACCATGTGCCGGTGCTCGGCCGGCGACAACTGGCGTGCGTACCCGGTGTGGATGATCCCCGCGTTGTTGACGAGCACCTCGACCGGGCCGAGTTGGTCCGCCACGGCGTCCAACGCAGTCTCCCACGCGGCTTCGTCGCGGATGTCCAGCTCGAACGCGCGGGCTGCGGGGCCCAGTTGGCCGGCGATCCGGGTCGCCCCGGCCAGGTCGATGTCCGCGAGGGCGACCCGGTGGCCCCGGCGCACCGCCTCGCGCGCGGTCGCCGCACCGATGCCGCTCGCGGCGCCGGTGATCAGGACGACGCTCACCGCTGACCTCCGTCATGAGCGCCCGTGGGCGGGGGAGTGGTGCCGTCCGTTCGCTGTCCGTGCATGGGAACTCCCGGGAAATGGCCGAGTTGACGAGAGGGCTCAGGATGGCAGGACGTACGCCTCCAGCCGTGACCCGTCGACCCGGGCCGCCTCGACCGGATCGTCGGTCGGTGTGGTGGCCGCGTACAGGGTGTTGCCGTCGGGTCCGGCGACCAGACAGCTCAGGGTGCGCTGGCTGGTGGAGACCCGGTCCAGGATCGCGCCGCCGGGGCCGACCCGGACGCACTCGCCGCGCAGCGCGTTGGCGACCCAGGCCGTGCCGTCCTTGCCCGGGGCGATGCCGTCGGGGGCGATGGGACTGGCGGAGCGGTCGGCGATCGCCGGGTGGTTGAGGAGGGCGGAGACCCGCCGGGTGACGCGGCCCAGCAGCCCGGGGTGGTTGAGGGACCTCCACAGGGCGGACGGGATCAGTGGAGCCCAGGGCCGGGGCGGGCCGAGGCGCCCGTCGGGGAGGACGGTGAGCGCGGTGAGTCGCATGGCCAGGGTCTCCGCGACCAGCAGGGTGGGTCCCTCGCCCGTAAGCCGCTCGTCGTCGAGCAGGAAAAGGCCGTTCGGGAACACCAACGGCTCGCTCAGGCCCAGCAGTTCACCCTCGGGGGAGAAGCAGGCGAGGGGTGTCCGGGGCGGTCCGGGCGGGGCGTAGAGCATCGAGTTGGGCTGCCGGCGGACGAAGCCGTGGTAGTCGAAGCCGAAGTTGCCCACGTAGGCGCGGCCCAGCCGGTCGACGAACATGTCGTTGACGGGGCCTCCGGCGACGCCCTTGAGGTCGGCGTGCACGACCAGGGTGCCGTCCGGCTCCCGCCGGTACACACAGTGCCCGTCCATCGAGACGACCAGCATCCGCCCGTCGGGCAGCCAGCCCAGGCCCCCGGCCCGGCCCGGGACCTCCGCCACCGTCTCAGGCTCTCCTCGTGTGTCCCAGCGGTGCACCGTCCCGTGGGCGAGGTCGCAGAACCACAGGGCGCCGTCGTGCCAGCGCAGCGACTCCAGGACGCCGAATCCGTCCAGAACGACTGTGGCCCTCGGTCGCACCCCTGCCTCCTGAGGCTGCACATCCCGCGGGGCGCTTGGTGCCCGGCGTTCTGTTCACGCTACGGTGGCCCAAACCGGAGAAGTAAGTCAAGTGTCCTGGACGGATGACTTACTTCTCCTGGGCCGGTTGGCTATCCTGACGGGCGAACCCACAGGTCGGACCGGTGTGGAGAGGAGAACGCGTGCCCCGCATGGCGGCGAGCGACCGGAGAGCGGAGCTCCTTGAGGCGGCGATCCGGGTCATGGCGCGCGACGGCGTGGCCAAGGCCACCACCCGGGCGGTGGTCACCGAGGCGGACATGACCCTCGGGGCCTTCCACTACTGCTTCGAGTCCAGAGCACAACTGCTCGAACTCGTCACCGAGACCCTCACCGAGCGGTACGTCGCCGAGGTCCGCGGCCTGTTCGCCCCGCACAAGGACATCCGTGACAGCGTTCTCGACAGCCTGCACGCGTTCTGGAAGGGCTTCGAGGCCAACCCCGGCGAACACCAGATCAGTTACGAGCTCACCCAGTACGCGCTGCGCAACCCCGGCTTCGAGGACGTCGCCGGAAAGCAGTACGAGATCTTCCTGCGCGCCTTCGCCGGCCTGCTCGAACTCGCCGCGGACAACGCCGGAATCGAGTGGACCGAACCCGTGCCGGTGCTCGCGAGGTACGTCCATTCGACGATCGACGGCCTCAACATGACCTGGCTCGTCGACCGCAACACCGCCGACAGCCAGGCGGCGCTGGCGCTGCTCGCCGATCACCTCCTCCTGCACGCCCGGCCACGAGCTGTCTGAGTCGCGGCCTGTCCGGGGCCGTGGGCCATCCGATGCACGAATCGCCCGAGCCGCGAGCCGTTCGATCTGCCTGAGCGAAAGGTGTCCCCATGGCGTTCGCCGACTACCAGAACGAGATCTACCTGAACGGGCTGGGCGGTGTCCTGCCCTCCTTCCCCATGGAGTTCGCCGAGTTGGCGGACCGCGCCCGCGCCGCCCTGCCGCCGTCCGTCTGGTCCTACGTGGCCGGGGGCGCCGGCGACGAGCACACCCAGCGGGCCAACGTCGCCGCCTTCCAGCGCTGGGGCCTGATCCCGCGCATGTTCGTCGGTGCCTCCCAACGCGACCTGACCGTCGAGCTGTTCGGCATGACATTGCCGTCGCCGGTGTTCCTCGCCCCGATCGGTGTCATCGGGCTCTGCGCCCAGGACGGACACGGCGACCTGGCCACGGCCCGAGCCGCCGCCCGTACCGGAGTCCCGATGGTCGCCTCCACCCTGTCCGTGGACCCGCTGGAGGATGTGGCCGGCGAACTCGGCGACACCCCCGGCTTCTTCCAGCTCTACACCCCGACCGACCGGAGCATCGCCGAGAGCCTCGTCCACCGTGCCGAACGGGCCGGGTACCGGGGCATCGTCGTCACCCTCGACACCTGGATCACCGGCTGGCGCCCGAGGGACCTCGCGACGGCCAACTTCCCCCAGCTGCGCGGACACTGCCTCACCAACTACACGACCGACCCGGCCTTCCGGGCCGCGCTCGGCCGCTCGCCCGAGGAGGACCCGCAATCCGCGATCCTCCACTGGACCCAGGTCTTCGGCAACCCGCTCACCTGGGACGATCTGGACTGGCTGCGCTCGTTGACCGACCTCCCCCTGATCGTGAAGCATCTGCCACCCCGAGGACGCGCGCCGGGCCCGTGACGCGGGAGTGGACGGCATCTACTGCTCCAACCACGGCGGCCGGCAGGCCAACGGCGGCCTCCCCGCCCTCGACGTCCTGCCCGCCGTCGTCGAGGCGGCCGACGGGCTGCCGGTCCTCTTCGACTCCGGGGTCCGCAGCGGCGCCGACATCGTCAAGGCCCTCGCCCTGGGCGCGACGGCGGTGGGCATCGGCCGCCCCTACGCCTACGGCTGCGCCCTCGGCGGCACCGACGGCATCGTCCACGTCCTGCGCGCCCTGCTCGCCGAGACCGACCTGATCATGGCCGTGGACGGATACCCGTCCCTCAAGGACCTCGTCCCCGCCGCGCTCCAGGCGGTCTGACCGCCCGGTAACCCCGTTCAACCGATCGGTTGAACGGGGGTTCATCCCTCGGCCTCCACCAGGCTCCGTACAGCCGACGCGCGGACCCTCTCGCCCGCGTCAGGATCGAACCCCCAGCATCACTGCCCCCCAACGAGAGGCCCACAGAGTGTCCAGTTTCCTCAGCCGACGACGTGTACTCGCCACCGGAGCCGGAGCGGCGCTCGGCGTCGGCGCGCTCGGTGTCACCGGGACCTCCGCCGCCGCGGCCCCGTCCGCCGGATCCCGCCCGGCCACGGGCGCCGAGGAGACCCGGACCCTCGACGAGCTGTACCAGGCGGCGCTGGCCGAGGGCGGCAAGCTCGTCATCTACGCGGGCGGCGACGTCGACAGCCAGGGCAACGGAATCCGCGCGGGCTTCGCGGCGCGCTTCCCGGAGATCGACCTCAAGGTCGTCATGGACTACAGCAAGTACCACGACGTCCGCGTCGACAACCAGTTCGCGACCGACACCCTCGTCCCGGACGTCGTCCAGCTCCAGACCCTCCAGGACTTCACCCGCTGGAAGGAGCAGGGCCGCCTGCTGTCCTACAGGCCCGCCGGCTTCTCCAAGGTGTACGACGGCTTCAAGGACCCGCACGGATTCTGGACCGCGATCGCCGTGATCGGCTTCAGCTACTCGTACAACGTCGCCGCGGTCGGCACCGACGTCCCGAAGTCCCCGCTCGACCTGATCGACCCGAAGTGGAAGGGGCAGATCGCGTCGTCCTACCCGCACGACGACGACGCCGTCCTCTACCTCTTCAAGCTGTACGTCGACCACTACGGCTGGGACTGGGCCGCCAGGTTCGCCGCCCAGGACGTCCGGTTCGCCCGTGGCAGCCACACGCCCGGGCTGGCCGTCTCCGGCGGACAGAAGGCACTCGGTGTGGGCGGCGCAGGCTCGCTCGTGGCGCCGTCCACCGCACCCTCCCGGTGGGCCGTCGCCGAGGGACACCCGTTCATGGCCTGGGGCCAGCGGGCCGCGATCCTCAAGCAGGGCCGGAACACCACGGCCGCCAAGCTCTACCTCAACTGGCAGCTCTCCACCGCCCAGCAGCAGAACGCCTTCAACGGCTGGTCGGTACGGACGGACGTCACCCCCGCCAGTGGGCTGAAGCCCGTCTGGAAGTACTCGAACGCGAACCTCGACGGCTTCCCCCGCTTCATGGCCGACCGGGCGCAGATCGAGCGGTGGAAGCAGACCTTCGCCTTGTACTTCGGTGAGGTGAAGGGGGATCCGACCCCGGGCGTGCTGGGCCTGCGCCCCGGGGCGTAGCCGAGAGGCGGACAGGCCGGGAGGGGGCTGCTGGTCCCTTTCCCGGCCCCTCCGTTTCCTTGCATCTTCACACAAGTCATACAGGCGGTCGCTAGACTCGGGGCCCTGTCCGATTGGATCAGTCTGCCCAAGGGGATCTGCCGTGTCCGACCGTGTCCCCGTCCGTTCGCCGCTGCCGGTTCGCGGCGGGCGGTTCACCCTGGACCACGTGTCGCATCTGGCGTTCTTCGGCATCGTGGTGTCCGCGCTGCTGCAACTGACCTGGCTCAACAGTGAGTTGTGCTGGTACATCGCGACCGTCAGCGGCTTGCTCGCGCTCACCTACACGGGTGGGGTGATGCTGTGGGACCGGCTGGGGACGGCGGGGCGGGCGGCCTGGATCCCGGTGCTGCTCGCCCTGTGGGGACTGCTTCTCCTCCTCGTCCCGGCCGCGCTGACCAACGCCTTCGCGTGGTGTGCCCTGCCGCTGGCGTGCGCCGCGCAGCGCGTGCTCGGCCGCTGGTCGGTGACTGCGGCACTCGCTCTGATCACCGTGGCCCTCGTCGCGGCACTGGTCGGCGCCGACGGCCGGTTCATGATCGACACCGTGCTGGTGCCCGTGGCGGCCGTCTGGGGAACCGTTGCCCTCTACCGCGTCCAGCAACGGGACGCCGAAGCGCGTCGGCGTCTCGTCGAGGAACTGCGCGACACGCGTGACCTCATCGCTCTCCAGCAGCGCCGGGCGGGCGTGCTGGCGGAGCGGACGCGGATCGCCCGTGACCTGCACGACACCCTCGCGCAGGAACTCGCCGGCGGGCTGATGCTGCTCCAGGCCGCCGACCGCGACTGGGACGACCGCCCCGACGTGGCCCGCGCACGCGTGCGCGCGGTCGCCGACGGACTGGGCACCAACCTCACCGAAACCCGCCGCATGATCCGGGACCTCACCCCGTCAGCCGTCGCCGAGACCGGCCTCGAAGGCGCGTTGCGTGTCCTGTGCGCGCGCTCCCAGGCCGACGGAACCGCGGCCCGCGTGCGGTTCCGGTCGGTCGGCGACCCCCAGCCCGTCCTCGACGAACACACCGCCACCACCCTGTTCCGCGTCGCGCAGAGCACGCTGGCGAACGTCCGCGAACACGCCCACGCGGTGAACGTGCAGGTCACCCTCAGCCGGCGGCAGCCGGACCGGGTGGACCTGGAAGTCAGCGACGACGGCGTCGGGTTCGACCCGGCCGAGGTCCTCGCCCGTACCTCGACGGGCCCGGGCCGCGGCTTCGGACTGCCCGCGGCGCGGGCCAGGCTGCGCGAGTACGGCGGTGACCTGGACGTCAGCGGCGCGCCGGGCCGGGGCACCCGGATCCGGGCCACGGTCTCCGCGCGGCCCCGGCCGCAGATGGCTGCCGCGCCCTTCCCCACGGCGACCGCCCGATGATCGCGGACCCGCCCGGCGCGGCCGAGCCGCTGCGCGTCCTGATCGCGGACGACCACGCCGTCGTACGGGCCGGTCTGCGCGCGCTGCTGGAGGGCGAACCCGACCTCGCTGTGATCGCCGAGGCCGGCAGCGGCGAGGAGGCTGTCGCGCTGGTCGCCCGGCTGCTTCCCGATGTCGCCCTGATGGACCTCCGGTTCGGGAGTCCGGGGGGCGGGATCGACGGGATCGAGGCGATCCGTCGGCTCGCCGCCGAGGCGCCCGGTGTTGCGGTGGTGATGCTGACCAGCTATGCCGGACGGGCCGATGTGGTGCGGGCGTTGGAGGTGGGCGCCCGGGGCTATGTGCTCAAGGCGGGCCCTCCCGAGGAACTGTTCCGCGCGGTGCGCGGGGCCGCCGCCGGGGCGCTGGGACTGGCACCGGAGATCGTCGGGGAGCTCGTCGGGCAAGTGCTGGATCCGGAGCACGAGTTGAGCGGGCGCGAGATCGAGGTCGTACGGCTGATGGCCCAGGGACTCAGCAACCGGGCCATCGCCGGGGCGCTGTTCCTCAGCGAGGCCACCGTCAAGACCCATCTCGTGCGCGTTTACCGCAAGCTCAGGGTCGACAACAGGGCGGCGGCGGTCTCGGCGGCCGTGCGCCGGGGTGTACTCGAACTGACCTGACTTGGAGGGGGAGTTGGCGAGGTGTCAGCTGTCGCCCGGACGTCACCCCCGGGCGGTGAGCCAGTCCTCGTCCGCCCAGGTGGCCGTCTCCGGTACGCGTGATCCGTAGTCCTTGAACCTGTCGACGCGTTCGCGGACGCTCGCGTGCACCCGGGCGTGCGGGGGCGGTCGGCGGCGCCGGTAGGTGAGCAGGGCCCAGACCCAGCCCATCCGGTGCACCTTGCCCAGCGCGTACGTGGGGTCGACCGTCACCTCGCGCCGGTACGCGCCGGGCTTCAGCAGGAGGCCCTTGCCGTCGGGGGCCAGGGCGCCGTCCACGACCCACTTGAGGGCGATGGTGGCGAGATGATGGTCGTCCTCGAAGGTGCCGCCGACGTCCGAGTGGACTCCCGCGAACCACACCTGCTCGACACTGTCCGGCAGCGTCGGCCGCTCGCCCGGCGTGACCAGGTACTCGCGGTAGGGCGTGCGCTTCTCGTCGATGGAGACCGCGTGCCGGACCCGGAGGGCGCCCGGCACCTGCCGGGTGTGCGGCCAGCGCAGGTTCCAGCGCAGGATGCCGGCCGCCTTCACGGAGTCCCACATGCCCAGGTACTCGACCGGGATACCGGTCCTGGCCTCCACCGTGATGCTGAACGTGCCCGCGAAACGGTGGAGTTGGGCCCAGTCGTCCGCGGTGAAGGTCTTGTTCCTGGCGTAGACCGAGACGGCGTACGGGACGAGGTTCTCCAGCCCGGGCCGCAGCAGACCGACCGCCTTGAGCATGCCGGTGAGCGCGCGGGCCGTGTACGCGCCCCGGCTGAAGCCGAACACGTGGATGTGGTCGCCCGGTTCGTAGTGCCGCATCAGATACGTGTACGCCTCGGCCAGGTTGACCCTGATCCCGGAGCCGAGGGCGAGCCCGAGAAGCTTCGACAACCGGCGGCCCACGGCCGTCCAGGCGCCCGCCGAGGAGAACGTGCCGACACCGGGGTCGTAGTACGCGATCTGCCGGGCGGGGTCGGAGAGGTCCAGCATCTCGTAGAGCCGCACGACGTTGGTGTTGCCCTTCGCGCGCAACTGGTTGCCCGTGCCGTCCAGACAGATGACGAGGTTCTTGGCCATGGCGGGCCTCACCTTCACTGGCGTATGCCAGGACATACAGGGTGTTACGAAATATAGTAGGAGAAATGCTGTCGATGGGCATGCTCGGGAGCGATGGTGTTCCGGAGGATCCATGGCCGGTTCAGTGATCCATCTCGAAGAGGCGGCCGACCCGCCACGCACCCACGCGCTGGTCGTCGGAGTCGGCAGGTACCCGCACCTCGCCGGCGGCGAGTCACCGGTCGCCGACTCCGACGGGATGCGCCAGCTCAGCTCACCCCCGCTCTCCGCCCGCGCCTTCGCCACCTGGCTGCTCACCGAGTACAACGACCCCGAACGCCCACTCGGCAGCGTGGCCCTGCTGCTCAGTGAGGAGCACCCGACCCCGTTCACCGACCCTCGTACGCGGACCGAGCACGACGTCGACGAGGCCACCATCGACAACCTCGTCACCGCGGTCGCCGACTGGTACGACCGGGGTGACAGCCACGTCGACAACCGGCTCCTCTTCTACTTCTGCGGACACGGCATCTCCCAGGGCGAGGACATGGCGCTGCTCGCCGCCGACATCTTCGCCGACCACCACAACCCCCTCAACGGAGCACTGGACTTCGCCGGCCTGATGAACGGGCTCAAGCGGTGCAAGGCCGGCCAGCAGGTGTTCTTCGTCGACGCCTGCCGCTCCAACTCCGACGTCCTGATCGAGAGTTCGGGTACACGGTTCGCCGGCCGCACCCCGCTCGGCGCCGGCGCGCGCCCGCTGGACCTGCCCCGGCGTTTCCACATCCCGTACTACGCCACCCTGGCCGGCGACCGCTCGCACGCCCGGCCCGGACAGGTCAGCCTGTTCACCGAGGCACTGCTGAAGAGCCTCGCCGGGGCCGCCAGCGACGACCCCGAGGGAGACTGGCGGGTCAACACCTCCCAACTCCTCACGGCGATCGACCACTTCATGCACCAGCCGCGCTTCGCCGGAGCCGTGGCAGGCGTCCAGGTCCCCTCGGTCGGTGAACTGCCCGTCTTCGTCCTCCACCAGCTGTCCGGCACCCCGGTCGTCCCGGTGTACGTCGGCTGCGACCCAGCCGAGGACAACGCGGAGGCCGAGTTCGTGTGCCGGGAGGACGGACAGGGCGGCCGGGAACGGCTGCGCCGGCCGCCCGACGACATCGACGAGACCGACCCCGAGAGCGAGTGGGCCATCGAACTCGGCTTCGGCAACTACGTCTTCGAGGCACATCTCGGCGACGAGGAGGTGCGGACCAAGCCGGTCACGGTGCGGCCGGTGTTCCGGCGCGTGCAGTTGGGGAAGCCGTCATGAGCACCGGCCTGCGGGTCACCGTGGCGCTGAGCCTCCACGAGTCCGACCTGCCCGACGGGGCGAAGGTCGTCGGCGACATCCACCCGGCCGACGGCACCGGCAGCGCCCACCGGGGCGTCCTCTTCCCCTGCGGCACCTCCGCGCCGGCCGCCCGCTACGAGGTCGACCCCGGGCACTACCTCGTGTCCGCCACGCTGCCCTCCGGAGTCGTCCTGTCCAAGGACGCGGAGGCGAGCGAGGGCAAGGACACCCACGTGACGCTGTGCACCGCGCGCTCGCCCTACGAGTCGCACTCCTGGCAGTACCTCATGGGCAACATCGAGCCGTACGGCGCCTATCACGACGACGAGACGATCCCGGTGCCCCGGTCCCGGGGGTCGCGCTCCGGAGTGTGGGCGACCCGCGGGGTGGTGCCGCCGGGGAACGCGGTCTGGGTCGGCGATCCGAAGCCGGAGAGCTGGCACTTCGCCCCGCTGCTCGCCCTGACCGACGGCCCCTCGCCGGAACCGATCGCCCTCGGCCTGGCCCGCTCGGCGCCGCACACGGTGCCCAGCCTCGACCTGGGCGACGCCACCGCCCGCCTCTACCGCTTCGGCCCGCACGGCCCGGTCGACGAACAGGGCGCGTCCACCCTTCAAGGGCCCACGGGCCCACGGCAGTTCCTCGTCGTCTCGCTGACCGGCGCCGAGTACGTCGTTACCCTCCCCGCGCCCTGGGGCGACACGCAGATCGAGGTGCTGGTCAACGAACGCCAGAGCCCGACCGGCAGCACCGTCTCCGTCACCGTCCGCGACAGCCGGGTGGGACCCGCCCTCGGCTATATGGCCCGGGGCGCCTTCGACACGGCGGCGGCGCTGGTAAAGGACGCCGAGGAACTGCTCTACGCCAAGATGGAGAACCCCCTCGCCGCGGTGGCCGGCGCCTATGTCCTGGTCGGCAGCGAGCTCACCGAGCGACGGCACCGCTGGGACGCCTGGCTCGATCATCTGCGCCGTGAGTGCCCCTGGCTGAGCGACGGCTCGCTGCTGTGGGGCATGCGCCATCTGCGCCGCGCCCACACCGAGACCGAGCTGCGCGCGGCACGGGACGCGCTCGTCGAGGCCTTCGACCGCGGCGTCCCGGTCTTCACCCTCGGCCTGAGCCGCCTCATCCACGGCCTCTCCGAGTTCCCCGACGACCCGGAGTGCGTCACCCGCCTCGACCAGGCCCGGCTGCTGTCCTACCGCGTGGACATGCGCGAGCCGTTCGTGATCGTCGGCCTGCGAGGGGTGCCCCACTAGCGAGAGACCCGGCGAGGGAGGCCGCGATGATCCGCTTCACGATGATGCCCGGCCAGGACGGCGACTGCCTGCTCCTGGAATACGGCGACGACACGTTCGTCCGGCGGATCCTCGTCGACGGCGGTCGCGCGGGCACGTATCCGCTGATCAAGCCGGTGCTCGCCGGGCTCGACGGGCTCGTCGACGTCCTCGTCGTCACGCATGTCGACCAGGACCACATCCTCGGAGTGCTCGCCCTGCTGAACGATCCGGAGCGCTCGGTGGAGATCGGGGACGTGTGGTTCAACGGGTTCGACCACCTGCTCGACGCCGAGGGGTTCGGCGCCCAGGACGGCGAGAAGCTCACCAGCGCGCTGCTGGCGCAGAAGGTGCCCTGGAACGACGCGTTCGGCGGGCGCGGCGCGGAGGTCGGGCGGCAGCTCGGGTGGTTCGACGACGGGTCCACGATGGAGGTGCTCTCGCCCGACCGGCGGCAGTTGGAGCGACTGGCCCCGGTGTGGGTGAAGGAGTGCGCCGCCCACGGGCTGATCCCCGGCCGGGACCCGGACGAACCGCCCGCCGTCCCCGGCTTCGAGCACTTCGGCGGCGCCGTCGACGTGGAACGGCTCGCCGCGACACCGTTCAAGGCGGACACTTCGCCGACGAACGTCACCAGCATCGGGCTGCTCTTCGAGTTCGAGGACCGGCGGATCGTCCTCACCGGCGACGCGGACGACCGCCGGCTCGTCGAGTCGATACGGCCCCGGGCCGAGGCGGCGGGCGGGCGGCTCCACGTCGACGTCCTGAAGGTCGCCCATCACGGCAGCGGCCGCAACCTCTCCAACGAGCTGCTGGGTCTCCTCGACTGCGACCGCTATCTGATCTCCACGAGCGGCGCCCGGCACGACCACCCCGACGACATCGCCATGTCACGGATCCTCCGGCACGGCGGAGCCCGCAAGGAGATCGTCTTCAACTACCGCGACCGCGCCGCGCTCTGGGACGTCACCTCCCTCAAGAACCGCTTCGGCTACACGGTGACAGCGCCGGAGCCGGACGCGCAGGACGGCCTGGTGACCTTCGAACTCTGACACCGCGGTCGCTCGGATGGCGGCCCCGCCTTGACAGGCGGACGATGGAAGAGAAACAGGGGGGCCCGACAGCCATGCAGGGGGGATGGGAGGCAGCGGACATGCTGGAGATCAAGACAGTCGAGAAGCCGGACGAGCGGCGTGATTTCCCCCGGGGACACCTCGAAGCCGTACACATGACAGGCCTCGACTTCGCCGTGGGAACCTTCGAACCGGGCTGGCGCTGGTCCGAGTGCGTCGGGCCCATCGTGGGCACGCAGAGCTGCGAGATCCACCACAACGGCTATGTCGTACAGGGCCGAATGGGCATCCGCATGGATGACGGCGGCGAGGGCGAAGTGGGCCCCGGCGACGTCTTCGTGTGCCCGGCCGGGCACGACGCGTGGGTCATCGGCGACGAGCAGGTCATCGTCCACGACTTCGCGGGAGGCATGGCACAGGATTACGCGAAGGCGCCGGGAAACTGACGCCAGGCCGATCGTGAGGACGCCACCGCCGTCCTCACACCGGTAGCAACCGGCTGATCAGCGCGCCGAGTTGGAGGGCGTTGCGGCACACTCCGCATCTCCACCAGCTCGGCGTACGCGGGCGCCGCCGGGTCGCCCGTGTCCCACCTCGACCGCGCCTCCGGGTTCAACCAGCAGGCGCGGCGGGCCCGTTCGGCCGGTTGCCGTACCGCGGGCGGAATCCTCGCTCATGTCCGTCCGGGCGTCATTCGGCACGAACGCCGTCGACCGACGCCGTAGTCAGGAACCGGGGCCGGCCGCCGAAGCGCCCGACCCCGCGAGCCCGTTCACGCCTGGACCTCTCCACTCACCAGGACCACCTCCAGGGTGCGCGGACCGTGCACCCCCTCGACCCGGTCGAGCTCGATGTCGCTGGTCGCGGACGGACCGGAGATCCAGGTCAACGGCCGTGCCGGGTCCAGGCGTTCGAGAGCCTGGGGCACGGAGGAGACGACCTGGTCGGGCACGCGGACGACACAGATGTGGTGGTCGGGGACCAGGGTGATCCGGCGGCGCCCCTGGGCCGGGCCGCCGTCCAGGACGATGGTGCCGGTCTCGGCGATGGCGAGAGCGCAGCCGGTGACCACGCTCCCGACCTTGTCCAGGTCGTACACGGTGCTCGCCGTGCGGTCCTCGATCCGGGCGGTGTCCGAGGCGGACAGCCACTCCGGCGCAAGCCCCGGCGGTACGACCACCGACGCCGAGCCGCGCGCGGCCAGTATCCCGGCGAGCAGCGCCGGAAGCTCGTCGCCGGTGCAGCGGTGCACTACCGCCCGGTAGTCCGCCAGGTTCTCGGCGAGGAGTTCGACCGTCTCCTCGACGCTCCGGTTTCCGTGCTCGCGCAGATAGTCACGGTCGACGGCCTGGTCGTACGGCGTGTCGTCGCGGGGCACGTCGGCGAGTGCACGCCGTACGCGGCCCAGGATCAGATCGCGGCTGTTCACTTCGTGGTGTCCTTTCCGCCGTGGGTGCGCTGCCACCAGTCGCGGAACGGCTCCGCCGGTACGGCCGGCAGGTCACGGGTGTCGCTCCAGGCCCTGCCGGGGCCGGGCAGCGTGCGGGGGTGGAAGCGGCGGGTGCGGGAGGCGAGACGCTGGCCGGTGCGCAGGGCGCCGGGGTGGCCGAACGCCCAGCGGGCGGCACGCATCGCGGCCCGCTCGGCGGCGTGGCCCTTCGCGGGCTTCAGGACGACCTTGTTGCCCTCCCTGGTGGCCGGACCGCCTTCGACGATCCGTTCCCGCAGGTGCACCAGCACCTCGGGGATGTCGATGGCGACCGGGCAGACCTCGTAACAGGCCCCGCACAGCGAGGAGGCGTACGGGAGCGAGGCGTCGATCTCGCTCGCGGTGCCCCGGAGCTGAGGGCTCAGGATGGCGCCGATCGGGCCGGGATAGACGGAGCCGTAGGCGTGGCCGCCGGCCCGCTCGTACACCGGGCAGACGTTCAGACAGGCAGAGCAGCGGATGCAGCGTAGGGCCTGGCGGCCGACCTCGTCGGCGAGGGTGTCGGTGCGGCCGTTGTCGATCAAAACCAGGTGGAAGGTCTGCGGGCCGTCACCGCCCGTCGTACCGGTCCACGTCGACGTGTACGGGTTCATGCGCTCGGCGGTCGAGGAGCGGGGGAGGGTCTGGAGGAAGACCTCCAGGTCCCGCCAGGTCGGCACGATCTTCTCGATGCCGACGACCGAGATGAGCGTCTCGGGCAGGGTCAGGCACATCCGCCCGTTGCCCTCGGACTCGACCACGACGAGGGTGCCGGTCTCCGCGACCATGAAGTTGGCGCCGGAGACGCCCACCTTGGCGCGCAGGAATTTTTCTCGGAGGTGCAGCCGTGCCGCCTCGGCCAGTTCGGCGGGCGTGTCGGTGAGGCCATCGGGAGCCGGGCGGCCCCACTCGCTCATCTCGCGCGCGAAGATGTCCCGGATCTCGCCCCGGTTGCGGTGGATCGCCGGGACGAGGATGTGCGAGGGGCGGTCCTTGCCCAACTGCACGATCAGCTCGGCGAGGTCGGTCTCGTAGGCCGCGATGCCCTCGGCCTCCAGCGCCTCGTTCAGCCCGATCTCCTGCGTGGCCATCGACTTGACCTTGACGACCTCCGACTCCCCGGTCATCCGCACCAGGTCGATGACGATCCGGTTGGCCTCGTCGGCATCGACGGCCCAGTGCACGACCCCGCCCGCCGCCGTGACCGACTCCTCCAGCTGGACGAGATAGCGGTCGAGATGGCGGAGGGTGTGGTCCTTGATCCGCTTGCCCGCCTCACGCAGCTCGGCCCAGTCGGACATCTCGGCGACGGCTTTCGCCCGTTTGCCGCGGATGGTGTGGGTGGCGTGGCGCAGATTGGCGCGCAGGGTCTGGTTGTTGACCGCGTCGTGGGCCGCCTCGGGGAAGGAGGGCATCCCGACGAACGTTCCGCCGCTCATACGCTCGGCTCCTCTTCCGTGCTCGCCAGGATCTCCGCGATGTGCACCGGCCGCATTCCGGTGCTCAGCCGGGTCATGGTCCCGCCGATGTGCATGAGACACGAGTTGTCGGCGGCGCACAGCACCTCCGCCCCCGTCGACTCGGCGTTGCGCACCTTGTCGGTGCCCATCGCCGCCGAAACATCGGAGTTCTTCAGCGCGAACGTGCCGCCGAAGCCACAGCACTCGTCGGCCCCGGGCAGCTCGCGCAGCTCCAGCCCCTTGACGGCCTGGAGCAGCTTGAACGGCCGGTCGGCCAGCCCGAGGCCGCGCAGCCCGTGGCAGGTCGGGTGGTAGGTGACGGTGTGCGGGTAGTAGGCGCCCACGTCCGTCACCCCCAGCACGTCCACCAGGAACTCCGTCAGCTCGTACGTCTTCGGGACCACGGGCGCCAGTGTGGCGGCGAGCCCGTCCCCGCGCCCCTCGGCCCGGGCCCGCTCACCCATCCGGGGATACAGCTCCCGCACCATCGCGCCGCACGACCCGGAGGGTGTGACGATCGCCTCGTACCCCGCGAATACATCGGAGAAATGACGGGCGAGCGGCTCGGCCTCGTGCCGGTACCCGGTGTTGTAGTGCGCCTGTCCGCAGCAGGTCTGAGCCATCGGGAAGTCGACGTCGACGCCCAGCCTGGTCAGCAGTTTCACCACGGCGCGGCCCGTGTCCGGATAGAGCGTGTCGTTGACACAGGTCAGGAACAGGGCGACACGCATCGCGGCTCCTCGTGGTCGGTCATCGGATGAATGCAGAGTACCCGGAGGTCACGTGGTGGGGGAGCCCCCGGCTCACCGGGCTTCGGTGAGCCGGGTCTCAGCCGCGCGCCAGGCCGCCGGGTCGCCGGACGGCTCGTAGCGGGTCAGCGGCTGGGTACGGGCGAGCAGCCGGCGCATGTCCGTACGGTCGCCCACCAGTCCGTGGGCCCTCGCCTGGACGAGGACGTTGCCGAGCGCGGCGGCCTCCGCCGGACCCGCCACCACCGGCAACCCACAGGCATCGGCGGTTAGTTGGCACAGCAGCGCGTTACGCGTCCCGCCCCCCACGATGTGCACGGCGTCGACGGGATGCCCGGCGAGCCGCTGGGCGTCCGCCACCGCCCGCCGATGCGCGAGAGCGAGGGAGTCGAGGATGCAGCGGGTGATCTCGCCCGGAGTCTCGGGCACCGGCTGCCCGGAGACCCGGCAGGCCTCGGCGATCCGCTCCGGCATCCGCCCGGGCGCCAGGAACGCCGCGTCCCCCGCGTCCACCACGGACCGCAGCCCCGGCGCCTCGCCCGCCGCCCGCAGCAGCGTGCCCAGGTCGGGGTTGCCCCAGGCCCGTACGCACTCCTGGAGCAGCCACAGCCCCATGATGTTGCGCAGATAGCGGACCGTGCCGTCGAGCCCCAGCTCATTGGTGAAGTTGGCGGCCCGGCTCTCCTCGGAGAGGACGGGCGCGTCCAGCTCCAGCCCGGCCAGGGACCAGGTGCCGGTGCAGATGTAGGCGAACCGCTCGTCCACGGCCGGAACGGCCGCCACCGCGGAGGCGGTGTCGTGCGACCCGACCGTGGTCACCGGCACCGGGCCGGTGAGCCCGGTCTCCTCCAGCACCTCGGCCCGCAGCACACCCGCCGGATCACCGGGCCGGCGCAGCGGCGCGAACAGCCCGAGGTCGATGTCCAGTCTCCGCGCGATCTCATGGGCCCAGCCGCGGGTGCGGGGGTCGATCAGCTGGGTGGTGGAGGCGTTGGTCAGCTCGGTGCCGGCCTCGCCCGTCAGCCAGTAGGTCAGCAGGTCGGGGATGAGCAACAGCCGTTCGGCGGAGGCCAGTTGCCGGGTCTCGCGGGCCGCGGTCAGCTGGTAGAGGGTGTTGAAGGGCGCGTACTGCAACCCGGTCGCCGCGTACAGCTCGGCGGCCGGGACGGACGCCCACACCTTCTCCGCGACACCCTCGGTGCGGGCGTCGCGGTAGTGCACCGGGTTGCCCAGCAGGGCGCCGTCGGCATCCAGCAGGCCGTAGTCCACGGCCCAGCTGTCGATGCCGACGGAGTCGAGTTCGCCACCGCAGTGGGCACCGGCGGCCCGCAGCCCGTCGAGCACGCCCCCGTACAGCGCGAGCACGTCCCAGCGCAGCCCCTCGGGCACCCGCACGGGCCGGTTCACGAACCGGTGCGCCTCGGCCAGCTCCAGCGTGTCGGGCCCGACCCGGCCGACCATGACGCGCCCACTGGACGCGCCGAGGTCGACCGCGGCGTACACCTTCACGGACCGGGTCATCGCAGGAAGGCGGCGGCGACGCCGGCGTCGACCGGCACGTGCAGTCCGGTGGTGTGCGTGAGCTCGCCGCCGGTGAGCGCGAAGACGGCGTTGGCGACGTGCGCGGGCAGCACCTCGCGCTTGAGGATGGTCCGCTGCGCGTAGAACTCGCCGAGCTTCTCCTCCTCGATGCCGTACGTGGCCGCACGCTGCGCGCCCCACCCGCCGGCGAAGATCCCGGAGCCGCGCACCACGCCGTC
This sequence comes from Streptomyces lacrimifluminis, assembly GCF_014646095.1. GTDB lineage: Bacteria > Actinomycetota > Actinomycetes > Streptomycetales > Streptomycetaceae > Streptomyces > Streptomyces lacrimifluminis. The sequence continues at coordinate 94,780 of NZ_BMMU01000002.1, read as the reverse complement.
GGGGTTGATGCCGTTGACCCGGATGCCGTGCTCGCCCAGTTCGGCGGCGAGCAGCCGCACCTGGTGCGCCTGGTCGGCCTTGGTGGCGGAGTAGGCGATGTTGTTCGGTCCGGCGAAGACGGCGTTCTTGGAGGCGATGTAGATGATGTCGCCGCCGAGCTCCTGCGCGATCATCAACCGCGCCGCCTCGCGCGAGACGAGGAACGACCCACGCGCCATGATGTCGTGCTGCAGGTCCCAGTCGCGGGCCGAGGTCTCCAGCAGCGGCTTGGAGATGGAGATCCCGGCGTTGTTGACGACGAGGTCCACCCCGCCGAAGGCCAGCACGGCGGCCCGGAACGCCTCGGCGATCTGCTCCTCGCTCGTGACATCGACAGTGACGGCGACGGCCTTGTCGGCCCCGCCCAGCTCCTCCGCCACAGCCTGGGCGTTCTCGGCGTTGAGGTCGGCGACGACGACACAGGCACCCTCGGCGACCAGCCGCTCGGCGATGGCCCTACCGATCCCGCTGCCGGCACCGGTGACGAGAGCGACCCGAGTGGCCAGCGCCTTGGGCTTGGGCATCCGCTGGAGCTTCGCCTCCTCCAGTGCCCAGTACTCGATCCGGAACTTCTCCGACTCCTCGATCGGCGCGTACGTCGAGACCGCCTCGGCCCCGTGCATCACGTTGATCGCGTTGACGTAGAACTCGCCGGCCACCCGAGCGGTCTGCTTGTCCTTGCCGAAGCTGAACATGCCCACACCCGGGATCAGCACGATCGCCGGGTCGGCGCCACGCATCGCGGGGGAGTCGGGCAGCGCGTTGCGCCCGTAGTAGGCCGCGTACTCCTCGCGGTACTCGGCGTGCAGCTCCTTCAGCCGTGCGATCGCCTCGTCCAGGGGAGCGGCGGCCGGCAGGTCGAGGACGAGCGGCCTGACCTTGGTGCGCAGGAAGTGGTCCGGGCAGGAGGTGCCGAGGGCGGCGAGGCGCGGGTGCTCGCCGCGCGACACGAAGTCCAGCACGACGTCCGAGTCGGTGAAGTGCCCGACCTGCGGCTTGTCCTGCGAGGCGATGGCCCGCACGTACGGGGCGAGCGCGGCGGCACGTTCACGCCGCTCCTCGGGCGCGAGGGCCGCGTAGCCCTCGATCACCGGACCGAACGGCTCGGCCTTCCCACGCTCGGCGAGGAACGCCTCGGCGGTACGGATGATGTGCAGCGAGTTCTTCTCGCACGCCTCGGCAGTGTCGCCCCAGGCGGTGATGCCGTGCCCGCCGAGGACGCAGCCGACGGCCTGCGGATTGGCGGCCTTCACGGCGGCGATGTCCAGGCCGAGCTGGAATCCGGGGCGCCGCCACGGCACCCACACCACGCTGTCCCCGAAACACTCGGCGGTCAGCTTCTCCCCGTCGGCGGCGCAGGCGAGCGCGATACCGGAGTCGGGGTGGAGGTGATCAACGTGCGCGGCGTCGACGAGCCCGTGCATCGCGGTGTCGATGGACGGCGCCGCCCCGCCCTTGCCGTGCAGGCAGTAGTCGAAGGCGGCGACCATCTCGTCCTCGCGCTCGACGCCCGGATAGACCCCCTTGAGCGCGTGCAGCCGGTCCAGCCGCAGCACGGCCAGCCCACCCTCGGTCAGGGTGCCCAGGTCACCCCCGGACCCCTTGACCCACATCAGCTCGACATCACCACCGGTGACGGGATCGATGTCGGTCCCCTTCGCGGACGTATTTCCACCCGCGTAGTTCGTATTACGGGGGTCAGCACCAAGCCGACGAGACCGAGCGATGAGGGCAGCGGCTTCAGGATGGATAGCCATGACGTGACGAGTCCTTACGTGACGATTGAACTGGGGACGAGAGGAGCGCCCCTATAAGGGCGCGGGCAACTGCGCGAGCAACCACAGACGACGGAGAGCCTGCGACGAACCGAACCAGGCAGACGAGACCCAGAACCTAGGCTCCCCACCCCGCCTGCTCCCCACCAACCCGCTCCGCAGCGATCTTCGCCCCCCACCCGGACCGGGCATACGCAGCGATCGGGTCCCCGTCCAACCCCAGCTCCTCCCGGACCTCCACCAGCAACGGCCGGACATCCGTGTTGTACGCGTCCATCAGCACCGCGTTGGCGGTCAGCACATCCCCGGCCCGCTGAGCAGCACCCAACGCCGACGCATCGACAAGGAGCGCCTTGGCCGTCGCCTCCTGAACGTTCATCACCGACCGGATGATCGCCGGAATCTTCGCCTCGATGTTGTGGCACTGGTCCAGCATGAACGCGACCTCGGGCACGAACCCCCCGCCCCGGATCACCTCGTACATGATCCGGAACAGCTGGAACGGGTCCGCCGAGCCGACCATCAGGTCGTCGTCCGCGTAGAACCGCGAGTTGAAGTCGAACGCGCCGAGCTTCCCCTCGCGCAGCAGCGTCGCGACGATGAACTCGATGTTGGTCCCGGGCGCGTGGTGCCCGGTGTCGACCACGACCTGCGCCTTCGGGCCGAGCTTGAGGCAGTGCGCGTACGCCGTGCCCCAGTCCGGGACGTCGGTCGCGTAGAAGGCCGGCTCGAAGAACTTGTACTCGAGGAGCATCCGCTGGTCGTCGCCGAGCCGCTCGTACACCGCGGCCAGCGCCTCGGAGAGCCGGTCCTGCCGCTCACGGATGTCGTCCTGGCCGGGGTAGTTCGTCCCGTCGGCGAACCACAGCTTGAGGTCCTTGGACCCGGTGGCGTCCATGATGTCGACGCATTCGAGCAGATGGCGGAGCGCCTTGCGCCGCACCACCGCGTCCGGGTGGCAGATGCTGCCGAGCTTGTAGTCGTCGTCCTGGAAGGTGTTCGAGTTGATCGCGCCCAGCTTCAGGCCGCGCTCCTCGGCGTACTTGGCAAGGGCGGAATAGTCCTCGACCCTGTCCCACGGAATGTGCAGGGCCACGGTGGGGGCCACACCGGTGAAGGCGTGCACCTGGGCGGCGTCGTCCAGCTTCTCGAAGGGGTCGCGCGGGACGCCGGGCTGGGCGAACACCTTGAAACGGGTCCCCGAGTTCCCGTACGCCCACGACGGCGTTTCGATGGCCTGGGCCTTGAGAGCGGCCTTCACCGCGCTGAGCTCGGTCACTTCAGGACTCCTGTGACATCGGGTCGGAACGACTGCTGGGAATCAGCACGCGGAACGACGATCTGATGAAACGATTCAGAACGGGAAGCTATGAGCCCCCCGGAGGGGTGTCAAGCCCTCCGGCTGATTCGGGCTGCCGTGACTTGCCTGTGACCTTCAATTATCGAAAGAATTTCGACACGGACCCATTGACGTGCCATGGCTGCCGTGTCTAACGTCCCGGCAACCCAGTTGAAACCTTTCACGACGTCGTGAGGCCAGTCCCACCGGCGTCGTCGAGGAGCCCTCATGACCCACCCGTCCGACCCGGGGCCGGCCCCTGTGCTGGCACTCAAGGACATCTCGAAGTCCTTCGGTGCGGTGCGTGCCCTGCGGGACGTCTCCATGGAGCTGTATCCCGGCGAAGTGCACGCACTCGCCGGTGAGAACGGCGCCGGTAAGTCGACCCTGATCAAGACGCTCGCCGGGGTGCACCGACCTGACGCGGGCCAGGTGCTGCTCGACGGCGCGCCCGTCGTCTTCCACGGTCCCGGCGACGCCCGCGACGCGGGTATCGCCGTGATCTACCAGGAGCCCACGCTCTTCCCGGACCTGTCGATCGCCGAGAACATCTTCATGGGCCGCCAGCCCCGGCGCGCCCTCGGCCGGATCGACCACAAGGCCACCCACTCGGCGACCGCCGCCCTGATGCGGCGACTCGGCGTCGAACTCGACCCCGACCGCCCCGCCCGCGGCCTGTCCATCGCGGACCAGCAGATCGTCGAGATCGCCAAGGCGCTCTCCTTCGACGCCCGCGTCCTGATCATGGACGAGCCGACCGCGGCCCTCACCGGCAGCGAGGTCGCCCGTCTCTTCGGTGTCGTCCGCACCCTGCGTGAACAGGGCGCCGCCGTGCTGTTCATCTCGCACCGGCTGGAGGAGATCTTCCAGATCTGCCGGCAGGTGACGACCCTCCGTGACGGTGCCTGGATCGCCAGCGAGCCGCTGGAGGGCATGACGGAGGACGATCTCGTACGCCGGATGGTCGGCCGCGATCTCGACGAGCTCTACCCGAAGCAGGACGTGGAAGCCGGCGAGGTCGCGCTCAGCGTCCGCCGGCTGACCCGCGAGGGCGTCTTCACCGACGTCTCCTTCGAGGTCCGGCACGGCGAGATCGTCGGCCTCGCCGGACTCGTCGGCGCCGGCCGTACCGAGGTGGCCCGGGCCGTCTTCGGCATCGACCGCTGGGACGCCGGCGAGGTCGAGGTGGACGGCACGCTCCTGACCAACGGTGCCCCCTCCACGGCCATGGCCGCCGGGCTCGCCCTCGTCCCCGAGGACCGGCGCGCCCAGGGCCTGGTGATGGACATGTCCATCGAGCGGAACATCGGCCTCACCGGCCTGCGGACGACCGTCAGGGCCGGACTCATGGACCGGGGCGCCGAGCGCAGCCGCTCCCTCGACTGGGCCGTCAGGCTCCAGGTGAAGTACGCCCGCATCGCCGACACCGTCAACACGCTGTCCGGCGGCAACCAGCAGAAGGTCGTCCTGGCCAAGTGGCTCGCCACCGGCCCCAGGGTGCTGATCGTCGACGAGCCCACCCGCGGCATCGACGTCGGCACCAAGGCCGAGGTGCACCGCCTGCTCAGCGAGCTGGCCGCCGACGGTGTGGCCGTGCTGATGATCTCCTCCGACCTGCCCGAGATCCTCGGTATGGCCGACCGCGTGCTCGTGATGCACGAGGGCCGCCTCGCCGCCGAGATCCCGCGCTCCGAAGCAACCGAGGAAACGGTGATGGCCGCAGCCACCGGGAGGGCCGCCGCATGACGGTGACCGCTCCCAATCCCGCCCCCGCCGCGGAGGTGCCCAAGTCCAGCGGCACCCGGCTGGTGGACCGTGTGTTCAAGATGCGCGAACTCGCCATCCTGGTCGTCTTCCTGGTGATGATCGCCGTGACCCAGGCCGGCAACAGCGAGTTCCTGTCCGAGCAGGGCATCAAGGACCTGCTGCTGAACGCGACGATCCTGGTCCTGGTCGCCACCGGCCAGTCGCTGGTGGTCATCACCCGAAACGTCGACCTGTCGGTCGGCTCCACGCTCGGCATCAGCGCCTTCGCCGCAGGCCTCTACCTCCAGGACGGCGGGAACCCCGTCGTGGCCGTCGTCCTGGCCGTCCTCCTCGGTATCGGCTTCGGGCTCCTGAACGGACTGCTCGTCAGCTTCGGGCAGGTACCCGCCCTCGTCGTCACCCTCGGCACGCTCTACATCATCCGCGGCATCGACTCCATCTGGGTCGGCTCCCGGCAGATCACGGCGGCCGACCTCCCGGACGGATTCGTCGACTTCGGCTCCGGCGGCATCTCGGCGGTCCCGTACCTCGCGCTGATCGCGCTCGCCGTACTCGTCGCCACCGCTTACTGCCTCAAGCACTTCGGCAGCGGCCGTGAGCTGTACGCGCTCGGCTCCAATCCCGAGGCCGCCCGGCTCGCCGGCATCCCCGTACGCAAGCGGATCCTCACCGCGTACACCTTCTGCGGCGCCCTCGCCGGACTCGCCGGCGCGCTCTACCTCGCGCGGTTCGGCAACGTCGACTCCAGCACGGGCAACGGGTACGAACTCACCGTCGTCAGCGCGGTCGTGGTCGGCGGTGTCGTCTTCACCGGCGGCTCCGGCAGCGTCTACGGGGCGGCGCTCGGCGCCCTGCTGCTGACCTCCATCAACAGCGTGCTGCCCGCCCTCGGCGTCAGCTCGGTGTGGGTGATGGCCATCAACGGCACCCTGCTCATCCTCGCCATCGCGGTCGACCGGATCGTCGCCCTGCGCGTGGCGTCCGCCCTGAAGAAGAGGAACGCCCGCCATGGCTGACTCGTCGCTCGCGCGTGCCATCCGCGGGGCCTCCCTGAAAAGGTGGGATTCCGCAGTCGGTGTCCTCCTCGTCGTCGTCCTGCTGCTGTCCTTCGGGTTCGTGGACGGGTTCGGCAACGGGCTCAACCTGTCCTTCCTGATCGGCAACACCCTCCCGATCGCGCTCGTCGCGCTGCCCATGACCCTGCTCGTCGTCTCCGGCGAGATCGATCTGTCCGTCGCCTCCACCGCGGGACTCTCCGGTGCGGTGATGGGTGCCCTGTGGAACCAGGGCATGACGATCGAGGTGATCATCCCGATCTGTCTGCTCCTCGGAGTGGTCTGCGGGCTGATCAACGGGCTGCTCGTCACCCGGCTCGGTCTGCCCTCCCTCGCCGTCACCATCGGCACCATGGCCGCCTACCGGGGCATCGCACAGATCGTGCTCGGCTCCGACGCGGTGACCGACTTCCCCACCCAGTACCTGGACTTCGCCGCCGGACGCATCGGGGACACCTTCGTCCCGTACGCCCTGCTGCCCTTCCTCGTGCTGCTCGCGATCGCCGTGGTCGTGCTGCACGCCACCCCGTTCGGCCGCTCGCTGTTCGCGATCGGAGCGAGCGAGGAGGCGGCCCGCTTCGCCGGCCTCCGGGTCAAGCGGCAGAAGCTGATCCTGTTCGCGGTGACCGGTCTCACGGCCTCCCTCACCGGGATCTTCTGGGCGCTGCACTACGCCAGCGCCCGCTATGACAACGCGACCGGGCTCGAACTCTCCGTCATCGCCGCCGTGTTGCTCGGTGGGATCGACTTCGACGGGGGGAAGGGCACGCTCGGCGGTGCGATTGCGGGAGTCTTCCTGCTCGGTGCGCTGCAGAACGTGATGAGCCTTCAGGATGTTTCGGCTCAATCACAGATTGTCGTCACGGGCATCCTGCTGGTGCTTTCCGTGCTCGGCCCTCGGGTTGCCCGGCAGGTCTCGTTGGCGAGGGCGGCACGCGCCGCTGGATAGGCGGTTCTCAAGCTGCGGGCCCGCTGTGGCTGGTCGCGCAGTTCCCCGCGCCCCTTTCAGGGGCGTGTCCAACTCACTCTCCGTCTGTAAGGAACCCTCATGCGTAAGTCATCCGTCCGCCGTGCCTCCGCGGCTCTCGCCGCCGCGACCTCGCTCGCTCTGGCGCTCACCGCCTGTGGCGGTACCACCAAGAGCGACGTCAAGGACGAGGGTGCCTCGGCTGCCGCGACCGGCAAGGCCGACCCGAACGCGGCCACCAAGAAGGGTCTGACCGTCGGCTTCCTGCCGAAGCAGGTCAACAACCCGTACTTCACCTCCGCCGACAAGGGCGGCGAGAAGGCGCTGAAGGCGCTGGGCTCCAACTACAAGGAGGTCGGCCCCAGCAGCGCCACCGACACGTCCGGCCAGGTCTCCTACGTCAACACCCTGACGCAGCAGCAGGTCGACGCGATGGCCGTGTCCGCGCAGGACCCGGGCGCCCTGTGCACCGCGCTCAAGCAGGCCATGAAGAACGACATCAAGGTCGTCACGTACGACTCGGACACCAAGGCCGACTGTCGCAACGCGTTCGTCTCGCAGGCCAGCGCCGAGGACCTGGGCCGTACCGAGGTGCAGCTGCTCGCCGAGCAGATCGGCTACAAGGGCGAGATCGCGATCCTGTCGGCCGCGCAGACCGCGACGAACCAGAACGTCTGGATCGACTTCATGAAGAAGGAGCTCGCGGACCCGAAGTACAAGGACATCAAGCTGGTCAAGGTCGCGTACGGCAACGACGACGCCCAGCAGTCCTTCCAGCAGACCCAGGGCCTCCTCCAGGAGTACCCGAACCTGAAGGGGATCATCTCCCCGACCACGGTCGGCATCAAGGCCGCCGCCCAGTACCTGTCCGGCTCGAAGTACAAGGGCAAGGTCAAGCTGACCGGCCTCGGCACCCCCAACGACATGCGCAAGTACGTCAAGAACGGCACCGTCGAGGGCTTCGAGCTGTGGGACCCGGCGAAGCTGGGCGAGCTGGCCGCGTACACCGCTGTCGCGCTGGTCTCGGGTCAGATCACCGGCAAGGAGGGCGAGACCTTCAAGGCCGGCGACATGGGTGAGTACACCATCGGCAAGGACGGCGTGATCAGCCTCGGCAAGCCGACCGTGTTCACCAAGGACAACATCGACCAGTTCAACTTCTGATTCCCCAGGGGCTGTTGATGCAACGTGTGTGCTTTCTGCTGAAGGTCCGGGCGGACCGCCTCGACGAGTACCGCGAGCGGCACGCCGCCGTGTGGCCCGAGATGCTCGAAGCGCTCTCGGCCACCGGCTGGCGCAACTACTCGCTCTTCCTGCGCGAAGACGGCCTGCTGGTCGGCTACTTGGAGACCGAGGACTTCGCCGCCGCCCAGGCCGGCATGGAAGCCGCAGAGGTCAACGCCCGTTGGCAGACGGAGATGGCGCCGTTCTTCGAGTCGCTGGACGGCGCCCGCCCCGACGAGGCCATGAAGCCCCTCACCGAGGTGTTCCACCTCGTCTGATCACCCCGCTCCCCGCTCTCCTCCCCCTTTCCCTTCGCCCCGCTCCTCTCACCTCGCAAGACAACGGAGTCCCCGAGATGAAAAGACGTACGCTGCTCGGCGCCGCCCTCGCCGGCGCCGTGGTGACCCCCGTCCTCGGCGCTGCCACCGCCCGCGCCGCGGACCCCGGCCCTTCCGCCACCCTGACCGGCACCACCACGCTCGACACCCAGGCCCTCTTCTTCGTGTCGTACAACGGACTGGTCAACAACAACGCGTTCCAGAAGAACGCGATGCTGACCTACAAGGGCTACCAGTACGCCGTCTGGTACACCGCCGACCGCAACGCCGTCGTCGCCCGCCGCGTGTTCGGTTCGAACACGTGGTCCACCGTCAAGGTCGGCCACACCCTCCGGTACGACGACTCCCACAACGTCATCTCCATGGGCATCTCCAAGGTCGACGGCCGGCTGCACCTCAACATGGACTCCCACAGCGACGGCTTCACCTACGTCAAGTCGGTGGCCGGGCTCATGGACAACCCCGGCGGACTGAGCTGGACCACGAGCCGCTTCGGCGCTCCCCAGTCCACCCTCGACGGCCTCGCCCTCACCTCGCAGTTCACCTACCCGCAGTTCGTCTCGACGCCCGAGGGCAAGCTCCAGCTGAGCTATCGCGTGGCCATCTCCGGCAACGGCCGCAACGCCATCGCCGAGTACGACGGCACGTCGTGGACGAACCTCGGCGAGTGGTCCAGCTCCACCGGCACCTACACCAGCGAGCACGGCTCCAGCACGGCCCGCAACATGTACCTGCACGGCATCGACTACGACAGGAACGGCCGCCTGCACTCCTTCTTCACCTGGCGCGAGCAGAACGGCGCCGTGATGTGCAACAGCGGCGGCATCACCAACCACGACACCGGCTACGTCTACTCGGACGACCGCGGCCGTACCTGGCGCAACAACGCGGGCACGCTCGTCGGCACCACCGGCAGCTCCGACAAGGTCGCCGTCACCGACAGCGGGCTGGTGATCGACTCGCTGAACCCAGACCACTCCCTGATGAACCAGGAGAGCCAGTGGACCGACTCTGCGGGCCGCCCCCACGCCATCATCAGCTACGTCCCCGGCCGCTTCGGGCAGTGCACGACGAACTACGTCACCAACCGCACCAACAACGGCCGTGCCTTCCACGTCCGCAAGAACGCCTCCGGCACCTGGCAGAAGACCGAGATACCGGTGCCGCTGAACTCCAGCCAGCGCACCAAGCTGTTCCTCGACAAGTACGACAACGCCTACGCGATCTTCCCCTTCCTCCGGATCGCCGGCGCTTCCGCGGCCTCGGGGTACACGGACTGGACGATTTTGTACGACGGCGTCACAGCCGGGCTGAACGCCTTCGGCGAGGTCGTGTTCGACGAGACGCGCATCGGTGAGGACCACTTCCTGTCGGTGATGTACCAGGAGAAGTCCAGCGGCACGACGCCCTCGGCGCTTCGCTCCCTGAACTTCAGCCTGCCCGCGTGACCGGAATGATCAGCGGATTAGTCAAGGTCGGGCAGGCCGCTAATGTAAAGGCCTGCCCGCCACCGCTCGTCTCCCTGGAGGTCCCCGCCTGATGGCCCAGCCGGTGGGTATCAAGGACGTCGCACGCGCCGCCGGAGTCTCCGTCGGCACGGTCTCGAACGTCATCAACCGCCCGGACTCGGTCGCCACCGAGACCCGGGCCCGTGTGCTGTCCGCGATCGACCGCCTCGGCTACGTCCGCAGCGAGTCGGCCCGCCAGCTGCGCGCCGGGCGCAGCCGGATCATGGGGCTGCTCGTCCTCGACATGGGCAACCCCTTCTTCGTGGACGTGGCACGCGGTGCCGAGCGGGCCGCGCGGGACGCCGGGCTCGGTGTGATGGTCTGCAACAGCGCGCAGAGCGCCGGGGAGGAGGCCGACTACCTGTCGCTCTTCGCCGAGCAGCGGGTGCGCGGTGTGCTGCTGACCCCGGCCGACGCGACCGGCCGCAACATCGAGGCGTTCCGCCGTCACGGCATCCCGTTCGTCCTGGTCGACCGGGTCGCCGAGGGCACCACCGAGTGCTCGGTGTCCGTGGACGACGTCGCGGGCGGCGCGCTGGCCGTCCGCCATCTCGTCGACGCCGGACACCGCTCCATCGCGTACGTCAGCGGACCGCCCGGCTTCAACCAGGTGCGCGACCGGCGCACGGGCGCCATGAATGCGCTCGCCGAGGCCGGCCTCGGCCCCTCCGCCCTGCGTGAGCTGCCCACCGAGCGCCTCGACGTCGCCGCGGGCCGGGACGCGGGCGCCCGTCTCCTGGGCCTCGCCGACCGGCCGACTGCCGTGTTCTGCGCCAACGACCTGCTCGCCCTCGGCGTCCTGCAGGCCATGTACGCGGCCGGGGTCGGCGTCCCCGACGACCTCGCGATCGTCGGCTACGACGACATCGAGTTCGCCGCCGCCGCTGCCGTCCCGCTGACCTCCGTCCGCCAGCCCGCCGTGACCATGGGAGCTCTGGCCGCGGAACTCCTCCTGGAGGAGACCGAGACGGAGGCAGAGTCCGGGGCGAGGCGCCACGCGCACCGCAGGGTCGTCCTCCAGCCGGAGCTGGTGGTCCGCCGCTCCAGCCTGTCGGCCCGCTGATCCGGGGTTCAGTAAGGAATTCCGTACGTCTTCATGATCCGGGGGCTCGGCAGCGCCCCGGACATGTGCTGAACTGGGGCGGCCTGGAATCCAACCGTCTCGGGAGCCCCGTTGACCGTCAGCTACCGCCAGCCCGGAGTCGTCCTCACCGACCGCCGTTTCACCGTGCCCCTGGACCACGACGACCCCGCGGGCGAGACGATCGAGCTGTACGCCCGCGAGGTCGTCGCCGGCGACCGGGCGGGCCGGGACGACCTGCCGTGGCTGCTCTATCTCCAGGGCGGTCCGGGCTTCGGGGCGAATCGTTTCGTCGGCCAGGGGGCCTGGCTCGGCCGCGCCCTGGAGGAGTTCCGTGTCCTCCTTCTGGACCAGCGCGGCACCGGCGCCTCGACCCCGGCCAACCGCCAGACGCTTCCGCTGCGCGGCGGGCCCGCCGAACAGGCCGCCTACCTGACCCGCTTCCGCGCGGACTCGATCGTCCGGGACTGCGAGGCGATACGCCCCTCGGTCACCGGCGGCGCCCCCTGGACCGTCCTCGGCCAGAGCTTCGGCGGCTTCTGCGCGGTGCACTATCTGTCGACGGCGCCCGAGGGCCTGACCGCCGCCCTGATCACCGGCGGCCTCCCCTCCCTCGACGGGCACGCGGACGACGTCTACCGGGCCGCCTATCCCCGTATCGAACGCAAGGTCGCCGCGCACTACGCGCGTTACCCCCAGGACGTCGAACGGGCACGGCGGATCGCCGAGTACGTGATCGGGCACGAGCCGGTCCTGCCGAACGGCTATCGCCTGACCGTCGAGGCCTTCCAGTCCCTCGGCATCCTCCTCGGCGGCGGCGAGGGCAGTCACCGGCTGCACTACCTCCTGGAGGACGCCTTCGTCCGTACTCCCGGTGGCCCGGCCCTGTCCGACGCCTTCCTGGAGGAGACCCAGGGCCTCCTGTCGTACGCCGCCCATCCGCTGTACGCCCTCGTCCACGAGGCCATCTACGGCCAGGACGGCCGTCCCACCGACTGGTCCGCCGAGCGGGTGCGCGCGGAGTTCCCGCAGTTCGACGCGGGCAAGTCCCTCGCGGACGACAGCCCGTTGCTCTTCACCGGCGAGTCCGTCCACCCCTGGATGTTCGACGTGGACCCGGCGCTGCGCCCGCTGCGCGAGACCGCCGAACTCCTCGCCGCCCACACCGACTGGCCACCCCTGTACGACGGTTGCCGCCTCGCGGGCAACGAGGTCCCGGTCGCCGCGGCCGTCTACCACGACGACATGTACGTCGACACGGGCCACGCCCTGGAGACCGCGCGGGCGATCGGCGGGCTGCGGACCTGGGTGACGGACGAGTTCGAGCACGACGGGGTGCGGGCGGCCGGCCCCCGGGTGCTCGACCGGCTGCTCGCCCTGACCCGCGACGAGGTGTGACGACGGCCGGTCGCTCAGGCGGCGACGGCGAGTCCGCCCACGCCGCGCAGCGGGCCCACGGCCCGTCCGTCCGGCAGGAGTTCACCCGTGTCGTCGAAGACGATGGTGCCGTTGCAGAGCAGGTTCCAGCCCTGCTCCGGGTGGGCCGCGACGATGACCGCGGCGTCGTGGTCCGGGCTGTCGACGGTCGGGCACGCGGGCTGATGGGTGCACATGGTCTCTCCCATGTCTCAAGGGTCTGCCCCAGTAGTAGCGGAGGTTGTTTACCTCTGTATGTGGAGACCCCGACATGCCAGGAAATTCACCTGTGAGGTGCCGGCTCAGGCAGCCGCCAACTCCGCGCCCGGCGACCGGCGTTCGAGATGCAGCCGCAGTCCCTCCGGGATCACCGTCAGCCGTTCCGCCACCCGGAGCCGGTAGTCCGGGTCGGGCTTCAGGTCGTAGCGGCGCAGGAGCAGCCCGAGGACGAGTGTCGCCTCGTGCAGGGCGAACTGGCGGCCGATGCACGCCCGGGCGCCGGTGCCCCAGGGCTTGAACGCGTGCGCGGGGCGGGCGCGCACGGCCGCCGCGTCGAAACGGTCCGGGTCGAAACGGTCGGCGTCCGCGCCCCAGACGGCCGGGTCGCGGTGCAGCAGCGGAGCCAGGACCAGCGTCCAGGCGCCCTCGCGCATCGGATGCTCGCCGCCGAGCACCGTGTCGTGGCGGGCCTCGCGGGCGAAGCCGGGCGCGGTCGGCCACAGCCGCAGCGACTCGTCGAGCACCCGGCGCACGTACCGCAGCCTGGCGACCTGGTCGTAGCCGGGGACGGCCGTCCCGCCCCAGACGCGGTCCACCTCGGCGCGGGCGCGGTCGGCGACCTCGGGATGCCGGGAGAGGTAGTGCAGGGCGAAGGAGAGCGCTCCGGAGGTCGTCTCGTGGCCCGCGATGAGGAAGGTGAGGACCTGTCGGCGCACGTTCTCCGGCGCGAGGCGTTCGCCGGTATCCGGGTGGGCGGTGTCGAGCATGCGGTCCAGCAGATCGCCGGTGCCGCCGCCCGCGCCGTCCGACGCCCGGCGGGCCCGTACCAGCTCGTCGACCGTGCGGTTCAGGTACGCCATGGCCGCCTCGTTGCGGCGTGTGGCCCGGCGCAGCAGCAGTGGGGCGAGCGGCGCGGGGACGACGTTCAGATACTGCGCGTGGTTCAGGCTCCCCACCATCGCCGTCACGAAGGGATGCGGGCGCTCGCGTTCGAAGGAGCCGAAGTCGTGCCCGAAACCGGTGCGCGCGATCGTCTCCAGGGTCAGCTTCGTCATGTCGCCGGGCACGTCCACCGCACGGCCCGCCGTCAGCTCCCGGTCCCAGTGGTCCGTGAGCCGCTCGGCCACGGCCAGCATCATCGGGTGGTAGCCGGCCATCGCCTCGCGGCTGAAACCGGGGGCGAGAACGTCGTGCGCCAACTGCCAGTTGGGCTCGTCGTTGTACGCGGTGAACAGCCCGTCCCCGGCGACCGGACGCAGGTTGGCCACCCCGAGGCCCACATGCTTGGCGAAGCGTGACTCGTCCGCCAGATCGGCGGTCAGGTCCGCGCCCCACACGAACACGATCTCCTTGCCGAACGCCCTGCGCCGGAAGATCGGGCCCAGGGGCAGCCCGATCCGCATCGAGTCCTGGAGGGGCGTACGGGGACTGACGCCGACCAGGTCACCGAGCAGCGGGATCCGGCGCGGCGGATGCGGGATCCGGTGCAGCTCCGGCCAGCCCAGCTCGGCACTGCGGAATCCTCTGGACGGAGCGGTCCGGGTCGCCGTCTCGGTCATGACGCATCTCCCTTGATGCAGGGGCGTGTTGATGCTGTTGTACGTGGATTCAATAACGGGTTCAGTCTGATCCCGCTGGTGAATCGGCGTCAAGTAAAGTGCGGACATGGCCGCGGAAGAGGGTGCGCGCACGCGTCGCCGGCTCAGCACCGAGGAGCGCCGGGAGCAGCTCCTCTCGGTCGGAGCGCGGCGGTTCTCGGAGAGCCCGTACGACGAGGTGTTGATCGAGCAGGTCGCCGAGATCGCCCACGTCTCGCGCGGGCTGCTCTACCACTACTTCCCGACCAAGCGGGACTTCTTCGCGGCGGTCGTGGAGCGCGAGAGCGAGCGCATGCTGCGGATGACGGCCACCGTGCCGGGCGTTCCCGCCCGCGAGCAACTGGACGCCAACCTCGACGCCTTCCTCGCGTATGCCGAGGAGCACGCGCACGGCTATCGCGCCTTCCACCGCGCCGACGCGTCCGGCGACCAGGCCGTGCGGAAGGTCTATCAGCGGGCGCTCGCCGCGCAGGAGCGGCAGATTCTCGCTGCGCTGGCGGCCGACCCGGAGTTCGGGCGGCTGGCCGGGGAGCGGCCCGACCTGCGGCTCGCTGTCCGTGGCTGGCTGGCGTTCACGACCGCCGTGTGCCTGGAGTGGCTGCGCGGCTCGGACCTGTCCCGGTCGCAGGTACGGGACCTGTGCGCGCGGTCGCTGCTCGGCACCCTCGCGCCCTGAGGCCGGTCGTCCCGGGTACGGGAATCTCACGGGATCGGGGGAGATGGTTGGCGTACACCCGGATCTTCGGTAGGTTAGGCAAGGCTTACCTAAGGAGATCTGGGATGGGTGACAGTAAGACCTTGACGGCCGCGCCCGCCGCGGCGGAACGCGCGCGTTCGGTGCTCGCGGCCGCGTGGTCCTGCGCGGTGACCGCGGATGGCGGGCGCGAGGAGTTCGTCGGCGCGCACACCGTCGGAGAGGACGGCCGGGTGGTCCTGGACGTGCCGGCGGACAGTATGCTGCTCGCCGCCGCGGTCTGCGCCCCGCGCGGCGAGCCGTCGGCAGTGCTGGAGTTCGCCGACGTCTCGCCCGTCCCCGTGCGCAACCGGATCCGCGCCCGGCTGTGGATGGCCGGCTGGTTCTCCGTCGAGGGCGAGCGGCTCGCGTTCCGTCCGACGCGCGTGGTGCTGCGCCAGACCTCCGGTGCCACCGTCGTCGACCTCGACGAGTTCGCCTCCGCCGCGCCCGACCCGTTGTCCACGGCCGAGGCGGGGCTGCTGACCCACCTCGCGGACTGCCACGGCGACGCCGTCGAGCGGCTCACCCGCCTGGTCGATCCGGACAGCCTGCACGGCGCCGTCAAGGTCCAGCCGGTCGCCGTCGACCGGCACGGACTCACCCTGCGCATCGAGCGCGCCCGCACCCACGGTGACGTACGGCTGACGTTCCACCAGCCCGCCGACACCGTCTCCCAGCTCACCGAGCGCATGCACATGCTGCTCACCCGGGCCAGTGCCGCTTCCTGCCCCCGCGCGCTACAGCGGCAGCGCACAGACGACGACGGGTGACGCGAACGGCTCGCCCGTGAGCCGCAGTTCACCGCTCGCGCGGTCGACGCGAAAGACGCTGACCGTGCTTGAGCGCTGGTTCGCGGCGAACAGCAGGTTCCCGCCCGGCGCCAGGGCGATATGACGCGGGAAGTCGCCGGCGACGGGCACCGTGCCGAGGAACCGGAGACGGGCACCGCCCGCCTCCACCGCGTACCGCGTCAGACTGTTGTGCCCGCGGTTCGCCAGGTACGCGTACCGTCCGTCCGCGGTCACCACGAACTGGGCCGGGTAACTCGTGCCCGTACCCGTCCCCGTGGACTGCGGCTCCCCGATGTCCAGACGCCCGGTGGCGGGGGAGTAGGCGCAGACCGCGACCGTGTTGTCGACCTCGTCGGCGAGGTACGCGTACCGGCCGCCGGGGTGGAAGGTGAGATGGCGCGGCCCCGCGCCCGGGCGGGTCCGGGCCCGCGCGACCTCGGTGAGCGTGCCGCGTGCGATGTCGAGACGGTACGTGTAGACCGTGTCAGTGCCCAGATCGACCGCGAGGACATGACCGCCGTCGGGACTGGTGAGGAACTGGTGCGCGTGCGGGCCCTGTTGACCCGGGCCCGGCGCCGGACCGGAGTGCGTGACCAGGTCGGTGCGCTCGCCCAGGGCGCCCGAGGCGTCGATGGGGTGCACCGCCACGCTGCCGGAGCCGTAGTTGGCGCTGAGCAGCCACCGCCCGCTCGGATGCGCGGACAGATGACACGGCCCCGCACCGCCGGTACCGCGCGTGCCGAGCACCTGATGCTGCTCGCCCTCGCCGCCGAGCCGGATCGCGGTCACACCGCCGTCCAGGCGCTCGTTCACCGCGTACAGGGTGCGCCCGTCGGGATGCGCGGCGAGGTAGGACGGGTCGCCCACGCCCGTGAGGGTTCCGGCGCCGGTGACACGGCCCGAGGCCGGGTCGTAGGTCGCGAGGCCGAGGCCGGTGCCGCCGCCCTCGACGGAGGTGTAGGTGCCCAGGAAGAGCGGCCGGGGAGCGGGCGGACGAGGGGTGGCCGGCGCGGGCGGTTCCGGTGCGCCGGCGGGCTCCACCGGGACGGACGCCATCGCCCGCGCCGGGACGGACGCCGTCGCGGCCGTCCCCGCCGCCGCACCCACGAACCGCCGCCTGCTCCAGCCGCCGCGCACGCCCCGCGCCGGGTCCGTGCCACCGCTCACACCTGCACCCCCGGTCTCGGTCGCCTCAGCCGTCATCGGCAACTCTGACGCGGATCACCCGGCACACGCAAGACGAGCAATGCGCGTTGCGCACACTGCAATATGGGCGGAGGTGGTGGCAGAGGCAGGAGAAGCAGGAGAAGCAGGGGCTTACCAGTCCCCGTCCTCCACCGGCTTCCCCGTCAGCGGCTTCACCTGCCCGGGTGACGGCGTCTGCCAGGGATCGTGGTCGTCGCCGAGCCAGTCGCCGACCGGTTGCACGGCCGCCAGGGGGTCCGTCGGGGAGAGGTCCTCGGCGTCCTGGTCGAAGTAGTCGAACCAGGGCAGACCGGCCTGTGTGTACGCAGCACGGTCCACGGGTGACGGTGGCGGCGCCTCGCCGGTGATGCGGCGCCACTCGGGCGGCGTCACGAGGTGCACGAACACGCGGCCGGCAGGGTGCTCGGACCACGCCGTGAGCGGCCGGTCGTCCCGGTAGACCTCCTGGCGCATGGATCCGCCGACGCCCAGACCCATCGCCGCCCCCGACCGCTGCGGCCCCGCCGTGCCACCGGGCGCAGCCGGGGCGGCCATCGCCATGGGTGCCATGGGTACGGCCCCGCCGTACCCCCCGACCGGAATCGCCGCCGCCCGTTCCGCCCGACGCCGTTCCTCCTCGCGCCACTTCGCCAGTTCCGCGTCGGTCAGCGGGAACGACTGGAGCTGTACGCCGCCCCACACCTCCTCGCCCGTGACCTGGCCCTCGACGGTCGCGCCCAGCCCGAGCGGCACCGCCACGAACTGGCGGACCGTGCCCTTGCCCGAGTTGATGCCGTCCAGCCAGGGCTGTCGCGGCAGCACCACGTAGTTCTGCGGCTTCCTCGACAGCCGGCCGCTCCACGGCTCGCCCGACACCGCGCACACCTTGCCCACGCCCACCTGCAACGCGGCGGGCTGTGTCGTGCCCCCGAAGCTCAGCCACATCGCCTCGCGCAGATACACCGGCAGCAGCACCCCACCGCGCGCCCGCCAGGCCTCCGGCACCGTGTCGGCGTAGTCGGCGACCCGCCGGACCGGGAACTCGCCGAGCCCCGGCGGCAGCGGATGCGTGCCGGTCTCCGGCAGACGCAGGGTGCGGATGAACCGTACGGCCACACCGCCCGGCAGCCGCAGTGTGTTCCCGTCGATCCGCACACCGGAGTCATCCATGCGCAGCCCCCTCACCTTCGGTCGTCGTCCTGTCCCATGTGACTTCCCCATGTGACGTCGTCACATAGAACGACGTGACACCGCCTCGTGGTTCCTGCCCGGCACTCGCACGTACTTCCGCAGCCGGGTCACCCAGGGCATCCGCTCCCGCTCCTCCCGGGTACAGCGGTCCAGCTCCTCCAGCAGCCGCCGGGAGCGGTGCTCGGTGTCCAGCTCGTCGAGGATGCGGTTGACCTCGGTCAGGACGGCCCCGTGCAGCTGCCACTGGCCCGCGTCGTGCTGGACTTCCGCCAGGAGCAGCTGGGCCAGCTTGTCGCGGGTGGCTGTCGCGGCCCGGAGCTCGGTGGCGAGCCGGGACTCCGCCGACTCGGCGCTGACACTGACGTCGGTGGTGACGAGCACCGCGAAACTGACAACTGCGTCGGCGATCTCGGCCAGCAGTCGCTCCAGCGCGGCGCCCGTCTCCGGGGCGAACAGCGGGTCGGGTTCCCGTTCCTTGGCCAGGTCGGTGAGACTGCGGGCGAGGACACGCAGGACGACCGTGCAGATCTCCAGCGTGTCCAGGCCGGTCCGCAGCACCACCCGGTGCAGCAGGCCCTCCCGGACGCGCGGATTGAGCCGCAGGCTGTCCTCGGCCTGTTTCAGGGCCGCGTCCACCTCCACGATGTCGTGATCGAGCCGACGGGCCTCGTGCAGACGGGCGGTCGCGTGGTCGACGGGGGTGCGGCCGGCGGCCTCCTCGCCCATGCGCAGCATCAACTGCCGTACCCGGCGCGCCAGACCCTCGATGGACTCCCCGGCCGCGTCCACCCACACCGGGGGAGCGAGCAGCAGGTTGAAGGCGAGCCCGACGACCGCGCCGATCAGGGTCTCCAGCACCCGCGCCCAGGCCGTGTCCCCGACCCGGGTGACCCCCAGCACCAGCATCGCGCTGATCGCCACCTCGGGCACGAACTCACTGACCCGCACCAGATGCCCGACCGCGAGCGAGGCCAGGATGATCAGCCCCAGGCTCCACCACGTCAGGCCCACCAGCACACTGAAACCGATCGCGATGACGACCCCGGTGACCACGGAGTTCACCCGTCGGATGCCCGTGGTGATCGTGGCGTAGAGGGTGACCTGGACGACCAGGAGCGCGGTCAGCGGAGCGGTGAGAGGCGCGGCCTCGGGACTGAAGCGGAGCGCGACGACGTAGGCGATCGTGGCGGCTGCCGCCGACCGCAGGGACTGCACGACCACGGGCTCGCGGCGCTTTCGTACGAACCGGACGACGGAAGCCGTCCACTCACCAGGTACCACTCGCATGCGCGCGCACGCCTCCTTTCCGACAAACGACCGAGCCTACTCACCGAAGTCCCCGAGCGCGCTGCATGCGGAGGGAGGCATTCCTCACGCGATCAGGGATGTTTCGCTCGTTGACCAAGAAATCGTGGATCTTCGGAGCCGCCGGATGATCTCCTGGAGCGCATGGTGGACGACCCCGATTCCGCGCACACACAGGCCCTCCGGCATGTCGCCGCCCTCTCCACCGGCCCGGCCGTACCGCCGGACCTCAGGGTGACCCTCAACTTCCACCCCGACCGAACGGTCCGCGAACTGCCTCTGTTGCGGGCTCTGGCGCAGGACGGCTTCTACCGCTCGCAGTTCGTCACCGGTACCAGCAACGGCGGACTCACCGCCCGTCCCGGCGGCGACCGCTGGCGCTGGGAGAGCCGGATGTTCGCCGGGGCGTACGACACTGCCCCCGCCCACCGGCGCCCGGTGTACGGCGCGTTGAACTTCCGTCGCCAAGTCGTGGGCGCCGCCCCGAGATTCGGTTCCTCGCACTTCCGGCTGACCGGCGCGACGCTGGCGCGGGCCACCTTCTGCTACCCGGACAGCGCGGCCGAACCCGACCACTTCGGGGTCGCCGCCGGTATGTCTCTCGTCGCCCTCGCCGAGGCGGACACCCAGGACGCACTCAACGACTACATCGAGGCCCAGGTGCACGGCCCCGTCGCACTCGCCCGGGACGTCGAGGCGCTGGTCCTCGACGCGAGCTATCGCGGCACCCCGGTGGAGAAGGCGGCCCGCACCCTGCCCGTACCGCTCGAATGGCACCCTGGATACCGGCTCTCCGTAGGGGAGTTGCGCCGCCACGTCGACTACCGCGGACCCGAGTACGTCGAGCTGGGCGCCCGGATCGCCGAGGACGGCCGCCTCGACCCACGGATCATCGGCGACGCGGCCCGCACCGGACGCCATGAACTCCAGCACCTGAAGATGGTGTGGCACTGCCTTGCCCGGTTCGGCGCCCCCGAGGGCGCCGGGACCGCCTGCTCGGCCTAGCCTCCCTCGCGCCCGGGGTCCGTTCGGCGGCGGGCGAGTACGGCCGACAGCACGTTCCGTACCCTGTTCCAGTGCCTCACGCAGGGTGCGGGCACGGCTGGTCGAGGCAGGGGAGGCGGACGGTGACCGATTCGTGGGAGCGGGCCGGGCAGGTCCTCGTATCGGCGGGGCTGTCCCCGGACCGTCTCGCGGACTGCCGTCCCCTCACCGGCGGGACGTACAACACCGTCGAGGAACTCCGGCTGGTCGACGGCGGCAGGTACGTCCTGAAGATCCCGCCGCCGGAAACGGTGCCGGGGCTGCGCCACGAGGCCCAACTGCTCGTCTCCGAGGCGGAGTTCTACCGAGCCGCCGGCACGGTCGGCATACCGGCGCCGAGTGTCGTGTCCGTGGGGGACGGTCATCTGCTGATGACCGCCTGCCCGGGCACCCCCTGGGACGACTCCACGACCGACGCCGACCGGGCGCTGCTGAGAGCTGAACTCGGCGGCCTGGTGGCCCGCTTGCACCAGGTCACCGGGCCCGCCTTCGGCTATCCCTCCGGAGCCCTCGGCCCGCTTGCACCCGACTGGCGTACGGCCTTCACCGGGATGCTCGACGCCGTGCTCGACGACGCCGTTCGCTACGACGCCTGGCTGCCGGTTCCGGTGGACGAGGTGGCCCGTACCGTCCGGGGCGCGTACGGCGCGCTCGACGAGGTCACCGTTCCCCGGCTGGTCCACTTCGATCTCTGGCAGGGGAACATCCTGGTGGACCGGGCGGCGGGGGCGCCCCGGATCGGCGGACTCATCGACGGTGAGCGCATGTTCTGGGGCGACCAGGTGGCCGACTTCGTGTCACTGGCCCTGCTGGGGGACATCAGGGGCGACGAGGCGTTTCTGAGGGGTTACCGGGAAGCGGGCGGGCGCGTCGGGTTCGACGAGGCGACCTGTCGGCGGCTTGCTCTGTACCGCGCCTACCTGTACCTGATCATGCTGACCGAGACGGTGCCGCGGGCTGTCGGCGAGGAGCGCGTGCGGTGGACGCGGGAGGCGGTGGGGCCTGCGCTGATCGATGCGTTGGATGAGGTGCGCGGCTCGACACTCGACGCAGGGTCCTCCTGATCACTGGTCCAGGGTCCAGTGGCCAGGCCTCGAACGCGTCGATCCCGGTCAGTCGCGCCGACAGCTCCCACAGGCGCGCCGCCTGCCCGGCGTCGACCGCGTAGTCCCGTACGCCGCTGCGCTCGTCCTGGAGCGCGCTCGAAGTCAAGTCGCTCCGCCACCCGCCCCGGGACCCGGCGGCAGCCCGCGCTCCCGTGTCCAGGCCAGCAGGTCGTCCACCGGCCAGGTCGTGACCACCCGCTCGGCCGGTACGCCGCACTCCTCGGCGCGGGCGCAGCCGTGGATCTGCCAGTCCAGCTGGCCGGGCGCGTGCGCGTCGGTGTCGATGGAGAACAGCACGCCCGCCGCCACGGCCTGCCGCAGCAGCCGACGCGGTGGATCGAGCCGCTCGGGCCGGCTGTTGATCTCCACGGCCGTGCCCGTGTCTGCGCAGGCGGCGAACACCGCGTCCGCGTCGAACTCCGACTCGGGCCGCGCACGGCCCCCGCCCCGTTTGCCCCGCCCGCCACCGCCACCCCGGGGCTCCGGTCCGACGAGCAGCCGCCCGGTGCAGTGCCCGAGCACGTCCGAGTGCGGATTGCGTACGGCGGCCACCATCCGGCGGGTCATCGAACGCGCGTCCATGCGCAGCTTGGAGTGCACGGACACGACCACGACGTCCAGCAGGTCCAGGAGTTCCGGTTCCTGGTCCAGGGAGCCGTCGTCGAGGATGTCGCACTCGATGCCGGTGAGCAGTCTGAACGGCGCCCAGGTCGCGTTGAGTTCCTCGACCAGGGCCAACTGTTCGCGCAACCGGTCGGCGGACAGACCGTTCGCGATCGTGAGACGCGGCGAGTGATCGGTGAGCACGGCCCACTCGTGCCCGAGCCGCGCCGCGGTGCGGCCCATCTCCTCGACCGGGCTGCCGCCGTCCGACCAGTCGGAGTGCAGATGGCAGTCCCCGCGCAGCAGCGCCCGCAGCCGCTCCCCGTCGCGCAGAGGCGGGGTCACCCCCTGCTCGCGTTCCAGCTTCTCCAGGTAGGCGGGCACCTGCCCGGCCAGTGCCTCTCGCACCACCTGCGCGGTTTTCGGGCCGATGCCCTTGAGGGACTCCAGGGTGCCGGCCTCGGCTCGCTGCCGTATCTCGTCCGTGGACAGCTCCGTGAGCACGTCGATCGCGGTACGGAACGCACGTACGCGATACGTGGGCGCCAAGGAGCGCTCCAGCAGGAAGGCGATCCGGTCCAGCGCCTCGACGGGATCCATCGCCATGCCCATCGTCACCTCCGCCTCCAGCGTCGCGCGGGCTCGGCGGGTCCGCACCACGGAGATGCGGAGGTAACGGTTCCGGAACCGTCCGTGGCCGGTACGTGATGGCCGGATTCGCTCTACGCTCGATGTATGACCGAAATAACGAGCCCTTACATGTCCCATCCGCGGATCATGGTGCTCGGGGTGCAGCCGGGCGTCCCGCCGTTCCGGATCGTGGAGATCGACGGTGAGGTGGTCGGATCGGCGCGGACGCTCACGGATGTGCTGAGGGTCGCCGCCGCGAAGGGAATCACGGTTCATGATCTGGATGATCCGGACACGGTCCGCTGGGTCGGCGGCGACAAATTCACCTGGACGAGGTCGAGGTCGAGGTAGCCGGCCTCGGTGGGCCGGTGGGCGGCCCGGGCTACGCCCGCTGTCGTTTGGGCGCGTGCACCGCGCGGCTGAGCCGTCGGCCGATGAGCAGGTAACCGATGAGCGCGCCCGTGGTGTTGAGGATGACGTCGTCGACGTCGAAGGCGCGTCCGGTGATCAACGCGCCCTGGGCCACCTCGACCATGAGCATGACGGTCGCGGTGAGGAACACCACCCGCAGAACTCCCCGTGTCCGGGGTGCGATGACGGGCATGAGGATGCCGAAGGGCACGCCGAGCAGCAGGTTTCCGCCGATCTGCTTGATGGCGTCCCGCATTTCGGGCTGGTCGAGGTAGGCACGCAGCGAGCGGCCCGGATGGAAGTTGGTGTGGGTCAGTGCCACGGACGCCGGGGACGGCTCAAGGGTCAGCCGGGCCAGGATCACGGCGAACGCCACCATGAACACGAAGGCGCACAGGATCGTCAGCACCCGGGCCAGGAAGGCGAACGGCCGACGCTTCGGCCTGGCCTGCTTGGGCGGCTCCGGGGCGGCCTTCGGGGCCTTCCGAGACGAGAACTTCGACGAGAACTTCGACGAGAACTTCGACGACAACTTGGGCGTGGACTTCGGTGGCGACTTGGGCGCGGCCTTCGGTGGAACCTCGGGCGGCTTGCTCTCGGCCTTCGCCGGGCGCAGACGTAGCGCGGCGAGGGCGCGTGGAGCTGATCGGGCCATCAAAGTCCTCCGGTTTTTAACTGAACAATCCCGTGCGGTGGCAGCTACCCCCGAACAGGCCGACAATGCCGCTCCGGCCTGCCCGGATCCCGGGATCCGGGCAGGCCGACTTCTCTCAGATTCCGTACGTCACCTTCACGTCCGTGAAGCCGAGGGAGCCGAGCAGGCCCTTGAGCATGCTGGTCGTGTTCTGCTCGGCGCGCGCGGTCAGTTCGCTCTCCTTCGCCGCGTCGCCGATGTGCCGGGCCGCCAGCTTCTGGACGGCCTGTTCGTCGTTCGGATTGTCGGAGAAGAGGTCGGTGATCCGGTCGAAGAGACCACGCTGCTTGGAGACCGCATAGGAGCGTTCGGGGTCCAGCGCGGGCTTGCCGAGAGCCGCGTGCGGCAGCCGGAGCGTCGCGGAGGTGCGTTCCTTGTTGACCGTCACGTCGTTCTTCGCGATCTTGCCGAGGTCGACATAGGCATCGACCGTGCCGGCACCCACATAGAGCACGCGCGTGCCCTTGATCGCGTCGGGCAGGTACTTGGTGTCCTTCTCCAGGTCCACGACGATCTGGAAGTTGCCGGACGCCGCTTCGTAACGGCTCATGTCCTGGATGGATTCGAGGAGGGCGGGTCCTGAACGGTCTTTCGTCTCCTCGCCGAAGATGTCCCCCAGCCCCGGCAGCACCGCCAGCCGGAGTCCGGCCAGCAGCAGCGCGAACACCAGTACCACGGCACTGAGCACCTTGGCCCAGAGCGGCATGCGTCGCACGGCCTTGATGGGCGTCGTCATGGCGACGGACCTCCTTCTTCCTATGTACTGAACCGAATGCCCGCCAGATGCCTTGCCAGACCGTCCTGTTGACGTATCGCAACAATTGAGAGGGGGCCTGCCGGGGGCGCGTGGTCACCCGTATGCGCGCGACCACCACACCCCTCCACGTGCGTCAGCCCCGACATCCGCGGTCCGGCCTCGCGCACCCGCAGCGCCGCCGGATCACCGGAGAGGTTGCCGGACGGCGCCGCCACCCGTGATCGCCGCGAGAATACCCGGGTCGACCTCGGCGACAGCCACCGCGGTGGCCGTAGCCGTGAGCGGGGGTGTCGGCTGCCGTGAACGCGGCGACCGCCCGGGTTGGTCCGACAGAGGCGGAGGGTTCCGAGGCGGTGGCGCATTCCGTGCTCCTGAGGGCGGGGGATCCGGCCTCGGCCGGCCCGGGGCGGTCCCGCCGGCCGGCCGTCACCGGACGTCCCGGCCGGTGCCGGAGCGGGAAGGTCAGTAGCATGGGCACCGGCCGACCGGAATGATCATGCTAGGAGCAGATCGTGCGAGACATCGCCGTGTTCAGCGGTAGTGCCCACCCCGAACTGGCCGCCGAGGTCTGCGAGCACCTGGGGGTGCCCCTGCGGCCCACCCAGGTCAGCCGGTTCGCCAACGACTGCCTGGAGGTCCAGCTTCAGGCCAACTGCCGTGAACGGGACGTCTTCCTGATCCAGCCGCTGGTCACGCCGGTCCAGGAACACCTCGTCGAACTGCTGATGATGTGCGACGCGGCGCGCGGGGCGTCGGCGGGGCGGATTTCGGTCGTCATGCCGCACTACGCGTATGCCCGCTCGGACAAGAAGGACATGCCTCGCATCTCGCTTGGCGGACGCCTGGTCGCGGATCTGCTGGTCGCGGCCGGCGCGAGCCGCGTCCTGGCGATGACCCTGCACTCCCCGCAGGTCCACGGCTTCTTCTCGGTGCCGGTCGACCATCTGCACGCCCTGCGCGAACTCGCCGAGCACTTCCGTCAGTACGACCTGTCCCGTACGACGGTCGTGTCGCCCGACCTCGGCAACGCCAAGGAGGCCGCGCACTTCGCCCGGCTGATCGGCGCCGAGGTGGCCGCCGGCGCCAAGCAGCGGTTCGCGGACGACCGGGTGCGTATCAGCTCCGTGATCGGCAAGGTCTCCGGACGGGACGTGATCGTGCTGGACGACGAGATCGCCAAGGGCAGTACCGTCCTCGAACTCCTGGAACGGCTGAGGGAGTTGGGGCCACGGTCCATTCGGGTCGCCTGCACCCACGGGCTGTTCGCGGCGGGCGCGCTCAAGCGGCTGAGCGAGCAGCCGGACGTGCTGGAGATCGTGTGCACCAACACCGTGCCGATCCCGGAGGAGGAACGCACCGAGAAGCTGAGGGTGCTGTCGATCGCCCCGGCGCTCGCCGAGGCCGTACGCCGCATTCACAACGGTGAGTCCGTCAGCGCCCTGTTCGACGCGCCGGGAACCTAATAGACAGGAAGGACGACCCCGTACGAGGTCGAGCGGAGCACCACCCCGCGTCACCCGAGGTGATCAGGAGGGCTCGCAGTGGCCAAGGCGAAGTTCGAGCGGACCAAACCCCACGTCAACATCGGCACCATCGGGCACATCGACCACGGCAAGACGACGCTCACGGCTGCCATCACCAGGGTGCTGCACGACCGGTTCCCGAACCTCAATCCGTACACGCCCTTCGACCAGATCGACAAGGCGCCCGAGGAGCGGCAGCGGGGCATCACCATCTCGATCGCCCATGTCGAGTACCAGACCGAGCGCCGGCACTACGCGCACGTGGACTGCCCCGGGCACGCCGACTACATCAAGAACATGATCACGGGCGCCGCGCAGATGGACGGCGCGATCCTCGTCGTCGCGGCCACCGACGGGCCGATGCCGCAGACCAAGGAACACGTGCTGCTGGCCCGGCAGGTGGGCGTCCCGTACATCGTGGTCGCGCTCAACAAGACGGACATGGTGGACGACGAGGAGATCCTCGAACTGGTCGAGCTGGAGGTGCGGGAACTGCTCACCGAGTACGAGTTCCCGGGCGACGACGTCCCGGTCGTCCAGGTCTCCGCTCTCAAGGCACTGGAGGGCGACCCGCGGTGGAGCGCCTCCGTGCTCGAACTCCTCGACGCCGTCGACGCGGCGGTGCCCGAACCGGTGCGGGACGTGGACCGGCCGTTCCTGATGCCGATCGAGGACGTGTTCACCATCACCGGCCGCGGCACGGTCGTCACCGGCCGGATCGAACGCGGAGTGCTGCACGTCAACCACGAGGTCGAGATCATCGGCATTCAACTACAGAAGACGAGGACCACCGTCACCGGCATCGAGATGTTCCGCAAGCTCCTCGACGAGGGCCGGGCGGGGGAGAACGTGGGGCTGCTGCTGCGCGGGGTGAAACGGGAGGACGTCCAGCGCGGCCAGGTCGTCATCAAGCCCGGATCGGTCACTCCGCACACGGAGTTCGAGGCGAGGTCGTACGTCCTGTCGAAGGACGAGGGGGGCCGGCACACGCCGTTCTTCGACAACTACCGCCCCCAGTTCTACTTCCGGACGACGGACGTGACCGGGGTGGTGACCCTGCCGAAGGGCACCGAGATGGTCATGCCGGGCGACAACACCACCATGCGTGTGCAGTTGGTCCAGCCGATCGCCATGGAGGAGGGGCTGAAGTTCGCCATCCGGGAGGGTGGCCGGACGGTGGGCGCGGGTCAGGTCACGAAGATCGTGAAGTAGACGTGCCGTGCCATGGCCGGCGTCGGTCAGGTGCGGGTCATAACGTGCCGGACGTGGTCTCGGGCAGCCCCAGGGCCGCGTCCAGCGACGCCGCCGGCGGCAGCACCTTGGCCAGGCCGGTGACCTTGAGGACGCGGAGTGTGAGGGGGTGCGTACAGACGAGGTGGATGCGGCCGTCGTGGGCGAGCACCCGGTGCCGGGCCCGGTACACCAGGCGCAGCCCCGAGCAGTCGAAGAACTCGACATCCGTCAGGTCGATCACGATCCGGGCGTCCGGATGCGCGGTCGCCGCGTCCAGGTGCGGGATGATCTCGACGGCCGCGGCGATGTCGATCTCACCGTGGAACTCCAGCACCGTGTGGCCGCGGTCCTGGTGCACACGCAGATACCGGGTGGGCGGTGGAGGATCCTGCTGCACGACGACATCGCCTCCATCCGGCTGTTGTGGTGGCGGAACCAGCCAATCACCGGGGGCCGGGGTGACGTCGTGCGATGAGCGTAGACGTACTACCGGGCCACGGCGAGCGCAACTGAGTGTCCCGCTCTGCAAGTTACCCTCGATAGAGTGAATTTGAGCATGTTCGATTGACATATGTCTTCGAAATTGAAGCGTGTCTCGCACGCGTCTTTCGGTGATCCGTGAGGCGAGGTTACGACAGGGCGTGCCAGGCCCTGGAGAGCGCCTGCCGGAACTGGTCCGCCTGGTGCGAGGTGAGGTCGTGGATCATTCGCTCCTCCAGCTCCCGTACGGGCTCGGTGAAGCGGTCGAGCAGCTCGCGGCCGGTGTCGGTCAGCAGGATCAGCAGCTCTCTGCGATTGCGCGGATTGCGCTCCCGGCGTACGAGCCCGCGGTTCTCCAGGGACCGGACGAGGTCGGCGATGGACTGCGCGGTGACGAACGAGTCACGGGCCAGCTGGGCCGCGGAGAGGCCGTCGTGTCGCTCCAGGACGGTGAGCGAGGTGTACTGGAGTGCGGTGATGCCGGCCGGCCTGACCAGCTCGTCCAGATGTGAGCGCACGACGAGCTCCACCTGCTTGACCATGTAGAGCAGGGAGGGGGGTGCCTTGGTGCTGACCATGGATCCAGATTAGAGCATTGACAGGAAACCTGTCTGTAATCAGACTGCCAACCAGCAGGAATCCTGTTGATTGAAATCTTGGCAATGAGGCTGAGGAGTGGTGATGACCACCTTCGAGATCGAACCCGGGCGACTGTTCGTCGGAGGACAGTGGCGCGAGGCGGCGGACGGGGCACGTACCGAGGTGGTCGACCCGTCCCGGGGCGCGGTCGTCACGACCGTCGCCGAGGCGTCGGCGGCCGACGTGGACGCGGCCGTGCGTGCCGCGCGGGAGGCCTTCGACAGCGGCCCGTGGGCCACGACGACCGGACGCGAGCGCGGCCGGATCCTGAACCGGGTCGCCCAGCTGATCCGGGAGAACGCGGACGAGATCGCACAGCTGGAAAGCCTCGACGTGGGCAAGCCGATCAGTCTGTGCCACGCCGTCGACGTGACGAACGCGGCCAACGACTACGAGTACTTCGCCGCCCTCGCGTTCTCCCTCGACGGCGCGACCCGCGAGACGGGCCACAACGCCCTCGCCTACACCAAGCGCGAGGCCGTCGGCGTCGTCGCCGCGATCACCCCCTTCAACTTCCCGCTGATCCTTGCCGGTTCGAAGCTGGGCCCGGCGCTGGCCGCAGGCAACACGGTGGTGCACAAGCCCGCCGACGAGACCCCGCTCAGCGCCCTGTACATGGCCAAACTGCTCCAGGAGGCGGGTGTCCCGGACGGCGTCGTCAACGTCGTCACCGGCACCGGCCCGGTGGCCGGCGAGGCGCTGCTGCGGCACAACGGCGTCGACAAGATCGCCTTCACCGGCTCCACCGCCATCGGCCGGCATGTGGCGAGCGCCGCGGGCGAGGCCCTCAAGCCGGTCACCATGGAGCTGGGCGGCAACGCGGCGCACATCGTCTTCGAGGACGCCGACGTCGAGAAGGCGGTCGGCGCGGTCATCAAGGGCTTCGTCTTCAACACCGGCCAGTTCTGCATGGGCGGCCCGCGACTGCTGGTCGCGCGCCCCGTGTACGAGACGTTGCTCGGCATCCTCGCCGACGCCGTGCCCGGGGTGCCCGTCGGCGACCCGCGCCAGCCCGAGACCGTGGTCGGGCCGATGGCGGGGGAGAGGCATCTGCGCAAGGTCGAGGAGTATGTGGCGCTGGCCCGCAAGGAGGGGGCGCGGATCGTCTGCGGCGGCGAGCGGCTCGACCTGGACGGCGGGTACTACTACAAGCCGACGGTGATCGCCGACCTGGCGAACGACTCCCGGGTCGTCCAGGAGGAGATCTTCGGCCCGGTTCTCACCGTCCAGCCCTTCGACTCCGAGGACGAGGCGGTCCAGCTCGCCAACTCCACGCCGTACGGCCTGGCTTCGGGAGTCCAGACCACCAACCTGGCCCGCGCCCACCGGGTCGCGAACCGGCTCCAGGCGGGCATCGTCTGGATCAACGACTGGGCGATGCTCGACCCCGCGATCCCCTTCGGTGGCGTCAAGGACTCCGGCTTCGGCCGCGAGTACGGCCCCGAAGCGCTCGCCGCGTACACCAAGGTCAAGTCGGTAGTGGTCTCGCTCGACTGAGTGCGCCCGTCGATCCGTCAACTCGTCACCTCGCCAACTCGTAAGCCCTTACAGGGAGTTCAGGATGTCCATCACCACCCGCGCCGCGGTCGTCGAGTCCGGCGGTGCGCCCTTCGTCCTCTCCGACGTCGAACTGGCCGAGCCCGCGCCCACCGAGGCGCTCGTACGTCTGGTCGCCGCAGGCCTGTGTCACACGGACCTCGGGGTGGCGAGCGGCGGACTGCCCTTCCCCCTCCCCGGAGTTCTGGGGCACGAGGGTGCCGGCGTCGTCGAGGCGGTCGGCTCCGCCGTCACCGGGATCGAGCCCGGCGACCACGTCGTCCTGTCCTTCACCTCCTGCGGTGGCTGCCGCAACTGCCGTGACGGGCATCCCGCGTACTGTGTGGCCTGGCTGCCGCTGAACCTCCTCGGGGGCCGGCGGGCCGACGGCACCGCCACGATCAGCCGTGACGGTACGGAGCTGGGCGGCCACTTCTTCGGCCAGTCCTCGTTCGCCGAGCGGGCGTTGGTCGACCAGCGAAGTCTGGTCAAGGTCGACCCGGACGTACCGCTGGAGTCCATCGCACCGCTGGGCTGCGGCGTCCAGACGGGTGTCGGCGCCGTCTGGAACGTGCTGAAGCCGGGCACGGGCAGCACGGTCCTCGTCCTCGGCGCCGGAGCCGTGGGTCTTTCCGCGGTCATGGCCGCCGCGCTGACCCCGGCGACCAGGATCATCGCCGTGGACAGGGTCGGCGAACGTCTGGCGCTGGCCAAGGAGTTGGGCGCCACCGACACGATCAACGCGGGCGAGGCCGACCTCGGCGAGGCCGTCGCGAGGATCACCGACGGTCAGGGCGCCGACGGCGTCGTCGAGACCACCGGAAGTGTCGCCGTCCTTCGCCAGGGCGTCGACGCGCTCGCCCAGCGGGGCACGCTCGTGGTGGTCGGTGCCCCGCCCTTCGGAACCGAAGTCGCCCTGGACGTCAATGGGTTGCTCCCCGGCAAGCGTGTCGTGGGCCTCACCCTGGGCGACGCCGAGACCCAGACCTTCATCCCGGCCCTGGTGGAACTGGTGAAGGCGGGCCGGCTCCCGGTGGACCGGCTGATCAGCACCTACCCGTTCGCGGACATCGACCAGGCGGTGCGGGACATGGGCGCGGGCAAGACGATCAAGCCGGTACTGACCTTCGGCTGACCGACGAGTGGTTGCGGCCAGGCCCTGGCGTTTCATCCCGTCCGGGGTCCCCCCTCTGGGGGATTTGAGGACGAGCGCCTTCAGCGCGAAAGCGGGGTCTGGGGGCGCAGCCCTCAGGGAAGGGTAGGGGCGGCGGGGGCGAGGAACTCCTACCTGCTCCGATGCAGCGCCACCAGCAACTGCCACACCTGGTGGGCGATCTCGTCCGACGTGGCCTCGATCCGGCCGTGCAGCCAGTCCGCCAGGACCCCGGCGAAGGTGGCGGCCACCGCCGAGGCGACCAGGGGAGCGTCCGCCGCGCCGGCCAGTTCGCGTTCCGCGAGGCTCCGTGCGCGCAGGTCCCGGTGCAGCACCTGGCCCAGCGGCCCTCCGCCGCCCGGGCTCAGCAGGGTCCGGTACAGCGCCGTGTGCGGGGTGAGGGCCGCGAAGAACTCCACCAGCGCGGCCGGGGCGATCACCGGGTCGGGCCGGCCGCGCCAGGCGTGCAGGGCGTCCACGGCCTCCCGTACGACATCGGCGCAGGCGTCGACGGCCAGCGCCTCCAGGTCGGGGTAATGGACGTAGAACGTGGCCCGGCCGACCCCGGCCCGGCGCACCAGCGCGGCGACGCCGATCTCCGCCAGCGGGTGTTCGGCGCACTCCGCGAGGAGGGCCTCGCGGAGTTTCGCCCGGGTGCGGGCCGCGCGCGGGTCCTCGGGCGCGCCGCGCGTCACCGCGCGACGAGGACGGCGGCCAGGGCGATGGCGCCGGGCAGTGCCTGGGCGAACAGGATGCGCCGGTTCGCGGTGGCGGCCCCGTAGACGCCCGCGACGATCACACACGCGAGGAAGAAGACCTGCGCCCGGAATCCGGTCGGATCGGCCGCGATCAGCCCCCAGATCAGGCCCGCCGCGAGGAATCCGTTGTAGAGCCCCTGATTGGCCGCCATGGCGGCCGTCGCGCGGGCCATCTCCGGGTCGAACCCGTGGAACTTGCGGCCCGGCGGGCGCTGCCACAGGAACATCTCCATCACCAGGATGTACAGATGCAACGCGGCCACCAGGCCGACCAGCACGTTCGCGACCGTCTCCATGCTCGGCAATCTCCTACGTCAGGCTACTGAAAGCGGCTTCTGGCCACCTGTCCATCATGGACAGGTGGCCAGCATACATGGACAGTTGTCCAGGAATCGGGGCCCGGGAACGTTTCTGCGAGCGGAACGGCTCGGCGGCCCCGTCAGCGGCGCACACCCTCTCGCCCCCCACATAGGTGAGCACCACCTTCGTCTCCGCGATCGCCTCCCGCGGACCGGCGTACGGATCGCGGTCCAGGACGGTCAGGTCGGCCAGCGCGCCCGCGCGCACGCTGCCCGTGTCGTCCAGGTGGTTGGCGTACGCCGAACCCGCGGTGTACGCCGTGAGCGCGTCCGTCAGGCCGATGCGTTCGGCGGGGAGGAACACCGGGGAGGACGGCGAACCCGGTGCCGTGCGGTTGACCGCGACATGGATCGCCTGGAGCGGGTCGGGGCTGCTGACCGGCCAGTCGCTGCCCGCCGCCAGGGTGACTCCGGAGCGCAGCAGCGCGCCGAACGGGTACTGCCACGCGGCCCGTTCGGGGCCGAGGAAGGGGATCGTCAGGTCGTCCATCTGGGGTTCGTGCACGGCCCACAGCGCCTGGATGTTCGCGACGGCGCCGAGCCGGGCGAAGCGTGGCACGTCGTCCGGGTGCACCACCTGGAGGTGGGCCAGGTGGTGCCGGGTGTCGCTCGGCCCGTTCGCGGCCCGCGCCGCCTCGACGGCGTCCAGGGCGTCGCGGACGGCCCGGTCGCCCAGTGCGTGGAAGTGGCACTGGAAGTTCAGGGCATCCAACTGCGTGACGTACTTGGGCAGTTCGGCCGCGTCCACGAAGCTTGTGCCGCGGTTGGCCGTGGCGCAGCCGCACTTGTCGAGGTACGGGTCGAGCAGCGCGGCCGTGCCCGTTTCGGCGACCCCGTCCAGCATCAGCTTCACACTGCCCGCCCGGAACCTGCCGACGCTCAACGCCGCCCGCCGTTCCACGAGTTCGGGGATCTGCTCGGCTCCGCGCTCCCGGTCCCACCACAGCGCGCCGACCACCCGTGCGGTCAGCGAACCGTCCAGGGCGGCGGCGAGATAGGTCCCGGAGGGGTCCTCCATACCGAGGAACGAGCCGACCAGCGCGTCCTGCCAGGCTGTGACGCCCAGCGAGTGCAGCCGGCGCTGCGCGGACAGCAGGGCCGCCAGCCGCTCCGCCGCCGTGACCGGCGGGGTCAGCCGGCCCACGTACTCCATGGCTCCTTCCTGGAGCATCCCGGTCGGCTCGCCGGAGGCGTCCCGCTCGAAGCGGCCGTCCGCCGGGTCCGGGGTGTCCCGGGTGACGCCCGCGAGTTCGAGGGCGCGACTGTTGACCCAGGCGCCGTGATGGTCCCGGTTGGGCAGGTACACCGGCCGGTCCGGGACCACCGCGTCCAGCGACTCCCGGGTGGGCGTGCCCCCTTCGAAGGCCTCCATGGACCAGCCACCACCCGTGATCCACTCCCGCTCGGGATGCGCGAGGGCGTACGCGCGGACGGCTGCCACGGTGTCCTCGGCGGTCTTCGTGCCGGTCAGATCGCACTGGGTCAGTTCGAGCCCGGCCGGCAGCGGATGGACGTGGGCGTCCTGGAAGCCGGGCAGGAGGCGGCGGTGCTCAGCTCCTACCGGGTGACCGGCAGGGCGTACGAGATCCAGGCCGTGGAGACCGCCCTCGGGGTGCTGCGCGGCGCCGGGTTCCCGGACGCCGAGGCGGTACGGATCCACCACGCCTTCGTCGACCAGGCGCTCGCCTTCGGAGCCCTCGACTCGGCGAACGCGGCGCTGCCGAAGGCCGCGCGCGAGGCGGAGACGGCTGTGTGGCGGGCGACCTACGCCCGGCTGCCCGCCGACACCCACCCGCACATCAACGCGACCGCCCGCCACCTGGTGGTGGACATGCGGCACAGCTCCTACCCGGTGGCACTCGGCCTCTTCCTGACGGCGGCGGCGACCCGCCTCGCGCAACTCACCGCGCCCGACGACGTACGCCCTGTGTGATTTTGGTGGGCGGGGTATGCGAACGGGAGAGGGCAGCGGCGAACCGGGCCGCCCCCGACCCCGTACGGAGGAAACATGACCTTGGTGACAGGTGTCGTGGTGCTGGACTGCGCCGAGCCGGAGAAGCTCGCCGCCTTCTACAAGGAGCTGCTGGAGGCCGAGGAGACGGACGCGTCCGCCAACCGCATCGAGATCATGGGCGCCGAGGGAACCCGGATGGCGTTCCGTCGTGATGTGAACGCCACCCCGCCGAGCTGGCCCCGCCCCGAGAACTCCCTGCAGGTCCACCTCGAATTCCGGGTCGACGACCTCGACGCGGTGGAACGCATGGTGATCGGGCTGGGCGGACGCGCGCTGGAGACGAAGGACGCCGGCGGGCCGTTCGAGGAGCGGGGGTACGCCGACCCGGCCGGCCATTCGTTCACACTCTTCCGGGTCATGCCGACGGCCCCCAAGCAGCATTGACGGCTCGTAGGGGCAGGGCGGAGGCGGGCGGCACGCGGTCCGCGGACCGGCGGACCCGCGTGACCGTGCTGGTGGCGCTGGGCGCCAACCTGCTGATCGCCGCGGCCAAGGCTGCGGGCGGCCTCGTCACCGGGTCGCCCGCGCTCCTGTCCGAGGCCGCGCACTCGGTGGCCGACAGCCTCAACGAGGTATTCCTGCTCGCCGCCCTGCGCCGCAGCCGACGCCCCGCCGACCGGCGGCACCCCTTCGGCTACGGCAAGGAACGGTTCTTCTGGTCGCTGCTGGCGGCCGTCGGCATCTTCGTCATGGGCGGCTGCTTCTCCTTCTTCCAGGGCGTGGAGGCGCTCAGGAGCGATACGGAGGAGTCCTTCGGCGGCTATGTCGCGGGCCTGGTCGTGCTGGGCGTCGCGCTGCTCGCCGAGGGAGCCTCACTGCTGCGCGCTGTTCACCAGGCGCGCGGGGAGAGGGGGAAGGGGACAGCGGGCGGTACGGGTGCGCTGCGGGACCCCGCCCTTCGTACGGTGATCGCCGAGGACGGCACCGCAGTGCTCGGCGTGACGCTCGCCATCGTGGGCATGGCCCTGCACATGGTCACCGGGCAGGTCGTGTGGGAGGCGTCGGCCTCCATCGCCATCGGGGTGCTGCTGGTCTGCGTCGCCTGCTGGCTGGGCCGGGACGCGCGTGCCCAGCTCATCGGCGAGGCGGCCGATCCGGAACTGAGCCGCGAGGTCCGGACCCTGCTGGCCGCGCAGCCCGAGATCGACAGCGTGGAGGCGCTCTTCACCATGAAGATGGGGCTCGACTCCACCCTGGTGGCCGCCAGGATCGACCTCGTCCCCGGCCTCGACAGCGAACAGGTCGAGGAGGTCGCCGTACGCATCAAGCGCTCGGTAGCTCACGCGGTCCCCGAGACCGGCGAGATCTTTCTCGACGTCACCGACGCGGCGGCCAAGGAGGCGGCGCGAAGCCCCGCCGCGACGGGGGAGCGCGGCGGGGCCTGGGGCTCAGGTGCCCGGAGGTGAGGGGTTCATTCCTCCGGGCATCGAACTTGTTTTCGGCCGGCCGGGATCAGCTGCCGTCGGCCGGTTCGAGAACGAACACGGGTATCTCGCGGTCGGTCTTCTTCTGGTAATCGGCGTACTGCGGGAACGCGGCGACCGCCCGCTCCCACCACACGGACTTCTCCTCACCCGTCACCTCACGGGCGACCCTGTCCTGGCGCACCGGCCCGTCCTGGATGTCGACGTGCGGATCGGCGAGGACGTTGTAATACCAGACCGGATGCTTGGGCGCGCCGCCCAGCGAGGCGACCACCGCATACACCCCGTCGTGCTCCACCCGCATGAGCGGAGTCCGGCGGATCTTGCCGCTCCGGGCGCCCCGGGTGGTGAGCAGGACGACCGGCATGCCGGTGTCGAGCAGGGTCGTTCCCTCGGTGCCGCCGGAGCTCTCGTACAACTCCACCTGCTCACGCACCCACTGTGTCGGACTGGCTTCGTACTCGCCCTCAAGAGGCATGTAGTTCGTCCCATCGTCTCGTCGCGTGTGACTGTTGCGTACGAGGGTTCAACACGGGGACGGGGCGGATTCATCCGGGGGCGGCAGGACGGCGGCCGGGACATCGGCAGGGACCGTCGTCACGTAGGTGACACCACCATCCGTACCGCCAGCGCCATGATCACCGCACTGGACACCAGGGCCGTCACCAGCCGCCCGCGTCGGCCGGTCAGCGCCCGGCCGAGCAGTGCGCCGCCGGAGGCGATGAGCACCTGCCAACTGGCCGAGGCGAGGAACGCCGCGAGGACGAACACCCCCTGCTCCCAGGCGGACACGGCGTCCGAGGCCCGGCTGCCGAGGACCAGCGCGGCGAAGTAGATCACGGTGGTGGGATTGAGCAGCGTGATGCCGACCAGCATGAGGAACGCCCGCAGCGGGCTCGGCGGTGTCGGGTCGGCCCGTACGGCGAGCCGGCCGCCACGGTACTGGCGCAGCGCGATGATCCCGCCCCGGACCGCGAGGGCGGCCAGTACCAGGGCGGAGGCCCAGCGCAGCGGCACCAGCACCGGCTGGAGGGCGCCGGCCAGGGCGGTGCCCCCGAGCGTGGCCAGCAGGGCGTAGAGACCGTCGGCGGCGGCGACACCGAGCGCCGCGCAGACACCGGTCCTGAGGGACGTACGTGCGGTGAGGGAGACGAGATAGGTCGTGACGGCTCCGACAGGGACGGCGATGCCGTACCCCGCGAGAAGCCCCGCGACGAGCGCGGCCGTCATGACCGGGGAAGCACGGGCCTCCAGGGGCGGCCGGGCTGCTGCTGGACCCGCACCGGGCGAGCGGTGGTGAGGGGCAGCGGCCGGGAGGCTTCGATCGTAGGCATGGCGTGATCCTGGGGCCAGGGACCGGAGGCCGGCAACTCATTTAGGGTTTCCGGATGACCGAGACGTCCGCACAGGCCTCGAAACCCTTCCTCTACGTCGTCGTCTGCGCCGCCGGTGTCGCCTCCGGCATCAGCAAGTTGATCACCGCCGCCGAGGAACGGGACTGGGAGGTCGGGGTCATCGCGACCCCCCTCGCCCTGGGGTTCTTCGACACGGACGCCGTCGGGACACAGACCGGACGCCCGATCCGGTCCGCCTGGCGCAGGCCCGGTGATCCGCGGCCCTTCCCGGCCCCCGACGCCGTGCTCGTCGCGCCCGCCACCTTCAACACCGTCAACAAGTGGTCGGCCGGCATCGCCGACACCCTCGCCCTGGGCACCCTGTGCGAGGCGCACGGGCTGGGGGTGCCGATCGCCGTACTGCCGTGCGTGGGCGACGCGTTGGCCGCCCATCCCGCGTACCGGGCGAGCCTGGAACGGCTGCGCGGGATGGGAGTGCGGTTCGCGGATCCGTATGCCGGAGACGTCCAACAGGGCGATGTGCGACCGGAGTTCGGGTGGGAGCGAGGGCTGGAACTGCTCGGCGCACGGTGACGTCCAGGGGGCGCCGACGGGCAGTCGACACCCTCGTGATCCGGTCCGGTCAGCGGGTCCGGCGGACGTAGTCGGCGCTGCCCGGTGTCGACACCTCGACATCCCTGCGCACGATGCTCAGCCTGTCGCCGAAGGCCGCGCGGGCCTTGCGCAGCCCGGAGTCGGTGTACTCGATCACGACCACCCGGTCGTCGAACGCCTCCGCGTACTCCCCGCACTCGTCGTACTCGCCGCACTCCTCCGCGACCGCGAAGTCCAGTCCGGCCCTTTTCCTGAGCCCGGCCAGTTCCACGGTGTTCTTCTGGCCGATGGCCAGCCCACGGGCGTGCGCGTGCCGGGAGAGGAGGGTGATGAAGGCGGTGGCGTCGGCGGCGCTGAGAAGGCCGTCGGAGCGGGTGTAGCTGTCGTAGTTGTCGGGCTCGACCGCGTCGAAGCCCTTGTCGGCGCAGCCGTCGATCCACTCGCTCACCCGCGCCGCGATCCGCTTCCGCTTCACCGCCGTGCCGATGTCGAGCAGGGCCTCGTCCCAGTCGTCGTCGACGACGGTCTCGCCGTTCGTGTCCCGCAGCAGCAGGTCGGCGGGCCACGACTTCTCGGCACCGGGCTGCGCCTGGAAGGCGTTGACGTAGCAGATGTTGTAGAGGCCGGGCGCGGGAGTCGCCGTACGGTCGCGGCTGACGATGCGCACGCCCGCCGGGGGCGGGTAGGCGCCGCCGATCTGGTAGTCGAAGCCGGCGTGTGGCGGCGGCAGTTCGACCGTGGCCGACGTGGTGGGCGAAGGTGTCGACCCGGCCTCGGCGCCGTTCCTCGCCCCCGGCGGGCCACCGCACGAGGTCAGTCCCCACACGGCCGCGCAGACGGTCGTCAGTACGACCGCCGCCGTGCCGCGGCCTCCGGCACGGGGTACACCCTCGACGGGCATGTCCGCTCCATCGGTCGCGGGTACGACCACTACCGGCTGGCCGCACCTCTGTGCACCGGGCACGCGGCCCGGCACGGTCAGGATCAAAGCGTCCGGCACGCCCGCAGTCAAATGGGCTCCGGTGCGCGGACGTCCACGGCAGACCCGTCGGAGGACGGCACGGGCCGCGCCCAACTCCGCGACACGCCGGCCGGGTCGGTGGAGTTGCTGGACGGTACGCCGGGCCCATGATCAGGTCAGGACGTACGCTGCCTCTCGTACCCCACCCGAGGACGGGAGAGCAGCAACGATGCAGTACGTGAAGCTCGGTTCGACGGGTCTGGACGTGTCGCGGATCTGTCTGGGCTGCATGAGTTACGGCGTTCCCGACCGCGGCAACCACCCGTGGACCCTCGACGAGCAGGCGTCCCGCCCGCTGATCCGCCAGGCCCTCGACGCCGGGATCACCTTCTTCGACACGGCGAACGTCTACTCCGACGGCACCAGCGAGGAGATCGTCGGCAAAGCGCTCGCCGACTTCGCCCGCCGCGACGAGATCGTGCTGGCCACGAAGGTGCACGGCCGGATGCGGCCAGGCCCCAACAGTGGCGGCCTGTCCCGCAAGGCGATCCTGAGCGAGATCGACCACAGCCTCACCCGCCTCGGCACCGACTACGTCGACCTCTACCAGATCCATCGCTACGACTCCGTCACCCCGGTCGAGGAGACGATGGAGGCCCTGCACGACGTCGTCAAGGCGGGCAAGGCCCGTTACATCGGGGCGAGTTCGATGTACGCATGGCAGCTCTCCAAGGCCCAGTACACGGCCCGGGAGCACGGCTGGACCCGGTTCGTGTCGATGCAGAACCACTACAACCTTCTCTACCGCGAGGAGGAGCGCGAGATGCTGCCCCTCTGCGCCGACCAGGGCGTCGGCGTCCTGCCCTGGAGCCCGCTGGCCCGCGGCCGGCTCACCCGCGACTGGGACACCACCACCGGGCGCAGTGAGACCGACACCTTCGGCAGCACCCTCTACCCGGAGGGCGACCGTACGATCGTCGACGCGGTCGCCCGCATCGCGGCTCAGCGGGACGTCCCGCGTGCCCGGGTCGCCCTGGCCTGGCTGCTGCACCAGAGCCCGGTGACCGCCCCGATCGTCGGCGCCACCAAGGCGCACCACATCGACGACGCGGTGGCCGCCGTCGACCTCGACCTGACCGACAAGGAGATCGAGGAACTGGGGCAGCCGTACACCCCGCACCCGGTCAGCGGCCACTGACCGGACCGCTGCGACGCGTCAGTGCGGTGCGGATGCCGACCCGAACTCCGTACCGCACGGCCCCGCGCCCTCGCTCTCGCGCAGCCGGACCCGGTCGCCGTTCATGGAGATCGTGCGGTAGAAGGGCCCGATGCGCTCGGCCGAGCGGCCCACGTAGTGCCCGATGAACGAACGGCGGAACCGGTCGGCGCTCCGGTTGGGCTGCGAGCCGTGCACCAGGCTGCCGTTGAAGAACAGGACGTCGCCCGGGGCCATGTCGACCGGCACCGTGACCAGACCGGGCGGCGGGGGCACGTACTCCCGGGCGAAGGAGACACCCGCGTCCGCCTCCTCCGGGCAGAACACGTCCATGCGGTGGGTGCCCGGCACGACCTCAAGGCCGCCGTTCTCCCGGTCGATCGGCTCGCAGGCGATCCACGCGGCCACACAGGTGCCCGGCTCGACCCGCAGATAGAAGTTGTCCTGGTGCAGCGCCTGCCCCCGGGCGCCGGGCGGCTTGAAATAGAACATGCTCTGCGCGGCCAGTACCTCCTCGCCGAGCAGTACCTCCAGGACCGCGCGCAGCCGGGGATCCAGCAGCCAGCCGAGAGACGGCTCGTGGAACTCGTGGGGCTGCAGCACGCGCGGATACGCGTCCAGCGGATCGGCCGGGCGCCCGTCCTGCCCGGCCGGGCGCGGCTCGAAATGCCCCGGCACCGGACCCGCCGCGTGCAGCGCCGTGAACTCGGCGCGGAGCGCGGCGATCTCGTCGTACCCGAACAGACCCCGCACAACGGTGAATCCGTCCTCCTCGAACCTCCGGCGCTCCTCCTCCGGCAGGATGGGAGCGTCGGAGGTATCGATATCTGCGACTGTCATGGTCGGCTCCTTCGATCCGCTGTAACCGGCTGCCAGGCTAGGGTTTCCGCACCCTGGGGAGGATGCCCATGAACGCTGACGGATTGCCCGAGACCGCTGTCTCCGCACCACCGCCCGGTCTGGTGACCGTCGGGCGCTACGACGAGGGGCCCGGGTACGCCGTCAACCGGCCGCAGGGCGCCGACAGCTGGCTGTTCACCTGGACGACGGACGGTCACGGTCTGTTGGCCCAGGGCGCGGCCGAGACACGGGCCGACGCCGGGGCCCTCGTCGTCCTCGGTCCCGGGGTGCCCCACCGCTACCTGGTCCGGCCGGGTGCCCGGCACTGGCGGTTCTGGTGGGCGCACTGCCAGGCCCGCCCGTCATGGACGGCCTGGCTGAGCCCGTACGCCGTCGGGGACGGAATGTACGTCGTCGCCCCTGTTCCGGAAGGCCTGCACGACCGCATGGCGACGGCGTTCGCGCGCATGCTGTCGGACGCCCGCTGGCCGGGCAGTGACACCCGGCCACCCGGATCCTCCGCCGCGTCCGACGGCCCTACAGCCGTCGCACACGGCGCCGCCGCCCGGGAGCTCGCCCTCTGTTCCCTGGAGGAGATCGTTTTGCTGGCCTCGGCAGCCGCCCGCCCCCTTCCGGAACGGCCGGGTGTCGACCCCCGGGTGAGCCGGGCGGAAGCGCTCATCGCCGCCGACCCCGCCGGCCCGCACACCGTCCGGTCGCTCGCCGAGGAGGTCGCGCTCTCACCGTCGCGGTTCGCCCACCTGTTCACCGAGCAGCTCGGCCGGTCCCCGATGCGGGCGGTGCGCGAGGCCCGCCTGTGCCACGCGGCCCGGTTGCTGGAGGCCACCGACCTGCCGGTGGAACGGGTCGCCTTCGCCTCCGGTTTCGCCAGCCCGTTCCACTTCAACCGGGTGTTCCGCGAGCGCCACGGGACGCCGCCGGGCGCGTACCGGGCACTGTGCAGGCGCGATCCCGCGGAAATCGCGCCCGCTATTGGTTTCACGGCCGCTCCCGGACGGAGAGGTGAAGGAACCGGTCAACTGTCATGACGAGGCCGTACCTTGCGGCGGCTGACGGCGTGCCCGGAACCATGAGCTGCACAAACGCACAAGAGGCGGGGACAGGACACCATGGGCGGGCGGTTTTGCGCCATCGGTGGAGGCCGTCCCTCAATGGTTGCGAAACATCCCTGAGTGAAGTGAATACCGTTTGCAATGAGGATGTTGATACAGTGGCAATCCCTAAAGGTGCATCCCATTGACACGCCGTCAACCGCTTTTGGGTCACAGTGCAATGCGGAAATCGGCGTGATCTCTTGTTACGGCTCGATGAGCTGTGCAAAGGTGTGCACGTCGGCGTGCGGACGATCTTTTTCCGCTGCACGCACGCGACGCCCCCGCTGACTCCCCGCTCCAAAAGAGCTGTCCGCTGCGGGTGTTCGCGATGCCGATTCCCCGTTTGGTCGGATCCTGTCGTTTCGTCGGCAGGGTCGCATACCCCTAGGTATGGACTAAAACCCGCGTTGTCCGTGGAGGAATACAGACGTGAAAGACGCAGGCCTGTCGAATTCCCCTACGCCGGTTCCCGCGTACGACGCTTCGGATGTCGAACTCAGCGCGGAGCTGAAGAAGTGGACGGGGACGACGCCCGCGCTCCATCCCGTCGGTGAACTGCTCGACCGGCACTGGGAAGCAGCCTTCGCCTATGCCCGTCTGTGCACCAGCGGCCCGCGTCCCGCCGGAATGCTCACCACGGCCGCGTTCACCCGCCTCTTCGGGGAATCCCTGCGCCAGAGCGGCCCCACCTCCGCCTGGCGGCCCCACCTCCTGGTCACCGTGCGCCGGCTGGCGGCGGAGTGGGAGGGCGACCACCGCCACGACATGCTCCACCCCGAGCTGCGCTCCAGACCCGGCGGCGAAAGCCGCGTCGCCGCCCGGCTGTTGCCCGCGCCCGACCGTCGGCTGCTCTCCAGGGCGTTCCAGAACCTCCCGCAGTCCGCGCGCTGCCTGCTGTGGCACGCGGAGGTCGAGGCCGAACCGCTGGAGATACCCGCCGGCCTGCTGGGCCTGAGCGTGACGGACGCCGCCGTGGAACTCGGCCGGGCCCGCGGACGTCTGCGCGAGGAGTGCCTGCACGTCCACCGCGAGGTCGTGCCCCAGGAGGAGTGCCGCCGCTACATCCGGCTGATCGACGTCACCTGCCGCCGCCGCAGCTTCGACATCGACCCCGACCTCGCCAAGCACCTCGCCGACTGCATGCACTGCCGGTACGCCGCCGACCAGTTGAACCAGTTCAACGGCGACCTCGCCCTCGCGCTGGCCGAGGGGGTCCTCGGCTGGGGTGCGCGCGCCTATCTGGAGTCCCGCCCGGGACGCGCCGCGGAGAGCGCCATCGTGGAGGTCGAGCAGGCCCCGGTCATCGAGATGGCCACGGCCGAGAGCGTGCTCCCGGTCCCGCGTGTCCTGGCCCAGGCGCCGCCCATGCCCACCAACGCGCCCGTCTCCACCGCGCTGGCCGTCCGCCCCGGATCGCACCGGTCCGCGCACAAGGCGGCCCGGCGCGCGGTCCGTCGCCGCAACCGTGTCCTGGCTGTCGTGACCGTGAGCGCGCTGGTCCTCGTCCCGCTGGTCCTGTGGTCCGTCCTGGGTACGGACGACGAGGACGGCCCGACCGCCGAGACCAGCCCCGCGGACTCCGCCACCAACGGCTCCGGCACGGCCGACGACGACCCTTCCTGGATCGGAAAGGGCGAGACCACGAAGGGCGCCCTGCGCGGCCGACTGCACAACGTCGAGTCCGGACTGTGCATCGGCGTCGTCGGCGGCAAGGCCGTCAGGGGCGCGGAGACCGAGCTGACCGGCTGCTCGTCGGC
Source organism: Streptomyces lacrimifluminis (assembly GCF_014646095.1). GTDB lineage: Bacteria > Actinomycetota > Actinomycetes > Streptomycetales > Streptomycetaceae > Streptomyces > Streptomyces lacrimifluminis. Next base: position 51,043 of record NZ_BMMU01000002.1, on the reverse strand, counting down.
GGCCGGCCAGGAGTGGTCGTACGAGACCGACGGCCTGCTGCGCAACGCAGCCGCCCCGGACCTCTGCCTCGACTCCCACCTCGGCTACTCGGTCACACTCGCCCCGTGCACGGGCACGGCCCAGCCCGCCGCCAAGAACGTGCGCTACGACTTCACCCTCCAGGGCACCCTGGTCCCGCGCTGGGACCAGGAGCTGGCGCTGGCGCCCGCAGACGCCGGGAGCGACGCGCCGCTGGTCCTGAAGCCGCGCGAGGAGACCGCCGACCAGCACTGGGTCTTCGACTCGTCGGCACCCTCGCTCCAGATGGAGGCCGTCAACTGGGACGCCGCCGGCGATGCCGGACCTCCGGCCGTCAAGACGAGCCCCGAGCCCTCGACGACCCCGACGCCGACCCCGACCCCCACCCCCACACCGGCCCAGCCGTCCCCGACACCGTCGGTGACCCGGCCGACCCCCTCGGCCTCGCACCCGACGAACGTGCCCTGCTACTACTACGGGCACGAAAACTGCGGGAACGGCCCGTACGGAAACCCCAGCGGCGGCTACGGCTACGGCTACGGCGGCGGACACGGCGGCTGGGGCGGCCGGTGACGTGACGACCGGGACGCGCCCGGCCCTCAGCCCCCGAGAACCATCAGCGAGCCCCACAACGCCACCGTGGCCGGGATCAGCGTGGCCGGTACGGAGATCAGCCCGAGCCGGGTGAACTCCCCGATCCCGACGTCGTGTTCGTGCTGGTGGACGATGCGCCGCCACAGCAGGGTCGCCAGCGATCCGGCGTACGTCAGGTTCGGACCGATGTTCACCCCGAGCAGCACGGCGAGCACCGCGCCGGGACCGGCCGTGGCGGTCAGCGGCAGCAGCACGAGCACCGCGGGCAGGTTGTTGATCAGATTGGCGAGTACGGCGGCCAGCACGGCGATCCCGAGCAGCGCGGCCAGCCCGGTCCCGTCGGGCAGCACCCGGCCGAGCGCGTCCGCGAGCCCGTTGTCCACGACCGCGCGGACGACGACGCCCAGCGCCAGCACGAACGCGAGGAACCCGGGCGCCGTGGCCCGCAGCACCGTCAGTGGGGTGGCCTGCCGCCGCAGAAGCGCGCGTCCGGCGAGCACGAGCGCCCCCGCCAGGGCGGCCCACGCGGGATCCACGCCCAGCGCGGAGGCCACGACGAACCCGGCCAGCGTGCAGGCCACGGTGACGAGGGCGAACAGGGGGAGCGGGGGCACGTCTGCCGTGTCTGTGCCCGTGTCCGCGGGCCAGGTGTCCGGCGCCGGCGCGGCCAGGTCGGCGGCGAAGAACCGCCGGAACACCAGGTACTCGGCGCCGATCGCGACCAGCCAGGGCAGTGTCATCAGCGCGGCGAACCGGGTGAAGCTCAGGCCGCTCGCGCTGAACGCCAGCAGGTTGGTGAGGTTGGAGACCGGCAGCAGCAGCGACGCCGTGTTCGACAGATGCGCGCAGGCGTAGGAGTGCGGCTTGGGCCTGACCCCCGTCCGGGCGGCCGTCGCGAACACCACCGGCGTGAGCAGCACGATGGTGGCGTCCAGACTCAGTACGGCAGTGATCGCCGAGGCGAGCACGAAGACCGAGGTCAGCAGCCGTTTGGGCCGGTTCCTCGCCCACCGGGCCATCCACGCGCCGCAGGCCCGGAAGAGCCCCTCCACATCGCAGAAGTGGGCCAGCACCAGCACCGCCGCGAGGAAGCCGACCACCGGCCCGAGCCGCTCGGCCTCCTCCCACGCGTGAGCCGGCGAGATGGCACCGGTGACGACCACGAGCCCGGCGGCAGGAACGGCCACGACCGCCTCCGGCAGCCCGAAGGGGCGGACAACGGCGCAGGCCAGGACGGCGACGAGCAGGACGACGGACAGGGCCTCGGCGGACGGGGCGTTCAGGGTTCGGTCCTCCGGGACAGGGACGTCGGTACCCGCCCATGAAAGCAGGCTCCGTTCACCGGCCCCTCCACCGGCCCCTCCACCGGGTCAGGGGCCGGTACCGGGACCGAAGACCGTCAGGAACACCGACGACCTGTTCCCGCCGACCGGGACATCGCCCTTCTCCCACGTCACCTTCAGCTGTTCCCGCTCGTCCGGCGGGGTCACCAGCAACTCGGCCGGAGTCGCCGTCTCGGCCTCGCTGAGCTCCGGGTTCGTGAAACTCAGGCCTGCCCAGGCACTCTCGCCGGGGGCAAGACGGACCGTCGTCAGTTCGGCGTCGGAGCGCTTCGGGAGGAGGCCCAGCTGTTTGCCGGCCCCGTCCACGAAGGCGACGCCCGGGTAGCCGCGCAGGGTGCAGGTGCGGGTGGAGTCGTTGGTGAGGACGACGGGGAAGTTCTTCTGCCCGGCACCCGGATCGAGGCGCCCGACCGAGGCGCGCAGCTCCGAGGTACGGCACCGGGTGTCGCCGGTCGACGGGACGGTCGTCGCTGTGGGGACAGTCGACGCAGAGGCTGTCGACGGGACGGTCGTGCCGCCGCTGTCGCTGCCGCAGGCCCCGAGGAGGACCGGTAACGCGATCGAGGTCGTGAGCAGCGCTGCCCGGTGGGCCGGCCGGGTGGTACGGAAGGTCGCCATGTCCACACTCCTGGAAGTCACTGCGCGTACGGCGTCTCGTGCACCGTCACGAGTGTCCGGTGGGACCGGAACCTAAAAGTCCGGCACGGTACCGAATCAAGCCGTCGTCAGTGAGCGCCGGGACTCATATCTCGTCCGTCAGGGACAATTCCGCCCAGATGGTCTTCCCGTCGGGCGTGTGGCGGCTGCCCCACCGCTCGGTGAGCTGGGCGACCAGCAGCAGACCGCGGCCCCCCTCGTCGAAGGTCTTGGCACGCCGCAGGTGCGGGGCGGTGTGGCTGGAGTCGGAGACCTCGCAGATCAGGATGGCCGCGTCATGGATGAGCCGCAGCCGGATGGGGTGCGAGCCGTAGCGGATGGCGTTGGTGACCAGCTCGCTCACCACCAGTTCGGTGGTGAACGAGGCCTCGCTCAGGTCCCAGACGTCGAGTTGCTCGCCGACCTGCTTGCGGATCGGCCCGACGAGCGACGGGTCGGCCGGGATGTCCCACGTCGTGACACGGGAGGCCGGCAGGCCCTGGGTGCGGGCCAGCAGCAGCGCCACGTCGTCCGCCGCGCCGCCCGGCGGAAGCAGGGATTGCAGGATGCGGTCGCACGTCTCGTCGAGCGAGTCCGCGTACGCCGCCAGCGCGTCGCACAACATCTGGTGACCGGCGTCGATGTCCCGTTCGCGGCTCTCGATCAGCCCGTCGGTGTAGAAGGCGAGGACCGTGCCCTCGGCCAGATCCAGTTCCGTGGACTCGAACGGCAGCCCGCCCAGACCCAGCGGCGGACCGGCGGGCAGCCGCACCTGCCGGGGAACGCCGCCAGGGGTGAGCATGACCGGCGGGGGATGTCCGGCGCGGGCCAGGGTGCAGCGCCGCGACACCGGGTCGTACACCGCGTACAGACAGGTCGCCCCGACCTCGCCCGGGCCGCCCTCGCTGCCGGCCTCGGCGGACAGCCGTACGACGAGGTCGTCGAGGTGGGTGAGCAGTTCGTCCGGGGCGAGGTCGATGTCGGCGAGCGTGCGCACGGCGGTGCGCAGCCTGCCCATGGTGGCGGAGGCCTGGATGCCGTGGCCGACCACGTCCCCGACGACCATCGCGACCCGCATACCGGACAGCGGGATCACGTCGAACCAGTCGCCGCCCACCCCGGCCCGCGCCGCCGGGAGATAGCGGGAGGCGGCTTCGAGGGCGGCGGTGCGCGGCAGGGTCCGGGGGAGCAGGCTGCGTTGCAGGGCGAGGGCGGTGTCGCGTTCGCGGGAGAACCGGCGGGCGTTGTCGATGCAGACGGCGGCCCGGGCCGTCACCTCCTCGGCCAGCAGCGCGTCGTCGGCCGTGAACGGGTCGGGCCGCCGGTACCGGGTCAGGACGGCGACGCCGAGCGTGGTGCCGCGCGCCGTGATGGGCACGGACATCATGGAGTGGATGCCGAATTCCTTCACCCGGTTGAGGCGGGCCTTGTCCCAGGCCAGCCGCTGTTCGAGATCGTCGGCGGGCAGGGTGGCCACGATGGTGCGGCCCGCGAGGAGGGAGTCGGCCTGGGGCGAGAAGGCGGGGTACTCGTCCAGTTGTCCCGGCTTGGCCACGGCTTCGGGGCTGCCCGGGATGATCGACCGGTGGGCGGCCCGGCGCAGGCTGAGGGGCGCCGTCAGTTCGGCCGGGCGGTGGTCGCCGCCGTGCTGCGGCGGGTCCAGCAGATCGACGCTGACGAAGTCGGCGAGCGCCGGGACGCAGACGTCCGCCAGCTCCTGCGCCGTGCGGTTGACGTCGAGAGTGGTGCCGATGCGCACGCTCGCCTCGTTGACCAGCTGAAGCCGCTCCCGGGCGAGGTACTGCTCGGTGAAGTCGTGGGCCGCGAGACAGACCCCCCGCACCCGCCCCTCGGCGTCCTTGAGCGGCGCCAGCCGCGCCAGCCAGGCGTGCGCGTGGTCCTCGCCGCCGGTGCGCAGATAGGTCTGGACGTCCTTGGCCCGGCCGCTGGTCAGCACGTCGAGCATGTGCTGCTCCAGCTCCGCGCTGCGCTCCCGGCCGCCTATCTCGGCGATTCTGAGCCCCCGGATGCGCTCCAGCGGCAGCCCGATGACCCCGGCCATGGCGTCGTTGACGCCGTGCAGCCGCAGCCGGTCGTCGTAGACGGCCGTCGCACAGGGCGCCTGGGCCAGCGCGGCCCGCATCAGCGGGTCGTCCGTGGGCCGCAAAGCGATCTCCAGGGGAGTGACGAGGAGCCAGTCGCCCCGGCCGCCGTCCGGGGCCGGCCGGTAGTGGGCGAGGAGCCAGGAGGACACCGTCCGGCCGTCGCGGTGACGCAGAGCGAGAGTGCCGTGCCAGATGTCCTCCGCCGGCCGCCCGGGGCCGTCCGAACCGTCGACGGCCAGCAGGGAAGCGGCGGGACGGCCCAGCACCTCGGCGGCCGACCACCCGAGCAGTCGGCGAGCACCCTCGTTCCAGCCGGTCAGGGAACCCCGTGCGTCGACGACGGCCCGCGCCGTGGCGGCATCGTCGAACGGGTACACCGGGCTCATGGTCGCCACTCCATCGTGAACACTCACAGTGAGCAAGGGATGTCACTGGTGTTCCACCCTAGTGCGTTCTGTCCCCGCGTGGTCGGGAACACCCCTGTCCCGGACCGGCGCGAAGGCCGCCGGGTTGGGCGTGATTCAGGCCGTTGTGACAGGTGAGGCCGAAGTACCTCTCCGGACTCTTGACGGGCGCATGTGCCGCACCGTCAGAATCTGTTTGTTAACGATCAGTTGTGAGTACTTCTGGGCCCTGATGAGGGAGAGCAGCCATGACGGTCACTCGCAGATCGGTGTTGGTCGCCGGTACGTCCGGCCCCGCGGCCGGAGTCCTGCTGGGCACCGCGGCCGACGCGCGGGCCGCCACCGGAAGGGCCGGCCGCCGAACCGTCCCGCTGCGGGACGGCTGGCGCTTCGCGCTGGTCAACCCGGGCGGGATCAGCGACCCCACGGGCGCCTACGCGAACGCCCCGGACCCCGCCTACGACGACTCGGCGTGGCGGACGGTCGCCGTGCCCCACGACTGGAGCATCGAGCTCACCCCGACCACCGACAACGGCACCACCAGCGGCACCGGGTTCTTCCCCGGCGGCCTCGGCTGGTACCGCCTCGCCTTCACGCTCCCGCCCGCGCTCGCGGGCAAGCGGATCTCGGTGGAGTTCGACGGCGTCTACATGGACTCGTACATCCACTGCAACGGCACGGAGGTCGGCCGCCACCCCTACGGCTACTCCGGGTTCGCATGCGATCTCACCGGCCTCGTGCACACCGACGGCACCACCGAGAACGTGCTCGCGGTCAAAGTGCAGAACCGGCTGCCCAGCAGCCGCTGGTACTCGGGCAGCGGTATCTACCGCGAGGCCCGCCTGGTCGTCACCGAACCGGTGCACGTGGAGCGCTGGGGTACGTATGTCACCACCCCGGAGATCACCGGGGAGCGTGCCCTCGTCCGGGTGCGGACCTCCGTGGTGAACGCGTCGGGCACCGCCGCCGAGGTCGAGGTCGTTTCCCGGATTGTCGATCCCGGAGGCCGTACGGTCGCCCGTACGGCCTCCACGGTCAACGTCACCGACCGGTTGCCCGAGACCCATGAACTCAGCGTCCCCGAGCCGAAGTTGTGGGATATCGCGGCCCCGCACCGCTACACCCTGAAGACCGAACTGCGCGTCGGCGGTACGACCGTCGACACCTACCGCACCACCTTCGGCGTCCGTAGCTTCCGCTTCGATCCGGACGAGGGCTTCCAGCTCAACGGCGTCCATCACAAGATCAAGGGAGTCGACCTCCACCACGATCTGGGTGCCCTCGGGGCGGCCGTCAGCATCGACGCGGTCCGCCGGCAGATGACCATCATGAAGTCGATGGGCGTCAACGCCTTCCGCACCTCCCACAACCCGCCCTCGCCGGAGATGATCCAGGTCTGCGAGGAACTGGGCATCGTGATGCTGGTGGAGGCCTTCGACTGCTGGCGCAGCCCCAAGAACCGCTACGACTACGGCCGGTTCTTCGACGAGTGGTGCGAGCGGGACGTCACCGAGATGGTGCTCGCGGCCCGCAACTCGCCCGCCGTGCTGCTGTGGTCGATCGGCAACGAGATCACCGACTCAACCCAGACCGCCGGCCTCGCCATGGCCGACCGGATCATCGGCGCGATCAGTGCGGCCGACGACACCCGCCCGCTCGTCATCGGCTCCGACAAGTACCGCACCCCGCCCGCCAAGGGCTCCGCGGCCGATCTGATGCTGGCCAAGCTCGACGGCCTCGGCCTCAACTACAACACCGCGGCCTCGGTGGACGCCCTGCACGCGCGCTATCCCCACCTGTTCCTGTTCGAGTCGGAGTCCTCCTCCGAGACCTCCACGCGGGCCACCTACCAGGAGCCGGAACACCTCAACACCGGTGAGAACCACACCCCTGGCCGGCGCGCGGTCTCGTCGTACGACAACAACCTCGCCTCCTGGACGATGAGCGGTGAGTACGGCCTGAAGAAGGACCGGGACCGCAAGTGGTTCGCGGGCGAGTTCCTGTGGTCGGGCATCGACTACATCGGCGAGCCGACCCCGTACGACGTGTTCCCGGTGAAGGCGTCCTTCTTCGGCGCGGTCGACACGGCGGGCTTCCCCAAGGACATGTACCACCTGTTTCGCAGTCAGTGGACGAGCGAGCCCATGGTCCATCTGCTCCCGATGACCTGGAACCACGAACCGGGTGACACGGTCGAGGTCTGGGCCTACGCCAACGTCGACACGGTGGAACTGTTCCTCAACGGAAAGCCGCTCGGCACAAGGCGGTTCGACACGAAGAAGACGGTCGACGGTCGCGCCTACCTGGAGACCACGGAGGCCACCGGCGACGACAAGACGGTCACCTCTGGCCCCTGGCCCGGCAGTTACACCAGCCCGAACGGCAGCGCGGGCAAGCTCCACCTGACCTGGCATGTGCCGTACGAGCCAGGCGAGTTGAAGGCGGTGGCCCGGCAGAACGGCCGGGTCGTGGCGACGGACGTCCTGCGGACGGCGGGCCCGGCGCACGCGATACGCCTCACCGCGGATCGCACGTCCCTCGCGGCCGACGGCCGTTCGCTGTGCTTCGTGACCGCCGACGTCGTCGACGCCCGGGGTGTGGTCGTGCCCGGAGCCGAGCACCTGCTCGCCTTCGAGGCCGACGGCGGCTCCCTGGCCGGTCTCGACAACGGGCGCGAGGAGAGTGCCGAGCGCTATCAGGCGAGCACCCGAACCGCCTTCCACGGCAAGGCGCTTGCCGTCGTCCGGGCGGGCACGGCGGCCGGTCGGCTGAAGGTCACGGCCCGGTCGGCGGGGTTGCGCGCGGGCACGGTCGTGGTCCGTACGACGCCCGCCCACGACGAGGCGCTGACCCCGGCCGCGCTCTTCACGCCCGACCCGGGTCCGGGAGCCCCCGCCTACCCCCGGGCGGACGCCAGTTACTCCGGACGCCCGGACACCCTGCCCGCCGCGATGCTCGACGGTGCGCCGGGCACCGGCTGGTCCAACGGGTTCTACAAGTCGCCGACCGCGCTGCTGCCCGCGTTCAGCGGCGCCCGCGCCGAGGACTGGGTCTCGGTCGACTGGGGGCGGGCCCGCGACTTCACCCGTGTCGAGGTCGCCTTCACGGTGGACGCGGCACACAGCCAGCCCGCGTCGGTCGCGGTGTCGGTGCGGGACGGCGGCCGGTACGTGCGGGTGCCGGACGCGACCGTCCAGTGGGCCGACGGCTCCGACGCGCTCACCGTGATCTCCTTCGCGGCGGTACGGGGCACCGGGCTGCGCCTGGACCTGACGAGCCGACACCCGGGGGAGGAGCGGGGCGCGGTGCGGATCAGTCGTCTGGAGGCACCGGCAGGCTGATTTTCGTCCCCGCCGCTCTTACCCGTCCGGTCCCTGTGGGCTGCGCCCCCAGACCCCCGCTTTCGGCCCTGAAAGGGCCTCGTCCTCAATCGCCGGACGGGCTGGAAATGCCGGCCCGTTCTGCTATTTCAGCCTCTCCGGCGTTTGAGGAGCGGCAGTTCGGGGGGCAGCGCCCCCGAGGATGGGACGGGTAAGGGCGGCGGGGGCGAGCACCACGTACCTGAGCCCAGTACGGTCCGCACCGTTGACGCGCCGTACGACCTCGCACAACATGGCGACGTCCGCATCTGGGAGCGCTCCCACGGCAAGCGCCGGTCTTCCGGCAGCCGCGCCCCCACCCTCACCCGAGGAGCTCCAGACGTGAAACGACGCAGAACGACCCTGTTCACGGTGACAGCCCTCCTGGCGGCTGCACTCACCGCCCTCCCCGCCGGCCCGGCAGGTGCCGAGGAGATCGAACAGGTCAAGAACGGCACCTTCGACACCACCACCGCCCCCTGGTGGACGACCAGCAACGTCACCGCCGGCCTCGCCGACGGAGGCCTCTGCGCGGACGTACCCGGGGGCACCACCAACCGCTGGGACGCCGCCGTCGGCCAGAACGACATCACCCTCGTCAAGGGCGAGTCGTACCGCTTCACCTTCAAGGCGGTGGGCACGCCCGCAGGACACGTCGTCCGCGCGATCGTCGGCCTGTCGGTGTCCCCGTACGACACCTACTTCGAGGTCAGTCCCCAGCTGAGCGTGTCGGGCGACGCCTACACGTACACGTTCACCGCACCCGCGGACACAGCCCAGGGCCAGGTCGGTTTCCAGCTCGGCGGCAGCGCCGACCCCTTCCGGTTCTGCATGGACGACGTGTCGCTGGTGGGCGGGGTACCGCCCGAGGTGTACGAACCCGACACCGGACCCCGGGTGCGGGTCAACCAGGTCGCCTATCTGCCCGCGGGGCCGAAGAACGCCACGCTGGTCACCGATGCCACGCAGCCCCTGCCCTGGCAGCTGAAGAAGGCCGACGGGAAGACGGTGGCCCACGGCAGAACCGTGCCGCGCGGCACCGACGCCTCCTCCGGGCAGAACGTCCACTCGATCGACTTCGGCTCCTACCGCAAGCGCGTCACCGGTCTCACGCTGGTCGCCGACGGTGAGACGAGCCGTCCCTTCGACATCGACGCGAGCGCCTACGACCGGCTGCGGCGGGACTCGCTGAAGTACTACTACACGCAGCGCAGCGGCACCGCGATCCGCGACGATCTGCGCCCCGGCTACGCCCGCCCCGCCGGCCATGTCGACGTGGCGCCGAACCAGGGCGACTCCGCCGTGCCGTGCCAGCCGGGCGTGTGCGACTACACCCTCGACGTCACCGGCGGCTGGTACGACGCCGGCGATCACGGCAAGTACGTCGTCAACGGCGGTATCTCCACGTGGGAGCTGCTGAGCACGTACGAGCGCGCCCTGCACGCCCGTACGGGGCAGCGGGACAAGCTCGGTGACGGCACGCTCGCCATCCCGGAGAGCGGCAACAAGGTGCCGGACGTCCTGGACGAGGCCCGCTGGGAGCTGGACTTCCTGCTGAGGATGCAGGTGCCCGACGGGCAGCCGCTGGCCGGTATGGCGCACCACAAGATGCACGACGAACGGTGGACCGGGCTGCCGCTGCTGCCCAGCGACGACCCGCAGAAGCGCGAGCTGCATCCGCCGACCACCGAGGCCACCCTGAACCTGGCGGCCACGGCGGCGCAGGCGGCCCGGCTGTACCGGCCCTACGACCGCGCGTTCGCCACGCGTGCCCTCGCCGTGGCGCGCAAGGCCTGGACGGCAGCCCTCGCCCACCCCGAGGTCCACGCCGACCCGAACGACGCGACCGGTGGCGGTGCCTACAACGACACCGACGCGCGGGACGAGTTCTACTGGGCCGCCGCCGAGCTGTATCTCACCACCGGTGAGAAGGCGTTCGAGCGGTACATCCTGAACTCGCCGATCCACACGGCCGACATCTTCGTGCCCCTCGGCTTCGACTGGGCCAGGACCGCCGCGGCCGGCCGACTCGACCTGGCGACCGTCCCGAACCGGCTGCCCGGCCGGGACAAGGTCCGCCAGTCCGTGCTCAAGGGCGCCGACCGCTATCTGACCACGCTGGCTGCACAGCCGTACGGCATGCCCTACGCCCCCGACGCCAACGTGTACGACTGGGGTTCCAACGCCCAGATCCTCAACAACGCCGTTGTCGTCGCCACCGCGTACGACATCAGCGGCGCCTCCAAGTACCGGGACGGCGCGCTCCAGAGCATGGACTACCTCTTCGGCCGCAACGCGCTGAACATGTCGTACGTGACGGGTTACGGCGAGGTCAACTCGCATCAGCAGCACAGCCGTTGGTACGCCAAGCAGCTCGACCCGAGCCTGCCCGGCCCGCCGGACGGCACGCTCTCCGGAGGCCCCAACTCGAGCATCCAGGACCCCTACGCACAGAGCAAACTCCAGGGCTGCGTCGGCCAGTTCTGCTACATCGACGACATCCAGTCCTGGTCGACGAACGAACACACGATCAACTGGAACGCGGCCCTGGCCCGGATGGCGTCCTTCGTGGCCGACCAGGGTTAGCCGGACTGTTCCTCGCCCCCTCGGTACCTCTGCCTTACCCGTCTGACCTGGTGATATTTACGGGTAAGTACCGGCGCGGTACCGTGGGGGCATGCCAGCTCTCAACGTGGAGTTCAGTGACCGCGAGCTAGAGGACCTGCGGCAGATAGCCAAGGAGCGCGGTACGTCGATGAAGGCCCTCGTGCGTGAGGCGGCGGCGGCAGACATCGCCCGCCACCGGGCCCTGCAGGAGGGCGCGGAGGCGTTCCGGCGGTTCTTCGCGGCCCACGCCGACGAGTTCGCCGCCGCGTTCCCCGAGGACGAACCGGTCGCGCCGGGCCGGGGACGGGCCGCCTGACCGATGGCTTCCGTCATCCATATCGACGTGCCGTGGCTGCTCCAGCGCCACGAAGAGGTTCTGCCGGACCAGCCCACGGTCAACGACTTCTCCGCACTGGTGGCCGCCGTGGCTCGCCACCGGGTCGACCCGCCGCGCCTCGGCGTGGACTCCGACCCGGCCTGGCGGGCCGCCGCGCTGCTGCACACCCTCGCGCTGCTCAAGCCGCTGCCGTCGGCCAACGCCCGCTTCGCCTGTGCCACCGCCGTGGCGTACATGTTCGTCAGCGATGTCGGCATCGATCCGCCCTACGGCGCCCTCGTCGACCTCGCCCGCGATCTGATCTCGGGAAAGGTCGACGTCTACGCCGCGGCCGACCGGCTGCGCTCCTGGCAGATCTGAACCGATCCGGGCAGCGCGGCCCGGAGGTCGGGCTGGGCCCGCCCTCGGGGCCGCCGACCGAGGGCGGGAGGAACGGGGTCGGCGGCCGTTTCGCGCGGGAGAGCCGCCTTTCCGCGCGGGGCCTTCGAGAAGGGCCGCTTCCAGTGGACTGCACCGCCGCACGCGCCGGGAGCGTGCGTGGGGCACCGGCGCGTGCGAGCGATTCACACGGGGCGCGGAGAAAGCGTCGAAGGAAGGCACGAGCGTCGGAAGTTTCCGCTGTTGCTGACTTTTCTTCAATGAATGGATGTCGCCCAGGTGCCTTGTTGGCCATGAGTGACTTGTGCAAAGGTGAACTACCTGTGCAGGGGGAGTGGCCGGACGCGATTCGCCGGTGGTGATCCGATGGTGGTCCAGCGCCATGGTCGGGACCGGGGGCGGGGGACGCAAAGCCGTCGGTCCTCGCGCTTCGCGGCTCGTCCGAGTCGTTTCCCCGGAGCCTCTGCGAGTCGTCCGTGTGTGGGAAGGAAACCGCTCAGTGCCCCACTCCCGCCCCCCGCGTCCGTCCTACCCCCCGTACTCCGGTGGGGTGCAGGGGGAATCGGACGAGAGTCTCGCCGCCCAGCTCAGAGGCAGGCCGGAGGGCGAGACCGGTCCGGCTGTCGCCCTGCTGACGGCGCGGCACTGGCAGGCGACCCACGAGTACGCGGCCATCTGCCTCGCCACCTCGGCCCGGACCGCCTCCATGGTCACCGCCGCCGCCTTCCACCAGGTACTGGAGCGGGTGATGCGGGCCGAGTCGGCCGTCGCGCTGCGCCCCCGGTTCCTCGTGGCCGTGCGTGACACCGTCAGGGACTGGTCGGCCGACGACCGCATATCCGATGTGCTGCCGGACCTGATGAAACCGGCGGGCGGTCGCGGAATGCGCGCGGCGAAGTCCATGACGGCGGAGAACCGAAAGCTCGCGGAGCGTTCGTTCCAGACCCTTCCCGGACTGGCCCAGTGTCTGCTGTGGCACATAGAGGTCGAGGCCGAGCCGATGAATGTCCCCGCCGCCCTTCTTGGCATGGACACGAATATGGCGGCGGCGTCGCTGGAGCAGGCCCGTGAACAATTCCGCGAGGGTTGTGTACGCGCCCACCGGGAACTCGCGCCGTCCAAGGAATGCCGGTTCTACAACCGTCTCCTCGACGTGCCCATCCGGCGCGGCGGCGCGCTGCTGCCCGATGTCCAGCAGCACCTGCTGGAGTGCCGCTACTGCCGTTACGCCGCCGAGCAGTTGAGCCACTTCGAGGGCGGACTCGGCACGTTGCTCGCCGAGGCGGTGCTCGGCTGGGGCGCCCGGCGCTATCTCGACTCGCGCCCGGGGCGCGGTCAGGGCGGCACGCAGGCGCGGGGCCGTGCCCGGCACCGCAGCGGTGGCGAGGGCGGCGGCGGCCGGGAGGCCCGCCTGGGGCGTCTGCTCGCACGGATTCCTTCCCCGCGCCGCCCGGTCACGGGCGGAACCCGCGACCGGAGAACCCTGCTCACCAGCGTGGGCCTGGCATCGATAGTCGTCCTCGCGGTCGTACTCGGCAGCGGACTGTGGCCGAAGGACGGCAGCGGTGCCGACCCGACCGCCTCCTCCAGCGCGACCGGCGGACGCGGCGTGCGACCCGACGCCTCGCCGACCCCGCCCGCGGTGTCCTCCTCGCCGCCCGCGACGGGCAACAGCCCGACAGGCACCCGGCAGACCCGGCTGCGCAACGTCACCGCCGACCGCTGCCTCGACGTCCGGGGCGGCAGGGCCACGGCCGGCGCCGTCGTCAGGCTGGGGTCCTGCTCGACCGCGTGGACCCAGATGTGGACGTACGAGGACGACGGCCTGTTGCGCAGTGTCGCCAACCCCGAGCTGTGCCTGGACTCGCATGCCGACGCCGGTGTCGTCATCCTCGGCCGCTGTGCCGCCGCGTCCGCCGAGCGAGGTGACGACGTCCGCTACGACCTCACCGCGCGGGGTGAGTTGCTGCCCCGCTGGGAGGAGGGCCTCGCCGTCGCCCCCGCCTCCGACGACCCGGACACGGACGTGGTCGTGAAGGTCCGAGACGGCTCCGCGGACCAACGCTGGCTCACAGACAGGGGCACCGCCAGCCCCGAGTCCCTGTCGATAGGCGGCCCCCCGGGCAGGGCGGCCCAGGTCGAGGCGGACCGGAGGTAGCGGTCCGCCCGTCCCGGCCGACGCCCGTTCCCGCGCGGCTCGATGAACACATGAGGTCGCCCGGGAGTCCGTACGGAGCCGAACCGGAATGTTTCAGGCCGATTAAAAAAGCAGGTGGATCCAGCCACTCGGTCGTCCCGAGCGATCAACGGCCGCCCAGTTACGGGCTTCACGCGTTCGAATAACGTAACTTCGCGCCACTGATTCAATACGCAAGGTTACCGAAACGCGTGGGGTCGAGATGAGTTTCGGCGCCGGACTCGGCAGACTCACGCTCGCCGATCCGGCCCGACCGGCCGGGATCGAGCACCCATGCGGACCGTTGGACCTTCGATTCGCATCGTCGAACTGAGCGGAAGGATGCACACAATGCCGAACACCGCGCGCTGGGCAGCGACTCTGACCCTGACGGCCACCGCCGTCTGCGCCCCCCTCTCCGGGGCTGCCGTCGCCGCCCCGGGCTCCGCCCCCGCCGGGCTCTACGCACCCTCGGCCCTGGTGCTGACCACGGGGCACGGTGATGCGGCGGCTGCCGTCACCCCCGAGCGTGCCGTCACCCTGTCCTGTGCTCCGACGGCCTCGGGCACGCACCCGGCGGCGTCCCAGGCCTGCGCCGAACTCCGCGCTGCCGACGGGGACTTCGACCTGCTGGCGCCGAAGGGTGACGTGAAGTGCACCAAGCAGTACGACCCCGTTGTCGTCACCGTCGAGGGTGTGTGGCAGGGCCAGCGGGTCGCCTATGAGCGGACTTTCGCGAACGAGTGCGTGAAGAACACCTACGGGACGGCCGTCTTCACGTTCTAGAGACCGGGGTCGCGCGCTTCCGTGAGCAATACGGGGCGCACGCGGATGGGGAGTGCGAGCCCTGTGTCGCGGGATACCGCGCGACCTCGCAGCAGGGCCGGTCGGTGGTGTGGGGCCACCGGCCGGCCCATTCCGTGTGTACGGAGAGACGGAACGGTTTCCTTACTCCGGCTCCGACTCCGACTCCGACCCCGGGATGCGGGCGAGGGGCGGGAACCGGTGGAGCAGACGCGCGGCGCGCAGCAGACGGTGCAGCCGGGGCGCGTCGGAGACCACGCGCAGCCGTCCGCCGCGCTCGCGGGCCCGGGTGTCGGCCCGGCACAGTTCGCGCAGGCCGGAGCAGTCGAAGAAGCCGACGTGCCGGAGGTCGACCAGGGCGTCGGGGCCGGCCCGGGAGGTCGCGGCGTCGAGATGCTCGGCCAGGAAACCCGCGGTCGCGAGATCGATCTCGCCGGAGACCTCGACCACGGTGAACAGCCCGCTCGTGTACGTACGGGCATACGGGTTGGCCGTCGGCGGCAGGGCTCCGGACGAGTCCGAGGCCGTGCGCTCGGGCGGCCCGGGGGTGCGGTCTTCGGCTTCCGGTGTCATGGCTGCTCCACCTCGGCGGGGGCGCATTCGATCTCGGTAGCTACCCCGCCTGGGGCCGGACCATCCCCGACACGCCGCACGCAAGATCTAGTTCACTCGACAAGGTGAATTATGGCTGTACTTATTGACATTCCATGCACTGTGCACCCATCCCGGGGTGGCGTGACAGCCGGAGGGGCCGCCGTCTCCCTGCGGACGGCGGCCCCTCGGCCTCGGCGAGCCGGGTGGGTCACATGTGGACGACCGGTGCGGCGTTCTCGTCCTGGACCGGGACGCCGGGGCGGTACAGCAGGAAGGTGATCAGGGCGCCCGCGGCGAAGAAGCCCGCCGACCACCAGAAGGCGGTGGTGTAGCTCTCGATCGTCGACTGGGCCTGGACCAGCTTGTCGGCCGCGTTCCGGCCCGACAGGTAAGTGGTCGCGGCGCTCGCGGCGAGCGTGCTCAGCAGTGCCGTGCCGATCGAACCGCCCACCTGCTGCATGGTGTTGACCGTTGCGGAGGCCACTCCCGCGTCCTCGGCGCCGATCCCGCTGGTGGCCAGCTGCATCGCGGGCGGCATGATGGCGCCCATGCCCGCGCCGATCACCAGCAGTTGCGGGAGCACGGCGGTGCTGAAGGACGAGCCGACGCCGATACCCGTCAGCCAGGCCATGCCGACCGCACCGAGGGCGAAGCCCGCCGGGATGATGATTTTGGGCCCGAAGCGGGGCACGAGCATGGTGGTGGACACCTGGGCCGCGACCATCAGGGCGGCCATCATCGGCATGAAGGCCAGGCCGGTCTTGGTCGGGCTGAAGCCGAGGTTCAGCTGCAGGTAGTAGGTGAGGAAGAGGAAGACGCCGAACATCGCCGCGCCGGAGATGAGCACCGTGAGGAACGAGGCCGCGCGGTCACGGTCCAGCAGGACGCGCATCGGCAGCAGCGGGTGCTTGGCGCGGGTCTGCCACCGGGCGAACGCCGCGAGGAGCAGTACGCCCGCCGTCAGGAAGCCCCAGGTCTGCGGCGAACTCCAGTCGTGCGTCTCGGCGTTGGAGAAGCCGTAGACGACGGAGAAGAGGCCGGTGGAGACCAGCACCGTGCCCGGCACGTCGATCTTGGAGTTGGCGGCGTCACGGTGGTTGCTCAGCAGCATCCAGCCGCCCACGAAGGCGACGACGGCGAAGATCACGTTCACGTACAGCGTCCAGCGCCAGTCGAGCGCGTCGGTCAGCAGACCGCCGAGCAGCAGGCCCACGGCGCCGCCGGCGCCGGCGATGGCGCCGTACACGCTGAACGCGCGGGCACGCTCACGCGCGTCGGTGAAGGTCGTGTTGAGGAGCGAGAGGGCGGCGGGCGCGAGCAGCGCGCCGAAGACGCCCTGGAGTGCCCGGGCGATGACGAGCATCTCGAAGCCGTTGGCGGCGCCGCCGAGGACGGAGGCGCCGGCGAATCCGGCGACGCCGATGAGGAAGGCGGGCTTGCGGCCGAACAGGTCGGCGATCCGGCCGCCGAGCAGCAGCAGGGAGGCGAATGCCAGCGCGTACGCGGTGACGACCCACTGCCGGCTGCCGTCGGAGAAGCCGAGGTCGGCCTGTGCGGAGGGGAGCGCGATGTTCACGATGGTGGCGTCGAGGACGACCATCAACTGCGCTATGCCGATGATCGCGAGGATCCACCACCGCTTCGCGTTCGGCGCGGCGGACCCCTTGTCCGTGTCGTGCGTGACGCCCTTCGGGGCGTCATCGGTGAGGGATTGCGGCATGTGAGCACACTCCAGGGAGGGTCGCCCGTGGCGCGGGGCGACGAGTGGTGACGGAAAGCGAAGGAGACCGGAGGTTACGAGCATGTAAACGAAACGGTTTCGTACTCTCGACCACTTGAGATTAGACCACTTCCATCGAAACGGCAAAGTATCGAAACGGTAAAGTGTCGTTAGTGACCGGGTGTGGGCGTGCCCAGCGGCAGGCTGAAGAGGGCGTCCACCTGGCCTTTCCTACGCCAGCTGCCGTCGCACCAGTTCGTGCAGCCGTCCGCCCCTGTCCGCCAGCAGGTCAGCCGGGGGACCCTGCTGGGCGACCTTGCCGTCCTCCATCACGATCACCCGGTCCGCGTCCAGCACCGTGGACAGACGGTGGGCGATCACGATCCGGGTGGCGTTCAGCGCGCGGGTGCTCTCGATGACCGTGCGCTGCGTCTCGTTGTCCAGGGCGCTGGTCGCCTCGTCGAAGAAGAGGATGCGCGGCCTGCGGATCAGCGCCTGCGCGATCATCAGCCGCTGTCGCTGGCCGCCGGAGATCGCGCCACTGCCCTGGACGATGGTGTGCAGGCCCATCGGCATCCGCCTGATGTCCTCGGCCAGGCCCGCCATCTCGGCGGCGGCCATCGCCTCCTCCGGTGTGTACGGCTCGGTGCCGCAGATGACGTCCAGGATCGAGCCCGTCATCGGCTGGGCGTGCTGGAGGACGACACCGCACTGACGGCGTACGGCCGACTGGTCGAGGGCGCCCAGGTCCTGGCCGTCGTACAGCACACTGCCCGCGACCGGTCTGTCGAAGCCGATCAGCAGGCGCAGCAGCGTCGACTTGCCGCAGCCGCTGGGGCCGACGATCGCCACGAACTCGCCCGCCCGCACCTGGAAGGACACGTCGTCCAGGACGAGCGGGCCGTCGTCCGCGTAGCGGAAGGAAAGGCGGCGGGCCTCGATCGCGCCGGTCAGCACGCCCGGCCGGGTGCTCGCGACGCGGACCTCCGGGCTCGCCTCCAGCACCGGCTTGATCTCCTCGTACAGCGGGAGCGCGGCCACGCCGGAGACGAAGGCGCCGGTCAGCTGGGTGACCGAGGTCAGGAGCATCGTCACCGAGGTGTTGAAGGTGAGGAAGGCCGCCGCGGACATCTCACCGCGTGCCGGACCCGCGAGCAGCATGAACATCAGCAGGGTGCAGACCGGCAGGTACACCGCCCCCAGCACGGTGGTGAGGTTCTTGATGCGGCCGACTCTCTGCTGCAGCTCGCGGCTGCGCGCGAACTCGCCCGCCCAGGCCGCGTAGGCGTAGTTCTCGGCCGCCGCGACCCGCAGCTTGGGCAGACCGCGCAGGGTCTGGAAGGCCTGGTTGTTCAGCTTGTTGGAGAGCACGATGAGCCGCCGCTGCCAGCGCACCTGCCACAGCCCGAGCCCCAGGAACACGGCGGCGATCACCACGAGCATGCCGACGGCCGCCAGCGCCATCGGCACGCTGTACCAGAGGAGCAGGCCCAGGTTCATCGCCGCGACCGTGACCGACTGCGTGACGACGGGGGCAACTCCCGCCAGCAGCTTGCGAATCGCGCTGATGCCCATCGCCGCACTGGCCAGCTCGCCGGTCGAGCGCTCGGTGAAGAACTTCGTCGGCAGCCGCAACAGCCGGTCCCAGACGGCCGGTTGGAGCGTCGCCTCGATCCGGCCCTCCATCCGGAGCAGGGTGAGGTTCTGCAGCAGCGTGAACGCCGCCGCCACCACACTGCTGATCATCACCGCCAGACAGAACTGCACGATCAGCGTGGTCTGCGCCTTGGGCACGAACTCGCCGAGCACCTTGCCGGTGGCGACGGGCACCAACGCGCCGATGGCGATCGTCACCAGGCTGCTCAGCAGCAGGTTCACCACATCGCCCCGGCTGCCGCCCATGCTGAACCGGAGCAGTCGCAGCGGACTCATCCCGCGTTCGGGCAGCGGACGGTAGAACATCACCGCCCGCTCCTCGAACTCCGCCGCGTTCGCCTTCTCCACCGGTGTCTCGCGTCCCGAGGAGGGCTGTACGGCCACGTAGCCGCCGCGTCGCCACAGCAGCGCGACCGGTGCGCCCGACAGACTCCGATGGCCGATCAGCGGGCCGACGTTGTCGTGCCACCACCGCCCGTCGAGCCGGACGGCCCGGGTGCGGACGCGGGAGGCCAGCGCGATCCGTTCGACCGGGTCGAGACGCTCGCTCTCGGTGCCGCTCTGCGCGGGCTCGGCGAGCGTGATCCCGGCCGCCTCGGAGACGAGCTCGCAGGCCGCGTACGTGGCATCGGCGTCGGCAGTGGTCGTGCGCTTCGCCGCGGGCCTGCCGATCGACGCCAGCAGCGTCCGGTCGGCCTGGGCACGGACGGCCTCGCCCGCCCTGATACCGGCCGCCGTACGGGTCTCGTGGCCGCGTTCCAGCTGCTCGATCCACCGGTCGAGGGTGGCGAGCAGTCGGTACTGCTGGTCGACCATGCCCTGCCAGACCCCGGGGTCCATCAGCAGATCGGCGGCGGCCTCCGCCCCGTACAGCGACCCGTACTGCACGCTGCCCGGCGGGACCTGCATCCAGAACACGTCGTCGTCGGTCGGCGCGGCGGCCCGCTCCGAGGCCATCGGCGCCTGGAAGAGGACGGACAGCCCTCGTCCGACGCCCAGGGCGAGGGCGTACTCCAGCGGGCTGGTCGCCGGGGGCACGTACTGCGCGTTGCCGTACTCGTCGTACGACCAGGTCTCCGTGCCCGGCGACCGGTACAGCTCGCGCAGGCCGATGCGGTGGACCACGCAGTCGCGCACCGGGCGGGCGACCAGCGTGTGGTCCGGTCCGGTGACCGGGCCGAGCAGCAGGGCGCCCGCCTCCAGCCGGCCGATGTGATGCCACTGGCCCTGCTCCACGGCGTCCACCGCGTACAGGTCGAGCGCGCCGGACGCGACCAGCCACAGCACCTGCGGGCCTTCGAGGTCGAGACGGCCCTGCCCGGCCAGGTCGAAACGCGTCCCCATCTGCCCGAGCGCGCTCAGGACGACATCACCCTCGTGGACGGCTCTCATCTCATCGCTCCCTGACCAGCTCGGCGTACGCCCCGCCGGCCGCCACCAGGACGTCGTGCCGCCCGCGTTCCACGATCGTGCCGTGCTGGAGCACGACGATCTCGTCGCTGTCGCGCACGGTGGAGAGCCGGTGGGCGATCACCACACAGGCACAGCCGCGCTTGCGCAGGTTGTCGATCACCGTCTGCTCGGTCTCCGCGTCCAGCGCGCTGGTCACCTCGTCGAGGACGAGGATGCTGGGGTTGCGCACCAACGCCCTCGCGATCTCCAGGCGTTGGCGCTGGCCGCCGGAGAAGTTCCGTCCGTCCTGCTCGACCCGGCTGTGGATCCCGCCCGGCCGGCGTGTGATGACGTCGTACAGCGCCGCGTCCTCAAGGGCCGCCACCACCGACTCGTCCGGGATCGACGGGTCCCACAGCGCCACGTTGTCGCGGACGCTGCCCTCGAAGAGGAACACGTCCTGGTCGACGAAGGACACCGAGGCCGCCAGCGCGCCGCGCGGAATGTCCTCCAGACGCTGCCCGTCGATACGGATGACGCCCTCCCATGGCACGTACAGGCCCGAAATCAGCCTGGAGACAGTCGACTTGCCGCTGCCGGAGCCACCCACCAGCGCCACCTGCTGTCCCGGTCCGACGGTCAGGTCGAAGCCGGACAGCAGCGGCTTGTCGAGCGGGCTGTAGCCGAAGGTGATGTTCTGCAGCTCGACATGGCCGTGCAGCCGGCGCGTCGAGTCGCCACCGCCCGGACGGGCGTACAGCGGATCCGCCTGGAAGTTCTCGACGTCCTTGAGCCGGGCCACGTCCGCCGCGAAGTCCTGGATCCGGCCCGCCACACCGTTGAGCCGGGTGAGGGGGGCGGTGAAGCGTACGACCAGTGCCTGGAAGGCCACCAGCAGACCCACGGATATATGGCCCTCGACGGCCCGCATCCCGCCGATCCACAGGATCAGCGCGCTGTTCAGCGTCGCCAGCGTCGGAGCGACCACCCCCAGCCAGGCGCTCGGCACTCCCAGCCGCTGCTGCTCCTCCAGCGTGGTCGCGTGCTGCCCGGCCCACTTGCGGAAGTAGCCCTCCTCACCGCCGGTCGCCTTCATCGTCTCGATCAACTGGAGCCCGGAGTAGGCGGTGTTGGTCAACCGGGCGTTGTCCGCGCGCAGTTTCGCGGTACGGGTCGCGCGCAACCGGATCACCACCCGCATGGCCACGATGTTGAGCAACGCGACTCCGATGCCGACGGCCGTCAACTGCGGGTCGTACGTATAGAGGAGCACCGCGTACAGCACGACGACGACCGCGTCGACGCCGGCCGCCGCGAGGTCGCGGGCCAGCGTCTCGGACACCGCGTCGTTCGACTGGAGCCGCTGGACCAGGTCGGCCGGGCTGCGCTGGGAGAAGAAGGTGACCGGGAGGCGGAGCAGATGGCGCAGGAAGCGGGCGCTGCTCAGCGTCGAGGAGATCATGCGGCCGTGCAACAGGTTCGCCTGTTGCAGCCAGGTCAGCACGAGCGTCAGTGCCACGCACGCGCCCATCGACGTGAACAGCACCTCCAGCATCGAGGTCTGGCCACCGATCAGGAACGTGTCGATGTAGGTGCGGCTGAGCGCCGGCATCGCGGCGCCCACCGCCACCAGGAGCAGACTCGCCAGGATCGCGGCGGGCATCGTGCCCGAAGTACCGCGCAACCGGGCCGGCATGGCGCCCAGGACACCCGGCTTGCGTCCGCCCCGCTCGAAGTCCGGGCCCGGCTCCATGACGAGGACGACACCGGTGAAACCGGAGTCGAAGTCCTCCATCGGCACGAACCGACGCCCTTTGCCGGGGTCGTTGATGTACACCCCGCGCCGGCCGAAGCGGCGGCCCATGCCGTCGAGGACGACATAGTGGTTGAACTCCCAGAACAGGATCGCGGGCGCGTTCACCTCGGCGAGCGCGGCCGTGTCCATCTGCATGCCCTTGGCCGTCAGACCGTAACTCCGGGCCGCTTTGAGGAGGTTGCTCGCCCGCGAACCGTCCCGGGAGACACCGCAGGCGATGCGCAGCTCTTCGAGGGGGATGTGCCGCCCGAAGTGCCCGAGGACCATGGCGAGCGAGGCCGCGCCGCACTCCACGGCCTCCATCTGGAGAACCGTCGGCGTGCGTACGGACCTGCCGCTGCCCTTCGGGACCGAGCGTCCGGGCGGGGACGAGCGGCGCTTGGCCCGGGAGTTCTTCGCGGCACTCACGGCAGCAGCCAATCGACGGGACGCTGGTCGGTCAGCCGGATCGAGCCCGAGGCCAGGGTCATGGAGGTGAGCGCGAACGGCGGCCCCTCGGCGGAGGACCACCTGTAACCGCTCTTCGTGGCCGACGACCTGTCCAGCTTCACCAGGACGGCGACCGGCCGGCCATCCTTGGTGAACTGCTCGCCCAACTGGCTGTCACCGAGGAACGCGGCGATCTGCTGTTGCGTCTGGGCGGCCCGGTCCACCGACTCCACATGGCCGCGCAGTACCCCGTACTGCTGGGTGGGCGCGGTCTGGACGGTCAGGTCGACGGCCGCGTTCGCGGGAATCGTGGCGGCGCTCCCGGCCGGTACGTACACCGTCGCGTACAGCGGGTCGCTCGCGCGGGCGACCTTCTCGATGGCCGCGATGTTCGTGCCCGTGCCGACGATCTGGCCGATCGTGGCGGCGAGCGCGGTGAGCCGGCCCGCGGCGACCGAGCGGACGATCGACTCTCCGGAGGCCGTACGGACCTTCAGCACAGGGGAGTTGGCGGGCAGCCGGGTGCCCTCCTCGGCGAGGACAGCGGTGATCTGGCCCGAGACAGGGCTCTGCAGGACGTAACTGCCCTCCCCGTGCGTGAGGATGGCGGGCGCGCTGACCGTGGACGAGACGGATCCCGTGACCGCCCACACGGACGCGGCGGCCATGACAACGACCGTGACGGCGAGGACCAGCCAGCCCTGAGGGCGTGCGAAGCGCACCGGGAGGTCCAGCTCTTCGGCCGACTGAAGCTTGGCGAGGGCCTGTTGGCGGAACTGCACGGGCTTTCCTCACCTGCGTAAGAAGACCTGTAAGAACCTGAGAAGACCTGCCTGGAAGGGCCGGTGGTTTGTGACACCCGAGAGTCCCGGAACCGGGAAACGGTTCCGGGACTCAGCGGCGCAGGGCGTCGATCAGAGACCGGCGACCAGGCCGGTGACCGCACCGGTGTTCAGGCCGGTGAGGCCCTCGACCGTGCCGGTGACCGTGCCGACCAGCGGAAGCACGCCGGGGGCAGCGCTGTCCACCAGGTTCGTGACGGTGCCGACGGCGTTCAGGGACAGACCGCCGGAGACGGCGTCGAGAGCGGCGTCCGACAGCTCGGCGGTCTCAACCTGGGGGGTGGAGTTCATGATGGAACTTCCCTTCATAGGGGGATTTCACAAGGGGGGAGCGGCCCCCTCTGGGGACAGACGACGGCCGCGACCGCAGGGCCACCCAGGCTCGTTTCCGGAACCTCAGCGGCCCCTGCGATGCGATGGATCAAAGCACGGCCGCACAGCGCGCTTCCAATCAACCAACCGCCCCACCAGGGCATTTGAGTCCCCCGGGCGTCACACCGTGAGGGTGTGCGCACGCCGTGGCGGCGACTTCTTCACATGCCGCACGGCTTCGGTGCACTTCGGCCCTTGCGGCCGGGCGCGCACGTGGGTCATCGGTGCATGGCGGAATCGGACAGTCCGCCACCAATGGCGTGCCGTGTAACGAGGGGATGTGCGGAACCGTCGTATGCGGTGACCTGACTGAGTATTCGATGTGCAGATTCCCTGAAGCCGGGATTCGTATCGGTTTGACCGACACAACGCCATGAGGCGATTACGGAAAGTTCCTTTCTGTGCATTTCCTGTGGTCCGAAGCGGATCCATCGGGCGCGGGCGCCGTGCTTGCGCGGGCCGTGGCCACCGCCTCGATCAGGACATCCGATCCGGCCGCCGCGCACTGAAATGTCGTGGACCACCGGACGGTCGTCACCGGGCCGGAGGTTGCGGGCGCCGCCGGTACCGCGACCGCGGTCGAGGTGTTCGGGGCGGCCGTCAGGGCCTGCCCCGGCGCTGTGTCGACCAGGGATTTCGCGGCAGCGCGAGGTGCCTGCCGAGCTCTTCCACCGACAGGCCGGGACAGGGGGACAGGGACGCGAACCCGGCGGAAGGATCTTGTCCACTTCGGTGGGCGTCATCGTCATATGGGTGCTTGTTCCCGGCGGCCGTCGGTCGTGCCCTGGCAATGGCCGATTCGCTTTTTCGCAAAGGGAGTTGGCAAAGAATTTGAACGCCCCGAGCAACCCGTCCGTACCTACAGCCATCCAGGCGCCCCAGTCGGTCGCCGATGAACGATCGGCGGCTAAGACCCCGCCCCGCAGGAGGTCAAGAAGTTGAGTCACAAGCGAGTTCCGAAGCGTAAGGCCGCGATAGCGGTGGGCAGTGTCGCGGCGCTCGGAGCGGCGGCTCTGCTGCTGCCCAACGCCATGGCGTCCCAGACCGACGCTGCGGACGGCGCGGCTCCGAAGACCCTGAAGGCGACGGATGCCTCGGATCTGGCCTCGCGGCTGCAGCAGTTGCTGGGGGATGCCTTCGCGGGCTCCTACTACGAGGCCGACAAGCAGCAGCTGATCGTCAACGTCGTCGCGGGCGACAACAACAACGTCATCGTCCAGGCCCAGAAGGCCGGTGCCGCTGTTCGCGAGGTCGACAACAGCATCGCCGAGCTGAAGGCCGGCGCGCAGACGCTGAAGGCCGAGGCGACCATCCCGGGCACCGCCTGGGCCCTCGACCCCCGCACCAACAAGATCCAGGTCACCGCCGACAGCACGGTCACCGGCGCCAACTGGGACACGATCGAGTCGACCGTCAAGAGCCTCGGCACGGGCATGGCGACCATCAAGAAGACCGAGGGCACCTTCAAGACGTTCGTGGAGGGCGGCGACGCCATCTTCGGCGGCGGTGCCCGCTGCTCCCTCGGCTTCAACGTCGTGACCGGAGACGGCACGCCCGGCTTCCTGACCGCCGGTCACTGCGGTGTCGCCGAGGCCGAGTGGTCGGACGCCGAGGGCGGCGAACCCATCGCCACGGTCGAGGCGGCCACCTTCCCGGGCGACGGCGACTTCGCACTCGTGAAGTACAACGACCCGGCGACCGTGGCGGCCAGCACCGTCGACGTCGGCGACGGCCAGACCGTCGACATCCTCCAGGCTGCCGAGGCCGAGGTCGGCCAGCAGGTCTTCCGCATGGGCTCCACGACGGGCCTCGCCGACGGCGAGGTCACCGGCCTCGACGCCACCGTGAACTACCCCGAGGGCACGGTCACCGGCCTCATCCAGACCAACGTCTGTGCGGAGCCCGGCGACAGCGGCGGCTCGATGTTCACCCAGGACGGCGGCGCGATCGGCCTGACCTCCGGCGGCAGCGGTGACTGCACGGTCGGCGGCGAGACCTTCTTCCAGCCGGTCACCACGGCCCTGGAGGCCGTCGGCGCGACCCTCGGCGCGGGCGACGCGGGTGCGGGCGACGCGGGTGCGGGCGCCGGCGAAGAGGCCGGTGCCGGTGAGGAAGCGGGCGCAGGTGAAGAGGCCGGTGCCGGTGAAGAGGCCGGCGCGGGCGAAGAGGCCGGTGCCGGCGAGGAAGCCGGCGCAGGTGAAGAGGCCGGCGCTGGTGAGGAAGCCGGCGCTGGTGAGGAAGCCGGTGCGGGCGAAGAGGCCGGACTCGGTGAAGAGGTCGGCGGCGACGAACTCGGCGGCGTCGACGACCAGACCGGCAACGGCGCGGACGACGGCACCGGCCTGGAGAACAACGAGAACCACTGACCGGCCACACCAGTAGTACCGGCCGCCACTGACACGGTCCGGCCCTCCGGCGGGAGGGCCGGACCGTTCCGCGTATCCGGGGCTGTCGGGCGGAACAGGTGGACGTGCAGCAGGGCTGCGGCCAGCAGTGCACATGCGCGTGCCGGGGGTTCGGGATGATCCGACCCGGCACGCGCGCAGACGCCGGCAAGCCGCCCCCACGGCCCGTTCCATCGAGTTGCCCGGCACGCAGATCCAGGGCCACCGCGGTGCGTGTTCGGGTCGATCCGGCGGAGGGCCCTGGGCCCCCGGCACGGGTGCCCTTCCGCCCCGCGTCCGTCAGTTGTCCGCCCGCGCTCTCAGCAGAAGCAGCGCGATGTCGTCCACCCGCTCCGTCACCCCCGCGCCGAACTCGACCAGCCCGTCGGCCAGTTCGTCCAGGGGCCGGTCCCCGGTCTCCGCGAGCCGGCGGCCGAGGGCGGCCAGCGTCTCGTCGATGTCGAGGCCCGGGGACTCGATCAGCCCGTCGGTGTACAGGGCGAGGACGCTGCCCGGCAGCAGCTCGACCTCGGTCGTCGGGTACGTGGCCGAGGCGTCGATCCCCAGGAGCGGACCCCCGGGCAGGTCGAGCACCCGCACCTGCCCGTCCGGGTGTCTCAGCAGCGGCTGCGGATGCCCCGCACGGGCCATCACGGCCCGGCCGGTGCCCGGATCGAGCCGCAGATACAGACAGCTCGCGAACAACTCGGTGCCGAGGTCGATCAGCAGCCGGTTGGTGCTGCTCATGACCTCCTCGGGCGCCTGACCGACCGTCGTGTACGCCCGTACGGCCGTACGGAGCTGACCCATCAGGCCGGCCGCCGTCACGTTGTGCCCCTGGACGTCCCCGATCACCGCCGAGGCGCCCCCGTGCGAGCACACCAGGTCGTAGAAGTCGCCGCCGATGTCCATGCCCTGGGTGGCGGGCAGATAACGCGCGGCGGCCTCGAAACCGGGCAGCGACGGCAGGGAACTCGGCAGCAGGGCGGCCTGGAGGCCGTGCGCGACCCGGTGCTTGGCGTCGTACAGCAGGGCCCGCTCCAGAGCCTGGGCGATCAATCCGCCGAGACTGGTCAGGACGGCGCGCTCGTCGGCGGGGAACGGATGCCGTTCGGCGTAGCCCAGCACGCAGGTGCCCACCGGGCGCCCGGACGCGATCAGCGGGAGGAACGCCCAGGCCGCCATCTGGCCGGGCACATCCCGTACCGCCGGAAACAGCCGGTCCAACTGTCCCCGGGTCTCGTAGAAGGCGGGCACACCGGTGGTGAGGACCTGGGTCCCCGGGTTCTGCTCGGCCAGCGGCAACCCGTCGAACCGCTCCACGAGCTGAGGGTCGGCGTACCCGCGATGCCCCACCACGTGCATGCGCCCGCCCCGGGAGCCCAGCATCACCAGGGTCTGGCAGCCCACCGCCGGCATGATCTCGTCCGCGACCAGCTGGACGACGTCCTGGACGCCCGCCGCCTCGGTGAGCGCGCCCGCCAGGGACAGCACCTGCGAGATCGTGACCAGGCTGGAGGGCCCGCCCGGCCTGCGCCCCGCCCGGCCCAGTTCGGCCACCGCACGCGCCCGGGTGATACGGACGCTCAGCCCGGTCGTGCTCGGATACAGGCGGAACGACATCCAGTCGCCGGGCGGGCGCAGCGCCACGAACGAGGTGACGTGCAGACTGAACAGCGCGGCGCGGTAGCGGTCCTCGTACACCGGATCGTCGAGCCAGGGCACCGACACCCACAGCCGGGTGCCCAGCAGAGCGTCCGCGGGAGCCCCCAGCAGCTCCGCTGCGGCCGGGTTGACGAAGCCGAGCCGCCCGTTCAGGTCGAGGGAGCACAGCCCGTACGGCAGCCGCGCCACCATCCGCGCCGCCTCTCCCGTGCCGAGGGGGTCGTCCGTCGGCGCCTCGGGCGGGATGGCCAGCAGATCCGCCTCGGGCGGCAGCTGACGGTGCTCGGCCGCGGCGCGCTCCAGACGCAGCGCCAGCCGGTCGCAGGCGGTGCTGAGCCGCTCCCGCTCCCGGTCCGACAGCTCCGGCGGATGCGAACCGGGCCAGGTCACGAAGACCGATCCGTACACCGTCGAGGCGGTCGCCACCGGTACGGCGGCCAGCGCGAAGGGGTAGGGCAGCACGACGGCGACCCGCGGATACCGCCGCGCCATGTCCTCCTCGCCGCCCACCCACACGAACCGCCGCTCGCGGGCCGCCTCGGCGACGGGAACCGGCGAGCCGATCCCGACCCGCTCCCAGGGCGCCGCGAACGCCCGGGGCAGCCCCGCCATGACGGCCATCTCCAGCACCGACCCGCCCGGGGCCAGCAGATACACCCCGCCCGCGAGGGCCCGGACGTCCTCCATCATCCCCGCGAGCGCCAGCGACAGCAGCGGCTTCCCGAACGAGGCCGCGCGGGCGTCGGCCCCCGGCCGTCCGTGCGCGGAGGCACGTCCATCGGCCATCGGGACCACCTCCTCGCCGGGCCGGGTACTTCCGACTCAAGGCTCTGTCCACTCGGCCCGTCGCGCACGGCGAGCGGACTCCGGGACATCCCGGGCCCAGGTACCTGGCAAGGGGAAACCCCGCTCGATACCCCTTCTGCCCCGGCTCATGTCCCCGGGGTGGAAGCACAGGTCCGGCGTGCAAGCCCTGGGCGCGCGCCCCCGCGCATCCTGTTGGCCAGTTCTGCACGCCCGGGAGCCGCGGCGAGAGGCGAGAGCCGAAAAGGGGGCACACGCGACAGCGGTGAACCCGGGCCGGAGCGAGTGAAGGAGCGGCAGTGATAGGAGTGCTTCTGGTGCACGACGCGTGTCTGATGCGATCGGTGCTGGCGGAGTGGCTGAGCAGAGAGTCCGACCTGGTGGTGTCCGACGCCTCCTGGCACAGCGCGGCGGGCAGAGTACGGTCGCTGCGGCCCGATGTCTGCGCGGCCGACCTGGAGAGCCTGGACTCCTACGGCATACCTCCGCTGGGCGAGTTACGGGGCCGCGGGACGGGCGCACCGCCCCCGCGGCTGCTGGTCCTGGCCAGCGCGGGCCGGCCCGGCCTGCTGAAGCGGGCGGCGGAGGCGGGCGCGCTGGGCTACGTCGACAAGGACAGGGAGGGGGCGCCGGAGCGGCTGGTGTCGGCCATCCGGAAGGTCGCGGCGGGGAAACGTTTCGTCGATGACTCGCTCGGCTTCGGCTTCCTCAGGGCCACGCAGATTCCGCTCACTCCACGTGAGCTGAGCGTCCTGTCACTCGCCGCGGAGGGGTCGTCCGTCGCGGAGATAGCCGGCAGCCTGCACCTCTCCCACGGAACCGTGCGCAACTACATGGCGGCCATCACCCGCAAGACCGGCGCCCGCAACCGCGTCGACGCCATCCGTATCTCGCAGGGCGAGGGCTGGCTGTGACGGCCCCGACGGAGCGGCCGACCAGCTGCCCACCAGGTCGCGGTAGAGGGACGAGCGCTCCAGCAGCTCGTCGTGCGTCCCGTACGCGCACTGCCGGCCGTCCATGACGAGGACACGGTCCGCACGGCGCGCGGAGGCGATCCGGTGTGCGACCACGACCAGGGTGGTGCCGGCCCGGGAGGCGAAGGCCCGCTCGGCGCGTTCCTCGGCCTCCGGGTCCAGATGGCAGGTCGCCTCGTCCAGGAGCGCCACACAGGCGTAGGAGAGCCAGGCCCGCGTCAGCGCGATCAGCTGCCGTTCACCGGCCGACAGCGCGGCCGGGTCGACCCGGCCCCCGGGTCCGCCGTGCCGGGCGAGGAGCGGGGCGAGCCCGACCGCCTCGGCGGCGGCCAGCAGTTCGGACTCGGGCACGGGATCCGGCCGTAGACAGCCGAGGTTCTCGGCGAACGTCCCGCTGAACACGTACGCCTCCTGCGGTATGACGACCCGGTGCGCATGGGCGGTGTCGCCTGGTACCGGGTGTCCGCACAGGCTGATCGTGCCGTGCCGGGGATCGAGCAGACCGGCGGTCAGCGAGACGAGGGTGGACTTGCCGATGCCGCTGGGGCCGACGACGGCGAGCCGCGTGCCCTGGGGCAGGCTGAGGGTGAGGCCCTCGACGACGGGCGCACAGGTGGGGCCGTAGGCGAAGGTGAGGCCGGAGACGGTCAGGGCGGGCGCTCTCTCGGGGGTGTGGTCGGGGCGGGGGTCCGGACCGGTGCCGTCGACCGCCGCCGGACCGGCGGGCACCAGGCGGCGCAGGACGACCGCGAGCCGGGAGCCGCTCGTGCCCATGCCGTGGACCAGGTTCTGGAGGGCGGGCAGCAGGGACTGGGTGACATAGGCGAGCGCGCCGACCAGCGCACCGGGCGTGACACCGCTGCGCAGCAGCCAGGGCGCGGTCAGCAGCAGCAGGACGATGGGGAGCTGTCCGCCGACGGCGATGGACGCCACGCGCGGTATCCCCCAGCGGGCCAGTGAACGGGCCGCCCGCAGCTCGGCCTCGACCCGTTCGCCGACGTCGGCCGCCACCTGCTCCTCCGCACCTCCCGCGGTCACGTCCCGCAGGCCGGTGCAGACGTCGCCGAACCGGTCGGCGAGGCGTTCGTCGGCGACGAGGAACGCCTCCTGGCGGTGGGCCAGCGGGCGCATGCTCGCCGCGAAGAGGCCCACCCCGACGACCAGCGGCGGCACGACCACCAGCAGCAGGGGCGGCGCCAGTGAGGCCAGCCCGATCAGTGCGCCGGCGGCCGTGAACACGAAGGAACGGGAGACCATCACCACTCCGGCGAAGGTGTCCCGGGCGATCTCCACCTGCTGGGTCAGCGCGGAGAGAGCCCCGCCCTCGGCCTGACGCACCCCGCGCGCCACCACCCGCTCCACGAGCCGGTCCCGCAACGGTTCGACGAGCGCGGCGACCGCCCTGTACACCCGCCCCGTGCCGTACGCCCCGACGGCGACCGCGAGCGCCGCGACCCCGAGCCACCCGAGCCCGACGCCCGTCCGGCCGCGCAGGAACCCCTCGTCGAGGGCGCGGGCGAGGGCGTACCCCATGAGAAAGGTCTGCGCGGTCTCCAGCACGGACCACAGCACGAGCCGCGCCACGACACGCCGCTGCTGCCCCAGAAACCGCAGTCCCCGCGCGCGAAGGCCGTCACTTCCGGCGGGCTGCCGCCGGGCGCGTTCATGCCTGGGCATCCGTGAACACCTCCCGGTGGGCCTTCTCCTGGCAGGGCCGCGTATGTGTTCCGGCCGCGTGATCATGTGCCGCTGCGTCCGCGGGAATCGCGGTTCGCGCGCGGAGACTCTCGCTTCTGGCGGGCCACGGCCGGGCGCGCTCATCCTTCGCCATCCGCGAACACCTCCCGGTAGCCCCTCTCGCGCCACAGCCGCGCATGTGTCCCCACCGCCCCCACCCGTCCTCCGTCCAGCCAGGCCACCGAGTCCGCGCGGGCCGCCGTGGAGACCCGGTGGGCGACGATCACCCGGGTGCCGCCGGGGGAGTGGTTCAGCAGGGCGTCGACGACCTGGTGCTCGGTGACCGTGTCGAGGCTGGAGAGCGCGTCGTCGAGGACGAGCAGCCTGCTGTCACGGGCCAGCACCCTGGCGAGCCCGAGCCGCTGCCGCTCGCCGCCGGAGAGGGGCGCGTCCCGGCAGGGGGTGGCGTAGCCGTCGGGCAGCCGGCGGACGAACGTGTCGGCGCGGGCGGCGGCGGCGCCGGCCCTGATCCGGTCGGGCGGCGCCGCCCGGACGCCGAAGCCGATCGTGTCCGCGACGGTGTCACCCAGCAGGGCGGGCCGCTCGAAGGCGTAGCCGATCGCGCGGCGCAGCTCGTCGTGGTCCAGCTCGGGCAGCGGTACGCCGTCCAGGAGCACGGTTCCGTCGTCGGGATCGGCCAGACGTCCGGCGAGGGCCGCGAGGAGGGACTTGCCGGCGCCGGAGCGGCCGACCACGGCGAGTGTGCTGCCCCCGGGTACGACCAGGTCGACGCCGTCCAGGAGCGTACGGCCGCCGCGCCGGGCGGTGACCCCGCGCAGCTCCAGCCGGCCCTGTCCGGGAGGCAGCCGGCGACTCCCGTACGGCGTCACCGGCTCGGCCAGCACCTCGCCGAGGCGTCGGGCCGACGCGCGGGCCCGGACCAGCCCGGACAGCTGCCCCACCAGGACGCCGACCCCGGCCGCCAGGACGGCGTACCGCGAGGCGGCGAGCATCTCGCCCACCGTCAGCCGGCCGCGGACCAGCAGTACACCCGCCACGGCCACGACCCCCAGTTGCAGCAACGGGGCCAGGGCGACCGCCCGGGCCGCCGCGCGTCCCTGGACGTGCCACATCCGGTGGCCCGCGCGGGTGAGTTCGGGCAGTGGCCGCAGAACCCTGGCCACCTCACGGTCCGCCGTGCCGCAGGCGGCGATGGTGCGGGAGCCACCGATCGCCTCCGAGAGCCCGCCGGCGATGCGCCCCTGGGCTTCCTGGTAGTCGGCGACACAGCGTGACGAGTCCTGGGTGAAGGTCCGCAGCAGCAGGGCCAGCAGCGGCGCCCCGGCGAGGAACACCGCCGCCAGCCACGGGTCGAGCAGGCCGAGCGCCACCACCGCGCCGACCGGTCCGGCGAGCGCGGCCAGCAGCGCGGCCAGGGAAGCGGGCGCGGTCCCGGCCTGCGCGGCGTTGCCGACCAGCCGGGCCACCAGTTCGCCGGACCCGAAACGCTCCCCGGCCCGTGGCCCCACGGCGAGCAGGTGCCCGGTCAGCCGGTGCCGCAGCCACGCCGTGGCGTGGGCGCTCGTGGTCCCGCCCAGTACGGTCTCGACGGCGTCGAGGACGGCGAGCAGCAGGACGATTCCGGCGCACCACAGGACCCAGCGCATGGCGCCGGTACCGTCCGGGTGCGTCAGCAGCATGTCGAGAGCCCGCCCCAGGGTCAGGGGCAGGGCCAGGCTCAGACCGGTCGAGACCGTGGCGACCAGGAACAGGACCGCACAGCGCGCCCCGGTGCGGCGCACGCTCTCGCGCAGTGGAGAGGCGGGGTTCTGGGTCGGGGCGGGCCGGCCGTGGGTGGTTGTCGTCATCGGGTGGACCCTCCGACGGGGGATGACGGACCGCCGGGCGGCCCTCCCACGAGTGGGAGAGACCGCCCGGCGCCCCTGCCGGAAATGCTCAGAGACAGAGGGTGACGCTGGCCGCGCTGACGCAGGACAGCAGGCTGAGCGTGCTGTAGCCGGGCGTGCCCGCGGTCTCGTCGGACTCCATCGTCTGAAGGTCGAGAAGTGCCATGTCGATATCCTTTCGTCGGTCCCGGTAGGTTCCGGGTTCTCCCGTGGGGACGGGTGTCGCGTCACGACTCCTGGTGCGGAGCCGCGTCTTGGGGCCGCCGTAGCGGCGGGAGGAAGGGCAGTGCGGCGGGGGCCGTCTCGTCGAGGGCCGCGCCGAGCGCGAGCAGACAGCCCGCGGTGCCGGTGCCCAGGTCCATGGAGAGCCTCATCATCTGGTGCCCGGGGAAGGCCAGTTGGCCCTGGTACGACATCGCGTACCAGCCGAGCCCGGCGATCTGTTCCCGCTGCCGCGCCTCGGGGGCGCCGGTGCGGGCGAGGTGCAGGACCATGCCGGCCCTGCCCTGGAACAGTCCGGGCTGTGCGTAGAAGCGAGAGGCGGCGGAGGTCAGGATCCGGTCCCGGGCCTGCTCGAACTCCTCGCGCCCGTCGGCGTGGTTCCGGGAGCGCCCTTCCGAGGTGGTGAGCGCCAGGTAGTCGTCGAGGACCAGGCCGATCCCCACGCTGCCCTCCGCGAGGTAGGGCATGGTCCGCCAGCCCTCGTCGACCTCAAGGCCACCGTTCCGCTGGACGACACAGCCGTCCAGGTCCCGGCGCAACGCCGTGCCGGCCGCGTCGAGCAGCGCGGGGTCGCCCGTCGCCTCGTACTGCCGGAGGAACAGCAGCGCGGGCCCGCTCGCGCCCCGCAGCAGCCCGGCGCGGCGCTTCGGCGAATCCGGGAGCGGCTCGTCCAGGCGGCTCACCAGGATGTCCGTGACGTCCTGGGCCCGCTGGGCGAACTCCGTCTCCCCGGTCGTACGCGCCAGCCCGCCGAGGACCAGACCGAGCCCGGCGAGTCCGCCGCGCAGGTCGGAGGAGAGCTTGTGCCACTTCTCCCGGAGGACGACGTCGATCAGGTCCAGCGCGCGCGGGCGGTGCCCGAGCAGGTCGAGGACATGGGCGACGCCCGCGAGACCGTCGTACAGACCCAGCGGCGTGCCCACCGGTACGGGGTCGGTGTGGGCCAGCAGCCAGCGCTCGCCCTCCTCGTACCGCTCGGCGCCCGCCCGGGACAGCGCGTACAGCACCCCGGCCGCGCCGTGCGCGATCCCGAGTCCGCCGCCGTCGGAGAACTGGGTGATGTCGCCGGGGAAGAGCCGGTCGTCGCGTTCGGGGGTGGCGGAGGCGAGAATCGCCTTCACCATCGAGTCACGGCTGTGCGGCCAGTCGCCGGGCTCGACGGGAGCCGGCGGCGGTGAGGGTACGGGGCGGCCGGGCCCCGGTGCGGAGACGTCACGGGTGATCTCGGCCACCGCGTCGGCCAGGAACTGGGCCGGTACGTCCGGGAACTGACCGGCGATCACCTCCGCCAGGTGGGCCGCCTTGCCGCGGTCCACCACGAACAGCGTGGTCAGGGGCATGAAGAGGGCGAGCCGCAGACACGCCAGCGCGTACCGGTCGACGTCCAGACCCCTGCGGTCGGGCGGGGCGAAGAACCCGGGGTGGGCGACGACCTGACGGCCCCGCTCCTCGGCCGGTGCCGCCGCCTCGAAGTCGACCAGGGACACCGACTCCTCGTCGGGCGCGACCATGATGTTGAAGATGTGCAGGTCGTTGAAGACGATCCCGCGCGCGTGCACCCCCTCGACGACCTCCTCGACCGCGCGGTGGATACGCAGCGCCCACCGCGTGTAGGCGGCCACCGCCTCCGGATCCGGGTCGTGGGTGAGCAGCGGGTGGCGCTCGGCGAAGAAGGCGTTGAGAGGGCGCCCCTCGACGAAGTCCATGACGAGGAAGCGGTGGTCGCCGAGCGTGAACCAGTCGCGCACCTCGGGCACCGTCCCGAGCCCCGACACCTGCTCCAGCGCGGCACGTTCGCGCTCCAGCCGGGTGATCGCGTCCGCGCCGTCGGCCGCAAGACCCGCGTGCGGACGGCCCTCCTTCAGGACGACCCGGCTCCCGTCACGCGTGTCGGTGCCGACGTACACGCCGCCGCCGTTGGAGAAGTGCAGGGCCTTCTCGATGCGGTACGGGAGGTCGGAGACCGTCGTCGCGTTGCGGGCCGCGAGCTGCGCCTCCAGGAACGCGGGCAGCCGCACCCAGTCCGGGACCTGGAAGGAGGGCGCGCGCCGGTCCGGCACCAGCTGCCCCTCGCCGTCGCGGACGGCGGGCACGAGCGAGCCGCGTTCGTCGACGACGAAGGAACGCGCGAACGCCCCGTAACGCACGTACAGCGGACCGTCGTGCCAGCGCAGATCGGTGAGGATGTAAGGGCCCTCACAGCCCTCCAGCAGTGCGCCCAGCTCGGTCAGCACCTGGTGCAGAAGGTCCTCGTCGGCCGGATAGATCGTCACGAACTTCCCGCTGCCGTCCCGGCCCGCGTACTTGGTGTTCCGCAGATGCAGCAGATGAGGACCCGGCAGGAACTTGAACGGGATGCCGCGCGGCACGCAGTAGTCCCACACCGCCGACGCGATCCGCTCCGCGTTCGCCCGGGTGGCGGAAGCGTGCACCTTCCAGCCCTGCGTGGGTCCGGGCAGCGGGTCGCCGTCCGGACCGAGCGGCGTCAGTGCCAGCCAGTCGCCGATCCGCCCCGCACGCCAGCCCTCCGGTACCGCACGACCGGCCGTTTCGAACAGGGGAGTGGCCTCGCCCGCTGCGGACAGTCGGTCCGGTGTCTCATAGAAGTGCTGGTCGGCGAGTGCGTACACCTCGTACCGCTGGTCCATACCCGCCTCCTCGATGGCTTGCACCGAGCCTTCCAGTCCGTGGCGGGGTCCCGACAGTCACGGCTGTCACGAGACCACTGTGCGGAACGCATGGGTGCTGCCGGGGCGAACACCGGGAGCGTCAGGGGCTGCGCACGGGCCCCATACGCGCTGTAATGACGACGTGGTCAGTGAGGAGGCGGGACGCGGAACGAGAACGGCGCGTGCCGAACTCGCCCTCAAGTCGCTCACCGTCGACCTCGACCCCCGTGAGCGCCTCCGCCGGGTCCTCGAACTGACGCTCGTTTTCGCGGGCGCGAGCGTCGCCGCCGTCTACACCCCGGGTGACGCCGGTGACGTGCTGTGTCTCGTCGAGTCGGCCGGTGTGCCGAGGACGCTGTACGGCCTGCGCGACGGCTACCCCGTTGCCGCCCACTCGCCCGCCGTGGACGCCCACCGCACCGGACGGCCGGTCTGGCTCGGCCCCGACGAACTCGCCGGGTGCGCCGAATCCCGGCGGATGCCGGCCGGTGCCGTCCACCTGGCCGCCCTGCCGGTTCGCGCGGGCGCGGCGGCCGGCGACGGCGGCTGTCTGCTCGTCGTGACGGAACGTCCCGACGGTTTCGACGACAGCGTCCGGGACTGCCTCGCACTGCTCGCCGACGCCGTCGCCTGGCCCGCTCCGCCCGCCGCGGGCGACCCCGGCGAACTGTCGGCCGGCGCCTTCAGCCTCGCCATGGACAGCGGGCGCGTCGAGGTCGGCGACGAACTCCTCGAACTGTTCGCGCTCGACCGGGCGGACTTCGACGGCAAGGTCGAGACCCTGCTCGGCCTGACCGTGCCCGAGGACCTGCCCTCCCTGATGTCCGTCGTCGAGGCGGACCACATGTCCATCGGTGACCGGGAACTGGAGTTCCGGGTTTTGCAGCCCGCCGGCCCGCCGAGGTGGCTGCGGCTGCGCGGGCGGCTCGTGACCGCCGGGGAGGGCCGGGCCGCCCAGCTCGTGGGCACGGTCGGCGACGCCTCCACCCTGCGCTCCGGTGTCACCGACGTGGCCCGTGTCCAGCGCCTCGCCGCGGCCCTGGCCACCGCCGGGACCGTCCGTGACGTCAGCCGGGCCGTCGTCACCGCGCTGCGCGAGCCGCTGCGGGCCGACCGGATCGCCCTCGCCGAGCTGGACAACGAACGGCTCGTCGTCACCGTCCTCGACCCGCCCGAACCCGAGGCCTGGCCCGAGCTGTGGCGGCTGGAGTGGCGCTCGGAGTGGCCCGAGTCGCCCGTCCGCTCCATGCCGACGCTGGCCGCCGCCCTGCGCGAGGGCAGGGCCGCCATCTGGCCCGCCGGCACGGAACTGGAGCCCGCGCTCGACGGCGTCGGCCCCGGCGGGCTCGCCGTGCTGCCCCTGCCCGCCGGCGGCCGGATGGCCGGCATCTGCCTGATCGGCTGGGACAGCCCGCACGAGTTCGGCACCGACGAACGCGCCCTGCTCACCGCCGCCGCCGGTCTCGCCGGACAGGCCCTGACACGCGCCCACGCCTTCGACGCCGAACACGAACTCGTCGGGATGCTCCAGCGCTCCCTGCTGCCCCGCCGCCTGCCCAAGCTGCCCGGCGGGGTCGCCGAGGCCCGCTACCTCCCGACCACCGAGGGCCTGGAGGTGGGTGGCGACTGGTACGACGTGATCCCGCTGCCCGACAACCATGTCGGCCTCGTCATCGGCGACGTCCAGGGCCACAACGCGGGCGCCGCCACCCTCATGGGCCAGATGCGCACCGCCGTGCGCGCGTACGCAGTCGAGGGCCACCCACCGGACGTCGTCGTCTCCCACGCCAACCGTCTCCTTGTCGACATGGAGACCGACCTCTTCGCCACCTGCTGCTATGTCGAGGTCGACATGGAGGAGGGCACCGCCTGGTACGTCCGCGCCGGTCATCTCCCCCCGGTCGTCCGCCACCCCGACGGCACCACCGAGGTCACCGAGTCCGACGTCGGCCCCCCGCTCGGGGTGATGCCCCGGGCCGACTACCCGATGAGCCTGCTCCGCCTCCAGCCCGGCACCCTGATCGCCCTCACG
Source organism: Streptomyces lacrimifluminis (assembly GCF_014646095.1). GTDB lineage: Bacteria > Actinomycetota > Actinomycetes > Streptomycetales > Streptomycetaceae > Streptomyces > Streptomyces lacrimifluminis. The sequence continues at coordinate 13,126 of NZ_BMMU01000002.1, read as the reverse complement.
ACCGACGGTCTCGTCGAGTCCGCCCAGATCGACGTCGAGGACGGCCTCGACGCTCTCGCCGCCGGCCTCGCCGCCGCCGACCCCGCCCACCTCGGCCTGGTCGCCGACGCCCTGCTCGCGGGCGCCAACCGCAACGACGACGTGGCGCTGCTCCTGCTGCGCTACGACGGCATGGAGCGGCGCCCGCTGCGGGAGAGCTGGACCGTGTGGCGGGTGCCCGAGGCGGTCCGGCACGCCCGCCGCTTCACCCGGCGCACCCTGCGCACCTGGGGAGTGGCCGGGGAACCGGGCGTCCAGGAGAACATGGACACCGTGCTCCTGGTCGTCTCCGAGCTGGTCACCAACGCCCTCGTGCACACCGACGGTCAGGTCCGTCTCGACCTGACCCTCTTCAACGGCCGACTGCGCGTCGCTGTCGCGGACAACTCACCCCGTACGCCCATCAGACCGACGAACCTCGGCTGGGAGGCCACCGGCGGCCGGGGCATGCTCCTGGTCGAGGCCATGTCGGCGGCCTGGGGAACCGTCCCGGTCAGCGGCGGCAAACAGGTGTGGAGCGAGCTCGCGCTGGAGCCCTGAGGACGCGCGGGCGGGCTCCCGTACCGGTCACGCTGAGGCACCGGATATTACGTCGCGGGAAATCGAAGCTAGGGTGAACGGATGAAGGCTCTCGTGCTCTCCGGCGGCGCCGGCACGCGGCTCCGGCCGATCACCCATACCTCGGCGAAGCAGCTCGTACCCGTGGCCAACAAAGCCGTGCTGTTCTACGGCCTGGAATCCCTCGCCGAAGCGGGCATCACCGAGGTCGGCATGATCGTCGGTGACACCGCCGCCGAGATCGAGGAAGCGGTCGGCGACGGATCGAAGTTCGGTCTGAAGGTCACCTACATTCCGCAGGAGAAGCCCCTGGGCCTGGCCCACGCGGTGCTGATCGCGCGGGACTTCCTCGGTGACGACGACTTCGTCATGTACCTCGGCGACAACTTCATCATCGGCGGCATCAGCGACCTCGTCGACGAGTTCCGCCGTCTCCGCCCCGACGCCCAGATCCTGCTCACCCAGGTGCCCGACCCGCGCTCCTTCGGCGTCGCCGAACTCGACGCGGACGGCCAGGTGATCGGCCTGGAGGAGAAGCCCGAGCACCCCAAGAGCGACCTCGCGCTCGTCGGCGTGTACCTCTTCACCCCGGCGATCCACGACGCCGTACGCGCCATCCGTCCCTCCCGGCGCGGCGAGTTGGAGATCACCCACGCCATCCAGTACCTCATCGACGCCCGGTCCGACGTACGATCCACGCTCATCAAGGGCTACTGGAAGGACACGGGGAACGTCACCGACATGCTGGAGGTCAATCGCATGGTCCTGGAGGGCCTGGAGCGGCGGATCGACGGCGACGTGGACGCCGAGTCCGAGACCATAGGGCGGGTGGTGATCGAGGAGGGCGCGAGCATCAGCCGCTCACGCATCGTCGGACCCGTCGTCATCGGCGCCGGAACCGTCGTCAGCGACTCCTACGTCGGGCCGTTCACCTCCGTCGCGGAGAACTGCCGGATCACCGACAGCGAGCTGGAGTTCTCCATCGTGCTGCGGGACTCGTCCATCGCCGGGGTGGGCCGTATCGAGTCCTCGCTCATCGGCAGGCACGTCGAGGTGACCCCGGCCCCCAGTGTTCCCAGCGCCCACCGATTCGTCCTCGGAGACCACAGCAAGGTGCAGATCCACTCATGAACCTCCTCGTCACCGGCGCCGCCGGATTCATCGGCTCCACGTACGTCCGCACCCTCCTCGCGTCCGACGCCCCCGACGCGCCCCGGATCACCGTGCTGGACAAGCTCACGTACGCGGGCACCCTGGAGAACCTGCCGGCCGGGCACCCCCGGCTGAAGTTCGTCCAGGGCGACATCTGCGACGCCGAACTCGTCGACAAGCTGATGGCCGAGGCCGACCAGGTGGTCCACTTCGCCGCCGAGTCCCACGTGGACCGCTCGATCGACGGCGCCGCCGACTTCGTCCGCACCAACGTCGTGGGCACCCAGGTGCTGCTGGACGCGGCCCTGCGCTACGGCGTCGGCCCGTTCGTGCACGTGTCCACCGACGAGGTGTACGGCTCGATCGAGTCCGGCTCCTGGCCCGAGGACCACCCGCTGGCCCCCAACTCGCCCTACTCGGCGTCGAAGGCGTCCTCGGACCTGCTCGCCCTCGCCTACCACCGCACCCACGGTCTGGACGTGCGCGTCACCCGCTGCTCCAACAACTACGGGCCGCACCAGTTCCCCGAGAAGGTCATCCCCCTCTTCGTCACCAACCTGCTGGACGGCAGGAAGGTCCCGCTGTACGGCGAGGGCCTCAACGTCCGCGACTGGCTGCACGTCGACGACCACTGCCAGGGCGTCGACCTGGTGCGCACCGGAGGCCGGCCCGGCGAGGTCTACAACATCGGCGGCGGCACGGAGCTGAGCAACAAGGAACTCACCGGGCTGCTCCTGGACGCCTGCGGGGCCACCTGGGACAGCGTGGAGTACGTCGAGGACCGCAAGGGCCACGACCTGCGCTACTCCGTCGACTGGAGCAAGCTCCACGACGAGCTGGGCTACACCCCGCGCCACGACTTCGCCGCCGGACTCGCCGCCACCGTCGCCTGGTACCGCGACAACCGCGCCTGGTGGGAGCCCCTCAAGCGACGCGTCGGCGGCGACGAGAAGGACCAGCGGGACGAGAAGCAGGTAAGCGGATGAAGTGGCTGGTGACCGGCGCCGCCGGCATGCTCGGCCGCGACACCGTCGGGGAACTCCTCGGGCGCGGTGAGAGCGTCGTGGGCCTCGCCCGCGCCGCCCTGGACATCACCGACCCCGACGACGTGCGCCGCGTCTTCGACGCGCACGAGCCCGACCTGGTCGTCAACTGCGCCGCGTACACCGCCGTCGACGACGCCGAGACGGACGAGGAGTCGGCGCTGCGGATCAACGGCGTCGGGCCGCGCCTGCTCGCCCAGGCCTGCGCGGAACACGGCGCCCGTCTTGTCCACGTGTCCACCGACTACGTCTTTGACGGTGAGGCCCGCGACACCCCGTACCCCGAGGACCACACCCCGGCCCCGCGCACGGCCTACGGCCGCACCAAACTCGCCGGTGAACATGCCGTCCTGGCCACGCTCCCGGACGCGAGCGCCGTCCTGCGCACGGCCTGGCTGTACGGCGCCCACGGCGGCAACTTCGTGCGTACGATGATCGACCTGGAGGCGCGTCGGGACACCCTCGACGTCGTCGACGACCAACGCGGCCAGCCCACCTGGAGCGCCGACGTCGCCGCACGGATCGCCGACCTGGGGCCCCGGGTCGGCCCTGGGGCGAACGGTATCCTGCACGCCACCAACTCCGGCGAGGCCACCTGGTTCGAGCTGGCGCGTGAGGTGTTCCGCCTCATCGACGCCGACCCGGACCGTGTACACCCCACCACCAGCGCGGCCTTCGTCCGGCCCGCACCCCGACCCGCGTACAGCGCCCTCGGCCACGGCCGTTGGCAGCAGGCCGGTCTCGGACCTCTCCGTGACTGGCGTACCGCCCTGCACGAAGCACTGCCACACATCCGCAAGGAGATTTCCTAGTGAAACGCCATGAGTTCCTCCGGGAGCTCCACAAGGTCAGCGCGAACAGGAACTACCTGGAGATCGGCGTCAACGACGGCCGAAGCCTGACCCTGTCCCGGGTACCGAGCATCGCGATCGACCCCGCGTTCAAGGTGGTCTCGGAGATCCGCTGCGACGTCCATCTCGCCAAGGCGACCAGCGACGACTTCTTCGCCCGGCAGAACCCGCTCGCCCACCTCACGGGCGGCCGGCACCCGCTGCGCAACCTGGCCCGCAACCGCAGCCCGTTCGGCTACTGGCAGCGGACCACGCTCGACCTGTCGTTCATCGACGGCATGCACCTGTTCGAGTACGCGCTGCGCGACTTCATCAACGTCGAGAAGCACTCGGACTGGGCCAGCGTCATCGTCCTCGACGACATGCTGCCGCGCAGTATCGACGAGGCCGCCCGCGACCGGCACACCAACGCCTGGACCGGCGACGTCTACAAGCTGATCGAGATCCTCGCCCGGTACCGCCCCGACCTGGTCACGGTCCTCGTCGACACGGCGCCCACCGGCCAGCTCATCGTCTTCGGCGCCGACCCCGACAACACGGTACTGAAGGACAAGTACGACGAGATCATCGCGGAGTTCGAGGTCCCGGACCCGCAGAAGGTGCCCGAGAGCGTCCTGGAGCGGACACCCGCGATCAAGCCGGAGACCCTGGTCGAGGCCGCCTTCTGGGCCCCGCTCGTCAAGTCCCGCAACCGCGGCACCAAGCGCGGCAAGGGCCTGGAGCAGCTGCGCCGCAGCCTGGCGCCGCTGAGCACCAGCCGCTGACGCAGGACCGGACAACGAAGCGTGCGGCCCGGCAGCTGATCAGCTGCCGGGCCGCACGCTTCGTCCGCTGCGGTTACTTGTCGCGCAGTCCCGCGTAGTAGGCCGCGCACTCCTCGTACGACGGCAGCAGCCCGGACCGCTCCGCCTCCGCCAGCGTCGGCGCCTCGGCGTCCTTCTCCGACAGCACCGGTTCGATGCCCTCGGGCCAGGCGATGCCCAGCTCCGGGTCGAGCGGATGCACGCCGTGTTCACGCCCCGGCGCGTACCCCGTCGAGCACAGGTACACCACGGTGGCGTCGTCGGTGAGCGCCATGAAGGCGTGCCCGAGGCCTTCCGCGAGGAACACGGCGTGCCGGGTCTCGTCGTCGAGCCGTACGGCCTCCCACCGCCCGTAGGTGGGCGAGCCGACCCGGATGTCCACCACGACGTCCAGGACCGCGCCGCGCGCGCACGTCACGTACTTGGCCTGACTCGGCGGTACGTCCGAGAAGTGCACCCCGCGGACGACGCCCCGGCGTGAGACCGAGCAGTTCGCCTGCGCGAGGGAGAGGTCGTAGCCGGTGGCCTCGCGGAACTCCTCGCCCCGGTACCACTCGTGGAACGCGCCCCGGTCGTCCGGGAAGATCTTCGGCTCCAGTACCCAGGCGCCTTCGATGTCCAGTGCTCGCATGCTGTCAGGCTCCGTTTCCGCGTCGCAGCCCGGCCTTGCGCGCGATCTTCCCGAGGGTGCGCCGCACCTTGCGGACCACTCGCTGCCCGGTGCTCGGCCCGGCCGGCTTGGCGGGCCGTACGACCTGGACGCGGCCGGCCTTGGCGCTCAGGCCGACGGACATCGCCAGGAAGCGCCGCTCGCCGGCCTCCGGGGCCAGACACAGCGACGGCTTCCACGTCCCGTCGGCCAGTTCTCCGCCGGGCAGTGTCGCCTCGACGACCGCGCCGGAACCCTCGGGGGCGCCGGACAGCGTGCCGGACACCTCCACGGGCTCGGCGGATGCCGGAGAGACCAGCCGCAGCGCCGCCTTGGCGTCGCCGGGCACGTGCAGGGGCAGAGCCACGCGCAGACGGTCACCCGTGACGGTGACATCGTCCGGCTTGAGGCGGGCGAAGCCCACACCCTTGACCGCGCGGTCGACGTCCAGGGACAGCGTGGCCTGCTTCGCGGTCCAGTACGGCAGGACCACACGACCGGCGACCACACCGGCCGGCGGCACCGGACGGGGGTCCAGCTTCACCGGGCCGAGCCGGCACTCACGGGTCCAGCCGCCCAGCTTGATCCGGACGAACACGTCGAACAGACCGCCGCCGAGCGCCACACCGCCGGCCGCCGTGCCGGGGGCGACGGTGGCCGTGCCGCGCAGCACCAGCCGCACCTGCCCGTCCTCGTCGGCCGGAAGGGTCTCGCGGGTCAGCTCCACCGGCTGGAAGAACTGGGCGGCCGTGGCCCGCTCACGCACCAGGAAGTCCGCCGTCGCGCTCCCGAACCGGGCCACGGTCGACGCGCCCACCCGGGCGATCGCGTCATCGGCGTCGGTGGGCGTGCCGTCCAGGTCGGCGCCGTCACTGTCGTCCTCGGCGGGAAACGTCATCGGTGTGCCGCGCGAGGTGAACTCGGCGGTGAAGCCGACGTGCAGGACACCGTCCCGCCACTCCACGCTCCGCGGAGTGGCGGTGGGGGCGAGCGACGCCTCCCACTCGGCGAACGCCACCACGTCGTCCAGCCGGTCGGCGGCGATCAGCGCCGCCACGATCCGCTGCGCCTCCTGCATGCCGTTGGCGACACCCGGGCCGAAACGCTCGACGACGACCCCTCGGATCTCGTCGAACATCTCCTTGCGGTAGTCCTCCGGCAGCTTCAGGAGGCGGTTGCCGCGCATGCGCTCGACCATCTCGTTGCGCAGCCACCGCCGGAACAGCCGGTCGCGCACCGCACCCGGCTCGGTGTACCGCTCGACGACGTCGAGGGCCTCGCGCAGGTTGCGGAAGTAGCCGACCGGGTCGAAGCGCTGGAATCCCGCGTTCGAGGCGTCGTCGCGCTTGACGTGGTAGTAGCAGACGTAGTCGCTGAGCACGGAGACGTTGTCCGCGCGCAGATACGCCTCGGTCACGAAGACATGGTCCTCAAGACGCCGCCTGCCCTCGGGGAAGCGCAGGCCGATGCGGTCGAGGAACGCGCGGCGGAGCATCTTGTGCGGGGTGAGGCTGTCGATCAGCGGGGCGTTCTCGACACTGGCCTTGGGATGGTTGTGCCGGAACAACTCGACCGGCACCGGGCGGCCCTTGCCGGCCATCTTGCCGACGATCACATCGGCGCCGTTGGCCACGCCGTACTCGTACATCCGCTCAAGGGCCTCGTCACCGAGGTAGTCGTCGTTGTCGACGAACATGACGAACTCGCCCTGCGATGCCTCGATACCGACGTTGCGCGGCTTGCCCGACCAGCCCGAGTTCTCCTGGTGGATGACCTGGACGCGCGGTTCCTCCGCGGCGAGCTTGTCCAGCAGGGCCGGGGTCTCGTCGGTGGAACCGTCGTCGACGAAGATCACTTCGTACTCGTCGGCGGACAGCGACTGCCGCAGCAGCGACGCGACGCAGTCCTCGATGTACGGTCCCGGGTTGTACACCGGAACAATGACGCTGACCTTGACCGGCATGCGGCTGGAAGCCCCCTCTTGTAGCTCTGCTCCCGTCTCCGCAACGGCACGGTCCGGGCTGCCCGATACTAACGCGCGAGCCCCTCCGGCACCTGCCGGGGCGGGGCGTCCGACGGGCGCGCCAGCGCCCCGTAGGGGCGCGGGGAACTGCGCGACCAGCCACGACGGCGCCGCAGCCGCGCAACGGCACATAGCGCACCCCCCAGAGCGCCTACGCTCACCTCCGTGCACCTCCTGCTCCTCTCCGACACCCACCTCCCCAAACGCGCCAAACAACTGCCAGAGGCACTCCTCGCGGAACTCCCGCACGCCGACGTCGTGTTCCACGCCGGTGACTGGGTCGACACGGCCACCCTCGACCTCCTGGAGAGCCGCTGCCGGCGCCTCGTCGGCGTGTACGGCAACAACGACGGCCCCGACCTTCGGGCCAGACTCCCCGAGGTGGCGTACGCCGACCTCGGCGGCCTGCGTTTCGGGGTCGTCCACGAGACGGGCCCCGCCCAGGGCCGGGAGGCCCGCTGTGCCGCCCGCTTCCCCGGCCTCGACGTCCTGGTGTTCGGACACAGCCACATCCCGTGGGACACCACGGCGGACACCGGCCTGCGGCTGCTGAACCCCGGCTCGCCGACGGACCGGCGCCGGCAGCCGCACTGCACGTACCTGACGGCGACGGTGACGGACGGCGGGCAGCTCGCCGACGTGGTGCTGCACAGGCTGCCTCCCCGGCATCCCTGAGTGGCTACACGGCTCCGGTCGGGTGGACGGCACCGGCGGTCTCCGTCAGCGCAGCCCCGCTGCCGCCCCAGCGAAGCGCGACGATCTCGGCGGCCACCGACACCGCCACCTCCTCGGGCGTACGGGCGCCCAGATCCAGCCCGATGGGGGAGCGCAGCCGGGACAGCTCGGGGCCGGTGAGGCCGGCATCCGTCAGCCGCCTGCGACGGTCGTCGTGGGTGCGGCGGCTGCCCATCGCCCCGATGTACGCGGCGGGCCGACGCAGCGCCTCCTCCAGCAGCGGCACGTCGAACTTCGGGTCGTGGGTCAGGACGCAGATCACCGTGCGCTCGTCGGTTTCCGTAGCGCGCAGACAGCGGTGCGGCCAGTCGACGACCACCTCCACGCCCTCGGGGAAGCGCTTCGGGGTGGCGAAGAGCGGGCGGGCGTCGCAGACGGTGACCCGGTAGCCGAGGAAGGCGCCGATCCGGGCCACGGCGGCGGCGTGGTCGGTGGCGCCGAAGACGAGCATGCGGGGCGGGGGCGCGAAGGAGTGCAGGAACACGGTGACGGCGTCCTCGCGCCGCTCCCCGTGGGGGCCGTAGTGCCGCAACCCCGTTGCTCCCAGGGCGAGTTCACCGCGCGCGTCGGCGATGACGGCCGCGTCGAGACCGGTGGTGCCCAGGCTGCCGGACACCCGGTCGGGCCAGACGGCGAGCGTGGCGCCACGCACCGCTGGACCGTCGGTCACGGTGGCCACGGTCACCGGCCGGCCGGCCGCCACCGTCTCCGCGACCGCCGCGAAGGACGGATCCAGGGCAGGCGTCACGGGCCGTACGAGGAGGGTGATCTCACCGCCGCAGGTCAGTCCCACCGCGAAAGCGTCCTCGTCGCTGTAGCCGAAGGTCTCCAGCCGTGCCTCCCCGCCGGCCACGACCTCCTGGGCCAGCTCGAACACCGCGCCCTCGACACACCCCCCGGACACACTGCCCACCACCTCGTCGCCTGGCCCCACGGCCATCGCGGCCCCGGGGTCTCGGGGTGCGCTGCGGCTCACCGAGACGACGGTGGCGAGTCCGAACGGTTCGTGAGCCGCGTACCAACGCCCGAGCGTGGGGAGAATGTCACGCACGATCCGCTCCTTTTGTCGCCCATGTGCCTTGATCATCGCCCATGAGCGGCAAAAGCTGAAGATTACTCAGGAGTCAGTTGGTATTGACGACTCCTGATGCGCGCGGGACTGTAATGGACATGTCGAAGTTGCGTGTGCATCTGCTCGGCGTACTGGTCCTGGTCACGGGTTTCCTGACCACTGTCGGCTCCCAGCCCGCCCGGGCCGACACCCTTTGGTTCGACTCTCCCACCTCCACCACCCTCACCGTCCAGAACGGTCGGTTCACCGACGCTCTGGGCCGCGAGGTCGTGCTCCGCGGGTACAACGTCTCCGGTGAGACGAAGCTCAAGGAGAACAACGGACTGCCCTTCGCCTCGGTCGCCGACGCCAAGAAGTCGGCGACCGCCCTGCGGGCCCTCGGTGGCGGCAACAGCGTCCGCTTCCTTCTCTCCTGGGCCTATGCGGAGCCCGTGCGGGGTTCGGTGAGCGGCAGCTATCTGGCCGCCGCCACCGCTCAGATGGGTGCCTTCCTGGACGCGGGCATCCGCGTCTACCCCGACTTCCACCAGGACCTCTACTCCCGCTGGCTCTTCGACCCGGACAGCTGGTACACCGGCGACGGCGCCCCCAAGTGGGCCGTCGACCTCGGCAACTACCCGGACGAGTACTGCGGGATCTGCCCCTTCTGGGGGCAGAACATCACCTCGAACGCGGCGGTGACGAAGGCGACGTACGACTTCTGGCACAACACCTACGGGCTCCAGGACTCGTTCCTCGACACCGCGCAGAAGACGATGACGTATCTGAAGCAGAACCTCACCGGTGCCCAGTTCACGGGTGTCGTCGGCTTCGATCCCTACAACGAGCCGCACTTCGGGACCCTCGACTCGGGCCAGACCAGCAGGGCCTGGGAGAAGGACGTCCTGTGGCCCTTCTACGTCAAGTTCCGTGCGCGGATGGACGCGGCCGGCTGGCAGGACAAGCCCGTCTTCGCCGAGCCGAACCTCTTCTGGAACGGCAACATCGACTTCCAGAAGCAGGAGGGCGGACTGCTCGACGCCGGGACCGTCGGCCCGCGCTATGTCTTCAACACCCACTTCTACGACCAGAAGGCGATCTCCGGCATCTTCATGTGGGGCAAGGCCGAGGACGGCCAGTACGTCGGCGACTTCGGCACGGTTCGCGACCGGGCGTCCGCCCTCGGCACGACCGGGATCATCAGCGAGTTCGGCCACCCGCTGGCCGGATCGGTCTCCGACAAGGCGCCGACGGTCTACAAGGCGATGTACCAGGCTCTCGACTCCCGTGTGAAGGGGGCGGGTTGGTGGGCGAACGCGAGCGGGTCGGGGCCGGTGCTGTCCGGCAGCCAGTGGCAGTGGGACATCTACAACGGCCGTCACAAGGAGCTGATGAACGACAACGCCGACAAGGTGCTCACCACCGGTGACGCCTGGAACGACGAGGACCTGTCAGCCGTACGCCTCGACGACTCCGGTACGGCCGTCCTGCGTCAGGACGCCCGGATGCTGGACCGCGTCTATCCGGGCGCCACGGCGGGGACGACGCTCGCCTTCACCTACGAGGACCGCTCCCGGGACGGGTCCACGACCCTGACCTGGAACCCGGTGCCGAGTTCACTGCCGAACGTGTCCCGGCTGGTGGGCTCCGGTCAGTACGGGGTGCTGGTGTGGCGGTCGAAGGGCATCTCGGCGCCGACCGAGCTCCATCTGCCGGCGTCCTTCCCGACGGCGACCACCACGGTCGTCTCCGACCTCGGCACCGTCCACGGCCCGTCGGCCTACACCAGTACGACCCCGATCGCGGTGGGCTCCGAACCCGGCAACACGGGAAGCCGCCGCCTGCTGCTCACCGCGCCGGACTCGGGAGTCCTGCACTACGCGCTGGTGACCAACGGGGCGACGGCTCCTGCGGCGACCGTACTGAGCGCCGCGCGGGCCGAACTGGCTTCGTGGGCCGCGCAGGAATTCAGCTAGGCGATCAACCGGAGGCGGTCAACTGGCCCGTAATGACGGGTCAGTTGGCGGCCGGACCCGTCCAGTCCGCCTCGACATGGGCGAGGCGGACCCGCTGGGGGTGGTCGCCGACCGGTACGGATGCCGTCTTCAGCCCGGTGGCGAAGTCGATGGCCGTCACCTGGTCGGCGCCGCTCTCGGAGATGACGCAGGACTTGCCGTCACCGCTCACCGTCGCCCAGTAGGGCTTCGATGCGGGGACGAGCGGGCCCTCCTGGAGGGTCGTACGGTCGACGACCGTCGCGTAGTCGTCCATCGTGCCCGCGACGCACAGCTTCGTGCCGTCCGGCTTCATCGAAATGCCGTGGTGGCGCGAGTCGTTGACGAACGTGGTGCGGTCGTCGCTGGTCGCCGGGTTCTTCGGCAGGGTCTTCGTCCGGGTGATCCTGTCGGTGGCGATGTCGTACTCGAAGAAGCCGTTGAAGAACGAGACCTGGAAGTACAGCTTCGACTCGTCGGCCGAGAAGGCGGCCGGGCGGACCGCGTCCGAGAATTCCGTGAGGCCGATGGCGTTCAGCCGGTCCCGCATGTCGATCACCTTCACCCGCTGGAAGGTGGCCGCGTCGACGACCGTGATCTTCCGGTCGCCCTTGGTGAAGTCCTGCCACGGAGCGTCCTGCGAGGTGTTGACGTCACCGATGGACATGTTCCAGATGTACTTGCCGTCCTTGGTGAAGATGTTCTCGTGCGGCTTGTCGCCGGTGGCGAACGAGCCCACCTGTGCACCGGTGTTGATGTTCAGCACGTGCACGGTGCCGGAGATGGACGCGGAGACCGCGACCCGGGTCCCGTCGGGGGAGACGGCCATGTGGTCGGAGCGGTAACCCGACACGGGGAAGCGCCAGTTGATCGCGCCCGTGCTGAGGTTGATGGACACGACGTCGGCGAAGCTCGGCCGGGAGACCACCATCGACCTGCCGTCCGGGGTGGAGTACATGTCGTCGACCAGCTGGTCGTGTCCCTCCCCGACTCCGTTGCGGATGGCCATGAAGTAGATCCACTTGATCGGGTCGGCGTTGATCGCGGCCAGCCGCGCCGCCTTGTCCGGTACGACGTTGATCCGGCCGATCCTGGCGAAGTCGCCGGTGGACTTGATGACGTCCGCGGTGCCTTCCCAGTTGTTGCCGACGAACATCACCTCGCGCAGGCTCGCGGCGGTGGCGTCCTCGGCGTCGGGCGCCGCGACCGCGGCGGTCGCGGGGGCGGTGACGGTCAGGACGAGGGCGGCGGCCATGGCACAGAGGTGCCTGGATCTGGAAGCAGGCATGAGTGCTCTCCCCTCCGGGAGTGGACAGACGGACTGTGGCGGGTGCATGACATGTGGGGCAAAAGGGAGAACGTGACTGCGGGCGGGAAAACTGAACACGGTCACGTTCAGATTGGACTTACTGGAAAGTAAGGAGGGGGTGCCCTTCTCCACAAGACTGCGTGCACGACAAACTTGGCCCCCGGACCGACGAAGGAGGGTTCATTGGCGGGCAGACTCAGGACGCCGACCGGCCGCTACGCAGGCAGGACAGCCGAGGAACGACAGGCCGAACGGCGCCGGAGATTCCTGGACGCCGCACTCCAGCTGTTCGGCGACACGCCGGGCTACCGCTCGACGACCGTCGCCGCGCTCAGTGAGGCGGCCGGTCTTTCGACCCGCCAGTTCTACGAGGAGTTCCGCACCCTGGAGGACGTCCTGGCCGCCCTTCACCTCCAGGTCAACGACTGGGCCGAGGAGGCGGCGCTCACCGCGCTGGCCGCCGCCGAGGGCCTGCCCCTGGCCGAACGCGCCGCCGCGATCTTCCGCGCCTACGCCGCCAACGTCACCGCCGACCCGCGCCGCATCCGCATGACCTTCGTCGAGATCATCGGCGTCAGCGCCCGGCTTGAGGAACAGCGCCTCGCGCGCCGCTCCCGCTGGGTGAACCTCATCTGTAGGGAGGCGGAGGCCGCCGTCGCCCGTGGAGAGGCGGCGCCACGCGACTACCGGCTCGCCGCGACGGCGTTCATCGGCAGCGTCAACGGACTGCTGCACGACTGGAGCGCCGGGTGGGTGGACGCCACGCTGGACGAGGTGGTGGACGAACTGGTGCGGATGCTGCTGGGCATCCTGCGCCCGGCGGGCTGGCTGCCCCCGGGCTCCGAGGGCCCCGCGGGTGGCGAATTCAAGGGGTCGTGGCAACACCGCTGATCATGCGGCTGTTGTGAGGAGCTTAGCG
>NZ_BMMU01000001.1 GCF_014646095.1 Streptomyces lacrimifluminis | reverse complement strand
ACTCTACCAGACCGTTTCCGTATCCGATTTCCTCGGCGCTTTCCAGGTTCCCGCTTTCGCGATTCCCTTTCCGGCGACTCCGACTTTATCAGAAGTTTTTGGCCGGACTGACCGGCTGTTCATTCCTGAGATTCATCGGGATGTGGTCCTCAAGAATCCAAGTTCTCGAGCAACCACTAGATTTTCACTGTCGCCACCGAAGTCTGTCCGGCTCTAGGCAACTGCTCTAATCTACCTCCCCACTCGCTCCGCGTCAACGGCTCTTGTGGGGCGAAGAGGAGACTAGCAGCCCGGCAGGTGTGTCCGCACATCAGGCAGCGGTGGGGACGGCGGCACTGCGCTCGGCCGTCTCAAGGTCGCCTGTCTCGCCCTCGCGAGCCGCTCGACCGCCGAGGACATAGACGTACGCGAGGAAGGCCAGCTCGGCGACGACCCCGATGGTGATGCGCGCCCAGGTGGGCAGGCCCGACGGTGTGACGAAGCCTTCTATGGCTCCCGAGACGAAGAGGACCAGGGCCAGGCCGATAGCCATTCCCAGGGCTGCTCGCCCTTCCTCTGCCAGTGCCGCGCGGCGGGAACGCGGGCCCGGGTCGATGACCGTCCAGCCGAGGCGCAGGCCCGTACCGGCCGCCACGAAGACCGCGGTCAGTTCCAGGAGGCCGTGCGGCAGGATCAGGCCGAGGAAGGTGTCGAGTCGGCCCGCCGAGGACATCAGGCCGAGGCCGATACCCACGTTGAGCATGTTCTGGAAGAGGATCCAGACGACCGGGAAGCAGAGGAAGACTCCCAGGACCAGGCACATCGCGGCGGCCCGGGCGTTGTTCGTCCAGACCTGGGCGGCGAACGAAGCGGCGGGGTGGCTGGAGTAGTACGTCTCGTACTCGCCGCCGGGGCGGGTGAGGGCGCGCAGTTCGTCGGGGGCCGCTATGGAGGACTGCACTTCGGGGTGCGTGCCTATCCACCATCCCAGGAGAACCGCGACGGCCGTGGAGATGAGCGCGGTGGGGACCCACCAGTGGCGCGATCGGTAGACCGCCGCGGGGAAACCGTGGGTGAGGAAGCGCGTGACATCGCGCCAGGAGGCGCGGCGGGTACCTGTCACGGCACTACGCGCGCGTGCCACGAGTTGGCTGAGCCGACCGGTCAGCTGGGGGTCCGGGGCGCTCGACTGGATCAGTGAGAGGTGGGTGGCGGTGCGTTGGTAGAGGGCCACGAGTTCGTCCACCTCGGCGCCGGTGAGGCGGCTCTGGCGGCGCAGCAGGGCGTCCAGACGGTCCCACTCGGCGCGGTGGGCGGAGACGAAGACGTCGAGGTCCATCGTTTTGCCTGCTCCTCGGCTGTTCGTCGACTGCACGTCGTGGGTGTCGGCTTTTCGTACTGCGGCGCGATGCCCCTTCAGCTTGGCAGACTGGCGGTTCCAGGGGCAGGTCAGGGGAAGGACGGCAGGCGTGAGTGAGCTGGTTACGGGCGAGGCGGTGGCGCTGGAGCTGCGCCCCGCGAAACTGCCCAGCAGGGCGCTTGCCGTGCTGCTCGACCTTGTGGTGATCGGGCTGGTCTACACCGTCGTCACCCTTGTTCTGGTCATATCCACGGCCTCAATGGACGAGGCGGCACAGGTCGCTCTCTCCATCGCGGCGTTCATTCTGGTTCTGGTGGGTGCGCCGATCGCGGTCGAGACGCTCAGTCACGGCCGTTCGCTCGGCAAGATGGCGTGCGGTCTGCGGGTGGTGCGGGACGACGGCGGTCCGATCCGGTTTCGGCATGCGCTGGTACGGGGTGCGGTCGGGGTGGTCGAGGTTCTGATGACGTTCGGGGTGGTTGCCTGTATCGCCTCGCTCGTCTCGGCGCGGGGACGGCGGCTCGGTGACGTCGTCGCGGGCACGCTCGTCGTCCGGGAGCGCGTGCCCGTCGGTCGGACCGCGTTCGTTCCTCCTCCGCCGCCCTGGTTGTCCGGACGGTTCGCGGAGCTCGATCTGTCCGGCGTGCCCGACGGGTTGTGGCTGGCCGTACGTCAGTATCTGACGCGGATGCGGCAACTGGATCCGCAGGTGGGCTGGGCCATGGCCGAGCGGCTCGCCGCCGATGTGGCGGCGCGTACCGGGACTCCGGCGCCGCCGGACGTTCCTCCGACGGCCTATCTGGCGGCCGTGGTGCAGGAGCGGCAGGTGCGGGAGGCCAGGCGGGCGTTCGGGAGCGTGGCGGCGACCAGCGTGCCCGGGGGCCCCGCGGCACCTCGGTCGTTCGGGGCTACGGCGGCGCAGTGGCCGGCTGCGGTTCCGCATCCGCCCGCCGGGGGTCCCTACCCTGCGGTTGCCGAAGCCGCCGGGCCCGTCCCGGTCGTCGAGGCTGCACCGCAGGACCATGCCGGTGATCGACGCCCCTCCGGCGGGTTCGCGCCGCCCGCCTAGTCGGCGAACGTCGACGGCGGGGACTCAAGGTGTTCCAGCTCGATGCCCGGTGCCGCGAGGACCACGTCGCCGGCGATGTGCACGGCGTGCTGCTCGCCCGTGTCCAGGGCTGTGACCTGGTATTCGTCGACGGTCAGAGGGCCGTTGTCAGTGGCGTGTGCTTCTCTTTTCACCAGGGCCCAGGACTGGTCCACGGTGCGCGGGGCGAGGACCGGGTCCGTGAGGGCGACGAGGCGTACACGGGTTGCGGCGGCGGAGGGGGTGAGGCGCAGGAGGCGGGCGGTGGCGACCAGGAACGCGGGGGATGTGCCGGTGAAGGCGTGAGCGCGGACGTTGCCTTCGGTGGCATGAGTGCCGGTGGGGTCGGTGCGCACCCAGGTGACGCCGTCGAGTGCGGCGCCGCGGACCTGCCAGCTCGCCGCGTGGAGTTCGAGACGGATCGGACGGCCCAGGTCGTCGAGGGTGAGGTCGACGGAGCCGCCGTGGTCGCCGGAGGGGGTGGTCAGCTGGGAGACGTAGCGCCAGCCGGACGGGCCGGGGGCGCAGTGGAAGTGCTCGTCTGCGAGGGGGGTGTGATCGTGCGGATCGTGGAGCGAATACCGGCCGCGGGGCATGGGGGTCCTGGGGTTTTCGGACTGTCGCTTGAGCCTTCGAGCCTCTGAGCCTCGGCAAAGGGGCAGGCCCCCGGCACGGGGGTGCGGGGGCCTGCCTCGGAGGACCTGCTGGTGGTGAGCGCGTCAGTGCACGGACGTGCTCACCACTGGCTGGGGTGCCGGCTCAGTAGCGGTAGTGGTCCGGCTTGTACGGGCCCTCGACCTCGACACCGATGTACGCGGCCTGCTCCGGGCGGAGCGTCGTCAGCTTCACGCCGAGAGCGTCCAGGTGGAGGCGGGCGACCTTCTCGTCGAGGTGCTTGGGCAGCACGTAGACGTCGGTCGGGTACTCGTCGGGCTTGGTGAACAGCTCGATCTGGGCCAGGGTCTGGTCCGCGAAGGAGTTGGACATCACGAACGACGGGTGACCGGTGGCGTTGCCCAGGTTCAGCAGGCGGCCCTCCGACAGCACGATGAGGACCTTGCCGTCGGGGAACTTCCAGGTGTGGACCTGCGGCTTGACCTCGTCCTTGACGATGCCCGGGATCTTGGCGAGGCCGGCCATGTCGATCTCGTTGTCGAAGTGACCGATGTTGCCGACGATCGCCTGGTGCTTCATCTTGGCCATGTCACTGGCCATGATGATGTCCTTGTTGCCGGTCGTGGTGATGAAGATGTCGGCCTTGTCGACGACGTCGTCGAGGGTCGCGACCTGGTATCCGTCCATGGCGGCCTGGAGCGCGCAGATCGGGTCGATCTCGGTGATGATGACGCGGGCGCCCTGTCCGCGCAGGGACTCCGCGCAGCCCTTGCCCACATCGCCGTAGCCGAAGACGACCGCGGTCTTGCCGCCGATGAGGACGTCGGTGGCGCGGTTGATGCCGTCGATCAGGGAGTGGCGGCAGCCGTACTTGTTGTCGAACTTCGACTTGGTGACGGCGTCGTTGACGTTGATCGCCGGGAACAGGAGGGCGCCGTCGCGCTGCATCTCGTACAGGCGGTGGACGCCGGTCGTGGTCTCCTCGGTCACGCCGCGGATCTCCGAGGCGAGCTGGGTCCACTTCTGCGAGCCGTCGGTGATGGTCCGGCCGAGGAGTTCGAGGACGACGCGGTGCTCGTCGGACTCGGCGGTGTCCGCGGAGGGGACCTTGCCGGCCTTCTCGTACTCGACGCCCTTGTGGACGAGCATGGTGGCGTCGCCACCGTCGTCCAGGATCATGTTCGGGCCGCCGGTGGGGGTGTTCGGCCAGGTCAGGGCCTGCTCCGTGCACCACCAGTACTCTTCCAGGGTCTCGCCCTTCCAGGCGAAGACCGGGACGCCCTGGGGGTTCTCGGGCGTACCGTTCGGGCCTACCGCGATGGCGGCGGCCGCGTGGTCCTGGGTGGAGAAGATGTTGCAGGACACCCAGCGGACCTCGGCGCCCAGGGCGACCAGGGTCTCGATCAGGACGGCGGTCTGCACGGTCATGTGCAGCGAGCCCATGATGCGGGCGCCGGCCAGCGGCTGGCTGGCGGCGAACTCCCTGCGGATGGACATCAGGCCGGGCATCTCGTGCTCGGCGAGGGTGATCTCCTTGCGGCCGAACTCGGCCAGGGAGAGATCGGCGACCTTGAAGTCCTGTCGGTGGTCGACAGTCGTCATTAGGAGCTGCTCCTCAAGGTTGGGGCGAGGTGGGTACGGCTGGTCTGCGCGGCGGCGGACACAGGAGTGCCCGAAGAGGGCACAGGCATGCCCTGATACGCGCAGCACAGTCGTCGGAGGCCCTCTCTCCCTCGGCCGGTCCGCGAGGGGACCGCCCGACCGCCATCAGCAGCGACGTCTGGCTCCGTCCCAAGCTACACCTGTCGGCCCGGCCGCCCCCAGTCCGCCTACGGGTGGAGGGGAACTCAGTGGGCCGTGGGCGCGCTCGGGCCGCCCGGGGCTGCCCCGCGGTCGGAGCCCTTGGCCGCTTCCGTCTCGCTGTAGATGTCCGGTTCCAGGTAGATGGCCCGGGCGATCGGGACGGCGGCGCGGATGCGGGACTCCGCGGAGTTGATCGCGGTGGCCACCTCGGCGGCGGTGTCGTCGTGCTGGACGGCGATCTTGGCGGCGACCAGGAGTTCCTCGGGGCCGAGGTGGAGGGTGCGCATGTGGATGATGCTGGTGACCGTGTCGCCGTCGACGATGGCGGCCTCGATCTTCCGCACCTCTTCGATGCCCGCGGCCTCACCCAGGAGCAGGGACTTGGTCTCGGCGGCCAGGACGATCGCGATGACGATGAGCAGGATGCCGATGCAGAGGGTGCCGATGCCGTCCCAGACGCCGTCTCCGGTCGCCAGGGCCAGGCTCACGCCGACGAGGGCGAGGATCAGACCGACCAGCGCGCCCAGGTCCTCAAGCAGGACGACCGGCAGCTCGGGCGCCTTGGCGTGGCGTACGAAGTCCTTCCAGGACTGCTTGCCGCGCGTGAGGTTGGACTCCTTGATGGCCGTACGGAAGGAGAAGGTCTCGGCGATGATCGCGAAGACGAGGACGCCCACCGGCCAGTACCAGTTGTCGATCTCGTGCGGGTGCTTGATCTTCTCGTAGCCCTCGTAGATCGCGAACATGCCGCCGACCGAGAAGAGCACGATGGAGACGAGGAAGGCGTAGATGTACCGCTCGCGGCCGTAGCCGAAGGGGTGTTGCGGGGTCGCCTCGCGCTGGGCCTTCTTGCCGCCGAGGAGGAGCAGGCCCTGGTTGCCGGAGTCGGCGAGCGAGTGCACGGACTCCGCGAGCATCGACGACGAGCCACTGAAGAGGAACGCCACGAACTTCGCTACCGCGATCGCGAGGTTGGCTACGAGTGCCGCCACGATCGCCTTGGTTCCGCCTGACGCGCTCATGTGTTCGCGTTGTCCCTTCGTACGTCCGCTGTCCCGGGCTTTGCCCGCCTTTTGCCGGGGGGCCATTGTTGCAGCCCCTGCGGCAACGACGCGCCAGGCTGTCACACAGGCCACGGCAACCAGTGCCCGGGATGTGCTCGGACAGTCTCCAAGAAGGCGTCAGACCACGACTGTCGCCCGGAATACCGTGCCGGGGCCGGACACTTCGGCCTTTTCGTCCGCCGGTACGAAGACCGACCGGCCGGGGGCGAGTTCGATGTCTCCGGTACGGACCGAGCCTGCTGTGCAGAGCAGGATCTGCGGGGTCGGGAGGGTGAGGTCGCGGGCGGGTGCGCTCTCCGGGAGGACGTACCGGGAGAGGCGGAACTCGTCGATGGGGGTCTCGTAGACCTCCTCGCCGTCGGCGGAGGCCTCCGGGCGCAGCACGCCCGGGTCGCTCGCCTCGAAGCGGACGACGCGCAGGAGTTCGAGGACGTCGACGTGCTTGGGGGTCAGGCCGCAGCGCAGGACGTTGTCGGAGTTGGCCATGATCTCGACGCCGAGTCCGTTGAGGTAGGCGTGCGGGATGCCGGCGCCGAGGAACAGTGCCTCGCCGGGCTGGAGGCGGACGTGGTTGAGGAGCATGGCGGCGATGACGCCCGGGTCGCCGGGGTAGTGCCGGGCGATGTCCGCGTAGGGCGCGTAGTCGCCGCCGAGGCGGGCGCAGGCGGTCGCGGCCTCGGTGACCGTGCGGGCCATGTCCGCGCGGTCCGCGCTGAGTACGGCCGTCAGGACCTCGCGCAGCGCCGCCTCCTCTGGGTGGGCGCGCAGCAGGTCGACGTACGGCTTGAGGGAGTCGACTTCCAGGCCCGCGAGGAGGTCGGCGGTCTGCGACGGGTCGCGGAAGCCGCACAGGCCGTCGAACTCGGTGAGGGCGCAGATCAGTTCGGGCTTGTGGTTGGCGTCCTTGTAGTTGCGGTGCCCGGCGTCGATCAGGATCCCGCGGTTCTCCTCGTCCGCGTAACCCTCCTTCGCCTGGGCGAGGTTGGGGTGCACCTGGAGGGAGAGGGGGGCGCCGGCCGCGAGGATCTTGAGGAGGAAGGGCAGGCGGGGGCCGAATCTGGCGACGGCCGCCGCGCCGAGTTCGCCCTGCGGGTCCGCGTCGATGACCTCGACGAGCGTGCCGCGTCCGGTGCGCGAGGGAGCGCCGGGGTGGGCGCCCATCCACATCTCCGCCTGCGGTTCACCGGTCGGCTCGGTGCCGAGGAGCGCCGCGATGGCGGTGGTGGAACCCCAGGCGTAGGGGCGGATGGTGTTGTCGAGGCGGTCCATACCGGTCTTTCTCCGTGCAGGTTGAAGAAGGGGGTGAGGTGCGGTGGTGTGGGTGGTCGGGGGGTGTCCGTCTGAGCGGTTCGAGCGGTTCTTTGCAGCTCAGGAGCCTGCGGTCAGCGCCATGTACACGGCCGCGAAGTCCGTGGTGGCGATCAGTTCCGCCAGGTTCTCCAGTTCGGCGCCGTCCTCCGGTTCGAGCTCGCTGATCGCCGTGTCGTGGCCGAGGGCGAGTTCGCGGGCGGCGGGGGCGGCGCTGAGGCCGCCGGTCGGGCGGTCGCGGAGCAGGACCACGCGCGCGTGCAGGGCGGGTGCCTCGCTCACCCGGTCGCGGAAGAAGTCCTCGGAGTCGGCGCCTGCGGCGAGCCGGCTCGCGAGCAGGGAGCCGTGCGCGGCGAGCGCCTCGGGGAGTTCGGCGGCGAGCGCGGGGCGGCCGGCGAGTTCGGCGAGGGCGGCGGCGAACCGGCGGCCCACCGGCCCGGCCGACGTGCCCTCCGTCCAGATCACCGGGAGCGTGTCGGTGAGTTCGACGGCGAGGGTCTTGGCCGGATTGCTGTACGTCGAGATGGCCGGACCGCATCGTTCGGCGATGTGGTCGAGGCGGTCGGCGATCTTCTCCAGCATGTCCGGCGGGGCGGTGAGCAGGCCGGTGCGGTCGAGGAGGACGAGCAGGGGGGTGAGCAGCGCCCACAGGGCTCCGGAGGCGGACGCGACGAGCGGCTGGTCCAGCGCCCCCTGCTCGTTCGGGGTCGCCGCCATGCGTACGAACAGGCCGTGGGCCGCGCCTTGCACCGTCTCGCCGAGCGGGGTGTCGGCGGGGGCGACGGCGACGACCGTGCAACCGCGGCGGTAGGCCTGCTCGGCGAGCAGGGACAGGCCCGGTTCGGTGCCGTCGGGGGTGGCGATCAGGAGCAGGTCCACGGAGCCGGCCCAGCCCGGCAGCTCCCAGCGCAGGGCGCCTGCCGCGGGGGCGACGCCGGTGGGGGCCAGGCGGATGACGGGGCTGGTCGCGCCGGCGAGGGTGCCGAGGAGGTCGGCGACGCAGGTCGCGGCGACGCCGGGGCCCGCGATCAGGACGGCACGGGGGCGGCCGTCCGGTTTCAGGTCGTTGATGCCCGCCTCAGCCGCGTGGCGGGCGGCGGTGCGGACGCGGGCGCCTGCTTCGGCCGCGCCGCGCAGGAGTCCGCGGTGGTCTGCGTCCGCCAACGCCTCGGGGGCGTCGAGCAGCGATTCGTCGAGCATGGGTGGCACCTCCGATCGCCGGGACTGACTTACGCGGGGCGGCGGGCCTCGTCGACGAGCAGTACGGGGATTCCGTCCCGGACGGGGTACGCCAGGCCGCAGTCCTGGCCGGTGCAGATCAGCTCGGCCTCCTGCTCCTTGAGAGGAGCATGGCAGGCCGGGCAGGCGAGGATCTCCAGGAGGCCGGCTTCGAGCGGCATGGGGTGTCCCTTCGGGGGTGCGGTGATGTGGCCTGGTCAGGGTACCGCCGTGTGGGGGCGGGGTGCCGGGTGTGAGCGGGTGGGGTGGAGTGGGGTTGTTTCGCCCCCGCCGCCCCTACCCGTCCCATCCTGTCCCTGGGGGCTGCGCCCCCAGACCCCCCTGTCGGCCCTGAAGGGGCCTCGTCCTCAAACGCCGGACAGGCTGGAGGGTGCCGCCCGGCGCTGAAGGCAGGTCAGGCTCGGATGAGGTCCAGTACCTCGTCCCGGATCTTGGCCATCGTTGCCTCGTCGCGCGCCTCCGCGTTCAGGCGCAGCAGGGGTTCCGTGTTGGAGGGGCGGACATTGAACCACCAGTCCGTCGCGGTGACCGTCAGGCCGTCCAGTTCGTCGAGTTCGACGCCTTCTCGACCCTCGTACGCCGTCTTGATCGCGGCCAGGCGGCCTGTCTGGTCGGCCACCGTGGAGTTGATCTCGCCGGAGCCGACGTACCGGTCGTACTGGGCGACGAGGGCCGACAGGGGACCGTCCTGGCCGCCGAGCGAGGCGAGGACGTGCAGGGCGGCCAGCATGCCCGTGTCCGCGTTCCAGAAGTCCTTGAAGTAGTAGTGCGCCGAGTGCTCGCCGCCGAAGATCGCACCCGTGCGTGCCATCTCGGCCTTGATGAAGGAGTGGCCCACGCGCGTGCGCACCGGTGTGCCGCCCTCTTCGCGGACGACCTCCGGGACCGACCAGGAGGTGATCAGGTTGTGGATGACCGTGCCGGAACCGCCGTGGCGGGCCAGTTCGCGGGAGGCGACCAGGGCCGTGATCGCCGACGGCGAGACCGGGTCGCCGTGTTCGTCGACGACGAAGCAGCGGTCCGCGTCGCCGTCGAAGGCGATGCCGAGGTCGGCGTTCTCCTCACGGGCGCGCTTCTGGAGGTCCACGAGGTTGGCCGGGTCGAGCGGGTTGGCCTCGTGGTTCGGGAACGTGCCGTCCAGTTCGAAGTACATGGGGACGAGGGTGAGGGGCAGCCCGGCGAAGACCGTCGGGACCGTGTGGCCGCCCATGCCGTTGCCCGCGTCGACGACGACCTTCAGGGGGCGGACGGAGGTCAGGTCGACGAGCGAGCGGAGGTGTGCCGCGTAGTCCTCCAATGTGTCCCGGCGCGTGATCGTTCCCGGTGTCACGGGCTCCCGCTCCGGTACGCCCGAGTCCAGCCAGGACTCCACCAGTTCACGGATGTCGGCGAGGCCCGTGTCCTGGCCGACCGGTGCGGCGCCCGCCCGGCACATCTTGATGCCGTTGTACCGGGCCGGGTTGTGCGAGGCGGTGAACATGGCACCGGGCAGGTCGAAGGCGCCCGAAGCGTAGTAGAGCTGGTCCGTGGAACACAGCCCGATCTCGGTCACGTCGACGCCGCGCGCCGCCGCCCCGCGCGCGAAGGCCCGCGACAGGCCGGGCGACGAGGGCCGCATGTCGTGTCCGACCACGATCGCGTCCGCCCCGGTCACCTGGATGAAGGCCGCGCCGAACAGTTCCGCCAGCGGCTCGTCCCACTGGTCCGGGACCACACCACGTACGTCGTACGCCTTCACGAGCTGCGACAGATCTGCAGACACGGCCAACCCTTCCGAAAGTCCCATCGGTCGCCCCAAACTACCTGGCGGGCGCCGGAGCACGAGGTGACGGCGGGGCCTTGGGCGCGTGGAGGGGGAAGGGGCCGAACACGGCTTTGGCGGCTCAGTTGTCCGGGGAGCGCAGGACTCTCAGATGTCCGCGTCGTGCGACCTCGCGCGGGTCCGCCGTGCGCGGTCCGCCGGGCTCGGCCGTGCGACCCGGCGGGCGGGCCGCTTCACGGACCGCGTTGGCAAGCGCTTCCAGATCGTCTCCGCTGGGCCGCGCGGGAGCGGAGCTGTCCAGGAGCCGGACGACCTCCCAGCCACGCGGCGCGGTGAGGCGCTCGGAGTGCTCGGCGCACAGGTCGTAGCAGTGGGGTTCGGCGTAGGTGGCGAGGGGGCCGAGGACCGCGGTCGAGTCGGCGTAGACGTACGTCAGCGTCGCGACGGCGGGACGGCCGCAAGCGGTGCGCGAACAGCGACGTACAGGGCTCACGACGTTGGACGGTACCGCACTCTTGAGCGGGCCGCGACGACTCCCCACCAGGCCACTCTCCCGTGTCGTGGCGTGAAACCGCCCACACGGGTCTTCTGGGACACGTCGTTGACCTGGAGCGACGGCGGGTTACGAGATACCGAACAATGCTGGCTCCGATCGCCAGTTGGCATAAAAACGGTCAATTGCCGTGATATCGACGGCCATCGGCGATCCGGGAGACATATGAAATCGAGCCCAACCTTGGCTGGAATGATCATCCCGCGACAGGTCGTCGATGGGTCGTCCGCCCCCGGCCGATGCCGACGGGCGCAGCGTGCCCGGCGCCCGTGCGGCGGTCGCGGGGACTACGCTTCGTCAGTGATGGACAACCCCGTACCGCCCCGCGCCGCAGGCCCCGGGCCCCGCCGCCGTGATCGCCACGGCCGTGGCATGCGCGGCCCCGTGGCACCGCCGCAGGTTCCGCTCTCCGCGAGCCGCGCCGAGGCGTTCGCGGATCTGGTGCAGGACTCCGTGGAGCGGCTGGAGCGGCGGTGGCCGCAGCTCGCGGACTTCGACTTCCTCGTCCTCGAAGTACCGCAGCTCGAAGGGCCGCCCGAGGCCTGGGCCGACCAAACAGTCCCCCTGGGGGGCACGATCGCCGCCCGCGAGGGTCACCCCGCGCGCGTGGTGGTCTATCGCCGCCCGGTCGAGATCCGGACCAAGGGTCGCGACGAACGCGCGGCCCTGGTCCACGAGGTCGTGGTCGAGCAGGTCGCCGAGTTGCTGGGGCTCACCCCGGACACCGTGGATCCGCGGTACGGCGAGGACTGACGCCGGCCACCACGTGGCGGCCCCCTTCGACACCCCTTTGTCGCCGGGCGGCGGTGGTCACTTCCCGCTGACCGTCACTTCTGCAGTACCGACAGGTCCTGCTCCGCGTCCGGCACCGCCACCGTCCCCCGGTCGTCCGGCAGCGTCTGGATCGTGAACGCCGGGATGCCGTTCGCCGGGGCCGCGAGGGTCCGGGACGCGTAGAGGGGTCCCCCGGAGACCCGCTCCACCGTCAGCGCGTACGTGCCCTTCAGGCCGGCCGGGGCGGGGAGTTCGACGTCCTGGGTGGTCCCGCCCTTGATCGTGTACGTCTTCGTCGCCGCCGTACCGCCCTCGCTGCCCGCGGATGCCGTGACCTTCACCCGGGCGGCGCGGCCCGGGGCGGTCAGGGAGAGCGTGGTGCCCTTGGCGGTGTTGTCGACGACCGTCGCGCGCGCGGAGACCGGGCCCGTGGCCGGGATGAAAGCGGTCTCCTGCTTGGCACCCTTGCCGCGTACGACCTCCAGGGCGGCAACGAACGGCACCGCCCTGTCGGTCGGGGTGAGCACCAGGGAGCCCGCCTCGCCGCGCGTGAGGTCACCGAGGTCGACGGCCGCCGTCATGCCCGCCTTGATGTGCAGCGTCTCGGCGCCGACCGGGGTGATCAGGCCGGTCGGGGAGGCGAGGCGCACCTTCAGGTCGGCGTCGCTGTCGCTGGGCGTGAAGGCGATCAGGCGCACGGAGGTGGCGTCCTTGGGGATGCCCGGCAGGACCAGGCTGCCCGCCGGTTCCGCGGACGCGGTCAGCCAGTCGCCGCCGGTCTTCGCGTCCAGGGCCTGGACGGCGGCGCCGACCCGGCCGCTGCGCACGCTCACGTGCACGGTGAGGTCGGCCTGCGGTCCGTCGGTGAGCGTGGACAGCAGAATCGGCTCGCTGCCGTGCGGCGGAACCGTGATCCCCTCGCCCACCTCGGACTTGAGGCTGCCGTCCTTGCCGTACAGCTCGATGTCGACGACAGCGGCGGAGTCGTCCGGGTTGGTCAGGTGCACGTAGTCCGTGCGGTCGGCGGCGGTGCTGGCGCCCGGGAACCAGAACTCGGTGTCCGGGACGGTGCAGTTGACGCCCAGCAGGCCGCGTCCGGTGCCTGCGGCGACCTGGGTGGTCTCCTGCACGGTCCAGCCCGGCGCCAGCTTTCCCTCGGCGGTGCCGACGAGCGCGGGCGTGTCACCGCCCGAGGCGTCACCGGTGACGGACTTGCCGGGCTCCCCGGGGGTGAGGACGGGCTTGGTGGCCTTCGGCGTGCCCTTCCCCTTGGCCCCGGTGGCCGACTCCGCGGTGGCGGCGGCCAGTTCGGCCTTGCCGTCGCTCCCGGTGCCCTCCGTGACGGGCGTGAAGGACGTGTACGTCGTCTCCGCGAGGTCGGACGTGCTGGGAGCCGGGCAGAGCAGGCTCGTGCGCTCCACGGGCAGCTGGGCGGCGGCCTTGGCCGTGTCCGCGTCGGACGCGTCCGGGGTGCTGAGCGAGGCGAAGCCGGTGACGGCGGCGAGCGCGGTCGTGCCGGCGATCAGGGAGATGGTGGTGCGTTTCACTGCTGGCTCCCGTCGGGGTGCTCACCCTGCGGGTGTGGCTGCTGTGGCTGCTGCGGCTGGGCCGGGTCGTACGCGGGGTCGTAACCCTGGGTGTACGTCTGGTCGTACGCCGTCGGCTGCGGCGAACCGCCGTACGCGTACGGGTCGTACTGGCCGCTCTGGTACGGATCCCCCTGGTACGCCGGGTCGTAGGTGCCCGGCGGGTACTGCTGGGTGTTCTGGTACTGGTCGGCGCTGTAGCCGTCGTACTGGGTGCCCGCGTAGGCCGCCGTGTTCCATTCGTCGCCGTACGGCTGCTGCTGCGGGATCGCGGCCGGGTGCTCCTCCGGAGGAGGCGAGGTGGCGGAGGGGAACTCGGCCTGGTCGTCGGCCTGTTCGGTCTGGTCGGCCTCCGCCTGGGCGCGCAGGCGGCGGGCGCGGCGGCCCTCGCCGGTGGTGTCCTGGGCGGGGATCTGGCGCTCTTCCTCGGGAAGGTCGTCGTCGACGTCCCGGCGGCGGCCCGGCAGGGCCATGACGACGAGGACGACGGCGAGCGCGCCCTGCGTCCACAGCCAGGCGGTGTGGCCGACCGGGGTGTCGAAGGTGACGTCCAGCTTCCCTCCGGAGGAGGGAAGCTCGAAGCCCTGGGCCCAGCCGTCGAGAGTGGTGGGGGTGAGGGGCCTGCCGTCCAGCGTGGCCGTCCATGACTCGTCGACGGCGTCGGCGAGGCGCAGGACGCGGCTGCCGGAGCCGGCCGGGATCGTGGTGTGGATGTCGACGGGTCCGGCGGCGACGGGCTGCGCGTCGCCGGAGCCGGACGCCGGGACGATGGCTGCACGCGAAACCTGCTGGTCGACGCGCCACAGGGCACCGCCGTCCTGCTGGCTGAGCCTGGTCAGGCCTGGTGTGGCGTCGAGGACGCGGCCGACCTGGCGGGGCGCGCCCTTGTGGACGAGGACGTAGCGCACGGCGAAGCCGCCGAGTTCGTCGGCCTGGTCGGCGCCGGAGCCCGCGACGAGGTTGGCGACGACCTTGTCGAGGAGTTCGTTCTCACCGCTCTGTGCGGCGAGTTCGCCGTCGCCGAGGCGGACGCCGGATCCGCGGACGAGGGTGTAGCCGACGCGGGCGGTGGAGTCGCTGGCCAGGACCAGGGTGCGGGCCTGGTCGCGGGTGCCGCTCTCCTCGGCGACGAAGGCGGGCACCTGGACAGGGTCACGCCGTTCCACAGGACCGTCGGCGCCGCCGATCATCCAGCCGGCGGCGAGCAGCAGTGGGCCCGCCGCGGCGGCGAACGCGATCAGCGCGGCGACCGGCTGACGCCAGCCGAAGCTCTGCTCGGCCACGCGCGAGCGTGCCCCGTCGGCGCCGAGCGCGGCGGCGGCCAGCAGGGCGAGGCCGTAGACGAGGGTGGCGGGTCCGGCCCACGTCGAACTGTTCGAGAGGACCGCGAAGACGAGCGCCACCAGGGCGACCGCCCAGGCGGCCCAGATGCCGAACTGGCGCTCGGTGCGCAGCAGGGCGGCCAGTGCGGCCAGCACGACGCCGATGAGCATCAGCCCGCTGACCGTGCCGGGGCCGCCCGGGCTGGCGCTGAGGAGGTCGAGGGCGCCCGCGGAGCCGGAGCCGTACTCCAGGCCGGCTTCCTGGAAGAAGCCGAACGGGAGCAGGGACAGCGACCAGGGGGCCAGCACCAGCAGGGGCACGCCGAGCTGGGCCAGGAAGCGCAGCCCGTAGGCGGTGATCTCGCCCCGCCGCACGACGAGGAGCGCGAGACCGAGCAGCAGGGCGATGGGCCACACGATCGGCGTGAAGGCGGTGGTGATCGTCAGCAGCAGCGTGTACGCCCAGGTGGCACGCCAGCTGCCGCGCGCCCCCGACGCGTGCGTCAGACCGCTTGCCGCGACGCCCGCGCGGGCCATCAGCGGCAGCAGGACGGCGAGTACGGCGGTGCCGATCCGGCCGCCCGCCAGCGCGCCGGTGGTGGCGGGCAGGAAGGCGTAGACGACGGCGGCCCACGCGCGCAGGAGCCGTGATTCGACGAGCGGGCGGGAGGCGAAGTACGCGGTGAAGCCGGCCAGTGGCACCGAGGCGATCAGCAGGACGGTGACCGCGAGGCCCGCCGAGCCGAACAGCGTGGAGGCGAGCATCGCGACGAGCGCCAGATAGGGCGGCGCCGACGATGTGTCGCCCACGCCCACCGGATGCCAGGCGTCCAGATAACGCGCCCAGAGTTCGGCGGAGTCGGCCGGCGCGGGCAGCAGCGCGCCGCCCACGAGGGCGCCGCCGCCGAGCAGTCCACGGCAGGCGACGAGCGAGACGAGCAGGAGGACGAGGAAGAGCACCGGGCCGGGCTTGCGGGCGATGCGCTTGAGGCGGACGAACTGCTCGACCTCCAGGAAGTCGGCGTCGTCACCCCCGGGCCCGGACTCGACAGCGCCGCCGTGCCGGCCCGCGCCCGAGGTGACCTCGGGGTCGGAGCGGCCGCCGAAGTCGCCGGCGACCTGTTCGATGGTGGCCCGCACGGTCGCGCCGGGCGGCGGGAACAGGGCTCGCAGCTCGCCCTTGTCGATCCGGGCGGCGCCTCGTCGGCGGCGCCCCGCGATGATCCGCTCGGGCCGAAGGAGGGTGCCCAGGAGGCCGCGGATCTCGTCGACGGCCTGTCCGGGGACCTTGCCGACCAGGTACGCCACCACGCGGACCAGCGTGCCGAGCACCACGCGCAGCAGCACCCAGGGCAGCTGCGCCGTACGGCTGTTGACGAGCAGGGTGTAGACGGCGCCGGCCTTGTCGACCTTGTGCGGGGACGCGGAGGTGCGGCCCACGCAGTCGACGGTGCGACGCTCGCGGGAGGACGCCTCGGCGTGCCGTACGACCGCTTCGGGGGCGACGAGGACACGGTGGCCGGCGGCGGTGGCGCGCCAGCACAGGTCGACGTCGTCACGCATCAGGGGCAGTCGGCGGTCGAAGCCGCCGAGTGCGTCGAAGACGTCCCGCCGTACGAGCATGCCCGCGGTGGACACGGACAGCACCGGGCGGACGTGGTCGTGCTGGCCCTGGTCCTGCTCGCGGCGGTCGAGGCCGGTCCAGCGGCGGCCGGAGTTGGCGATGGTGACGCCGACTTCGAGGAGCTGTCTGCGGTCGTACCAGCCCCGCAGTTTGGGGCCGACCACCGCGATGTCGTCGCCCCGGCCCAACTCGTGCTCGTGCTCCACGACCCGCAACATCTGGGCCAGGGCGTCCGGGTCGGGGGCGCAGTCGTCGTGCAGCAGCCAGAGCCATTGCACCGGCTCACCGTGGGGCAGCTCGGGCATGTCGTACGCGTCGTCGCGCCAGCTGCGGGTGACGGGGTCCCAGCCGCTGGGGCGCTTCAGGTACGTCAGCTCGTCCGGGGTGAGGACGGGCGCGGTGCGGTTGGCCTCCTCGACGGCCTGGCCGAAGCCGGTGCGGCGGGCGAGGTGCAGGACGCGGTCGGCGCCGAGGGCTTCGGTGACCAGCTGGGCGGAGTCGTCCGCGCTGCCGGTGTCGGCCGCCATGACGTTCTGCACCGGGCGCTCCTGCCCGAGCAGTCCGGCGAGCACCTCGGGCAGCCAGCGGGCGCCGTCGTGGGAGACGAGTACCGCGGTCACCACGTGACGCGGGAACTCGGGCGTGGTGGCAGTGCCGTAGTCGGCTGCCGTGTGGCTGTGCGCGGACATCGAGGTACGGGCCCCGGTTCGGTGGACTGTGGTGGACGCCTGTGCCCTCTGTGAGCGGCGGGGCGTCTCGGACGAACAGCCACACTATCGGCTGGGCAGCACGGCGGCCCGCCGCCTGTGGACAACCCCACCCGCGACGGGCCGTTCGTTGTGCCGCGTTGCCGTGTTCTGCGTAGTCGCTGTGCCGCGTTACGTGGAGCCCGGTGCCGTACGCCTCAGACCGCGGCCTTCTTCAGCCGACGGCGTTCCCGCTCGGACAGCCCGCCCCAGATGCCGAAGCGTTCGTCGTTCGCGAGGGCGTACTCAAGGCACTCGGAGCGGACCTCGCACGCGAGGCAGACCTTCTTGGCCTCGCGGGTCGAGCCGCCCTTCTCGGGGAAGAAGGACTCGGGGTCGGTCTGGGCGCACAGCGCGCGCTCCTGCCAGCCGAGTTCCTCGTCCGCGTCGTCGACCAGCAGTTGCTGCACCGTCTCGGTCATGTGCGCCCCTCGTCTGTCTTTCGCGTCCCCGTGAGGTTGCCGCTGACCGGTATCGGCCGAACGACACGAGTGAAATTACAAGTGTGCTGATCCGGGCGAGTCAAGCCGAGATCTGCTATTGGGCCTCTTATTCACTCTGCGGAACCAAGGCCATGCGGAAAGTGTTCAAATCGGCATAAACCTTGACAGAGCAGAGGAGGCCCCGGGGGACGCCTACCCCCGCACAGCGCCTGTACGGGGGAGGACGCCCAGAAGTTCGATCTCGTTCCGAGCTCAGTGCGCCTGGTTGTGCGCCATGTGTCCCCGAAGGCGGGGGAACAAACCTTTCACCTGGGAGGTGAACCGGATGAGGTGAAACATGTCCCACATACCGGGCGTCGAGTTGACAGTGCTGGTGTGAACCGATGTCCTTGTGGGCATGCTCGCGAACTTGGCACTCACCTCGACCCGCCCCGCGCGGTCCCTCGGTGCTGACCGTGTTCGCTGTAGCTGTTGTTGCTGTTCCAGCTGTTGAGCCCAACGCGCTCCGGCTGCCTTTGAGTCCACCGCGACTCGGCTGCTGTTCCCCGAAGCCCACACCAGGGCGATGCCTTTCCCGCCCGTGACCCGGGCGGACGGTACGCGACACCCAGCCAGCCCCCACACTTCTCCCGCCGAGGACTCCGCACTCCATGAACAGCGACAGCGACCTCCAGATCGCCGGCGACATCCTCGAAGTACCGCACCTCCTCCAGGCGCCGCGCGAGCACCCGGCCACCGTCGCCGACTTCGTCGGCCTGGCCCGCACCATCGCCGCGGACCGCTCCCAGTGGGCGCACCTCGTCCAGTACGACGCGACCTCGCGCTGGTACCACCGGTTGCGCACCGGCCCCGGTTACGAGGTGTGGCTGCTCTCCTGGGTCCCCGGGCAGGGCAGCGGGCTGCACGACCACGGCGGTTCGTCGGGCGTCCTGACGGTCCTGGACGGGCAGCTGACCGAGCGGACCGACCGCGGCACGCGCGCGTTGCGGGCGGGTTCGCAGCGAGTGTTCGCTCCGGGGTACGTCCACGAGGTGGTCAACGACAGCCTCGAACCCGCCGTGAGCCTGCACATCTACTACCCGGGCCTGACGGAGATGCCGATGCACGCTGCGCGCTGCTCGCCGTCGGTGGCCGTGACCGGCTGAGAACGACCGAGAACGGTCGGGAACGGTCGGGAACGGCTGACAGCGGGGCTTCGCGGCCGGGCCCGGCGACCGGTCGACTCGTTGTCGTACCCGCCTGCAAGACTTGGCCGCATGCGCATTGTGGTTCTGGCAGGCGGCATCGGCGGTGCCCGGTTCCTGCGCGGTCTTCAGCGGGCCGTGCCGGACGCGGACATCACCGTCATCGGCAACACCGGGGACGACATTCACCTGTTCGGGCTGAAGGTCTGCCCCGATCTCGACACGGTGATGTACACCCTCGGCGGCGGCATCAACGAGGAGCAGGGCTGGGGGCGGACCGACGAGACCTTCCATCTGAAGGAGGAGCTCGCGGCGTACGGCGTCGGGCCGGAGTGGTTCGGACTCGGCGACCGGGACTTCGCCACGCACATCGTGCGGACGCAGATGCTCGGCGCGGGCTATCCGCTGAGCGCCGTCACCGAGGCGCTGTGCGACCGGTGGAAGCCCGGGGTGCGGCTCATCCCGATGTCCGACGACCGTGTGGAGACGCATGTCGCCGTCGAGGTGGACGGCGAGCGCAAGGCCGTCCACTTCCAGGAGTACTGGGTGCGGCTGCGGGCCTCCGTGCCGGCCGAGGCCATCGTGCCGGTCGGCGCGGAACAGGCGAAGCCGGCACCTGGGGTCCTTGAGGCGATCGCCGACGCCGACGTGATCCTCTTCCCGCCCTCCAACCCGGTGGTGTCCGTCGGGACGATCCTGGCCGTGCCCGGGATCCGCGAGGCGATCGCCGAGGCCGGCGTGCCCGTAGTGGGCCTCTCCCCCATCGTCGGGGACGCGCCCGTGCGCGGGATGGCCGACAAGGTGCTCGCGGCGGTGGGCGTGGAGGCCACGGCGGCGGCGGTCGCCGAGCACTACGGCTCGGGGCTGCTGGACGGCTGGCTCGTCGACACGGTCGACGCGGGCGCGGTGGAGCGGGTGGAGACGGCGGGCATCCGCTGCCGTGCCGTGCCGCTGATGATGACGGACGTGGAGGCGTCGGCGCGGATGGCGCGCGAGGCGCTCGCGCTGGCGGAGGAGGTGCGGGGCGCTTGAGCGGCGAGCTTTCCGGTGAGGGTGCCAGCGGTACCGGTGGCGGTCGCGGAACAGGCGACGGTGGCGGTGGCCGTGGCCGTGGCGGTGACGGGTATCAGGTCTGGGCCGTGGGTGGGCTGCCCGAGGTTCAGCGGGGGGACGACCTCGCGAAGCTCATCGCCGCCGCCGAGCCCGGGCTGCGCGACGGGGACGTGCTGCTCGTCACCTCGAAGATCGTGTCCAAGGCCGAGGGCCGCGTCGTCGAGGCGGCCGACCGGGAGGCCGCCATCGACGCCGAGACCGTGCGGGTCGTCGCCCGGCGCGGATCGCTGCGGATCGTGGAGAACCGGCAGGGGCTGGTGATGGCCGCGGCCGGCGTCGACGCCTCCAACACGCCTTCCGGGACGGTGCTGTTGCTGCCCGAGGATCCCGACGCGTCCGCACGTGCCGTCCGGGACGGGCTCCGGGACGCGCTGGGCGTCAACGTCGGGGTCGTCGTGACCGACACCTTCGGGCGACCCTGGCGCGCGGGGCTCACGGACGTGGCGATCGGCGCCGCGGGCGTGCACGTGCTCGACGATCTGCGCGGGGGCACGGACGCGTACGGCAATCCGCTCTCCGCGACGGTCGTGGCGACCGCCGATGAGCTGGCCGCCGCCGGGGACCTGGTCAAGGGCAAGGCTTCGGGGCTGCCTGTGGCCGTCGCGCGCGGGCTGCCGCATGTGGTGGTCGAGGGTGACAGCGAGGGGACGGGGGCGCGGGCCATGGTGCGCGACGCCCGCGACGACATGTTCCGGCTCGGTACGTCGGAGGCCGTGCGGGAGGCGGTGACCCAGCGTCGTACGGTGCGGGCCTTCACCGACGAACCCGTCGACCCCGGTGCGGTACGGCGGGCGGTGGCCGCCGCGGTGACCGCGCCCGCTCCGCATCACACGACGCCCTGGCGCTTCGTCCTGCTGGAGTCGGAGCGGTCGCGGACCGAACTGCTCGACGCGATGCGGGACGCCTGGATCGCGGATCTGCGCCGGGACGGGAGGAGCGAGGCGTCCGTCGCGAAGCGGGTGCGGCGGGGGGATGTGCTGCGGGGGGCGCCGTATCTCGTGGTGCCCTGTCTGGTGATGGACGGGTCGCACACGTACGGGGACGCTCGGCGGGACGGGGCCGAGCGGGAGATGTTCGTGGTCGCGGCCGGGGCCGGGGTCCAGAACTTCCTCGTCGCGCTCGCCGGTGAGCGGCTCGGGTCCGCGTGGGTGTCCTCGACGATGTTCTGCCGGGATGTCGTGCGGGAGGTGCTGGGGCTGCCGTCCGGGTGGGATCCGATGGGGGCGGTCGCGGTCGGGCATCCGGCGGAGGCGCCGCGAGCTCGGGTGGATCGGGATGCGGGGGCGTTCATCGAGGTGCGGTGAGATGCGGGGCAGGGCTGTGCGGCGCGGGGCAGGGTGGTGCGGGGCTGCGCGGCAGGGCGGTGCGGTGCGTTTGGGGGCTTCCGTCTTTAGAGGGTTTGCTTCTTCTGGGTTTGTTTCTCGCGTGCTAGGAACGGTTTCGTGGCAGGACGGTTCGCTTCTCGGCCTTCGCAGCCCACCCGTACGACTGTGCGGGGTGGGCATGTCGTCGTGCCCGGTGGGGTGCCCCGGCAGGCCGGCGCGCCGGGGCGGACGCGGACCTGGGCGCCCGGTGTGCCGCTCGACCTCGGGCTGGTGCTGGGGCCGTTGCGGCGGGGGCCGGGCGACCCCACGTTCCGTGCGGCGCCGGACGGGTCTGTGTGGCGGGCCAGCCGTACGCCTGCCGGGGCCGGGACGTTGCGGGTCGCGCTGCGGGACTCGGTGGTCCGGGCGGAGGCGTGGGGGCCCGGGGCCGAGTGGTTGCTGGAGCGGTTGCCCGAGTTGCTGGGGGCGGCCGACGATCCCGAGGTGTTCGCGCCTCGGCACCGGATTGTCGCGCTCGCGCGGCATCGGCGGCCGGGGCTGCGGCTGACGCGGACCGGGCTGGTCATGGAGTCGCTGATTCCGTCCGTACTGGAGCAGAAGGTCACGACCGATGAGGCGTATCGGGCCTGGCGGTTGCTCGTACGGAAGTTCGGGGAACCTGCGCCTGGGCCCGAAGGTATGCCCCAAGGGTTGTTTGTTGTGCCTGCGGCTCGGGACTGGGCTCTGATTCCGTCCTGGGAGTGGCATCGGGCCGGGGTCGACGACAAGCGGGCGTCGACGATTCTGCGGGCGGTTCGGGTCGCGGGGCGGCTGGAGGAGGCTGTGGCGCTGGATCCGGAGCGGGCGCGGGCTCGGTTGGAGGTGGTTCCCGGGGTGGGGCCGTGGACCTCGGCGGAGGTTGTGCAGCGGAGTCATGGGGCCGCGGATGCGGTGACCGTGGGGGATCTGCATCTGCCGGGGATCGTCGGGTTCGCGCTGGCGGGGGATCGGGATGCGGATGACGAGGTGATGTTGTCGTTGCTGGAGCCGTATGCGGGGCAGCGGCATCGGGCGGCTCGGCTGATCTTGTTGAGTGGGCGTACACCGGGGAGGCGGGGGCCGCGTATGCGTAAGGGGGATATCGGGCGGCTTTGAGGGGGGCGGTTTCTTCGCCCCCGCCGCCCCTACCCGTCCCATCCTGAACCTGGGGGCTGCGCCCCCAGACCCCCCAACGGCCCTGAACGGGCCTTGTCCTCAAACGCCGGACGGGCTGAAATGCGGGCCGGTGCTGAGGAAGTACCGGCCGACTGGAGGGGTGCCGCCTGGGCTGCCGAACGGCGGGGGCGGGTGGGTGGGAAACACGCTTGAGCTGAACGCGGCCTGGCCTCCGGGCGCTGGGCGGGGTTACGCGCTCGGCGCCGGCCCGAAGACAAAGGGTGAACGGGTGGGTGGGGAACGCCCTTGGGCTGAACGCGCCCTGGCCTCCCAGCGCCGGGCGAGATCACGTGCCCAGGGCCAGCCCGGAGGCAAACGGTGAACGGGCGGGTGCGTGGGTGGGAACCGCCCTTGGGCTGAACGCGTCGCCGGGGACTGGGCTGTGGCCCCTGTTGGGTTATTGGTCGGACGAGAAGCGGAGGGCGCCCGCTGGGATTCTCGCGTCGCACCACACCCGTACGCCTTCCCTGAGTTCGTTGTCGGCGCCGATGATCGCGCCGTCGCCGATCACCGTGCCCGTGAGGACCGAGCGTTCGCCCACGCGGGCCCTCGTGCCGATCAGGGAGTCGGTGATGACCGCGCCCGGTTCGACCACCGCGCCCGCCAGGATCGTGCTGCCCGAGACGCGTGCCCCCTGCGCCACGAACGCGCCCTCGCCGACCACCGTGCCGCCGGTCAGCTTGGCGTCGGGGGCCACCCGGGCGGAGGGGAGGATCAGCCGGTCGCCGCAGCGGCCGGGGACGGCCGGGGACGGGGCACGGCCCAGGACCAGGTCCGCCGAGCCGCGGACGAAGGCCGCCGGGGTGCCCAGGTCCAGCCAGTACGTCGAGTCCACCAGGCCCTGCAGGTGGGCGCCGACGGAGAGGAGTTCCGGGAACGTCTCCCGTTCCACCGACACCGGGCGGCCTGCCGGGATCGTGTCGATGACGGAGCGGCGGAAGACGTACGCCCCCGCGTTGATCTGGTCGGTGACGATCTCCTCGGGGGTTTGCGGTTTCTCCAGGAACGCTGTCACCCGGCCTGTCTCGTCCGTGGGGACCAGGCCGTAGGCCCTCGGGTCCGTTACGCGGGTGAGGTGGAGGGAGACGTCCGCCCGCGTCGACTCGTGGGTGCGGACCAGGGCCCTGATGTCCAGGCCGGTGAGGATGTCGCCGTTGAAGACGAGGACCGGGTCGTCGGGGGCGGAGTGGAGGCGCGAGGCCACGTTGCGGATCGCGCCGCCCGTGCCGAGGGGTTCGTCCTCGGTGACGTACTCCAGGTGGAGGCCGAGCGACGAGCCGTCTCCGAAGTGCGGTTCGAAGACCTCGGCCAGGTAGGACGTCGCCAGGACGATGTGCTCCACCCCCGCCGCTCTCGCTCGCGCCAGCTGGTGGGTGAGGAAGGGGACCCCGGCCGCCGGGACCATCGGCTTCGGGGTGTGCACGGTGAGCGGACGCAGCCGGGTGCCCTTGCCGCCGACCAGAAGGATCGCTTCTGTCACCTGTCGTCTCTGCTTCCTGCCGGGACCGACCGAAACGCCGTCCGGTCGGCCGAAGTCCTCAGCGCCCCTGGTATTTGGCCGCCGTTTTGCGCGCCGAGCCGAGCCTGTCGTACAGCAGTCGGCCCGGGCACTCGGTGGCGAAGCCGTCCCGGTGGCCGGAGATCGTGTTCAGTCGTACGTTCTTTCCCTTTGGGTAGAGATTGCCACCACCCGACTTCAGGTATGTCTTCCCGTTCGGATTGACCCCGTACAGACCCAGCTTCCAGGCGGTCAGCCGGGCGATCGCGCCCACTGACGCTTTGGACGGCTTGGAGCTGCCGAAAGTTCCGAGGACGGCGATCCCCATGCTGTCGGTGTTGAATCCGAGCGTGTGTGCGCCCATCACGGGCTTCGCCAGGCCCCCGGCGCGCCCCTCGTAGATGTTTCCGCACCGGTCGACGAGGAAGTTGTAGCCGATGTCCCGCCAGCCGCTGCTCTCCACGTGGTAGCGGTAGATACCGCGGATGAGGGACGGGACGTCCGAGCACCAGTACCTGTTGCCCGAGGCCGTGTGGTGCACGAAGGCCGCCTTCACCTTCTTCGTGAAGACGAAACCGCGTTCGCGCAGCGTCTCGTCCGCACCCCAGCCGCGACGCGTGACGATCCGCGGGCGCGGGCCGATGTACGGCTTCGCCTGTCGCTCTTCCGATACCGGTACCGATACCGATACCGATGCCGTTCCCGTCTCCTGTCGCCGCCGCAGCGTCAGCGCCTCTTCTTCCGTCTGCTGTCTGGTCAGGGCCGGGATCTCGGTGACGCCGAGGGGAGCGAGGTCCGCGTTGGCCGCGGCCGACTCCGCGGACGCGGCGGACGCGGGGGCGTGTTCGGTCTCCGGCGTCCCCATGGCGCGCGTGCGCTGTCCCACGGGTGCCGCGGGTGCCGTACCCGGGTCCACCAGTTCGAGGCGCAGGCCCGCCGGGAGGGGGGAACCGGCGCCCGGCGCGTCTCCCCCGCCGTCCGCCCGTACGCGAACCTCCACGCCGTCCGAGTCGCCCACCCACAGCGGTGCCGTGGAGCCACGGACCCGGCCCGAGACGCGTTCGGCGGTGTCGGGGTCGGCCGCGTGCTCGTGGTTGTGCGTCTCGACGTCCTGCCAGCCGGACCAGTGACCGCCGCCGGCCTCCCGGGTACGGACCTGGACCCTGCCGTGCAGCTCGGTGTCCGGGTTGTCCCAGACGACGCCGACCAGCGAGAAGTGCCGTACGTCCGGACGGTAGAGGCCCTGTTCGGTGGCCGGGCCGAGGGTGCGGTCGCCGGGGCTGGGGGCGAGCGGGAGCGACTGGGTGCTGCCGGGGACGGCGGAGGCGGCGGGCGCCGCCGGGGCCACCTTCGCCGGTCCTGCCTCGGCGGGTCTCGCCGAGGCGGAGGCCAGGGTTGTGGGCAGGGTCAACGGGAGCGCCAGCGCTGTTGCGCATACGACGCCGATGGAAGAAGAAAGATATCCACGCATGCCCCTGATCCTGGACATAGCCATACATACCTGTCCAACGATGAACTGACGGACCGTCTGCCGCGTTCACCCGAACCGGTGGCTCCGGCGGTCGGCCCGCGCCCACCGCCACGCGCGCTCTTGCGTACCCTTGCGCGGGTGAACGCCACCGACCGTACCCCTGCCGACCTGCTGCGTTCCGCGCTCGCCGCGGACCCCGCACGCCCTCTGGTGACCTTCTACGACGACGCCACGGGCGAACGCGTGGAATTGTCCGTGGCCACCTTCGCCAATTGGGTGGCCAAGACCGCGAATCTCCTCCAGGGCGAGCTGTCCGCCGAACCCGGTGACCGGGTCGCCCTGCTGTTGCCCGCGCACTGGCAGACGGCGGTGTGGCTGCTGGCGTGTTCGTCGGTGGGTGTCGTCGCGGACATGGCGGGTGAGCCCGGCGCCGCCGACATCGTCGTCAGCGGGCCCGACACACTGGACGTGGCGCGCGCGTGTTCGGGTGAGCGGATCGCTCTCGCGCTGCGGCCGTTGGGCGGGCGGTTTCCGCAGGCTCCGGCCGGCTTCGCCGACTACGCGGTGGAGGTGCCCGGACAGGGGGACCGGTTCGTGCCGTACGCGCCCGTCGATCCGGAGGCGGCGGCGTTGATCGTGGCCGGGGCGGAGTTCACGGGGGCGGAGGTCGTGGAGCGGGCCGCGGCGGATGCGGTGGGCTTCGGGCTCACGGGGCCGGGGTCCCGACTGTTGTCGGGGCTGGGGTACGACACGTGGGAGGGGGTCAGCGCGGGGTTGTACTCGCCGCTCTCCATCGGGGGGTCCGTGGTGTTGTGCCGGCATCTTGAACGGGCGAGTGAGGATGCGGTGGCCCGGCGGGTCGAGGACGAGCGGGTTACGGCTACGCGCCGCGGGTGAGAGGTTGCTGTTTCGGCTGCGGCCCGGTGGGGGCTTGTCGCGCAGTTCCCCGCGCCCCTGGGGGATGCCCGACCCCGACGAACAGTCCTCCCGCCCCACCAGCCGGACGCCTCAAGGCCGCCACAGCCCCGATGGGGGTGTTGCGCAGTTCCCCGCGCCGCTGGGTTCGCCCCTGGTCCGGCGTTCAGTCGTTCGGCCCATCAGCGGGGCACCTGGGCGGTGGCTTCGCGTCATGGTCGTAGGAGCACGTGCTCGTACGACCATGAGGGGGCGCCCAGCCGTGACCGACACCGTACGCACCCTCGGGCCGGGCGCCGGTGCCACCGGGCTCGTACGGCGGCGGCGTTGGCTGCGGTGGGCCGTTCTCGGGGCCGGGGTGCTCTCGCTCGGCGCCGTCGGGATCGGGCTGGGGATCTACGCCAGGCTCGACGGGAACATCACGCCGGATCATGACGCCGCCGCCGAGCTCGCCCGGTACGAGAAGGAACGGCCCACCTCGCTCGTGCGCGGGGCCCGGAACATTCTGCTGATCGGGTCCGACTCGCGGGCCGGGGCCGGGAACCGGAAGTACGGGCGGGACTCCGGGACCGAGCGGTCGGACACGGCCATCCTGCTGCATCTCGCCGCCGACCGGCGCAGCGCCACCGCCATGTCCCTGCCGCGCGACCTGATGGTGGACGTACCGAGCTGTCTGCGGCCGGACGGGAGCCGGGGCGAACCCGTGTTCACGATGCTCAACCAGGCCTTCCAGCAGGGGGGTTCGGCCTGCGCGATCCGTACCGTCGAAATGCTGACGGACATTCGGGTCGACCATCACATGGTGGTCGACTTCACCGGTTTCAAGGACATCGTCGATGCCGTCGACGGGGTCGAGATGTGTCTGGCGAAGCCCGTCGACGACCGGGAGGCCGGACTGCGGCTGCCCGCCGGGAGGGTGACGCTCGACGGCGAGCAGGCGCTCGGCTTCGTGCGTGCGCGGAAGTCTTTCGGCAATGGGAGCGACACCGCGCGGATGGACCGACAGCAGCGTTTTCTCGGGGCACTCGTCACCAAGGTGCAGAGCCACGACGTCCTGCTGAACCCGGTGAAGCTCTATCCCGTGCTCGATGCCGCCACGTCCTCGCTCACCACGGACCCCGCGCTGGCCAGTCTGCGTGGTTTGTACGAATTGGTGCGCGGTATGCGTGACATTCCCACCGAACATGTGCAGTTCCTGACCGTTCCGCGGGAGTCGTACGCCTACGACGCAAATCGTGACCAACTCGTCGAGCCGGACGCCGGTCGGCTGTTCGAGCGATTGCGCACGGACGCACCCGTCGCCGTCACGAAGGAAATGCCGGTTCGGGGTGATTCCTTCACCCGGCCGCCCGTCCCCACTTTTCGCGGCAACACCGCCGCCCGGGACACCTGCGGGTAAAGCGCTCGCCAAGTCGGCGAACGTTAGTTCAAGAAAATGGGTGGATTGCCCAGGTGTAGGGAAGTGGAATTTGTCACCGTCGTCGCTTGACACCCAACTGGACGGATAGTGTGAGCGATCCGGTGCGTCAGGACACGTGTCGTGTGCACACCGGCTGACCGAGACCCGAGCGCCTTGGAGGGGGAAAGGCGCCGCGTGGCCCCGACGGAGGATGCAGACAACCGTGGACGCGCAAGGCCGTGGGCGGGCGGACGACATCGACCCCGCAGACCAGTGGGTGCTCAATCCGAGCACCGGCGAATACGAACTGCGACTGACTCCCTCCGCACCGCAATCAGCGGTCCCGGGACCTCGTCGAGCCACACCTGCCAACGCGGGTGCGGGACGCGGGCGTTCGGCGGCACCGGAGCAGGAGCAGGAGACGCACGGGGTGCCCGGCACGCCCGGGCAGGTACCGCCGCCGAGACGGCGCCGCGGTGCGCCCGAGGAGCCGCTGCCCGGGCGGCGCCGCACGCGGGCCCCGGAGAAGAAGAAGTCGAAGGCCAAGAAGGTGGTGCTCTGGACGGGCGGATCCATGGCCTTCGTCCTGGTGGCCGCCGGCACGGCCGCCTACTTCTACGTCAAGCACCTTGAGGGGAACGTCCAGACGACGGACGTCGGTACGGCGGGCAAGGCCGGCTTCAGCAAGGACGAGGCCTTCAACATCCTCGTCATCGGCACGGACAAGCGCACCGGTGCGGGCAACGAGGCCTACGGAGACGCGGGCAGCGTCGGGCACGCGGACACGACGATCCTGCTGCACGTCTCCAAGGACCGGACGAACGCGACAGCGCTGAGCATTCCGCGTGACCTGATCGTCGACATCCCGGACTGTCCGACCGTGCAGGAGGACGGATCCGAGAAGATCATCGCCGGCGCCCAGGACGTCCGCTTCAACACCAGCCTCGGGCAGGACGAGCGTGACCCCGGCTGCACCATGCGCACGGTGAAGGAGCTCACCGGCATCTCGCCGGACCACTTCATGATGGCCGACTTCAACGCGGTGAAGACGCTGACGACGGCGGTGGGCGGGGTCGAGGTCTGCGTGACCAAGGCCGTCAACGACAAGGACTCGAAACTGAAGCTGCCCGCCGGCAAGTCGACGGTCGAGGGAGAGCAGGCGCTCGCCTTCGTCCGTACCCGGCACAGCTTCGGCAACCAGGGAGACCTGGACCGGATCAAGGTGCAGCAGCAGTTCCTCAGCTCACTGATGCGCAAGATGTCCTCCAGCGACACCCTGACCAACCCGTCCAAACTGCTGAAGCTGGCGGAGGCGGCCACCAAGGCGCTGACCGTGGACACCGGTCTCGGCAAGGTCTCCACGCTCAAGGACGTTGCGCTGGAACTGAAGAAGGTGCCGCCGAAGAACATCACCTTCCTGACCGTGCCGGTCATCGACAACCCGGCGGACGGTGTCGTCCGCAAGACGGTGATCGTCAACCCGACGACCGCTCCCCAGGTCTTCGACACCATCAACAACGATGTGTCGTTCACCGCGGTCAAGCAGCAGAAGGCGAAGGAGGCGGCTGCCGTCGCCGCCCGCCTCAAGGGCACCAAGTCCGCGGCCTCCGAGGTGCGGGTGCAGATCATGAACGGCGGCGCCCCCGCCGGCTCCGCACAGG
The DNA here is from genome assembly GCF_014646095.1 of Streptomyces lacrimifluminis. Taxonomy (GTDB): domain Bacteria; phylum Actinomycetota; class Actinomycetes; order Streptomycetales; family Streptomycetaceae; genus Streptomyces; species Streptomyces lacrimifluminis. The sequence goes on along the minus strand of NZ_BMMU01000001.1, from coordinate 664,225 downwards.
AGACTCTCAGCTACCTGCAGAATGATGAGGGCGTGACCAAGTCCGAGAACGCGGGCAACGCTCCGGCGGAACTCGCGAAGACGACGCTGGAGTACGCGCCCGACCAGGCCGCCCAGGCCCGGCGGCTGGCCGCCATCATGGGGCTGTCCGGTTCGGCGATGAAGCCCGGCAAGAGTGTGACGAACTCCCAGGGGCTGCCCACCATGACGCTGACCCTGGGCAAGGACTTCAAGGGGGCCGGCGTCTCGCTCACCGCGCCGGCGAAGGCACCGGACGTGGACAAGTCCACGGCGGACAAGGTGCAGTGCGCCAGCTGAGCACTTCGATCGACCAATGGCGTCTGCGCCAGATGTTTTGGTGCGCCGGTTGACCTGACAGGCCTGCCTCGCGTCCTACAGGACGCGAGGCAGGCCTGTTCGACGGCGGCGCAAGGGTGGGGAGGCAGGGGAATGACGCAGAGCAGTGTGCACGGGGAGGGGACGCGACCAGGCGTCCGGCCCGCTCGGGTTCCGGGGCAGCGAGACGGCGCGCACGAGCAGGGGAGCGACTCCGGCGACAGTGGCAGCGCCGGCGGTGGTAGTGGCAGCGGTAGCGGTGGTGGTCCGGCGGGAAGACAGCGGCGGCCCGGCAAGCGCAGGGCGCTGCGCTGGTCGGCGGCGACCCTCTCGGTGCTGATACTCGCCACCGCCGGCGTCGGTTACCTGTACTACGAGCACCTGAACGGCAACATCCAGAAGGGCAAGCGCACCAGCGGCGACTCCAAGGCACGGAAGACCGAGCCGAACGCGGCCGGGCAGACTCCGCTGAACATCCTGCTGATCGGCTCGGACAGCCGCAGCTCCGACGCCAACGTCTCCCTGGGCGGTGGCAGGGCCAACCGCGACAACCCGCCGCTGGGCGACGTGCAGATGCTGATCCACGTCTCCGCCGACCGCAGGAACGCGTCCGTGGTGAGCATTCCGCGCGACACCCGGGTCGACATACCGAAGTGCACGGACCCCGACACCGGTGAGAAGTTCGCGGCGACCAACGACATCATCAACACCTCGCTGGCCCGGGGCGGCGCCGGCTGCACGCTGGCCACCTGGCAGAACCTCACCGGGGTCTACATCGACCACTGGATGACGATCGACTTCGCGGGCGTGGTGAAGATGGCCGACGCCATCGGCGGCGTCGAGGTCTGTGTGAAGCAGAACGTGTGGGACCACCCGCTGCCCGGCGTGCCCGGCGGCTCCGGGCTCAAGCTCAAGGCCGGCAAGCAGAAGGTCCAGGGCAAGGAGGCGCTGCAGTGGCTGCGTACCCGGCATGCCTTCTACAGCGACCTGGGGCGCGCCAAGGCCCAGCACATGTACATGAACTCGATGATCCGCACGCTGAAGGCGCAGAACGTCTTCACCGACGCGGGGCGGCTGACCGGTCTGGCCGAGGCGGCCACCAAGTCGCTGACGGTGTCCGAGGAGCTGGGCACGGTCAAGGAGCTGTACGACCTGGGCATGCAGCTCAAGTCGGTGCCGACCGACCGCATCACGATGACGACGATGCCGACGGTCGTGGACCCCCGGAACGCGAACCATCTGGTGGCGGCCGACACCGACGCCGAGCAGATGTGGACGATGCTCCGCGACGACATCGCCTTCGACGACAAGGGCGGCACGACGGCGACGAAGGCCCCGACGGCCGCTGCCTCGGCGACGGCATCGACCGACCCGGCGGCGGATCCCGGAAAGATCGGCGTGCTCGTGCGGAACGGCACCCGGACGGCCACCCTCGCCGCGGTCGGCGGCCGGGCGACCACGATCAGCGAAATCCTCTCGGCCAAGGGCTTCACGAACGCGGCGGCGGACACGTCCGGTTCGCTGTCCGTGGACAGGACGGTCGTGCTCTACCCGAGCGCCGACCTGGCGGGCGACGCCCAGCTCGTCGCCAAGTCCCTGGGGATTCCGGCGAGTTCGGTGAAGAAGTCGACAGATGTCTCCGGTGTGACGGTGACCGTGGGCGCCGACTGGCGCGAGGGCAAGGCGTATCCGAAGAAGACCGCGCCGAAGGCCGGCCAACTGCCCGCCACCGCCGACAAGGTGGTCGGTTCGGACACCAGCGCGTGCATGGAGGTCTACTCGCCCTATCGCTGGTAGAGGGCTGGCAAGGGTGCGGTACAACGAGTCGGGGGCCTGCCGTCGGTGGCTGACGGCAGGCCCCCGACTCGTTGTCGTTCAGGCCGCGTTCGCGCCGTCCAGCACCGCCGGCCGACGGGCCGCGATCACCTTGCGGGCAAGCGACTTCGGGCTCGTCAGGAAGCCCCAGCCCCAGCACATGTGCATGGTGGCGAGGGCGACGGGGATCTGCAGCCGGGCCTTCAGCGAGAGCCCCTTGCCGGCCGGGACCGAGCCCGCCGTGATCGCCGCGAGGTAGCCGCCGGGCACCAGGAGGGCCCACGGCGTCAGTACGGCACCCAGCACCACGCCCGCCGCTATGGCGACCACGGCGGTGGGCGGGGCGAGGTAACGCAGGTTGATGGAACCCTCGTGGTAGCGGGCCACGACATGGCGCCAGCGGCCGTAGTCCTTGTACTGCTTGGCCAGCGCGCGCACGGAGGGCCTCGGCCGGTACGACACCCGCAGCTCGGGCGAGAACCAGATGAGGCCGCCCGCCTCCCGGATCCGGAAGTTCAGCTCCCAGTCCTGGGCGCGGATGAACTCGACGTTGTAGCCGCCCTGTTGTTCGAGGGCGGCGCGCCGGAAGACACCGAGGTACACGGTCTCGGCGGGCCCGGCCGCGCCTCCCGTGTGGAAGGCGGCGTTGCCGACCCCGATCTTCGAGGTCATCGCGGCGGCCACCGCGTGCTCCCAGGCGTTCTCGCCCTCGGCGTGCATGATCCCGCCGACGTTCTGCGCGCCGGTCTCGTCGAGGAGACGTACGGCCGTCGCGATGTAGTCGGGCGAGAGCATGCCGTGCCCGTCGACGCGTACGACCACGGGGTGGCGGGATGCCTTGATCGCGGCGTTCAGCGCGGCGGGCGTACGGCCGGTCGGGTTGGGGACCGTGTGGACGCGTTTGCTCGTACCGGCCGTTTCGCGTACCAGCTCGGCGGCGATCTCGTCCGTGCGGTCCGTGGAGGGACCGAGGGCGATGACGACCTCCATCTCGCCGGCGTACTCCTGGGCGAGGATCGCTTGGACGGCTCCGCGCAGATGCCGCTCCTCGTCGAGGACGGGCATGATCACGGACACGGCGGGCGACTGCACGTCGGGCTTGGCGTTCATAGGGGGCTCACGTTACCGCGAACGGGGGACACCGACGCGCGCCGCCCGCTCCCTGACCCGGGCCTCAGATCGTATGGGCCTACGGTGCTCACGGATCCCACGTTCGGCCCACTCCCCCTCCCCCGGCCTGCCTTCGCGGAGGTGTTCCCCCATGCCCGCGTCCCCCGCATCCCCCCACTCCCCCGGTTCCCCGCAGCGGCGGCCACGGCCGTCGTCCGGCCGCCCGCGTCCCCCCGTACGGCGGAAGAAGCCCCGTTGGGCCATGCGGGCGGTGACGACGCTGTCCGTCGTGGTTCTCGCCGCGGCCGGTATCGGGCACGCGGTGGTCACCAGCCTCGACTCCGACATCGCCCGTGTCGACCCCTTCAAGGACATGAAGAACCGTCCGCGGGCGGGCCACGGCATGAACGTGCTGCTGGTCGGCACGGACGGCCGGGAGAAGATCAGCGAGGCCGAGCGGCGCAGGTACCGGCTGGGCGGCGCGCCCTGCCACTGCACCGACACGATGATGATCGTGCACATCTCGGAGGACCGGGAGCGGGCGAGTGTGGTCAGCCTGCCGCGCGACTCGTACGCACAGACGCCCCCGCACACCGACCGGACCACCGGGCGCCGGCACGGCGGACACGTCATCAAGCTGAACGCGGCGTACGCGGAGGGCGGTCCGAACCTCACCGTGCGGACGGTGGAGCACATGACGCACGTGAAGATCGACCACTACCTGGAGATCGACTTCACCAGCTTCATGAAGACGGTCGATGTGCTGGGGGGCGTCGAGATCTGCACGGCGAAGCCGCTGAAGGACTCGTACACCGGGCTGAACCTGGCCGCCGGTACACATGAGTTGAGTGGCGGGGAGGCGTTGCAGTACGTGCGTTCACGGCACGCCGACGGATCGTCCGACCTGGGGCGGATGCAGCGCCAGCAGCGGTTCATGGCGGCGCTGATCGCGCAGTCCACGTCGTCCGGGGTGCTGCTGAACCCGATGAAGTTCCGGGACATCACCCGGGCGGTGCTCGGGTCGGTGCGGGCGGACAAGGAGTTCGGCACGGGTGAGCTGCTGGACCTCGGGCGGGCCATGCGGAACTTCTCCCCGGCGTCGTCCGAGTTCACGACCGTGCCGATCGGGCGGATGGGATACGCCGTGAAGGGCGTCGGTTCGACGTTGAAGTGGGACGCGGCGAAGGCGGGGCGGCTGTTCCGGGCGCTGCGGGAGGACGAGCCGCTGGCGGTGCGCAAGAGCGGACGCGGCAGCGGCAAGGGAAGCGCGCCGGTACGGGTGGAGGTGGCACCGCAGCAGATCCGGGTGCAGGTCGAGAACGGGACGCGGACGGTGGGGCTGGGGCGGAAGGTGGACCGGGCGCTGGCCGCGACCGGGTTCCGGACGACCCGGGTGCCGGTGAACGCGCGGGAGCGGGGGGCGGCGGTGCGGACGGTGATCGCGTACGACCCCCGGTGGGACCGTTCGGCGAGGTCGCTGGCGGCGGCGTTGCCGGGGAGTTCGCTGCGGGTGGTGCGGGGGCAGGGTGCGTTGATGAAGGTCACTGTCGGGGCGGACTACCGGGGAGTGCGGAAGGTGCGGGTGGGTGAGTTCGGGGTGACTACCGGGGATCAGGTGGGGTGCAGGTGAGACGGCGCTGAGGATTCGGGTGGGCGGGGTCCGAAGGGCTGGGTCGCCTCAGTCGTCCAGGCCCTCCGCCGCTCGCCGTTCCCTCAGCTCCACGATCGCCCTGCGCCGTGCCAACCGGTGCGTGCGGCGGATCTGGGCCTCCTGGTAGCGGCGCTCGTCGCGTTCCGTCTCCGGGAGGACCGGGGGGACCATGCGTGGCTTGCCCTCGGCGTCGACCGCCGCGAAGACCAGGTACGCCGAGCCGACCTGTGTCGCCGGTGTCGACTCGTTCCAGCGCTCGGCGAGGACCCGTACGCCGACCTCCATCGAGGTCCGGCCGGTCCAGTTCACCTGGGCTTTCACATGGACCAGGTCGCCCACCCGCACCGGCTCCAGGAACGCCATCTCGTCCATCGACGCCGTGACCGCGGGCCCGCCGCTGTGCCGGCCGGCCACCGCGCCCGCCGCGTCGTCGACCAGTTTCATGATCACGCCGCCGTGCACCGTACCCAGGAGGTTGGTGTCGGCGTTCGTCATGATGTGGCTGAGGGTGGTCCGGGAGGCGGAGGTCGGCTTGCCCGGGGGTGCCTCGTCCGGCCCGGTGGCCTGGTCTGTCATGGCGTCCACCCTATGCGGGACGTACACATGGGCGATTTGTGTCAGCTTGGCAACAGGCCTGTTCCTAATTTCCTTCGACCCTTGTATAGGGCATGGCCCGGCACTGCACACTGGTCCGCATGAACGATTGGCCCGACGCGTGGTCCGACGACAACCGCAACAACCGCTACGGACGCGGCAGCGCGAACGCACAGCCCGAGAGTGCGCGCGTGATGCGGCAGGTCCAGCGCGGCCAGGGTGGCCAGAACCCGGCCGCCCCGCCGTACGGCGGCGGGGTGCCCCAGCAGCAGCCGTACGCCGGTGACCAGGGCCAGGACCCCTACGGGAACGGCTACGACAGCGGGTACAACACCGGCCAGGTCTACGGCGGCGCGCCGCAATCCGGCGGCTCGGGCCGCGGGCCGGGCGGGCCCGGTGCCATGGGGAGCGGCGGCCACGGCCCCCGCTCCGCCCCGGACTGGCGCAAGCGGATCAAGTGGACCGCGATCACCGTGGTCACGCTGCTGGTCGTGGTGTCCGTCGGTACGTACTTCTGGGCCGACGGCAAGCTGAACCGGCAGGTCGACCTGTCCAAGGTCATCGAGCGGCCGGAGGCGGGCGAGGGCACCAACTACCTGATCGTCGGCTCCGACAGCCGTGCGGGCCTGTCCGCCGAGGAGAAGAAGAAGCTGCGCACCGGGTCCGCCGAGGGCAAGCGCACCGACTCGATGATGATCCTGCACACCGGCGACAACGGCCCGACCCTCATCTCCCTCCCCCGTGACTCGGACGTGGAGATCCCGAGCTTCGTGGGCTCCGAGTCCGGCAAGACGTACAAGAGCACGGGCCGGCACGTGAAGCTGAACGCGGCGTACGCGGAGGACGGGCCCGAACTGCTCGTCCGTACCGTCGAGTTCAACACCGGACTGCGCATCGACCACTACGTGGAGATCGGCTTCGCCGGCTTCGCGAACATCGTGGACGCGGTCGGCGGCGTGGAGCTCACCATCCCCAAGGGCGGGATGAAGGACACCAAGTCCGGCGCCAACTTCACGGCGGGCGAGCAGACCCTCAACGGCGAGCAGGCCCTGGCCTTCGTCCGTACCCGGTACGCCCTCGCGGGCAGCGACCTCGACCGTACGAAGAACCAGCAGAAGTTCCTCGCGGCGCTGGCGAGCCAGACCGCGACGCCGAGCACGATCCTGAACCCCTTCAAGCTGTACCCGACGATGAGCGCGGGCCTCGACACCCTGATCGTCGACAAGGACATGGGCCTGTTCGACCTGGCCGACATGTTCTGGGCGATGAAGGGCGTCACCGGCGGCGACGGCAAGTCCATGAACATGCCGATCTCGGGCTCGAGCGGCGGCAACCTCGTCTGGGACAAGGCGAAGGTGAAGACGCTGGTGAACGAGCTGAAGAACGACGAGAAGGTCACGGTGTCGGGAAACTGACACACACCCTGGACCACCCTGGGCCCGTTGCCGCGGGCTGAACGGTTCCGCTGACCGGACCACGGGTCGACGTGCTCCGGTCGGCTGCACTACACGTGGGTCCGTGGACGAGGACAACGAGGAACGAGCCGCGCCTCCGGAACCGGAGCCCTTACCTCTGTGGCGCAACCGGGACTACACCATCTGGTGGTCCGGAGTGGCGGTGTCCAAGCTGGGCACCAGCATCTCCACGCTGGCGTTCCCGCTGCTGGTCCTGGCCGTCACCGGGTCCACCACGGCGGCCGGTGTCGTCGGTACGTGCGTCGGCGTCGGCGTGGTGGCGGGCCTGCTGCCCGCGGGGGTCGCCGCGGACCGCCTTCCGAGGCGCACCCTGCTCATCGGGGCCTCACTGGTCCAGCTGGCGGCCATGTGCGCCGTCTTCTGGACCGTGGCCGCCGGTCAGGTGCGGCTGCCGCTGATCTCGGCGCTGGCGCTGGTGCAGGGCCTGGCTGCGGCGGTGTTCGGCGGCGCGGCGGCGCCGGTGGTGAAACGTCTCGTTCCTCGGTCGCAGCTCAAGACCGCCTTCGCCCGGGTCGAGGCGCGCGACTTCGGCGCCCAGATGGCCGGAGCACCACTCGGCGGGATCCTGTTCGCGCTGGCGCACTCGGCGCCGTTCCTCGTGGACGCCCTGTCCTTCGGGGCCGTCGCTCTCGCCTGTGTGTTCCTGCGTACCCCGCTGGGACCCGATGTCGCCGACCGTGCCGCCGGGCGGCCTCCGCTGCACCGGGACCTGGGCGCGGGGCTGGCCTTCATCCGGGGCAGCGCGTTCCTGCGGTACGCGGTGCTGTGGTCGGCGCTGATCAACCTGTTCTTCACCGGGCTCGGCTTCATGTTCATCGTCTCGCTGCGGGAGCACGGTGCCTCGCCCTCGGAGATCGGCGCGGCCGAGTCGATCGCCACGGCGTGCGGCCTGGGGGGTGCCCTCGCCGCCGGGTGGGTCGTGCGGCGCGTCTCCGGCTACCGGATCGTCCTGGCCGTCTCCTGGATGGTCCCCGTCGGTGTCGGCGGGGTCGTCCTGCTGGCCTCCCGGCCGTGGCTCGCGGCGCTGTGCCTGGGCGCCAGCATCGTCCTGGTCACCCCGCTGAACATCGTGTTCGCCAGTGGCATGGTGACGACGGTCCCGGACGCGGTGGCCGCGCGCGTCCTGACGTCGGCGAACATGGCGGCGCAGTCCCTCGGCTGGCTCGCCCCGGTGCTGTGCGGAGCGCTGGCGGACGCCTTCGGAGTCGACTTCCCGCTCATCGCCATCGCCGTCGGCCTCGCCCTTCTGGCGCTCACCAACCATCTCGTCCCGGTCGTACGGCAGTTGGGGCAGGCGCCCGACGGGGGCGAGGAGGCGGAGTCCGGCACGGACCCGGCCCCGGAGACCGTCCGGTGAACAGGCCTCAGCCGGCGGCGGACGCCCCCACGACCAGGCACCTGTACACCATGTGGATCTCCCCGCCCGCCTCCGCGTCGAGGCGGGCGGTCACCTCGTTCAGCAACCGCCGCCGTACGGGCTCGGACAGGGCGAGATGGCGGCTCTCGGTGGCCAGCAGGGCGCAGAACTGCCGGGAGGTGAGAACGGTCCGCCAGGGCACGGCGGTCCTCGTCAGCTGCCGGAACCCGTGGGAGCGCAGTTCCTCGGCGTATCCGTCGAGGTCGGACTCCGACAGGGACGCCCGGCCGCCCGAACCGGTCGGCAGTCCGCCCGGCAGGGCGGAGGCGTAGACGCGGCCGAGGAGAGCCGCGCCGTCCGGTTCGTAGGAGCCGAAGTTCCAGGCGAGCAGGATCCGTCCGCCCGCGCGCAGGCACCGCGCCGCCTTGACCGCCCGCTCCCCCGTGCTCAGCCAGTGCCACGCCTGGCCGCACGCCACCATGTCGAACCGCCTGCCACCCGGATCCCACGCCTCGAACGTGCCGACCTCGACCGCCAGTCCCCTGGCCGAGGCGACCTCGGCCATCCGCGCGTCCGGTTCGACGCCGGTGACCTCGTGGCCGAGCGTCGTCAGAGCGGCGCCCAGCTTGCCGGTTCCGCAGCCGATGTCGAGTGCGGTGCCCGGTGGACCGCCACCCAGGGCGGCCAGGGTCTCGGCCAGGGCTTCGGCGGGATAGTCGGGGCGCAGCCGGTCGTAGTCGTGGGCGCGGGCGCCGAAACTGGTGGGCGCCCAGGCGGCCTGGTCCGTCATGCCGGTCCTCCGATCAGTGCCACGAACGAGTGCTGCGGCAGGAAGAGCACGTAGGTACCCGCCGACGCGAGGCCGAAGGGCAGGAGGCGTTTGGGCAGCAGCAGGGTGAAGGCGGCGTGCATCAGCAGGCCGAGAAGTGCGCCGGCCGGCCAGGTGGCGGGGAAGATCAGCAGAAGCGGGAGGGCGGCCTCCACGACGACCGTCGCCAGGGCGGGGATGCGCCAGCGGCGGGCGACGACCGACGGCTCGGCGGTGGCGAAGCGGCGGACGAACCACTCGGGGAAGTAGTTCTCGCGCCGTCCCCGGGGTAGTTCACCGCGTACGGAGGCCAACTGCTCGAACACCTTCTGCAGGACGTCCCCGCTGGTGAACTGGCGGGACGCGGCCTTGAACCAGGCGCTGCTCCAGTACATCTGGAACATCAGCACGACCACGGCGGCCTGCGGCCAGGAAGGCCCGCCGCCGGGCACCCGGGAGGGATCGGCGAACGCGGCCGGGGACGGGGCGTCCAGCAGCGACTGCAGGCTCAGATAGGCGTCGGCCCCGGTCGCGAAGACGAACGGGAGGCACATCATCCCCAGGAACAGGGTGTTGAACTTGCGGTCGAAGGTGAACTCGAACACGCACCAGGCGGCGACGACCGCTGCGGCCAGTGGGGTGAGCACCCCGGCGAACAGGCACACGACCGCCACGGCGCGGGCGGCGTAGAAGACCTTGTACGCGGACGGGCTCAGCAGCAGCTTCACGGCCATCTCGTCGCGCTCGTAGCGCCAGCGCAGCAGGGACCTGGGCCCGATGTCGAAGAACCGTGCCATGCCGTAGAGATGGTCGACGGTGATCTTCCACAGCAGCGCCGTTCCCAGGACCAGGCGGAAGGCGCACAGTGCGGGGCCGGCCGTCGTGCCGTGCACCGGAAGGGCGGCCGACAGCAGTTCAGGCACGGACGATCCGGCCGTTCACGACCCTGATCCTGATTCGGGTGAACGGCGCCAGGACGACACCGTCACCGGCCACCTGCCTGCCGTGCTCCTCGTCCAGGTAGCGCACCAGTGAGCGGAGCGCGTCCGGTGAGGTGAAGAAGTCCTGGGGCGCCTCGTACTCCCACGGGCAGACCGGCTGCCCGTCGCGCACGTCGTGCAGCCGGACATGGCAGGCACCGATGTGGGAGAACATGGCCCAGGAACCGAACGAGCCCGGCGCGGTGAAGAATCCGCGCCACACCAGCCAGCCCACGGCCGCGCAGGCGAGCACCGCGGCCGCGATGTCGTTGATCACCACTCCTCCTTCATGACGCCGGGGGACCGGTCACGCGACCATGGACGGCGCGGGCCACCGGTCGATCAGACAGGGCGCCCACCAGTCGTGGCCGCCGAAGTCCAGGACGAGGCGCTCGGCGCGCAGTGCGGCGAGGACATCGGGGCCGATGCCGTCGGTCCGCTGCTCCTCCAGCAGGTGCACGGCCTGTATGTACGCGGGTTCGGCCAGGTCGAACAGGCCGAGGGCCCCGTCCCGGCGGTCGCGGATCTGGACGAATCCGGGTCCCCGTCGCCATATGCAGCGGCCGACGTAGAAGCGCTCCCGCCACTGGGCGAGGCGCTCGGCGGACCGGGGGCCGTCGAGGGAGACCGGGGGCTGCAGGTGGGACAGGTCGCGGGCGGTCAGGGCGGGGTCCGCCCGCCGGCCGGCCTCCAGCCGCCAGCGCACCAGCAGCCCCCGGGCGGTGGCCACCCGGACGAAGTCGAGGGCCCGCAGGTCGCGCGGGGTGGGGTGCTTCAGGGACACCGGCTCGTCGAGGGCGGTGTACCGCACACCGCTCCGGTAGAGGCCGTGCACGTGCTCGCCGGTGGCAGGGGCGAGGGCGGGCGGCGCGGGCGGGGTCAGGAGATCGTCACGCATGTGGGCTCCTCTGCCAGTTCCAGGGCCAGTTCGGGTCCGCCGTGCTTGTCCGAGTCGCGCCTGATACGGCACATCAGCTGGTTCTCGTCGGCGGTGGCGAGCTGGACCGCGCGACCGGCCTCGACGAAGACCAGCCCGTGGGCGCGCCAGTCGGCCAGCAGCGCCTCGACGCGGCGCTCGTCCCAGGCGCCGTCGCTCCGGGCCGCGCGCTGTGCCAGTTGTCCGACGGACCTGGGGTCGTGCAGCGCGCGGAAGAGTTCGGCCTCGACGGGGTCCCGCAGGGTCAGGGTCCGCCAGGCGAAGCCCGGCCGGGAGTTGGCCAGTTCGATCCGGTCGCCGTGGTCGACGTAGGACAGGCTGCTGCGGACGTAGCTGTCGTGCCACTCCCGGAGGGCCTCGTTGAGCCGGTCGCCGAGCTTCTGGTCGATGCCGTGCGCCTCGGTCTCGAACATGTAGGCGAGATCGGCCAGTTCGGCTTCCGGCAGGTCGTAGGTGACCCGGTACTGCCGGTGCGGGCGCCGTTCGGCGAAGCCCAGCTCGGGGCGGTTGAAGTAGGGGCTGAAGCGCTCCAGCACGATCCGCGAGGCCCCGGTGGCGGGGTAGAGGTGGTGCAGGGCCGGGAACTGCTCGACGAGGGGCAGGTAGTCGTCCTGGGTCTCGCCCGGGAAGCCGAAGAGGTAGTTCCAGGCCACCGACAGACCGCTGCTTTCGGCGTCCCGGAGGAAGCGCACGTTGTGGGTGCCGCTCACTCCCTTGTCCATGATCCTCAGCACCCGGGAGCTGAGGTTCTCGATGCCCGGCTGGACGCTGACCACCCCCGCCTCGCGCATCCGGACGATCTGCGACAGCTTCATGTTCGACTTGACCTCGTACTGGATGCGCAGGTCGAAGGGGGCGTCGGCGAGCTCGGCCAGGACGGAGTCGAGGTAGGACATGTCCAGGATGTTGTCGACGGCGTAGAAGTCCAGTACGCGGTGGCGCCCGGCGAGGGCGAGGATCTCCTCCAGGTAGGTGTGCGGGCTCTTGCTGCGGAAGGTCATCGCCGACCCGTTGAGCCCGCAGAACGTGCAGTGGTGCTTCTCGCCCCACCAGCAGCCGCGCGCGCCCTCGATGACGAGCAGGGGCTCGTACCAGGACCGCACCTTGGAACGCCGGAGCCGGTCGAAGTAGGCGTCGTAGTCGGGCGACGGGATCTCGGCGGGCGACAGGAGCCGCTCGGCCGGCGGATTGCTGACACTGGCGTCGCCGTCCCGCCGGCACAGGGCGGGGATGCGGGACAGGTCCACCGGACCGTCGCCGTCCGCGCGCAGGGCCGCGACGAGCTGGGGGAACGTCCGCTCCGCCTCACCGCGTACGACGTAGTCGAGGAAGCCGAAGTTGCGGTGCAGCGCCTCCCCCTGCGAACCGTCGCAGTTGGCGCCGCCCATCACGGTCTTCGTGTCCGGGGCCAGCTGCTTGATCCGGCGCAGCAGGGCGAGCGACGCCACGTTCTGCTGGAACGTCGAGGTCGCGCCCACGAGATCCGGTTCGCCGGCGACGATCCGCCGGGCGAGCGTGTCGATGAACTCGGGGACCATCCCGTGCAGCCGGAGACTCGTCTCCCGCTGCTCGTCGGTGATCCGGTCCCGCATCGACTCGGTGAACTCGTCGACCCGCCACGTGGGGTCGTCGTAGAGGGCGGAGGAGAAGACCCAGTCGCCGCATCCCTCGAAGTAGCTGTTCAAAGAGTAGAAACTGTATTCCGTGCGGCCCAGTCCGCCTTTCTGGTCCATCCAGTCGGCGAAGTCGATGTTGGCGTAGACGGTTTCCGTCTCGATGTCCGGGAAGGTGTCCGCGATCCTTCGCGACAGGATCCCGAGCGCGAGCGAAGGGGTCGACAGCGAGGCCCACGGCATGCAGACCAACGTGATCTTCATGTGCCCTCCGGCATCCGGCGGTGCTCTGAAGGTGCTCTTTCGGTTCGTCACGCGCCCCTGGTGCGACCTGCGCTTCCGGTCATGAGTCGCGCCGGAAGCGCAGGCGGGTTCACGCGCTGAGGGGGCGTTGTCAGAACCTGACGCTGACCTCGACTATGATCGCGGATTCTTCTCCCGGATCGCTCTGGGGATCGTTGTTCACGACGGTCTTCTCCATGGTTTTCCCTCCCCTCGTCACATCGATGGAAGAGACGCGAACGGCGCACATCCGTGCGGGCGCGCGTCGTCGTTGCCATAGGAGAACGTGGACCAGTCCGGGCCGGTCTGTCGCGCCCGGTTCCGCTCAGCGGACCGGAACGTGGCCCGGCGATTCGTCCGGTGCGACCGCGAGGCGGAGGCGGTCGCGGATTCCGGCGCGGAGGGTGTCGTCGTCGGGCAGGCCGAGTTCGCCGGTGAGAGCGAGGGCCCGGGTCCACGCGTCGCGTGCGACGCCCGGCAGGCCCGCGCTGTGGCAGCTGTCGCCGAGGCCCATCAGACAGGCGGCCTCGGTGTTGCGCTCCCCGGCGGCGTGGAACAGTCGCACCGCCTGCTGGTACCAGTCGATCGCCTGCGGGTGCCGGCCCAGGTGATGGTGGATGTAGCCCAGGCTGTCCGCGATGTGCGCCTGCCCGTCCACGTCCCCGGACTCCCGTGCCAGCACCATGGCCTGCTCGCAGTGGGGCAGCGCTCCGCTGTGGTCGCCCAGCTGCGCCAGCCGCCAGCCGATGTGGTTCAGCGCCGCCGACTGTCCCGCCCGGTCGCCCGCCGCCCGGTAGTGCTCCAGACTCCGGTGCGCGTGCTCCAGCGCCTGCCGGCTTTGTCCCTGTGCCCCCGACATCCGCGCGAGATGCTGGTGCGTACGTGCCTGCCCCGCGTCACTGCCCAGCTCGGCGAACAGCTCCAGTGCCCGCACGTACTGCTCCCGGGCCCGCACGGGGTGCTTCAACCGGTCCAGCGCCAGCCCCAGGCCCCGGTGGGCGTTCGCCCGGCCGGCGCGGTCGTTGTCCCGCGTGGCCGCCTCCAACGCGTTGCGTCCGGCCATCAGCGCCGCCTCCCGGTACCCGTGCCGGTCCAGGTAGGTGTTCAACACCCCGACCAACCGCCACACATGGCCGTCGAAGTCCTCCGGCGGCTGCCGCACGATCTCCAGCAGCACCGAGTGCTCGGCCAGGAACCAGGCCAGCGCGGCCTCGTAGTCCCCGGGCTTCCCCGGATTCGCCCCCGGCCGGGCCGGCGGCAGTGCCACAGGGTTGGGCTGCGGGGTCACCAGTACGTCGGCCGCCCACGCGGTGTGCAGGTAGTGGTCCATCATCCGGTGCAGAGCCGCCCGCCGCGCCCACCCGCTGTCGTGTACGGCGACCAGCTCGGCGGCGTACACCCGCAGGAGGTCGTGGAACGCGTACCGCCCCGGGACGGCCTCGGACAGCAGGTGCCCCCCGGTGAGTTCGGTCAGCAGCACCCGGACCTGCTCCGGCGCGACCCCCGCCAGCGCGGCCACCGCGGCCGGCCCCATGTCCGGCCCGGGGTGCAGGGCCAGCAGCCGGAACACCTGGGCGGCGGGGGCGCTCAGCGCACCGTAGGACCAGGAGAACACCGCCCGCAGCCGGCTCGCCGCCTCACCGCCGTCCAGCGCGTCCAGCCGCCCGCCCGTCTCCCGGAGCTCCTCCGCCAGTGCCCCCAGTGGTCGGTGCGGCTGTGCGGCCGCCCGTGCGGCCACCACCGACAGGGCCAGCGGCAGCCCCGCACACCTGTTCACGATGTCGCCGACCGCCCCTGGCTCGCCGGCCACCCGGCCCGCCCCGAGCCGTTCCGCGAGCAGCTCGCGGGCGGCGTCCGGGGCCAGCAGGTCCACCGTCAGCAGGTGGGCGCCCTCCATCGCGGCCAGCCCCGTCAGCTGGTTCCGGCTGGTCACCAGCGCCATGCAGCCGGTCGCTCCCGGCAGCAGCGGACGGACCTGTTCCGCGTCCCGCGCGTTGTCCAGCACGACCATCATCCGGCGCCCGGTCAGCAGGCTCCGGTACAACCCCACCTGGCCCTGCAGACCGGGCGGCACCCGGTCCGGCGGCACTCCGAGCGCGTCCAGGAAACCCCGTACCGCCTCCGCGGGGTCCACCGCCGCCCGCTGCGGATCGAATCCCTGCAGGTTCACATACAGCTGCCCGCCCGGGAACGCGCGCTCCATCCGGCTCGCCCAGTGCACCGCCAGCGCGGTCTTCCCGACGCCGGCCATGCCCGACAGCACCACCGCGGCAGGCTTTCCCCGTGCCCCCGCGCGGATCCGCTCCAGGCGGACCAGCTCCTCCGCGCGCCCCGTGAACCCTCTTACAGTCAGGGGTAGTTGGGCGGGAAGTACGGCCGGCCACGGCGCCGGCCCCGCCCCGGACTCCTGCCGCCGGACGGGCCCGGCCCGGTGGCCCCGCAGGATCTCCTGGTGCAGTTGTTGCAGCGCCGGACCCGGGTCCGCGCCCAGCTCCTCCGCGATCCGGCGCCGCACCTCGGCATAGCAGTCCAGCGCCTCCGCGCCGCGTCCGGTCTCGTGCAGGGCCCGCATCAGCGCCTCGGCCAGGGGTTCCGCCAGCGGGTACTCGCCGAGCAGACTGGTCAGCGGGGCGATGACCGTCACCGGATCACCGAGGCGCAGCTCCGCGCGGGCCCAGCTGACGGCCGCGTCCTGTCGCTGGCGCCGCCATGTCTCGCGCATCCGGGCCCCCCACTGCCCGTTCAGGCCGGACAGCGGTTCTCCCCGCCACAGGGCGAGCGCCTGGCGCAGCGGTTCCACCTGCGCGGGGTCGGTCCGCCCCATCGCCCGGGCGCGTTCGACAAGTTGCCGGAACCGGTGTGCGTCGACATGGTCCGGGCGGGCGTCCAGGAGGTAGCCGCCGGAGCGGCGCACCACGCGCAGGGGCTGCGCGGCGGTCTCGGAGGCCCGCTCGCACACCCGCCGGATCCGGGCGACGTGGGCGTGCACCGCGCTGCGCGCCCCGTCCGGTGCGTACGCGCCCCACACCCGCTCGATCACCACGTCTATCGCGACGGGCCGACCGACGTCCACGGCCAGGGCGGCCATGACCGTACGCCGCTGCGGTGGCCCCACCTCCACCGCCCGGCCCCCCACCGACAGTTCCACGGGCCCGAGCAACTGCACGCTCACCATGCCGTCCGCCCCCCTCAAGGCAGATTCCCCCCGGGACAGCGTCCTCCATTTTCCGCAAGCATGTGCGAGAAGCGGCAAGCCTTCGACAAGGTTTCGATCCACACCTGGGTGCGAATCTGCTGGGGTGCATACCGACGGGACGGTCGGCAGGTCCCGTACCGCCCCGTCCGGCACGGGGCGGAGCCGTCGCTCGTCGGCTCCGCACGGGGAAACGGGGAAGCGGGGAGGCGACCAGCTTGACCGGACGTGGGGTGATGGCCCCGGCGACACAGGGGCCGGAGACACAGGGGCCGGCCTCGGCAATCGGGGGGCGGAGCGTCCTGGAGGGTGCTTTCGCACTACTGGAAGCGGTGGAACGGAACGGGGAAGCGGGGCCGACCAGGCTGGCGAACGAGTGCGGACTGCCCAAGACGACCGCGTACCGGCTGCTGGAGCAACTGGCCGACCTGGGGGCGGTGGAGCGGAGCCGGGGCAGCTACCGGGTGGGCCCGCGGATGTTCCGCCTCGGCCGCGCATGGCAGCCACACCCCCGGCTACGGGCCGCTACGCGGGCTCCCGTGAACCGGCTGGTGAAGGTCACCGGGGCGACGGTGGGGATCGCCGTGCTCTCCAAGGGCGAGACCCTGATGGTGGACTGGCAGGTCGGCGAGAC
Source organism: Streptomyces lacrimifluminis (assembly GCF_014646095.1). Classification (GTDB taxonomy): domain Bacteria; phylum Actinomycetota; class Actinomycetes; order Streptomycetales; family Streptomycetaceae; genus Streptomyces; species Streptomyces lacrimifluminis. Next base: position 647,441 of record NZ_BMMU01000001.1, on the reverse strand, counting down.
CGAGCTCCCGATCCCGCCGCACCCCGGCATGACCTGGCCGTGGTTCACCGCGGCGGGGAAGACACTGGTGGCCGCGGCCGATCCGGCCGCTCCGCTGCTGGGCCCGCTTCCCACCGCCTGGCAGCGGCAGGCCGCGGCGATCCGGGACCGCGGTGCCGCGTTCGACCGTGAGGAAGTGGTGGCGGGCGTGTGCTGCGCGGCGGTACCGCTGATCGGCGCGGGCGGCGTCCCGGTGGCCGCGCTGTGCGTCGTGACCGACCCCGCACACCACCTGGAGCGGCTCGCCGACGCCGCCCGACAGACCAGCCGGATGATCGGCGCGGTCCTGCGAGGGCGTTGACCGACGGGCCCCGGCGGCGCCCATGGACCGCGGACCGGACGGAGCCAGGGCCCCACGGGGGTGGTGCCCTGGCTCCGCATCCGCATCCGCCGCGCCCCCGCTACGGCAGGTTCCTCGCCATCACGATCCGCTGGACCTGGTTCGTACCCTCGTAGATCTGGGTGATCTTGGCGTCGCGCATCATGCGCTCCACCGGGTAGTCGCGGGTGTAGCCGTAGCCGCCGAGGAGCTGGACCGCGTCCGTGGTGACCTCCATCGCCACGTCCGACGCGAAGCACTTCGCCGCCGCGCCCTGGAAGGTCAGGTCCTTGTCGCCCCGCTGGGACTTGGCCGCCGCCGCGTACGTCAGCTGCCGGGCCGCCTCGATCTTCATCGCCATGTCGGCGAGCATGAACTGGATGCCCTGGAAGTCGGCGATCGGCTTGCCGAACTGCTTGCGCTCCTTGACGTACCCCTTGGCGTAGTCGAGGGCGCCCTGCGCGATGCCCAGGGCCTGCGCGGCGATGGTGACGCGGGTGTGGTCCAGGGTCTTCATCGCGGTGGCGAAGCCGGTGCCCTCCTCGCCGATCATGCGGTCGGCCGGGATGCGGACGTTGTCGAGGTAGACCTCGCGGGTCGGGCTGCCCTTGATGCCGAGCTTCTTCTCGGGGGCGCCGAAGGAGACGCCCTCGTCGGACTTCTCGACGACGAACGCGGAGATGCCCTTGCTGCGCTTGGTGGGGTCGGTCACGGCCATCACCGTGTAGTACTCGGACTCGCCCGCGTTGGTGATCCAGCGCTTCACGCCGTTGAGGACGTAGAAGTCGCCGTCGCGGACCGCCCTCGTCTTCATGCCGGCCGCGTCCGAGCCCGCGTCGGGCTCCGAGAGGCAGTACGAGAACATGCCCTCGCCCTTGGCGAGCGGTGTCATGTACCGCTTCTTCAGCTCCTCCGAGCCGGACAGGATCACGGGCAGGGAGCCGAGCTTGTTCACCGCCGGGATCAGGGACGAGGAGGCGCACACCCGCGCGACCTCCTCGATCACGATCACGGTCGCCAGCGCGTCCGCGCCCGCGCCGCCGTACGACTCCGGTACGTGCACCGCGTGCAGGTCGTTGGCCACCAGCGCGTCATGGGCCTCCTGGGGGAAGCGGGCCTCCTCGTCCACCGCCGCGGCGTACGGCAAGATCTTCGCCTCGGCCAGGGAGCGGATCGCGTCACGGAGCATGTCGTGCTCCTCGGACGGGCGGTACAGGTCGAAATCAGCCGATCCGGCCAAGGTCTCTCACGCTCCAAAGACGCTGTATGACTGACGCTAACTACCGTTAAGTAACCCAGTAGGTAATCCAAATTTTAAGGGCCTGCCCACCCGAGTGATACGTGAGCTTGGCGACAAGGGGGAATTCTGCCCGGTGCGGGGCCGCAACAGCCCTCAGCAGGCCCGCGACTATGCTCGCCCTCGCACGCACGACCGCCCCCAGGCCATACCCCAGGAGCACCCATGGCTCTCAAGATCACCGTGATCGGCACCGGATATCTCGGGGCCACCCACGCCGCCGCCATGGCCGAGCTGGGGTTCGAGGTGCTGGGGCTCGACGTCGTCGAGGAGAAGATCGACCTGCTGCGGCGCGGGCAGGTCCCGATGTACGAGCCGGGGCTCGAAGAGCTGCTGCGCAAGCATGTCGCCGGGATCGAGGGGTCCACCGGGCGACTGCGCTTCACCATGGACTGGGCCGAGGTCGCCGCGTTCGGCGACATCCACTTCGTCTGTGTGAACACCCCGCAGAAGCACGGCGAGTACGCCTGCGACATGTCGTACGTCGACGCCGCGATCGAGTCCCTCGCCCCGCACCTCACCGCCCCCGCCCTCGTCGTCGGCAAGTCGACCGTGCCCGTCGGCTCGGCGGACCGGCTCGCCCGGACGATCTCCGGGCTGGCGCCGGCCGGCGCGGACGCCGAGCTGGCCTGGAACCCGGAGTTCCTGCGCGAGGGCTTCGCCGTCCAGGACACCCTGCACCCGGACCGGGTCGTGGTCGGCGTACGGAGCGAGCGGGCCGAGAAGCTGCTGCGCGAGGTGTACGCCACACCGATCGCGGAGGGGACGCCGTTCGTCGTCACCGACTTCCCGACGGCCGAGCTGGTGAAGACGTCCGCGAACTCGTTCCTGGCCACCAAGATCTCGTTCATCAACGCGATGGCGGAGGTCTGCGAGGCCGCCGACGGGGATGTGGCGAAGCTCGCCGAGGCGATCGGGTACGACGACCGGATCGGCAAGAAGTTCCTGCGGGCCGGGATCGGCTTCGGGGGCGGCTGTCTGCCCAAGGACATCCGGGCGTTCATGGCGCGCGCCGGTGAGCTGGGCGCGGACCAGGCGCTGACCTTCCTGCGCGAGATCGACTCGATCAACATGCGCCAGCGCGGCCAGATGGTGGAGCTGGCCCGGCAGGCGCTGGGCGGCGGCCCGTTCCTCGGGAAGCGGGTCGCGGTGCTCGGCGCCACCTTCAAGCCCGACTCGGACGACGTCCGTGACTCACCGGCCCTCAACGTCGCCGGCCAGATCCACCTCCAGGGCGGCCAGGTGACGGTGTACGACCCGAAGGGCATGGCCAACGCCCGTCGGCTCTTCCCGACGCTCGCGTACGCCGACACGGCCATGGAGGCGGTACGGGGCGCCGATGCCGTACTGCACCTGACGGAGTGGCGCGAGTTCCGCGAGCTGGACCCGGCGGCGCTGGGCGAGGCGGTGGCCCACCGGCTCGTCCTGGACGGACGCAACGCCCTCGACCCACAGGCGTGGCGAAAGGCCGGCTGGACCTACCGGGCCATGGGACGGCCCACCGCCTGACGGGTGCATGCGGCTGACGGAGTCCGGGCCCGGGGAAGGACGCCGGTCCGGCCGAGGCTCAGTCGGCCGGACCGGCGCCCGCCCATTCTCCACACCCCGGCCACCCTTCGGGAAGCGCATTCCACATCCCGAGCGGCCACCGGGCGCGGACCCGCTACTTCGCGCGGTAGCGCCGCATCTTCGCGCGCGCCCCGCACACCGACATGGAGCACCAGCGCCTGCGCCCGGCGGGGCTGCGGTCGTAGTACGCCCAGTGGCACTCGGGCAGCTCGCAGGCCTTCAGGCGCGGCCACGTGCCGTCGGTGAGCGCCTCCGCGACGGCCGCCGCCACGCGGGAGAGCAGCGGGCCCTCCTCGACGGCGGCCAGGCGGGCCGAGCCGTCCCGTTCGTCGACGGTCACCACCAGCGGGGCGCGGGACAGCAGTTGGCCCAGGGGTGTGACGACGTCGTGCGGCGGATGCCCCGCGTGGGCCAGGCAGACGGCCCGCAGGGACTCCCGCAGCTCCTTCACGGCGGCCAGCTCCCGTTCGGCGATCTCCTCGACACCGAACGCGGCGCGCCCCTCGGCGGTGTCCAGCGCGTCCCTGCCCTGTTCCAGGTCCCTGGTGTTCACCAGGGCCTCCACGAGGGCCAGCCCTCCGGGCGCGGACCCGTTCTCGCTCATGAACCCGACGGTACCTCTTCGCGTTACCGCCTATGCGCGGGCATGCGGTAACCGTTACCGTATGAAGCACATCAACAGGTAACAACGGAGGAAGCCATGGCCATCGCCAAGTTCGACACCGTCGTCCTGGACTGTCCCGACCCCGGCGTACTCGCCGCCTTCTACGCCGGACTGCTGGGCGGCACGCCCGAGGTCGAGGAGGACTGGATCGACCTGCGGATCCCGGACGGGCCGAAGCTGGCCTTCCAGGCCGCCCCCGGCTTCGTACCGCCGAAGTGGCCGGCGCCCGACGCCTCGCAGCAGTTCCATCTGGACGTGACCGTGCCCGACCTGGACGCGGCCGAGCGGGAGGTGCTCGCGCTGGGCGCGAAGCCCCTGGACACGGAGGACCGTGCCCGCTCCTTCAGGGTGTACGCGGATCCGGCGGGGCACCCGTTCTGCCTCTGCGCCGGCTGACCAGGCTGGACAGGCGTGCCGAACAGCCGTAGCGGGGCGGGCCCCGGGCCGGACCGGCCGACGAGGGCGGAGGCGGGACCTCAGGGTGTACGCCGATCCGGCGGGGCATCCGATCTGCCTCTGCCTCCGCCGGATCGAGCACCCTCCGAATCGGGTGGGACTGGACCCTGTCGGTCCCTGAAGCCGGTCAGCCGTCCAGCTCCGCGATCCGTACCGTGGACGGCTCCCGGCGTTGCTGGGCCGCCTTGGCCGTGAAATCGGCGCTGCGCAGGACGCGTTGGACGTTTCCCCAGGTGAGGAGCCCGATGTCGGGCTCCGTCCAGCCGCGGCACAGGAGTTCGGCGATCAGGTTCGGGTAGCAGGAGGCGTCGCCGAGCTCCTGGGGGTGGGCGCTGCCGGAGTCGTACGTGCCGGACAGGCCGACGCACTCCGGGCCCGCGACCGCGCGCACATGGTCGAGATGGTCGGCGACGTCACGGACGGACGGCCCGGTCTGCTCGGCCGTCAGCGGCACCAGGCACAGGCCGCCGGCCGCGCCCAGCTCGGCGAGCGTCCCGTCGGGGAGGTTGGCGGGGTGGGGGCGCAGGGCGCGGGCCGCGGAGCGGGTGCACAGGACCGGCGCCTTGGAGATCGTGACGGCACGGCTGATGGTGGCCGGGGAGGCGCCCGAGAGGTCGGCCAGCACGCCGAGCCGGTTCATCTCGCGGACCACCTCCTCGCCGAACCGGGTGAGCCCGGCCTCGCTCGCCCAGGACGTACCGGCGAGGGTGAGCACGCGCAGGCCCAGGGAGTGCAGGACGCGCAGGATGCCGATCGAGTCGTCGATCGCGGCTGCGGCGGCGGGCCCGAGGACGACGGCGACCCGTCCGCAGTTGCGGGCGTCGGTGACCTGCCCGGCGGTGCCCGCGAGGCGCAGCCCCTCGGGGTGGCTCCGGGCCACCGTCCTGACCAGGTCGAGCTGTTCCAGGGTGGCGCCGACGGCCCGGTCGCCGGTCAGCCCCTCCGGCAGGTGCAGCGCCCAGAACAGCGCGCCCACGTGACCGCGTCGCATCCGGGGCACATCGGTGTCGACGGTGCTCTCACCGAGCTCCAGGTCGTACCAGGGCAGGTGCCGCAGCGCCCAGGGCAGCCCGCTGTAGCCGTCGGCGACGGGGTGTGCGGCGAGGACGGCGTGGGCACGGTCGAGAGGGGTCGCGTCCGGATCGGGCAGGGGTGAGAGGTCGAGCGCCGCCCCGATGTGGTCGTCGGGGTACTCGTCGGGCTCCGGCAAGGCAACGGGCGGTGGGGCCGACTGGTCGAGTTCCCCGACCTCGGCTGTGGTGTGCAGTTCGTCCTGCAGGTCGGCCATGACGGGCTCCGTACGTCGTGATCTACCTCGTGATCGCAATACGGTCACCGTCCCACGGAGCCGAGGGGGCTTCCTGGTGGGTGGGGCGTTCGGGGGTACGCCGGGCCCGGGGCGCGCGTGCGCTCGGCGCCCTTCCGGAGCGGAGGACGGAACGCGCCTCGGGGCGGCGGGCCTGAGGCACCCCGGCCGGCGCCACCCACCCGTCCCGCTCGCCTCGCCCGCCGCGCCAGCCCCGTGCGTCGAGGGGAGCTCGCTCCGCGACGGCCGCAGCCCGACCCGGCCCGGCGCGAGGCGGCGCGAGGCGGCCGGGAGTGGTCGCCGTCCGTCATGGATCTGCGCGCGCTGCCCACGGGGAGGCGGCCCGGGGCGGCAGGAGCCCTGCCGTGGCCCCGGCGCCGGGACAGTCAGCGCCGCCGCGTCACCCGTCCAGCTCCTCCAACGTGGCGTTGGAAGGCCCTCGCCTCCCCCGCTCCTCCCGGGCCACGTCCTCCGCCGCCCCCAGCACCCGTACCGCGTTGCCCCAGGTCAGCTTGGCGAGGTCGGCCTTGGACCAGTTGCGGTCGAGCAGCTCGGCAATGAGATTCGGGTAGCCGGAGACGTCGTTCAGCCCGTCGGGGGTGAACGCCGTGCCGTCGTAGTCGCCGCCGATGCCCAGGTGGTCGATGCCGGCCACCTCGCGCATGTGGTCCAGGTGGTCGGCGACCGTCGAGACCGTGGCGACGGGGCGGGGGTTCGTCTCCTCGAAGGCCCGGTGGACCTTCATCGCCTCGGGGGTCGTGGCGAGGTGGTGGAAGCCGTGGACGCGCATGTTGTCGTCCGCGGCGGCCGTCCAGTCGACGGCGGCCTGGAGGACGAACTTCGGTACGAACGTCACCATCGCCATTCCCCCGTTGCCGGGCAGGCGTTCCAGCACGTCGTCGGGGATGTTGCGCGGGTGGTCGCACACCGCGCGCGAGGAGGAGTGGGAGAAGATCACCGGCGCGACGGACGTGTCCAGCGCGTGCCGCATCGTCGTCGCGGCGACATGCGAGAGGTCGACCAGCATGCCGAGGCGGTTCATCTCCCGGACCACCTCACGGCCGAACTCCGACAGCCCGCCGACGCCCGGCTCGTCCGTCGCCGAGTCCGCCCACGCCACGTTGTCGTTGTGGGTGAGGGTCAGATAGCGCACGCCCAGGTCGTACAACCCCCGCAGGGTGCCGAGGGAGTTGGCGATCGAGTGACCGCCCTCGGCGCCCATGAGGGAGGCGATACGGCCCTCACGGCGGCCCGCCTCCATGTCGGCGGCCGTCAGGGCGGGCCGCAGCTCGTTCCCGTACCGCGCGATCAACTGACGTACGCAGTCGATCTGTTCGAGGGTGGCGGGCACCGCGTCCGGCAGGTCCGAGCGGACGTACACCGACCAGTACTGCGCGCCGACCCCGCCCTCGCGCAGGCGCGGGATGTCGGTGTGCAGGTGGGCGTGCTGGGCGGTGGCGATGTCGCGGGCGTCGAGGTCGTAGCGGACCTGTTCGCGCAGCGCCCACGGGAGGTCGTTGTGACCGTCGACGACCGGGAACTCGCGCAGGAGTTCCCGGGCCTGCTCCAGGGAGCTCACCGACGTCACTTCCCGAAGCCGAAGCCGCCGCCGCCCGCGCCGCTCTCGACCTTGGCGCGCAGCCGCTTGCCCTTCTCGGTGGCCTGGTCGTTCAGCTCCTGCTGGAACTCGCGCATCCGGCCGAGGAGTTCCTCGTCGTGCGAGGCCAGGATGCGGGCCGCCAGCAGGCCCGCGTTGCGCGCACCGCCGACCGAGACCGTGGCGACCGGCACGCCGGCCGGCATCTGCACGATCGACAGCAGCGAGTCCATGCCGTCGAGGTACTTGAGGGGGACCGGGACGCCGATCACCGGGAGCGGGGTCACCGACGCCAGCATGCCGGGCAGGTGGGCGGCGCCGCCCGCGCCCGCGATGATCGCCTTCAGACCGCGCTCGGCCGCGTGCTCGCCGTACGCGATCATCTCGTGCGGCATACGGTGCGCGGAGACGACGTCGACCTCGTACGCGATCTCGAACTCGTCCAGGGCCTGCGCGGCGGCCTCCATGACGGGCCAGTCGGAGTCCGAACCCATGACGATGCCCACGACGGGTCCGGCACCGGGTTCTGCAACGGGGCTCATTCTGTGATCGTGCCTCTCAGATAGCCGGCTGCGTGACGGGCGCGCTCCAGCACGTCGTCCAGGTCGTCGCCGTAGGTGTTGACGTGGCCCACCTTGCGGCCGGGCTTCACGTCCTTGCCGTACATGTGGATCTTCAGTTGGGGGTCGCGGGCCATGCAGTGCAGGTACGCGGAGTACATGTCGGGGAAGTCGCCGCCGAGGACGTTCGCCATGACCGTCCACTTGGCGCGGGGGCGCGGGTCGCCGAGCGGGAGGTCGAGGACCGCGCGGACGTGGTTGGCGAACTGGCTGGTGATCGCGCCGTCCTGGGTCCAGTGACCCGAGTTGTGCGGGCGCATCGCCAGTTCGTTGACGAGGATGCGTCCGTCGCGGGTCTCGAACAGCTCTACGGCCAGGTGGCCGACCACACCGAGTTCCTTGGCGATGCGCAGCGCCAGTTCCCCGGCCTGGAGCGCCAGCTCCTCCGCGATGCCGGGCGCCGGGGCGATGACGGTGTCGCACACGCCGTCGACCTGCTGCGACTCGACGACCGGGTAGGCGACGGCCTGGCCGTGCGGGGAGCGGACGACGTTCGCCGCCAGTTCCCGTACGAAGTCGACCTTCTCCTCGGCCAGGACCGGCACACCGGCCCGGAAGGGGTCGGCGGCCTCCGCCGCGGAGCGGACGACCCACACGCCCTTGCCGTCGTAGCCGCCGCGGACCGTCTTGAGGACTACCGGGAAGCCGTCCCCCTGGGCGCCTTCGGAGAGGCCCTCGGCCGCGAAGGCCACCACGTCCGCGACGTCGCGGACGAGGCGATGGCGCGGGCAGGGCACCCCGATCTCGTCGAGCTTCGCCCGCATCACACCCTTGTCCTGGGCGTGCACGAGCGCGTCGGGGCCGGGGCGGACGGGAATGCCGTCCGCCTCCAGGGCCCGAAGATGCTCGGTCGGGACGTGCTCGTGATCGAAAGTGATCACATCGCACCCCTGCGCGAACGCACGCAGCGTCTCCAGGTCGCGGTAGTCGCCGATGACGACATCGCCGACGACCTGCGCCGCGGACTCCTGCGGGGTGTCACTGAGAAGCTTGAACCTGATGCCGAGCGGGATGCCCGCCTCGTGTGTCATACGAGCGAGCTGCCCCCCGCCGACCATGCCGACTACCGGGAACGTCACCCTCCCAGAGTATCGGTCCGGCCATCCCGGCCTGATTACACGCCTGTGACTCGATGCGCACAGGCAAGCCCCAGAGGGGGTGGTTAGCATGGCTGGGTTGACGAAATCCCACACCGCGATCCCACAGACAGGGGCCGACAGACCATGGAACGTGGTTCCGAAGGTGGTTCCGACGGGCTTCATACAACGCCCCGGAGCGCCGTGCGCCAGCGATTCGACCAGTTCGCGGCCGAGGTGGCGAAGTTCGGGGCGGTGGGCACGGCGGGGCTTCTCGTCAACCTGCTCGTGTTCAACCTGGTACGTACCGCGACCGACCTCCCGGTGGTCCGCGCCGGCGTGACCGCCACGGTCGTCGCGATCTGCACGAACTACATCGGCTTCCGCTACTTCACGTACCGGGACCGCGACAAGAGCGGCCGTACGAAGGAACTGACACTGTTCCTGCTGTTCAGCGCGGTCGGACTGGTCATCGAGAACGGCGTGCTGTACGCGGCGACGTACGGCTTCGGTCTGGACAGCCCGCTGCAGAGCAACGTCTTCAAGTTCGTCGGGATCGGCGTCGCGACCCTGTTCCGCTTCTGGTCGTACCGCACGTGGGTGTTCCGTACGCTTCCGGCGCGTGAGGCTGTGGCCAGCGCCGAGTCGTTCCTGGAGCCTCTCCCCGAGGGGCGGACGATTCCGGAGCGCCGGAACCAGCGCCAGCACGTCGGCTGACAGCCCCCGGACCGCCCAGGACCACCCACCCCTACCTGACCGTCCGCTCCCCCTCGTCTCCCGCCGACTTCTTCAGCGGGGTCCGGGACAGGAAGAGGCCGAAGACCGGCGGCTGGGCCTGGAGCATCTCCAGCCGGCCCGCGTCGGCCTCCGCGAGGTCACGGGCGACCGCGAGGCCGATGCCTGTGGAGTTGCGGCCGCTGATCGCGCGCTCGAAGATCCGGGCGCCGAGGTCGGCCGGGACGCCGGGCCCCTCGTCCGTGACCTCGATCACCGCCTGGTTGCCGATGACACGCGTGCGCAGAGCGACCGTGCCGCCGCCGTGCATGAGCGAGTTCTCGATCAGGGCGGCCAGCACCTGGGCGACCGCGCCCGGTGTGCCGACGGCCTGCAGATGCTGCTTGCCGGAGCTGACTATGGCGCGGCCCGCGCTGCGGTAGGCGGGGCGCCACTCGGCGAGCTGCTGCTGGATGACCTCGTCGAGGTCGAAGGAGACGGCCGAGCCGGTGCGCGGGTCGCGCGAGTTGGTGAGGAGCCGTTCGACGACGTCCGTGAGGCGTTCGACCTGCGTGAGCGCGATCGTGGCCTCCTCCTTCACCGTGTCCGGGTCGTCGGTGAGGGTGATCTCCTCCAGGCGCATGGAGAGGGCGGTGAGGGGCGTACGCAGCTGGTGCGAGGCGTCCGCCGCCAGCCGGCGTTCGGCGGTGAGCATCCGGGCGATACGTTCCGCCGAGCTGTCCAGCACATCCGCGACCCGGTCGAGCTCCGGGACTCCGTACCGCTTGTGCCGGGGACGCGGGTCGCCCGAGCCGAGGCGTTCGGCGGTCTCCGCGAGGTCGGTGAGCGGTGAGGCGAGCCGGTTCGCCTGCCGTACGGCGAGCACGACGGCGGCGATGACGGCGAGCAGCGCGACGGCACCGATGATCAGCAGGGTGCGGCCGACCTCACGGGTCACGGAGGAGCGGGGTTCCTCGACCCGGACGGTCTCGCCCTCCTCGCCGTTCTCCTCGGCGGAGATGACGTCACCGGTGGGCTTGTCCCCGACCTCGATCGCCGCGCGGCCGGGGATGCGCACGACGGCGTACCGGTCGCCGGTGACAAGGCCGCGGAGGACCTTGGAGTTGATCTGCTCGTCCCCGAGGATCCGGCTGTCCACGATGCTGGCCAGCCGCACGGCCTCGGAGTCCACCCGGTCCTGGGCACTCGCACTGATCGTCCGCGTCTCGACGATCACGAGCGACACACCGAACACGGCGATCACCACGAGCACGACGGCAAGGGTGGACTGAATAAGACGACGACGCACGGCCCCTCCGGGCAATGGCAGATGAACGACGAGACGGCCATGGAAGCCGCCCCGCAGGGGCGCTTCCAGGGGCGCGGGGCTGTACCCATAGGCGGCTACCGCCGCGCGGGCGCGAGAAGCCCCACGGGCCGGCAGCCGCCACCACGCACAAGCCCCCCGGCGGCTACGCGCGAGGTCGACTAACTCTTCTCGAACCGGAAGCCCACACCCCGGACAGTCGCGATGTACCGAGGGTTCGCCGCATCGTCGCCCAGCTTCTTCCGCAGCCACGAGATGTGCATGTCGAGCGTCTTGGTCGACGACCACCACGTCGTGTCCCACACCTCGCGCATCAGCTGGTCGCGGGTCACGACCCGTCCCGCGTCGCGCACGAGCACCCGCAGCAGGTCGAACTCCTTGGCGGTGAGCTGGAGTTCCTCCTCGCCCATCCACGCGCGGTGCGACTCGACGTCGATGCGCACCCCGTGTGTCGCGGGCGGCTGCTGCGGCTCGGACGCGCCGCGCCGCAGCAGGGCCCGGACGCGGGCGAGCAGTTCGGCGAGCCGGAAGGGCTTGGTGACGTAGTCGTCGGCGCCCGCGTCGAGGCCGACGACGGTGTCCACCTCGTCGGCGCGCGCGGTCAGGATGAGGATCGGGACCGTCAGTCCCTCGGCACGCAGCCGGCGGGCCACTTCGAGTCCGTCCATGCCGGGCAGCCCCAGGTCCAGGACGACCAGGTCGATACCGCCCTGGATGCCTGCGTCGAGCGCGGTCGGTCCGTCCTCGCGCACCTCGACCTCGTAACCTTCCCGGCGCAGTGCGCGGGCCAGCGGCTCCGAGATGGACGCGTCGTCCTCGGCGAGCAGTACACGGGTCATGACCTGATGGTAGACCGCCCTGGACACCGTCCGGGGTGTGACCAGGCGTTCTTGATTCTTACCTTCGGACGCTAGGGCGAGGGCACTCGGGACGGCGGGACCGGCGCCCGCCGCACGTCGACGCCCGGACCCGTGCCTATACGGTGAATTTCCGCCTCTTACCTTGGAATGAGTGACTAAGACGTGCCCATCACCTGTGATTCACGTCTCAAGTCCTTCCATTTACGACTGTGAACTGTCGTATGGTGAAAGAAAGCTCTTAGTGGCACCCGTGGACCTTTGGCGAGTTTTCTGCTGAAGGTCTTTTTTGTGCGTCCCGACCAGCAAGGAACGACCCATGGCGTCCAGCCTGACGAAGGAATCCCCCACCCCGGGTACCCCCGGCTCCCCGCGATCCTTCTTCGGCCACCCCCGCGGACTGGCCACCCTCTTCATGACCGAGATGTGGGAGAGGTTCTCGTACTACGGCATGCGGGCCCTGCTCCCGCTGTACCTGATCGCACCGAGCGGTCTGCACCTCAGCGTGCCGGCCGCGACCGCGATCGGCTCCGTCTACGTGTCCCTCGTGTACCTGCTCGCCCTGCCGGGCGGCTGGTTCGGCGACCGCGTCTGGGGCCCCCGCAGGACCGTCGCCGTGGCCGGCGGCGTCATCATGCTCGGCCACCTCACCCTGGCCCTGCCGACGGCGGGCACCTTCTACGCCGGCCTCGGGCTCGTGGCGATCGGCTCGGGCCTGCTGAAGGCCAACATCTCCACCATGGTCGGCCACCTGTACGACGGCCCGGACGACCCGCGCCGCGACGGCGGCTTCACCGTTTTCTACATGGGCATCAACCTCGGCGCGTTCGCCGCGCCCCTGGTGATCGGCACGATCGGCGAGAAGGTCAACTGGCACCTCGGCTTCGCCCTCGCCGCGCTCGGCATGGCGCTCGGTCTCGCCCAGTTCCTGCTGGGCAGCCGTCATCTGGACGCGCGTTCGAGCGTCGTCCCGACCCCGCTGTCCGTCGCGGAGAAGTCCGCGACGCTGCGCAGGGCGGCGATCTGGGCGGGCGTCGCGGCCGTCTTCTACGCGTTCGTCGGCTTCTCGGGCCACTACACCCTGAACTGGGTCATGGTTCCGCTGATCCTGCTCGGCCTGATCGTCCCGGTGGTCGTGCTGGCACGGATCAAGCGCGACCAGGACCTGAACGAGTCCGAACAGCGGTCGATGTCGGCGTACATCTGGTTCTTCGTGGCCGCCGCCGTCTTCTGGATGATCTACGACCAAGGCGCCACGACCCTGTCGATCTTCGCCGACGGCAACGCCGAGAACACCGTCCTGGGCTGGGAGTTCCCGGTCTCCTGGTACCAGTCGGTGAACCCGGTGCTGATCATGGCGCTGGCCCCGGTCTTCGCCTGGTTCTGGCTGGCGCTGAACCGGCGCGGCAAGGAGCCGAGCACGATCGTGAAGTTCTCGTCGGGCCTGGTACTGGTCGGCGTCTCGTTCTTCCTCTTCCTGGCCCCGCTGTCGATCGCCGGGGACGGCCACAAGGCGGCGGCGATGTGGATCGTGGCGATCTACTTCATCCAGACGGTCGGCGAACTGACCCTCTCGCCGGTCGGCCTGTCGGTCACGACCAAGATGGCCCCGGCGAAGTACGCCTCCCAGATGATGGGCGTCTGGTTCCTGGCGGTCACGGCGGGCGACGCGACGACCGGCCTGCTCTCCGTAGCGGGCGTCAACCTCGACCGCATGGGCGTGGTGGCCCTGGAGGCGGTGCTCGCGGTGGCGGCGGGCGCTGCGGTGTGGGCGTACCGGGGCAGGGTGAAGTCCCTGATGGGGAACGTGAACTGATCGACGCACACTCGGCCGGCCCGGCCGCCCTGACCTGCTGACGGGCGCGTACGTCCGTCAGCAGGTGGGGAGTTGGTCGCTGCGTACGGCGGTGACGAAGGAGGTCCAGGCGCCGGCCCGGAGTATGAGGGCGGGGGCGTCGGGGGTCTTGGAGTCGCGGACGGGGACGAGGGGGAGGTTGTCGGCGACTTCGAGGCATTGGCCGGCGTCAGTGTTGCTGTAACTGCTCTTGCGCCACGTGACGGTACTCAGATCGATGGATCGCATTGCGCTTCCTCCAACATCTCTCCGATGAACCTCCGCGACTCGGCCGGGGACAACGCCAAGTCACGCATCGCATCGTATGCAGATTGCAGACGCTCGATCTGGCTTCCTTCCACGATGACTTCGCCGTGCAGGTCGTTCTCCGTGTAGGCCACAGAGCGACCGTCTGCGGGCTGCAGGAACATCGCCTCCGTGTTCATCATGCCGAACGGCCCGACGCTGAACGGCAGTACCTGCACAGTTACGTTCGGGCGCTCGGACATCGCCAGCAGGTGTTCCAATTGCTGACGCCACACCTTCTCGTCTCGCAGCATCAGTCGCAGCACTGCCTCGTACAGAATCGTGCGGAACCGGGGCGCATCCTCCCTCACGAGCATCGCGCCACGGTTGAGGCGTGCTTCGACATGGCGGGCCAGTTCCTCGCCCTGCATGCCGCCTGCCGTGAGCACCTCGGTCGCGTACTCCCGGGTCTGCAACACACCAGGCACGCTGTTCAACCCGAAGTGCCACATGCTGAGCGCCTCGGCCTCCAACTGGAAGAACGTACGGTACTGATCCTTGTACTGAGACTGATCCCCCAGTGCCAGTTCCCACAGGATCACCAGGAACCCGTCCGCACCGAAGTACTGGTCAAGTGCCTGCACCACGTCGGCGCTGCCCAGCGTGTGGCCGTTCTCCATCTTCCCGAACAGGGAGAAGTCCCAGCCGACCTTCTCGCCCAGCTGTCGCAGACTGTCCCCCTTCGCCTCCCGCAACGCCTTCAGCTCCTCGGCGAACCGGGCGCGCGGCTGTTGGCTGAGGCTCGTCACGGTGCGTCGTTGTGACATCTCGTTCCCCTCCTGCGGTGACTGTGGGTTGCCGTTGGACGTAGTGGAAATAGCCCCCGCCGAACGTGGGCATCCGGCCCTGTCCACGACGTTTCCGCCCCTCTGAGGCGGCATGCTCGTCGTACCTGAACACGCACCGTAATCCGGCGACCGCATGCAGCACAGGCTTACGCCGGAACCTCCACCCGAGGAGTGACCCGCATGACGACGACCTCCCTCCCCCGTCTCCCCCGCCGTCCCCGCTCCATCACCCACCGCGCCGCCCCCGCGCCCACCTGGACCCCGTCCGGTGCCTGGGCGGCGCCGACCCCCGAGGTCCTGCGCTCCCTGGAGGCGGCTCTCGCACGGTGGTCGGCGTGAACACGTCCGCCACGCCCCCTACGACGGCCAAGGCCCCGCCCTGCGACGTGTGCGAGGCGCTGGCCGCGCAGCGGGACGCGGCTCTGGAGGCCGGTCGTGCGGGCGAAGTGGGCGACTGCGAGAGGGAGTTGATGGAGCACGGCAGAAACGGACGGGGGTGTGCGCCATGACACCGCGCCCGCCGCGCCCGCCGCTCTATCCGTCCTACGAGGAGTACCGCCCACCCGCACCGATGGACGGCTGCGAGGCCTGTCAGGAGTTCGCCGCGCGCCGGAGCGCCGCGCAGGCCGCGTTCGACTACAGCGCGGTCAGCGACGCGAACGTACGGCTCCGGGCCCATCTGCTGGATGCCCACAGCCGCACATGAGCAGCGCGTGAGCAGCACCTTCGAGACAGCGGAGAACGCCGGACCCCGCCCGCGGCAGCACGCTCCGGAGCGGGGTCCTGACGTTGTCGCCGTTCAGCCCAGGCGCCGCCGTCCCGGCATGAACGTGAACACCGCCACGCCCGCCAGGATCACCGTTCCGGCCACCAGTCCCAGCGCCTTCAGGGCGCCGTCGCTCTCGGCGCCCGTGTTGGCGAGGCCGCCGCTGGTCGACGTACCGCCGGAGCCGGACGTCGTGCCGCCGGACGTCGAGGAACCGCCAGCCGCTCCGCTCGCCTGTTCCTCCGTGTCCAGGGTCAGGGAGACCATCGACTCGGACGGGGTGCAGGTGGTCGTCGTGCCGAGGGCGTTCACCGTCAACACGCCTGGTGACAGAGTCGATTCACCGGTCGCGCCCGGCTTGTACGTGCCCGTCATGTCGGAGATCGTCATGGCGTCGCCGGTCTTGATCGGCTCCGTGTTGGCCGGGCCCTCGACATGGACCGTGCCCGTGTCGGACCCGCCAAGGACGACCTCCATGGACGGCTTCACCGAGTCCGCCGGGAGGTCCGCCGGACTGTCCATCACCGAGCCCTTGAACTGGACCGTGATGTCGTAACTCCCGCCGTTCTTCTTGGCGTTGATCTGAATGGGTGACGTCACGTCCTTGTCGCCGATGGGCGTCACGCACTTGTACGGGACCTGCACGAGTTTCCCGGTGAAGTCCGTCTCGCCGCCGTCCGTCGGAGTCGCACTCGGTGTGCTGCTCGGCGACCCGGTCGGAGTCGGCGTCGGTGTCGGGGTCGGGGTCGAGGACTCGGAACCCGTCGGCGTCGGCGTGGGCGAGGTCGACGTGGACGGTGAACCGCCGCCCCCCGCCGTCACCTTGATCGTCGCCGACGACTGCACCGCCTCGGTCGGCGCGCACTTCGTGTCCGTCCCGAAGGCGTTGATCGTGTACGCGTCCGGTGTCAGCGTCACGTCCCCCGCCGTGGTCAGTTTCACCTTGCCCTTCATGTCGGACAGGACCATCGCCCCGCCCTTGGGTATCGCCGGGTTCTCGCGCGGGCCCACCATCGCGATGTCGGCGGTCTGCGCCCCGGCCGCCTTCAACACCCCGCTCGGCTGGACCGAGTTGGCCGGGAGGTCGATCAGGTCCGGGTTCTTGGACGCGGCCTGGGTGAACTTCCAGACCACGTCGACCTCGTCGCCGACCTTCGCCGTCGCGGGCGCGGTGATCTCCACCTTGGTCGTGCCGTCGACCGGGTCCAGGCCGGAGGCCGCCGGTGGCACGCACCTGGTCGCGTACGACACCTCGGCGGCCTGGGCGGGCCCCGCCGCGGCCATGCCCAGCAGGACACCGCCCGCTCCGCCGAGCAGCAACAGGGCCCCTGCCGCGCCCACGCTCCGTCTCCGTTGCGTTCTCACGTGTTCCCCTTCGTCTTCGTCGTGTTGGTCGTCGCAGTGCCCGCGCCGGCGTCGATGCCCGTGTCCACACCCGCACCCGCGCCGGCGCCCGCTCCCGGGTCGGCGTCGGGGGTGAACCACGGCAGGGCGGTGGAAGCGGTCGCCGGCCGGGGCTGTTCGTGGTCCTCCCGTGCGCCCACCCTCGGCATGCGCAGGGTCAGTTCGGGCATCCGCAGCGTCCTGCCACGGCGCGCCGACGGCCGCCCGCCCGCGCCGCCCGCGCCGCCCGGTCCGCGTGGCCGTACCCGGTCCACCACAGCCATCCCGACGCGGAACAGCGCCGCCGGTACGACGACACCGGCCAGGACCCAGAACAGGGTCACGCCCCACGGCCGGCCCACGCCCCACGGCTGCTCGGCGAGCACCTTGTCGCCGTACCTCAGCGAGACCGTGTAGTCACCGTGCGCCCCGCTCGCCAGGGCGACCGGCAGCTCGACGCGTGCCTTCCCGCCCGGCTGGATCGTGCCGCGCCACTGCTGTTCCTCCCACTGCGGGGCGAACACCCCGTGGGAGGTGCCGATCCGGAAGACCGGGTCCTTGACGGCCGCAGTACCGAGGTTGCCGACGGTGACCGTCAGCGTCCGGGTGGGCGGCGCCCCGAACCAGGTCAACAGTCCGCTCGAACCGTCGAGCCGCGGGTCGGTGAGGACCGAGAGACGGCCCGTGCCGGTCTGCGCGGGCAGTGGTTCGACCGGGTGCCCCGCCACCGTGAACACCGCGTCGGCCGCCGCCTGCGACCCTCCCGTCACCGTCGCCACGTGCACCACGCAGGGACACGGCACCGGCGGTTCGGTCACCGGCAGGTTCTTGCTGAAGCCGCCCAACGTGTCGGTGGTGACGGCTCTCGCGTCCGCGTTGGCACAGGAGTTGGTGCCACCGATCACTCCCCGGCCCGGCGCGGACCGGCCGCAGATCAGCATCATCAGCAGCGTCTTCGGCTGCCAGCCGGCCCCCGTGACGACGATGGAGTCACCGGTTCCCGCCTGGGACTTGGAGACCTTGACGGTCGGTGGGTCGGCGGCCGTCGCGGTCGTCGTGGGCACCAGGAAGAGAGCGATCGCCAGTGCCACGACCAGTGCAGGAATCCGCCGCATCACGTCATCGCCCCCGTCAGCTCGTCCGACTTCGCCGCCAACTCCGGGCGCCTGTCCGTCCGTTCGTCGCGCCTACGGCGCCCGATCCGTCGTACGACCGCCAGGGTCCCGCCCGCCGACACCACCCCCGCGACCCCCGCCACCCCGCCCCACGGCACGAACCGCACGGACACGTACTCCTCGTCGCGCACCGTCCCGTCCGCCGCTGTGACCGTCAGACGTATGTCGACCGCGTCGAACCCGGGCCGCCCGGACCAGGGTTCGGTGAGGGCGAGGCGCCGGCCCGGGGGCAGGCGTACGGGGAGGGTGCGCGGCGCCCGGTCGAGGACGGGGCCGAGGACACCGTCCGCGTGGACGGCGAGCGTCGGGGTCAGGTCGGTGGTGCCGCGGTTGACCAGCTCGTACGCGATGCGGTCACCGCGTACCGTCACGTGTTCGACGGTCAGCGCGGGCAACCGGGGTCCCCTGACCCGCAGTCGGACGCCTACCGTCTCGGTCCGGCCCGATGCCCGGGCGGTGATCGTGGCGGTGCGGTCCCCGGGAGGCGTGCCCTGGGGGATGCGCACCGTGAAGGGCACGTCGGCGCGTGTGCGGGCGGGGACGTCGACGCCGGGGACGGCCAGGGTGAGCCAACCGCCACCGGTCAGCCGTACGTTCAGGTTCCGCTTCGTCGGGTTGCGGACGGAGAGCGTGTCCTGGAGAACCGTTCCCGGAGTGCCCTCGGCGTAGAAGTACGGCCGGCCGGTACCCAGGGGCGTGACGGACCAGCCCTCGTCGGCCACGGCCCGCGTCCCCGCGGACAGCAGCACGACGAGGCCGAGCAACCCGAAAAGGCTGAGGTGGCTGGGGCTGGGGCAGAGGACACGCATCGGCGGCTCCCGGAAGTCGTACGGGTCTCGTACGGTCCTCAGCGGCGTGCCGTCGGCTGCCGTCGTGCCGTCGTCCCCGTCTGGTTCCTGCGCGTCAGCCACAGCGTGCCCGCGGCGCCCGCGAGCAGCACGGTGCCGCCGAGCGTGCCCAGCGCGATGAAGGAGTCCTCGGGGCCGGTCTGCGGGAGTCCGCCGCCGGGGTCCGTACCGCCGGTGCCGCCACTGCCGCCCGTACTGCTCGTGCCGCCCGTGTCACCGCCGCCCGCGGCCCCTGTGACGTCGAGCGTCAGGGACGGCCCGGGGTTGTTGGTGGGCGTGCACGTGGTGGTCGTACCGGCGGCCTTGATCGTCAGGATGCCGGCCGTGAAAGTGACCTTGCCGTTCTTCGACGGCTTGTACGTGCCGCTCAGGTCGTTGATCTTTATGGGGGTGTTGGCGGGGAGCGCGGCCTGGTTGGCGGGCCCGCTGACGTTCAGGGTGCCGCTGTCCGCGCCGCCCAGCTTGATCGTGGCGCTCGGGCTCATCGCGCCCTTGCCCAGTTCCACCGGGCTGGACGAGACACCCTTCTGCCAGGACATCGTGACCGTGTAGGAGCCGCCGCTCCCGACCGCCTTGATGTCGATGGACGAGAGGGCGCTCTTGACGCCGATCGGCGTGTCACACCGGTAGTTGACGTCCACGATCTCGGCCCGGGCGGCGGGGGCGGCCAGCAGCACCGCCGATCCGGCCAGGGCCGCGAGGGACGCGAGCGCGGCGCCTCGTTTCGGGTGCGTTCGGCGGCATGTCCGGTGGTACGACATCGTCGTCCCCCATTCCTGGCGGTCCTGGCGGCATTTCTGACGACACATCAGATCGCGGATCGGCCGTCAAGGTACGCCGGGGGACCAACAGTTGGAAGACACAGCACACACCGGATCGCCGGGATCCCGGCCTGATGCGAGCGGTGCGTGCGCGCCGGAACGGCGGGAACTACGCCGGAGCGCCGAGTTCCGCCCACACCTTCTTGCCCGCGAGACCCGGAGTCCGTACGACCCCCCAGTCCAGGCACAGCCGTTGCACGATGAACATCCCGTGGCCGCCGGGGCGCCCGGCCCGGTGCGGGGTGCGTGGGGCCGGCTGGCCCGCGCCGCCGTCCGAGACCTCGACGCGGATCACCTTGTTGTCGCAGGTGATCCACATCTCGTCCGGACCCTCGGCGTGCAGGCAGGCGTTGGTCACGAGTTCGGAGACGACGAGCAGGACATCCTCGGCGGCGGCCCGCCGGTCGGCCGTCTCGGCGGGCAGCCAGCCCCAGGCGTACAACGCCTGCCGGGCGAAGTCCCGGGCGAGCGGAACGACACCGCTCTCGCCCGCGAGACTCAGACTGCGGGTCTGACGACCCCCGGAAGCGCCGCCGGACCCGGGGGACTCCTGGGAGCCCGCCGAGGGCTCCGGGGAGCCCGGCGAGTCGGGCCGGGTGGTGCTCATCAGCGCTTCACCTCACCGATTCACCAGTTCACGTACACGGTCTTCATTCACCACAGTTCCCTACACCCGTCATGGTGTGCGCATTCAGGATGTCTCCTGCCCGGCGGAACCGACAGAACACCCCCAAAAAGGAGCGCGCTCGAGAACCCGCCCGACCGACCGAGGAGACTCGGCCGGACAGGCTAGGAGGATTCAAGGGTCCCAAGGGACTCTGGAGGCTCATCGGCCAGGGCGTCGGCAAGCGTCTCGTGGACGGTGAAAACGGCATCCGCCCCCGTGATCTCGAACACCCGAGCGACCACCGGCTGCATCGCGGCGAGATGCACCCCGCCGCCCGCTTCCTCCGCCTTCAGGCGGGCGCCGAGCAGCACGTTGAGACCGGTGGAGTCACAGAACTCCAGTCCCGCGCAGTCGACGACCAGCCGCGCGATGCCCTTCGCGAGGCAGTCCTCAAGTGGTTCACGCAACAGGTCGGCGGTGTGGTGATCCAGCTCACCCGTCGGCACCACGACGGCACTGGAGCCTTCGTGGCGCACCTCCACCAGAAGCCGGCCAGGCTGTGCGCTGCCGACCGTCTCGCGGTCCATGCCGTCTCTCTCCCGAGCTCGTGTCTGCTTGCCGGCGCACACTCGCGCCCAACTGACGTCCACGAACACTACGCCTTCCCCACACTCTTCGACACCCGAACTAAAGACCATATGCGGACATACAGGAATACAATGCACTTGCGGTGGCCTCGGGAAAGCGGGTAGGGCTAGTACTGAGCCAGTTCCCGCAGTGAGCCGGCCCACGACGAACACCCGACACGGCCGGCTTTGGAGGCGCCGCACACCGCACGGCACGCACCGGCTTCGGCAGCCTTATGCCGAGAACCATGGAGGACACCATGTCACCCCGGCTCGACGCATCGCATACCCAGAGGGCGACGTCGACACCCCCTCCGGAACACACGGACTCCCCAGAGCTGGACCAGCACCTCCCGGGTGCGCGAGTTCCGGACGCCTTGGACGGGCTCCCCGAGATCCCGCCGTTCGACGAGGTGGGGGCGGTCGACGCCCGGGCCCTGTCCAAGACCCTCTTCGCGCGGCTGGAGTCCCTCGAAGAAGGCACCCACGACTACTCGTACGTCCGTAACACCCTCGTCGAGCTCAACCTCGCGCTGGTGAAGTTCGCCGCCTCCCGCTTCCGTTCGCGCAGCGAACCCATGGAGGACATCATCCAGGTCGGCACGATCGGCCTGATCAAGGCGATCGACCGCTTCGAGCTGAGCCGCGGCGTCGAGTTCCCGACGTTCGCCATGCCGACCATCGTCGGCGAGATCAAGCGCTTCTTCCGTGACACGTCGTGGTCCGTCCGTGTACCGCGCCGGCTCCAGGAGCTCCGGCTGGACCTGGCCCGGGCCGGCGACGAACTGGCCCAGCAGCTCGACCGCGCCCCCACCGTGGCCGAGCTGGCCGAACGCCTCGGCCTCTCGAAGGAAGAGGTCGTGGAGGGTATGGCGGCCTCGAACGCCTACACCGCCAGCTCACTCGACGCCCAGGCCGACGAGGACGACTCCGAGGGCGCGCTCTCGGACCGCATCGGTTACGAGGACCACGGCATCGAGGGGATCGAGTACGTCGAGTCCTTGAAGCCGCTGATCGCCGGACTCCCGCCCCGGGACCGGCAGATCCTCTCTCTTCGGTTCGTCGCCAACCTGACCCAGTCGGAGATCGGCGAAGAGCTGGGCATCTCCCAGATGCATGTGTCGCGGCTGCTGTCACGGACGTTGCAGCGACTGCGGAAGGGCCTGACCGCCGAGGACTGACGGTCAGGGTTCGACGGCCGGTCGTCGAGGACCGGCGGTCGTCGAGAAGGGGTTTCCGTTACCTACGGAAACCCCTTAGCTTCTTTTCCCAAAGGCCCCCTGCGTCACCCACACCACCCCCACACTGGCTGGTACGTCAGAACGGGGCGGAGTCGGGGGTGCGAGGAGGCGGACGGATGTCCCAGGACACCGACCACGGCGGGGCGGACGGGGTGTACACCGGCGTGTCCGACGCCCGCCTCACCGAGTTGCTGCGCACCAACTCCCCCACCGCGTATCCGGCGTTGCAGGAACTCCGTACCCGCCACCGCACGTCGGTCCTCGCCTACGCCCGGCTGTGCACGACAAGCGACTCCACGGCGGGGCAGCTGGCGGCCCAGGCGTTCACCGCGGCGGCCCGGGACACGGCACGCGGCACCGAGCCGGGCGTCCCGTGGCGCCACCAACTCCTTTTGCTGGCCGCCGATCTGGCCGCCACCTGGGCGACGGACGAACGCGCGGCGGGCCTCGACCCGAGCCTGCTCCTCGTCCTGAACACACTCGGTCCGTTGAACGCGGCGAACGCGCGGAGCGCTGCGGGCGGAGTCGGTCTGATCCCGCCCCCGCCCATGCTGGGCCCGTTCCAGTCGCTGTCGTCCCGCACCCAGGGCCTCATCTGGTACGGGATCGTGGAGCGCGAACCCGAGGAACGGACCGCCGCCCTCCTCGGCCTGACGCGCGAGGACGTCGCACACGAGACGGATTCGGCCCTCCAGGCCCTGGCACAGGCCTGTCTGCGGTTCCGGCTGGCCGTCTCCGACGATCCGCGCTGCCAGGACTTCCGACGGCTGATCGAGGAGTCGGTCCGGCCGGTCAACCCCCGCCACAGCACGGACCTGAACTCCCACATGGTCATCTGCCCGCACTGCTCGGTGGCGTACGGGGAACTCTCCGCCCTGCGCGACAACCCTCGCACGGCGCTGGGGGAGGGTCTGCTGCCGTGGAGCGGCCCGGCGTACGCGCGCGACGCGCCGACGGTCACGCGCGCCAGCACCCTTTCACCGGAAGGCAGTTGGCCATGGACTCCGGACCGGCCGTCCCGTCGGCGGTTCGTGCTGGCCTCGGCGGTGCTGGGCGTGACGCTGGTCCCGCTGCTGATCGCGCTGCTCTCGCGGGGCGGCGGCTCGCCGGATCCGCAGGGCGTGGCGGACACGCTGCCGGTCACCTCGGTACCCGACGTCCCCGAGGTGACGGTCCCCTCCTCACCTGCTGCCGACTCCCCTTCCCCGACGCCGACTTCACGGCCGCCGACGACTCCGCCCCCTTCTCCCACTCCGACCCCCACACCCACACCCACTCCCACGCCGGCGTTCCGGGCCCCCGGCGCCTCGTACGCCCAGGTGGTGAACGTCGCCTCGGGACGCTGCCTGGACATCCGGGGCGGTGTCCTGGAGAAGAACACGGACGTCGTCACGGCACCCTGCTCCGGGTCCGCCGCGACCCAACGCTGGCAGGTGGACGCCGACTCGGGGTTGCTGCGCTCGGGCGCGGACAGCGACCTGTGTCTGGACAGCCGGGGTGATGTGGACAAGGGCGTGGGCATCTGGGACTGCTCGTCGATCGGGGACCGGGAGAACGGCGACAACCTGCGCTTCACCGTGGACGACGACGGGGTGATCCGCCCGGCGATCGCCATCGCGACGGGGCTCACCCCGGACGTCGACGGCGGTCTGACCCTCGCACCGCTGACGGGGGGATCGGGGCAGCGGTGGCGGGCGGGCGCTAGCTGAAAAGCGCGTGTCCGCCAACCTCCCGCGACGGGGGCGCGTTTCACTCCGTCGGACGGGACCGGACGAGGAGTGAGTGAAATACCGCCGGGGACGCGTCGGCAACCCGCGCGCCACCGGTGACGACCCATGGGTGAATCCCGTTCCCCACAAAGGGAGTTCACCGATGCGCAAGCACATCGCACGTCTGCTGGCCGTCCTCGCGGCGCTGGCCGCGCTGATCGCCGCCCCCGGTCTGCCGGCGGCGTTCGCCGCTCCCACCGTGACGGCGGCACAGGCGCGGGCCGCCGACGACTGGAACCCGCCCGCGAACCTCGTACAGCCACTGAACGAGGTCTGGAACCACGTCCAGTCGACCTACCCGGACCTCTACGGTTTCCGCAACTACGGCTGGGACCAGGTCATGGCCAACCGGGGAAGCGTCAACTACTGCGTCCGCTGGGAGTCGGACGCCCCCGTCAGCGCCGCCCTGCGCGACCGGATCCACACCGCGCTGAAGAAGCAGTTCGGCAAGTGGATGGCTGCCATGGTCGACAACGGCAAGGGGCACAACGCCTGGCCGTACACCAGTGTGCCCGTCAACATCGTCGGCTGGGCGGTGAAGAACCGCTCGACCCTCCAGTGGACCGACAGCTCCGTCGACATCTACGCCGGAAACCTCGACGGCGGCGGCGCCCCGCAGTGCGCTCCCGACTGCGGCCGCTTCTTCCACCAGGACGGCAACTACTCACGGTGTCCCGGCGGCGCGTCCCGCCACTACGACCAGTCGCTGTGGCTGACGAAGGGCTTCCAGGGCGGGGCCGGCGGCGACTGGGGCCAGCGGGTCGGCCAGGAGTACTTCACCGGCACGCTCGACCAGGAGAACATCCACATCTACCTGCACGAGGTCGGCCACACCTTCGGGCTCGACGACTTCTACGACTGGACCCCGACCGGCCAGTGCTGCTTCCTCATGAGGGCGGGCAGCGCGGCCCAGATCACGGAGTTCGACAAGTGGATGTTCCGTGACTTCTGGCGCCACCTGAAGAACCGCTACGGCCTCTGAGCAGCTGGTTTCAGATGATCCGTACGCCCCGCCGCCACACCCCGCTGACCAGCGGAACCCCCGGCCGGTAGGCCAGGTGCACGTGGCTCGGGGCGTCCAGGAGCGTCAGGTCGGCGTACGCCCCGGGCGTGAGGCGGCCGACGTCTGTGCGGCGGAGGGCCCGCGCGCCCCCCGCCGTGGCGGACCAGACCGCCTCGTCCGGGGTCATGCCCATGTCCCGTACCGCCAGCGCGACACAGAAGGGGACGGAGGAGGTGAAGGACGATCCCGGGTTGCAGTCCGTGGAGAGCGCGACCGTGACACCCGCGTCGAGAAGACGGCGGGCGTCCGGCCACTGGGCGCGGGTGGAGAACTCGGCGCCGGGCAGCAGGGTCGCGACGGTGTCGCTGTTCGCGAGGGCGTCCACGTCGGCGTCGGTGAGGTGGGTGCAGTGGTCGGCGCTGGCGGCGTCGAGTTCTACGGCCAGCCGCACCCCGGGACCGTACGAGAGCTGGTTGGCGTGGACGCGCGGACGCAGCCCCTTCGTCTTCCCCGCCGTGAGGATCGCGCGGGCCTGGTCGCCGTCGAAGGCGCCCTTCTCGCAGAAGACGTCGACCCAACGGGCGTACGGGGCACAGGCGTCGAGCATCTCGCCGGTGACCAGGGCGACATAGGCGGCCGGGTCGTCGGCGTAGTCCGGGGAGACGATGTGGGCGCCGAGGTAGGTGACCTCGTCGGTGTGGGCGGCGGCGATGCGCAGGGCGCGGGCCTCGTCCTCGACGGTCAGGCCGTACCCCGACTTGGTCTCGAAGGTCGTCGTGCCCTGGTGGAGGGCCTCGCGGAGGTAACGGGTGAGGTTGGCCTCCAGTTCCGCGTCCGTGGCGGCACGGGTGGCGGCGACGGTCGTGCGGATGCCTCCGGCGGTATAGCCGCGCCCCGACATGCGGGCGTTGAACTCCTGGGTGCGGTCGCCCGCGAAGACGAGGTGGGAGTGGGAGTCGACGAAGCCCGGGAGGACGGCCCGGCCGCCGGCGTCGACCCGATTGTCAGTGGTGGGTGCTTTGCTGGCTTCACCGGTCCAGACGACGCGGTCGCCCTCTATGACGACGGCCGCGTCCTGGATCAGTCCCAGTGGAGAACCGTCGCCGAGAGAGGGGTCGTTGGTGACCAGGCTGCCGATGTTCGTGATGACAGTCGTCGTGCCGGTGGTGGTGTCGGTCGTGCTGCCGATAGCGCTGTTCGTCCGGTTCGGGCTGCCCGGACTGCTCGGTGTGCTGGTGCTGTTCATGGCGTCCTCGTGGGTGGCGGGCCGGGCGGGGGGACTTACCGGCGGGGTGCGTACGGGAGGCGTTCGTACGGGGTTCAGCCGCGCAGGGCTTCGACAGCCGCCGCAAGCGCCTGCGGCACCTCGGGGACGAGGGTGTGCGCCCCGTCCCGCACGACGTGCCGGCCGGCCACGACCGTATGGCGCACATCCGCTGCCGACGCTGCGAATACCGCGGTCTCCGCTCCCAGGCGAGGCACCGGCCCCGCAGTTCTGACCGAGTCGAGCGCGATCGTCGTGAAGTCGGCGAGCGCACCCGCCTCAAGGGTGCCCGCGTCGTCCCAGCCGAGAGCCGCGTGGCCGTCGGCGGAGGCTGCCCGGAGCAGGGCTGCAGCCGTCCAGTGACCACGCGTGCGGGTGCGCAGTCGCTCGTTCAGTTCCATGGCGCGCGCCTCTTCGAGCAGGTCGATGACGGCGTGGCTGTCGGAGCCGAGACTGAGCGGTGAGCCCGCGCGCTGGAGTGCGACGGCGGGGCCGATGCCGTCGGCGAGGTCGCGTTCGGTGGTGGGGCACATACACGTGCCGGTGCCGCTGCCGCCGAGGAGCGCGATGTCCTCGGCGGTGAGGTGGGTGTTGTGGACGCCGGTGGTGCGGGGGCCGAGGACCCCGTGGTCGGCGAGGAGCCGGGTGGGCGTGCATCCGTGTGCGGCCTGGCAGGCGTCGTTCTCCGCCGTCTGCTCGGACAGGTGCACGTGGAGCGGGGCCCGCCGCTCCTCGGCCCAGCGGGCCACGGTCGCCAGCTGCCCGGCGGGCACGGCCCGTACGGAGTGGATGGCGGCACCGATCCGCGCGTGGTCCCGTTCCTTGAGAACTGAACAGCGTTCCGCCCAGGCGTCGGCCGTGCCGTCGGAGAAGCGGAGCTGGTGGCGGTTGGGGGTCTGTCCGCCGCGCTTGTCCAGGATGCCGGCGGAGAGGTAGGCGGTGTCGAGAAGGGTGATGCGGATCCCGGCGTCGGCGGCGGCCTCGACGAGGGCCTCGCCCATCGCGTTCGGGTCGGCGTACGGGGTGCCGCCGGGGGCGTGGTGGACGTAGTGGAACTCGCCCACCGCGGTGATGCCGGCGAGGGCCATCTCGGCGTACACGGCAC
Source organism: Streptomyces lacrimifluminis (assembly GCF_014646095.1). Lineage (GTDB taxonomy): Bacteria > Actinomycetota > Actinomycetes > Streptomycetales > Streptomycetaceae > Streptomyces > Streptomyces lacrimifluminis. Next base: position 620,064 of record NZ_BMMU01000001.1, on the reverse strand, counting down.
GGGCGAGGGCGTGGTAGCTGTCCGGGGTCAGCTTGTCGGCGAAGGAGTACATGACCTCGCGCCAGGTCCAGAAGGTGCCGGAGCCGACCTGGACGGTGCCGCGCAGGGCGCGGTGGAAGGCGTGGCTGTGGGCGTTGGCGAGCCCGGGAAGGGTGAGCCCGCGCAGGATCTCGGCGCCGGGCGGCGGGGCGTCGATCCCCGTCCGGACGGCGGCGATGCGGCCGTCCTCGACGTCAAGGGCGACGCCCGGCTCGACGTGGGTGTCGAGCCAGGCGTGCTCCAGCCAGTAGGTGCGCTGCGGATGCGGGTGCCGATGCGGGTCCTGATGAGGGTGCGTCACGTGCAGGCCAGCCCTTCCAGTACGTCGGCGAGTGCGATCACCCCGGCCACGCAGTCGTCCTCGGCGGCGTACTCCGCCGGGGAGTGCGAGACGCCCTTGGGGTTGCGCACGAACAGCATGGCGGTCGGGATGCTCCCGGAGAGAATCCCGGCGTCGTGTCCGGCACCGGTACCGAGGACGGGGACGGTGAGTTCGGTGTCCTTTCCGTCCTGGCCCAGCAGTCGGGCGAGTTCGTCGCGCAGGGCGTGGTCGAACTCGACGACGGGGGTGAACGACTCCCGGACGACGTCGAGATCGACGCCGTGCGCCTCGGCGTACTCGCGGGCCGCCTTCTCGACGCCGGTGACGACGGTGTCGAGGGCGTGCTGGTCGGCGGCGCGGGAGTCGAGCCAGCCGCGTACGAGGGAGGGGATGGCGTTGACGCCGTTGGGCTCGACGCTGATCTTCCCGAAGGTGGCGACGGCACCGGCGAGCTGCGCCTCGCGCCGGGCTGCGAGGACTGTCTCGGCGTAGGACAGCATGGGGTCACGACGGTCGACGAGGCGTGTCGTACCGGCGTGGTTGGCCTCGCCGCGGAAATCGAACCGCCACCGCCCGTGCGGCCAGATGGCGCTGGCGATGCCGACACGGTCGCCGCTCAGGTCGAGAGCCCGGCCCTGCTCGACGTGCAGTTCGACGAAGGCGCCGATGCGGGCGAGCCGCTCGGGGTCCGGCCCGATGGCGTCCGGGTCGTACCCGGCGGCCTCCATGGCCCGCGGCAGGGTGACCCCGTCGCCGTCGGTCAGCAGCCGGGCCTGCTCGACGCCGACGGCCCCGGCGGTGAGCCGCGACCCGACACAGGCCAGCCCGAACCGGGCACCTTCCTCGTCCCCGAAGTTGACGATGGCCAACGGCTTCGCGAACCGCACGCCCCGTCCCCGGAGTTCATCGAGCGCGGCAAAGGAGGAGACGACACCGAGGGGTCCGTCGAAAGCCCCGCCATCGGGCACGGAGTCGAGATGCGACCCGGTGACAACGGCGTCCCCGACGCCGGGATCCCCGAGCCAGGCCCACTGATTGCCGTTCCGGTCGACCTCGTAGGACAGCCCCCGTCCTTCGGCCTGCTCCTTGAACCAGGCCCGACATTCGAGATCGATGCCTGTCCAGGCGTAGCGGCGGTAGCCGCGGGAGTCGGGGTGGCGCCCGATGGGGGCAAGGTCCCGCCACATCTGGTGGAACGAGGCACCGGCCGACCCACCAGGCAGTACGGCTGGCGTGCCAGGCTGCGTGGTCGGGCGGCCGGGGTGTGCGGCTGTCCCGCCCGGGTGCGCAGGCGGCCCACCCTGCTGGCCGGGGGGCGTGCCAGGCTCCACCGCCGGCCCGCCAGGCTGGACGGTCGGCACGCCAGGCTGTGGGCAGTCGTTCCGCGGGGTGATGGGGGTCCCCCCGCTCGCCCGGCGTGGAGAGTGGGGGAGGGTGGGCGCGGCCGAACCCGTAGTCGGCGACGAACCGCCCGCCCCCACCGAGGAGTCGCCGCCCCCGCCCTCACCCTGGCTCACGCGTCACCACCCTCGCGCATCGGCACCCGCACACCCCGCTCGTCCGCGACCGACTCCGCGATGTCGTACCCGGCGTCCACGTGCCGGATCACACCCATCCCGGGGTCGTTGGTCAGCACCCGGCGGATCTTCTCGCCCGCCAGCTTCGTGCCGTCGGCGACCGACACCTGACCGGCGTGAATGGACCGCCCCATACCGACACCGCCGCCATGGTGGATGGAGACCCACGACGCCCCGGACGCCACGTTCACCATCGCGTTCAGCAGCGGCCAGTCGGCGATCGCGTCGGAGCCGTCGAGCATCGCCTCCGTCTCCCGGTAGGGAGACGCGACGGACCCGCTGTCCAGGTGGTCGCGGCCGATCACCAGCGGCGCGGCCAGCTCACCGCTCGCCACCATGTCGTTGAAGCGTTCGCCCGCCTTGTCCCGTTCGCCGTAGCCGAGCCAGCAGATCCGGGCCGGCAACCCCTGGAAGTGGACCCGCTCTCCGGCCATCTTGATCCAGCGGTGCAGGGATTCGTTCTCCGGGAACAGCTCCAGCATCGCCTTGTCCGTCTTCGCGATGTCGGACGCCTCGCCCGAGAGGGCCGCCCAGCGGAAGGGGCCCTTGCCCTCGCAGAAGAGGGGGCGGATGTACGCGGGCACGAAGCCGGGGAAGGCGAACGCCCGCTCGTATCCGGCCAGCTGGGCTTCGCCGCGGATCGAGTTGCCGTAGTCGAAGACCTCGGCACCTGCGTCCATGAAGCCGACCATCGCCTCCACGTGCCGGGCCATGGACTCGCGTGCCCTGGTCGTGAAGCCTGCCGGGTCCTTCGCCGCGTAGGACGCCAGGTCGTCGAAGTCGACGCCGACCGGCAGGTAGGACAGCGGGTCGTGGGCCGAGGTCTGGTCGGTGACGATGTCGATGGGGGCACTCTCGGCGAGCATGCGCGGAAGCAGCTCGGCCGCGTTGCCCAGCAGGCCGATGGAGAGCGGGCGGCGGGCGTCACGGGCCTCCACCGCGAGCTGGAGGGCGTGCTCCAGGGAGTCGGCCCTCACGTCGAGGTACCGGTGCTCGATACGGCGGTCGATGGCGCGCGGGTCGACATCGATACAGATCGCGACGCCGTCGTTCATCGTCACGGCGAGCGGCTGGGCGCCGCCCATCCCGCCGAGGCCGGCGGTGAGGGTGATCGTCCCGGCCAGGGTGCCGCCGAACCTCTTGGCGGCGACGGCGGCGAAGGTCTCGTAGGTGCCCTGGAGGATGCCCTGGGTGCCGATGTAGATCCACGAGCCGGCCGTCATCTGCCCGTACATGGTCAGGCCGAGGGCCTCCAGGCGCCGGAACTCCTCCCAGTTGGCCCAGTCGCCGACGAGGTTGGAGTTGGCGATCAGGACGCGTGGGGCCCACTCGTGGGTCTGCATGACACCGACCGGGCGGCCGGACTGGACGAGCATCGTCTCGTCCTGCTTCAGGGTCCGCAGAGTGCGGACCATGGCGTCGAAGGAGCGCCAGTCGCGGGCGGCCTTGCCGGTGCCGCCGTACACGACGAGCTTGTCGGGGTGTTCGGCGACCTCGGGGTCCAGGTTGTTCTGCAGCATCCGCAGGGCGGCCTCCTGCTGCCATCCCAGGGCACTCAGTTCCGTACCGCGCGGGGCTCGTACGGGGCGGGGTCCTGACATGGTCTGCCTCCCAGCGGACTGAAACCGGCGACTATTGCAGCTGATATTCACATCCTGACCTTCTGAATAGAACTAGTCAATACCCTCTCGGCCCAGCACGCGCGCGCCGCGAATGTTTGGCTTGACCCATCGACATGGATCGATACCGACCGACACCACGGGGGAAGCAGTGGAAAACACGGAGAACAACGGTCCCGATCGCACGGGCCGCCGGAACGAAGCCGTACGCGCCGCCGTGGAGCAGGGGCTGCTCAGCGCCGACGCACCCATCGTCGGTCTGCTCGACGTCATCGGCATCCGCGAGTCCGCCGCCGAACTGCGCGCCGCCTTCGAGGCGGTCGTGGCGCCCGGGACGCCCGTCCTGCACGCCTTCGCGGTGAAGGCGACCCCGCTGGTGCCCGTACTGCGGCTGCTGCGCGAGGAGGGCATCGGGGCCGAGGTGGCGAGCCCGGGGGAGCTGGCGCTGGCGCGGGCGGCAGGTGTGCCGCCGGACCGGACGGTGCTCGACTCGCCCGCCAAGACGCCCGCCGAGCTGCGCGAGGCGCTGGCACTGGGCATCGCCGTGAACGCCGACAATCCGCAGGAGCTGGACCGGCTCGACGCGCTGATGGGCTCGGCGACCAGCCGGTCCCCGATCGGGATCCGGGTGAATCCGCAGATCGGCGGAGGGTCGATCGGGGCCACGTCCACCGCCACCGCGACCTCGAAGTTCGGGGTCGCACTGCTGGACGAGGGGGCGCGCGAGTGGATCGTGGGGGCGTACGCCGAGCGCCCGTGGCTGACCAGGCTGCACGCGCACACCGGGTCGCAGGGCATCCCGCTGTCCCTGATGGTGCGGGGCGTGGCGGAGACGTACGCGCTCGCCGAGGAGATCAACCGGCGGGTCGGGCGGCGGCAGATCGACACCCTCGACATCGGCGGCGGGCTGCCGGTCAACTTCGCGTCGGACGCGACGAGTCCGGCATACGCGCAGTACGCCCGGCTGCTGGGCGACGCGGTGCCGGGACTGTTCTCGGGACGGTACGGGCTGGTCACCGAGTTCGGACGGTCACTGCTGGCCAAGCACGGCACGGTGGTGGCGCGCGTCGAGTACGCGAAGAGCGCCGGCGGGCGGCGGGTCGCGGTCACGCACGCGGGCGTGCAGGTCGCGACGCGGACGGTGTACGCGCCGGCGTCGTGGCCGCTCAGGATCGCCGCGTACGACGGGAAGGGGCTCCCCAAGTCCGGGGCCGACGTGGTGCAGGACGTGGCCGGGCCCGCCTGCTTCTCGGGTGACCTGCTCGCCGAGGGGCGTGAGCTGCCGCTGCTCGAACAGGGCGACTACGCCGCGGCGCTGGACACGGGCGCGTACTACTTCGCGCACCACTACGCGTACAACTCCCTCGCCCGGCCCGGGATCTACGGCTTCGCACCAGGCGGAGGCGCGGGCGGAGGCGCGGGCGGAGGCGCGGGCGGAGGCGAAGGAAGCGGCCAAGAGACCGACGGCAGGGTCGCCTTCGCGGTCGTGCGGGAGCCGCAGACCGTCGCGGAGATCGTGGCCGAATCCGGAGGGGCGCACGCGTCCGCGCTCACCACCCTCGCTCCCACCGGCTTCCCCTCCGCACGCCCTTGACGGACTCCGGGGACCATGCAGGTCAACTGCCCCGAAAACGGGGTCAGTCGACCTACCTTAGTCATCCGCCGCATGTTCCACCGGAAAATGCCAGAACTCTCACTCCTCGCGCACACGTTGCGTAGCGTCTGCGTCACTCAGCCGAACGTCGGCTCGGCCGAACATCTGTCGGCCGAACGCCAGGCGGGACGGCCGAACACCAGCCGGACGGACGCGAGCGGGACAGGCGGGAGGGGCCAAGGGTGCCCGGAATCGACGAGTGCTTACTGGAAGCCATGCGGCTGCCCGGGGCCCGGGGCGCCGCGCTGGTCGACTGGACCAGCGGGCTGGCACTGGGCACCGTCGGGGAATCCCCGGGCGGTGATCCGGAGACGATGGCGGCCGAGGCGGCCGAGCTGGCCCGGCTGGCCGTCGAGCACCGGGCGTTCGCCCCGGAGGAGGAGTACGACACCGGTGCCGCCGCCGACACCGGTGAGTTCACCGGCGGCCGGCTGGAGCGGGATCCTCCGGTCGAGGACCTGATCATCAGCAACCGCGACAGCTACCACGTTCTGCGGTTCGTCACGACGAGCTTCGACAGCAGTGTGTTCCTGCACCTGTGGCTGGCCCGCGCGGAGGGCAATCTCGCGCTGGCCCGCATCCGGCTCGGCGAGATGGCCGGACGGCTGGTGCTGGGATGACGACTCTGCACAGGAATCTGACGACCCCGCCGCCACGTCTGCCGGTGCGGGACAAGGCCGCGGCCCGGCAGCGGGCCTGGGGAGGGGTCTCGCCGATGCTCGGCCGGCTCGCCACCGAGCGGGCCACCGGCGTCCTGGTCCGCGAACGCGGCTCGCTCTACCTGGCCGACGGCCAGGTCGTGCATGCCGAGAGCCCGGCCGTACCGGGCCTCGACGTGCTGCTCACGGCGCGCGGCACGCTGGACGCGGAGGGCTGGCGGGACGCGGTCGGCGCGGCCGGCAAGCTGCACCGGGTCGGGCGGTTCCTCGTCGAGAGCGGCCGGATCGGCGCGGGCGCCCTGGAGGTGTGCCACCTGGGAGCGCTGTACGACGCGGCGTACTTCGCCCTCGCGCCCAGCGGCACGCCGGGGCACTTCAGGTACGGGGACACGCACTGGCTCGGCCCGGTGCGCCCGGTGCCGGTGGCTGCGGTGGAGCACGAGACCCTGCGCCGGCGCGCCCTGTTGCACCGCATCTGGCCCGACCCGGCCCCCGACAGCGCTCCGTTGCTCCTCTCGGGCAGCCCGGCCACGCCGACGGTCACCGCCCGCCAGCACGCCGTACTGGCCCTGGTGGACGGGGTCCGTACGGCGGCGGACATCGCCCTGGCGCTGGCCCGCCCGGCCTTCCACACCCTGGTGGACGTACGGCGCCTGGCCGCCGCGGGAGCCATAGCCCCGGAGGCCGTGCCACCACCCCCTGCTCCCGCTCCTCCACCACCGTCGGAGTCCTCGGCTCCCCCGGCTCCCCCCGGGACACTGCCGCCGTCGTTCGCCGACCCCAACATCACGCTGCTGAAGAGGCTCAGGGATGCGCTGGAGGCCCTTTGAACGGCAGCGCCCGCGTGCCGAGAGGAGACACACGCTCATGGCAGCCGAGGCCGAAGTCATGGACGAACTACGCCGGTTGCGGGCCCGCGTCCCTCAGCTCACCGGCGCGCTCGCGGCCAGCGTCGACGGTCTCGTCCTCGTGCAGGACACCCCGGGGGTCGAACCGGAGACGGTCGCGGCGCTCACCGCCACCGCGCTCAGCGTCGCCGTGCGCATGGCGGACGCCACCGGCCAGGGTGACTTCCGCGAGCTGCTGATACGCGGGGTGTACGGCTATGTCGCGACGTACGCGGCGGGCCGTACCGCCGTCCTGACGCTGCTCGCCCAGGACCGCGTCAACGTCGGCCGACTGCACCTGGAGGGCCGCCGGGCCGGCCTGCGTATCGGCGAACTGGTGGACGCGGCGGCCGAGACGGAACCGGCCACCGCAGCGGCCGGACCGGCCCTCACGCCCCCGACGGCACCCGAACCCATGCCCACCCGAACCAGAACCCCACGCGCGCCACGCACACCGACAACCACGCCCAACGCGCGTACCACCACTGATAGTTGAACCTGAAGCAGGAGAGGAAAACCGTCATGGCCACCACAGAGACCGCGTTGAAAGAAGCGCTGACCTCCATCGAGGGCGCCACCGGAGTAGCACTCGTCGACTACACCAGCGGCATGGCCCTGGGCACCATGGGCGGCAGCAAGACGTTCGACCTGAACGTCGCCGCCGCCGGCAACACCGACGTCGTACGCGCCAAGATGCGCACCATGGAGCACCTGGGCCTGAAGGGCGAGATCGAGGACATCCTGATCACGCTCTCCAGCCAGTACCACCTGATCCGGATGATGAAGGGGCGCGGCGGCAACGGCCTCTTCCTCTACCTCGTACTCGACATGAACCGCTCCAACCTGGCGATGGCCCGCCACCAGCTGAAGCGGATCGAGGCGGAGATCGAGGTCTGAGCCCCTCCCACCCCCGCACCCGAAGCGACGAGGCTAGACCAGTACGCCGCCGCGGCGGCGCGCCCCGCCCGGGGTCGCGTCGCCCGCGGCGATTCCCGTGGCGCGGTAGGCCTTGACCGGCTTGCCCGCCGGGGCTCCGGAGCGCGGGCCGAGCCAGTCCACCCGTACCCACAGCAGTACGTCGTCGGCGCGCTCGCGGCGGCCCAGCCAGGCGGCCTTCAGCCGCAGCCCGGTGCCGGCCCCGGCGAGCAGCATCCCGCCCGCCGCGGGCACGGCGAGGGAGCCGGCCAGGGCGGCGGCGAAGGCGAGCAGCAGCCACCAGCGGTGGCCACGGCGCCAGTTGCGCACGGTCACCGCGCGGTCCTGGAGCACGTCGTGCCTGCCGGCCCGGGCGGGACCTGCGGCGAGCGCGGTGTAGCGCCCGCGCCGCAGGTACGCCACGACACCGGCCGCGACGATGAACAGCGCGGCTCCCGCCATCACCCCGATCCGGCGGCCGGTGATCCCCGGCACCACGACGCCGATGCCCGCCGCGAACACTCCGAGCCACCACATGGGCGCCGCCCCGGCCCGTACGACCACGGCCACCCGAGCGAGACCCTGCCCTCCGCGAACTCCGCGTGCCATGTCCGCCTCCCGGTTCGTCCATCCCGGCACAGTCCTGTCGGAGCGGGAGAGTAGCGAGCGAACGTGAGACGAGTCTGAGAGTCCGGACAGCTGCCTCGCCGGATGTCTACTCGACGAACAGCCCCCGGTTCGCCGCCCGTACGTCGAACTCCTCCAGGCGGGCCTGGGCGTCCGGCAGGTCGTCGCACATGGCCTCCAGCAGGACCCGGCCGAGCAGCATCGGCGCGCAGACGGTGTCGAAGGCGAGCCCGGTGCCCACGGCGGCCGGCAGCAGCAGGTCGGAGACCTTCGCGACCGGCGCGAACGCCGAGTCGGCGACGGTGACGACGGTCAGCCCCGCGGCCCTGGCGTAGGCGAGGGTGTCGACGACCTCGCGCGGATGCCGGGGCAGCGCGAAGCACAGCAGGGTCGTGGCGCCCGCCCGGACGGCGGCGTCGATACGGTCGTGGATCATCGTGCCGCCCTCGTGGAGCAGCCGTACGTCCGGGTGGACCTTGGCGGCGAAGTAGGCGAAGCCGTACGCCTGGGAGGCGGCGGCGCGCAGCCCGAGGACGGGCAGGGGACGGGACGCGGCGAGCAGTCGGCCCGCCCGCCGCACCGGGCGCGGGTCGGCGAGCACCTCGGCCAGGTGCTTGAGGTTCTCGATCTCGGCCTCGACGGCCTGCTGGTACTCGTTGTACGAGCCCGGCTCGGCGCTCTGTTCGGCGGGGGCGACCTCGCGCAGGTGCTTGCGCAGCGCCGGATAGCCGTCGAAGCCGAGGGCGACGGCGAAGCGGGTGACGGACGGCTGGCTGACACCGGCCAGTTCGGCCAGCTCGACGCTGGAGAGGAAGGGCACCTCGGAGGCCCGGCGCACCATGCTGTGCGCGATGCGCCGCTGCGTCGGGGTGAGCCGGTGCCCTTCGAAGAGGGCCTGGAGCCGGACGGCGGCGCTGTCGGACAGGTGTCCGCCCGCGCCCGCCTCCCCCTCCGCCGCCGTGCCCGCGCCCGTACCGGCGCCCCCGCTGTCGTCCGCACTCGGCGTGCTCATGCCCCGCTCCCCCTCCAGATGTCCGTGAACCGGTCCAGCATTGCCGCCGCCGCTGTCACGTCGTCCGTGAGCGGCCGGTCGGCCGAGTCGTCGTCGAGGACCGACTCGGCCAGCTCCAGCGCCCGTCCGGCCGGCAGTTCCGGGTCCGGCCGCAGGTCGCGCTGGCGCAGCGCCCAAACGGCGGAGACCAGTTCGCAGCCGACGACGAGACGGTACGCGGCGCAGGCGCGCAGCGTCTGGCGGGCGGCGAGCGAGGCGAAGCTGGCCTGTTCCTCGACGCCCCGGGAGAGTACAGCGTGCCCGAGCGAGGCGGGCGCGGAGAAGGCCCGCAGGTCACCGAGGGCGGCAGCGGCGGCGTACTCCAGGATCATCACCCCGGAGGCGGCGGGCTCGTGGTCGGCGAGGAAGGGGCGCAGACGGGTGAAGGCGGGCTCGTTGAGGGTGGACAGACGCGAGGTGGACAGCCGCGCCACCTGGGTGACGGCCAGTCTGAAGTGGTCGAGCGCGAGGGCCAGTTGGGCCTGGTAGAAGCCGCCGTGGTGGTAGGCGGTGAGGTCTTCGGGGGAGATCAGCGGGTTCTCGGCGGCGGCGTTGATCTCGATGGCGAGCACCCCCTCCAGGGCGTCGGCCGCGTCGTGCGCGGGCCCGTGGATCTGCGGCAGGCAGCGGAAGCCGTACGGGTCCTGGATGCGCCCGAGGGGCGGGGTGGGCCGGTCCGCGGAACCGATCAGCTCCCGCATCCGGCGGGCGACCTCGACCGAGCCGCGGTGCGGACGGGCGGCGTGCACGGGTGCGGCGTACGCCTCGTGGGAACCGTCGACGGCGAGCAGCGAGAGCGCGGCGACGACCTGTGTGGCGGCGATGAGCCCGCGCAGCTCGTGCAGGGCGAGCGCGGCCTGCCCGAGGGTGAGGGCGTTGCTGCTGATCAGGGCGAGGGCGTCGTTGTTGTCGAGGGCCTGGGGCTCGGGGGCGCCGGCGACACTCCACCCCCGGGGAGCCGATCCGCCGGCCCCGGCCCCCGCCTGCGCCCCGATCCACTCGTGCTCCCCCGCCAGTGCCAGCCCGACCTGTGCCAGCGCCGCGATGTCCCCAGTGCCCACCGACCCGAACTCGTTGACCACCGGGTGCGCGCCGTTCTCCAGCGCCTCGCACAGGGCGGTGACCACCCCGGGCCGGAGTCCGGCACCCCCGGCGAGCAGCTGGTTGGCGCGGACGGCGAGCATCGCCCGTACCTGGCGGGCCGGCAGTTCCGCGCCGATGGCACCGGCATGGCTGCGCAGCAGGCGCAGTCCGTGGTCGGCGGCGGCCTCGGTCGGGACGGCCTCGTTGCGGTTGGCGCCGACGCCGGTGGAACGGCCGTACACCCGGCCGGTCGCGGCGATCCGGCGGGCGATGTCCCAGACCTCCTCGACGCGCTTCATCGCGTCGGTGCCGGGGACCGGCCGCGCGGCTCCGTCGGCGAGGCGTACGACGTCCGCGACGCCGAGGCCGACACCGTCGAGGACGACGATGCCGGTGGCCGCCGGGGGCGCCGCCGGGAGCGATACATCCACAGTCCGAGACGGCATAAGGCGCAGACTCCCATTCCATTCAGTCCCAGAGAACTCTGCATGACGATATACAGCCCCGGCAAGCCCCACCGGTCCACCGGATGGCCGGCGACGTCCCCTGGGGGTCGGCCCAGGGTCAAGAGGGGGGCTAACCCCAGTGCCGGGCGGGTGCCGTTTCTCTACCGTGGTGCGCATGACCGGTATGGACACCACGGGCGCGCACGACGCCGACCTGAAGAAGGAACTCAGCGCCACCCTGCAGGCCCGCAGGGAACTGGGCGAGGAGTACGAGTCCGCGCTGGTCGACTCGTTCCTGGAGAAGGTCGACCAGCGGATAGACGGCTCGGTGGAGCGCCGGGTGCGGCGGCAGCTCGCCGAGCAGCAGATGGTGGTGGCGCGTGACTCACGCGGGCCGAAACCCACCGACACCTTCGGCGAGCGCTTCGGCTTCGCCATCGTCTCGCTGGTCCTGGCGATACCCCTGTCCGCGATCGGCGGCGGCGTCGCGGGCTTCCCCGGCCTGCTGGTCGCGTGGGGCGGCATCGTGGGCGTCAACGCGTTCCAGGCTGCCGGCAGTTCGGCATGGCTCTTCGGCCGGCGCAAGAGGTCCGGCCGAGAGGGCGACTGGGAGGACTGAGGACTGCCGACCGACGACCAGGAGTCACCGCGCGCAGGGAAATCCCCACCGTACGCCGGGTAGTAAAAGCTTGCGCGGGGACCGCCGCACCCCCGTTGCCGGGGGGCGGGACGACGGCGGTCCCCGCGAGGGACGCGGGCCGGGTCAGGGCCAGGCTGGCGCGTCCTTGGCGTCGGTGGAGGTCCGGGAGCCGCTCCGGAGGTCCGTGACGCCGTTTCGGTTGTCGGCCCGGGCGGGGAGCCGCTCCCGCCCTTGCCGACATCCACTACTGTGCCGGTCCCGTGTTAAGCGTGTGCTGCGCGGACGTGACACCCTCGTACCACTTCCACGAAGTCTCCGTCGGAAGGGAAACGGAACGGGACATCGCGGCGGACGCCGCAAGTTCCCCTCCGACACGCTCCGTTCACCGGACGTTCGTTACTGATTGCCGCCCTTGGCCAGGAAGGCCAGGAGGTCCTGGCGGCTGACGACTCCGGTGGGCTTGCCCTCGACCAGCACGATCGCCGCGTCGTGGGCGCCCAGTACGGACATGAGGTCTGCGACCGGTTCACCGGAGCCGACCTGCGGCAGCGGCGCCGACATGTGCTTCTCCAGCGGGTCGTCGAGCGAGGCCAGCTGGGTGAACAGCGCGGCGAGCAGTTCGCGTTCGACGACCGACCCGACGACCTCCGCCGCCATGACGTCGGGGTGACCCGCGCCGGGCTTCACGATCGGCATCTGGGAGACGCCGTACTCACGCAGCACCTCGATGGCCTGACCGACGGTCTCGTCCGGGTGCATGTGGACGAGGGAGGGGATGTGGCCGTGCTCCTTGTAGTCGAGGACGTCGGCGACGCGCGCGGAGGTGCCGGAGTCCTCCAGGAAGCCGTAGTCGGCCATCCACTCGTCGTTGAAGATCTTGCTGAGGTATCCGCGCCCGCTGTCGGGCAGCAGCACGACGACCACATCGTCCGGCCCGAGCCGCTCCGCGACCCGCAGCGCGGCGACGACGGCCATCCCGCAGGAGCCGCCCACCAGCAGGCCCTCCTCCTTGGCGAGGCGGCGGGTCATCTGGAAGGAGTCCTTGTCGGACACGGCGACGATCTCGTCGGCGACGGTCCGGTCGTAGGCGGTGGGCCAGAAGTCCTCGCCCACCCCCTCCACCAGGTACGGCCGCCCGGACCCGCCGGAGTACACGGACCCCTCGGGGTCGGCCCCGACGACCTGGACACGCCCCTCACTGGCGTCCTTCAGATAGCGCCCGGTCCCGGAGATGGTCCCGCCGGTGCCGACGCCCGCCACGAAGTGGGTGATCCGCCCCTCGGTCTGCTCCCACAGCTCGGGGCCGGTGGAGTGATAGTGCGAGAGGGGGTTGTTGGGGTTGGAGTACTGGTCGGGCTTCCAGGCACCCGGCGTCTCGCGCACGAGCCGGTCGGACACGTTGTAGTACGAGTCCGGGTGCTCGGGGTCAACGGCGGTGGGGCAGACCACGACGTCGGCGCCGTACGCGCGCATCACGTTGATCTTGTCGGTGGACACCTTGTCCGGGCAGACGAAGATGCACTTGTAGCCCTTCTGCTGCGCCACGATGGCCAGCCCGACCCCGGTGTTTCCGCTGGTCGGCTCGACGATCGTGCCGCCCGGCCGGAGTTCGCCGCTCTTCTCCGCCGCCTCGATCATGCGCAGGGCGATGCGGTCCTTCACGGACCCGCCGGGGTTGAAGTACTCGACCTTCGCGAGGACGGTCGCCTGAATGCCCGCGGTCACACTGTTGAGCCTCAGCAGCGGGGTGTTGCCGACGAGACTGATCATCGAGTCGTGGAATCGCACCGTTGTCTCCGGTTGCCGCACATAAAAGTGGTTGTCATTGGTGCGGCCAGCCTAAGGCTCCGCCTCAGCATTCACCTCACGTCACGATTGGCGGACCGCAGGTACGGGGCAAGGAGTGGGTGTACGGCTAAGAGGAGGTGGCGGCGACGCATGACGAGCATGTCCAGGGCAAGAGTGGCCCGGCGGATCGCGGCCGGCGCTGCGTACGGCGGTGGCGGGATCGGCCTGATGAGCGCGGCGGCCGTGGGACTGGTGCTGGCCGAGGTCCGGATGGCGAGACGCCAGGTGGGAAACGGCCGCAGTCCGCACGCGCCGAACGCGGACGGCCTGTACGGAAGTGGATACGCCACCCCCGGTGAGCCCCCGCTCCGACTGGTCCTGCTGGGCGACTCCACGGCGGCCGGCCAGGGCGTCCACCGGGCCCGCCAGACCCCGGGCGCCCTGCTCGCGTCGGGTCTGTCGGCGTTCGCGGAACGCCCGGTGGAGCTGCGCAACGTGGCGCTGCCCGGCGCCCAGTCCGACGACCTGGACCGCCAGGTGGGGCTGACCGTCTCGGCGTCCGACTGGATCCCGGACATCTGCGTGATCATGGTCGGCGCGAACGACGTCACCCACCGGATGCCTCCGACGCGCTCGGTCCGCCACCTTTCCTCGGCGGTACGCCGGCTGCGTACGGCGGGCGCGGAGGTGGTCGTGGGCACCTGTCCCGACCTGGGCACCGTCGAGCACGTCCAGCAGCCGCTGCGCTGGCTGGCCCGGCGGGCGTCCCGCCACCTGGCGGCGGCACAGACGATCGGGGTCGTGGAGCAGGGGGGCCGCACGGTTTCGCTGGGCGACCTGCTCGGCCCCGAGTTCGAGGCCAACCCGCGCGAACTGTTCGGCCCGGACAACTACCACCCCTCCGCGGAGGGCTACGCGACGGCGGCGATGGCGGTCCTCCCGACGATGTGTGCGGCGCTGGGTCTGTGGCCGGCGGACGAGGAGCGTCCGGACGTGTCCCGCCGCGAGGGCTTCCTGCCGGTGGCGCGGGCGGCGGCGGAGGCGGTGTCGGAGCCGGGCACGGAGGTCACGGCGGCGATGCCCACGGGACCCAGGGGCCCCTGGGCACTCCTCAAGCGCAGGCGCCGGAGGCGGGTACCGGCAACGGACCCGTCCCCCGCCCCGACCACTCCGAGGGGAGTGTCGAGCGGCTGATCCCGGCGAGGCCGTACCGGATGCGCGACCGCGCCCCGAACGGGGCGCGGGGAACCGCGCGACCAGCCCCCCGTTCCGCCTCAAATACCTCCAGCCCTACGCCGAGGCGGCCCGCACCTGGCTGCACGCCGAGGCCGAGGTCGTCGACACCACCCGCCTCACGCCCGCCCAGGCAGCCCTGCGGATCGCGGAGGCCGTCAAGAGCCGAGGTCCCACCCCCACCCCCTGAGCAAGCGCTTAGAAAAGTGCGGCCCGAGTCACACCGTCACACCCGTGACCGGGGGCATACGTACGGGTAACTTCCCAAGCAGGTCTGCTTACACCCTCGTACCGCACCCACGCACGCCAATGGAGCCGTCATGCCGGAAGCCGTCATCGTCTCGACCGCCCGCTCCCCCATCGGGCGCGCCTTCAAGGGCTCCCTCAAGGAGCTGCGCGCCGACGATCTCACCGCCACGATCATCCAGGCCGCGCTGGCCAAGGTCCCCGGGCTGGACCCGCGGGACATCGACGACCTGATGCTCGGCTGCGGGCTGCCCGGCGGCGAGCAGGGCCACAACCTCGGGCGGATCGTCGCCGTGCAGATGGGCATGGACTTCCTGCCGGGCTGTACGGTCACCCGCTACTGCTCCTCGTCCCTCCAGACGTCCCGTATGGCGCTGCACGCCATCAAGGCGGGCGAGGGCGACGTCTTCATCTCGGCCGGTGTCGAGATGGTCTCCCGGTTCACGAAGGGCAACTCGGACTCGCTGCCCGACACGCACAACCCGCTCTTCGCCGAGGCCGAGGCCCGTACCGCCGCCGTCGCGGAGCAGGAGGGCACCTCGTGGCACGACCCGCGCGAGGACGGCCTCGTGCCTGACGCCTACATCTCGATGGGACAGACCGCCGAGAACCTCGCCCGGGTGAAGGGCGTGACCCGTCAGGACATGGACGAGTTCGGCGTCCGTTCGCAGAACCTCGCCGAGGAAGCCATCAAGAACGGCTTCTGGGAGCGCGAGATCACGCCGGTGACGCTGCCCGACGGCACGGTCGTCAGCAAGGACGACGGTCCGCGCGCGGGTGTGACGCTGGAGGGCGTCCAGGGGCTGAAGCCGGTGTTCCGTCCGGACGGGCTGGTCACCGCCGGCAACTGCTGCCCGCTGAACGACGGCGCCGCGGCCGTCGTCGTCATGAGCGACACGAAGGCACGCGAGCTGGGCCTCACGCCGCTGGCCCGGATCGTGTCGACCGGCGTCTCCGGCCTCTCCCCCGAGATCATGGGCCTCGGCCCGGTCGAGGCGTCCCAGCAGGCGCTGCGCCGCGCCGGCCTCACCGTCGACGACATCGACCTGGCCGAGATCAACGAGGCGTTCGCCGCCCAGGTGATCCCCTCCTACCGCGACCTGGGCATCCCGCTGGAGAAGGTGAACGTGAACGGCGGCGCCATCGCGGTCGGCCACCCCTTCGGCATGACGGGCGCCCGCATCACCGGCACGCTCATCAACTCCCTCCAGTTCCACGACAAGCAGTTCGGCCTGGAGACGATGTGCGTCGGCGGCGGCCAGGGCATGGCGATGGTCATCGAGCGCCTGAGCTGAGCCCCGGGCGCCCGACGCGACGTCGCCGCGATCCCCAACTGGCGGAATCGTTTCGGTAGTCGAGCGAACGCACTGCGTGAGAAAGCGGCCCGGAACCCGGTAACCACCGGGGTTCTGGGCCGTTTTGTGATCCAATCTCCCCCAGGATGTGACCTATCTCGCTCCGGCGAGGCATTTCCGCAGGTCAGGGCAGGTTCGATACCAAACCTCGGGCCCAAAGTCCTGTCCGATTCGTGACGTTACGCACTGACAGGTGGTTAGTCCACCCTTCAAGCTGATGTAGGAAGTCGGGGGTCGACTTTGAACCGGGAGTACGTCAGTGAGCGCTACGCCTCTTGCTCTGCTGCTCGCCACAGCCACCGTCACCACGGCTGTGGGCGTCGCCGTTCTGCGCACCCTGCTGGGGCTGCGTCGACAGATCGCGGCGCTGCACGCGGAGCTCGCCGCCCAGAGTCTCGCCGTCGGCGCGCACGGTCGTGTGCCGCAGGCCCGCACTCCTGGCGACACCGACCAGATACGCGCTGCCGTGGCCGAGGCGCTCGCCGAGGAGCGGGAGCGGGAGCTCGCCGAGGCGCGTGCCTTCTGGGCCGCCCAGGAGGCACGTGACGCCTCCGACGCACCCTCCCTGCTCGGCCTCCCCGACAGCGAGCTGTTCCTGCCGCGCCCGGTGGATTTCGCGGGCCTGGAGGCCCTGGAGCCGGTGACCGAGTCCAGCACGGACACCGACGAGTTCGCGGGAGAGTCCGCCGAGCTGGCCGCCGCCCGGCGCCGGCACCCCTCGCACCCCGACTTCGTACCGGCCCAGTCGCCCATCGTGAACGACCACGAACGCACGGTCGCCTGCCTGGAGGACCTCGCCGAGTCCCGCACCGCCCTGGCCGACGTCCGCCCGGGCCCCCTGGGCACCCTCGACGTCTACGTCTTCACCGACGGCACGACCCTCTGCATGACCCCGGGCCACCGGGAGACAGCGGAACGCCTCTCCGCGGCCCTGCGCACGGGAGAGGCCCCCGTCCTCCTCGGCGGCTCGGGCATCTCGGGCGCCTACGCCCTGACCTTCGAATGCGGCGAGGAAACGGTGTACGTACTGGCGGACAGGGTCATAGCGTCTCTGTGAGACGTGCCTGAGGGGGAGCGCCCCGACAGGGGCGCGGGGCTGTGACATCCACGGCTCCGCCGCGTGCGCGCGACAAGCCCCCACCGGCGAGGCAGGGGCAGTCGGCAACGAACCCCTTACACCGCCGCCCGCTGCTGAGCCTCCGCGACCAGAGCAAGTGCCGCGGCCAGTTCCCCCTCGCTCCTCAGAACGAGCGCCAGATCGTGCGCGGCGACAGTCACCTGATCCGCCGCGGCGAACATCCCCACGTCCGGCATCACCCGGGGCTCACTCCCCGGCGACTCCAGCAGCTGGGCCCGCCGTGCCAACTCCCTGGCCAGCCCCAACGCCTCCGCCGCGGCCCCCCTCTGCAACCGACTCTGCGGCGCCGCCCGCAACCGGTCGGCAAAGTGATCCACTGCGAGCGTCAAAGGCGAGGTATCCAGCACGCCGCGAGACTACGCGTCGTACCTGGACTGTTGCCAACAACCCAACCCTCAGGCACCGTGGCGTGAAGGACCGGCTTACATCCCCTTTGCGTCCGGAGGCGCCGATGTCCCACGTCCTCTCCGAGGAGACCCACCGCAACATGCTCGCCCGCATCCCTCACTGCACCGGTCGTGAAGTGTCCGACTGGTTGCGCACCGTCGACGAAGGCCCCTCCCTCTTCCGCTTCGAGGAGAAGGTCAGCTGGCTCCGGCACGAGCACAATCTCGCGTACGGGCACGCCAAGGCGATCATTCACGAGTACGACCTGAGGAGGGCCGCGCGCAAGTTCCTCTGAGAGCACGGCTCTCTGAGAGCCCAGCCCTCCGAGAAACCCGGGGCGCGCACCGACACCACGACGAGACGAAGGGCCCCGGGATCGCTCCCGGGGCCCTTCTGCTGTCTGCCTGCCGACCACTACGGGCCGGCCCTCTTACTGCCTACTAGTCGTCACCCTGAAGGATGGCGATCAGCCGCAGGAACTCCAGGTAGATCCAGACCAGCGTCATCGTGAGGCCGAAGGCGGCGAGCCAGGCCTCCTCGCGCGGCGCGCCGTAGGCGATGCCGTCCTCGACCTGCTTGAAGTCGAGGGCGAGGAAGCACGCGCCGAGCAGGATGCCGATGACCCCGAAGATGATGCCGAGGGGGCCGCTGCGGAAGCCGAGGCCGTCACCGCCGCCGAACACCGCGAACAGCAGGTTCACGGCCATCAGCAGCACGAAGCCGAGCGCCGCAGCCATCACGAAGCCGTAGAAGCGGCGGTTGACGCGGATCCAGCCCGCCTTGTACGCCACGAGTACGGCGGTGAAAACCGCCAGCGTGCCGATCACGGCCTGCATGGCCGCACCGCTCGCGATGCGGTTGTCGACGACGCTGGAGACGACGCCGAGGAAGACACCCTCCAGCGCCGCGTACGTCAGGATCAGCGCGGGCGAGGCCTTGCGCTTGAAGGACTGGACGAGGCCCAGGACCATCGCGATCAGACCGGCGCCGATGGCGATGCCGTAGGACCGGCTGATGTTCGCGTCGTCCACGGGCAGCAGCGCCCAGGCGAGCGCCGCCGTGACGACCAGCACACCGAGCGTGGTGGCCGTCCGCATGACGACATCGTCGATCGTCATCCGGCCGGTGGTGACCGGGGCCTGCGGCGGCGCGCCGTGCTGAAGGTCCTGCTGGGCGTAGGGGTTGGTCGCGTACGGGTTGCCGCCCTGCTGGGCGTGCTGGTCCGCATACGGGTTGCCCGACTGCGTGCCGACAGCGGCGCCCCCGGCCTGCGGCGCGGTGTGGAAACCCGCGTGGCCGTTGTCGCGGCTGAACCCCCGTCGCGAGAAGACCGGGTTGCTGCTCCTCATTTCACTCCTCCATGGCCACAGTGCGTGGTCTTGGGCTCAAGAGTAATAGGTGGGCAAAGGATTGACCCTAGTGCTTGGGGAGGATCTTTCCCTCGTCCTGTCACGAACACGCTACGCGCCCCCTTGATTCCCGGCCACGGACCCCCGGGACCATGACCAACCCGGTACAGAGCCGAGACCGCCCGCTGATCGACCGGCACCACCGGTCGGCCACCCGCCGGTCTCCCCCGACTTTCCCGTCAGTCCAGGGGGAAACCCGTGTACCCCTCGGCCAGGTCCGTCTCCGCCGAACGGGCGCCCGCGATCCGCTCCAGCCGGGCCAGCTGGAGCCGGTCCTCGAAGGGAGTGGCGTCCGGGCTCCGGTGCAGGAGGGTCGTCATGTCGTACGAGAACCGCTCGGCCTGCCAGACGCGGCGCAGACAGGTCTCGGAGTAGGCGTCGAGCAGCTGGGCCGACCCCGTCTCCTTCTCGTGCGTCAGTGCGCGCGCGAAGGTCACGACGTCCCCGACGGCGAGGTTGAGCCCCTTGGCGCCGGTGGGCGGCACGATGTGCGCGGCGTCCCCGGCCAGGAACAGCCGTCCGTACCGCATCGGCTCGTGGACGTAGCTCCGCATCGGTGTCACGGACTTCTGGGTGATGGGTCCCCGGTCGAGCTTCCAGCCGTCGGCGGTCTCGAAGCGCCGCTCCAGCTCGTCCCAGATCTCCTCGTCGCTCCACGCCTCGGCGTCGGTGCCGTCCGGTACCTGGAGGTAGAGGCGGGAGACGGACGGGGAGCGCATGGACAGGAGGGCGAAGCCGCGGTCGTGGCGGGCGTAGACCAGCTCGTCGTGCGAGGGCGGTACGTCGGCGAGGATGCCGAGCCAGCCGAAAGGGTACGACCGTTCGAAGACCCGGGTGAGTTCGGCGGGGACCGCCGTACGGGCCACCCCCCAGAAGCCGTCGCACCCGACGACGTACTCGCACTCCAGTACGTCCTCGCGCCCCTCGTGCCGGAACCGCACCCGGGGGCTGCCGCTGTCGGGGTCCTCGACGGCGAGCGCCTCCGCCTCGAAGAGCAGCGGGCCGCCCTCCGCCAGCTGGAGGGCGATGAGGTCCTTGCAGACCTCGGTCTGCGCGTACACCATCACGGACCGGCCGTCGGTGAGGGCGGGGAAGTCGACGCGGTGGCGTTTCCTGTCGTAGCGCAGCTCGATGCCGTCGTGACGCAGACCCTCGCGGTCCATGCGCGCGCCGGCTCCGGCCGCGCGCAGCACGTCGACGGTGCCCTGCTCCAGGATCCCGGCCCGCTGCCGGTGCTCCACGTACTCCCGGTCGCGGCTCTCCAGGACGACCGAGTCGATACCGGCATTGTGGAGCAGCCGGGCGAGCAGGAGCCCGGCGGGGCCGGCTCCGATGATGCCGACGGTGGTACGCATCGGTCGTTCCCTTCGTGCGGTGCGGTCACCCAGCTTGTTCGCATGGTGAAATTTTCTTCACGAACTCTCTGCGATGAGTGTCCGACCGCACACGCCCGCTGTCAACGCTTCCGCGATGAAGTCCTCAATGAACACAGCACCGACAAATCCGGCATACGGCAGTCGGAAGTGCCCGGAGCCGGACTTGAACCGGCACGCCCGCGAAGGGGCAGCGAGGTTTAAGCTCGCCGTGTCTGCATTCCACCATCCGGGCAGGCCCTGGGCTCCGCAACGAGGTTCCGAGCCTATCGGGACACCCCACCCGAACTGCGGGTGAGGGGCCCGATGTTGTCTTATTTTATTGACTTCTGAGGGTGCATCAGCACCTGGAACGAGCCATCCGCACTTGCCAATAGCCTTTCGCGAGGAGGCTCGGCGCACATGCGGAATGACGGAATTTCACCGTCTGAACAAGGGGGCTCCACCTGTTCTTGCCATCACCGCGTCCGGCGGTCCGCGCAGAGCTCCTAGGGGACGGCCGTCATCCCCAGGTATGACACAGGCACCCGGGGTCCGCCCCGGGTCTGCCTTCGGAACCGGAACAACGGGTGACTACACGGCGGCCTCGGGCCATGACGATGGGTTCACGAGCTTCAGATCTCGAACCCAGCACACCCCTGGCCCATCGCCGCGCACCGCTGTCCCGACAGGAGCCCCACCCGTGACCACCACTCCCCTCGCCGACCGGCCCACCACCACGGTGGCCGCCCGCGCCACGGAACTGTCCAAGGTCTACGGACAGGGAGAGACACAGGTCGTCGCCCTCGACCGGGTCTCCGTCGACTTCAAACAGGCCGAGTTCACCGCGATCATGGGCCCGTCCGGCTCCGGCAAGTCCACGCTGATGCACTGCGTGGCGGGCCTTGACTCCTTCTCGTCCGGTTCCGTGCGCATCGGCGACACCGAACTGGGCTCACTCAAGGACAAGCAGCTCACCAAGCTCCGCCGGGACAAGATCGGCTTCATCTTCCAGGCGTTCAACCTGCTGCCGACGCTGACCGCCCTGGAGAACATCACCCTCCCGATGGACATCGCGGGCCGCAAGCCGGACAAGGAGTGGCTGGAGTCGGTGATCTCGATGATCGGCCTCGCCGACCGGCTCCGCCACCGCCCGTCCCAGCTCTCCGGCGGCCAGCAGCAGCGCGTCGCCGTGGCCCGGGCCCTGGCCTCCCGCCCCGACATCATCTTCGGCGACGAACCGACCGGAAACCTCGACTCCCGCGCCGGCGCCGAGGTACTGGGCTTCCTGCGCAACTCCGTACGGGAGCTGGGGCAGACGGTCGTGATGGTCACCCACGACCCGGTGGCGGCGGCCTACGCGGACCGGGTGGTCTTCCTCGCGGACGGCAGGATCGTGGACGAGCTGTACGGCCCGACGGCGGACGGCGTCCTGGACCGCATGAAGCGGTTGGACACCAGGACCGTCCGCACCAGCTGACGCGCACTCAATTCCCGCGCCCCCGGCCTGACTTCACACTTCACGACGACGGACTGAGACGACACCCCATGTTCCGTACCGCGCTGCGCAACGTACTCGCGCACAAGGCCAGACTTCTGATGACCGTGCTCGCCGTGATGCTCGGCGTGGCGTTCGTGTCCGGGACCCTGGTCTTCACCAACACCCTCTCGAACGCCCTCCAGAACAGCTCCGCCAAGGGCTTCGACCAGGTCGACGTCGCCGTACTGCCGGGCGTCGGGGACGATGCGGGCGACACGACCGGCCAGCCCCCGCAGCTGACGCAGGCCCTGCTCGACGAGAGCGCGAAGGTTCCGGGCGCCGCCTCCGTCATCGGGGTCGTGAGCGGCTTCACGGCCATCGCCGACAAGGACGGCAATCTCGTCGGCGACGGTTTCCAGTCGCAGGGCGGCAACTACTGGAGCGACAAGGACGCCCGATACCCGCTGAGCGACGGCGCCGCGCCCAAGGGCGCCGGCCAGGTCGCCCTCGACGCGAAGACCGCCGAGCGGGCCGGTTACCAGGTCGGGGACACCGTGCGCCTGTCGGTGGACGGCCCGGTGCTCTCCCCCACCCTCTCCGGCATCTTCACCACGGACGACGGCAACGTGACGGCCGGCGGCAGCCTCGCCCTCTTCGACACGGCGACCGCGCAGCGGCTGTACGGCAAGGTGGGCGCGTACGACGAGATCGACGTCAAGGCGGCGGCCGGGACGAGCCAGGCCGCACTCAAGGCGGCGCTGGACAAGGCCCTGCCGCGAAACGCCGTCGAGACGACGACGGCCACGAAACTCGCCGACGACCAGGCGAGGAACATCGCCTCCGAGATGAGCGGCCTGAAGCAGGGCCTGCTGGTCTTCGCGGGCATCGCGCTGTTCGTCGGTACGTTCATCATCGCCAACACCTTCACCATGCTGGTCGCCCAGCGCACCAAGGAACTGGCGCTGATGCGGGCGGTCGGTGCCTCGCGCCGGCAGGTCACCCGGTCCGTGCTGATCGAGGCGTTCGTGGTCGGCGCGGTGGCGGCGGTGACCGGGCTGATCGCGGGCATCGGCATCGGGGCCGGGCTGAAGGCACTGCTGGGCACGCTCGGCGCGACCGTGCCCGACGGGCCGCTGGTCGTCACCCCGGGCACGGTCGGCGCGGCCCTCGCGGTCGGCATCCTCATCACCATGCTGGCGGCCTGGCTGCCCGGCCGCCGCGCCGCGAAGATCCCCCCGGTGGCCGCCATGAGCAGCGTCCACGCGACCGCGACCACCAAGTCACTGGTGCTGCGCAACACGCTGGGCGCGCTGTTCTCGGGCGCGGGCATCGCCGTGGTCCTGGCCGCGACGTCGATGAGCGGCTCGGACGGCCAGGCCCCCATGGGCATCGGCGCGGTACTGCTCATCATCGGCGTCTTCATCCTCACCCCCCTCCTCTCCCGCCCGCTGATCGCCGCCGCCGGCCCGTTCATGCGCGTGTTCGGCGTCTCCGGGAAGCTGGCCCGCCAGAACTCGGTCCGCAACCCCCGTCGTACGGCCGCCACGGCCTCCGCGCTGATGATCGGGCTCACCCTCATCACCGGCATGACGGTGATGGCGGGCAGCCTCCAGCAGGCGATCGACAAGATGGCGTCGGCCTCGATCAGGGCGGACTACATCGTCTCGATGGCCAACGGCAATGGGCTCTCCCCCGACGTCGCCGAAAAACTGGCGAAGACCCCCGGAGTGACCGCCGTCAGCCCCCTGACCGACGCCGCCGTCCTCATCGACGACACGTCGGAGTGGATCACCGGCGTCACCGGCGGCGCGATCGGCGAGCTGACGAGTCTGACGGTCGACGACGGCACGTTCAAGGTCGGCGGCAGCCAGGTTGTCGTGGACGACCGAACAGCCAAGTCCCGTGGCTGGAAGGCAGATTCGACCTTCACGGTCATCTACGACGACGGGCAGAAGCAGCGGCTGACCGTGGCGGGCGTGTACGAGGGCAACGAGGTGGTGAGCGGCATCATGCTCGACAACACCCAGCTGGCCCCGCACCGCACGGACGCGGCCGACCACACCGACATGCAGGTCATGGTGAAGACGTCGGACGGCGCGACGAGCGCGACGAAGGACAAGCTGGCGAAGGCCCTGGGTGCCAACCCGGCCATCAAGATCCAGGACAAGAAGGACATCTCCAACGAGATCGCGCAGATGTTCACGCTGATGCTGAACATGCTCTACGGCCTGCTGGCCATGGCGGTCCTGGTCGCGGTCCTCGGGGTCGTCAACACCCTGGCCATGTCGGTCTTCGAACGCTCCCAGGAGATCGGCATGCTCCGCGCGATCGGCCTCGACCGCAAGGGCATCAAGCGGATGGTCCGTCTGGAGTCCCTGGTCATCTCCCTGTTCGGCGGCGTCCTGGGCATCGGCCTGGGCGTGTTCTTCGGCTGGGCGGCCGGCGAACTGGTGGGCACGAGCATGCCGACGTACGAACTCGTCCTGCCCTGGGCCAGGATGGCGCTCTTCCTGCTTCTCGCGGCCACGGTGGGCATCCTGGCGGCCCTTTGGCCGGCCCGTCGCGCGGCCCGCATGAACATGCTGGCCGCGATCCAGTCGGAGTAGGAGTTAAGCGGCATCTGTACGGGAGTTGGGTTCCGCCGATACAACAGCGGAGCCCAACTCCCGTCTCGTTGGCGTCAGTTCCAGGTACGTCAGTTCCAGGTACGGGCCCGCAAGGGCATCCCGGAGCCGCCGGCCTCCAAACTCCGCACGGCGAGGATCTGGTTGACGCCGAGCCGGTTGCGTTCGAAGGCGAGGGCGGAGGCGGCCATGTACAGCCGCCAGACGCGGGCCCGCCCCGGGCTGGTGAGGTCCAGGGCCCGCGTCCAGTCGGCCTCCAGGTTGGCGACCCACCGACGCAGGGTCAGCGCGTAGTGCTCCCGGATCGGCTCGACGTCGCGCACCTCGAACCCGGCCCGTTCGAGCTGGGTGACGGTGGTGCCGAGGGGCGCGAGTTCGCCGTCCGGGAAGACGTACGCGTCGATGAACCCGTCGAGGCTGTACGCGTCCTCGTCCGCGTGCGGCCGACGGGCGATCTGGTGATTGAGCAGCCGGCCGCCCGGCTTGAGCAGGGCGTACAGATCGCGCGCGTACGTCAGGTACTGCTCGCTTCCCACATGCTCGGCCATCCCCACGGAGGAGACCGCGTCGAAGGGTGCGTCGGTGACGTCCCGGTAGTCCTGCACCCGGATCTCCACCCGGTCGGCGAGCCCTTCCTCCGCGACGCGCTTACGGGCGTACGCGGCCTGTTCCTGCGAGAGGGTGACGCCGACGACGTGTACGCCGTGCTCGCGGGCGGCGTGGATGGCGAGGGAGCCCCAGCCGCAGCCGACGTCGAGGAGGCGCCGGCCCGGCATCAGGGCGAGCTTGCGGCAGACGAGTTCGAGCTTGTCGCGCTGGGCGTCTTCGAGGGTGTCGCCGCCCTCGGCGGTCTCCCAGTAGGCGCAGGAGTACACCATGGACGGCCCGAGGACGACCTCGTAGAAGTCGTTGCCGACGTCGTAGTGGTGGCTGACGGCGCGTTTGTCGGTGCGCTTGGTGTGGAGCCCTCGGCGCCGCCGCGCAACCTCTTCACGGGGCGGCGCGGGAGGGACGGGGAGCCCGGCCATCCGCACGAGCCCGCGCACCGCGGCCCGCACCCCGGGTTCACGCAGTGCCTCGGCGAGACTCCGGGCGTCCTCCCCACGGTTCCAGACCAGCCCGGACAGGTGATCGAGGGCGGCGTAGAAGTCCCCCTCGATGTCCAGGTCGCCGGCGACCCAGGCCCGGGCGAGCCCCAGTTCGCCGGGTTTCCACAGCAACCGGCGCAGGGCGCGGCGGTTGCGGACTACCAGGGTGGGGGCACCGGGCGGCCCTGCCTGCGAACCGTCCCAGGCGCGGATACGCATCGGGAGCGGAGCCCCCAGCAACTGCTCGGCGAAGCTCTGGAGCCGCGACGCGGCTTCGGGCATGACGCACACCTCCGTGACGACATCACCGGGATTGTCCAACACCCACGAGAACACCACCGCCCTCGACGCGCAGTCCCCGGAAGCGATCAAGACTGGGCAAAGGGAGGCACACGAACGGCGACGCCGGTCCAGACCAGGCCCAGCCCCTCCCAGCCCGCCCGGCGTTTCCCACCCACCCGCCCCCACCGCGTCTACAGCCCGGGCCCAGGCCCACCCAGCCCACCCGACATTCGAGGACGAGGCCGTTCAGCCCAACCGGCGTTTCCCACCCACCCGTTCACCGCCTGTATCCAGCCCAGGCCCAGGCACATCCAGCCCGTCCGGCGCTTGAGGACAAGGCCCCTTCAGGGCCGACAGCGGGGGTCTGGGGGCGCAGCCCCCAGGAACAGGACGGGACGGGTAAGGGCGGCGGGGGCGAACAAACGCCTGAAGGGGCCCCTCGCACCACGGATGGCGAGCGGCCCCTTCAGGGGTGTTTCAGTGACCGGAGGTCGAAGAGGAGGTCAGGAGGCCTTGGCCTCTGCCTTCTTCTCGGCCTTCTCCTCGGCCCTCTTCGCGGCAGCGACCGGCGCCGGCTTGGCGGCCTCGTAGAACTCCTCACGAGGAGTCTCCAGCGCCCCCAGCGCCACAACCTCACGCTTCAGGAACATCGCCAGCGTCCAGTCCGCGAACACCCGGATCTTCCGGTTCCACGTCGGCATCGCCAGACCGTGGTAGCCGCGGTGCATGTACCACGCCAGCCGGCCCTTGAGCGTGATCTTGAGCTTGCCCATGACGATCATCGCGACGCCCTTGTGCAGGCCGAGACCCGCGACAGCGCCCTTGTTGGAGTGCGCGTAGTCCTTCTGCGGGAAGCCCCGCATACCGGAGACCACGTTGTCGCCGAGCACCTTCGCCTGCCGCAGCGCGTGCTGGGCGTTCGGCGGGCACCAGGCGTTCTCCACGCCGGCCTTGCGGGCGGCCACGTCCGGCACCTGGGCGTTGTCGCCCGCGGCCCAGATGTAGTCCGTACCCGTGACCTGGAGCGTCGGCTGCGCGTCCACGTGGCCGCGCGGACCCAGCGGCAGGCCGAACCGCGACAGGACCGGGTTGGGCTTGACGCCCGCGGTCCACACGATGGTGCTGGAGTCGACCTCGAGGCCGTTCTTCAGGACCACATGGCCGTCGACGCACGAGTCCATCGACGTCGAAAGATAGATCTCGACCCCGCGGCTCTCCAGGTGCTCCTTGCCGTACTGGCCCAGCTTCGGGCCGACCTCGGGAAGGATCTTGTCGGCGGCGTCGACGAGGATGAACCGCATGTCCTCGCGGGACACGCTGGTGTAGTACTTCGCCGCGTCGCGCGCCATGTCCTCGACCTCACCGATGGTCTCCGCACCCGCGAAGCCACCACCGACGAAGACGAAGGTGAGCGCCTTGCGGCGGATCTCCTCGTCGGTCGTGGAGTCGGCCTTGTCCAGCTGCTCCAGGACGTGGTTGCGCAGGCCGATGGCCTCCTCGATGCCCTTCATTCCGATGCCCTGTTCGGCCAGGCCGGGGATCGGGAAGGTGCGGGAGACCGCGCCCATGGCGATGACGAGGTAGTCGAAAGGCAGCTCGTACGCCTCACCCACGAGGGGGGCGATCGTGGCGACCTTGCGGTCCTGGTCGATGGTGGTGACCCGACCGGTCAGAACTTCCGCCTTGGGCAGCACACGTCGCAGCGGTACGACGACGTGGCGCGGCGAAATGCTGCCGGCGGCGGTTTCGGGGAGGAAGGGCTGGTAGGTCATGTACGACCGGGGGTCGACGACCGTGACGGTCGCCTCGCCGTAGCGCATCTTCTTGAGGATGCGCCGAGCTGCGTACAGGCCTACGTACCCACCGCCTACTACGAGGATCCTGGGACGCTCCGTGGTGCTCATGCCATCGAGTATCCACCCGCTCCAGGGGGGTCGCTCGTGCGCCCCTTCACAAGCTTCTTCACCACCTCTGCTACACTGCGCGGCCCGCATGGCCGAGGCGGTGCCACGCGAGAGGTACCAGCGGGCGGTACGCCCCGATGTCAATGCCGCGTGAACTGCCCTTCCGGCCCGCCGGAGTGACTGGACCAGCCCTCGCCCGCACCCCCGGGAAACACCACCGAAACGCTCCCCCGAGCAGGCTCCCACCCCAGGTGAGCCCCCGAAAGGGCCCTCCGGACCACGTTCGTCGCCCAACAGGACCGATTTCCTTGTGAAGAACTTCACGAAGTTTCCCGCAGGGACGTCACCGGGGGGCCTCGAACAGCCCCCCAAGTGCGCTCATACGTTGTCCGACCTGCTCAGGCGAGGGTCACGCGACCGACCACGCGATCCCGTCGAGGATGTCGTGCTCGCTCACCACGACCTCCGACGCCCCGATCCGTTCCATGATCGAGAGCAGTACGAGCGCCCCCGCACCGATCACGTCGACGCGTCCCGGATGCATCGAGGGGATCGCCGCCCGCTCGGCGTGGGTGGAGCGGAGAAGGGTCTCGGTGATCTCACGGACGCGGTCGTAGGAGACCCGGGAGTGGTGGATGGCCTCGGGGTCGTACGCGGACAGGTTCTGCGCGATCGCCGACACCGTGGTGACCGATCCCGCGAGCCCCACCAGCGTGCGCGCCTCGCTCAGCGGGACCGTCTCCTCCGCCAGGTCCAGGGCCGCCTCGATGTCCGAGCGGATCGCCGCGATCTGCTCCTCGGCGGGCGGATCGGCGACGGCGCCGTCCCGCACGAGGTGCCGCTCCGTCATGCGTACGCACCCGATGTCCACGGACCGTGCCCCGCGCACCTGGTCGTCGCCGACCACGAACTCGGTCGAGCCGCCGCCGATGTCCACGACCAGGTAGGGCCTGGCCAGGTCGTCACGCCCCGTCAGTTCCCTGGTGGCGCCGGTGAAGGAGAACTCGGCCTCCCGCTCGCCCGTGATGACCTCGGGCTCGACACCCAGGATGTCCAGCACGCCCCGGACGAACTCGTCCCGGTTCTCCGCGTCGCGGGAGGCGGACGTCGCGACGAAGCGGAGCCGCTCCGCGCCGTGCTCCTTGATGACGGCGGCGTACTCACGGCAGGCCGCGAAGGTCCGCTCCAGCGCCTCGGGGGCCAGCCGCCCCGTACGGTCGACGCCCTGACCGAGGCGGACGATGGTCATCCGCCGGTCCAGGTCGACGAGTTCACCCGTCTCCGGGTCCGCGTCGGCGACGAGGAGGCGGATCGAGTTCGTACCGCAGTCGACGGCGGCGACGCGGGTCACTTGCCGCCCTCCCCGGACTCCCCCGGGGCTGCCGGGTCCGAAGACTCCACCGGCTTGAACGCGAAGTGGCCGGACCCGCTCGCGTCCACCTCCCAGCCCTCACCCTCCGGAGGCGCCGAGGGCAGCACGCAGGGACCCTTCGCCCACCACTCGGGCAGCATCGCGATCGCCTCGTCGCCCAGCGGGTTCACGCCGGGTCCGGCGGCCAGCGAGTGGCCCACGAGGACGTGCAGGCACTTCACGCGGTCCGGCATGCCGCCCGCGCTCGGGAAGCCCTCCAGGACCTCGATCGCGTCGCGGCGCTCGATGTAGTCGTCGTGCGCGGCCCGGTACGCGGCGGCCAGCTCCGGGTCCGTCGACAGGCGTTCCGTCATCTCCTTCATCACGCCGTTCGCCTCCAGCGTGCCGATCGCCGAGGCGGCGCGCGGGCACGTCAGGTAGTACGTCGTGGGGAAGGGCGTGCCGTCCGGCAGCCGCGGAGCCGTCTCCACGACGTCCGGCTGACCGCAGGGGCAGCGGTGCGCGATGGCGCGCAGCCCGCGCGGCGGGCGGCCCAGCTGCTGCTTGAAGGCCTCGACGTCCGCGTCGGTCGGCTCGGTGCGCGGGGTGGGAGGCGGGGGCGTGTCCATACCTGTCTTTTCTGTTCCGTTCACTTCACTGGTCGGCGGCGTCGGCCTTGTCCACGCCGTCCCAGACGTTCGCGTACCAGGGGCGGTCCGCCGCGCCCAGGTCGGCGCGCGACTGCTTCGCCGCGTCGGGGTCGATCACGATGTACCCGGTCTCGCCCGGCAGGACGTAGTGCAGCCGCTGCCGGATCTGCTGCTCCGCGTACGCGTCGTCCTGCCAGCGTGCCTTCAGGTCGCGGAGCTGTTCGACCCGCCGGCTGGCCTGGTCGCGTTCCCGTTCCATCTCGGCGATGTCGGCGCGCTGGGAGACGTACTGCCTTATCGGGTAGGCGAGGGCCACGATCAGCGAGCACAGGACCAGGACGAGCAGGGCCGCCCGGCCGGTCAGGCGGGAGCGGCGGGCCTGGCGCTTGGTCTGCGAACGATAGACGCGGGCCGCCGTCTGCTCGCCGAGCAGCTTGATCCTGGTCGCGGTGGAGAACCGGTCCCGGTCCTTCACAGCCATTGTCCCGCCTCCCCGAGCGTCTGCGCCTGTACCTGCTGTACCTCTGCGCACGTGCGTACGTCCCCGCACACGGTACGGGACCGGGTACGGGGACGTACGTACGACTGGCTATGCCTTAACTCTGGCTGGTCAGCCCTTGAAGCGCGGGAAGGCGCTGCGGCCGGCGTACACGGCGGCGTCGTCGAGGATCTCCTCGATGCGCAGCAGCTGGTTGTACTTGGCGACGCGGTCCGAGCGGGCCGGGGCGCCGGTCTTGATCTGGCCGCAGTTCACGGCGACGGCGAGGTCGGCGATGGTGACGTCCTCGGTCTCGCCGGAGCGGTGGGACATCATGCACTTGAAGCCGTTGCGCTGGGCCAGCTCGACGGCGTCCAGGGTCTCGGTCAGCGAGCCGATCTGGTTGACCTTGACGAGCAGGGCGTTCGCCGAGCCCTCCTCGATGCCACGGGCCAGACGCTCCGGGTTGGTGACGAAGAGGTCGTCGCCGACGATCTGGACCTTGTCGCCCAGCTTGTCGGTGATGGTCTTCCAGCCGGCCCAGTCGTCCTCGTACAGCGGGTCCTCGATGGAGATGAGCGGGTACGCGGAGACGAGCTCCTCGTAGTACTCGGTCATCTCGGCGGCCGTGCGGGACTTGCCCTCGAACTCGTACTTGCCGTCCTTGTAGAACTCGGACGCGGCGACGTCGAGCGCGAGGCCGATCTGCTCGCCGGGCACGTAACCGGCCTGCTTGATGGCCTCGATGATGAGGTCGAGCGCGGCGCGGTTGGACTCCAGGTTCGGGGCGAAGCCGCCCTCGTCGCCGAGACCGGTGGACAGGCCCTTGGTCTTCAGCACCTTCTTGAGGGTGTGGTAGATCTCCGCGCCCCAGCGCAGCGCCTCGGAGAAGGACTCCGCGCCGATCGGGGCGATCATGAACTCCTGGATGTCGACGTTGGAGTCCGCGTGGGATCCACCGTTGAGGATGTTCATCATCGGGACGGGCAGCAGGTGCGCGTTCGGGCCGCCGAGGTAGCGGAAGAGCGGCAGGTCGCTGGCCTCCGACGCGGCGTGGGCGACGGCGAGGGAGACGCCGAGGATGGCGTTGGCGCCGAGGGAGCCCTTGTTGTCGGTGGCGTCCAGGTCGAACATGGCCTGGTCGATCAGGCGCTGCTCGGTGGCGTCGTAGCCGACGAGCTCCGGGCCGATCTGCTCGATGACGGCGAGGACGGCCTTCTCGACACCCTTGCCGAAGTAACGGTTGGGGTCACCGTCGCGCAGCTCGATGGCCTCGAAGGCTCCGGTGGAGGCGCCGGACGGGACGGCGGCACGACCGGTGCTGCCGTCATCGAGGCCGACCTCGACCTCGACGGTGGGGTTGCCTCGCGAGTCGAGGATTTCCCGGGCTACGACGACGTCGATGGACGGCAAGAGCATCTCCTTCTGACTGGGATGTGACGCGGGTACGCGGGGCTGCTGGGCCTCGCGAGTACGGGGCCGCGGCGGCTCCGCGATGATGAGCCTAACCGGCTCCGGGGGATCGGCCAGCCTTCCGACCACCCCATGGACGGAACACGAACGGAACCGAGGGTAAACATTGTTCCCCCGGGAAACAAAAAGCCCCGCTCCGGTGCGTACGGGGGAAGACGCACCGAAGCGGGGAGCCCGTGGGGACGGGGGTGACCCTCACAAGGCCTTCACTATGGAGGGCACGGATGTGAGGGCCCTGTGGTTCACCTGCGAGCCGGCCGGGATCCGGGGGAAGCTCCGGCCCGCCGGTGACCGGGGTGGGCGGCGACTCAGCCGTGTCAGCTGAGGTGCAGCTGCTGGCCCGGGTAGATGACGTCGGCGTCGTCGACGATGTCCTTGTTCAGCTGGAAGAGCTTCTCCCAGCCGCCCTTGACGTCGTGCGCCTCGGCGATGGCGCTCAGGCTGTCGCCCTTGACGACCTTGTACTCGCCGTCACCCTTCTCGACCTTCTTGCCGGTCGGGGTGGTGACGGTCTTCTTCGCGGCCGGCCGCTCCTGCGAGCGGGAGGCCTGCTGGTTGTCACTGGAGCGGGTGGAGCTCTCGCCGGAGCCGCTGGAGCTGCTGGAGTTGCCCGAGCTGCTGGAACCGCTGGACGAGTTGTCGCTGGAGCCGCCGTCGTAGGAGGCGCTGGACAGGCCCACACCGCAGACCGGCCAGGCACCCTTGCCCTGGCCCGCGAGGACCTTCTCGGCGATGGCGATCTGCTGGGACTTGGAGGCCTGGTCGGCGGTGGAGGCGTACGCCGAGCCGCCGTACCCGGCCCAGGTCGAGGCGGAGAACTGCAGACCGCCGTAGTAGCCGTTGCCGGTGTTGATGGACCAGTTGCCGCCGGACTCGCACTGGGCGACCGTGTCCCACTCGGCGGAGGTGGCGGCGGAGGCGGAGCCGGCCGCCAGGAGCGGAGCGGCGACCGCGGCGCCGGTGACACCGGCGATGGCGACGACCCGGGTGGCCTTGGACGGACGGCGGTGCTTGCCCTTACCGGTAAACAGCATGCGTGATCCCCTCACCGACGCCTGCGAGGTGAGCTGTCGGGTTCGGGCCGGTTGAGTTGCCCGGCCGTACGTCCCTTGCGGGCGGCGTACGGCTTCACCCCAAGCCGCTCCGGACAACTGCCCGGTGCGGCACTTACCTTGGGTCCCCCGCTCCTGCCTACGGCGCTTGATAGCGACGACTGTTCCCGTACGGCCGTTGGCAGGATTCGGCGTTGCGACCGGCGGGGCCCACTGTGGCGGGCGATGACGACCGTAAACAGCTGATCCTCTGAAATACAAAGACGATCAGGGCTTCTGAGACCTATCTCTCACCGCATCGATAACGGACATTCAGCGCGAAAGTGGGACGTGAACTCCGGTTAGTTTTGCCCCGGTTCGCTACCTACGGCAAGGGTCTGACCGGGAAGGATGAGACCCGAGTCCGCGTCAAGGAAGGACGCGGTCCCGGCGGGCTCCGCGGGCTGTCCGCCCGCGAGATCGAGGGAGTCGGTGACACCCCAGAGGACGTCCCCGATGCTGCCGGTGTACGTGCCCTCGGCCTTGCCACGATGACGGCCGGTGCCGACGGAGGTCTCGGTTCCGCTTTCACCGCCCTCTTTTTCGACACTCTGGCCCGAGTTGCCCAACTCTTGACCCACTGCGACATCTATAGGCGAACTGTCGCTTTCCTTCCCGTCGCCCGCGCCGGGCAACGAGGAGGAAGGCGACGGCGAGGTGACCGACCCGGCGGGGTCGGTGGAGTCGGCGGAGCCTGTCGCCGCCCCCGCGGACGGTGTGGGGGACGGCGACGAGTCGGAGGCCCCGGGCGAGGCCGGGGAGCCGGTGGAGGGGGACGCCGAGGGCGTGGGCGACTCCGAAGTCGAGGAGGAGGGGGAGGAATCCGAGCCCGAGGCCGGACCCAGCCCCAGCCCCAGACCCAGGCCCGAACCCCCGGTCGAGCCCGAGGTGTCACCTTCGACCACGCCGGTGTCGACGTCGGCCGAGCCGGCGTCCTTGCCGAGCCCCGACAACAGCGCACAGGCTCCCCAGGCCCCCGCCCCCTGGTCGGCGAGTATCTTCTCGCCGACGGCGATCTGCTGCGAACGGCTGGCCTGGTCGGCCCTCGCGGCGTACGCGAGGCCGCCGTACTTCTCCCAGTCGTCCTGGGTCAACTGGAGCCCGCCGTAGAACCCGTTGCCGGCGTCGGCACTCCAGGAACCGCCGCTCTCGCACTCCGCGACCCTGTCCCAGGTGGTACCACTGGCCGCGCTGGCGCCTGTCGCGCCGAGCAGCGGGATCGCCATGGCGGAGCTGGTCACGCCGGCCGCGACAAGCAGAGCCGGAGCCTGACGGGGGCGACGGTGACGACCGTTCCCGGAGAGCATGCGGTTGCCTTTCACGAGACAGCGGGGGACCAGTGCGACGGGTGACGCAGAACATCGCACTGATGCACGAACGTATCGACAGACGATCACTTGTCACAAGTTCATGCCGCGCAGATCACGTGAAGATCACATTGCTGAGGGAGTGTCACCTTCGCGCGATCTTCTACGACACCACCGTCGGCGCGTGCCCGGTCCCACGGACCGGCGTGAACTCGACGGGCAGGGTACGCAGTCCACGCATGATGAGGCCGCCCCGCCATCTCAACTCGGCCGGGTCTGAGGCGAGTTGCAGGTCGGGGAGGCGGGTGAGGAGGGTGGCCAGCGCACTGCGCCCCTCCAGGCGGGCGAGCGGGGCGCCGAGGCAGTAGTGGATGCCATGGCCGTATCCGAGGTGCTGGTTGTCCCGACGACCGAGGTCGAGGGTGTCGGGGTCGGCGAACCGCGCCGGGTCACGGTCGGCGGCGGCGAGGACGACGAGGACGGGATCACCGGCCGCGATGCCCTGCCCGCCGATACTGAGCGGCTGGGTGGCGAAGCGCCAGGTGGCCAGTTCGACGGGGCCGTCGTAGCGGAGGAGTTCCTCGATGCCGGTTTCGAGGAGGGAGGAGTCCTTCACGCCGAGGGACGCCTGGAGGCGGGCGCGCTGCTCGGGATGAGTGAGCAGGGCAAAAACGCCATTGCCGATCAAATTCACAGTAGTT
This sequence comes from Streptomyces lacrimifluminis, assembly GCF_014646095.1. Lineage (GTDB taxonomy): Bacteria > Actinomycetota > Actinomycetes > Streptomycetales > Streptomycetaceae > Streptomyces > Streptomyces lacrimifluminis. The sequence goes on along the minus strand of NZ_BMMU01000001.1, from coordinate 585,208 downwards.
TCAAAACCGGCGAACAGTAGGATAAAGGCCATGGCGGCGGCCTCGTTCTCGGTGAGGTGCTCGCCCTCGTCCGAGGCGCGGATGAGCCCGGAGATGAGGTCCTCGCCGGGTTCGGGTACGTCGGACAGCGCCTCGCGCTTGCGGTGGATCAGCTCGGCGAGATAGCCCCGCATCTTCTTGACGGACCGAGCGACTCCACCCCGGGGCCCTCCCCCGTGCCGGATCATCATCCCGGCCCAGTCCCGGAAGTCGTCCTGGTCCTCGCGGGGTACGCCCAACAGGTCGCAGATCGCGTAGATGGGCAGGGGGAACGCGAACTCGTGGATGAGATCGGCGGAGCCGCTCGCCGCGAACTGGTCGATCAGGTGATCGGTGAGCTCCTGGACGCGGGGGGCGAACTCGGCGACCCGGCGCGGCGTGAACGCCTTGGCGACCAGCCTGCGCAGCCTGGTGTGGTCCGGCGGATCGATGTTGAGCAGATGGGTCATCAGCTCGGTCTTGCGCTCACCGGGGATACCGGTCTTGCCCTTGGCGTGCGCGGGCTCGTCGTGATGGGCGGGATTCTTGGAGAGCCGGGGGTCGGCGAGGGCCTGCTTGGCGTCTCCGTACCGCGTGACCAACCAGGCCTCGACCCCGCTGGGCAACTTCGTCCGGTGCACGGGCGCGTGCTCACGGAGCCAGGCGTAGGCGGGGTAGGGGTCCGTCGCGAACTCCCAGGTGAAGAGTTCCGGGGCGGGAGTCGGGGGCGTGGAGAGGGGCTGGTTGGTCACCCGGTGACGGTATCGGGAGGGCGGGAGGCTTCAGCGGGGCCCTGCTCGGCGTCAGGGCGGCCACACTCCCGGCCCGCCCGCACGCCCTCATGTCTCAGCACCGCCCTGGGACATGGGGCAGGGTACTGACGGCCGCCGGGCCCGGCTCAGCTCACCGTCGCTCCTCCGTGGCCGCCCCCGTCGCCCCTTCCCTCACCCGCACCGCATCCCGATAGGCCCGCGCGGCGGCCCGCAGTGCCGCCTCCGGGTCCACGCCCTCCGCCTCCGCCCGGACCGCCATCTCCAGCAGTTCGTAGCCGATGCCCTCGCCCTGCGGCAGGGGGACGTCCAGGGCCGCCGTGTGGACCCGGGACGCCAGTTTCGCCGCGAGGGCCAGCGCGGGCTGGCCTAGTGGGATGCCCTCGGTGACCGAGGTCCGGCGCTTCTCGACCGCCTTGGTGCGCAGCCAGTGTTCCTTGACGTCCTCCGGTGTGGACGCCGTCTCGTCGCCGAAGACGTGCGGGTGGCGGTGGATCAGCTTCGTGACGATGCCGGCCGCCACGTCGTCGATCGAGAACGGGGCTGTGCCCTCCTCGTCCTCCTCCTCGCTGCCCTCCTCGGCGATGCGCGCGTGGAAGACGACCTGGAGCAGGACGTCCCCCAGTTCCTCGCGCAGCTCGTCCCGGTCGCCCTCCTCGATGGCCTCGACGAGTTCGTACGCCTCCTCGATGCCGTACTTCGCCAGGCCCTTGTGGGTCTGGCGGGACGACCAGGGGCACTCCAGGCGGATGCGGTCCATGACCTGGACGAGGTCGAGGAGGCGGGCGCCGGGGAGGTCGTAGGAAGCGGGGAGGAGTTCCAGGTCCGGCATCCGTATGCGGCCCGAGCCAGCGAGGCGTGCCAGGCCGTCGGTGAGGGCCGGGTCGCCCTCGCCTGTCGTCACGACCACGACCGTCCGGCCGCCGGCGCAGGCGTCGATCAGCTCCTCGGCGGTCGGGGAGGTCTCCTCGACCGCCGTGCCGGCGTCCCGCAGATACGGCAGCTGCGGATGCGTACCGTCAGCGCACAGCACCCTGTCTGCCGCGTGCAGCACCTGCCAGGCGGGCCAGGACAGCAGGCCGGGCGCGACACGGTGGCTGGTGGTGAGCAGGACGACACGACCGGGGTCGGGGTCGGTCCCCGTCCCCGTCTCCGGAGCGGTCTCGAAGCCGCTGGTTGCGTTCACCCACCGAACGTATCCCACGCCACCGACAGCCCCAGCGGTTGTCCACAGCCGGTTGTCCACAGGCTGGGCACCGAGGGACACACCGGCGTCCCTACGCCCGGACGCGCGTACGGACGACCGTTACGCCGTGGCCGTCACGCGGTTCCCTGGGCCGTCTGCGGCGCCGTGATCTCCCGTACCCAGGGTGTCTTCGCGTCGACGCGGCTGCTCTTCTGGACGTCCCAGCTGCCGTAGCGCGGGTTGAGGTCGACGTCGAGGGTCTTCGATGCCTCGGACATCGCCTTCCAGAAGGTGGCCTGACCGTCGGGCGAGTTCATGTCGACACCGAGCGCGGCGGCCAGTTTCTGGGCGACGATCTCGGTGTGCAGGCTGTCGTCGAGGCGTGCCGGGGCGACGCCGTACTGCTGGAGCCAGGCGTCCGCCAGCGCCTTCGCACTGCCCGCCTGCTGTTCCAGGGAGGCACGCAGGGTCTGGACGTCCTTGCGGGTCACACTCACGCCCGCGTCCTTGGCGGCCTGGTTCAGGACGCGGTCGAGGACCATCGTGTGCAGGGTGTCCCGGGTGAGGCTGCCGGTCCTGGCGACGGCCTGCGCGTACTGGGCCTGGTCCGGGGTGGCCGCCCGCTGCGCCGCGCGTACCTCGTTCACCCTGCTCTCCAGCTGCGCGACCGTGATCCGCTGCCCGCCGACGACGGCCGCCGCGCCAGGATGCGCGTCGTTTCCGCAGGCGGTGAGGAGGGGTGCCGCGGCGACGATCGCGGCGGAGAGGAGGAGCGCGGTGCGACGGCGGCGGTGCAAGGAAGCCTCCTGAGGAGATTGTGCGGCGGAGCACAAGGTCTTGCGATGATCGATGTTAGGCAGTGGCAGGGCTCCGGCCAAGCCATTCGACCAACGATTCACCGGGACTTCGGGCACCGCCTCGTTCTCCCCGTGGCCTCCGGCCGTCTCGGCCGGTGATCGTGCAGCCGCCTCGCGGTTCCTTGCTGTTGACCATGTACTGGCCGTTGACCATGTACATGGTGGGCCCGGCTGCGGTGGGTCCACCGAGGGGCTACCCCCGCACCTGTCCCAGCCACTCCAGTGTCCGCCGGATCTCCGCCGCCAGGGGATGCCCGGGGCCGCGCAGGCGGTCCACGTCGTGGAGGAGGCGGGCGAGGGTGTCGCGGGCGGCGTTGCGGTCGCCGAGGGCGAGGAGGAGGTGGCCGATGCGGCGGCGGACGTCGAGGGCGAGTTCCGGGTCGCCGGCGACGTACTGGTTCTCGTAGTACGGCAACAGGGCGCGGTACTCGGCGAGGGCCGCCGCGGGTTCGCCGAGCTGTTCGAGGCACTGGGCGGCCTCGTAACGGAAGCGCAGCACCTGGGGGTCTGCCTGGCCGGCCTCGGCGGCGCGTTCGTCGGCGAGGCGGCGCAGCTCGGGCAGGGCGCGGCGGTACTGACCGTCGTCCATGAGGGTGGCCGCGTACTGCTTGCGCAGGGTGCGGACGACCGGGGAGTGCTCGCCGTGCTGGTCGGCGGCGGCGGGCAGGATCCCGCCGAGGATGTCGACGGCCTGGGTGATCCGGCCCTCGCCGAGGAGGCGTTTGACCTCGTCGACGGCTCTGGCGACGTCGGGTCTCTCGGCCGCCGGGACGGCCGTCGGCTGGGGCGCGGGGGTGCGGGCCCGGTCCGGCCAGGGGGCGTGCGGGCGCAGGAAGGGGCGTGTGGGGTCGAGGGGCGCCCCTGTGGGCGTGCCGCGCTCGGGGAGGAGCAGCGCCAGGTGTTCGTACACCTCCTGAGCGGAGGCGGGCCGGTGCTGCGGGTCCTTGGCGAGCAGCCGCAGGACGAGCGCTTCCAGGGACTCGGGCACCTCGGGTCTCTGTCGGCGCACGGGCAGCGGCGGCTCGTAGAGATGGCGGTGGAGCACCCCGAGGGCCGTCGAGCCGGAGAACGGCACGTCCCCGCTGAGGAGTTCGTGGAGGAGTACGCCGAGTGCGTACAGGTCGGTGTACGGGCCGACCGCGCCGCCCATCGCCTGCTCGGGGGCCATGTAGGCGGGCGAGCCGATGGGTGAACCGGTGTGGGTGAGGCGGGTCGTGTCCGTGTCCATGACGGAGGCGACACCCAGGTCGAGGACGGTGACCGTGCCGTCCTGCTTCACCATCACGTTGCGCGGCTTGAGGTCGCGGTGGACGATCGGCACGGCGTGCACGGCGCTCAGCACGGCGCACAGTTGCGCGGCCACCGCGACCGCCCACTGCCAGGGGTAGGGGTCGTGCTCGGCGAGGTGGTCGGAGAGGTCGGCGCCGTCGACGTACTGCATGACGAGGAACAGTTCGTCGCCCTCGCTGCCCGCGTCGTGGACCGTGACCAGGCCGGGGTGGTCGACCTGCGCGGTCACCCGGCACTCGCGCACGAAGCGGCGGCGCAGTTCGTCCGCCTCCTGGCCTGCGACCTTGTCCGGGCGCAGCAGCTTGACCGCCACGCGCCGGTCGAGCCGCTGGTCGTACGCCGTCCACACCTGGCCCATGCCGCCCTGTCCGATGAGCGTGGACAGTTCGTACCGCTCGGCGATGACACGGCCCGCCGCCACGCTCACCGTCCGCCCTCGGGGCCGGCGTCGCGGTTGCCGCTGTCATTACCGCTGCCGTTGCTGTCGTGCTTGCGCAGGTAGTCGCTGAGCTCGTCGAGTTCGGCGCGCACCTGGTCGATACGGGCGGGCGCGGGGCGCTGCGGCGGGGGCGGCACGGAGCCCTGGGCGACGGGTGGCCGGGGGGTCGGCGTCTGGGGTGTGGATATCGGCGTGTGGGGCACGGGGGGCTGCTGCGGCCCGGTCCGCGGGTTCGCGTACGGCGACGGGTAACCGTACCCGGGGGGAACGGTCGCGCCCCGGTCCGGTACGTAACCGGCGTACGGGTGCTGCCGGTTGTTCGGCCGTATGTCCATGACCAGGAAGTACGTGCTGGCGACGGCGCCCAGGAGCATCACGGCGGCGAGGGCGATGTCGCCGTCGGCGTTGCCCTCGTCCACCGTGCCGACCACCGCGAAGCACAGGATGGACAGCGGCAGACTCGCCCAGGCCGCCGTCCAGTTGAACCACCGGCCACGCAGGAAGGCGACGCGGAACAGCGGCAGGCACGCGAGGAGGCCGCACGAGAGGAACCCGGCGGCGGTGATCAGCACGCGAAGGGTGATGACGGTGCCCGCGCTGCGGGTGGGCGGCGGCGCGCCGGGGCCGTACATGACTGCTCCTGGACCGGATGATGCCGACGGGGACGGACGGACGAGTGACAGGTTCGGTGTCGGAGCATGAGCGTATAGGCCGACGCCGACAACGGGTCCGGGTTGTACCGAACCGTTGTCGTCCTGTCGTCCTTCGTCCCGCATCGCGGCGTGTGGGCCGTCGGAACGCCGGAACGCCATCAGCGTGTCAGTCGGGCGCGACGGTCCCGTCCGTCAGCCCGTCGTACATGCCGCGCACGAGCTGTCCGCCGAGCCTGCCCGCGTGCCGCAGGGCCTCCTCGAACTCGGCGAGCGCCCTGAACCGCGCCCCGTAGCGCCGCTGTTCGTCCAGTGACAGCCGGGGCAGCTGCAGTCGGCGTACGTCGAGCCGGGTCGCGGTGGACGCGTAGCTGCTGGCCTGGCGGTTGTTGGCGGTGCCACGCAGGAAGCCGGCGAGGAACCAGGGGTCGAGGGCGGCCGGTTCGGGCCGCAGGAGGACGAGGCTGCGGCCGAGGACGGCCCCCGCGGTCGCGTCGTCGACCACGCGCGCGACGGAGCCGCCGCCCAGCACCGGGACGACGACGTCGCCCGCCGCCACCCGCACGGCCGCCTCGTCGCTCTCGGGGAGCGTGCCGGAGGGGGCGGTTCCGGCGAGGACGTCCTGGTCGGTGAGTACGGGCACGCGCGCGTGGCCGCCGTTTCCGCCCGTACGCATCACCAGGGCGCCCCCGCGCGCGAGTTCGCCGATGGTGATGAGCGGCCAGCGCCCGGGCTGCTCCTCGGTGGGTCCGGCGGGGGCGGGCGGAGTGAGGTCGACGGTCAGCCGCAGGGTCTCGTCCAGCCGCTCCCGTACGTCGCTCAGCTGCTCGCCGTCGCCCGCGGTGGCGGGCGGGAGGTGTCGGGCCGGGGCGAGGTCGACGTCGTCGTCGAGGAGTTCGATGACGGGCACGGAACGCGCCGCTCCCGGCCGCTCGACCGCCGTACCGGCCCGCTCGAAGGGCCGCCAGGCGTCGAGGACGGCGGTGCGCACGGCCTCCCAGTCGAGCCCGCTGTGCCCACTGTGCCCGCTGTGCCCGCTGTGCCCGCTGTGCCCGGCGACGGCCCCGGTGTCGGCGAGCAGCACCTCGGGCTGCGCGGGCGCCTTGCCGGGCCGCTGCAGCACCCACAGGTGCAGCGGGATGTTGTACGGGGGTGCCGCGCCGACCGGCAGCGCGATCACCGCGCGCAGCGCACCCCGCCGCAGCAGATCGGCTCGGATACGGCGTCCCGAACGCCGGGACGCGGCGGCCGGCGGCATCAGCAGTACGGCGGTGCCGCCGTCCCTGAGCCGGGCGAGGGCATGCTGCACCCAGGCCAGCTCGGACTCGTTGCGGGCGGGGAACCCGTACTCCCAACGGGCGTCGTACCCGAGTTCGTCGTGACCCCAGTTGCGCTCGTTGAACGGCGGATGGCAGAGGACGACGTCGGCCCTGAGCCCGGGATAAGCGTCGGCCCGGAGGGTGTCCCCGACGGCCGTACGGACGAGCGCGTCCCGGCCCTGGAGCGCGAGCCGGAGGGCGGTGAGCGCGGCCAGCTCGGGGGCGCTGTCCTGGCCGTACAACTCCCGCTCGGAATGGTCCCGTTCGACCTCCCGCGCACCCCGCACCGGAAGGGCGCGCAGCAGCGCGCCGGTGCCGCAGGCCGGGTCGAGGACGGTGCGCGCCGGACCGGCGAGGTCCCCCATGAGCCGGGCGAGCTCGGCCGGGGTGGGCGTGTACTGCCGCGGGTTGGCGTCGAGATGCCGCCCGACCAGGAACTCGTACGCCTGCCGCGCCCCCATCTTGGCGGCGAGCTCGGCGACACCGCGGAGGAGGGGGACGGAGGGGAGGAGTTGGGGGCCGGTGGGGGTGTGTACGGCGGGGGTGTGTACGGCGGGGACGGCTGCGGGGGCGGTGGTGACGCCGTCGCTGTGTACGGCTGGCGTGCTGTGTACGCGGAGCGGGGCGGGGGTGGTGTGAACGCCGGGTGCGGGAGGGGAGGCGTGAACGGCTGATGCGGGGGGAGCCGCGTGTACGCCGGGCGGGGTGTTCACACCCTCCGGCCCGTTCACAGCCGACGGCGCACCGCGCCCACCCGGAGGAGTGTGAACTCCCCGAACACCAGTCGGACTGTGAACCCCTTGTGCGGCAGACACCGCGTGAACTCCCCGCGCGGCCGGTGAGGCGTGAACGCCCCGCTTCCCGGCAACGCCGAACCGCGGGGCGATCACCTGCTCCAGCGTGGCGGGGAGGCGGGCGGCGAGGCGTTCGTCGGAGACGGCGCCCAGTTCCAGCCAGACGGTCGGGCGGTCATGGATGAGCAGCAGGACACAGCCCGCGTGGACGAGGGCGGTGGCCGGGCCCTCGGGGTGGCCGACGAGTTGCTGCCAGACGCGTTCACGGAGGGGCACTTCGGCGAGTTTCCCCTGGCGACGGAGCCAGGACTCGACCTCGATGAGGGCGAAGGCGGGGCTGGTCTCGGTGCCGCCGACCGGTTTGGGGAAGTCGGCGTGCCGGCGGCGCCAGTTGCTGACGGCGGCGCGGCCGACGCCCGCGAGCCGTGCGATGCCGGCGGCGGTCACTTCCGTGGCGTTGTCCTGCACGCGCCGCGCTCCCCTCGTCCGCGCACGGCTTCGGCGTTCCCGCGTACGGCCTCTGATCCCCGTACACAGCCCTGGTCGTGCAGCCCTCGATCACTGTGAAGCCGAGCATACCGACGTACGCAGGATCTACCCATTCACGGCGTGCACATGAGGCACTTCGCTAACCGTGTTGACTCGGTTCACATGTCTTGCTGTTATTGACCCGGCGAGCGAGCAGCTCGTCAAAAAAGCGCCGCCCCCACCGCAGCGGCGGTGACGAAGCGCCGGGGACTGCGCCACCGCCGCCCGCCCTTGGTCACGCCGGCCGGGAATTGGACCGAGATGTCCGCGACCGGCGCCGACACCAAGGACATCGCCGGCTTCTGCGACCTGGACAGCTCGCTCGCCGAGTTCAAGGACGCCGGTTCCGGGGCCGGTTCGGGTGTGACGCGCGGCGCCACGACGACCGTCGGCGGTGTGCCCGCAGTCGTCGTCGCGGAGAAGGACGGCAAGGACAGCAAGGACACGTACACGATGTACGTCGCCTGGTAAGGGCAAGCCCTATCTGCTGCGGGTCGACAGCAAGTCGGCGAAGGACCCGGGGACCGTCGTCTTCAGCGACTACGACAAGCCTGTCGCGGCCCGGAAGCCCAGCGGGGAGATCCTCGACCTGGACGCGCTGGGCGGTTGAGCCCGGCCGCCGGACCGCGGCCGGTCACAAGGTGTGCCGCATCCACACGTTGGGCTCGACGTAGACCCCGTACCCGTGTTCCAGATCGCACCGCACCGGCACCAGCGCCCCGGGCACCTCCACCTCACCGTCGCTGTCGAAGGGCAGGCCCGTCCAGGCGCGCCACTCCTCCAGCGAGGCCGCGACGCACATCGAGGCGGGCGCCACGGCGACGATCGTGGCGCCGGCCCGGGCGTGCACGCGCAGCCAGGGGTCGTGGGGCAGCCCGTCCTCGCGCACCCGGTACGCGTACTCGGTGATCGGCGTCCGCGGCTCCAGATGCTTGGCGCTGGGCCGCACCGGGGCGACGACCTCGCGGAAGCCGTGCGCGGCGGCGTTGTCCCGCATCGCCGCGAGCATGCGTCCGGACAGTCCGGTGCCCTGTGTGTGCGGGGAGACGACGATCGAGATCGCGCTCACCGTGTCCGGGCGGGTACCGGCGCGCAGGTCCTGGAACGCCCACACCAGCACCTGGTCCCAGCCACGGGCGGGCAGTTCACCCCCGCCCCGCCCCTCGGCGCCGAGGGCGAAGGGCACGCTGTAGGCGTGCGCGACGACCTCGCCCCGCTCGTCCTCGGCGAACAGAACGTGCTCCGGGAGTTCGGTGGCGATCCGGTCGTAGTGGGCGTTGCCCGTGAAGTCGTGCTGCATCACCTCCGGCCAGCTGTCGGGCATTTCGACGACCCGGCGATACATCTCGGGACGCTCGGCGAGGGACGAGACCTTCAACTCCATGGGCGAAACGGTAACCGGATCGCGCGCTGCACCCCAGCCCCGGGCGACACCACCCAGGCCGAGCCGACACCCTCCAGCCCAGGCCGGCACCATTCAGCCCGTCCGGCGATTGAGGACAAGGCCCGTTCAGGGCCGGAGCGGGGGCCTGGGGGCGGCAGCCCCCAGAAGACGCCCACACCGACCCCGGTTCACCAACCCCCGGCAGCCACTTCAGCTCGCGTGGAACCGCGCGGGCGCCTCCGTCGGGTTGCCGCCGGTCGGCAGCTTCTGCCCGGCGCACCCCGACAGCACCTTCTTCATCGCGGTCTTCTCCGCCTCCGTGACCCACAGCTCGTACTTCTTCTTCACGGCGACCTGGTTGGCGACATACGTGCAGCGGTACGCCTTGTTCGGCGGCAGCCAGGTCGCCGTGTCGCCGTCACCCTTGCTGCGGTTGGTGCTCGCGTCGACGGCACGGAGGTTGAGGGGGTCGTTGGCGAAGGCTATGCGCTTGCTGTCGTCCCAGTACTTGGCGCCCTTCTGCCAGGCGTCCGAGAGCGCGACGATGTGGTCTATGTCGACCTCGCTGCGGCCCCGCGTGAACGTCACGTCCTTGCCGCTGTAGGGGTCCGGGTCCAGCTTCCCCGCCGACACCTTGCAGCCGCCGCCGCGGTACCGCACGTCGACCAGGTCGCGTTTGAGGATGTCGTCGCGGGTGCCGCACTTGTTGGAGTCGGTGTCCGCCCACGCGGTGCCGAACCGGTCCCGGTCGTATCCCGTCTTGGGCGCCCGACCCTTCACGGCCAGCGAGTCGACGGCGGCCAGCGCCGGACCCCCGCCACCGCCTCCCCCGCCCGCCGCACCGCTCGCGCTCTCCTCGGGCCCGGCGGACCCCAGGGTCTCGCCGTTGCACCCGCCGACGCCGAACACCACCACGAGCACGGCGGCGGCGACGCCCCCACCCCTCAGACACACCACGTTACGTCCCTCCCCTGCTGCCCCGTACACGTCTTCGCCCGTCTCATGCCCGCTGGCTGACAGGCTATCGGGCAGCCTCTGCCCACCACAGGGGCGCCCACCGGCACTCAAGGGGCGTATTTCCCAAAGCGGGCGTATCGTCGTTGCTGACTCACCTCCGAAAAGGAGTTCTGGATGGGCATCTTCGACAAGTTCAAGGGCCAGATGCGCGGCAGGACGGGACGCCATGCCTCCGACGCCGCGGAGAAGAAGGTCAACGAGAAGACGGGCGACAAGTACACGAGCCAGGTCGACGACGGGCAGCAGCGGGTCGAGGGCGCGATGGGGATGGACCGCGATCGCGACAGGCCCGAACAGCCGTAGCCCCAGCCCCGGAGGTCCCCGAAGCCTGAGATAAAAAGGAAGCCGCCCACGACCCCAACAGGCCACGGGCGGCTTCCTCTTGCCACTCCCTACGCGCTCACGACGACCTCGCGCAGGACCGCGAACTCACCACCTCATTCACGGCCTCGCTCACGACCCCAGGATCGAAGCCAGGAACTCCCCGGTCCAGCCCAGCAACTCCCGCCCGACCAGAGGCTTTCCGCCCACCTTCGCCGTCTTGGGGCGCGGTACGAGGATCTGGTGCGCGGTCGGCTTGATGACCGTCCCCGGGTAGAGACGCTTGAGCCGCAGCTCCTGCGACTCCCTCAACTCCACCGGCGAGAAGCGGATGTTGGTGCCCTGGAGCACGATGTCACCGACCCCGCAGGCCCGCGCGAGCATCCGCAGCCCCGCCACCAGCAGCAGGTTCTCGACCGGCTCGGGCAACTTGCCGTAGCGGTCGACGAGTTCCTCCCGTACGGCCTTGATGTCGGCCTCCGTGTTGGCGGCGGCGATGGCACGGTAGGCCGCGAGGCGCAGCCGCTCGCCGGGGGCGTAGTCGTGCGGGACGTGCGCGTCGACCGGGAGCTCGATCTTGACCTCCAGCGGCGGCTCCTCCTCCACCCCGCCCTCCAGCGAGGCCCGGTAGTCCGCGACGGCCTCGCCGACCATCCGTACGTACAGGTCGAAGCCGACTCCCGCGATGTGGCCGGACTGTTCGCCGCCGAGGAGGTTTCCGGCGCCGCGGATCTCCAGGTCCTTCATGGCGACGTACATGCCGGCGCCCATCTCGGTGTGCTGGGCGATGGTGGCGAGCCGCTCGTGGGCGGTCTCGGTCAGAGGCTTCTCCGGCGGATAGAGGAAGTAGGCGTAACCGCGCTCCCTCCCACGCCCAACTCGCCCTCTCAGCTGGTGGAGTTGGGACAGACCGAAGTTGTCTCCGCGCTCCACGATGAGCGTGTTGGCGTTGGAGATGTCGATGCCGGACTCGACGATCGTCGTCGACACGAGGACGTCGTACCGCTTCTCCCAGAAGTCGACGACGACTTGCTCCAGCGCCTGCTCGGACATCTGGCCGTGGGCGGTCGCGATCCGCGCCTCGGGGACGATCTCCCTCAGCCGTGCCGCCGCCCGGTCGATGGACTCGACGCGGTTGTGGATGTAGAAGACCTGGCCCTCGCGCAGCAGTTCACGGCGGATCGCGGCGCCGATCTGCTTCTCCTCGTACGGGCCGACGAAGGTCAGTACCGGGTGGCGTTCCTCCGGCGGGGTGGTGATCGTCGACATCTCGCGGATGCCGGTGACCGCCATTTCGAGCGTACGGGGGATGGGCGTCGCGGACATGGTCAGCACGTCGACGTTGGCGCGCAGCTTCTTCAGCTGCTCCTTGTGCTCGACGCCGAACCGCTGCTCCTCGTCGACGATGACGAGCCCGAGGTCCTTGAACTTGGTCTCGGAGGAGAACAGGCGGTGGGTTCCGATGACGACGTCCACCGAGCCCTCGCGCAGACCCTCCAGGGTGGCCTTCGCCTCGGTGTCCGTCTGGAAGCGGCTCAACGCCCGTACGTTGACCGGGAATTGGGAATAGCGCTCGCCGAAGGTGCCGAAGTGCTGCTGTACGAGGAGCGTTGTGGGGACGAGGACGGCGACCTGCTTGCCGTCCTGGACGGCCTTGAAGGCGGCGCGGACGGCGATCTCCGTCTTGCCGTAGCCGACGTCGCCGCAGATCAGGCGGTCCATCGGGACCGTCTTCTCCATGTCGTCCTTGACCTCGGCGATCGTGGTCAGCTGGTCGGGCGTCTCCACGTACGGGAAGGCGTCCTCCAGCTCGCGCTGCCAGGGCGTGTCGGGCCCGAAGGCGTGCCCGGGGGCCGCCATGCGGGCGCTGTACAGCTTGATCAGGTCGGCCGCGATCTCCTTGACGGCCTTCTTGGCGCGCGCCTTGGTCTTCGTCCAGTCGGCGCCGCCGAGGCGGTGGAGGGTGGGGGACTCGCCGCCGACGTACTTGGTGATCTGTTCGAGCTGGTCGGTGGGGATGTAGAGGCGGTCGCCGGGCTGGCCGCGCTTGGCGGGCGCGTACTCGACCACGAGGTACTCGCGGGTGGCGGTCTGCACGGTCCGCTGGACCATCTCGATGTACCGGCCCACACCGTGCTGCTCGTGCACGATGTAGTCGCCGGTCTCGAGGGTGAGCGGGTCGATGGTCTTGCGGCGCCGGGCGGGCATGCGGGCGCCGTCCTTGCCGGCGGCCTTCTGCCCGGTGAGGTCGGTCTCGGTGAGCACGGCGAGCTTCAGCTTGGTGTCGACGAACCCGAAGTCGATCGAGCCGCACGCCACCTGTACGACGGAGGGGGTCAGGGAGGTCAGGTCGGCTTCCAGGCGGGCCGCGATGCCCTCCCCGCCGAGCACCTCGACCGTACGGGCCGCCGGGCCGTGCGCCTCCGTGACGAACACCGTGCGCCAGCCGTCCGCGAGCCAGCCCTTGGTGTCGGCGAGCGCCTTCGCGGTGTCCCCGCGGTAGGTCTCGGGCGCGTGCATGCCCAGCTTGAGCGTGTCGGCGTCCAGTTCCTCGTCGGCGGCGAACGGCGACACCGACCACCACATCATGTCCAGCTCGCGCGCCCGGTCCCGGACGTCGGCGATGGACCACAGGGAGGCCGCGCCGACGTCGATGGGCGCCTCGCCGCCGCCCGCGGTGGCCGCCCAGGAGGCCTGCAGGAACTCCTGGCTGGTCGCCACCAGGTCGGCGGCCCTCGTCCGTACCCGCTCCGGGTCGCACACGACGGCCATCGACCCCTTGGGCAGGACGTCCAGCAGCAGCTCCATGTCGTCGACGAGCACTGGAGCGAGGGACTCCATGCCCTCGACGGCGATCCCCTCGGCGATCTTGCCGAGCAGCTCGCCGAGCTCCGGGTGGGCCTCGGCGAGGGCCGCGGCCCGCTCCCGCACCTGATCGGTGAGCAGCAGCTCGCGGCAGGGCGGCGCCCACAGTCCGTGCGCGGCGACTTCGAGGGAGCGCTGGTCGGCGACCTTGAAGTAACGGATCTCCTCGATGTCGTCGCCCCAGAACTCCACCCGGAGGGGGTGCTCCTCGGTGGGCGGGAACACATCGAGGATGCCGCCGCGTACGGCGAACTCGCCCCGCTTCTCGACCAGCTCGACGCGCGAGTACGCGGCGGCGGCCAGCGCCTCGACGACAGCGCCCAGGTCGGCGGTCCGACCGGTGCGCAGTGCGACCGGTTCCAGCTCGCCGAGCCCCTTGACCTGCGGCTGGAGTACGGAGCGGACGGGGGCGACGACGACCGAGACCGGGCCGGTCTCCGGGTCATCCGTGCTGGGGTGCGTGAGGCGGCGCAGTACGGCGAGGCGGCGCCCGACGGTGTCGCTGCGGGGGGACAGCCGCTCGTGCGGGAGAGTCTCCCAGGCCGGGTACTCGGCGACCGTGTCCGGCGGCAGCAGCGTCCTGAGGGCGGCGGCGAGATCCTCGGCCTCGCGGCCGGTCGCGGTCACGGCCAGCACCGGGCGCCCGGCCTCGCGGGCCAGCGCGGCCACGGCGAAGGGGCGGGCGGCGGGTGGTCCGACCAGGTCGACGTGCATACGGTTGCCGTCGCCGGCGGCCTTGATCGCTTCCGCGAGGGCGGCGTCCTTGACTACGACGTCGAGCAGACCGTGCAGGCTCATGAGGGGGCTTTCGTCAGGGGTTCGTCAGGAGTGGGCAACGGGAATCGCCCGACACGTCTAACGGGCCGGGGGTGTCCAGCGTACGACGCCGCGCCAACGGGCGCGGCGCCTGTGGACAACGTCCGCCTCGTCGGCCCCCTGAAATAGTCCGGTCCTCGCAACTCTGTTTCCCGCCCACCCGCCCCCACCGCTTCGGCAGCACAGGCCCGCATCAGCGGACCGGGTTCTCTACTCGTTCCGAGTCACACGGGCGTGGTCGGTCACGACGCGGCGAAAGAGGCCATGACCAGTACGGCCGGTGTGGCGCAGACACCAGTCCTGCGCCGTTTCCTGCTCTTCCTGCGAGCCGGAATTTTCGTCGCAGCCGGGTGTCACACAGAAGGCTTCGAAGGCGACTCCGCCTTCCGGCTCATGTCGGATGGTGTGGGGGACGTAGCGCAGAACGGCACGGCTCATGCGGACGCCTCGGCGGGCTGTGCGGGGCTGTCGTCGGCTTCGTCGCCCTCTTCGTCTTCGCTGCTCTCGGGCAGGGACAGGCGCAGTCCCCGGCTTTCTGCGATCCGCAGGGCGTCCGTCAGGCACTCCGTCAGCCGCAGCAACGTGTAGCGCACCTCTGCATGCGTGGACATGAGGTTGTTCAGCACCTTGGACGCTTCCTTGAGCGTGTCCGCGCCCATTGCGAGCCGCGCGGCTTCGAAATCGTCGGCAAGCCGGGACAAGAACCCGCCTTCGTCGTCAGTGCTCAGCAAGCAGCGTTTGCCGTCCTCCGTCGTCCAGGGCAGCAACCGCGGCCGGTGTCCGGATGGCACCTCGGCCAGGTCGCGCCGCCGCTGCCGACCGCCGTCCGTTTTCTGCATCGCTTCGGCTCCCTCTGATAGTTGCTCGGTAGAGGGAACCTACGGGCGGCTCAGTGGCTCGATCCACGTGCCCAGAGCGATAGTCCAGCGCCCTGCGCGACCGAACTGCTACGCTCCGCAATGCCTAGCCGGCGACCCGGAGATGGGCCGCCATGCTGCGCATGTCTTCCGTCAGCGTCCGCTTACGGGTCTTGAGGACGTCTTCCATCACGCGCCGGGCCATGGGCTGATGCGTCATCCACTCGCTGGACGAACGGCGGATGCGGGTCAGCTCATCCATGGCGTCCTGGTGCGAACCGAGCACCACGTGAGCGCGGGCGACGTCCAGCCGATGCCGGCCCCAACTACTGGGGCTCAACGCCCCGTAGTTCCGCACTGCTCTGGCACTCAGCGGTCCCTCGTCGGCCCGACGGAGCACGCCCCGCGAATCGCCGATCAACGACAGGTCCTCCACGGCCTTCGCCTCAACGGTGACGGGACCGAACGCACCCCAGTGCGCGGGGAAGTCGACGTGTTCACCGTCCAGCGCGCCCCCGGCGGTTCGTGCCATCCGGCGAGCTTCCTGCGCCACGTCCGGCCGGTTGTTCCGCACCGACGCCGCCGCGACCCTCAGCCACAGCTCACCCCACACTGCGAGACTTTCGGGCGTCGCACCGGACATGCGCGGTTCGACCTCCGCCGCCGTCTGCGCCGCGAGCTGCTCGGACTCGTCGAACCGGTCCTGCCGCAACAAGAGCCAGCACAACCCCACAACTCCCGTTGCCGCCAACTGAGTTCGGCTGGCCTCACGGGCAAGGCGAATAGCCTCGGCGAGCGCGAAATAGGCCATGTCGTACTGCCGGACCTGAGTCAGGAACTTACCCGTGAGCAACAGCGCATGCGCCCGCGCGATCGTGGCGTGCTGCTGCTCCTCGCCTTCGAGGACGGCAACAGCGGCTTCGGAAGAACGCAGCAGGCCGGGCAACTTCCGGGCGACAGACGTGTACCGGTCGGCCTGGTAGAGCGCGTGACCGTCCTGCACACCTTGCCGGATGGCGGACACTTCCCCCGCGTCACCGGGCTCGGACAGCGGCACCGAGAGCCCGACCGGAGGCATGAGAGCGCGCCTCAGCTCCGCCAGGTAGCGCCGGTTCTCCTCATCCTCCGTACCCAGTACGGGCTTCGGCGCTTCCGTGGCGAACAGGGCGGACGTCGAGACCCCCAACGCGCGGGCAAGGGCAGCAAGCGTGTCCATGCTGACGTGCCCGCCCTGCTCCACCTTGCGCACGGTGCTCAGCGACAGATCCGCCGCTTCAGCCAAGCCCTCTTGGCTCAGTCCGGCCGTACGCCGAAACTTCCTGACGTTGTCTGCCAACCCTGTGGACATCGGCACTCGCCTCCCGTCAAGCGTATGCCCGTGCCGTAGTCGGGCGACTCCGATCAGTCAAGCAAACCGCTCGCCAGACAATCTGATGCACCGGTGGGGTGGATGCAGGGCGTTCCCCGCGCCACCACAGGTACCGCAAGGTGGAGAGGCCCCTGAACCCACCTCAGCACAAAGCCCGGCGCCAGAGAGTCCGCAGGCTCTCCGACACCGGGCCCTCCCCCGTTCCCCCGTTCCCCCGTTCCCCGCTCCCCCCGGCCAGTCAGTCCGTAGCGATGGCGTTCAGCACGTTCATCCGTCCGGCCCTGAACGCCGGCACCAGCGCCGCGACCAGCCCCACGAAGGCCGATCCGACGAACACGCCGATGATCGTCGGCCAGGGGATCTCCAGGACCTTCAGGCCCTCCAGCGCCAGCAGCCGCTGGGCCGTCGCGCCCCAGCCCATTCCCAGGCCTAGGCCCAGCAGTGCGCCGAAGAGGGCGATCACCACCGACTCCATGCGGATCATCCGGCGCAGCTGGCGCCGCGACATACCGATCGCCCGCATCAGGCCGATCTCCCGCGTCCGCTCCACCACCGACAGGGCGAGGGTGTTGACCACACCCAGGACGGCTACCACGATCGCCAGGGCGAGCAGGCCGTAGACCATGTTCAGGAGCTGGCCGATCTGGTCCTTGAGTTCCTGCTTGTAGTCGGTCTGGTCGCGGACCTGGTACTGCGGGTAGGGGTCGAAGGCCTTCTTCAGCGCCGCGTAGGCCTCCTTCTCCTCGCCCTTCTTCGCCGAGGCGAACATCAGGCTGTTCGGCGGGATCCTGTCCGCCGGCAGGTACTTCTCCACCGTCGCGATGGACAGGTACTGCGAGCCCTTGTCGATCGCCACGTCGTCGTCCGTGATCGCGGCCACCTTGAGCTTCGCCGTCGAGCCGCCCTTGAAGGCGACGGTCATCGTCTCGCCGACCCGCACACCGTGCTCCTTGGCGTAGGCGGAGCCCAGCGACATGGCGTCCTTGCCGTACGCGGCGCTCAGCGTGCCCGAGATGGTCGTGCGGCGCAGGTCGGAGGCGTACGTCGGGTCGGCCGCCGTCAGCTGGGTCTTCTCGGCCCTGCCGTCGGGCGGGGTCAGCGTGACCTCGACCTCCTTGTAGCGGGTGACGTGGGTCAGGCCGGGCGAGCGCTTCATCGCCGCCTCCGCCTGCGGCACTATCCGCTGGTTGCCCTGGACGATGAAGTCCGCGCCGACCGACGCGTCCAGCTCGCTCGTCGCCGAGGCGACCATCGACGAGCCGACCACCGAGAGGCAGGCGACCAGGGCGAGCCCGATCATCAGGGCCGCACCGGTGGCACCCGTACGGCGCGGGTTGCGCAGCGCGTTGCGCTCGGCGAGCCGGCCGACGGGCCCGAAGCCCCGCAGCAGTACGGCGCTGAGCGCCCGTACGACGCCGCCCGCGAGGAGCGGGCCGATGATGACGAACCCGAGGAGCGTGAGCACGATGCCCGCGCCGAGGACCATCGAACCGTCGCTGGCCTTGTCGGCGGTGGCTGCCAGGTAGAGGGCGTAGCCGCCGGCGCCCGTCAGGACCAGGCCGATGAGACCCCGTACGAGGCCCGCCTTGCCGTCGGCCGGGGTGCCGGCGTCGCGGAGTGCGGCCATCGGGGAGACCTTGCCGGCGCGGCGGGCGGGGAGGTAGGCGGCGAGGACGGTGACGACGACGCCGAGGACCAGTCCGATCACCGGGGTGGTCACCTTCACCGTCAGATCGTCGGTGGAGAGGTTCATGCCGGCCATCGACATCAGCTTCATCAGGCCGATCGCGATGCCGACCCCCGCGCCGACACCGAGGACCGATCCTACGAAGCCGAGCAGCAGTGCCTCCACCAGCACGGACCGGTTGACCTGCTTGCGGGAGGAGCCGATCGCCCGCATCAAACCGATCTCGCGGGTCCGCTGGGCGACCAGCATCGAGAAGGTGTTGATGATCAGGAAGATGCCGACCAGGAACGCGATCCCGGCGAAGCCGAGCATGGCGTACTTGATGACGTTCATGAACTCGCCGATGCCCTCACGGCTCTCGTCGGAGTACTCCTTCTGCGTCTGTACCTTGAACGCGCCGCTGGCCGTGAGGGCCTGGGTGACGTTCTGCTTGAGCTGCGTGTCGGTGACCCCGTCGGCCGCCGTGACGTTGAGCTGGGTGAACCGGCCGGTGGCGCCCAGGAGTTCACGCTGTGCGGTGGCGGTGTCGAAGTAGACGACGGCGGCACCGGGGTTGGTCACCTTGAAGGTGGCGATGCCGACGATCCGCGCGGTGATGTCACCGGTCTGCGTGATGGTACGAAGCTCGTCACCCATCTTCAGGTGGTGCTTGTCGGCGGTGTCGGCGTCGACCATGACCTCGGTGGGCCCGCGTGGTGCGTGACCGCTGGTGATCTCCATCGAACGCAGGTCGTTGCGCGTCCAGTTGCCCGCGAAGGTCGGCGCCCCGGTGCTCGACCCCATGTTCTCGTTCTCGCTGTTGACGACGGTCACGTTCATCGAAACGACCGCGCCCTCAGCCGACTTGACGCCCTGGGCCTGCTGCGCCTTCGCCAGCACGGAGGCCGGCAGCGACTCGGGCACCCCGTTCTGCGGGGTACTGCCGTCGCTCTTGGCCGCCTTCGGCGACACCGTGACGTCGGGGGTGCCGACCGCGAACAGCTTGTCGAACGTCGTGTTCATGGTGTCGGTGAAGACGAGGGTCCCGCACACGAACGCCACCGACAGCAGCACGGCCACCGCCGACAGGGCCATCCGGCCCTTGTGCGCGAAGAAGTTGCGCATCGAGGTCTTCAGCACAGTCATGACGTACGCCCCCGCGCGTCGAAGTCCTTCATCCGGTCGAGGACGCTGTCGGCGGTCGGCTTGAACATCTCGTCGACGATCCGCCCGTCGGCCAGATACAGCACCCGGTCGGCGTACGAGGCGGCCACCGGGTCGTGCGTGACCATCACGATGGTCTGGCCCAGCTCGTCCACCGAGCGGCGCAGGAAGCCCAACACCTCCGCGCCCGCACGGGAGTCGAGGTTCCCGGTCGGCTCGTCACCGAAGATGATCTCGGGCCGCGCGGCCAACGCCCGTGCCACGGCGACGCGTTGCTGCTGACCGCCGGAGAGCTGGCCCGGCCGGTGCTTGAGACGGTCCGCCAGCCCGACGGTCTCGACGACCTGTGCCAGCCAGCCCTTGTCCGGCTTGCGGCCGGCGATGTCCATGGGAAGCGTGATGTTCTCCAGCGCGCTGAGCGTCGGCAACAGGTTGAACGCCTGGAAGATGAACCCGATCCGGTCCCGGCGCAGTTGCGTCAGCTTCTTGTCCTTGAGCCCGGTGATCTCGGTGTCGTCGAGATAGATCTGCCCGGACGTCACGGTGTCGAGCCCGGCGAGGCAGTGCATGAGGGTGGACTTGCCTGAGCCCGACGGGCCCATGATCGCGGTGAACTGTCCCCGTGCGATGTCCACGTCCACGGTGTCCAGGGCGACGACGCGGGTCTCACCGGACCCGTACGCCTTCACGACCTGCCGCGCTCGTGCGGCAACGGCCGTACGCCCTCCAGTGCCCCCGTGCCTGGTGATGGTCACAGCCGATGTCACGGTATGTCTCCTCAGTCGGTGAGTGCCGAAAGCGCACTGGCACCCGGCGATGCGTTGCTCTGCGGTATGTGATGAGTCTGCTGGTGGGAGGGGGTCCGGGTCCCTGGTGCCCAGCGCAGTCTTCTGCGGGGGAAAACCCCACCCCCGAAGTTCAGGAACGCCGTCCCCAGCGGCGTAAAGCCAGGTTAAGGACGGCCCGCACCCCGTCTCGTCCTCCGTCGGTACGACCCCTCCCCGAGCCGAAGTAAGGAGGTACCCCTAAGGGCTGTCCACCCTTCGGTGGAGCGGGTCTCGGGGTTGTCTCCACCCTCCGTCCCGGTCACGCTCCACCCTCCCGCCGCGTGAAGGTCAAGTGGCAGGGTGGCCGTCGGCAGATAGATGCAGGGGGAAACGAACCCGGTGGGCAGCAGCCGCCGTACGCGACCCGCGACACCCGGCGCGACGGAGCGCACCGGAAGCGAGAAACGCGGGGCCGTCGTCGCGGCCCTGATCCTGCTGGCGTTCCCCTTCCTCCCCCACCCGGGCTCCCCCTGGCAGCCCACACTTCTGGTGCTGCTGCTCGGCGGCTCCCTGGGTCTCCCCCAACTCCCCCTGACCGTCGGCGTCCAATCGACGGTCGGCCGGTCGGAACGCGGCACGGCGACTGCGTCGGTGCTCCTTCTGCCGCCAGACCGGCCGGACGATCGGCGCGGCCCTGTTCGGCGCGGTGGCCAACGGCGTACTCGCGTCCCGGCCGGGCGGCGCGAGCGACCCGGATTCGGAGAGCCGAGCGCTGGGCACGGGTACCGCGCCGGAGGCGACCCGCCGGGCGATCACGGAGGCGGTGCACGCGGTGTACTTCAGGGCGGCGGGGGCGGCGGCACTGGCGTTGGTGGCACTGCCGGTACTGCCGCCGCGCCGCTTCCCGGTCCTCGACAGCCCCTAGAGGGCTCTCTGCGCGGCGCTCATTCGGCCGCCGCCCGCCCTGTGAGCGAGGTCAGACTGCTGCGCACATGGTCCATGTGGGCCTGGACGTCGTCCCACTCCTCCCCGTGCTCCCGCAGCACGCGCTCGGTCTCGCGGGCGATGCGGTCCTCCTGGACGCGGGCCTCGGCGAGCAGCTCGGCGGCACGAACCCGCGCGTCGTCGTCACTCCGCCGGACCGACTCCTCGGCCTCCCCGAAGGCCCGCTTCGCCTCGGACAGCGCGGCCTCGGCAGCCGTCACCCGCTCCATGTGCCGTGCTTCCAGGGCGACTTCACGCTCGGCGGTGAGCCGTTCCTGCTCGGCCCATCGCTCGGCGTACTCCCTCTCCTGCTCGGCGAGCAGCCCCGAGGTCCGCCGCCGCATCTCGCGCAGCGCGGCCAGCGCCTCCCCCCGCCCCTCCTTGACCTCCCTGCGGGCACCGATCCGGATCTCGTCGGCCTCGGCGCGGGCGGCGAGCAGCCGGTGCCGGGCACGCTCCTCGGCCTCGCCGCGTACGGTCTCGGCGGCGGCGCAGGCGGCCTCCCGCAGGGCGTCCGCGCGGGCCTCGGCCGCCTCGACCAGCCGCCGCGCCTCGCTCCGCCCCCGCTCCCGCACGGCTCCGGCCTCCTCGGCGCCCAACTCCCACAGCCGCCGGGCGCGTTCGCCCAGACTGTCGTACGTCTGCGGGGCGAGCCGCGCCACGGCCTCCCGCAACCGCCCCGACTCCGCCGCCATCTCCCTGGCCAGCACGGTCAGCCGCGCGGCCCGCTCCCAGGCGGCGTCCCGTTCCGCGGAGAGCGCGACGGCGTACGCGTCGACCTGGTCGGGCCGGTAACCGCGCCCCCGTCCAGCCCCGAAACCGGCCACGAAACCGTGCGACGACATCGCTGCGCTGCTCATCCTGCAACCCCTCTCCGCGTACGACGTAATGATTTCGCGCACATCTTGATGGATGGGGATGAAATGTGCCTAACGCGACACTCCGGGCGGAGTCACGGCCGTACGCGGTCTCGGTTCGCGAAGGGCATACGGAAGGGGCATACGGAAGGGGCATACGGAAGGGGGTGGGTGGCCGCCCGGCCACCCACCCCCTTCCGCTTCCGCTCAGCGGGTCAGAGCAACCCGTCCCACATCTCCTCCAGCAGCACCGACCACCAGCTCTCCGGCGAGCCGAGCGCCGCCGGGTCGAGGGAGGCCAGCTGGGCCTGGAAGTCGACCGTCCAGCGGCCCGCCTGTTCCTGGTTGAGGCCGTAGCGCAGCCGCCACATACGGCCGAGCAGCGCGAGGCAGCGCGCGAACTCGGGCAGCCCCGTGTTCACGAACTGCGGCGGTACGGGTGCTCCGCCCGGCCCCGCCTCCACGGGCACCGCGACGATGTTCGCCGTCCCGTACTGCACGCAGATCGCCTTGCCGAAGTCGCTGCCCATGACGAGGTACGACCCGGCGTCCGCCGCCGGCCGCACCCCGCGCTCCTGCGCCAGCTCGGCGAGCGTCGGCACCGGCCGCCCCGGCTGGGCCTGCGCCCAGAAGAACGGCCCCATGTCGGCGGGCAGCCCGGCGACGACCAGGGTGTGCGCCACGATCGGCGGCACCCCCTGCCGCGACACCGCCGCCTGGTCGAACCGGAACACCCCGGGCCCGAACGCGGCGGCCATCTCCTGGGCGACCGCCTCCGGCGGGATCGGCGACGCGGGCTGCACGGGCGGCAGCGGCGTACGCACCGGCCCCGGACGCGCCGGACCGTCCGCCACCTGATGCAACTCACCCTGGTGCGCGAGGAGTTGGGCCATGCCCTGCTGACGGCTCGCGTGATCGGTGCCGTACGGGGCGATGCTCGTGATCCGGGCGTTCGGCCACTGCTCGCGGATCATCCGGGCGCAGTAGGCACCCGGCAGTTCACAGCTCTCCAACTCGGTGTGGAGTTCGAGGACCTGATCCGGCGGAATGTTCATCGCCCGCAGCTCATGGAAGATCTGCCACTCCGGATGCGGCGTCCCCGGCGCGGACCGCCGTATCACCTGCTGCTCGGACCCGTCGGACGCCCGGTAGCGCAGAACGGCCTGATAGCCGGGCCCGACCGTGGGCTGACCGGGCGGGGGGTAGCCGTAGGAGGGCGGCTGGGGGGCGGGCGGAGGCGGCGGCGCGGAGAGGCCGGGGGCGGGCGGCGGCGGGAACCCGGGGGTGTGCGCCGCCTGGGCGGGCGCCCCGGGACCGGGTGCCGCCATGCCTGGCGGCGGGGGCATCGCGCCGGGCGGCACGGGGGGCTGAGGGCCCGGAGTTCTGGGCGTACCGGGGAAGCCCGGGGCGCCCGGAGCACCGGGTACACCGACCGCCGGGGGCGGCGGAGGCACGTGGGGACCGCCGACCGGAGGACCCGCCAGCATGGTCTCGGCGCGGTGCACAGCACCGGGAGCACCGGGAGCGGGCGGTACGCCCGGCGCACCGGGTACGCCGAGGGCACCCGGAGGCTGGGGAGCACCCGGGGCGGCCGGCGGCCGGGGTGCACCCGGGGCGCCGCCCCGCTGAGGGTCGGCGAACATGGTCTCGGCCTGGTGGACACCGCCCGGCGGGGTACTCCCGGGCGAGTGGGGAACGGCGGGCCGGTTCGGGACACCCGGGCCTCCAGGCGGCCCCGGAGGCAACGGAGCACCGGGCGGATTCGGCGCTCCGGGAGGCTGAGGAGCACCGGACGCGCCAAGCCGGCCAGAGCCACCCGGAGCACCCGAAGCCCGGCCCGCACCCGGAACCCCGGGGGCCGCCGGAGGCTGGGGCCCGCCGGGCCCGCCCGGGCCGGAGAACATCGTCGCGGCCTGGTGAACGCCCCCGGAAGGCGCACCCGCAGGCGCGTTGGGGGCACCGGGCGGATTCGGAACCCCCGGGGCACCCGGAGTGCCTGAGCCACCCGGCGCACCGGGCGCACCGGGCCGATTCAGACCGCCGGGCGGATACGCGCCACCGGACCCAGCACCGGAGCCCGGACCACCGACCCCCTCGGCCCCGTCGACACCCGCAGGCCCTTCGGCCCCGAGCGCCGACACGAACTGCGTGGGCACATACCCGCCCGCGGGACCAGGCCCCGGCGGAGGCGGCCCAACTCCCGGACGTGCGCCCGGCGTTCCCGGCGCACCCGGCGGAGGCGGGGTACTCGCACCCCGGGCACCGCGCGGCGGCGGCGCCTTGCTGGTCGCCGCGTCGGCGATCTCGCCCGCGTGGGGCGCCAGCGCACGCGCCGGCGGACCGGGCACATCGGGCGCACCCTGCGGATACCCGTACGAGGGGCCATCCGCCCCCTGCGAATACCCGTACCCCGAAGCCCCCGGACCGCCGTCGAAGGCATCCCGGGGACGCGGAACGTCATCCCGGCCCTCGTCGCCCAACGGCGGCGCGAACACGGTCGCCGGCAACGGCACGGAACGGTCCTCGCCCGCGTCCACACTGGTCGTGTCGGTCCCGGTCCACGGCGTGGCACCCGGCGGCACCGAGTCCACCGGCTCCCCGCCCGAAGACGCGACGGAAACCGAGGGAGCCGGGGGCCCGGCCGAAGCCGCACCGCCACCCGAGGTACCCGAATCCGCCCGCCGGTCAGCGATCCCCAGCTTGTCCGCCGCCTCCTGCAACCACTCCGGCGGAGTCAGCAGGAACGACGTCTGGTTCAGGTCGACCCGGGCAGGCGGCGCCGGTACCGCGTCCTCGACGGAGGCCGCACGGCCGTACTGCTCCTCGTACCGGCGGATCACCTCACCGACCGGCAGAGCCGGCCACAGCGTGGCCTCGCCGCTGTCCCGGGCGAGAACCAGCCGCTGCGCACCACCGTCCGAACGCGGCCCCTCCGCCCGGTCCTCCGCCCAGACCACGAACCCCAGCTCGAACTCCCGCACCCGCACCTCCCGGTGCATGTACGCCGGCACATCCCCGTTGACCCATTCCTCGGCGCGCTCCTGCGCCTGCGCGAACGTCACCATCGGTCAGTCACTCCCCCACCGAAGACACCGAAGACGCCCCCGAAGCCGCAGGCACCGGCACCGCACGCGCGAAGCCGCCGTCCACCATCAGGTTCGCCACCGTCTCCAGCTCCGGCGGATTGCCCGCGAGCCGGGACAGGAACTGGTCGAAGTCGTCGCCGCACGGCAGCAGCAACCGCTGCACCCGGTCGGCCGGCGGCCACGTCGGATCGACGTCCCGCGCGTCGTCGTACGCGCTGAACCACACCGAACCGAGCCGCTCACCCTTCACCTTCACGGCCAGCAGACCACCCTGCACGAAGCCGACACACAGGTAGTCCTTCGTCAGATGATCCCGCAGGCACTTGTTGACGTAGACGAGGTCATTGACCGCCGCCTCGTCCCGCACCGTGAAGAACGGCTGGTCCAGCAGCAGTCCCAGCTCGGCGTCGAGCGCCGTACCCACCGGCGCACACCCGCCCGCCGCCTTCAGGAACGACCGGTACGCCCCCGGCAGCCGGTACCCGAGATCCTCCTCGACGCCCTGCACCTGCAACTCGGTCACCGCCACCGCCGACTTCGGCAGCGCGAAGTGCGCGGGCCGCGTCTCCTGCAGAGGCCGCGTACCGCGCTTGTGCTGGTCCACGGCCGACGTCGCGATACCACCGTGATGCCGCAGCAGCGCCTTCACCTCGACCGGGACAAGCTGCATCCGCCGCCCGCCCGGTACGTGGTGCCACGTCCAGCCGTGCGGGGTCGCCACCGCCGGGACCGTGTCCCACAGCTCGTGCCCGGACGCGGCCAGCGCCGCGTTCGCCGACACATAGTCCGTCAGCCGAAGCTCGTCGACCCCGAAGCCCTCGGGCGGCTCGGCGATCTCCGCCACCGCACGCGCGTAGAGCGAGAAGTCCGGATAGCCGTGTTCGTCGACCCGCACCCCTCTCGGATGCCGAGCCGCCCGTACCGGATCCGGGAAGTGCACGACCTGCCCGGCATAGGCCGCGTTCGGCGGCACGGCTCGCTGCCCGAGCCGACCTGTCGTCATGGCGGTTGCCCCCTGCGGCGTCCTGTAAGGCCTGTACATCAGTACGACCCGTACGTCTGTCACATCACGTCACGACACATCACCCCGTCCCACCTGTCAGCACATCAGTGCGGACAGCAACCCGGACGGTGCTGCGGATCGCGGCTGCCCGACAGCCTATGCGGTACGCCGACACCGGTCACCGGCACCAGTCACCGGCCCCCTGCTTCCGTGACCTGCCGTCACCCCACCGTGACGGTACGACGAAGCCCGGGCGTGTCACACCGCCCCAGCTACCGCACCAGGCACGCCATTTGGCACTCTGTGTCCGCCGAGGGGATGCACGGGGGAGGCACCGGAGGGGATGACGATCATGAACGCGACACAGACGGGGACAGCGACAGGACGGCCGGCAGAAGGCCCCGCGGGACCACCCGCGCCCGGAATGCCCGCTACGACCGGCAGACCCGGCGGCGACCCACGCGTCGGCTGGAGCGCCAACGAGACACCCCGCGTCCCCACCCTCCGCCACCGCCGCGACGGCATACTCCCGACCGTCGCCGCCGCCCTCTCCGTACGCGGCACCACCCTCACCGGCACAGCCGCACGCGCCGACCAGCCACCCACCCTGCACCCACTCGTCCAGGACTTCCTCGACACCCTCCCCAGCACCCAACGCGACCGATCCACCGGCCGCTGCGCCGAAGCACTCCTCATATCCCGCCAGATCACCAGCGCCGACGAAGCCCGCAGCCGACGCGCCGCCCGCAAACCCATGACCAACGGCGAAGCCCGCAGAGCACTCAAACAAGCCAAACTCACCGCCCGCCGCATCCGCGAGGACGGCGACCCCCTCCACGGCAGCTTCGCCCCACCCTGCCGCTCCTGCACAGCACTCAGCGCCCACTTCGGCGTCCGCATAGTCGACTCGTCGGCCCCCACCGACTGACACCCCCACCCCACCCCCAGGCCCCACCGCACGACGGCGCCGCACCAGGCACACCCTCGCGCCGGCCCATGACCTCGACGATCGAAGGGCAGATGCACACCGACCGCACCTCGACCACCCGCTTCCCCGTGGCCGTCGACGCCGCACTGCGCACCGCCGGATGGCAACCCGGCCGCTGGGACATAAAACAGGCCGAGATCTGGGCCGACGCCCTCCGCGGCCACACCTCCCCCGCCGGACACCGCCACGCCGTCTTCCCGGCCGCCGTGGAAGCCTGGGCCGAATTCGGCGGCCTGCACATCACACCCCCCGGCACCGGCCGCCAGATCGCCCCCACAGCCCTGCACCTCGACCCCCTGCACGGCCTCCACATGGCCCGCACCCTCGCCGACCTCGGCCGCGCCCTCGACACCGAGGTCTGCCCCCTCGGAGAGGAACCCGAGACCCAGTCCCTCCTGGCCATCGACACAACAGGCCGCGTCTACGCCCTCGACCACACCGGCGACTGGTACCTCGGCGCCGACCTCGACCAAGCCCTCGCCACCCTGGTCACCGGCCTGGAACCCGCACGCCTGACACCCCCCTGACCGCCGCCGGGCCAGGCCCTACGTCGGAATGACCGCCGACACCCGAAACCCCCCGGCCTCCGTCGGCCCGGACACGAAAACACCGCCCAGCGCAGTGACCCGCTCCTTCATCCCGAGCAGACCATTACCACCGGACGGAAACCGCACCGAGGCCGCCGACGACGGCTCCGGCGGCGGCTCGTTCTCCACCTGCATCGCGATCTCGCCACCCCGATGAGCCAGCCGCACGTGCGTCTTCGCACCCGCCGCGTGCTTGTGGACGTTCGTCAACGCCTCCTGCACCACCCGGAACGCCGTCTGCTCCACCTCCGCGCCGTACAACCGCACATCCCCCTCCACCGACAGCGCCACCACCATCCCCGCCGCCGCCGACTGCCCGACCAACTCCTCCAACTCGGCCAGACAAGGCCCCTCCCCCACACCGTCACCACCCCCGGCAGCACGAGAAGCAGCCACAGCCGCAGCCACCCCCACCGCCGCCAGCGGCACCCCCTGCGCCCGCCGCTCCAGCCCCTCCCCCGACCGCAGCACCCCGAGCATCTCCCGCAACTCGGTCAACGCCTGCCGCCCCATGTCCCCCACCAGAGCGGCATTCCGCACCGCCTTCTCAGGATCCTTCCGGGCAATCGCCTGCAACGCCGCCGCATGCACCACCATCAGACTCACCCGGTGCGCCACGACATCGTGCATCTCACGGGCGATCCGTGTCCGCTCCTCGTTCCGCGCCCACTCCGCCCGCTCCTCGGCCCGCTCGGCCAGCAACTGAAGCTCCCGCTCCAGACTGTAGGCCCGCTCCCGCAGACTCTCCATCAGCCGCCGCCGAGCCCCCACATACAGCCCCAGAAGCAACGGCGGCGCGGTCACACCCAACGACGTGGTGATGGCGACGACAGGAACCAGCCAGTCCCCGATCTTCAGACTCCCGTCCGCCATGTCCTGATGCGACCGCACGAACGTCACGATGAGCGTCCCCACCATCGCCATCCCCGCCAACGCCCCGATGATCCGCCGGGGCAGCTCGGAAGCGGCGAGCGTGTACAGCCCGACGATGCCCATCAGATAGCCCATCTGGGCCGGCG
Source organism: Streptomyces lacrimifluminis (assembly GCF_014646095.1). Classification (GTDB taxonomy): domain Bacteria; phylum Actinomycetota; class Actinomycetes; order Streptomycetales; family Streptomycetaceae; genus Streptomyces; species Streptomyces lacrimifluminis. The sequence continues at coordinate 556,607 of NZ_BMMU01000001.1, read as the reverse complement.
CGACAGCGATGGACACCAGCACGACAGCGATCGGCCACCGCCGCCGCAACACCAGCACGGACCCGGCGACAAGCCCGAACACGATCCCCGCCGCCACCGGGATCCCCGCGTCCCTGGCGAACGAAATCCCCTCCGCCGCGCACTCCCCGGCGGACAGCACCGCGAGACCCACGTCAAACGCCGCACTGCGCCACCGGGCCCACCACAACGGCCCGGTCAGGGCCGCGGTGTGGTCTTCCCCCGTAGTGGTCATGCGTCCAGCCTACGGGCGCCACCCCCCGCTTTTCCGGCGAGTTTCGACGACTGGCCTACACCACACGGGCCGCCGTGACCACAATCGAACAGAAGCGAAACCCACCAGAATCCCTCGAACTGCTGAATCGCGCACCGTTCGACCCCGGAAGCGAGGATTCCGCCGCAAGGGTTTGCCCATGGAACATGCATGTGGCAAGTACGCGGATTTCGAAGTGCTGCGGGAGCAGGCGGTGGCGTTGCGGCGGGAGGGCCTCAGCCGCCGCCAGATCCGCGACCAGCTTCGCGTCCACAACAACGACATCCTCAACCGCCTCCTGGAGGGCGAGCCGCCCCCGGACTGGACGAAGCGCCCGAACGCGAAGGACGATCTCCGGCACCGGGCGAGGGAACTCCGCCTCCAGGGGTGGACGTACGACCGGATCCAGCTGGAGCTGGGGTGTTCGAAGAGTTCGATCTCGCTGTGGGTACGGGACCTACCGAAGCCCGAACCGCGCTACAGCCCCGAGGAGCAGCGAGCACTCATGAACGAGGGGCTCGCACATCTGCGCGCCGCCCAGGACCGAGAGCGTCAAGCCACCAAGGAAAAAGCGGCGGCGGAAGTAGGCACCTTGACCGAGCGGGAGCTGTTCCTGGTAGGCGTGGGCCTGTACTGGGCCGAGGGCGGCAAGGACAAGCCATACGCACGCCGAGAGAACGTCGCTTTCGTCAACAGCGACCCGGTAATGATCAAGGTCTTCCTGTGCTGGCTGGACCTGCTCGGAGTGGAGCGCGAGCGCGTTCGCTACTGCGTGATGATCCACGAAAACGCCGACGTGGCAGGTGCCGAGCAGTATTGGGCGGACCTCGTTGGAGCCAGCCACTCAGCCTTCAACAAGACGACCCTCAAGAAGCACAATCCCAAGACGGTCCGCAAGAACGTCGGCGAGTCCTACCGAGGCTGCCTCGTGATCAAAGTCCGGCAGAGCGCAGACTTGTACCGTCGCATCGAGGGCTGGTGGAACGGAATCACTCTTGGCAGCCCGCCAAGCTCCGGTAAGGTCTGATGCAGCGATCCGCCGTAGTGTAATCGGCAGCACGGCATCCTTTGGAGATGTTCGGTCTAGGTTCGAGTCCTAGCGGCGGAGCTGCAAAATCGGGCCCTGACAGCACAGTCAGGGCCCACTCTCATGTCCCCCACGAAACGCCCCGGTATCCTGCGGATGTCACCCCCGCCCCCTCCGCAGCCGAAGGGCACCACCCGTGAGCGCCAATCGCCCCGCCGCCGTAGTCGTACTCGCAGCGGGTGAGGGCACCCGTATGAAGTCGGCCACACCCAAGGTCCTGCACGAGCTCTGTGGCCGTTCCCTGGTGGGTCATGTGCTCGCCGCCGCAGGCGAGTTGGACCCCGAGAACCTGGTCGTCGTCGTGGGCCACGCCCGCGAGAAGGTCACCGCCCATCTGACCGAGGCCGACGCCGGTGTCCGTACCGCCTTCCAGGCGCAGCAGAACGGCACCGGTCACGCCGTACGCATGGGCCTCGAAGAGCTCGGTGGGGCCGTCGACGGGACGGTGGTGGTCGTCTGTGGCGACACCCCGCTGCTCACCGGGGCGACCCTGCGCAACCTCGCCGCCACCCATGCCACCGACGGCAATGCCGTGACCGTGCTGACCGCCGAGGTGCCGGACGCGACCGGGTACGGGCGGATCGTGCGGGACGGGGCGTCGGGTGCCGTGACGGCGATCGTGGAGCACAAGGACGCGACGGATTCGCAGCGGGCGATCCGTGAGATCAACTCCGGTGTCTTCGCCTTCGACGGGCAGTTGCTCGCGGACGCGCTGGGGAAGGTGCGGACGGACAACAGTCAGGGCGAGGAGTACCTCACCGACGTGCTCGGGATTTTGCGTGAGGCCGGGCACCGGGTCGGGGCCTGTGTGGCCGCCGATCATCGTGAGATCGCCGGGATCAACAACCGGGTGCAGCTGGCGGAGGCGCGTCGGATCCTGAACGAGCGGCTGCTGACCGAGGCGATGCTGGCCGGGGTGAGTGTGATCGATCCGGCCAGTACGTGGGTCGATGTGACGGTGACGTTCGAGCAGGACGCGGTCGTCCATCCGAACACGCAGCTCCAGGGTGCGACGCATCTCGCGGAGGGTGCCGAGGTCGGGCCCAACTCGCGGTTGAAGGACACCCGGGTGGGGGCGGGGGCGCGGGTGGACAACACCGTGGCCGACGGTGCCGTGGTGGGGGCGCAGGCGAACGTGGGGCCGTTCGCCTATCTCCGTCCCGGGACCCGTCTGGGGGTGACGTCGAAGATCGGTACGTTCGTGGAGACGAAGAACACTTCGATCGGCGACGGGACGAAGGTGCCGCATCTGTCGTATGTCGGGGACGCGACGATCGGTGAGTTCACGAACATCGGTGCGGCGAGTGTGTTCGTGAACTACGACGGGCAGGACAAGCATCACACCGTTGTGGGGTCGCACTGCAAGACGGGTTCGGACAACATGTTTGTGGCGCCTGTCACGGTCGGGGACGGTGCGTACACCGCGGCCGGCTCGGTGATCACGAAGGACGTACCGCCCGGTTCGCTGGCCGTGGCCCGTGGCCAGCAGCGGAATATCGAGGGTTGGGTGGCTCGTAAGCGGCCGGGGAGTGCGGCGGCGAGGGCGGCCGAGGCGGCTTCCCGGGAGCCGGGTGGCGAAAGCTGACCGGAAACAGTCCGGTCCGAGTCGGGCTACCGTGATAGGGCACACCCGCACACCCCCAGCTGAGCAGGCCTCTCAGGGCTGATCACGGCTGAGACACCTCCGAGGAGACAGTGCTGTGACCGGGACCAAGACGACCGGCGGGAAGAAGAAGATGATGTTCTTCTCCGGCCGCGCCCACCCCGAGCTTGCCCAGGAGGTCGCCCAGCAGTTGGGGGTCGAGGTTGTGCCGACGAAGGCCTTCGACTTCGCGAACGGCGAGATCTACGTCCGTTACGAGGAGTCGGCGCGTGGCGCGGACTGCTTTGTGATCCAGAGCCACACGGCTCCGATCAACCAGTGGATCATGGAGCAGCTGATCATGATCGACGCGCTGAAGCGTGCGTCGGCCCGTTCCATCACCGTGATCGTGCCGTTCTACGGTTACGCGCGGCAGGACAAGAAGCACCGTGGACGTGAACCGATTTCGGCGCGTCTGGTCGCGGACCTGATGGCGACGGCGGGTGCGGACCGCATTCTGACCGTGGATCTGCATACGGACCAGATTCAGGGCTTCTTCGACGGTCCGGTCGATCATCTGTTCGCGCTGCCGTTGCTCGCCGACTACGTGGGCACCAAGGTGGACAGGAGCAAGCTGACGGTCGTGTCGCCGGACGCGGGCCGGGTGCGGGTTGCCGACCGTTGGTGCGACCGGCTGGGTGCGCCGCTGGCGATCGTGCACAAGCGGCGTGACAAGGACGTGGCGAACCAGGTGACCGTCCACGAGGTCGTGGGTGAGGTCAAGGGTCGTGTGTGTGTGCTCGTCGACGACATGATCGACACCGGTGGGACGATCTGCGCCGCGGCGGACGCGTTGTTCGCGCACGGTGCGGAGGATGTCATCGTGACGGCGACGCACGGCGTGCTGTCGGGTCCGGCGGCGGACCGGCTGAAGAACTCGCGGGTGAGTGAGTTCGTCTTCACGGACACGCTGCCGACGCCGGGTGAGCTGAGTGCCGATCTGGACAAGATCAAGGTGTTGTCGATCGCGCCGACCATCGCGAGTGCGGTGCGTGAGGTGTTCGAGGACGGTTCGGTGACGAGCCTGTTCGACGAGCAGTAGGCCCATCGGGTCTCGCCTGCGGGTTTCTTGTTCCCGGGATCTGCTGGATCGCTTCTGCATGATCGATTTTCCTGCGGCCTCTCGCGCCGAGTACTCTGTCGGAGTTGCTCGGCGAGGGAGGCCGTGTCCGTGTCGTTCACGGGCCGGTGATCCGTTATCGACGCGCTCTTCGTAGCAGGCCGTTCGTGGCCGGGTGACCTGTCCGTCTCTCACCCGTACGAGGAGTGAAAAGCATGTCCGACGTCAAGCTCACCGCCGAGACCCGCACCGAGTTCGGCAAGGGTGCCGCCCGCCGCATCCGCCGCGAGGCCAAGGTTCCCGCGGTCGTCTACGGCCACGGTGCCGACCCCGTCCACATCACGCTCCCGGGCCACGAGCTGCAGCTCGCCCTGCGTACGCCGAACGTCCTGCTGACCCTGGACATCGAGGGCCGCACCGCGCTGGCGATCCCGAAGGCCGTGCAGCGTGACCCGCTGAAGGGCTTCCTGGAGCACGTCGACCTGCTCACCGTGAAGAGCGGCGAGAAGGTCACCGTCGAGGTCTACGTCCACACCGAGGGCGAGCTGGCCCCGGGCGCCTACCTGCTCGAGCACGTGCTGAGCACGCTGACCGTCGAGGCCGAGGCCACGCACATCCCCGAGTCCGTCACCGTGTCCATCGCGGGCCTGGAGGCCGGTGCCGCCATCCTCGCCAAGGACATCCCGCTGCCCGAGGGCACCACGCTGGTGATCGACGAGGACGCGGTCGTCCTCCAGGTCCTGTCCGCGCAGGCGGAGGAGGCCCCCGCCGAGGGCGAGGCCGAGACCACCGAGGCCTGATTTCCCCGGAGTCTTCGTCCGTCGGCCGCCGTTCCCACCAGGGGCGGCGGCCGACGCGTAGCAAGGAGAGATGGACGTGACGACCGACGCGGGCGGCCCTTGGCTGATCGTGGGGCTCGGCAATCCCGGGCCGGAATACGCGATGAACCGGCACAACGTGGGATTCATGGTGGCCGACCTGCTGGCGGGGCGGATCGGCGGGAGGTTCAAGCGGGCCGGGAAGGCGCAGGCGCAGGTCGTCGAGGGGCGGATCGGGCCGCCGGGACCGGCGAGCCGTCGGGTGATCCTGGCGAAGCCGATGTCGTACATGAACCTGTCGGGTGGCCCGGTGAACGCGCTGCGCGAGTTCTACAAGGTGTCGCTCGACCGTGTCGTGGCGGTCCATGACGAGCTGGACATCGACTACGGGGTCCTGCGGCTGAAGCTGGGCGGCGGGGACAACGGCCACAACGGTCTGAAGTCGATGACGAAGGCGATGAGTGCGGACTATCACCGGGTGCGGTTCGGGATCGGGCGTCCGCCGGGTCGTATGCAGGTTGCCGATTTCGTGCTGAAGGACTTCTCGTCGGCGGAGCGCAAGGAGCTGGACTACTTCGTGGACCGGGCGGCGGACGCGGTGGAGTCCCTGGTGACCGAGGGCCTGGAGCGGGCGCAGAGCGCGTACAACTCCTGAGAGTTCGCTGTGAGCTGGTGAGGCGGGCGGGCGCCCGGCGATACGTGCGTACAACTCCTGACTTTTTCGGGCAGGAGTTGACCGATCGCCCGGCCATGGCCAATGATCCCGGCCATGCCAGCCACCGCCCACCGGCGCAAGTCCGCCCCCGCCATGCTGCGGCTCGGGCGTCTTGGGCGTCTGGGTCGGTTCGCGGTGATGGGTACGGTCGCCGCGCTGATCCTGATCGCGGGTGTGTGGGCGTCCTGGGGGTCGGCCCAGCACGTGATGCTCAGCAAGGGGCGCGAGCAGGGCACGATGACCGTGTCGGGGTGCGAGGACGGCGTCTGTACGGGGTCGTACCGGCCGGTGTCGGTGGGGTCGACGGCGCGGGGCCGGGTCGTGCTGGACCAGTCGGTCGGGGTCGGCGAGGGTGAGACGTACACCGTGGTCGTGAAGCCCGGCAGCCTCGATGTCGTGCGGTCGGGGCCGGCCGGTTTCCTGTACGCCTGGGTGCCGTTGGGCGGTGCGCTGCTGCTCGCGTCGGTCGTGGTGGCGGGTGGTCTTGGACTGACGCGGACGGGGTTGGCGCTGGCCGGGAGCGGCCTGGCGCTGGTGACGGCGGCCTGGGTGGCGTTGTGAAGGGCATGGCTTAGTCCCCGTTGTCTCCCTTCTCCCTTTGCCCTTCTCCCTGTTCGGCCTTGCAGACGACGTGAGGGTGCCCTCGTACGCGTGGATCGTGTGTCCGCGTACGAGGGCACCCTCAGCTGTTCGCGTCCGGGTCAGCCGGTGTTGCGCAGGCCCGCCGCGACTCCGTTGACGGTGAGGAGCAGGGCGCGGGCGAGGAGGGGGTCGGGTTCGGCGCCGGCTGCCGCCGCGTCGCGCTGGCGCTTGAGCAGGGTGACCTGGAGGTAGGAGATGGGGTCCAGGTAGGCGTCGCGGATGGTGAAGGTCTGCTGGAGGACGGGGTTGGCGTCGAGGAGCTTGTCCTCGCCGGTGATGCGGAGGACTTCGCGGACGGTGAGTTCGTGTTCGGCGCGGATGGTGTCGAAGACGTGCTTGAGGTCGTCGGGGACGAGGGTGTCGACGTAGTGCTGGGCGATGCGCAGGTCGGTCTTCGCGAGGGTCATCTCGACGTTGGAGACGAAGTTGCGGAAGAAGTGCCACTGCTCGTGCATCTCGTCCAGGACCGTGTCGAGGCCGGCTTCCCTGAGTGCCTTCAGGCCTGAGCCGACGCCGAACCAGCCGGGCACGATCTGCCGTGACTGGGTCCAGCCGAAGACCCAGGGGATGGCGCGCAGGCCGTCGAGGCCGGCGCCGGAGTCGGGGCGGCGGGAGGGGCGTGAGCCGAGGTGGAGGTCGGCGAGCTGGTCGACGGGCGTGGCGGCGAAGAAGTACGACGGCAGATCGGGGTCTTCCACCAGCCTGCGGTAGGCCTCGTGGGCCGCGTCGGAGACGAGGTCCATGGCCGCGTCCCAGCGGGCGAGGGACTCGTCGGACTGGCGGGGGGAGGTGTGCAGGGCGGAGGCCTGGAGGGTGGCGGCGACCGTCAGTTCGAGGTTCTCGCGGGCGAGTGAGGGGACGAGGTACTTGTCGGAGATCACCTCGCCCTGTTCGGTGACCTTGATCTCGCCCTCCAGGGTGCCCCAGGGCTGGGCGAGGATCGCGTCGTGGGAGGGGCCGCCGCCGCGGCCGACGGTGCCGCCGCGGCCGTGGAAGAGGCGGAGCCGGACGCCGTAGCGGTGGGCCACGTCGCGCAGGCGGCGCTGGGCGCGGTGGATCTCCCACTGGCTGGTGGTGATGCCGCCGAACTTGGAGGAGTCCGAGTAGCCGAGCATGACCTCCTGGACGTCGCCCCTGAGCGCGACGAGGCGCCGGTAGGACGGGTCGGAGAGCATGTCCTCCAGGATGGTGTCGGCGGCCTTGAGCTCGTCGGTGGTCTCCAGGAGCGGCACGATGCCGATCTTGGCCCAGCCGGCGTGCAGGTCGACGAGTCCGGCTTCGCGGGCGAGTACGGCGGCGGCGAAGACGTCGTCGGAGCCCTGGCACATGGAGATGATGTACGACTCGATGACCTCGGGGCCGAAGACGGCGAGGGCCTTCTTGACGGTTTCGAACACGCCGAGCGTCTTGGTGCCGGCCGCGTCGAGCGGGGCCGGGGTGGGGGCCAGCGGCCTCCTTGACCGCAGTTCCTTCGCGAGGAGCTTGTTGCGGTACTCGCGGGGCATGTCCTCGTACCGCCAGGACTCCTCGCCGAGGCGGTCGAAGAGCTGGCCGAGGGTGTGGTGGTGGGCGTCGGCGTGTTCGCGTACGTCCATGGTGGCGAGCTGGAGGCCGAAGGCGGCGAGGGTGCGGATGGTGCGGTCCAGGCGGCCGTCGGCGAAGAGGCTGCCGCGGTGTTCGCGCAGGGAGGTCTGGATGAGGGTGAGGTCGGCGAGGAGCTGGCCGGTGCCGAGGTAGTCGCGGCCGGGCTGGTGCGGGGTGTCCCTGGCCAGGCGCTGCTTGGTGTTCTCGAGCTTCTGGCGGATGCAGGTGGCCTTGAGCCGGTAGGGCTCCTCGGCGTTGAGGCGCTTGTAGCGGGGGCTGATCTCGGGCAGGAGTTCGATGTCGGCGCGGAGGGACTCCAGGAGTTCCTCGGTGGCGCCCGTGTAGCGGATCGAGTTGGAGAGGAAGCCGCGCAGTTCGTCGATCAGTTCCAGGGCGTCGTTGATGCCGTGCTCGTGCTGGAGGATCAGGACGTCCCAGGTGACCTGGGGGGTCACGTTGGGGTTGCCGTCGCGGTCGCCGCCGATCCAGGTGCCGAAGGTGAGGGGGCGGGTGTCGTCGGGGAGCTTGACGCCGACGCGTTCGAGTTCGGCGGTGAGGTCTTCGAGCACGTCCCCGACCGCACCCGCGTGCAGTTCGTCGAGGTAGTAGATGGCGTTGCGGGCCTCGTCGGCGGGTTCGGGGCGTACGACGCGCAGTTCGTCGGTCTGCCAGACGAGGTCGATGTTCTCGGCCAGACGGGTGTCGTAGCGGCGCCGGTCCGCCTCGATGACGGGGGTCTCCAGCAGGGCGGCGATGCGGCGCAGCTTGTTGAGGACCGAGCGTCTGGCCGCTTCCGTGGGGTGGGCCGTGAAGACCGGGCGAACGTTGAGGTTCCTGACCGTGGCGCGCAGGTGGTCGGGGTCGGCGTCCTTGAGGCGGTCGGCGGTGCGGGCGAGGAGGCCGCCTTCGGCGGCGCGCTTGGCGCGCAGTTCGCGGCCTCGGTGGACCTGCTCGGTGACGTTGGCGAGGTGGAAGTAGGTGGAGAAGGCGCGGACGAGCTTGGCGGCGGTCTCCAGTTCGGTGCCGCGCAGCAGTTCGGCGGCGGCCTCGCCGTCCTCGCGGGTCAGGTGGCGGACCTTCTCCACGAGTTCCAGCAGCTCAGGGCCCTCTTGGCGGACGAGGGTCTCTCCGAGCAGGTCGCCCAGGCGCCGGATGTCGGCGCGTAGCTCGCTGCTGGTCGTCGTGGTGGCCTGGCCATGGTCGTCGGCACTGCTCACAGGTGCGGCTCCTTGCAGTGTGGAGGCTCGGCGGGTGGGTACCCGGCCGGTGTCCGGGCGGCCGAACCGCCCCGGAACCGGGTGCCGGGCGGCATGGGGGCGGGGCATCCGGGAAGAAAAGAGAGCGGACCGCGCTGTCCGACCGACTCAAGGATAGGTGTCGAGAGGAACGCGCAGAATTTCGGGCTCTTGCCGCCGGGCAACGCGCTGACATACTTACGACGCCGTAGGTTACGCAACCGTAGGGAGCCTGATTCCGATGGCGCCCTCGGATTCCGTACCCCGGCATCTACCTAGACCCATCACCCCCCAGGGGATGCGCATGACCACCTCACCTTCCGATGCGATCGAAGACGCCGGGAAGAAGCCCGACGACTCTTCCCTGCCCTTGGCCACGCTGGGTGGCGAACAGAAGCGTTCGATCGAGCAGATCACGCTTCTCCTCTTCATCACCGTCCCGTTCCTGGCCGTGCTGGCGGCGGTGCCGCTGGCGTGGGGCTGGGGGGTGAGCTGGCTGGATCTCGGCCTGCTCGTCTTCTTCTACTACCTGGGCTGTCACGGCATCACGATCGGCTTCCACCGCTATTTCACGCACGGTGCCTTCAAGGCCAGGCGACCGCTGCGGATCGCGCTGGCGATCGCCGGTTCGATGGCGGTGGAGGGTCCGCTGGTGCGCTGGGTGGCCGACCATCGCAAGCACCACAAGTTCTCCGACGCGGAGGGCGACCCGCATTCGCCGTGGCGGTTCGGGGAGACGGTTCCGGCGCTGATGCGCGGCCTGTGGTGGGCGCACATCGAGTGGATGTTCGACGAGGAGCAGACGCCGCAGGACAAGTACGCGCCCGACCTGATCAAGGACCCGGACATCCGGGCGATCTCCCGTCAGTTCATCTGGTGGGCGATGCTGTCGCTGACGCTGCCGGCTCTGATCGGCGGCCTGGTGACGATGTCCTGGTGGGGCGCGTTCACGGGCTTCTTCTGGGGCTCCCTGGTCCGCGTCTGCCTGCTCCATCACGTCACGTGGTCGATCAACTCGATCTGCCACGCGGTGGGCAAGCGCCCGTTCAAGTCGCGGGACCGCTCGGGCAACGTGTGGTGGCTGGCCGTGCTTTCCTGCGGTGAGTCGTGGCACAACCTGCACCACGCGGACCCGACGTCGGCGCGGCACGGTGTGATGCGCGGGCAGCTCGACTCCTCGGCGCGGCTGATCCGCTGGTTCGAGAAGCTCGGATGGGCCTATGACGTGCGCTGGCCGTCACGCTCGCGTATCGATTCCCGTCGAAACACGGACCAGGACGGCTCTCGGCGCCGGACGGAGCCCGCGAAGGCTGCATGATTGACGCGTGGTGACCGACTCCAGCAACACTCCGAGCAATGAGAAACCGCGGCGCCCCCGCCGCACCCGGATGACGGGTGCCGAGCGCCGGGCCCAGTTGCTGGAGATCGGCCGCACGCTGTTCGCCAACAAGGGCTTCGAGGCCACGTCGGTGGAGGAGATCGCGGCCAAGGCCGGCGTCTCCAAGCCGGTGGTGTACGAGCACTTCGGCGGCAAGGAGGGCCTGTACGCGGTGGTGGTGGACCGCGAGATGCGGCGCCTGCTGGACATGGTGACGAGTTCCCTGACGGCGGGCCACCCCCGTGAGCTGTGCGAGCAGGCGGCGTTCGCGCTCCTCGACTACATCGAGGAGTACACGGACGGTTTCCGCATCCTGGTCCGCGACTCCCCCATCCCCCAGTCGACGGGTTCCTTCGCGTCGCTCATCTCGGACATCGCCACCCAGGTGGAGGACATCCTGGGCCGCGAGTTCAAACGCCGCGGTTTCGACCCCAAGCTGGCCCCGCTGTACGCCCAGGCCCTGGTCGGCATGGTCGCGCTCACCGGACAGTGGTGGCTGGACGTGCGGCGCCCGAAGAAGGCCGAGGTGGCGGCGCATCTGGTGAACCTGGCGTGGCACGGACTGGACGGGCTGGAGGCGAAACCACGCCTGATAGGGCGACGCAAAAGCTGAATGAACGTTCCTCTTGATTCACCTTGTGGCATCATTCGGCCATGACTCAGATTGCGATCAGCGCGGCCCGTTCCCAGCTCGGCGACCTTGTCCGCCGTGCGGCACACAGCCGCGAGACCATCGCCCTCACCGATCACGGGCACGTGGCGGCCCTACTGGTGTCGCCGCAGGTGATAGAGGATTTCGAAGACGCGCTGGCCGTGGCCGACTTCCAGCGACGCAAGGCTGAGGGAGCGCTTGAGCCCGGCATCCCGATGGCTGAGGTACGCAGGCGGCTGGGGCTCGAAACCCGGTGACGCACGAGATCGTCTTCGAGCCACACGCCCTCGACGCCGCGGCTCGATTCCTCCAGGAGGACCCGAGCGGCCTGTCCCTGGTCCTGGACACCATCGACAAGCTGGCCACCGATCCTCGCCCGGCAGGGTCGGTCCCCTATGGGTCACGCGACATTCGGCGCCTGCGCATCAACGACTACCGGGTCCTCTACTTCATCGACCAAGAGACGATCCATATCCTCATCACCCACCTGGGCCGCACGGCCTGATCCCCTCCAGGAACTCCAGCCGGTTGCCCACCGGGTCGTACGAGAAGAACCGTCGGTGGCCAGGGAGTTCGTCGTCCCAGGCCGCCGATGCCCCACCTGCGACCAGCCTTTCCGCGTACGCCTCGATCCCGGTGACCCTCAGCCCCGGGTGGGCCTTTCCCGCCGGCCGGAAGTCCTTCTCGATCCCCAGGTGCAGTTGGACCGGCCCCGCCCGGAACCAGCAGCCGCCCCGCGCGGCCAGGGTCGGCGGTTTCGGGATCTCGGTCATGCCGAGGACGCCGGCGTAGTACGCCCGCAGCGCGTCCTCCGAGCCGGCCGGCGCGGCCAGCTGCACATGGTCGACGGCGGCGATCACCTCTCAGCCCGCCTTCCGGGCCACGGCGAACAGCCGCTGGAAGGGCAGCACCGTGCCGTACGCCTCCGCCGGGTACACCGCGCGCAGCAGGTCCCGGTACTCGGTGACGAACGCGTCCCGGGCCTCCGGGTCGTCCGCCAGGGCGGTGAGGACCGGGCGCAGTCCCGTCCCCTTGACCCAGTCGAGCACCGGGTCCTCGCCCCGCAGGACGTGGAGGTACGTCGTCTCCCACACGTCCGTCTCGCAGCCGAGCCGGGCGAGGCGGTCGAGGTAGACGAGCGGTGCGTGGACGGAGTCGTCGGTGCGGAGCACCTCGCCGAGGCGGTTCTTCCAGCGGGCCCCGGTGCCCAGTTCGCGCATGAGGGTGTGCAGGGGCGCGTCGAGGTTGTGCGGCACCTGGAAGGCGAAGGTCCCGCCGGGCGCGACGGCGTCCAACCAGGCCGGGAACGCGTCGAGATGTCCCTCGACCCACTGGAGGGCCGCGTTGGAGACGATCAGGTCGTACGTCCCGGAGGGCGTCCAGGCCGAGGCGTCCGCGTGGGCGAAGTCGAGGCGTCCGCCGCCCGCCGTGGGGCCCGCGTGGCGCGCCGCCCGTTCCAGCATGGGTGCGGAGTTGTCGTACCCGGTGATGTGCGCGGTGGGCCAGCGGTCGGCGAGTACGGCGGTGACGTTGCCGGGGCCGCAGCCGAGGTCGGCGATGCGCGGCGGGGTGCCGGGGAGGTCGGGGACGCGGGCGAGAAGGTCGGCGAAGGGGCGGGCGCGGTGTTCGGCGTGGCGGAGGTACTGGGCGGGGTCCCAGATGGGGGCGGGGGTGGTGGCAGGCATGTGGGGGCTCTCCCGTGGGTCGCGGTCACCGGCGTCGGCTGTTGTTCGGCGGCCGTCCTGTGGCCGTCCATGGCCATCCATGGCCGTCTGCGGCCGTTCGTGGGTCCAGCCTGACCGAGAAAGTTTCTCGATGTCAAGAAACTTGACGCCAAGAGACTTCACATCGACACAACCACTACACTGATCGCCATGGAGGACGAGGTCGATCGGCTGGTCGCTGCGTGGCGCCGGGAGCGCCCGGACCTCGACGTGGAACCACTCGAAGTACTCAGCCGGGTCAGCAGGCTGGCCCGGCACCTGGACCGGGCGCGCAGGCTGGCGTTCGCCGAGCACGCCCTGGAGCCCTGGGAGTTCGACGTCCTGACCGCGCTGAGGCGCGCAGGAAACCCGTATCAGCTCTCCCCCGGGCAGCTCCTCACCCAGACCCTGGTCACCTCGGGCACGATGACGAACCGTATCGACCGGCTGACGAAGAAGGGCCTGGTCGAGCGCCTCCCCGACCCCAGCGACCGGCGCGGGGTACTGGTCCGGCTCACGGCGGAGGGCCAGGACAGGGCGGATCAGGCGCTCGCGGGCCTGCTGGACCAGGAGCGCGCGATCCTGGCAGAGCTGTCGCGAGGACAGCGCGGCGAACTCGCCGGACTGCTGCGCCAGTTGACGGCGCCGTTCGACAACATCCCCGGCTGACACCGGCGTACGCCGACCGGCGAGGCCGCCGGTCGGACGCTGCCGCCGGTCAGGCGCTGCCGCCGGTCAGGCGCTGCTGCTCTCCTCCACCGTGATCCGCCCACCGTGCCCGAGGTCGACGGGGCCGACCCCGGCCCGCCGGGCGAGTGCGACGGCGGCGAGGGTGGAGTGGACGCCCAGCTTGCCCAGCACGTTCTGCATGTGCGTGCGCACGGTGTGCGGGGAGAGGAACAGCCGTTCGGCGACGGCTTTCCGGCCCAGCCCGGCGACCATGCAGCGCAGCACCTCCCGCTCCCTGGGCGTCAGCGACTCGACGAGTCGCTCACTCTCGGTGCGGTGCTTGCGGGCGGCGGTCAACTCGCGCAGCACACCGGTGAGAAGGGCGGGCGGCAGATGCGTCTCGTCGCGCAGCACGCCCCGTATGACGGTCAGCAGCCGCGACAGCGAGCAGTCCTTGGCGACCCACCCGGAGGCGCCGGCCTGTAGAGCGAGCGCGGCCCTGCGGGGGTCGTCCTTCTCGGCGAGGACGACGATCCGTACGTGCGGATGCGCCGAACGGACGCCCGCGACCAGCGAGATGCCGTCGACAAGACCCTCCGCGTTGCCCTCCTGCACGGGCACCGCCGGACGCGCCCCGGGCACGTTGCCGCCCAGGTCGGAGTCGACGAGCAGGACGTCGAACCGGCGGCCCTCGGCCACCGCGCGCTCCAGACTGCGCAGCGCGGCGGGACCGCTGCCGGCGGCGGAGACGTCGACGTCGGGCTCCGCGGCCAGTGCGGCGGCGAGCGACTCGGCGAAGATGCGATGGTCGTCGACGACCAGGACTCGGATGCGAACCACTGAAACCCCCTTCCCCGAGCTCCTCAAGAGCTGGGGACACCCAATCGTCGGGGGGACAACCCGTGCGGACACGACGCCCGGAGCAGTCCCCGGCTGTTGTTTCTGGCCTGGGACGGGGCTGTCGCGGTCACCGGCCCACGACTGTCGCCGTGCGATGACTGCTACCCCCACTCCGGGCGTCGTACCCGACTGTCTCGCCCCCTGATCAGCACCGGCCCCCACCGGTGCTGTTCATCAGGGTACGGCCGGGAGGCAGGAGCGGAAGGTAATTCGCAGAACTGATTGGCCAGGGCGTTTATGGTGTGCCGCATGTTTCGTATCGAGACAGAAGTCGACAAGGAATGGCTCTCCCTGCTCCGGTCGCGGTTGCGCGACACGAACACGGCGGCTTCGCCCGTCCTGCGCGCCCTGCGGGGCACCCCCGCCGAGCGCGAACTCCCACTCCACGTATGGGCGTTGGACGAGAAAGGAAGCCTGGCCGGCGGGCTGGTCGGCCACACCTGGACGACCTGGCTGCACGTGGCGTACCTCTGGGTCGACACCCCGCACCGGGGCGGCGGCCTGGGCTCCCGCCTCCTCGCGGAAGCGGAGCGCACGGCACACGAGGAGCGCGCGTGCACCCACGCACGCCTGGAGACATGGGACTTCCAGGCACCGGACTTCTACCGGAAGCAGGGGTACGAGGTGGTGTGCGTGATCCCGGACTATCCGCCGGGGGTCACGGAGTACACGCTGACGAAGCGATTGCTGCCGAAGGCTCCCTGAGGCGCTCACCACGGGCCGCCTTTACGCCGGTCTCAGGCAAGACAAAGGCAAGCCTCAGGTAAGAGCTCTAACGTGCCGCCCCATGAGCATCCTGCGGAAGCTGAACTCCAAGCTTGGCGAGACGACCGGCTACCAGATCCGCCGGGTCCCCGCGCCGAAGGCCGCCGCGACCGTCGAGCCCGGGACCCTCGGCGCCGTACCGAAGCCGCGTTCGCCGCGGCCGGCCCGGCTGCCGGCCGCGCCCCGGCATCCCGTGGACCCGGAGGTGGACCGTCTCCTGGACCGCCCGGTCTTCGTGCTGGCCCCCGTGCGCTCGGGCTCGACGCTGCTCCGCATGATGCTGGGCGCCCACTCCGAGCTGCACGCCTCGCACGAGCTGCATCTGACCGGCCTGGAGGTCTACTTCACGTCGGGCAGCCCCACGGAGCGCTCCTTCGAGGCACTCGGCCTCGGCTACGAGGACCTGGAGGGCCTGCTCTGGGACCGCGCCCTGCACCGGGAACTGGTCAAGTCGGGCAAGCCGTTCATCGTGGAGAAGACGCCGGGCAACACCTTCCAGTGGCAGCGCATCGCCGAGACCTGGCCCGACGCCCGGTTCGTCTTCCTGCGCCGCCACCCGGCCGCGGTGTCCCGCTCCTGGCACGAGGCGGTCCCCGACCGCACCCGCGAGGAGGCGGCGACCAGGGTCCTCCAGTACATGGAGGCGATGGAGGAGGCCCACGCGAAACTCGGCGGCCACATCCTCACGTACGAGAACCTCACCGCCGACCCCGCCACCGAGCTCCGCGCCCTCTGCGACTTCCTGGAGCTGGACTGGCAGCCCGGCATGCTGGAGTACGGCGTCAGCCTGGAGGGCGCGGTCCTGGGCGGCGGCTTCGGCGACTGGAACGACAAGATCCGCTCGGGAAGGGTCCAGCCGGGGCGGCCGGCTCCGGCACCCGCGGAGATACCCGAGGTGCTGCGGGAGATGTGCCGGACGTGGGGGTACCTGTAGGGGCGGAGCCCTGTAGGGGCCAGGGAGGGCGGGGGTCAGCCGAACGCCCGGCTGCTGTGCACGAGCAGCTCGCGCAGGGCGGGGCCGGGCGTTCCTCTCCAGGTCAGGGCGAGCAGGGCCGGTGTCTCGACGTCGTCGATGGTGCGGGCGGTGAGGCGGTCGCGGTGGCCCGCGGCCATCGACTCGCTGAGGACGGCGACGCCGAGCCCGCGGGCGGCGAGGTCGGCGATGGCCTCCGCGGAGCTGGCCTGCAACGCGATGGCCGGGTGGATGTCCTGTGCTGCGCAGGCACGGTCGAACACCGCGCGCAGGCCGGTCCCGGGTGGCATACAGACGATCGGGTGGGCGGTCAGGTCGCGGAGAGAGACCCGTCGCTGTTCCGCCAGGGGGTGCCCGGCCGGAACCGCCACGACGAGCCGCTCGCTGATGATCGTCAGTGCGTCGAGCCCGTCGGGGGTGGCGGTCGCGGTACCGATGAGAGCCAGGTCGACGGCGCCGGTGCGCACCCCCTCGACGAGCCGGTCGGAGTTGTCCTCCAGCAGGGAGATCTCCACACCGGGATGGGCCCGGTGAAACGCGGCGAGAGCGTCGAAGAGCGGTGTGACCGTGCACCCGATGACCATTCCGACGGTGAGCCGGCCACGGATCAGGTCGGTCACCTCACCCACCGCCTGGCCGACCGCCTCGGCTGCGGCGAGCGCGGCGCGGGCGGGTCCGAGCGCGGCCTTTCCCGCGACGGTGAGGGTGGCGGTGCGCGTCGACCGGTCGAACAGCTCGGCGCCGAGTTCATGTTCCAGTCGGCGGATCTGGGCGCTGACACCGGACTGGCTGATGTGTACCCGCTCGGCGGCCCTGGTGAAGTTCCGCTCTTCGGCGACGGCGACGAAGTACTCCAACTGCCTCAGTTCCATGACTGCCGATTCTAGTTTCCAGAAGAACCATCTGTTGGACTTCTGACGGCCGGATGACCAGGCTGGGAAGCAGACCGCAGCCCCACGAACCGTCAGGAGGCAACCGTGCCGGAGTACGAGAAGGCCATGCGGCCCGAGGACATCACCCGCTTGTTCGTCGAACGGTCCAACGCGGGTGACGCGGCCGGGGTCGCCGCGCTCTACGAGGAGGACGCGGTGCTGGCGTATCCGCCCGGCGAGCGGACGGTGGGCCGGGAGGCGATCCGCGCGCTGTGGGAGAAGGTGCTGGCCGACCGTCCCCGCTTCGAACCGGAGCAGCCGCTGCCGACGCTGGTCAGCGGGGACATCGCCCTCACCTCGACCCCGCCGAAGGACGGGACCGGCGCCCGGGCCCAGGTCGTCCGCCGCCGGCCCGACGGAAGCTGGCTGCGCCTGCTCGACCAGCCGGAGTTCGCGCCTCCCACGCGCTGACCAGTTACGTCGACCGGCCGCTTCAACCGGTCACTTCACCCTGCGCGCCCCCGCCGAAGGCACCGCCGCGAACACCCGGGGCGCGGTGAACCCGGCCGCGCCGAAGGCCTCCTCCACGGCCTTGCCGACCCGGTCCGCGTCCTCCGCCTCGACCAGGACGATCGCCGAGCCGCCGAAGCCGCCGCCCGTCATGCGGGCGCCCAGGGCGCCGGAGTCGACCGCGGCCTCGACCACCAGGTCGAGTTCCGGGCACGAGACCCGGAAGTCGTCGCGGAGGGAGGCGTGGCCCTCCGTCAGGATCGGGCCGATGGCGCGGGTGTCGCCGCCGGACTTCAGCAACCGCACCACCCTCTCGACGCGGTGGTCCTCCGTCACCACGTGCCGTACCAGGCGCCGCACCTCCTCGTCGGCGCCCGCGTCGGCCAGGCGGGTCAGCGCCGCGTCCAGGTCCTCGTACGCCACGTCCCGCAGCGCGGTCACTTCCAGGAGTTCCGCGCCCCGTTCGCAGCCCGCCCGGCGCTTGCCGTACTCGCCCTCGCTGTGGGAGTGCTTGACCTGGGTGTCGACGACGAGGAGGCGCATGCCCTCGGCCGCCAGGTCGAAGGGGATCTGGTCCTGGGAGAGGTCCCGGGTGTCGAGGAAGAGCGCGTGGCCCGCGGTGCAGCATGCCGACGCCGTCTGGTCCATGATGCCGGTCGGGGCGCCGACGTACACGTTCTCCGCGCGCTGGCACAGGCGGGCCAACTGCCAGCGTTCCAGGCCGAGTTCGTACAGGTCGTTCAGGGCAAGGGCGACCACGACCTCCAATGCCGCCGACGACGAGAGGCCCGCGCCCGTCGGTACCGTCGAGGTCAGGTGGATGTCCGCGCCGGCCGATACCGACGCGTGGCCCGCGTCCCGCAGCGCCCAGATCACGCCCGCCGGGTACGCCGTCCAGTTCTTGTCCGACTCGGGCAGCAGGGCGTCGACCCGCAGCTCCACGACCCCGCCCTCCACGTCCGACGAGTGCAGGCGTACGACGCCGTCCGTGCGGCGGGAGACCGCTGCCACCGCCGTGTGCGGGAGGGCGAAGGGCATGGCCGATCAGGTTGACCCGGCCCGGCGCCGCCCACACTCCCTCCGGTGCCGTCCCGTACAGCCCCTCGAAAACCTCGGCGACATCCGCAGTCGTCATGCCCTCTACCTCTGACCTTTCCTGTCGTACGTGCCAGGCCTGGCAGGCCTTGCTACCTGCTACTTGCTGTGCCGCTGCGCGAACTCCCACGCGTCCGCGACGATTCCGGCAAGGTCGGACCGGGTCGGGTTCCAGCCGAGGCGGGTGCGGGCGCGGTCGGCGGAGGCGACCAGGACCGCCGGGTCGCCACCCCTGCGCGGGGCCACGACCTCCGGGATCGGGTGCCCGGTGACCCGGCGCACCGTCTCGACGACCTCGCGGACCGAGAAGCCCTCGCCGTTGCCGAGGTTGCAGATCAGGTGTTCGCCCGCCGTCGCGGACGCGAGGGCCAGCAGGTGGGCGTCGGCCAGGTCGGCGACGTGGATGTAGTCCCGTACGCAGGTGCCGTCCGGGGTCGGGTAGTCCTCGCCGTAGACCGAGATCGCGTCCCGCTTGCCCTGGGCGACCTGGAGGACCAGGGGGATCAGGTGGGACTCGGGGTCGTGGCGCTCGCCCTGGGTGGCGTACGCGCCGGCCACGTTGAAGTAGCGCAGCGACACGGCGGCGAGGCCGTGGGCCGTCGCCTCGCTGGTGATCATGTGGTCGACGGCCAGCTTCGAGGCGCCGTAGGGGTTCGTCGGGGACGTGCGGGCCGTTTCGACGATCGGGGTCGTCTCCGGCTCGCCGTACGTCGCGGCGGTCGAGGAGAAGACCAGCTTGCGTACGCCGGCCTCGCGCATCGCCGTGAGCAGCGCCATCGAGCCGCCGACGTTGTTGTCCCAGTACTTCTCGGGCTTGACGACCGACTCGCCGACCTGGGAGGAGGCCGCGAAGTGGAGGACGCCATCGAACGAGGAGTCGAGCCACTTGGCGGCGTCCTTGATGTCGCCCTCCACGAACGTGGCACCTGCCGGGACGCCCTCCCGGAAGCCCGTCGAGAGGTTGTCGAGGACGACG
This sequence comes from Streptomyces lacrimifluminis, assembly GCF_014646095.1. GTDB lineage: Bacteria > Actinomycetota > Actinomycetes > Streptomycetales > Streptomycetaceae > Streptomyces > Streptomyces lacrimifluminis. The sequence continues at coordinate 537,060 of NZ_BMMU01000001.1, read as the reverse complement.
ACCTCGTGGCCGGCCTCCAGCAGGTGCTGGGCGACCACCCCGCCGACATAGCCCGCACCACCGGTGACCAGGTACTTACCGCTCATGAACTCGCTACCTCTCGCAGTCGCTGGGCCGCGGATTCCGGCTGGATGTCGTTGATGAACACGCTCATCCCCGACTCGGAGCCCGCGAGGAACTTCAGCTTGCCGGAAGTACGGCGAATGGTGAAAAGCTCCAGGTGGAGTCCGAAGTCGTCGCGGTTGACGCCCTCGAACTCGTCCAGCGTGCCGAACGGCGCCTGGTGCCAGGCCGCGATGTACGGCGTCGGCGGCTCTCCTTCACCGAAGATCCGGTCGAAGCGCCTCAAGAGTTCCAGGTACACCTGGGAGAATTCTGTGCGGGCCTCCTCGTCGAGCGCCAGCAGGTCCGGCACCCGGCGGCGCGGGTAGAGGTGCACCTCGTACGGCCAGTGGGCGGCGTACGGCACGAAGGCCACCCAGTGGTCGGTCGCCAGCACGAGGCGCTCGCCCGCCAGTTCCTTCTCCATGATCGCGTCGAAGAGGTTCTCGCCGCCCGTCGCCTCCTTGTGCGCGGCCACCGAGCGGAGCATCAGGGCCGTGCGGGGCGTGGTGAAGGGGTACGCGTAGATCTGGCCGTGCGGGTGACCGAGGGTGACACCGATCTCGGCGCCGCGGTTCTCGAAGCAGAACACCTGCTGGACGGCGGGCAGGTGCGACAGCTCCGACGTCCGGTCGGTCCACGCCTCCAGGACCAGGCGCGTCTGCTCCTCGGTGAGGTCGGCGAAGGACGAGTTGTGGTCGGAGGTGAAGCAGACGACCTCGCAGCGCCCCGAGTCGCCGGCCAGGGAGGGGAAGCGGTTCTCGAAGACGACCACGTCGTACGACGAGTCCGGGATCTCGCTCAGCCGGTCGCCCTCGGTCGGGCAGAGGGGGCACTCGTCGGCCGGGGGGTGGTAGATGCGGCCCTGGCGGTGGGAGGCGATCGCCACCTCGTCGCCGAGCAGCGGGTCCCGGCGTACCTGCGACGTGGTGACCGTGCGCTCCAGGGGGCGCCGGTCCACCGCGTCGCGCACTGTGTCGTCGCGCAGGTCGTAGTAGATGAGCTCACGACCGTCGGCGAGCCTCGTCGAGGTCTTCTTCACGCCGGACTCTCCATCCGTACCCAAACCAGCCATTACAAGCCACGTCATGCCAAGACAAGCGAAGCCAAGCTTCAAACAGAACCGAACACATCAAATCATAAATCCACAACCATCGGTACACCCAGGCGAGCCGTAGAACGTCCGCGGAGCCGGAGTTCACGGGAACTCCGGCTCCGCGGTCCGAAACGTGAGGATGTACGCCGTCGTCAGAAGTCCGGTCCGGGAGGTGCGAGCGGCGAGGGCGGTGAGTGCGGATGCACCGGACCCGCCCGGTCCAGCAGTCCCGTACGGGCCGCCAGCGCCGCCGCCTCCAGCCTCGACCCGACCCCCAGCTTCATCAGCACCCGCTGCACATGCGTACGGGCCGTACTGGGCGCGATCCCCATGCCGGCCGCGATCAGGCGGGTGTCCTCGCCGTCGGCGACCCGGACCAGGACCTCGACCTCCCTCGGGGTGAGCATCTGGAGGAGGCGCTGGCCCTCGTCGTCGGGCTGGGCGGCGGGGTTGAGCAGTTCGCTGAACGCGCCCTGGAGCAGCTGCGGAGCGACCGCGGCCTCGCCCGCCCTGGCCTTCATGATGGCGCGCTCGACGCCTTCTATGCGCTCGTCGTGACGTACGTACCCGGAAGCTCCCGCGGCGAAGGCGGCGGCGATTCCGCGCGGGTTGGGCACCGGGCCCAGCACCACGACCGCCACCTGCGGGCGCTCGCGCTTGATCCGCACGACCGGGTCGAACATGCCCGGCTCGGCCGGGGTCGCCGTGCCCAGCAGGCACACCTCCGGCGCGCGCGTGATCACCAGTTCCGCCGCGCCCGCGGCGGGCGCCGCCGCGGCGAGCACGCGGTGTCCGCGCAGCTTCAACGCCGAGGCGAGCGCCTCGGCGAGCAGTCGGTGGTCGTCGACCACCATCAGCCGCACTCCCATCGAGCCACCCCCCAGTCCCCCCAATGGTTGTCCCTTCTGGATGTCCATTGGTCCCCACGGACGGGAGCCCCCCGGCTCCCCCCGCTTCTCATGACCCCGGAAGCTACACGCTTGTTCGACGTTGCGCTTCCCCTACCGGAGAGAAGTGCCCCGGATCGCGGAAAATCCTCTCATTCGAGGGTGATGAGTAGTACGTGCACGGCCCCGCCCCTGAGCAGGGACGGGGCCGTCAACGCGGCGGTCGGCGATCAGTCGATCGTGTTCACTTCGTGCCGTACGCGATCGCCAGGTACCTGGTCTCCCCCGTGGTGGAGGGCTTGCGGGCGTAGACCTGGGACATGTAGAGGCGTCCGTCGGCGTAGATGAGCTCGGCGTACTCGGGCCGCATGCTGGACTCGACCTGGCGCACCGACTTCGTCGCCGGGTTCTCCATCAGCTTCGTCTGCTCGAAGGAGCCTCCGTCGATGCTGACGATCTGCCCGCCCTTGTCGTAGGGCGGGCTCTTGTACGCGATCACGTTGCCGTCGTCCATGGTCAGCGGCGCGATCGTGTAGCCCTCGCCCGCGTCGGCCCGCCCGCCGTCCTGCCTGCCGGTGGCGAGGTCGAAGGCCACGATCTCGTTGGTCCTGCTGTACTCGCCGGTGCCGTCGTGCTCCTCCGTCGGGAGGTACAGCCGGTCGTTGCCGACGGCCAGCTGGGTGCAGTACTCGATCTTGGTGACGCCCTTGCAGGTGGCGGCGTACCTGTCGCCGGGCGCCGAGATCTTCGTACGCAGCTGGCCCGTCTTGTTGTCGATGGAGAAGAAGTCGGAGATGCCGCTGCCGTCGCCCGCGGAGCGGTTGATGTCGGCGGCCACGACGAGCGGGTTCGTCGACACGATGCTGGCGTACTCGATGCCCTTGGCCATCGCGTACTCGGAGAGCACCTTGCCGGAGACCGGGTCGATGGTCTGGATGTTCAGCTGCCGCGCGTCGTACGCACCGCACTTGCGGACCGCGACCAGCTTCTCGCCGCCGCCGTAGCCCGCGTCGTAGCAGGAGTCGGTGGGCTTCGGGGCCCACAGGGACTTGCCGGTGATGTCGAATGCGGCGCCACCGCTGGTGCTGCCGACGGCGACCGTGTTCGCGCTGACCGTCACGTTGTCCAGGTTGATCGCCTGGTCGCCGGACTTGACCGTGCGGGTCCACAGCTTCTTGCCCGCGACGAGGTCGATCGCCGCGACCTGGCTACAGCCGTTGTAGGGCTTGTCCTTGGTCGGATTGGCGGGCTCGTACAGGATGGCGGTCTTGTCGTCCGCGGTGGTGTGACGGCTCGCCGCGCACACCGGGCCGGGCAGCGGGACCGTCCAGAGCTTGGTGCCCTTCACGGGGTCGTATCCGACGATCTCGGCCCGGCCGCTCTTGGCGTACACCGTGTCGGTGAGCCAGGACCCGACGACGGTGACGCTGTTCTCGTCGGCGCCGACGGCGGGCTCGGGGAGCTGGAAGAGGACCTTGGAGGCGGTGTTCGCGGGCGCCTTGTCCGTACCGCCGCTGCCGCCGGATCCCCCGGTGGTTCCCTCGGTGGTGCCGCCGGTCGTGCCGGAGCCCGTGTTCTTGGCGTCGCTCCGGCCGTCCTTGGAGGAGGAGTACCAGACACCGCCGCCGATGATCAGCGCGATCGCGGCGACGGCCGACACGATGATGACCGCCTGTGCGTTCAACTTCCTTGTGGGCGTGGGAGGTTGAGTCGGGTAGGCGGGCTGCGGCTGCTGCGGACAGCCGTAACCGGGAGGACCCTGCGGCGGCTGGGGCTGCTGCGCGTACGGGTTCGGGCCGGCCTGGGGATAGCCGTAGCCCGGGGGAGGCTGAGGGGGCTGGTTGGGCGGGGGCGGCGGCTGGGTCATGACGTGGGTACCTCGGGAGCGGAGGAGGGGACGGGGAGACGAAGAAGGAGAGGGCGCCTCACTTGCCGTAGGCGAGCATCAGCTTCTCCTTCAGCTCGTCCCTGCCGCTCAGTCGGGTGGTGGAGAGATAGAAGCGGCCGTCGACCCAGTCGTACGCCCTGGAGTAGAAGCCGTTCTCGACGTCGGCCGCTGCCGCCGGGTTCTTCAGGAGCGTCGTCGGGGTGTGGCCGCTGCCGGTGACGGGGATCGACACGACCTGGCCGCCGGCGTCGTACGACGGCTCCACATAGGCGATGAGCTGGGCGCCCTCGACCTTCAGCGGCATCATCGACTCGTCGGCCGGTGACTTGGCGCGCCACTTCTCCTTGCCGGTGGCCAGGTTGATCGCGACGATCTCGTTGGCGCCGGTGGTCGCCTTGGTCGGCAGATAGAGGGTCTCGGCGTCGGTGGTGACGCCCTGGCAGCCCTGGAGGTCACGTTCGAGGATCGCCCAGCCGCACACGGGTGCGAAGGACTCGTCGACGGAGACCTCGGAACGGAAGCTGCCGTCGGCCTTGAGCGTGGAGATGTTCCACGACTTCTTGTCCTTGTTGGTGAGGTAGAGGACGACAGGGTCGACGGAGTACGCGCGCCCGACCGTCCAGCCCTTGGGGATCGGCCGGGTCCACTTGGCCGCACCGGTCTTCGGGTCCAGCTCCTGCACCTCGTCGTGCTCCGTGGAGGTGGACGCCCCGCAGGACGACACGACGATCAGCCGGGCGCCGCCGGCGAAGGCGGCGGGGAAGCAGGCGGCCCCGTACCTCACCTTGTCGAACAGCTTGGCGCCGGTCTTCAGGTCGTACGCCGTGCCGGACTGCGAGCGCCCGACCATCAGGGTCGTCCCGGTGAGCGTCAGCTCGACGCTGAGCGCGCTGTCGAACAGCGCCCCGTCGGCGACCTCGCCGCTCCAGCCCTTCGCCCCGGTGTTCACGTCGAGCACCTGGAGCTTGTTGCACTTGGCGCGATCACTGGCGCCGCTCATGTAGGCGATCACGATCTTGTCGTCGGCCGACTTCTGCGGAGTGACGGCACAGATCTTCTGCGGGAAGGCGACCGGCCCCCAGGCGGTGTTCCCGTCCCCGACCCGGAACGCGAAGACCTCCTTGTACGCCGCCTTCACGGCCACCTTGTCGGTGATCCACATGCCGTTGGCCTCGGCACCGGAGGCGGGCGCGTCCGGGGCGTCCTTGGACCAGAGCACCTTCGCCTCGCCGGCCTGGCGCCCCTCGTTGAGGTTGTCGGGGTCGGCGCCGGCAGCGCCGCCGCCAGCGTCGTCGCCGCCCTCACCGGCGTCGCCGGTGCTGGAGGGGGGCGCGGAGAGATCGGGACCGGTCTGCGTGCCGCCGGCCGCGGGCTTGTCGTCGTCGCCCCCGCCGCTGGTGACGGCGTACACCGTGCCCCCGATGACGAGCAGCGCGGCGACGGCCGCCCCGAGCATCAGCGCGGGCCGCCCCTTGAAGGGGTTACGGGAAGGCGGCGGCGGGGGTACGGGGGCGCCGGGGAACTGCGGGGGCTGCTGGCCCGGGTAGCCGTAGCCGGGGGTGGGCGCCCCGTACGCCGGGGGCTGCTGGGGGTAGGGGCCGGGCTGGGCGCCGTACGGGCCCGGTTGGGCGTACGGGCCGGGCTGCTGCGGATAGCCGTACCCCGGCTGGGGCGTGGGCGGGGCCGGCGGCAGGGGCGGCGGGGCCCCGTACGGCGATCCCTGCGCCCCTGGCGCCTCTGGCTGCGGAGTCTCCGGCGGTGGGCCGAAGCCGCCCTGGGGCGGTCCCTGGGGCGGTTGTTGGCTGGGCGGCTGGGTCATCAGCACGTTCCCCCTTCAGCTGATTTTTAGCCACGCCCCGAGGTACGCGATCGGTGCGCGGACGCACGCGGGAGGTACTCGGGGAGTTCTCAGAGGGCTCTTTCTACCACTCCGCGGCTACCCCTCACCGGACTGTATCCGCCCCTGGACACCTCTGTTCCCAAGGGCGAACCCGCCCGTGATACCCCCGTTATGCGCGTTCACGCGCCCTTCACACCCTGTCTGCGAGTTTCACGGTTCCCGCGCGTCCGCCCGTACGGCGGCTATGCCTCGTCCGCGAGTTCCAGCCACCGCAGCTCCAAGTCATCGCGCTCGCCGGAGAGTTCGCGCAGTTCGGCGTCGAGCTTGGCGACCTTCTCGAAGTCGGTGGCGTTGTCGGCGATCTGGGTGTGCAGCTTGCTCACCCGCTCGGACATCTTGTCCAACTGCCGCTCGATCTTCTGGAGTTCCTTCTTGGCCGCGCGGGTGTCGGCGGCGCTCTTCTCGGCGACGGCCTTGGCGGCGGGAACCGGTACGGCGGCTGCGGCCACCTCCTCCATCCGCCTGCGCCGCTCCAGGTACTCGTCGATGCCGCGCGGCAGCATCCGGAGGGCGGCGTCGCCGAGGAGGGCGAAGACGCGGTCGGTGGTCCGCTCGATGAAGAACCGGTCGTGGGAGATGACCACCATGGAGCCCGGCCAGCCGTCCAGGAGGTCTTCGAGCTGGGTGAGGGTCTCGATGTCGAGGTCGTTGGTGGGCTCGTCGAGGAAGAGGACGTTGGGCTCGTCCATGAGCAGACGCAGGATCTGCAGGCGCCGCCGCTCACCACCGCTGAGGTCCCCGACCGGGGTCCACTGCTTCTCCTTCCCGAACCCGAACGTCTCGCACAGCTGCCCGGCGGTCAGCTCGCGCCCCTTGCCGAGGTCGACCCGGTCCCGGATCTGCTGCACGGCCTCCAGCACCCGCAGGTTCGGGTCGAGCTCGCCGACCTCCTGGGAGAGATAGGCGAGCTTGACGGTCTTGCCGACCGCGACCCGCCCGGCGGCGGGCTGCGTCTCGCCCCCGCTGCGGGCGGCCTCGGCCATGGCACGCAGGAGGGAGGTCTTGCCGGCACCGTTGACCCCGACGAGCCCGATGCGGTCACCGGGGCCGAGCTGCCAGGTGAGGTGCTTGAGGAGCACCTTCGGCCCGGCCTGCACGGTCACGTCGTCAAGGTCGAACACGGTCTTGCCGAGGCGGGTCGAGGCGAACTTCATCAGCTCGCTGGTGTCCCGGGGCGGCGGTACGTCGGCGATCAGCTCGTTGGCGGCCTCGACGCGGAAGCGCGGCTTGGACGTCCGGGCGGGCGCCCCGCGCCGCAGCCAGGCCAGCTCCTTGCGGACGAGGTTCTGCCGCTTGACCTCTTCGGTGGCGGCGATGCGCTCGCGTTCGGCGCGGGCGAAGACGTAGTCGGTGTAGCCGCCCTCGTACTCGTACACATCGCCCTTCTGCACGTCCCACATGCGGGTGCAGACCTGGTCGAGGAACCACCGGTCGTGGGTGACGCAGACGAGCGCGGAGCGGCGCTCGCGCAGATGCCGGGCGAGCCAGGAGATGCCCTCGACGTCGAGGTGGTTGGTGGGCTCGTCGAGAACGATCAGGTCGGGCTCGTCGATGAGCAGCTTGGCGAGCGCGATCCGGCGCCGCTCGCCACCGGAGAGGGGCCCGATGACGGTGTCGAGGCCCTGCGGGAACCCGGGCAGGTCGAGTCCGCCGAAGAGCCCGGTGAGTACGTCCCTGATCTTGGAGTTCCCGGCCCACTCGTGGTCCGCCATGTCCCGGATGACCTCGTGGCGGACGGTGGCGGCGGGGTCCAGGGAGTCGTGCTGGGTGAGTACGCCGAGACGCAGGCCGCCGGAGTGGGTGACGCGCCCGGTGTCGGCCTCCTCCAGCTTGGCGAGCATCCGGATGAGGGTGGTCTTGCCGTCGCCATTACGACCCACGACCCCGATCCGGTCCCCCTCGGACACCCCGAGCGAGATCCCGTCGAGCAGGGCACGGGTCCCGTACACCTTGCTGACGTTCTCGACATTGACGAGGTTGACGGCCATTTCGCTCCTGAGATGGGGGTGGGTCGACCTTCCAGGGTAGTGGGCGGGTGGGGGCAGGGCTTCGGCGCAGTCGCCGGGCGTCCGGTTCGGGCGGTCTCGGTTCGGTGCTCAGCGAGGGCGGCCATCCCGTGCAACTGGTCACCTGGGGCCCGGACGAGTTGCTCGTGACCTCCCCGACGTCCGTAGACGACAGCGGCTGAGTTCCGGAGCCCCACCGTGGGCCTACCACGTGGGGTTGAGAGCGCTGGGAACTACCGCCGTGGTTTACCCGGAAAGTCAACCCAGCGGTGAACGCCCTCATGCCCCGCTCCTGGAAGGCTCCCCCTGATTGCGGGAGACCGCGATCACGACCGCACAACCACGACCGACAGCATGACCGACAGGGGGAACCACCCATGCGCATCCGTATGCTCGCGGCGACCACCACCGCCGTGGCCGCGCTGCTGGCCGGCGCTCCGACCGCGGCCTGGGCCGCACAGCCTTCCGCCGCCGCCGCTCCGACCGCGGCCTGGGCCGCACAGCCTTCCGTCTCCGCCGCCGCAGCCTGTTCCCTCCGCTGGAAGACCAGTGGCGGGTACTCCGGCTTCACCGCGGGCTACAGCTGGGCCTGGAACACGGTGGTCCAGCAGGGCGACGCCGGCAACAGCGTCCGTGAGATCCAGTGCCTGGTGAACAGCCACGTCTCGTACAACGGGCCGGACCTGGCCGTGGACGGTGACTACGGCGCCGCCACCAAGAGCGCGGTGCGGAGCCTGCAGGCCGACTGGAACCGCGACGTGAGTCCCATCAGCGTCGACGGCATCGTCGGCCCGCAGACCTGGCGCGTCCTGCGATCCGCCTGATCCGCACCACACCCACCACCCTGACAAAAACCAACAGGAAAGAGAAAACAGTGCGAGTTTCTCCGACGAGGACCGTTGTAAGCGTTGCTGCCGTCATCGGGATCGCCGCGGGGAGCCTGGCCGGCGCGAGTGCCGGCTTCGCGGCGTCCCAGCCGACTGCCAAGCCTGCGGCCAGAGCCCAGGGCGTCTCCGTCCTCGCGGTGAACAACCTCGGCCTGAACACGACCCAGGCCAAGCACTGGCAGTGCTGGCTGCGTGGATGGGGCTTCAACCCCGGCACGATCGACGGACAGCTGGGCACCAGCAGCTGGAAGGCGGCCCAGAATTTCTTCAACTACTACGGCGAATACGTCGACGGCAGACTCGTCGTGGACGGCGTCGTCGGGACCTCAACGATCAAGGCGCTGCAGAACTGGCTGGACGTCAGCGTCGACGGGGTCGCCGGAGCGCGGACAAGGTCCGCTTTCGCGAGCTTCAACAACACGAACTACTGCTAGGCCGAACCGCGGGTGCGGCCTGCTCGGGCAGTGCCGGGGATCCGGCCGTCCCGCTTCCTTCAGCCGCGCCTTCCGCACTGAAGCACGGTAGTCGACCGACTACGGACCCTTTCTCACCAGCATTTGCTGCCGCACGGCAGGAAAAACGGTAATCCCATCCGAAAGGTACGTGCATCGATGAGGGCCGAACTCTCCAAATACCGCGCACTTGCAGCAGCTCTCACCCTGGCGGCGGCTGTGATCACTCCAGTGGCAACCGCGAGTGGCGCTCAGGCGTACGCGGGCTGCGGGAGAACCGCACCCGACCGGGACGGCGGCGCGTGGCGTGGCACGGCGAACGGTGCCCACATGCGTTCCGGCTCCAGCACCGGGTGTTCCAGCAACGGGCTGGCCTACTCCGGAGACGCGCTGGACTACCACTGCTACACCTGGGGCGCGCAGGATTCACAGGGCACCACGATGGCCTGGACATACGCTCGGAATACCCGCACCGGCGTACAAGGCTGGCTGCGGACCGACGTTCTCAGTGACTTCGGCAGCATGGCCTACTGCGGCTTCTGACCACCGACAGCCGGACATCAGCCGGACATGACGACCCGGCGCCCGGCGGCCACCCGCGTCGTGTGGGCGTGGGCGTGGGCGAGGACTGAGCCGCAAGAACACCTGCCGAGGGCGACCTGAGCCGTAGCAGCCGCCCTCGGCACGTGGCGCACCTTGCCCGCTCCAGCTGCTCATCCGCGCCGTCTCCGCCCCCCCTCTACTACCGCCTGCTGACCACCGGCGACCGCCTCGGCGAAGCCGCCGCCGACCAGGCCGCCGCAGCCGCAGCGCGCGCGGGAGCCTACCTGCGGAGTGAATGAGGTCGTTTTCGTCAGCGTCTTCCCGCGCGGTCGAGGGCGTCCTCGGCCTGCGCGGCCAGGGTGGCGACCATGCCGCCGCACCACCAACAAGCCTGTGAACAAGCCCAGTTGGGGTCACATCTGCCCATCGCCCCACCTCTCGCACCGCCCATTACCCGGACGTAGGGATTCCCCTCATTGACGTGATCCCTTCAATTCCGTCACGGTGTGCCCACGGAGACGCCACCCCCCTCACCCCCCACACGTCCCCGTACCACTCGTGCACCTCGAACAAGAGGGGAACCACCCCGTGTCCGTACCGCACTCCCCCACACGCATGTCCACCGCCGGGCGCCCCAGACGCGGCAGGCTCGCCGCGCTCGCCGCCGTCGCCTCCGCGTTCGCTCTCGGTGGCGCCGCCGTCTCGCCCGCCGCCGCGGCCACCCCGCCCGTCGGGGTGATCCAGGGCGCCGACGCCGAAGGCGCCATCAAGGACAGCTACATCGTCACCCTCAAGGACAGCGCCGGTTTCCGGGCCGCCTCCAGCAAGGGCAGGGCGCTCGCCACCCGCTACGGTGCCGAGGTCGAGCGGACCTACACGTCGGCCCTCAACGGGTACGCGACCGAGATGACCGAGGCCGAGGCCGAGCGGCTCGCCGCCGACCCCGCCGTCGCGAAGGTCGTGCAGAACAAGACCCTGCACATCAACGACACGCAGACCGGCCCCACTTGGGGGCTCGACCGCATCGACCAGGCCGATCTGCCGCTCGACTCCGCCTACACCTACCCGGCCGGCGCGGGCAGCGGCGTGACCGCCTACGTCATCGACACCGGTGTACGGATCACCCACACCGACTTCGGCGGACGGGCCTCCTACGGCTACGACGCCATCGACGGCGACACCAGCGCGGGTGACGGCAACGGGCACGGTACGCATGTCGCCGGGACCGTCGCCGGTGCCACGTACGGTGTCGCCAAGGCCGCCAAGATCGTCGCCGTGCGCGTGCTCGACGACTCGGGGTCGGGGACCACCGACCAGGTCGTCGCCGGTATCGACTGGGTGACCGCGAACCACGTCAGCCCGGCCGTCGCCAACATGTCGCTCGGCGGCAGCGCGGACGCCGTACTGGACGAGGCCGTCGCCAACTCCATCGCCTCGGGCGTCACTTACGCCGTGGCCGCCGGCAACGACAACACCACCGCGTCCTCGAACTCCCCGGCCCGCGTCGCGTCCGCGATCACGGTGGGCTCCAGCACGAGTGCCGACGCGCGGTCCTCGTTCTCCAACTACGGCTCCGCACTGGACCTCTTCGCGCCGGGCTCCAGCATCACGTCGACGTACAACACGTCGAACACCGCCACCGCCTCGCTCTCCGGTACGTCGATGGCGTCCCCGCACGTCGCCGGCGCGGCGGCCGTCTACCTGGGCGAGAACCCCGGCGCCACGCCCGCCCAGGTCACCACCGCGCTGACCTCGGCCGCCTCCGGTTCCACCCTCACCGGCGTCGGCACCGGCAGCCCCAACCTGCTGCTCCAGGTCACCCCCAGCGGCGAGGACGACGACGGTGGCGACACCGGCACCGCCTTCGAGTCGACCACCGACGTGACCATCACGGACGCCGGATCGGCCGTCTACTCGCCGATCACCGTCAGCGGCATCACCGGCAGCGCGCCCAGCGACCTGTCCGTGTACGTCAACATCGTGCACACCTACCGCGGTGACCTCGTCATCGACCTGGTCGCACCGGACGGCTCCACCTACCGCCTGAAGAGCAGCAGTTCCTCGGACTCCACCGACAACGTCGACGCCACCTACACGGTCGACGCGTCCAGCGAGACCAGCGTCAACGGGACCTGGCAGCTCAAGGTCCAGGACGTCTACAGCGCCGACACCGGCTACATCAACAGCTGGAAGCTCACGTTCTGAGTCTGCTGACCTTTCTGGCCTGCTGAGTCACCCCAGCTCAGGGGGCGCGATGGCCTTCGAGGTAACGGTTCACACGCGAACGTCGGCCGGAAAAGGGCGGCGCCTCCGATCTACCAGGAGGCGCCGCCTCCTCCTGGGCCTTCCCTCACCTGGGACCAGGGCTCGGAGATGGCCGCCTACCAGGCGTTCACCATCGCCACCGACATCCCGGTCCACCTCTGCAACCCGGCCAGTCCCTGGCAGCGCGGCTCCAACGAGAACACCAACGGCCTGCTCCGGCAGTACTTCTCCAAGGGCACCGGCCTGTCCGTCCACACCCGCAAGCACCTGGACGCAGCCGCCGCCGAACTCAACAGCCGCCCACGCAAAGCGCTCGGCTGGGAAACCCCAGCCGAGCGCCTGTCGGAACTGCTCGCGGCCTGATCAACCGACCACGTGTTGCAACGACCTCTCGCATTCGCCATATGTCCAGGGGCTCAGTGGCCGAACGGCGGACCGGACGGCATATGTGGTTGATCGAGCTTCAACCCCTGCCTGCGATGGGCTAGTCCTGTCGGGTTGCTGTACCCCGCCGGGTCCGCTTCATGGCGAAGAAGGCCGCACCTCCAATGAATGCCAGCGCGGCCGCAGTAGCGGCCATGATGCCGGTCTCGCTGCTTGAGCCGGTCGCGGCGAGGTCTGGCGACGCCTCCTTCGACGGCTGGCCGGTGGCGGCGCTCACGGGGGCCAAGTTGACGCTCTTGGCTGTGTGGCCGGAACCGATGTGGCCCAGAGCATCGTCGAGGCCGCCTGGCAGGAAGTCGGCCCACGGGGGCTTGCCCTGGTCGTGGACGTCCTGACCGTGGCCGGGCTTGCCGTGGTCGCCCTCATCGCCCTGATCGTCGTGACCGTGGCCAGGCTTGCCGTGGTCGTCGCCGTGACCGTGGTCAGGCTTGCCGTGGTCGTCGCCGTGACCGTGCTCGCCCTCATCGCCTTCGCCGTGGTGACCGTGGTCGTGATCGTGATCGCCCGAGTCACCCTTTTCGCCCTTGTCGCCGCGAGGCCCCTTGGGCCCTGCAGGTCCGGCGGGTCCGGCGGGTCCGGCGGGTCCGGCAGGTCCAGCAGGTCCGGCGGGTCCAGCAGGTCCGGCGGGTCCAGCAGGTCCGGGGGAGCCGATGGGGCCGGCGGGGCCGGGCTTGCCGTTCGGACCAGGGGCACCGGTCGGGCCAGGAGCACCGGGCTTGCCGTTCGGACCAGGCGCACCGGGAACACCCGGGGAGCCATTCGGGCCAGCGGCACCGGGGGCACCAGTCGGGCCAGGGGCACCAGTCGGGCCAGGAGCACCAGTCGGGCCAGGGCTACCGTTCGGGCCAGGAGCACCGGCCGGACCAGGAGCACCGGGCGCACCAGGGCTACCGTTCGGGCCAGGAGCACCAGTCGGACCAGGAGCACCGGGCGCACCAGGGCTACCGTTCGGACCAGGAGCACCAGTCGGACCAGGAGCACCGGGCGCACCAGGGCTACCGTTCGGACCAGGAGCACCAGTCGGACCAGGAGCACCAGGACTACCGGTCGGACCAGGGGCGCCAGTCGGACCAGGGGCGCCAGTCGGGCCAGGAGCACCAGGAACACCCGGGGCACCTGTCGGGCCGGGAGAGCCTGTCGGGCCGGGAGAGCCCGTCGGTCCGGGAGGCCCGCTCGGTCCGGGAGGTCCAGGCGGGCCAACGGCGCAGGCCGCCCTCGTAATGGTGTTGTTGTCCAGCGTGACCGCGCCATTGCGCGCCAGAGCGCGGCCCTCGATCACGGCGCCGTTGTTCAGCGTGATGGATGTCAGGGCCAGGATGTTGCCCTTGAACTGGGAAGTCGTGTCGATGGTGGCGGAACTGCCCACCTGCCAGAACACGTTGCAGGCATTTGCTCCGTTGATGAAGGCCACGACGCTGCCCGGAGCCGTGATCAGGGTGGAGGGGATCTGGAAGATGAAGACGGCGTCGGGGTTGTTCTGGCCGTCGAGAGTGACCGTTCCGGTGATGTTCAGTGTCGACGAGGCCGTGTAGACGCCAGGCGCCAGCGTTTGTCCGCCGATGTCGGCCGAAGTGGCGGTGCCGGGTCCCCGGCTCGCCGCGTCGTTGTAGGCGATGACGAGGTCGGACTTCGCCTGAGCGGCGGCGGCGTCGGTGATGTGCTGCGTTCCGTTGACGATGCCGGGCGGAAAGCCGGTCACCGCGGTGCCCGGATGAAGCCCGAGGTCTCCGTTGATGACGGTGGGGTTCGTATTGGTGATCGTCGAGCCGGCCAGGACCGCGTAGTTGGTGGCGGTCCCCAGTCCCACGGGGGCTTCCAGGGCGCGAGCGAGGTTTGGGACCCCCAGGGTTACCGCCGCCAGGAGCGCTGCGGGGAGCAGTACGAGGGCTCCCCGTCTGAACAGATTGCGTCTAGGTCTTCTGTCGGGTGGACCCGACCGGATGACGTCCGATGCCACAGCATGACCTTTCTTGTTGCTTCGGGTCTCGGTCCCCTCAGGAGGATCCCGAGCGTCCACGACGATGGCTGTTCAGGGCCGCAAGCCCCTCCATTTGCGCCGGTGCGCAGGCTCCCCCTGCGGGGGGGGGACCGAGAGCGACTCCCTGCCCGAGAGGTAGTGATACGCCGTCATGCGGGAGTAGTCACGCATATTTCATAGTAATAGGCCGTAAATCAGAAAAAATAACCTATGCGAGTGACGTGACGTCAGGAACCGGCCGCACCCCATTGCGGCGGGCCGCCCGTGGGAGGTGTGGCGCACTTGCCGTCCTGCCGGGTGGGCGGACCGCCGCGAACCGTGACGTCGACAGCGTGTGCGACTGCGGGCCTCAAGGCCGGCGTCGGACGGGACGCGAAAGAGCCCGGCCGGGATGACTGCGGACCGGCGGGCTCTGGGCGCGTGCTGCTCTGGTCAAGGTTCTCGTCGTGCAGGTCCTCTTCGCGCAGCAGGTCGTCCTCGCGGCGACGCGCGGTCTCCTTCTGGCCCTGCTTCTGCCCCTGCTCGCGGGACGACCCGCCTGGCTGGGGGTGCGCGGGGTCTCCGGGGCGCTGGGCGCTGGTGCTCCTGCGCTTCGCGGCCCGTGCCCGGCTCCTGACGCTTGTCCTGCGTACCGCCAACCTCGACGCCGTCGCTGCCGTCGCCGCCGAACTCAACGGCCGACCACGCAAAACGCTCGACTGGGAAACCCCAGCCGAGCGTCTCTCTGAGCTCCTGGCCACAGCCAGTTGATCACATGTGTTGCAACGGCCCCTGGAATTCGCCAACTCGCCCGGGGCGCACGGCCGTTGGTTACGCGGGCTGGCCGGCGACGGCCGTACGGACCTCGGCGAGGAGGTCGTACATCGTCTGGCCGGGGCAGTCGGTCGCCAGCCAGTCGCGGTGGCCGCTGATCGCGTCGACGTCCTTCGTGACCCCGTTGACCGGGTTCACATAGGTCAGCTTGGCCTGCGGGTCCAGGCCCTTGAAGCGGGCGATCACCTTGATCAGGCGGATCAGCGAGGCCTTGGCCGCGTCCGTCGGCGGCTGGGCGACCAGGTTGCCGAGGAGGGCGATGCCGAGGTTGCCGGAGTTGAAGCCGCCGGTGTGGAAGGCGGTGACCAGCTTGCCGTCCTTGTCGAAGGCGGGGACGAGGTCGTCTCCGGAGTAGCGGCCCTCGTAGACGTTGCCCGCCTCGTCGATGAGGAAGTGGTAGCCGATGTCGCCCCAGTCCAGGGTGACCGCGTGGTACTCGTAGATGCCGCGCACGGTCGACGCCGGGTCGGGGTCGGCGTTCGGGGTGTCCGTGTGGTGGACGGTGACCGTCTGGAACGGGTAGTACACCTCGGGCGAGTTGACCTTCCCGTCCTTGTACCGCTTCGACTCGTCGGCGCCCCACGCCGGCCGCGACAGGTACTCCACCCCGCGCACCCGGGTCGGCTCGGTCGGCACCCGGAACGTCTTGCCGGCCCCGCCGGTCGTGTCGATCGCCAGCGACCGCGCCCCGCTCACGCTCACCCCGTCCGGCAGCCTCAGCTCGTACGCGGTGGCGTCCCCCGCCGCCACCAGCGCCGTGCCGCCGCCCTCGACGGTCGCGCAACCGCCGTTCAGGTCCTGCCACTTGCCGGGCGCGGAGGCACCGTCCGCGAACCTGATCCCGGCACCGTCCGCCGCGCCGCTCCAGCGCACGCCGACATACGAGATGGCGAAGGCGGCGCCCGCCTCGGCGGTGCCGGTGGCGGCCTCGGTGCGGGTGGCCGGGAACTTCTGCGGCTCGGTCCCCGCGGTACCGGACGTGCCGGACGCGCTGTCCGTCGTACCGGGGGCGGAGTCCTCACCGTTGGTGGCCGCGAAGACCACCGGGGTCAGCGCGCCGCCGACGGCGACAGCGCCCGCGGCGCCGATCACGCCGCGCCGGGTGAGGGGGACTTTCCGGCGATGGGAGGGAGCCGGAGAGGAAGAGGAAGAAGGGGGAGGTACGGACACGGAGATGCCTTCCGGAAGTGCTGGGGCAGTTGGCAACCCAAGGGGGACCCCACGCCGCACGCGCACTCTGGAATTCGGTGAACTCCTGGGACTCAGCGAAGACCTGCGACGGACGGCGAGTGCTTGAAGTTGAAAAAACCATACGCGTCACACCCGCCCCACCGCACAGGTCCAGGCCAAAGAACAGTGAATTCCCTGTGGGCGTCCGGCAATTGGGGCGGCCGGCAGGTACGCGCTGTTACAGCAGCCTGGCGCCCTGTACGGGCCCCGCGGTCACCCGTACGGCACGACAGGTACCGGACGCCGACAGCGCCCGCGCCACCTGCCGTGCGGCCTCCGCGTCCCGGGCGAGGAACGCCGTGGTCGGGCCGGAACCCGAGACCAGCGCGGTCAGCGCGCCCGCCGCGCGGCCCGCGTCGAGGGTGTCGGCGAGGGCCGGGAAGAGGGAGAGAGCGGCGGGCTGGAGGTCGTTGGAGACGGACGCGGCGAGCGCGTCGGGATCCCCCTTGGCCAGCGCGTCGAGGAGTTCCGGCGAGGCGACGGGCACGGGAACGTCACTGTCCGCGACCAGCCGGTCGAACTCCCGGAACACGGCCGGTGTCGACAGCCCGCGCTCCGCCATCGCGAACACCCAGTGGAAGGTGCCGCCGGTCTCCAGGACCGTCAGCTTCTCCCCGCGCCCGATCCCTAGCGCGGCCCCGCCCACCAGGCTGAAGGGCACATCGCTGCCCAACTCGGCACAGATGTCGAGGAGTTCGACATGCGAGGCCCCGGTCCCCCACAGCGCGTCGCAGGCGAGCAGCGCACCGGCGCCGTCGGCACTGCCGCCCGCCATCCCTCCGGCGACCGGGATGTCCTTGGCGATGTGGATGTGCACGTCGGGCGTACGGCCGTACCGCTCGGCGAGCGCTACGGCGGCACGGGCGGCGAGATTCGTACCGTCGAGGGGCACTTGGGCGGCGCCGGGCCCTTCACAGGTGATCCGGAGTTCCGCTGCCGGGGTGACGGTCACTTCGTCGAAGAGGCCGACGGCGAGGAAGACGTTGGCGAGGTCGTGGAAGCCGTCGGGGCGCGCGGCACCCACCGCGAGCTGGACGTTGACCTTGGCGGGAACCCGTACCGTCACGCTCACAGCTGCCCGGACTCCTCATCACCAGCGTGCTGTTGGACCTTGTTCTCCGCGATGCGGACGAACTCCTCGACGCTCAGGGACTCGCCGCGGGCCTGCGGGGAGACTCCGGCGGCGACGAGGGCGCTCTCTGCGGCGGCGGCCGACCCGGCCCAGCCGGCGAGCGCGGCGCGCAGCGTCTTGCGCCGCTGGGCGAAGGCGGCGTCGACGACCGCGAAGACGTCGCTCCGCGCGGCGGTCGTCTTCAGCGGCTCGGCCCGCCGGACGAGCGAGACGAGCCCGCTGTCGACGTTGGGCGCGGGCCAGAAGACGTTGCGCCCGATGGAACCGGCCCGCTTGACCTCGGCGTACCAGTTGGCCTTCACGGACGGGACGCCGTACACCTTCGACCCGGGCGGCGCGGCGAGCCGGTCGGCGACCTCCGCCTGCACCATCACGAGCGTCCGCTCGATGCTCGGGAACGTCTCCAGCATGTGCAGCAGCACGGGCACGGCGACGTTGTACGGGAGATTCGCGACCAGTGCGGTGGGCGGCGGCCCCGGCAGTTCGGTGACGCGCATCGCATCGGAGTGCACCAGCGCGAACCGGTCCGCGCGGGCGGGCATCCGGGCGGCGACGGTGGCGGGCAGCGCGCCGGCGAGCACGTCGTCGATCTCGACGGCCACGACCCGGTCGGCGGCCTCCAGCAGCGCGAGGGTGAGGGACCCGAGCCCCGGCCCGACCTCGACGACCACGTCGTCGGGCCGCACACCGGCGGTGCGCACGATACGGCGGACGGTGTTGGCGTCGATCACGAAGTTCTGCCCGCGCTGCTTGGTGGGCCTGACGCCGAGGACATCGGCCAGCTCACGGATGTCGGCGGCGCCGAACAGGGCATCGGAGGAGGCGTCGGGGACGGGGCTGGTACTCACGGGTCCAGGGTACGGGGGGTGGGAGGTGGGGGTGCGCAGGTGGGCCGGGGCCGAGAGCCGGGGGACCGTGACGTGGCAGCCGCCGGTGAGGAAGGGTTACGGGGGCAGGGCCGGTGTGGTGTGAGCTCGCGACCGGTGTAAGGGGCCGCGCCCGGGCGTCACGGGTCATGGCGTTGCCGACGGTGCCGTGGGCAGTGACTTGGGCGGGTAGCCGCGCAGGACGAGGGAGGTGGTGACCGGTCCGTAGCGGGCGAGGGAGTCCACGACCTGCTCAAGGCGTTCGGCGTGCGAACAGTGCACATCGAACAGCAGGCAGTCGTCGCCGGTCACGCGGAGGGTCGAGACGACCTCGGGAGTCCGGGCGGCGAGGGTGAGTGCTCGGGACAGCTGCGCGTGGGTGGTGCGCAGCCGGACGACGGCATGGATGTTCAGCCCCACCGCGGCCGGGGCGACGACAGCCCGGTAGCCGGTGATGATCCCGTTCTTCTCCAGGCGTTGGATACGGGCGCTGGCCGCCGGCTGGGACAGCCCGACCCGGCGTCCGACCTCGGCTCCGGTGAGTCGGCCGTCCGTCTGGAGCAGTTCCAGGATGGCGTGGTCGATCTCGTCGAGTGATTCCATCGTTGTCACCGCCACTTTCCTTGAGATCACTTGCTGTGCCCCGGTTGTCGCCGCTGATCCATCGAGAATCGCTCCGGGTGAGCCCGCGAGGCGCGGGGGACACGAATGGAAAGGCGGTGGGCGATGGTCGCGTACGTCATCATCCCCGGGATCGACGGTTCGGATGAGAGGCACTGGCAGAGCCTGTGGGAGAACCGGTGGGGAGCCTCAGCGGTCCGGATCGCCCCGGCCTCGTGGAGCACTCCGGACCTGCCGGACTGGGTGGCCGCGGTCCAGGCCGCCTACGAGATCGCCTCCGGGCGGGACAGCCAGGTGGCGTTGGTGGCCCACAGCCTTGGCTGCTGGGCCGCCGCTGAGTGGCTGGACCGGGCGCGGCCCGACGGGGCGGCGGCGTTCCTGGTCGCGCCGCCCGATCCCCGGGGACCGGCGTTCCCGCGTCAGGCCGCGTCGACGTTCCTCAACCTCACCGCTCGCCCTCTGCCGTGCCGAAGCCTCATGGTGGCCGGCGACGACGACCCCTACTGCGACCCGACGACATCCGCCTCGTTCGCGCGCGAGTGGCAGGCGCGAGGACATCTCGTCGAGAACCACGGCCACATCAATTCCGACAGCGGCCTGGGCGAGTGGCCGGCAGGGCGGACACTCCTGCGCGCGCTCGTCGGGCGGCCAGGGGGTTCCGGCCGGGCATGAGCGGGCGCGCGTCGCCGAACTCCGCCAAGGCTCACTCAAAAGATCGCCATCGGGCCGGACCTGGAGCCGGAGCCGGGCTAGAAGGTCCGTATGGAACTCACCCAGATACGCCTGTTGGTGTCCGACTTCCCCGCCGTCTACCGCTTCTACCGGGACGTGCTCGGGCTCAAGCCGCAGTTCGAAGCCGAGAGCGGCCCGTACGCCAAGCTCAGCCCCGACACCGGGCATGCCGCGATCGCGCTACAGAACCGGGCGGACATGGCCGGTGTGCTGGAGGGGCTGGGGGCGGAGCCTGCCGGACACCGCGCGCTGGTGGTGCTGCGGGTGGACGACCTGGACGCCGTCCACGCCGAACTCACCGCTCGGGGGGCGGACTTCACCCGCGCCCCCGGCCCGATGGGCGACCGGATGCGGGTCGCCTACCTGGCGGACCCGGAAGGGAACCTGGTCGAACTCCAGGAGTGGCTGGCGCCGCGCGAGCAGGGCGTGTGAGGCGTCGAAACCAGGAGGAGGAACAGCGCTGCGGCCGGCGGAAGAGCTGCTAATTTCACCACCTACATGTGTTCGATACC
Source organism: Streptomyces lacrimifluminis (assembly GCF_014646095.1). Taxonomy (GTDB): domain Bacteria; phylum Actinomycetota; class Actinomycetes; order Streptomycetales; family Streptomycetaceae; genus Streptomyces; species Streptomyces lacrimifluminis. Next base: position 516,706 of record NZ_BMMU01000001.1, on the reverse strand, counting down.
CGGTAGTGAAGTCGGCTGCCTCCGCCTGTCCACCATAGGAGTCGGCTTGGCACCTCGTACGGGAACCCGCTGGTACGGCGCTCTCCTGTTGACAGCCGCGTTGGCGACGGGAGCCCTCACCGGGTGCCAGACGCTCGCGGATGCCGCTTCCGCCACGGGCTGCGAGGGGACCGAGAGCCGGGTCGGCAAGCTGAAGTCGTACGACGTTCTCGACTCCCCGCCCCAAGGGGCGATCGTGCCCGAGGGCTTCGAGGACCTTGAAGCCGGCTGCTGGGAGGACAGCGGCGAGGCATGGCTGTATGCCGACCGGACCTACGTCTTCCCCGGCGACAAGGCCGACGTGACCCGGCACTACCGGGCCGCGGCGGAGCGCGAGGGCTGGCTGCCGTCGCAGGCCACCCGGCAGTCCTCGAAGGAGGACCGGCCCGCCGGCCTGTGCTTCACCCTCGGCAAGGCGGACGACACGACGATGCTGGACGTCTACTTCCTGACCGAGGAGATCCTCGACGCGGAGGAGAGCACGCCCGGGCCCGAGTTCAGCTCCGGAGCGGGCTATCGCGTAGCCGTCAGCTCCGCGGCCGACGGTTCCGCGACCAGTTGCTCGGACTGAGGCCGTGCCACGTTGTGGAAAACGACCGCGCCGACCCCGGGGGGCGCCCGTGGGGTCGGCGTCTGTCTGTCCTCCCTGTCCTCCCTGTCCTCCTTGGTACGCCGATACGGTGCGGTCACCCGGGCCGGGTCGGGTCGGCGGAGCGATCAGGGTCACCCGACCGCGACGGCCTTCTTGGGGCTGCGGGTGGCGGCACGTGCGGTGCTCGTGGCCGGGGCGGTGCGGCGCAGGCTCTTGAGGCCGATGGTGACGGCGGCGGTGGTGAGGACGCCTGCGGCCACGGCGGCGGCGAACAGCAATGGCGCGCCGATCTGATCAGCGACGAAGACACCGCCCCTGGGATAAGAGACCGTGCTGCCGAGCTGCATGACCAGGGCGCCGGTGACGGCACCGCCCGCCATGGAGGCCGGGATCACCCGCAGCGGGTCGGCGAGGGCGAAGGGGGCAGCGCCCTCGGGGATGAACGCCGCGCCGAACAGCCAGGAGACTTTGCCGTAACGCCGCTCGGCCTCGGTGAACAGGTGGCGGCGCACCACGGTGGCGAGGGTCATGGCCAGCGGGGGCACCATGCCGGCGGCCATGACGGCGGCCATGACGGTCATGTTGAACGGGGTGAACTTCGTCGGGTCGGGACCGCTCAGTAGCACCGCGCCGAAGCGGAATGCCGTCTTGGTGATCAACCCGCCGAAGTCGGCGGAGACCATCAGGCCGAGGACCAGGCCGAGAACGAGGGTGCTCTGGAATTGCACCGCGGCCATTTTGCTGTAAAGGAAGTTTGCCAGGAAGTTGAGGAGCGACCCGACGACCGCGAAGGTCACGAACGCCGTGACCACGGTGGCCAGCAGGGGGAACAGCACGGTGGTGGTGCTCTGTAGCGCCCGCGTGACGGGGATCCGCCGCAAAGCCAGGATGGCCCCACCGGCGATCACACCGGCGATCACACCGCCCAGGACACCGCCCTCGACAATGATGACGGCGACGCCGCCGAGGAAGCCGGGGATGGCCGCCGAGCGGTCTGCCGTGCTGTACGCGACGTAGGCCGCGATGACCGGGGGGAGGGACATCATCGTGGTGAGACCGGTGCTATACAGCATCGCGGCCCACTTCTGGGGCTCAGTCCAGTCGCCGTTGCTCATGGCCGTCGGGGCCCACTCACTGACGTCAGGGCCGCTGATGGCGAAGCTGAGGACGATCAGCCCGGCGGCGAGCGCGATGACGGCGCCGAGGTAGGGGGTGCCGGATACCAGACACCTGCTGAGTCTGTTGCCGGCGGGTCGGCCCCGCACGTCACCCCCGTCCATGGGTGCAGCCGGGTTGGTGGTGCGGTTAGTGGTGCGGTTACGGGGATGAGACACGGTGAAGCTCCAGGTGTGCGCGCCGCCCCCGGGACGGGGCGGTGGGAGGGAACGATGCGATGGGCCGGTGTGAGGTCGGCATCCGCGGCCCGCCCCGCCGGGAGAGCGGGGCGGGCGCAGCCGTGCGGGTGGGGGGCCGCTTCTCGAAGCATGTCCTGGTGTCGGTGTCGGCCGCCCAGGAGGCGGCCGACACCCTCAGGGGCCTGCGGCAGAGTCTGCCGGGGCTGTTCCCGGTGGCCTACTCCCAGTGCTTCACGAGGTCGAGGCGCGCCGCGTCGAGCTCCGGGCCGATCTTCACACCGATCATCTTCCAACAGCCACACTCGCCCCAGATGCGGGCTGAGTGAGTGCCGACGATGGTTGCAAACGCGCCGTACTGGTCCGTGTAGTAGACGGGGGCGCCGGAGTCACCTGGCTCGGTAGCCCTGCCCCACTGCCATCCCCACGGCTGGGCTGTCCCTCCCTGGTCGTAGGTGAACCCACTGTTTCCGCCAATCCAGGTTCCCTGATTGGACTGCGGGTAATAGTTGTAATTGGTTTCCCTGACGGGGTGGCCGCAGTGGTTGAGCGTCACGGCACCGCTCACACACACTTGCAGGCCGGGCCAGACGTTGCTGCCTCCACTGACCCCCATGAAGCTGGTACTCGCTTGGTAGCCCCCGGTCCAGATGTGGCCACCGTACGAGGCACCACCGAGGAGTTCCATGTCGAGGCTGTCCCACCGCGCTTCCACAGCGCCGAAATAGGGGCCCGGAGAATTATCGGAGTAGCGATGGAGGAAAACATCGCCTTCCTTGCCGCAGTGCCCCGCGGTCATCATTTTCCTTGCACCCGTGAAGACGTTCTTGACGGTGACTCCTGCGGTGCAGCCCGCCCAGGGACCTATGGTTTGATTGACGATCGAAGCTCCGCCGGAGAAGGGCGACCAGTCGTTGAACCGACTTCTCTGGGACTCGAATCGGGTCCGGTGCACCCTGATCTTGCCCGGGTTGGCGTCGAGCAGCGACTGCGTCACGGATGCCGGAGCGTCGGTGTCGACCTTGATCTTGTCCTGCTCCGCGTCATAGGCGAAGCCGAAGGCGTACTTGCCTGCGTCTGCGTGCCACTTTTTCGCCGAGAGCGTCTTCTCGGTCTTGTCCAACCCCTCCTTGGTGAACCGGCTGATCTTGACCGTGACGTCCATGCCGACCGGGATCGCCGCGACGAGCTTGCTCTTCTCGGCGGCGGACGTTCCCGCGGGCAGCGAGACCACCTGCTTGGAGGAATCTCCAAGGGCGCCGGCGAGGGAATGGTACTTCTTGGCGGCCTTGTCGAGTTGCTTCCACTGCTCCTGGCTCGGCCCCTTCGAGAAGGTCGCGGAGGAGGAAGAGGCCACCGCTGAGGAGGCGGGTACTGCCAGCGTCACCATCATGGCGACGGTGCTTGCGGCGACCACTCCGGCGAAACGCTTAGATCTCTTTTTCAGTTTCAACGTGCGTCCTTTCGGAAAGGTGGACCAGCGAATGGGATCCACCACGGTTTTCCCGGAGAAGGGTTTTTTCGGTCGACTCCGGATCGGCCGGTTCGGTCCTTCCTCCACTGGAGGCGGTCGGGCCGGCGGCGAATCCGTGCGCATTTCCTGCTTCCTTCCGCCACGCATGGGAGCGCTCCCGTGCGTTCGGTGATGAATAGGCATATTCGCCCTTGGGGTTGATTGCGTGGGTGGGTCAAAAACGATTTCCTCGCGGGATCACCCGGAGTGGACGGGTTTCCCGGCCGCGCTGTTCCGCCTCCCGCGCGGCGACGCACGCCGGTACCGGAGGCACAGAAGGGAGGAAAGTCGTGCGGGGGTAACTGCGTGTCCCACTGATCGCGACAGGTCGAGGCTCCTGGGACGTGCGCGGTCAGCGAGGAACGGCCCTGTTCCCTGCGGACGGGTAGCGCGGGTGACTTCGTGCGGCGCCCATGCCGCGGTGGTGATGTCGCCCGCAGGCGGCGGGGTGGCGTTCCGTGTCAGCTGCGGCCGTCGGCCGTCAACCGCCGCAGGCGCGCTGTCGAGCAGGGGGCGGACTGTCGTGTCGGCACGCGGGCCGTGTTCGACGGAGGTGGTTCTGCAGCGGAGCCGGACACCGTGGCCCCTCCTGTGTGGTTCATGTGAGGACTGTCGCCGCGGGGGTTCCGTCCCGGCAATGGGTACTTCTACCCATTGCCTACCCAGTGCTTGCCCAGTGAGCGCCTGTGTCGACGACACCCCATTCGCCCATAGCGGCGGCAGGGCGAGCGGCGGCGCCACCGCCCTCGTCAGGGATCGGGGCGGCCGCACGAGGCCGTCCAGGCCGCCGCATTCCGCGCAGGTGACAAGGTGCTGTTGAGTCGACCTGACTCCTCCTGATGGCCGGTGATGCCCCCCGCACAGGTCCAGCAGGGAAGACGACAACCGCGATTACCCGCACTCATAGAGGAACCGGGTGAAGGTGAGCCGCTGGACGGTCTGAGAGGTCAGCGGTTTCGTAGGCATGGCCAGGCCTCGGCTCTGCCAGTCGTTGCGGGTCACGTACGGGATCTTGAGGTCACGAGCAGCCCCGTGGCAGGCTCATGCCGCATGACCGATGACTTCGCGAAGGACAACCTGCACGGGAGACTGCGGCGGGACCGCAACGCGCTGCTCTGGAAACTCGACGGCTTGTCCGAATACGACGCCCGCCGGCCTTTGACAGCGACCGGGACCAACCTCCTCGGCCTGGTCAAACACGTGGCCACCGTCGAGGCCAGGTACTTCGGCGAGGTCTTCGACCGTCCTTCCCCGGAACCGCTGTCCCGGTGGCAGGACTACGACGGCAGCGATCTGTGGGCGGCCGAGGACGAGACCCGCGATCAGATCATCGGGTTCTACCGGCGCACGTGGGAACACTCGGACGCGACGATCAACGAGCTTCCCCTCGACGCCCCCGGCCACGTGCCGTGGTGGCCGAAGCCTTGTCCCAACACGAACCTGTTCGCCGTCATGGTCCATGTCCTCGGCGAGTCCAACCGGCATACCGGGCACGCCGACATCCTGCGCGAGGGCCTCGACGGCCGGACCGGATTGCGCGCCGAACACGAGAAGCAGATCGACGAGGAGGCCCGTGCGGCCTACTGCGCGAAGATCGAGCAGGCCGCCAGATCGGCCGCACCGGTCAAGGCGTAGGGCAACGCCGTGACTCTTCAGGTGAGCGTGGAAGACCCCTGGGCCGGAACCACTCCTACCTCGCCCCGGACCTCGACGGTGTGACACCGGGACTCGCAGGGTGCGGAAGCGGCTTTACCGGGTGGGCGACTTGACGGACTCGATGAAGATGGCGAAGGCGCCGCTCGGGAAGGTGAGGGTCGCTCGGGCCGGGACCTTTGAATCGCGGACGGCTATGCGGGTGTGCGAGTTGGCGATCTCCACACAGCCGTTGCCATCGCCGCCGCCGGAGTAGGACGACTTCCGCCAGGCAGTAGGGGCGGTCACTGGAGTTGGGCCGTGGGCGACTTGAGGGCCTCTACGAAGGGTGCGAAGGCGCCGACCGGGAAGGTGAGGGTCGCTCGGGCCGGGGTCTTGGAGTCGCGGACGGCTATGCGGGTGGGCGTGTTGGCGATCTCCACGCAGGCGTTGCCATCGCCGCTCCCGGAGTAGGAAGACTTCCGCCAGTTGTCGGGGGTGGTCACCGGACGCCTCACAGTTCCTTGGCCAGCCTGTGGATGAAGTCACGCGACCGTTCGGGGGCGAGCGACACCGCCTCCACTCTACGGAAGAGCGTTCGAAAGACTCCCAGTTGGGCTTCCGAGTCGATGAAGAGCGCGCCATGAGGGCCGTCGCGCACAACGGTGTCCAGCCTCGGGACAACGCCTCCGGCGTACACCATGTCGGCTGTGATGTCGGCGAAGGCCTCCAGCGCGAAGGGGATGACCCGCACGGTGACGTGGTCCGCTTCGGAGAGTTCCAGGATTCGGGCCAGTTGAGCCCGCGAGGTGGCACGACCGCCGACCTTGATCCGCAACGCTGCCTCGTGGACCAGCGCTTCGTACGGGATCGGCTGCGCCTCCTCGATGACGGCTCGCCGCTGCATTCGGTGGCGTACGCGCAACTCAAGCTCGCTTTCCGGCAGTTCCGGAACGCGGCACGAGAAGACTGCACGAGAGTAGTCCTCGACCTGGAGGAGGCCAGGGACATGCAGGAAGTCCACGTCCCATCGGTGGGTCGCATGGTGTTCCAACTCGGACAGGTCGAGGAACGATGTGGGCAGCAGCCCTCGGTACTCCTCCCACCAACCGCGTGTTCGGTCGGTCGCCATCATCGCCAAGGCGTTGACGAGCACCTCGTCTGTACACGCGTAGTGGGCGGCGAGTCGGCGCAGGCGCTGCTCACTCACGCCGGATACGCCGGACTCGATTTGGCTGATCTGGACAGAGTTGACGCCGAGCAGGGCCGCTGATTCACGGGCGCTGAGGCCTGCCGCCTCGCGGAGCCTGCGCAATTCGACCGCCAGGCGCATCTGCCGCGCTGTTGGTTCGCGCTTGGTCCCCATCGACTGCTCCTTGGCTCAACGCACGTGCGAGTGCGACTCGTTCGGGGGTCAGATTACGCGACCAGCTTGCCGATTCTTAAATCTAAGGTCTACCGTCGGTGATGCGACGCACACTCTGCGGAACGCCGGGGCCCCGGAAGCGCACCACTCCGTCCTGCCACGACGGCTGCGGCATGCCACCGCCCAACCGACCGCATCCCACATCCCCGCACCCCCGAACGGGAGTTGACGCATGCCCGAAACCGAGACAGACACCCAGCCCGAGCCCCAGCCCCAGCCCGAGTCCTGGGAGTACTCCCTCTACATCCCCAACGACCTCCGTGCCGTGACCGTCAGCCGCCGCACCCTCCGGCTGATCCTCACCATGCACGGACTGATCGGCCTCGTCGACACCGCCGAACTCCTCGCCACCGAGCTGGTTTCCAACGCCGTACGGCACACCAAGGGCCCCGCCGCCCTACGCGTCCGCTGGTCCGCCGGCGTCCTGCGCATCGGAGCCTGGGACGCCGACCCCCAACCACCCCAGCCGCCGCAGGAGTTGGACCGGATCATCGACTCGGAGGACGGGCGCGGGCTCGGCATGGTGCGGGCCTGTTCCGATCTCTGGGGGTGGCAGCCGCTGTCCCGATTCGGGAACCGGGGCAAGTTCGTCTGGTGCGAACTCGCCGCCGGTGTCAGCGCCTGCGCCTAGCCGAGCCCCGAAAAAGGACGGGCTCAGCCGTGCAACCGCCCCCCACAATGCGGCCAAGGCCCCGCCCCCCGCTGCACATACAGCCTCTTCGCGCGGAACGTCTGCTCCGTGGCCGTCGCGTCCTGGGGGCGCCCGGAGCCGCCCAGGCTCTGCCAGGTCTGGGTGTCGAACTGGTAGAGGCCGCCGTAGGTCCCCGACGGGTCCACCGCGTTCGGGCGGCCCCCCGACTCGCAGGCCGCCAGCGAACCCCAGTCCAGGTGGTCCGCCCCCTGCACTGAGGTCGGCAGGGGTTTCGAACCCACCCGCACCAACTGGGCCCGAGGTTCGCGCACCACCTCCGTGCGCACCCGGCGTGGCTTCTGCTTGACGCCGTTGACCGAGCGCAGGGCGAAGGTGACCCGGCGCAGACCCGGGCGGCCCGCCTGGTCGACGACCTCCGTGCCCTTGAACAGGGACGCGTCCTGGGTGCGCCGCACGTCGTAGGGGATCAGCTCCTCGCGCACCTCCTTCGAGCCCGTGATCCGCAGCACCGTCACGGTCTGGCCGTCGCGCGGAAAGCTCGCGGCGGCCACCGAGAGGGTGTCCTCGCCCCGGAGCGTGATCCCGGCCGCCTCCACCGCCTCGCCGACCGTCGCCGCGTTCGTACGGATCGTGCGGGCCCGGCCGTCCGCCATGATCGTCACCGTGCGCTCGGTGCGGACGTCGATGGTCAGCCCCTGGCGCCCGATTTTCCGGGAGCGCGCGAGCGACAGATACGCGCCCTCGACACGCACCCCGAACTCCGCGAGCGCTGCCTCCACCGTGTGTGCCGTCGTCCACACCTCGCGCTGTTCACCGTCCAGAGTGATCCGTACGGGTCGCCCGTAGTGGACGCGCACCTCGTCGCCGCTGGCCAGTTCGGTGCCCGGCGCGGGGGCCACCACGTCGTGGGCGCCGACCGCGACCCCCTCGTCGGCCAGCAGTTCGGTCACGTCGTCGGCGAAGGTGTGCAGGGTGCGCGGCTTGCCGTCGACGTTCAGTTCGATCGCCTTGTCCTTGGCGACGAAGGCCGTCGTACCGCCCGCCAGGAACGCCACGACCAGCGCCTGCGGCAGCAATCGCCGGAAGTCGGGTCGTTCGGAGCCCTTGCGGCGCCTGGCCGCCCGTCCCTCGCGGACCCGCCCGCCGGCCACCTGCTGCTGCCGGGGCAGTGTGGGCGACATCGGCGGCGCGGGGGGCTCCGGTGGCGCCGAGGGCTCATAGGCGGGCCTGTACGTGTCCTCGTACGGCACGCCGTACGGCACCCCGTACGCCACCGTCTCGGCGGTGTACGGGTCGTACCCCCCGTAGGGCGAGGGCGGCTGTGGCCCGCTGACGGGGCTGTACGTCTCGTACGGCGAACTGCTCACGACGACACGCTCCAGGTTCCGGCGACGGGCACCAGAACCTAGCGGAGCCGTCGTCACTCTCCAAAGCGACGCGACTACGGAGCGTCAACGCACGTCAGTACGCGTCAGTAATCGAAGGCACGTGCGGTGTTCGCCGAGATGGCCGCCGCCAGGCTGTCCTCGTCGATGCCCCGCACCTCGGCCATCGCCCGCAGGGTGACCGGGATGAGGTAGGGAGCGTTGGGGCGGCCCCGGTACGGCGCCGGGGTGAGGAAGGGCGCGTCCGTCTCCACGAGGACCAGCTCCAGGGGGGCCACCGCGAGCGCGTCGCGCAGGGGCTGGGCGTTCTTGAACGTCATGTTGCCGGCGAAGGACATGAAGTAGCCGTTCGCGGCGCAGACTTCGGCCATTTCGGCGTCGCCGGAGTAGCAGTGGAAGACGGTCCGCTCGGGGGCGCCCTCCTCCTTCAGGACCCGCAGGACGTCGGCGTGCGCGTCCCGGTCGTGGATGACCAGCGCCTTGCCGTGCCGCTTGGCGATCTCGACGTGCGCCCGGAAGGACCGCTCCTGGGCCGCCTTGCCCTCGGGTCCGGTACGGAAGTAGTCCAGTCCCGTCTCACCGACGCCCTTGACCTGCGGAAGCCCGGCCAGTCGGTCGATCTCCGCGAGCGCCTCGTCGAGGGCCGCGTCGCCGCCGGGTACGCGCGCGCCCTGCCGGGACCAGCCGTCGGGGTCGCCGTGGACGATGCGGGGGGCCTCGTTCGGGTGCAGGGCGACGGTCGCGTGCACGCTCTCGTACGTGGCCGCCGTCTCGGCCGCCCACCGGGAGCCCTTGATGTCGCAGCCGACCTGGACGACCGTCGTCACCCCGACCGACGCGGCCTTGGCGAGGCCTTCCGCGACCGTGCCGGACTGCATGTCGAGGTGGGTGTGGGAATCGGCGACCGCCACCCGAAGGGGTTCGGGCAGCGGCGGCGCGTCGACGGCTTGGGACTTGGCAGACATACCCCGATCCTACGAAAGGACCGTGGGACGGGGGCATGCCTGCCCTGCCCGGGGGAGCCAGGGGGAGCTAGCTCGCCCTGCGGTGGAACGGGTGGAGGAGATCCGAGAGGTGCCAGTGATGGTCCGCCTTCGGCTCCCCCAGCTTCCCCGGCTCCCCCGGCTCCCCGGAAGCCGCGTCGGCCGCCGGTGCCGCCTTCGGGGCCGAACGCTGCCGGTGCATCGAGTTCTGCACCGACGACACCTGTCCCGCCCGCATGATGCGGACGACATGGCCGTCGCAGTTCTGGCAGGTGGGCCGGGTGAGCGGCGACGGCACGACCTGGCCGTCCGCCACGTACATCACCATCTCGGCGCCGTTGCCGTCGATGTGGTGCTCGATCTCGTACGACTGTTCCCAGCCGTGCCCGCAGCGCATGCAGGCGAAGGAATACGACTCGTGAACGACGGCGGTGGCCGTGCTGCGGTGGCCGGTGATCTGGCTCATGCCAGCTCCTCTTGTCCGCTGGACAAAGGACGGATGCGTCCCTGTGAACCAGTGGACGCCTCCGCCGACGTGAAGGCATCCGACCTGTCGACTGTTGAAGGCGTCTTGGCCATTCCTTGTGGGAACAGCCCGGATCCGAGGGCTGTGCTTTGCCGTTCGCCGTACTCCTTTACCGGCCTATGGCGTGACCGGCGTCGCATTGCGCGAACCGGCCGTGCCCTCCGCGTTCTTCGCGGCCACCACCGCGTCGAACACCTCCCGCTTGGGCAGCCCCACCTCCGCCGCGACAGCCGCGATGGCCTCCTTGCGCCGCTCCCCCGCCTCCTCGCGCACCCGCACCCGCCGCACCAGTTCCTCGGCCCCGAGCTCCCCGCCGTCCCTCTCCGGGGCGCCCTCGACGACGACGGTGATCTCACCCCGTACGCCCGCCTCGGCCCACTCCGCCAGCTCGGCCAGCGGACCGCGCCTGACCTCCTCGTACGTCTTCGTCAACTCCCGGCAGACGGCGGCCCGTCGGTCCGAGCCGAACACCTCGGACATGGCGGCGAGGGTGTCGTCGAGGCGGTGCGGGGCCTCGAAGTAGACGAGGGTGCGGCGTTCCTCCGCCACTTCGCGCAGCCGGGAGAGGCGCTCGCCGGCCTTTCGCGGCAGGAAACCCTCGAAGCAGAACCGGTCGACGGGCAGCCCGGAGAGCGCGAGCGCGGTGAGCACGGCGGACGGGCCGGGTACGGCCGTCACCCTGATGTCCTTCTCCACGGCGGCGGCGACCAGCCGGTACCCCGGGTCGGACACCGACGGCATGCCCGCGTCCGTCACCAGCAGCACCCGCGAACCGCCGAGCAGCGCCTCGACCAGCTCGGGGGTGCGCGCGGCCTCGTTGCCCTCGAAGTACGACACCACCCGGCCCTTGGGCTGCACACCGAGTGCCTGGGTGAGCCGGCGCAGCCGCCGGGTGTCCTCGGCCGCGATGACGTCGGCGCCCGCCAGTTCCGCCGCGAGCCGGGGCGGCGCGTCCGTGATGTCGCCGATGGGCGTGCCTGCCAAAACCAAGGTTCCTGTCACGTTTCCATCCTCGCAGGGCCCTTCCGCGGGACGCACACAGCGCTGTTCCCTACGATGGCGCGGTGACCAGTACCGCGCCCTCAACGGACACCCGGCAAAGCGCCCCCTCGCCAGAGCAGCGCCCGTCGTGGCAGCAGCGGCTGCGCCGATACGGATACACGGCGAAGCCGAGAAGCGATGTCCGGGACCGGCTGGTGCCGCCGTACACCGAGCCGAACCCCCGCCTGTGGGCGACCCTCGGGCTGCCGCCGACCCTCACCGACCGGATCGCGCGCTGGTCCGGCTGGGGCGGCCCGCTGCTGGTGACGCTGCTGGCGGGCGTGCTGCGCTTCTGGGACCTGGGCAATCCGAAGCGGGTGATGTTCGACGAGACGTACTACGCGAAGGACGCGTGGGGCATCATCCACCGCGGCTTCGAGGTCAACTGGGACAAGGACGTCAACAACCTGATCCTGAGGACCGACGGGCATGTGGCGATCCCGACGGATCCGGCCTATGTCGTGCATCCGCCCGTCGGCAAGTACGTCATCGGGCTCGGCGAATGGATGTTCGGGTTCAACCCGTTCGGCTGGCGCTTCATGACGGCGCTGCTGGGCACGCTGTCGATCCTGATCCTGTGCCGGGTCGGCCGCCGCATCTTCCGCTCCACCTTCCTGGGCTGCCTGGCGGGCGCGCTGATGGCGGTGGACGGCCTGGCCTTCGTGATGAGCCGCACCTCGCTGCTCGACGGCGTCCTGCAGTTCTTCGTCCTCGCCGCCTTCGGCTGCCTGGTCGTCGACCGCGACAAGGCCCGCGAACGACTGGCGGCGGCGCTCCCACCGGACGCGGACGGGTTCGTACGACCGGACGCGCACATCGCCGAGACGACCCGCTTCGGCGTGCGCCCCTGGCGCTGGCTCGCGGGTCTGATGCTGGGCCTGGCCATCGGCACGAAGTGGAACGGCCTGTACATCCTGGCCGCGTTCTGTGTGCTGGCGGTGCTGTGGGACGTCGGCTCCCGCAAGGTCGCCGGCGCCCGTCACCCGTACGAGGCGGTCCTCAAGCGCGACCTGGGCTGGGCGTTCCTGGCCACGGTCCCGGTCGCCGTCGTCACGTACGTGCTCTCCTGGACGGCCTGGATCCTCTCCCCCTCGGACGGCACCGGCGGCTACTACCGCAACTGGGCGGCCACCGAGGGCAAGGGCAGCAGCTGGTCGTGGCTGTTCCCGGACTGGTGGCGCAGCCTCTGGCACTACGAGCACGCGGTCTACGAGTTCCATGTGGGCCTGCACACCCCGCACAACTACCAGTCGAACCCGTGGAGCTGGCTGGTCCTGGGCCGCCCGGTCTCGTTCTTCTACGAGTCCCCCCAACCCGGCGAGGGCGGCTGCCCCGCCAACGCCGGAGAGCAGTGCGCCCGCGAGGTCCTGGCCCTGGGCACGCCCCTCCTGTGGTGGGCGGCCTGCTTCGCGGTCCTGTACGTCCTCTACCGCTGGCTGCTGCGGCGCGACTGGCGGGCGGGCGCCATCGCCTGCGGTATCGCGGCGGGCTACGCCCCCTGGTTCATGTACCAGGAGCGCACGATCTTCTTCTTCTACGCGATCGTCTTCCTGCCCTTCCTCTGCCTGGCCGTGGCGATGATGATCGGCGCGATCGTCGGCCCACCGGGGTCGAACGAACGCCGCCGGGTCGCGGGAGCGGCGGGCGCGGGCGTGCTGGTGCTGCTGATCGCGTGGAACTTCATCTATTTCTGGCCGCTGTACACCGGGACGGCGATTCCCATCGATTCCTGGCGTTCACGTATGTGGCTGGATACCTGGGTCTAGTCACTCTTCGGACAAGAGTTGGGACAAGAGAAGAAACACCCCCCGCATCGGCCCCTCGGGCCACTTAAGGTGCAGTGGCCAACGGGGAGGGGAACACCCATGCGTAAGGGAGCCAAGGCCGCCGTCGTCGGGACCGTGTTCACGGTGATGGTCGTGGGGGCCGGGTACGGCGCGTTCAACATCGTGTCCGCGCTGAGCGAGGACAGCGGTGCGGAGAGCGTGAAGACGGGGCCGCCGTCGAAGGACGAGATCGCGGAGACCAGCGACAAGTTCTTCACGGCCTGGGAGAAGGGGCAGGCGCGGGCCGCCGCCGACCTCACCGACAACGCCGCCCCGGCGGCCACACTGATCGGCGACTACAGGGCGACCGCGCACATCACCGGCGTGAAGATCACCCCCGGAACGGCCACCGGAGCCACCGTGCCCTTCTCGGTGAAGGCCACGGTGTCCTTCCAGGGCAAGAGCAAGCCGCTCGCCTACACCAGCAGCCTGACGATCGTCCGGGGTACGACGACCGGGCGGGCGCTGGTCGACTGGAAGCCGTCGGTCCTCCATCCCGGCCTCGAGGCCGTCGGGGACGCGCTGGTCACCGGGGAGGCCGCGAGCCCGCCGATCGAGGCCGTGGACCGGGACGGCAAGGTCCTGACGAAGGAGAAGTACCCGTCCCTCGGGCCGATCCTGGACACCCTGCGGGCGCGCTACGGCGACAAGGCGGGCGGTACTCCGGGCATCGAGCTGATGGTGCGGCACGCCAACACCGACATCGCCGACACCTCGCTGGTGACCCTCGCCGAGGGCACCCCGGGCAAGCTGGAGACGACGCTGAGCGCGAGCGCGCAGGCCGCCGCCGAGCAGGCGGTGCGGAAGTTCTCCGAGTCGTCCGTGGTCGCCGTACAGCCGAGCACCGGTGAGGTGCTGGCGGTCGCCAACCACCGCGGGGACCAGTTCAACGCGGCCTTCGAGGGCACACTGGCGCCGGGTTCCACGATGAAGATCGTGACGGCGGCGATGCTGATCGACAACGGCGTGACGTCGATGAACGGCCCGGCGCCCTGCCCGCCGACCGCGGTCTGGAAGAGCCAGACCTTCAACAACCTCAAGGGCATGGCACCGAACGAGAACGCCACCCTCGCCAACGACTTCCTGCGCTCCTGCAACACCGGTTTCATCAAGCTGATCGACGGCACCGAGGCGAACCCGCTCACGGACGAGTCGCTGACGACCGAGGCCCAGGAGCGGTTCGGGCTCGGGCAGGACAACTGGAAGACCGGGATCACCTCCTTCGACGGCAGCGTCCCCGCCTCCGGCGGCCCGGACCGCGCGGCCAACGCGATCGGCCAGGGCCAGGTCCAGATGAGCCCGCTGAACATGGCGTCGGTCACGGCGACGGCGATCACCGGCGAGTTCCGGCAGCCGTACCTCGTCTCGCCGGACCTGGACAACCGCCGGCTGGCGACGGCGAAGGGCCTCCCGTCGAGCACGTCCGCGCAGCTCAAGGAGATGATGCGGATGACGGCCGCGCAGGGCACCGCGGCGGCGGCCATGGCCGGGCTGAGCGGGGACATCGGGGCGAAGACGGGGTCCGCCGAGGTGGACGGACAGACCAGGTCCAACAGCTGGTTCACCGGGTTCCGGGGTGACATCGCGGCGGCGGCCATGACCCAGGAGGGCGGCCACGGCGGCGACGCGGCCGGGCCGATTGTCGCAGCCGTGCTACGGACCGGCGGCTGAACTCACCCGCACAGGACGGGACTCTAGGCTGGTCGTTGTCGTTGGGATGGATGAGGGCAACGGGGACCCTGGGGATTTCGCGGAGGATCGGGAGCTGTGGGCAAGAGAAGGCGCGTCGCCGAGCGACGGAGTGCACGCAAGACCAGGCCCGCGGTGATCGGCGGGATGATCGCCGTGGTCGTCGGCGGCGCCGGCTTCGGCGGCTACGCGCTGTACGGCGGCGGAGCGGCGGCCGAGGACGGCTCCTCGACGGCGACGACGGCCGACGGGAAGCCGTCGGTGCCGACCGGCCCGGTGTCCGCGACCCAGGTCAAGACGGTCGCCACGCAGTTCCTGACGGCCTGGCAGACGGGCAAGGTCGCTGCCGCGGCGGCGTCGACGAACGACACCACGTCATCGGCTACGACCCTCCTCACCGGCTACACCAAGGACGCCCGCATCACCGGCGTCACGATCACACCGGGCACGGCCACGGGCGCCAAGGTCCCCTTCACCGTCAAGGGCACGGTGACCTACGGCGGCACGAGCAAGCCGCTGGCGTACGAGAGCGCCCTGACCGTGGTCCGGCGTACGTCCGACGGGAAGCCGCTGGTCGACTGGCACGCCTCGGTCGTCCACCCCGACCTGGCCGACGGCGACAGACTCCTCACCGGGGCGTCCGGCACCCCGCCGATCAAGGCCGTCGACCGGGACGGCGGTGAGCTGACGCTCGCCAAGTACCCGTCACTGGGCACGGTTCTGGACAGCCTCAGGGAGAAGTACGGCAAGAAGGCCGGCGGCAGGGCGGGCATCGAACTGCGCGTCGCGCGCGGTACGGCGTCCAAGGCGGCGAAGTCCGCCGACAAGACGCTGCTGGAACTGAGCAAGGGCACACCGGGCACCGTGAAGACGACGCTGAGCCCGGCCCTGCAGACGGCGGCGGAGGCACAGGTCGCGAAGAAGCCGAGGTCGTCGGTGGTGCTGATCCGCCCCTCGACGGGCGAGATCCTGGCGGTGGCGAACCAGTCGCACGGCTTCAACACCGCGTTCCAGGGCTCGTTGGCGCCGGGTTCGACGATGAAGGTGATCACGTCGTCACTGCTCATCGAGAAGGGGCTGGCGTCGGTGAACAAGGCACATCCCTGCCCGAAGTTCTTCACCTACGGCGGCTGGAAGTTCCAGAACGACGACAAGTTCGAGATCAAGGGCGGCACGTTCAAGGCGAGCTTCGCGCGCTCCTGCAACACCGCCTTCATCAGCCAGGCGAAGAAACTCGACAACGACAGCCTGACCAAGCAGGCGCAGCAGGTGTTCGGCCTCGGTATGAACGACTGGGCGATCGGCGTCTCGACCTTCGACGGGTCGGTGCCGGTGCAGTCGCAGGCGCAGATGGCGGCGTCGCTGATCGGGCAGGGCGGGGTGCGGATGAATCCGCTGAACATGGCGTCGGTGGCGGCGACCGTGAAGTCCGGGGTGTTCCGGCAGCCGTACCTGGTCTCGGCGGAGGTGGACGGACGCACCCTGGCGAAGGCGTCCCGGACGATGTCGTCGTCGACGCTGTCGCAGTTGCGGGAGCTGATGCAGTACACGGCGGGGTACGGGACGGCGGCCGAGGCGATGGCCGGGCTCGGCCCGGACTACGGGGCGAAGACGGGGTCGGCGGAAGTGGACGGCCAGGAGAAGCCGAACGGGTGGTTCACGGCGTACCGGGGAGATCTGGCGGGCGCGGGTGTGGTGGTCCAGGGTGGACACGGGGGGAGTACGGCGGGGCCGATCGTGGCGGCGCTGCTGAAGTCTGGGGAGTAGTCGGTTTCCCACCCACCCACCCGACTCGGCATGTCCATCAGGGCCCGGAGTCAGCTGGTGACCCGCGCTCCCGCCATATACGTACGCCGCAGAAACCTCATCAGCGTCTTCGACTCGAACTGCACCACCGACACACCCCCCGCCGCCGAGTGGAACTCGACCACCGCCTGCACCCGCCCGCACGGCCACACCCGTACCTCCCCCGACCCCACCGGCGCCCGCAGCCCCTCCTCCAGGAGGGACCGCGAGAACGTCCACTCGTGCGGGCCGGGCAGCCCGATGCGGACCGCGCGCGGATCCGCGTCCGGGTCGTAGCGCAGGACCACGGGGACCGCGTCGCGATCGTCGTCCTGTGTGTCCGTGACGATATGGGCTCGCGCGTACTGCTCGACTACGGACATCAGACGGCCCCTTACGCTGCGTGACCTGTGCAGAAGCTGTGTATCCGTTTCCGCTTCCTCTCCAATGTCGCATATTTTCCCAAATACGCAGCAAATTGCTTTCCCATCGCTCTTGCAAGACGTTCGCAACAAGCCACTATCATCGAACGGTGCATGTGCCCGATGGATTCATCAACGCCCCCGTCTCCGTAGCGGCCGGAGTCGTCGCCGCCGGTGCCGTCGCCGTGAGCCTGCGCGGCGCCCGGCGCGAGCTGGACGAACGGATCGCGCCGCTCGCCGGTCTCGTCGCCGCGTTCATCTTCGCCGTGCAGATGCTGAACTTCCCGGTCGCCGCCGGGACCAGCGGACATCTGCTCGGCGGTGCTCTGGCCGCGATACTCGTGGGCCCCTACACAGGGGTCCTGTGCGTGTCCGTCGTGCTGCTCATGCAGGGCATCCTCTTCGCGGACGGCGGCCTCACCGCGCTCGGCGTGAACATCACGGTCATGGCCGTCGTGACGACCGTCGTCGCCTACGCCACCTTCCGCGGACTGGTGAAGGTGCTCCCCAAGAAGCGCCGTTCCGTCACCGTCTCCGCCTTCGTCGCCGCCGCGCTCTCCGTACCGGCCGCCGCCCTCGCCTTCACCCTCGTCTACTCCGTCGGCGGCACGACGGACGTACCGATCGGCCGGGTCCTCACCGCGATGGTGGGCGTACACGTCCTGATCGGGCTCGGCGAGGCCGCGATCACCGCGTTCACCGTCGGCGCCGTCATCGCCGTACGCCCGGACCTCGTGTACGGCGCCCGGGGCCTGACCCAGAAGCTCCAGCTGCGCGTGAACGGCGAACTGGTCGACGCGACGCCCGAGCCACAGCCCGTGCCCCCCGCCCTCACGCCCTCTCACCGCACCCGCAACGTCTGGCTCACCGGCCTCGCCGCCTCCCTCGTCCTCGCCGGAGTCGTCAGCTTCTACGCCTCCGCCAGCCCCGACGGCCTGGAGAAGGTCGCCGCCGACAAGGGCATCGACGCCAAGGTCGAGGAGCACGCCGCCGCCGGCTCCCCGCTCGCCGACTACTCCGTCGAGGGCATCACCGACGGCCGGCTCTCCGGCGGCCTCGCCGGTGTGATCGGGGTCGGCGCCACGATCGTCGCCGGGACCGGCGTCTTCTGGACGGTGCGCAGGCGTCGTACCGACGAGGACACCCCGGCCGTCACTCCACGCGCGAGCGTCTGACATGGGCGCCGGCCACGCCCACCGGCTCTACCGGCACGCGCACTCCCCCGTGCACGCACTGCCGCCGCACACCAAGCTCGCCGCCGCGTTCACCTTCGTGATCGTGGTCGTCTCCACGCCCCGGGAGGCGGTGTGGGCCTTCGCCGCGTACGCCGTACTGCTGGCGGGGGTGGCCCGCGCCGCCCAGGTGCCCGCGGCCTTCCTGCTCAAGCGACTGCTGATCGAGATCCCCTTCGTCGCCTTCGCCGTGCTCATGCCGTTCGTGGCACAGGGCGAGCGGGTGGAGGTGCTGGGCATGTCGCTCAGCGTGAACGGCCTCTGGGGCGCCTGGAACGTGCTCGCCAAGGGCACCCTCGGCGTCGCCACCTCCGTACTCCTCGCCTCCACCACCGAACTGCGCGAACTCCTCCTCGGGCTGCAGCGCCTCAAGCTCCCGCCGCTGCTCGTGCAGATCGCCTCCTTCATGATCCGGTACGGCGATGTCATCGCCGACGAGATGCGGCGGATGCGGATCGCGCGGGAGTCCAGGGGGTTCGAGGCGAGCGGAGTCCGGCACTGGGGGGTGCTGGCGAAGTCCGCCGGAGCACTGTTCATCCGGTCGTACGAGCGGGGTGAGCGCGTACATCTGGCCATGATGAGCCGGGGATACACCGGGTCCATGCCCGTCATCGACGAGGTGACCGCGTCCCGGGCGCAGTGGTCGTACGCCTTCGCCCTGCCCGTCGCCGCGCTCGCCGTCTGTCTGCTGGGATGGTCCTTGTGACACCTTCACCGATCCAGCCACCGATCCCTTCGCCCGCCCCCTCCCTGGAGGTCTCCGGGCTCGCCTACGCCTATCCCGACGGCCACCAGGCGCTCTTCGGCGTCGACTTCTCCGTCGGGCGCGGGGAGCGGGTGGCGCTGCTGGGGCCCAACGGGGCCGGCAAGACGACGCTCGTGCTGCACCTCAACGGCATCCTCACCGGCGGGGCGGGGACCGTCACCGTGGCCGGGATGCCCGTCGGCAAGCGGCACATGGCCGAAATCCGACGCAAGGTCGGGATCGTCTTCCAGGACCCCGACGACCAGCTCTTCATGCAGACCGTCCGCGAGGACGTCGCGTTCGGGCCCGCCGCCGCGGGGATGAAGGGCGAGGAACTGGAGCGGCGCGTCCGTACCGCCCTCGGCCTGGTCGGTATGGCGGACTTCGCCGACCGGCCGCCGCACCATCTCTCCTTCGGGCAGCGGCGCCGGGTGGCGGTGGCGACCGTACTCGCCATGGAGCCCGAGATCCTCGTCCTCGACGAACCGTCCTCCAACCTCGACCCAGCCTCGCGCCGCGAACTGGCCGACATCCTGCGGTCGTTGGACGTCACGGTCCTCATGGTCACGCACGATCTGCCGTACGCCCTGGAGCTGTGCCCGCGTGCGCTGATCCTCAGCGAGGGCGTCATCGCCGCCGACGGACCCACCAACGACCTTCTCGGCGACGACGGCCTGATGCGCGCCCACCGCCTGGAACTGCCCTACGGCTTCGACCCGCGCTCCGTCCCGACCGCCCGCACTCCGTGACGCCGGGCGCGTGGACAATGGGCGCGTGATCGAACAAGAGGACGAGCACAACGACGCACACAGCCCCGGGTCGCCGCGCCTCGACGACCAGTTGTGCTTCGCGCTGTACGCGGCCCAGCGCGCGATGACCGCCGCCTACCGCCCGCTCCTGGACGAGCTGGGCCTCACCTACCCGCAGTACCTCGTGCTGCTGGTCCTGTGGGAGCGCGGCACGGTGACCGTGAAGGAGCTGGGGGCCGCCCTGTGCCTCGACTACGGCACGGTCTCGCCGCTGCTCAAGCGGCTGGAGGCGGCGGGACTCGTCCGCCGGGAGCGGTCGGTGCTGGACGAGCGGTCGGTGTCCGTCGGCGTCACCGGGCGGGGGGCGGAACTCCGGGAGCGCGCGGCGCGCGTACCGGGAGCACTGCTCGCGGCGACGGAACTGAGCGGGGGCGAGGTCGCGCGGTTGCGGGGCGAGCTGTGGGAGCTGGCGGAGCGGGCGCAGGGGGCGGCCGACCGGACCCGTTCGATCTGACGTCCCGCCACGGAGCCGAGGCCGACCACTGACCTGAGGTTACCGGCGGTTCCTACCCCCGGGTAATGGATACATCCCTACCAGCCGGTACCTTGTGCACGATGTAGTTGCGGCATTCGCAGTATCTACACATGTTCCTGTTGTCCGTTTTGGGGGAGGTTCTGCCGTGACTGACGCCGGTATCGACGTCGAGGCCCGTACCGAGGCCCTTACCGATACTCGTCCGGACACTCGTCCGACGAAGATCATGTACGTCGCCGAGGCCACCGCCCACGGCGGCCGGGACGGCGACGTCACCAGCCAGGACGGCCAGCTCGCGCTGAAGGTGGCGATGCCGCCGCAGCTGGGCGGCGACGGCAACGGCACCAACCCGGAACAACTGTTCGCCGCCGGTTACAGCTCCTGCTTCCACAACGCGCTGGTCCTGGTCGGCCGCCGCGAGGGCTACGACCTGACCGGCTCCACGGTCGCCGCGAAGGTCGGCATCGGCCCCAACAAGCAGCGCGGCTACGGCCTCGCGGTCGCCCTGAGCGTCTCGCTGCCGATCCTGGACCAGGACATCGCGGCCAAGCTCGTCGACGCGGCACACATGGTCTGCCCGTACTCCAACGCCACCCGCGACAACATCGATGTGACGATCATCCTGGGCTGATCCTCCTCACATCCTTCCGGGTCGAGGAATCGCGGGCAGCGGGCGCGCGTTGCACCGGCGTGGACTCGAACGTGGGTGTGGGCGTGAACGGCGTGGTGACCGAGGGCTTCGAGCCGGTCCGGGACGCGTTCGTACGGAACTTCGCGACCGGCGGGGAGCGCGGTGCCGCCGTCACCGTGTACCGGGACGGGCGCCGGGTCGTCGACCTGTGGGCCGGGGTACGGGACGTCGACGGGGACGCCGCCTCCGGCTCGGCGCTCTGGGAGCACGGCACCGCGCAGATCGTGCGCTCGGCGACGAAGGGCGTCGCCGCCGCAGTACTCCTCATGCTGGCCCAGCGAGGTGAGCTGGACCTTGACGCTCCCGTGGGCGAGTACTGGCCGGAGTTCAAGGCCGCGGGCAAGGAACGGGCCCTCGTGCGGCACCTGCTCGCGCACCGCGCGGGCGTCCCCGCGCTCGACCGGCCGCTCACTCCGGCGCAGGCCGCCGATCCCGCCCTCGGCGCCGCGGCGGTCGCGGCCCAGACGCCTGCCTGGGAACCGGGTACGGACCACGGGTACCACGCGCAGACGTACACCTGGCTGACGGGCGAGCTCGTACGGCGGGTCAGCGGGCGCCCGATCGGCGACTGGGTCGCCACGGAGATCGCCGGGCCGGCCGGCCTCGGCCTGTGGATCGGGCTGCCGGAAGCGGAGGCCGAGACGGGGCGCGTGGGCCGGGTGGGGCGGGTCCAGACACCGGAGACGGCTGGCCCCGGCCTCAGAACGCGCCCCAAGCGGTCCGTCGCCGACGCCTACGCCGACCCGGACTCCCTCACCAGCCGCGCCTTCGCCGCGATCACCCCGCCGCCGGACGAGAACGACCCCGCGTACCGGGCCGCCGCCCTCCCCGCCTCCAACGGCATCGCCACGGCCGACGGACTCGCCCGCTTCTACGCCTCCCTCATCGGCCAGGTCGACGACGGGACCCGCCTGTTCACCCCCGCGACGGTCGAACTGGGCCGGCGCGAACAGTCGGCGGGCCCGGACCGCGTCCTGGTCATCGGCACCCGCTTCGGCCTCGGCTACATGCTGCACGGCACCGCCTCACCGCTCCTGACCCCCGGCTCCTTCGGCCACCCGGGGCGCGGCGGCCCCCTCGGCTTCGCCGACCCCGACTCGGGCATCGCGTTCGGCTATGTGACGAACGGCTTCCGCAAGAGCGTGACGGCCGACGGGCGCGCGCAGGCGCTGGTACGGGCGGTGCGGGGGGTCGTGGGGCTGTAGGAGGAGGCGGGTCGGCCACCCGCCCACTCAGCCAGTCACTCACTTGGTCGCTCAGTGGCCCATCCACAGGCCTGTGGACTATCCAAGAGCAATGGACCTCGACCTGCGCCCCGACGCCTCGTCGATCTCGTCGTGGGCCTTCGTCAACAGCTTCATCGCCAGCTCGTTGAGGGCGCGGGCCCCGGCGATCTCCTCGCCGATCCGCGGCTGGTTCTCGTCGGACCGGTGACGGCTGGCGTACCCGTTGGCCCGTACCTCGCTCCCGTCGGCGAGCCGTACGAGGGCCGCGGCCCGTGTGCGCTGCTCGTCCTCCTCGAACTCCAGCTCGACATGCCATCCCACTGCGGTGTGCGTCATGACGATCACCTCCGGTACCGCTGCCTGCTTCCAGGGTGCTCCTGTCGACCCCCGCACGCACATGTGCCGCCTGCGCATCGTGGACCGCGCGTACCGGGGCCGCCGTCTCCGCGCGGCGTCCGTTGTGTGACGTTCGTCGCGATTACCCCGGGCGCGGGATGCGTGCTCACCCTCAGTCGTACGCTGCAAGAACCCCCGCACCGACCGCACCGACGCCAAGGAGTTGTCGTGCCCCATACCTCCGGCCGCCCCCGCCCCCACGGCAGCCGTTAACGGGCAACGGGCACGTTCCGATCATGCGCTGCTGTCTCTCCGCTCCCCTCGCCGCTCTGGCGGCGTTCCCCGCCCCCCGCGACCTCGTCCGATCCGGCGCGCTGCTCACGCCCGCCGTACTCCGGTCCGCGCTCGCCGCGCGCCGGGAACGCCTCACGCGCGCCGACGTCGTGACGGCCGTCAACCTTGAGCTGGTCACGCTCACCGAGGACAGTGCCGTCATCACCTGGTACACGGCAGTGCCAGGCACCGACGACGGTTTCGGCCACCTGGTCCCCGCGGTCACCGAGGGCGAGGTCGTGTACGGCACCCACCCCGCCCACCTCGACCGCACGGCTTCGGAGGGCCACCCGACCGCCCACCACTACGTCGAGCTGACGGACCTGGAACCGGGCCAGACGTACTACTACCAGGCCCGTTCGCGGGGCCGGGCGGCCACACCGACCCCGCTGCACCTGGTACGCGGCAACGCGGTGGGCACCTCCCTCCACGGCCTCGGCTCGCACGGCGGCCCCTACTCCTTCACGACCCCCCAACCGCCCCCCGGCCGGCACCTCCTCTCCATCGCGCTCTGCAACGACCTGCACCTCGGCGAGACCACTGCGGGCCGGGTGGCCGGCGTGCCGATGCTGCGCGGGGTCTCGCAGCGGCCCGGCCTCGACCCCTACCCGGAGATCATGAGCCGGGCCATGGTCGAGGAGGCCCACCGGCGCGGGGCGGACGTCCTGCTGGCGGCCGGGGACATCTCGGCGGCCGGGGCACCCCGGGACCTGGCCGAGGCCCGCCGCATCCTGGACGGTTTCGGCACCCACGGACGCGACTACTTCGTCGTCCGGGGCAATCACGACCGCCCGAGGCACCCCGACGACTCCTTCCGCGACGGATTCCTGGGCGGCGCCGACGGCCCCGGTTACTTCGCGCGCGACCTGGGCGGCCTGCGCCTGATCGGCCTGGACACCTACGAGAAGAACGGCAACGGTGGGGACGCGGGCGGGCTGAGTGCAGAGCAACTGGCCTGGCTTCAGGCCGACTTGAGGCGTGAGAGGGACCAGCCGACCGTTGTCTTCGGCCACCACCCGCTCACCACGCGGGACTCGGTCTTCCCCATGGGACGAGGTCAGCGTCTGGACCGTGGCCAGGCCCGCTCGATCGTCGACGCCTACGCCTCCTCCCCCGGTGTCTTCCTCCACCACGCGGGCCACACCCACCGCAACAAGCGCACGGTCCTGGCCGTCGCGCCGCACGTCACCCAGCAGGAGGTGAGCGCGGTCAAGGACTACCCGGGCGGCTTCTGCCTCCTGCGCGTCCACACCGGCGGCTACGCCCTCAACTACTACAAGAACAGCAGCGTTCCGGCCCGCGCCTGGGTCGAACGCAGTCGCCTCACGGCGGGCGGTCTGTGGCCGCACCACGCCCTCGGCCGCTCGGTGACCGACCGCAACAGCATGCGCCTCCACGATCTGTCCGGCGTCCGTGCTTACCTGCGCGGATGACAGGCACACCGGGCAACAGCCCCACCAGCACAGCCCTGTTCCGTATCCGCCCCCGCACGGAGGCCGACCTCGACGCGTGCGTGCGCGTCCTGGCGACCGTCCACGAGCAGAACGGCTACCCCGTCAACTGGCCCACCGACCCGGCCAGTTGGCTGACCCCACGGTCGCTGCTCGCGGTGTGGGTGGCGGAAGGGGAGGGGGAGGGTGGTCAGGGGATCGTCGGTCACATCGCCTTGTCCCGCAGCGAGGAGGGCGACGCGGCGGCGGCCTTGTGGAACCGGGGCCCGACGGCTGTGGTCAACCGGCTGTACGTCGATCCGGCGGCCCGTGGCCGGGGAGTCGGCGCGGCGCTGATGGAACGGGCGGTGGCGGAGGCCAACTCCCGCGCCCTGCACCCCGTACTGGAGGTGGCGTCGACGGACACGGCGGCGGCAGCCCTGTACGAGCGCCTGGGCTGGAAGCTGCTGGCGGCGGAGGTGGAGCAGGAGTGGGGCCCGGGCCAGCGGGTGAAGGTCCGTTGCTACGCGGCGCCGGGTAGGACGGGTTCGGCGCGTTCACCGGTTTCGGCGGGCTCACCGGGTTCGCCGCCGCGTTCGGCAGGTTCACCGGGTTCGGCTAGTCGCCAGACGCCAGGGAATTCCCTGACAGACAGCGCCCGCTGAGCCGGCGGACCTGTTCACCGTCAAGGACGCCCAGCTCACCGTGCCCGGCCGGCGGCGCCGCGAAGACCACCGTCACCGCCGACACGCGCAAGGGTGCCGTCGACGGTGTCTTCGGCGGCACCGTGCTGGCGTCGGGAGGCGGCCAGCAGGTGCGCACCGGTCTCGTCGTCGAGCGGGAGGTGGAGTCGTACAACGTCACGGTGCGGCACATCGACGCCGACGGGGCGAACCCGGCCACCTACGCGACGACGATCAACTCCGTCGGCGGGCAGGGCACCCGCACCGAGCTTCCGTACCGCGCGAACGGCACGGTGGTCCAGCGGCTGCCCAAGGGGTCCTACCAGCTGGACAGCCTGGTCTTCGCCGAGGACAACGAGGTGGGCTTCTTCGTCCAGCCGGTCCTGGAAGTGAACAAGAACGTCGCGGTCACCCTCGACTCCCGCAAGGCGAAGCCGTTGACGGTGAAGGCCCCGGATCCGGCCGCGAAGCTCGTCACCTCCATCGTCGGCTACTCCGACGATGCCGCGGGGGGCAACTCCTGGTCCACCAACGGGGTGCCGCCGATCCGCACCGCCGCCCTCGGCCCGGCTTCCGACACGATGCGGGCCCAGTTCAACGGCGTGTGGAAGACGCCCGGCAAGAACGCCGACTACCGGCTCGCGTTCCACCGCAAGGGGAGCTTCTTCACCGGCCTCAACCGCACCGTCACCCGGGCCGAGGTCGCCGAGGTGAAGCTCGGCTTCGGTGCCTCCGTGACCGGGGCCAAGGGCCAGGTCCACATCACGCCGCTGGACGAGGACGGGAGAAACATCGGCATAGGCGAACCGCAGGAGCAGAGCCTGCCGCTGGCCACCACGCACTACCTCAACACCGCCGGCGTGCGCTGGTCCTGGAGGGCCGCGCAGCTCAACGCCCGCAGCGAGGTGCGCATGGTCCACACGAAGGAGGAGGTGACCTACCGGCCGGGCTCCAGTCACACGCTGAAGTTCAACACCGGTGTGGTCGGCCCCGATCTCGGGGCGGGCAGCCCGTACCAGCAGGGCGCCGAGCGGATGGGGGACTCCATCCTCGCCATGGTCCCGCTGTTCAGCGACGGCACCGGCAACCTGGGGGCCTCGGCGGTCACCCGCGGCTTCACCCGGCTGGAATCCGGTGGGCGGATCCTCGCCGAGGGCCCGGCCACGGAATGGCTGAGCACCGAGGTTCCCGCCACCTCCGCCGCGTACCGCCTGACGGTCGAGGCGAGCCGTTCCGCCGCGGACACCTCCACCAGCACGAAGGTGGCAGGGGTGTGGACGTTCACCTCGGCCCGGCCGGCGTCGGGCACCACGGCCAGGCTGCCACTGTCGACGGTGCGGCTCGCACCGGCGCTGAGCCTGCGCGGAACGGCGCCGGCGGGCGGCACTCTCACGGTGCCGCTGAAGCTGAGCGGCCCGGCCGCCGCCACGGGGCAGGTCTCCACGCTGACCGTGAAGGTCTCCTTCGACGGCGGCCGGACCTGGAAACCGCTCACCGTGACGACCGCCGCGACGGGGGCGCGCTCCGTGAGCGTGAAGCACCCGGCGACCGCCAAGGCCGTGTCCTTCCTGGTGGACCTGAAGGACAAGGGCGGCAACACCACGCGCGAGACGATCACGAACGCCTACCGGCTCGCCCCGTGAGCTGACCCCACCACGGTGACCGTCGCCCGGCACCGATGAACGCTCCGGCCCGGTCCCCGCACCCGCGGGGGGCCGGGCGGAGCCATGTCCGGCCGACCGGCACGCGGTACTGGGCGAAACGGGCCGACGACCGTGCGGGACCGACAGCGTGCGCCCCCCTCAACGGCGCGTGCCAACCACCCCGGCCACCGCCCGGCATGCCTGGGCACCGCGCACAGCCTCACTCGTCGCGCCGACCCCGAACGCCCCCGGAGCCGACCACGCAGGCCCGGGCCCCGGCTACCCGGCGTGCGGCATCAGCCCGATCCCGCTGACGAGCAGCCCGGCCCCGGCGACCCTCGGCGCCCCGAACCGCTCCTTGAAGAACACGGCACCGGTCGCCGCCCCGACGGCGAGGTTCAGACAGCGGAGTCGGACGGGTCGCGTGTCTGGTCCTCTCCGGTCCCGGTCGCCTTCACGGGCTCAGCCCGCCGTCGACTGATTCCCGAGCGGGGCCGGGTGATGGCGTAGCCGAAAGCCGTCGCCAGTACGTACATGAGGACCGAGTAGACAGCACTGGGAACTGCCACCGTGGTGTTGTCGAGGACGCTCAGTGCGATGGTGAGGGCCACAGTGGTGTTGTGAATCCCCACCTCCATGGCGCTGGCGACAGCCTGAGGCTCACTCAGACGAAGGGCCCTGGCACCGCCGTAGCCGATACTGAGGCTCGCCAGGCAGAAGAGGCCGGTGACCAGGCCGACCTGGCGAAGGTAGTCCGCGAGGTTCTCCCGCTCTCCCAGCAGTGCCCCCAGGGACACCGCGACCAGGATGACGATGGAGAACACCCGGACCGGCCGGTCCGCTCGGGCGGCGAAGTCCGCGGAGCGTCTCCGGACGAGCATGCCGAGCCCGACCGGGATGAGCACGATGGCGATCACCTGCAACACCTTGCCGAACTGCAGTCCCAGGTCGCCCTCGGCATCGAAGTAGTTGATGGCCAGGTTGGTGATGAGGGGAATGGTGACGGCTGCCAGCACGGAATTGATCGCGGTGAGGGTGACGTTGAACGCCACATCCCCCCGGAACAGGTGGCTGAAGAGATTGGCGGTGGTGCCGCCCGGCGACGCGGCCAGCAGCATCACGCCCACGGCGAGCAGCGGGTCCACGTCGAAGATCTCGACCAGCCCGAAGGCGAGCAGCGGCAGCACCACTATCTGCACGATCAGGGCGAAAACAACCGCTTTCGGGGACCGGGCGACGCGCCTGAAGTCGGCGGTGGTGAGCGAGAGCCCGAGGCCGAACATGATGATGGCGAGCGCGACGGGCAAGCCGGTCGTGATCAGCGGTGAATCGTTCATGCCCCACGCTTCCTGGATGACAGGCAGCGGAGACTGCGAAATGCCGCCGCACGGCCCGTAGGTCGCCACAGTGAAGCAGTTGCCAAGTCCCTGTCACAAGGCTTGAGCTGGACAGGGCCATGTGTGAGGGCAGAAACGGCACCGCGGCCAGCCCCGAATCAGCATTCCGCCGCCCGCGATGAGCGTGAACCCGACCAGCTTGTCGGTGATGCGGTGCGCGAGCGCGTTCCAGCAGGCGTACGTGACGCCGGCGAGCAGTACGGCGGCGGTCACGAAGCCGCCGACTCGCGTACGTCCACGAGGGTCGCGCCGGCGTGGGCGATCAGGGCCTTCGGCTCCATGGGGAACACGGTGTACGGGGTACCGGCGGCGGCCCAGACGACGTCGTGCTCCAGCAGCGAACGGTCCGCGAGCACACGGGTCCTGGTCCGGTGCCCGAAGGGCGGCACGCCCCCGATGGCGTACCCGGTGGTCTCCCGTACGACGTCCACCTTGGCGCGGGTGACCTTCGCGGCCATGAGTTCGCGCCGGACGAGCTCGACGTCGACGCGGGAGGCGCCGTCCATGAGGACGAGCACCGGGACCCCGTCGGCGGAGAAGATCAGCGACTTGCAGATCTGGCTCAGCTCGCACCCGATCGCGGCGGCGGCCTCGGCGGCGGTACGCGTCTCGTCCGGGAACCGGCGGATACGGGAGTGGAGTTCGCTGAGGCCCAGCTCATCGAGAGCCTCGGCGAAACGGGAAGACGTGGTCATGCCCGGCACGTTAGCTGGCGGACAGATGCGTCACGAACGAATTCCACGTGGTGGGAGCGAGGGTCAGGTGCGGGGTGCTGGTGGGGGTGGGGGACTTGGAGTCCCGGATGTGGATGGCGTGCGGGGTGGTGGCTACTTCCACGCAGTCACCGGGTTCGCTGGTGTCGCTGTAGGTGCTCTTGAACCAGCGGAGTTCCGAGGTGCTCATAACGCTCCAAGCGCTCCCTCGACGAAGGCCAGTGACTCTCTCGGCGGGAGAGCCTGCGCCCGAATCATCCCATAGCGCAGTTCAAGGACCCGAAGATCCCTGGGACTTGAGACCGGGCGGCCGTTGAACGCGCTCATACCCACCTCCAACGGCGACCCGTACCCGAACGGCACTGCGGACAGCCGGGACAGACAGGACAGACCGCGGCGCGTTACCCACAAGGATGCTCTGCACCCGAACAGCAACGTTTCGCCACATACCTGAGCCATATGCTCGCCACCGTTTGCGTGGAGACCCGCGCCCCGGACAGGGCGGGACTCTTCGAGGAATTCACCGACCAGGGCCTGGACAAGACCAAGGCCTTCGAGATCCGGAGGCAACTCTTGGCCACCGAAACCTCGTTCTTCACGTCGTCGCTGTCGCAGGAACTCCGCGAAAAGGGGGAAGTCCGGGGGGAGGTCCGCAGGGCTACCACCAACCTCCTTGAGCTCCTCGAAGGCCGTGGCATTCCCGTCTCCGACGCCGAGCGCGAGCAGATCACCTCGTGCGACGACCTCGACACCCTTGGTCGCTGGTTCCGTCGCGCCATCACCGCAGCCTCCACCGCCGAGGTGTTCGCCTAAGTACCAGTCGGTGCCGAGTACACGGCCTCGACGGGCCGGATCCGTTCGTCGGTCTGGGCGGCAGGAAAGAAAGAGGCCGGTGAGGGCTCCCCGTCCCCACGGGGCCCTCACCGGCCGGTTTCCTCAGAGGCAGTACGTCAGACGCGTACCAGCTCCCGGTCCTCGTCCTTCGGACGGTTGTCGTCGTCCAGGGTGCGCAGCCCCTCGCCCTCCACGTCGACGTTGGGGAGTACGCGGTCCAGCCACCTCGGGAGCCACCACGCCCGCTTGCCGAGCAGGGCCAGGACGGCCGGAACTATCGCCATGCGGACCACGAACGCGTCGAAGAAGACCGCGATCGCCAGGCCGAAGCCGAAGAGCTTGATCATCGACTCGCTGGAGCTGATGAAGCCGCCGAAGACGGCCATCATGATGATCGCGGCGGCGACCACGACCCGGGCGCTGTGCTTGAAGCCGGTCACCACGGCGTTCGACGGCGACTCGCCGTGGACGTACGCCTCCCGCATCCGGGTCACGAGGAACACCTCGTAGTCCATGGCGAGACCGAAGACCACGCCGACCATGAAGATCGGCACCATCGACATGATCGGACCGGTCTCCTCGACGCCGAGCAGGCCGCTCAGCCAGCCCCACTGGAAGACCGCGACCACGGCACCGAGCGCGGCGAGGACGCTGAGCAGGAAGCCCAGGGCCGCCTTGAGCGGGACCAGGATGGAGCGGAAGACCAGGATCAGGAGGAGGAAGGCGAGGCCGACCACCAGGCCCAGGTAGGGGATCAGGGCGTCGTTGAGCTTCTGCGAGAAGTCGATGTTCATCGCGGTGGTGCCCGTGACCAGCGCGGTCGCACCGGTCTCGGCCTTGACCTCGGCGCTCTGGTCGCGGATCGCGTGGACCAGGCTCTCGGTCTGGGTCGAGGACGGCTTGGAGTCCGGGATCACGGTGATCGTCGCGGTGTCGCCGGCCTTGTTGAACTGAGCCGGGGCGACCGTGACGACGTCCTTGAGGCCCTTGATCCTGTCGACCAGCTTGTCGACGCCGGCCTGGGGGTCGGCGGTGCCCTGGGCGTCGTACACGACCATCAGGGGACCGTTGAAGCCGGGGCCGAAGCCCTCCGACAGCAGGTCGTACGCCCTGCGCTGCGTCGTGGACGTCGACTGCGAGCCGTCGTCGGGCAGGCCCAGCTCCAGCTGGGTGACCGGGAGCGCGATGGCACCCAGACCGAGCACGCTGAACATCAGTACGGCGACCGGCCGGCGGATGACGAAGCGCGCCCACCGGGTGCCCATGTTGGGCCCGACCGGCTTGGCCTCGCCTTCCTGGCCCTTCTGGCTCTTCTCGCTCTTCTCGCTCTTCCTGGCCTTCTTCTGGCCCGCCGGCTGGATCTTCCCGCCCGCGTATCCGAGCAGCGCCGGGATCAGGGTCAGTGCGATGAGCACGGCGACCACGACCGTGCCGGACGCGGCGAGGCCCATCTTGGTCAGCATCGGGACGTTGACGACCGCGAGGCCCGCCAGGGCGATCACGACGGTGAGGCCCGCGAAGACCACGGCCGAGCCGGCGGTGCCGGTGGCGCGGCCCACCGCCTCCTCGCGGTCGCGGCCGTCCGCCAGTTCGCCGCGGTACCGGGAGACGATGAACAGCGCGTAGTCGATACCGACCGCGAGCCCGATCATCAGCGCGAGCGTGGACGTGCTGTCGCCGAGGTCGAGCGCGTTGGCGAGCGAGGTGATGGTGGCGCCGGCGATACCGACGCCGATGATCGCCGTCAGCAACGGCAGTCCGGCCGCGACCAGCGAGCCCAGAGTGATGACGAGGACGACCGCGGCGATGGCGATGCCGATGGCCTCGCCGATCGCGCCCGGCTCGGCGGCTGCCTGCAGAGCGTCGCCGCCGACGTCGACGGTCAGACCGGTGGCCCGGGCCTCGGCTCCGGCCTTCTCCAGGGCATCGGTGGTCGACTCCGCGAGCTCCATGCCGGGCAGCTTGTACTGCACCGACGTGTAGGCGACCGTTCCGTCCTTGCTGACGGCGTTCGTCGTGAACGGGTCGGAGACTGAGACGACTTCGGAGCTGTCGCCCAGTTGCTTGACGGTCTTCTCGACGGTCGCCCTGTTGGCGGCGTCCGTCATCTTCTGGCCCTCGGGCGCCTTGAAGACCATACGGCCGGTCGCCCCGTCGGCACTGGCCCCGGGGAACCGCTGTTCCAGCAGGTCGAAGGCCTTCTGGGCCTCCGTACCCGGGATGGAGAAGGAGGTCGTGCCCGCGGTGGGCGCGCTGGCAGCGCCGACTCCCGCGAGCGTGAGCAGCGCCACCCAGAACAGGGCGACCACATGCCGGCGCCTGAAGGCGAGTCGGCCGAGTTTGTAGAGGAACGTGGCCACGAGGGGCTACTCCCGGTCAGGTCGTTGAACAGCAACAGGGCAGGTTTGATCGGCCTGTTGGGGCGCAGGAGTGATCAGCCCGACGGCGTGAGCGGTCGCGTCAGGTACAAGAGGAGTGGTTCGGAGGGAGGAGGGGCAGGCAGCCTTACGGGACCGGCACACCGAGGGCGGGGAGCACCACGGCGTCGATGTAGTCACGCAAGTAGGCCTGGGTCGGAGGCTGTTCGTCGATGAGCGTGCGGGCCACGAAGCCGCCGATCATCATGTGCAGCACATAGCCGATCGCCGGGTTGTCCGCGCTGACCTCACCGCGGTCGATCGCACGCTGCAGCACTTTGTGGAACTCGGCCATCTCCGGCTCGATGAGCAGTTCCCGGAACGCCTGGAGGAGATCCGGATTGGCGTGGATCGCCATGCCCAGGGCCCGCATCAGCGCGGAGCTCTGTTCCATGGCGCAGTCGTCCTCCCGGACCAGCAGGGCCTGGAAGTCGCCGCGCAGGGACCCGGTGTCGATGTCGGTGAGGGCGAGACCTCCCGGCTTGCTGTGCCGCAGCGCCCTGACCACCAGTTCGGCCTTGCCGCCCCACTGGCGGTAGAGCGTGGCCTTGCTGGACTTCGTACGGGCGGCGACGGCGTCCATGGTGAGGGCCTCGTAGCCGACTTCCCGGAGCAGGTCGAGCGTGGCGCCGTACAGCTCGGCCTCGCGCTCGGGCGTGATCCGACTACGACGCGCCGTTGCGACCTCGGTCATGCCACTCACCCTTTCCGGATCCGGTTTCGGACGACACCGTTTCGTCCAGCTCCGCCCTACGTCAATGAACATACCCTGAGAATCATAGAAACGAAACCGTTTCGTACGTGTCCTCGCTCACGGATGACATCCGGGCCCGGTCATGAACCGGATATTTCATGGATTCGACGGAAAAACAGACGCGTCCGAAGTTGCTGGGGTCCCGTTCCCGGAAAAGCATGGGGAGGTGAGCTATCTGCGCCTGCCCCACCTCAGCGGTGACCTGCTGTGCTTCGTCGCCGAGGACGACCTCTGGCTCGCCCGCCTCGACCCGGACGCAGGAGGACCCGGCTCGGCCGGCGACTGCCGTGCCTGGCGGCTCACCGTCGACCGTACGAAGGTCGGGCACCCGCGTTTCTCGCCCGACGGCCGGCACATCGCGTACACGAGCTGGCGCAGTCTCGTGCCCGAGATCCACCGGGCGCCGGTGGACGGCGGCCCCGCGCGGCGGCTCACCTACTGGGGCAGTGCCGACACCCAGGTCTGCGGCTGGTCCCCGGACGGCGACATCCTCGCCGTCGCCTCCCACGGCCAGCCCTTCTCCTACTTCACCTGGGCCTACAGCGTCCCGGCGGGCGGCGGCCCCGGCGGCCGGCTCCCCTGGGGCCCCGTCTCCGACATCCAGGTCGCGGACATCGGAGGGGAGCGAAAGACCCTCCTCCTCACGGGCACCCCGCCCCACGAACCGGCCGCCTGGAAGCGCTACCGGGGCGGCGCGACCGGCCGCCTCTGGCTGCACGGCGAACGACTGCTCCCCGACCTCGACGGCCACCTCCACTCCCCCATGTTCGTCGGCGACCGCATCGCCTTCCTCTCCGACCACGAGGGCGTCGGCAACCTGTACTCGTGCGCGTACGACGGTTCCGGCCTGCGCCGCCACACCGACCACGACGCCTTCTACGCCCGGCACGCGTCCAGCGACGGCACCCGGGTCGTGTACCAGAGCGCGGGCGACCTGTGGATCGTCGACGACCTCGCCGCCGACTCCCTCCCCCGCCGCCTCGACGTACGGCTCGGCGGGCCGCGCGCGGGCCGCCGTACGTACCAGGTACCCGCCGCGCAGCACGTCGACGGCATCTCGGTCGACGAGACGGGCCGCGCGAGCGCCGTCGTCGTCCGCGGCAGCCTGTACTGGCTGACGCATCGGGACGGCCCGGCCCGGACGATCACGGACACACCCGGCGTACGGGTCCGGCTGCCCGAGATGCTCGGCTCGGGCGGGCAGGTCGCGTACGTCACGGACGCCGAGGGCGAGGACGCGATCGAGATCGCCTACCTGCCGAGGGCCAGCGGGGAGCGGGAGCCTAGGCGACTGGCGTCGGGCCGGCTGGGCCGGGTGCTGGAACTGGTGTCCGACCCGGCGGGCGAACGCCTCGCCGTCGCCGCCCACGACGGCCGCCTTCTCCTCCTGGACGCCACCGAGGAGTCGAACGGCGAGGTCACCGAGCTGATCTGCTCCCTCAACGGCCCCGTCACGGACCTCGCCTTCTCCCCGGACGGCGCCTGGCTCACCTGGTCGCACCCCGGCATCGGCCGCTCCCTGCGCCAGATCAAGATGGCCCGCATAAAGGACCGCCTGATCGTCGACGTCACCAACGGCCGCTTCGAGGACGAGAACCCGGTCTTCACCAGGGACGGCCGCTATCTCGCCTTCCTCTCCTGGCGCGGCTTCGACCCCGTGTACGACGTCCACACGGGCGACCTCTCCTTCCCGCTCGGCTGCCGCCCCTACCTCGTCCCCCTCTCCTCCGCCACCCCCTCTCCCTTCGCCCTCTCTCCCGACGGGCGACCGGCCGCCGGTGGCCTGGACCCCGCCGAGAACGAGGGCGCCGACGGCACGGTGACCGTCGAGGCCGAGGGCCTGGAGAGCCGGGTGACGCCCTTCCCGGTCGCCGCCTCCAAGTACTCTGCGCTGTACCCGGTCGCGGGCGGCGGACTGGTGTGGCTGCGCTGGCCGATCTCGGGCGCGCTGGGCGAGACGTTCGCGAACCCGGACGACACGAGCGGCCGGCCGACGCTGGAGCACTTCAACCTCAGCAAGGGCAAGAAGTCCGAACTCGTCGGCCACCTCGACTGGTTCGCGGTGAGCGGCGACGCCTCCAGGCTGGTCGTCGTGGACGACGACGAGCTGCGCGCGGTGCCGTCCACCGACCCGGGCGACGGCGACACGACCGTCTGGATCGACCTGCGCCGGGTCCTGCACGAGGTCGACCCGCCGGCGGAATGGCGCCAGTCGTACGAGGAGGCGGGCCGTCTGATCCGCGCCTACTTCTGGGAACCCGAGATGTGCGGCATCGACTGGGACGCGGTGCTGGAGCAGTACCGCCCGCTCGTCGAACGGGTCGCGTCCCCCGACGAGTTCGCGGACCTGCTCCGGGAGGTCCTGGGCGAACTGGGCACGTCCCACGCGTACGTGACGGCCGCCCGCCGCAACGAGGGCCCGCCCCACTACCAGCGCAGGCAGGGCCTGCTGGGCGCCAACTTCGTTCGCAGGGAAGGCGGTTGGATGCTCGACCGGATCCTCCCCGGCGACTCCTCCGACTCCAAGGCCCGCTCCCCGCTGGCCGGTTCGGGAATCCGGGAGGGCGCGCTGCTCACCCATGTGGACGGGCGCCCGGTGGACCCGGTGACGGGCCCGTTCCCGTTGCTCGCGGGAGCGGGCGGTACGACGGTGGAACTGACGTTCACCGCGGCGGAGGACGCTCCGGCCGAGGGCGCGGGCAGGGCGCGGAGGGTCGCGGTGGTCCCCCTCGTCGACGAACGTCCGCTGCGGTACCAGGACTGGGTGGCCAAACGCCGGGAAGTGGTACGGGAGTTGAGCGGCGGACGGTGCGGCTACCTGCACATCCCCGACATGGGCGGCTCGGGCTGGGCCCAGTTCAACCGCGACCTGCGCATGGAGGTGTCGAGGCCCGCCCTCATCGTCGACGTGCGCGGCAACGCCGGCGGCCACATCAGCGAACTGGTGGTGGAGAAGCTGACGCGCACGATCCTGGGCTGGGACCTCACCCGCAACGCCCAGCCGGTCTCGTACGCCTCGAACGCCCCCCGGGGGCCGGTGGTCGCCCTCGCCGACGAGGCGACGTCCTCCGACGGCGACATGATCACGGCGGCTTTCAAGCTGCTGGAACTGGGCCCCGTGGTGGGCCAACGGACCTGGGGCGGAGTGGTCGGCATGACCGGCCGCCACCGCCTGGGCGACGGCACGGTGATCACGGTCCCGATGAACGCGGCCTGGTTCGACACCTACGGCTGGACCGTGGAGAACCAGGGCGTGGCCCCGGACCTGGAGGTCCTGCGCACCCCGCTGGACTGGGCAGAGGGCCGCCACGTCGAAACGGACGACGCCATCCGACTGGCCCTGGCCCTCCTGGACACCCACCCCGCGGCAACACCCCCGGACTACACCGAGGTCCCGAACAGAGCCAGACCAAAACTCCCGCCACGTTCTTGATCCGGGCGGCGTTCCCCCACCCACCCGCACCCGACAACGCACCCCCAACACCCCAAACAAAAACGCAGGGTGCCCTCGAATAACAGAGGGCACCCCACATCAACCGCTCAAGCCGGACTAGATGTCATAGTCCCGGTTGAGCCGCTCCTCCTCGTCCCGCATCCCCCGCTCCGTCTCCTCGTCGCGCGACCGCCCGCGCTCCGGGTTCTCCTCCTGGCCCGGCCGACGCCGACCCTGCTGGCCCGCCTGACCCGGCTGGCCCGGCTGGCCCTCCTGGCCCTCCTGGCGGTGACCCTTCCGGGCCTGCTCCATCTTCTCCTTGGCCTGGCGAGCCTTGTCCTGCATCTCGTCCTTCATGCCCATGTGGGTTCACTCCCGTAAGTGGGTGAGGGGATGGGGGCTCGACCAGATTTGCACGCCAGGACAACGCACGCATTTCGATCAGTCACGTTCAGTCACCGACCGCGCCGGACCCCCGCCGTGCCCCCGCTCCCCGGGCCTGCTCGTCCGCCGCTCCACCCGCGCCCACGAGCCCGGTGCCCATCCCCTGCAACCGCCCGGAGAACCGCCCGACCTCCCGTTGTCCCACCGCGCCGATCAGCCCCGGCAGATACCCGCGTACCCCCTGCATCCCGCGCAGCCACCACTGCCCGTACACATGGCTGGAGCGCCGCTCGATCCCCGCCACGAGCCGGTCGACGGCGGGCCCCAGCGGATACGTCTTGCCGGCCGGCCACGGCAACCGCTGGCGCAACTCTCGCATGACGTCGTCCTGGTCGGCCCCGCGCACCATGTCGGTGTCGGTCCACGACAGATACGCGACCCCCACCCGGACACCCTTGTACCCGACCTCGGCCCGCAGACAGTGCGCGTACGCCTCGACCCCGGACTTGGACGCGCAGTACGCGGTCATCATCGGCGCCGGGGTGATGGCGGCCAGGGACGCGATCTGGAGCAGGTACCCCCGGCTCTCGGTCAGCACCGGCAGGAACGCCCGGGCGGTGACCGCCGACCCGATGAGGTTCACCTCGATGACCCGCCGCCACGCCTCCGGGTCGGAGTCGGCGAAGGGCCCGCCGCTCGCGACCCCGGCGTTGGCGACGACGATGTCGACCTTCCCGAACCGCTCCTTGACCTCCTCCGCCACCCGGGACATCGCCTCGTGATCCGTGACATCGGCGTACCAGTACGCGCTGTCGGTGTGCAGACGCTCCGAGACCTGCTTGAGCTCGCCGGCCTCCAACCCGACCAGCGCCACCCTGGCCCCGCGAGCGGAGAGCTTGCGCGCGAGCAGCTCACCGACCCCTCGAGCGGCTCCCGTGACGACAGCGACCTGCCCGTCCAGACCGACCTTGCTCATGCGCTCTCCTCGATAGGTACGCCGATGTCCACCTGGGTGCCCCGCGAAGCCGACCGCCCACTCGACCGCCCACCCGACTGCCCATACTCCGCGACGAGTTCACGGATCACCGCGGTCACCGCCCCCGGCGCCTCGACCGGCGTCATGTGCCCGACCCCGGCCAGCTCGGTCACCCCGTGGCAGTGAGGCAGTGCGGCGGCCAGCGCCCGCGCGTGAACGGGCGGGGTCATCCGATCGGCCGTACCGACGACGACAGCGGCCGGAACCGTCAAATCCCGTACATGAGCGTCGAGTTGCACCCCGTCCAGTACCCGCGCCCACGCGTACCGCACCTTGCGCGGGCACGCGTGCACGATGCGGGCGCACGCCTCGACCATGACAGGTGACGAACCGGCGCCCATCGTCGCGTACTTGAGGATGCGCCGGGAGACCGGCGTCACCGGCCCCATCGGCGCGCGTGAGGTGAGGCTCCGCCGGGTGAGCCAGGTGCGCAGTCGCCCGGCACGCATCGGGAGGACCAGTGATTCGACGACCAGCCGTGAACTGCCGGTACTGCACAGCAGTACGGCCGCCGCATGCTCCCGGAACCCCGGACGAGCGGACGCGGCCAGGACCGTCATCGCGCCCATGGAGTGCCCCACGACCACGGCCTTCTCCCCGGGGGCGAGAGTGGCGGCGAGGACGGCGTCCAGGTCGTCGGCGAGTACGTCGGTACTGCAGACGGGGCTCGCCGGGCTGCGTCCATGACCGCGCTGGTCATAGGCGACGACCCGGTGATCGGTGGCGAGTTCGCGGATCTGGGCGGCCCAGAAGGCGGTGGAGCAGGTCCAGCCGTGCGCGAGGACGACCACGGGCCCGTCGTCCACACCGTGCACCTCGACATGCAGCCGGGCCCCGTCCGCCGAAACAGCGGTGAGCTCACGGACGGGGACGGGCGGGGTGTACGGGCCGCCCGCCACAGACATCAGCCGGCTCATGCGCCCACCTCTACCGTCGAGTTGATGTCACCGGTGCTGGTGCTGGTGCTGGTGCTGGTACTGCCGACCGCCCGCAGCACCTCGTACTCGGCGAGATCCACGCGCCGGGTGGCCCGCCGGAACTCGGACGTCGTACCGGGCCAGATGGTGGTGTTGCGCCCGTTCGCGTCGAGGTACCAACTGCTGCACCCACCCGTGTTCCAGACCGTGCGCAGCATCCGCTCCTGGACCCGGTCGTTCCAGGCGTCGACGGCGGCGGGCCGGGCGTCGAGCGCCACCCGCCCCCCGAGAACGCCCAACTGCCTTACGTAGTCGGCCATATAGCTCAGCTGGGACTCGATCATCAGGATCATGGAGGAGTTCCCGAGGCCGGTGTTGGGCCCGATGATCGTCATCCAGTTCGGGAATCCGGCGGCAGAGGCACCGCGCAGTGCCCGCATCCCGCTGCCCGCCCAGGCCTCGGCGAGCGTACGCCCGTCGGCGCCGACGACCCGGTCGGCGATGGGCATGTCGGTGACATGGAACCCCGTACCGAAGACGATGGCGTCGACCTCTGCCGTACTCCCGTCGGCGCCGACCACGGTGGAGCCCCGTACCTCGCTCAACCCACTCGCCACGACATCGACGTTGGGCCGGGTGAGCGCCGGATAGTACGCACTCGACAGCAGGATGCGCTTGCAGCCGATGCGGTAGTCGGGGGTGAGCTTGGCGCGCAGGGCGGGATCCTTGACGGCCCGGCTCATGTTGCGCTTGGCCAGCGCCTCCACCACACCGAGCTCGCCCGGATGCTTGGTGAAGGCCTGGACCTGCAACTCCCGCATGCCCCACAGGAGTCCGCGCCGCAACCGGGTGGTGAAGGGCAGCGCGCGGTGCACGGCTCGCTCGGCGTCGCCGATGGCCCGGTCGACGCGGGGCATCACCCAGGGCGGGGTGCGCTGGAAGACGGTGAGGCGGGAGACGTCGGGCTGGATGGCGGGCACGATCTGGATCGCGGATGCCCCGGTCCCGACCATCGCGACCCGCTTGCCGCGCAGGTCGTAGTCGTGGTCCCAGCGGGCGGAGTGGAAGACCTTGCCGGGGAAGGTGTCGAGCCCCGGGACGTCCGGCACCTTGGGATCGGAGAGGGGCCCGGTGGCGGAGACGACGAGATCGGCGAGCAGGGTCCCGCTACTGGTCTCGATGACCCAGGCCAGCCGGTTCCCGTCCCACGTCATCTTCTTCACCTCGGAGTTGAGGCGGAGATGGGGCCGCAGTCCGAAGAGATCGGTGACGTGCTCCAGATAGGCGCGGATGTGCTCCTGCCCGGAGAAAGCGCGCGGCCAGTCGGGGTTGGGCGCGAAGGAGAACGAATAGAGGTGGGACGGCACGTCGCAGGCGCATCCCGGATAGCTGTTGTCGCGCCAGGTACCACCGACGCTGCCGGCCCGCTCCAGCACGACGAAGTCGGTGACCCCTTCGCGGCGCAGCCGCACGGCGGCCCCGAGCCCCCCGAACCCGGACCCGATCACCGCCACCCGCACATGTTCGTGTTCGGCTTCCCGTTCGGCCATGCCGATGCCCTTCCCTGCGCGACCGCGCCAGTGAACACTGGCGCAATGGGGAGAGTAGAGGAGGACCGTACTGATGGGTAGGGTCCGGAAGAAGGAAAGTTACCGACGGTACGTCCTAAGGTTCCGACGTGGCAGACGCAGACGCAGCGGAGAACACCGAACAGCGTGAGTACCGGATGGAGGAACTGGCCAAACTGGCCGGCATCACCGTCCGCACCCTGCGCTTCTATCGCGAACGCAAACTGATCCCGCCACCCCGCCGCGCGGGCCGCATCGCCTGGTACGACGACCACCATCTGGCCCGACTGCGCACGATCTCGGCGCTGCTGGAACGCGGGCACACCCTCAACGGCATCGCGGAACTGGCCGAGGCCTTCGACAACGGCCGCGACGTCGCTGACCTGCTCGGCCTCGGCGCCCCCACCGAGGAGACCCCGGTCCGCCTCACCCCCGAGGAACTCGCCGACCGCTTCGGCCCGGACGCCACCCCCGAGAACCTCGCGGCCTCGATGGACCTCGGCTACCTGGGCACCGACGGCGAACAGATCGTCCACATCAGCCGCAGCCTCCTGGACGCGTCGGCGGCGCTGGTCCAGGAGGGCATCCCGCTCTCGGCCGTCCTGGCGGCGGGCCGACAGGTGCGCGACCACGCGGACGCCCTGGCCGAGATCTTCACGACCGTCATCCTCACCCACGCCCCGCAAGCGGACCCGGCCCGCCTGCGCCCCCTGGCCCAGCGGGTGGTGGAGGCGGAACTGTCCCTGGCGCTGGACCGCCAACTCAACAGACGGTCGACTTCCTGAAGATTCACTCCATAGAAGTAATTTCCAACCAATAGAGAACAAACCTGAGTTCGCACTCCGAAAGTGGGACCGAAAGACCCCGGCGACTGTCCTACCAGCCCCGGGGCACGGCCGACACTGACTAAGGAGTGCCAACGTGCCCAAGAGTAGTTGCTCACAGGCTCCGCCGACTTCACCTTCCGGCGGTCAACCACGCGCCCTCGCCGCACTACGCCTCAGCAACTTGACCAGCGTGACCACCTCCCCCGCCCGGCAGCGCGCCACCATTCAACTCTGCGCCGAACGCCTCGACTTCGCGCTCATCGGCGAAGCTGCTGACCTTGGCGTCTCAGCGCGCCAGACGTCTCCATTCGAGAGGCCGTCCTTGTCCTCCTGGCTGCGTCGCCCGCAGGAGTACAGCGCTGTCGTGTGGTCCCACGTGGACCGCGCCGTGCGATCCGTGGCACACATGGACGAGTTGTCGGCTACCGCAAGGCGCCGCACCCGTCCGGTAGCGGATGGTGCCTGACTCCTGACCCCGAATCGACCACAGTCGTCCGAACCATCGTGGAAGAAGTTCATGCGGGACTCTCACTGATCGCCATCGCACGGAAACTCAACGAGACAGGCGCACTGGTGCCACGCGACCGCCACGCCCAGCTTCAAGGGCGTCCACTGGGAGGCCGACGCCACGGACGCGACTTCGAACGCTTCCGCTGGACGTCCGGAACCCTGTCCAAGGTGTTGCGCAGCCCGTCGCTCATGGGTCATCGCGTGCATCAAAGGCAGACCGTTCAGACCGTTCACGATGCCACAGGAGCACCCGTACTGATCGGTCCACCGTTGCTCACCGAAAGCGCGTTCCACCTACTCCAGGCCGTTCTCCTGGCCCGTTCGAACGGCACCCGTCGCAAACGCTGGACGGCAAATGCCCTGCTCACTGGAGTGGCTCACTGCGCAGGCTGTAAGGGGCGCATGTACTTCGCCCTACGGAAGGGGTATCCGTACGGCGACTACGGGTGCCGCGCCACTGCTCGAGGCGACGTGTGCCCTGCGCCCTCCTCAGTGCGCTCGGACTGGCTTGAGGAATACGTCCTCAGCCACTACCACCAGACAGCCCCGGCGGAAGCGGAGGTTACCCGGGAGGCCCTTCTTCGCGACGGAGTCCGCGTCACGGTCGCCAAAGGCCGTAAAGGGGGAGACGCCAAGCGCATGACAGGGCCTGACACCTCGCGCCTGGCCTTCACCATGCAAGCACCACCAGCCGTACGGCCTGAGAACTGAGACCACCGGGGCGGGCCGCAGAGATCAGCGCGGTCCGCCCCACACTGTCAGCTCGCGAAGACCACCGTCACCGGAGCATGGTCCGACCACCGCTGCTCATGGCTGGCGGCGCGTTCCACGATCCCCTTGACCGCGCGCCCTGCGATCCCAGCTGTCGCGGCAATCAGGTCGATCCTCCACCCTGAATCGTTATCAAAGGCACGCCCCCGGTAAGACCACCACGAGTACGGCCCCTCGACCTCCGGATGCAGCGCCCGCACCACATCCACGAACCCGCCGTCCGCCGCGTCGAGCACCCGCCCGAGCCACTCCCGCTCCTCCGGCAGGAACCCGGAGTTCTTCTGGTTGGCGCGCCAGTTCTTGAGGTCGGCGGGCTGGTGGGCGATGTTCCAGTCGCCGCAGACGACGACCTCGCGCCCGTCGGCGGCGGCCCGCTCCCGCAGGCCCTTGAGATAGGGCAGGAACTCGTCCATGAAGCGGATCTTCTCGTCCTGCCGCTCGGTGCCGACCTCGCCGGACGGCAGATACAGGCTGGCGACGGTGACGCCGGGCAGGTCGGCCTCGACGTACCGGCCGCTCCCGTCGAACTCGGCGGAGCCGAAGCCGACCTGGACGCGGTCGGGCTCGCGGCGGCTGTAGAGGGAGACACCGGCGCGGCCCTTGGCGGCGGCGGGCGCGTGCGTGACGTACCAGCCCTCGGGGGCGCGGACCTCCTCCGGCAGCTGCTGCGGTTCGGCGCGCACCTCCTGGAGGCACAGCGCGTCGGCGGAGGTCCCGGCGAGCCACTCCACGAAGCCCTTCTTGGCGGCGGCGCGGAGTCCGTTCACATTCACAGTGGTCACAGTCAGCACGCGGGCACGATACCCGGAGAGCGAAATCACCTGGCGACAGCGACATGCATAC
Organism: Streptomyces lacrimifluminis; assembly: GCF_014646095.1. GTDB lineage: Bacteria > Actinomycetota > Actinomycetes > Streptomycetales > Streptomycetaceae > Streptomyces > Streptomyces lacrimifluminis. The sequence goes on along the minus strand of NZ_BMMU01000001.1, from coordinate 473,836 downwards.
ATGTACCGTGAACGGCATGAATATCCGACGGGTCTCCTTCGACCACCCCGACGCCGTCAAGCTCAACGACCAGGTCCAGGCCGAGTACGCCGCCCGCTACGAGGACGAGGGCGACGCCACCCACCTCGACCCGGCGATGTTCGACCCGCCGTCCGGCCTGTACCTGATCGCGTACGACGAGCAGGACCGCCCCGTCGCCACCGGCGGCTGGCGCGGCCACGACGACGACACCGACGAGGGCTACCTGACCGGCGACGCCGAGCTGAAGCGGATGTACGTCGTCGAGGAGGCGCGCGGACTCGGCCTGGCCCGCCGCATACTCGCCGCCCTGGAGGAGGACGCCCGCGCCGCCGGCCGCACCCGCATGGTCCTGGAGACGGGCGACCGGCAGCCGGAGGCCATCGCCCTGTACACCTCCAGCGGGTACGAACCCGCCGAGAAGTTCGGCTACTACCGCCACCACGAGGCGAGCCGCTGCTACGCCAAGAGCCTGTAGGGCCGACAGAGGGGTCGGTTCCTCACGCCCGCGGAAACGCCGGCACCGCCAGTACCCGGCGATGCGTCTCGTCCGCCGGGGGCAGATCCAGCTTGGTGTGCGCGGTACTGGCCGTGGCCTCGGCCCTGGTCCCGGCGGCGTTGTCGCCGCGGCGGAGGCCGGTGGACCTGGCAGGGATCCGGGACTGACCGCCCCGGGCATGCCGAGGCCGTACAGCCCGGCTTCAGGCCCGCTTCGCCGCCATCGGCTTGGATCGCCGCGTCTACTTATGGGTCACCTCGCCGTGCCGAGGGGAAGACTCATGGTGACGTGGAGTCGCGCGGATGCCGACACCGCGTCGTGAGGGGAAGGCTGGTGGGCGTCATGGCGAGAACCGGCCGCTGGCCGTGGAGCGCGGTCGTGGGCTTCTGGCCGCCGGGCGATCAGTGTGCTTCCCTGAAAGCAGAACTGCATGAATCCGTCCGCAACTCAGCATACTCAAAGCCGAGTTGTGGGCCGACGCACGCCCACAACGACCACATCCACACCGTCGTGCCCGGGGCAACTGCCGGGTGCGGCAGTCCAAGTGAGCACGGGGGGTTCGTGGAGAAGCCACCGACCGACGTGGACCTGGGTATGCCGGACCTGGCCGGACAGTCGGAGCAGGATCTCGGCGCCCTGCCCGCCGGCCCACTCGGTCAGATCCTGAGGCGGGTCGTGTACGGCCACGCGGACCCGAACAGCGGTGCGTCCTCGTTCGATTCAGCACTGCCGCCGGACACCGCGTCGCGCTCGATTCGGATGCGCGCCGGGTCTCGGGAGGTGGCGCATGGAGACGGTACGGCCTTTTCGTGAATGGGTGGTAAAGGTCTCTCAGCAGTGCAACCTCGCCTGCGACCACTGCTACGTGTACGAACTGCGGGACACCAGTTGGCGGCACAAACCCGGGGTGATCGCGGAGGAGTCGGCCGCGCGGCTCGCCGAGAGGGTGGCGGAGCACGCCCGGGTTCACGGCCTGCCCGAGGTCCGCGTCGTGCTGCACGGCGGGGAACCGCTGCTCGCCGGGAGACGGCGGATCGAACACATCGTCTCGGCCTTGAGGTCCGCGCTACAGGGCGTGTCGGATTGTGATATCTCAGTACAGTGCAACGGGACACTCCTCGATCCTGAGTGGCTGGATCTGTTCCGCCGGTACGGGGTGTCTGTGGGGGTCAGCCTCGACGGCGACCGCGCCGCGAACGACCGCCATCGGCGTTCCAGGAACGGCCGGAGTAGCTACACCGCCGTTCTGAAAGGGCTGGAACTGTTGAGGCGACCGGAGAACAGAGCGCTGTACAGCGGTCTGCTCTGCACGGTGGACATAGCCAACGATCCGGTGGCGGTGTACGAGGAGTTGCTCTCCCACGAGCCCCCCATGATCGACTTCCTCCTTCCCCACAGCACGTGGGAGCATCCGCCGCCCGGCCATGACACCGCGGCGACGCCCTACGCCGACTGGCTGCTGGCCGTCTTCGAGCGCTGGTACACCGCGCCGGTCAGGGAGACGGGGATCCGCCGCTTCGAGAACATCATGGAACTGTCGCTCAGCGGCCGGCTCCCGTCGGCGCCCACAGGGCCCGTGGTCTCCGACTTCATCGTGGTGGAGAGCGACCTGTCGGTGGAACTCCCCGACAACCTCAAAGCCGCCTACGACGGCGCCGCGGCGACCGGACTGAACCTGCTCGACCACGACTTCGACACGGTGGCCCGGCATCCGAGTGTGGTGACGGCCCGTGGAGCGGAACCGGCCCCGCTCGCCGCCGACTGCCTCGACTGCCCCGTGGTCCGGCTCTGCGGCGGAGGGCTGCGGGCCCACCGCTTCCACCCCCGCAACGGATTCGACAATCCGAGCGTCTTCTGCGCCGACCTCCGCCCGCTCACCGCGCACATCCGGGACCGAGTGGCGGCCGACGTCAGAGAACTCCTCGGGAGGGCCTCGTGACCGAGCCCATGGGATTACGCATGACGTCCGAGGACTTCGGCGCGCTGGCCCGCTGCCGTCCTGCCGCCTCGGCGCTGGCCGTACTCCGCAGAGGGCAGATCAGCCGACGTCTGCTGCTCCTGAAGGGCCTGGCCGACTCCGCCCGGCGGGCCGTGCCGGGCCTGGGGGCGGAGAGCGCGATCGCGGGCTGGGGGCTGTGCGTCCAGGCGTACGCGGCGAATCCCCAGGCCTTCGAAGAGGTGTTGCTGCACCCGCATGCCGGCGTCTGGCTCGGGCGGAGTCTACGCGCCCTCCACGGCACCGGCACGGACAAGGACCTCGCCGTCGACCTCACCCGGCTGGGGACGTTCGGGCACGCCGCCGCGTTACGCGCCGGGCTGCGGCCGAGACTGACCCTTCCAGCCCATGACGGGCTGCTCTGGCTGCCCACGCTGGGCGGAGTCCGGCTGCCGGAGGGCACGGGCACCGTCCGGCTGGACGGCTGGATCCTGCAGCTCCCGGACCAGGAGACGGACCTTCGCGAGAACGAACGGGACGACGGACATCGTGGCGGCGCGGCGCGCCGGTTCACGCCCTGTCGTCTGACGGTTCCGTCCGCCGCGCCCGTACCCCGCCTGTCGGTGGTGGTGGAAGACATCGATCCGTACCGGGACGTCCACGGTTTTCCGGTCCAGGACCGGCAGACCCCGGCACAACTCGCCGCCTGGCACACCGTGCTGGAGCAGGCGTGGAGACTGCTCGACGACCTGATGCCCGAGCGGGCCGCCGACTGTGCCGTCCTGTGGTCGGCGCTGGTCCCGCTGCAGCCCGGGCCGCGCGGGCGTGGGCGCAGTTCATCCACCCGTGAGGCGTACGGAGCGGTGGCTGCCGCTCCCGAGCGGGATCCGGTGCGGCTGGCCGAGACCGTGCTCCACGAAACGAACCACATAGCCCTGGCGGCTCTGACCGATCTGGTCGACCTGACCGACCCGCACGACCGGACCCTCCTCCGCGTGGGCTGGCGCCCCGATCCCCGGCCGCTGGGCGCCGCGTTCACGGGGACACACGCCCACCTCGGCCTGCTGGAGTTCTGGTCGCGTGTCTACCACGCGCTCGACGGCGCACCGGCCCGTGCGGCCGAGGCACGGCTGCACCGGTACGGCCGGCAGGTGGCCGCGGCCCTGCGGGTTCTGCGGCGCAACGAGGCCGCTCTGACGTCCTGGGGAACCTACTTCCTCGAACGCATGACCGACGAGGCGGAGCTGCACGGCTTCCGGGTGCGTCGACCACGCGTGATTCACCCCTCCGTGGGGTCGGGCATCGAGAGATCGACGCCCGTCCGGGTGATCCAGGGAGAAGGGGAGAACATCCCTCCTTCCGGAACCGCCGAGGCCAGGCCTCCACCGCCGTGGTCGACGGGCAGCGCGGCAAGCAGCGGTTCCGCTGTCGCGCAACGCGCGGACGGGGCGGTCAACCATGGGGAGGAGGGGGCGTGGGCGGAACGGGTTGCGCGGCGGTGCGCCTGCAGCGAGACATCGAATGCCGCCTATTGTGCACAAAAACCCTTTGTCTTTATTTCTCCTATATTCGAATATCAAGCCGTTTTGGTGTGGCTGAAGTCGGGGAGGGTGGCGGCACGCTCCTGGCCTCTGTCCGGCGCAGCCCGAGGCTGCCCGCGCCATGGGGCCGTGCCAAGCAACTGGAGTCACCTTGAGCCACTTCTATCTGAGTCACGTCCGCACCGTCGACGAGGAGTGGGTCGCGTCGTTCTTTCACGACCTCTGCCGGGTGGTCGCTGAGCGCACCGGGCGTTCCCCGGAGGCCGTGGGTGTCCGCGGGAAGCCTCACTCGCCGGACGTGTCGGTGGATCTGCTGGGCCGGTCGACCGTCCTGGTCGTGCTGCACTCATCACGCTACTTCAGCCAGTCCTACTGCCGGGCCGAGTTGTCCTACTTCCAGCGGCGGCTCAACATGCAGTGGTCCAGGACCGGCCGCAGTGCCGACGCGGTCGTCCCCGTCATGTGGGAGCCCGACCCCGCGCACACGCTGGACGCCGTCGCCCCGGCCACACCCCTGAGCGTGCGGTCGGCGGCCTATCGGCGCGACGGGCTGCTGCACCTGCTGCGGCTGAAGGCGCGCTACCGGTCCGAGTACGAGGAGGTGCTGAGGGCCACCGCCGACCGCATCGTCGTCGCCGCGGAACGGCTTCCCGAGGTGCACGGATTCGATGCGACCGGCAGTCATTCCCCCCTCGGCGTGCCCACTCCCGTCGGCGGCCAGACGGTCAGTTTCGTCGTGGCGTCCACCGCCCAGGACGACCTGCCCGCAGAGCGGCACTCCAGCCAGTACTACGGCAAGACGGCCCTGAACTGGTCTCCGTACGCTCCGGGGGAGCACGAGGCCCTGGTGTCGCTGGTGAAGAACACCGCCACGGCACTGGACTTCACCGCCACCGTGCTGCCGCTGAACGAGGAGACCGTCGACCGGATCACCCGGGAACAGGACCCCGAGCAGCTCGTCGTGCTCCTGGTGGACGCCTGGGTGGCCATGCGGCGGGAGGAACGCCGGCTGCTGGCGGCCGTGGACGAGCGAAGTCCCGAGGCGACCACGGCGCTCGAACCCAGGGCCCGCGACGACACCGAGTCGGTCGAACGGACGGTCACCCTCGACGAACTCCTGGACCACACCCTCCCTCTGATGCGCGGTCAGCACAGCGAGGACGAACGCTGGGGGCTGCCGGACGCGGAGAGCTTCACCTCGTCCCTGCGCAAGGTTCTCATCCGCCTCCAGAACGAGGCGCTCAAGTCGGTCGAAGCCGTTCGGTCCCCGGCAACGCCGGCCGATGGCCTCCATACGTTTCCCCTGCTCGGAAGGTATTCCTCATGACGTTCGACTCGGGTGACGCCGACACCCGCGAGTCCGGCACGATCGTCACGTTCTACTCGTTCAAGGGCGGCACCGGTCGCACCATGGCCCTGGCGAACGTGGCCTGGATCCTGGCCAGCAACGGTAAACGTGTACTGGCCATGGACTGGGACCTGGAGGCGCCGGGTCTGCACCGCTACTTCGCGCCGTTCCTCGGCGACCCGGAGCTCGACTCCACTCCCGGTGTCATCGAACTCGTCCGCGGGTTCGACCTGGCCAGGCCGAGGCCCGCCGACGGCGACTACAGCCAGTACGCCCGAGTGGAGCGCTTCGCCTCCACCCTGGCGGTGAACTTCGACAGCGGCGGCTACGTCGACTTCGTGTCCCCGGGACGCAAGACCCCCGAATACTCCGAGACGATCAACACGTACGACTGGAAGGGGTTCTACGACCGTCGGGGCGGCGCGGCCTTCCTGCAGGCCCTGCGTGAGGACATGCGGCGCAACTACGACTACGCCCTGATCGACAGCCGGACAGGCTGGAGCGACACGTCCGGCATCACCACGACGGCCATGCCCGACGTGCTGGTCGACTGCTTCACGCTGAACACCCAGTCGGTGGACGGCAGTGCCAGCGTGGCCGCGGAGGTACGGCGCAGCGTCCCGCACGTCAGGATCCTCCCCGTGCCCATGCGGGTCGAGGACGCCGAGCAGGAGAAGCTCGCGGTCAGCCGGGGCCATGCCCGCCAGCGCTTCCAGGAGTTCCTGAAGGACACACCGCGGGCCGCCGACCCCGACGGTTACTGGGGCGCGGTGGAGATCCCCTACAAGCCGTTCTTCGCCTACGAGGAGGTGCTGGCCACCGTCGCGGACACACCTCGCCAGCCTGCCTCCCTACTGGGCGCCTACGAACGCCTCACCTCGGTGATCACGGACGGTCAGGTGACGGCCCTGCGGCCGGTCGAGGAGCCGGTGCGCAGGCAACTGCTCGCCCGCTTCCAGCGGGTACCGGTACCCGGCGGTCGCCTCGTGCCCCGGGTACGGGTCGACTACGCGCTGCGCGACGGCGCCTGGGCGGAGTGGATCGCGGCCCAGTTGCAGGCCGCGGGGATCTCCGTGGCACTGCGCGGAAGCAGCCCGTCCATGCGGTTGCCCAACGAGCCCGCGGCCGGGGCCGACGTGGTCATCGCGCTCCTCTCGCCCGACTTCGCCACCACACCGGTCGCCGACGAGGTACGCGCGCTGGTGACGGCCCCCGAACCGCCCAAGATCATCGGCCTGCGCACGCGGGAGCACCAGCCGGAGCCGGCGCTGCGCGGGCTGCCGGGATTCACGCTGGTGGACGTGTCCGCCGCTCAGGTGCTCAGCAAGGTCTTCGGCCTGCTCGAACTCGAGGCCCCGGCCTCCGCCGTCAGTGAGTTCGCCTTTCCGGGCCTGGCCCCCCAAATCTTCAACGTGCCGCGCCGCAACAACGCCTTCACCGGGCGCGACGTACAGCTGGACCGGCTGCGGTCCGAACTGAGTTCTGAATCTCTGCGTTCGGACACGCCCGCGGGCAGGGTCTTCCTGTACGGCCTCGGCGGGATCGGAAAGACCCAGATCGCGCAGGAGTACGTCCACCGGTACGGTTCCCAGTACGACCTCGTGCACTGGATCCCGGCGGAACAGCCCAACCGGATCCCGCAGCTCCTCGCGGAGCTCGGACTGGAGCTGGGAATTCCGGGCGACACGGTCGACGAACGTGCCCAGGCGACCATGACGGCGCTGGAAAGCGGCAATCATGGTCGCTGGCTGCTGGTTTTCGACAACGTCACCGAAAGCCAGGGCACGAACGGCGAGACCCAGAACAGGGACGAGGGAGACACGACGGTGGAGCGGTATCTTCCCGCCGACGGGCCGGGGCACGTCATCCTCACCGCCCGGCGTTCGCCTCACGAGGAGAACCGGATCGCCGTGGAGGTCGACGCCTTCAACAGGTCCGAGAGCATCGCCCTGCTGCGCCGCAGGGTGGACGGCCTCTCCGTGGGCGACGCCGACCGGATCGCCGAGACGCTCGGCGACTTCCCGATGGCCATGGAGCTCGCGGCGGCCTGGCTGCGGCAGACAGCCATGCCCCTGGACACCTACCTCCAACAGGTCAGGAGCCGGGTCAGCGCGCTTCTGAGCGGAACCGGCGACAGCGGAGACAGCCAGCAGGGGTCCCTCCTGGCGGTCTGGCGGCTGACCGTCGACCGGCTCGGCAACGAGCGGCCCGCGGCGGTCCGGCTCCTCGAACTCTGTGCCTTCCTCTCTCCCGAGCCGATCGCACACTCCCTCCTCTACAGCGACGCCATGCGCAACCGGCTCGCCGAGGAGACCAGCGACGCATCCGTGCTCGACCCCATGGTGATGGGGTATCTGATCCGTGACCTCGGGCGGTACGCGCTGGCCACCGTGGACCAGCAGAGCGGCTCCATCCAGGTCCACCGCCTGGTTCAGGCCGCGGTGCGCGAATGGCTGGGCGAGGACCCCGAGCGCGAGGAACGGACGCGGCACCAGGCACAACTCGTGCTGGCGGGAGCCCTGCCCTCGGCCTCCTTCCACGAGGACAGCACACCGGCCCAGCAGCGGTTCGCGGAGCTGCTGCCCCATCTGGAACCCTCCGACGCGCTGGCCAACACCGATGCGCGGGTGTGCGAGTGGGTCATCCGCCAGGTCCGCAACCAGTGGCGGATCGGCGACCACCGGGCCGCCGCCGCCCTGGGGCAGAAGGCACTCGACAGCTGGACGGAGTCCCTGGGGGCGGACCATCACCTCCGGCTGCGGCTGGCCGCCCAGGTAGCCAACCCGCTGCGCTCCCTGGGCCGTTACCGGGATGCCCACGCGCTGGACGCCGACACACTGCGGCGTCAGCGCGAGCAGCTCGGCCCCGACGACGGCTACACCCTCGTCACCGCCCGCAACTACGGCGCCGATCTGCGTGGCCTGGGCCGTTATCAGGACGCGCTCGACGAGGACCGCCGAACCTACGAACTTTATCTGCACAGCCCGCGCTTCGGCCTCGACCACGAGGAGACCCTCCGGGCGGCGAACAACCTCGGGGTCTCCCTCAACCTCGCGGGCAAGCCCGGCGAAGCCCTGGATCGGGCCACGGAGGCGTACCAGAGGTGCCGGCAGTCCGTAGGGCTGCGGCAGCGGCTCACCTGGGTCGTGGCCAACGGAGTGGCGCTGGACCGCCGGGAGACGGGCGACTACCAGGGTTCCCTCGACCTCCTCATCGAGGTCCGCAGGCAGTTCGTCAAACTCCGGGGCGAGACGTCCAACGACGTGCTGCGCACGGACGCGTCCCTCGCGGTGACCCAGCGCCGCCTCGGCAACTACGCCGAGGCGGAGGCTCTGACGCGCTCCACCCTGAACGTGTACCGGGAGCTCTACGGCGAGGGGCACCCCGACACCATGTCGTGCACGGCCAATCTCGCCTGTGACCTGCTCGCCCTGTCGCTGCTGGATCCGGCCCGGGGATCGGAGGCGATGGACCTCGGAGAGCAGAACTTCGAGCGCTACCGCGAGCGCCTCGACACCGACCACCCGTTCACCCTGGCAGCCGCGACCAACCTGGTGGCCATCCTCAGGAGCCGCGGCGAGACCGAGCGCGCGATGGCACTCGCCGACGAGACGCTCCCGCTCCTCGTCGCACGACTGGGCGACTCGCACCCCGCCACCATCGGCTGCCGCTCCAACCGGGCCGGCGTGCTGGCCGCGCTGGGCCGGTACGACGAGGCGCTCGCCGAGGACGAGAACGCCCGAGAGGCCTATCGCGTCCTCTACCGCGACCATCACCCACGGGTGCTCTGCGCGGAGTACAACGTCGCCCTGGACCGCAGCCTCATGGGTGACGACAACACCCTCCAGGGCGTGCGCGGGGCGGTGCTGGCCGCCGAGCAGGAGTTCGGGTCGGACCATCCCATGGTCCGGGTCATGAACGACCGGAAGCGGATCGACTTCGACCTGGAGATGCCTCCCACCTGAGCCGGCAGTGCGCGTGACCGCCCCGGGCCGGTACCGGGGCGGGGCGGGGCGGTCACGGCACACCGGGTCAGTTGCTCAGGGTCGACCCGTACCTGCGCACGAACCGGCGGACCGTGCGGTTCATCTCCTCCTCCCGCCAGGCGGGCAGGCCCTCCAGGCGGGTGTGCGCCCCGGTGGCGCCGAGCAGTTCCCCGTCCACCACGAACAGGAACAGCAGCCCCACCGGATACGTCGTGTCGAGCGCCCTGACCAGGTCGGCGTCCGGGGGATGCGGGACGATCACGACCACCGGCCCGAAGTCGTGCTCGTGCTCGCGCAGCGTCTCCTCGTCGTGGATGTCGAACTCCTCCAGCAGTTCCTCTCCGATGCGCTGCACCAGATCACCCAGGACACCTGCGCCCGCGGTCAGCGTGACGACGAAGTGGTCCCAGGGCAACGGCTGTTCACTGGCCCGGTGGATGTACCGGCGTGCCGTGTCCGTGGAGAGCGCGGGCAGCACCGCGACCCTGGGGAAGCCGGTGCCGAGGACTCCGCGCATCCGGTCCGCGTCGTCGGCGGGCACCCGGGCGTGGGTCACGCTCAGCTGGATGAGCTCCCGCGAGGCGTCCGGGCCGGACAGGGGCAGCAGTTCGGTGAGGGCGGCGCGCAGCGGGTCGGTCTCGGGCTCGCTCGGCCGTTCGGACAGGAGCCCCGAGGCGAGCCGGTGACGCATCAGCGGGGACAGTGTCTCGACCGGAACCCCCAGCGTCGCGCCGGCCCGGCTCAGGCTCTGCGCATCCACCTCCCGCAGATGGTGGACCACCCGGTGGTGCACCTTGGCTCCGCTCAACTCGGAGTGCATCAGATCGAGTTGGGGACTGATGTCGCGCCGTACGGATTCGATGTCGGCCTTTCCCGACCACACCACCGTCTGGCGTCTGGTCGGGCTGAGCGACCCGAGCCCGCTCTTCTCCAGCGCGTCCAGGGTCACTTCCGGCAGCATCAGCAGGATCACCGGGAACCCGTCGTGCCGGTTGCGCAGCTCCGCCATGGCCAGCTCGTTCTGCACGTGCTCGGACTTCAGGGCATGGCTCGACACGATCAGGAGCATGCCGTGGGCGCTGCCCATGCCGTCGGAGATGGCCTCCATCCAGTCCTGTCCCGGCACCAGGGACTCCCGGTCCACGACGACCGGCTCGCAGCCCTCCTGGTGCAGCAGTTCCTCCATGGCGCGGCGGGCCGGCCAGCAGTTGCAGGTGCAGCCCACAGGTTCGCTGCGGCTGAGGAAGACATGAGGACCGGGCATGGGACTCCTCGTACTGAACGAGTACTGGACCGAGTACTGGACCGTTGTGTGTCAGGGAGCGGGTGGGGCGAAGGGGTCCGGGGCCCCGTCCGGCGGCGGGTGGGCGTGCGTGCGGATGCGGAACCAGCGGGTGCGGCCGGCGTCGAGGTCGACCGTGACCAGACCGTCGGGAGCCGGCCGCAGGACCCTCGGCGGCGCGGCGGGCGGGTGCTCCGGGGCGTCGTGGGCGATCTCGATCAGCTCGGTCCCGGCGGTGGCCTCCGGCAGGGGCACCCGGGCGGTGACCGGGACGTCGGCCGTACTGGTCAGACACAGGACGGCCTGTCCGGCATGGTCGCGCCGGACGGCGGTCAGGCGCGCGTGGCCGGTGGGCAGTCGTTCCACTCCGCCGTGGCGCAGGGCCAGTTGTGCGGCGCGCGCCGCGAGCAGGGGGCGTAGCGCCGAGGACGCCCGCCCTGCCGGGGCCAGGACCGAGGCGGGTACTTCGTGGCAGCCCGGCAGGGCCAGGAGCAGGCAGGCCTGCGGGTGGGGGAGCCCGTCCGGGAGGAACCAGGTGCCGTACGGGAGGAGCGGTGCGGTGCGGGGTATGCGGACCTCGGCTTCGGTGTTCCCACCCGTACCCCCCGTACCCCCCATACCACCGGTGCTGTTCCCGTCCTCCTCGGGCTCGTGAGGCGGGCCCAGGGTGGTCGCGGGGTCCGGGGCGGCGTTCAGGACGAGGTGGCCGGTACCGAGTGCGATGCGAGGGGTGCCTGTCGTGACCACCGCCGCCTGCGGGTAGGCGTCCAGCAGATGGCGCAGGCGGGTGAGGAGGGACACCGGCCAGTGGGCCGTGTCGCCGATCCGGAGTCCGTCGACCGCTTCCTCCAGCAGGTCGTGGGCCCGCCTGAGCAGTTCGCCGGGCGGCAGGTCCTCGCCCGGGGGCGCCAGTTCCGCCAGTACGCGCAGTCCCTGCTCGCGGGCGCGTGCCAGCAGCGTGGCGAACTCCTCCGAGTCGGGCGGCAGGGAGGCGGGCAGGCAGACGTGCCCGATGCCCCGGCGCCGGATGCCGGTCGGCAGCACGGCGTCACCCGCCGGCAGCACCACCCCGACGCTGTCCCGGAGCCAGCCGGGTCCCGCCTCGTCGGGTGGGGAGGGTACGGGACCCGGGGTCAGCAGATGGGTGCGGCCGTCCTCCGCGCGGATCTCCACCTCGCCACCGTGCCCCGACACCAGCAGCAGCCCGCCCGTCGCCGGATGGACCTCCCGTACCCGGAAGGGCATCGGCACCGCCGTGACCGGCCCGCCCTGCGGCCAGGCGAGCCGTAACAACCGGTCCCCACCGTCCGCGGCGACGACCAGCCCGGCATCGGAGAGCAGCGCGAGCGAGGAAGCGGGCGCCGGCAACATGCCCAGCAGCACGACACCACCGCCCGCACCGCCGACACCGCCGACACCAACTGAGTCACCGGCCACGGCTTCCGCCGCCCGGCCGACGGTGCCGGACACCGGGTCCGCCGCCCCGCCGGCCGGCCCGGACCCGGGATCCGCCGCCTCCGTGGTCGCACCCGCCGGGGAATCCCCCGCCCCCGCAGAAACACCAGACGCAACCCCCGCCCGGTCCGCCACCCCACCAGACCGGCCGGACCCGGGATCCGCCACCCCCGCAATCGCACCCACCGCAGAATCCCCCGCCCCCGCAGAAACACCGGACGCGATCCCCTCCACCCCGCCAGAACCCCCGGACGCCGAATCCCCCACCCCCACGGACACATCCGCCGGGACATCACCCACCCCAGCAGAAGCACCAGGTGCGATCCCCTCCACCCCGCCAGAACCCCCGGACGCGGGATCCGCCCCTCCCCCGGCTGCCCCTGCCGAGCCCCCCGACGTCCTCGCCCTCGTCCCGTACACCCGCCCATCCGCCGAGCCCCACACCACCGCCCCCGACCACGGGTCCCCGCACAGAGTCGTGACCCCGGCCCCCGGACCCTGCTGCCACCGTTCGAGGCCGGCGGCCGGGCTCCCGGCCAGGTCGTGCACGGTCACGCCGCCGTGCGCGTCCGCCACGGCCACCAGGCCCGCCCGGACCGAGGACCACAGGCGCACCACCGGCGCGGGATGCGACAGCGTGCCCAGTGTCCGGCCGGGGTCGGCGTCGTCGACGAGGAGGACGTCGTTCGCGGTGGCCAGGCACAGCACGCCGCGTTCCCGGGTCCGGGACCAGCCCACGGCCGTCGGCCGCACCGACAGCGAGTGCGGTACGGCGTCGGCCGTACCGTCCACGGCCGTCGTCACCACGTGCAGTTCCTTGCCGGTCACCACCGCCGTGGCGGCGGGCCCGGCGTCGGCGACCGCGAGCAGGCGCGGCTGCTCGGGCAGATCGACCGCGAGCACGGACTCGCCGTCGTCGATGCGCAGTACGGTCCGGCCGTCCGCGGTCGTCGCGGCTGCCGCCCGGTGGCCCGCCCGTGCGCACAGCAGCGTGCCGCCCAGCTCCGCCTGCGCGGCGAGGAGCGTACCGTCCGCGCGGGCTTCGGCGGCCACGCCGATGCTCAGGGCGGTGTGCTCGCCGTCGTACAGGTCCAGTTCGTGCCACTGGGCGCCGGGCAGCGCCGCACGCAGTCGCAGCTGGACGCGGCCCGCCCCGCTCGCCCCGCAGACCAGGGCGCCCCGCTCCGGGGGCCGGCTCAGGACCAGGCCGTCCGCCGAGGCCCGGACGCCGATGTCCACCTCGGTGTGGACCAGCGCCCGCACCGTCCGTACCTCGTCGGCGTCGGCCCGGGTCAGCAGACCGCGCGGCGGCTCCATGCCCAGCCGTTCCGCCGCCATCACCTGGAGCCGCCAGGCCGGCAGCGACTCCCGTACGGCTTCCGGCAGCCGGGGGAGGAAGCGCAGGATCCAGCGACTGGCCTCGGCCGCCGCGACGCCCTCGGCGAGCACCTGGCGGAAGAGCGGGGTCAGGGTCCGTTCGACCTCGGCCTCGGCGGGCGGTGGGCCGATGGTCGCCGACCACAGCAGTTCCTCGAAACCGCGGACCAGGGGCGGTGCGCAGCGGTGGGCGGTGAGGGTGAAGTCGCGGACCGAGCCGAGCAGGTCGGGGTCCTGGTGGTACAGCTCGCGCCGCAGCTCCGCGCTGACCTCCGGGTACAGCACCAGTGCGCGGCTGTCGGCGGCCTCCACCAGCGGTGAAAAGTACAGCCTGGCCTCCAGACCGGCGCTGCTGTCCGGGGCGAAGCGGAGCCGGGCGCTTCTGAGGAAGTACGGCTCCGCCTGCGCGGCCAGGCACAGCGACCGCGCCAGCCGTACCACGGCGGGCCGGTGCCGGCGCTCTTCCGCGATCAGCCGGAACGCCCTGCCGTGCTCGGGTGCCGCCGTCATCGCCGCCGCCCCGCCCGGCGCGGGTCCTGGCGGGCCGCGGTCTGCGCGAGCCGTACGGACACCCGGCGGTCCAGCGGAACCAGCGCGACCGTCTGCCGTACGGCCGCCGGGTACTCCTCGGCGGGATAGGGCGTGAGACAGACGACGGGGCTGCCCGCCTCCCGCAGCCGGCGCAGATACGGCAGCCAGCTCGCCGGCGAGGAGTGGTGGCGGCCCGGCGACGGCGGTTGCAGGTGCCCGAGGTCGGAGAGCAGGAGCACCGGCTGCCCGTACGGCGACACCGGGTGGGGTTCCCAGGTGCGCCCCCGGTCGCGGCTGACGCCCTGGGCGATGCGCAGGTCCAGCACGCGCAGCCCGCCCGCCGGCAGGATGCGGGCCGCGAGCCGGGTGATCCACTCCTGGTCGTGCCGGAACGGCCGCATCGACTCGCCGCGGTCGATCAGCAGCAGCGCTCCGGCCCGGGTGGTGGTCCGCTGTCGGTAGGGCACCCGCGGTCGGGCGAGCCGGCCACCGGCGAGACTGCGCACGAAGAGGTCCACCAGCCGCAGGTGGTCGACCGCGCGTCCGGTGGTGTGCGTGCCGGCCATCGCGAGGAAGACGGCCCGCTCGGTCTGCGGGTTCCACGGCGGGGCGGGCCGTGGCAGGGCCGTCGGCCAGGGCACGTCGAACGCCTCGGTGTGGCCGAGGAGTTCCTCGGTGCCGTCGTCCGGGGGACCGGACGGATCCGTCTCGCGCCACCAGCCCTCCGCCTCCCGGCCCGGTGTTGGGCGCGCGGCACGGACCAGCAGCAGCGAACCGCCGGTGGCCGACCGGGTGTCCGGGCCGGGAACCTCCTCGGGCGGGCTCGCGGGCGGGCGGGAGGCCCGGTGGTACGGCCCCGCGGCGGCAGCGTTCTCCTCGGCGGGCCCGGATGGTGCGCTCCCCCCGTGGGCCCGGTCGGAGGAACCGGTGCCGTTCCGCGAGCGGCTCGCGCGGGCCGCCGTACCCTCGCCCCGGGACGGCCGAGCCGGGTCCGCGCCACGGCGGGCGGGGCTGTCGGACGGGGTGTCGGCGCGGGGGGACGGGGTGTGATCGGCGGAGGGAAGCGCCACTCCCAGGGCCGCGGCCAGCGTGGTCAGGCCGTCCGGGTCGGACACCCCGAGGGCACGGGCCGTCCGCAGGAGATCCCCCAGCCGGGCCGGGCCTCGGTTCATGTGTAGGGAAAGGGGTCGGAGGATGCCTTCGTCATGGCGAGGCCCGCGACCGCCCGCCACTCCGGCGACGCGGCCGTCAGGCCCATCTGGCGGCAGGCCCGCAGGGTGTCCAGGAACTCGGCGGTGCTCGCCGTCGGCCGGGTCGCCATCGACTCGTTCTCGAACATGGCGGCCAACTCCACGGTGAGCGCCTCGTCGTAGTCGTCGCCCATGTGCAACCGGGCGACCTTCAGCAGGTGTTCACGGTCGGGCGACTCCAGCCTCAGCAGGATGCAGCGCCGCAGGAAGGCGGCGGACAGTTCCCGTTCCTCGTTGCTCGTGATCACCACCAGGGGTGCGCCCGTGCCCTCGGTCGCCGTCACCGTGCGGCGGTCGGGGCCGACGAAGCGGAGGTTGTTGAGCGGATCGAGAAGGGCGTCCGGGACATCGGGGTCGGCCTTGTCGATCTCGTCGATGAGGACCACCGCGGGACGGTCGCGCAACGCGGGCGGGTCCTCCTCGTCCAGGGTCGGATCGAGCGCCTTCCACAGGGGGCCGGGCCGGAAGTAGGCCCGCGAACCGGGTTCCTGGAGCGTGCCCTGCGTGGCGTCGTTGAGCTGGCGGAACGCCTCCTCGCGCCAGAGCAGGTCGTGCGGTTCGGTGCGGGCGGTGACCACCTCGGCGTAGTAGCGGAAGCGCATCAGCCGTGCCACGTTCGGCGCGAGCGCCGACTTCCCCGAGCCGGGCGGACCGAGCACCAGCAGGGGACGGCCGGACGCCAGAGCGACGTTGACGGCGAGGACGGTCCGGTCGTCGAAGAGGTAGACCTGGTCGTCGAGGCGGCCCGTGCCGCGTGCCGGCGTACGGCCGGCCCTCGCAGGCCGGTAGGTCTCCTCGGCCGGGTCGAAAAGCTTGATCAAGCCCACTGCCCCCCGTCATCAGCCCGCGCCTACGGCGCACCGCACCCCGTTGCACTCTTCCCCATGGGACGTACGGCCACTACTCGGTCGCCGAATATGGCCGACAGCACGGTTCTCCCCGAGAAGCCGAACCGGTCGGGCTCGGAGCGGTCGAATCAGAGGACGCCGGACAAACCGCAGGCCGCGCGAAAGCGTCAGCCATGGAGCCGCCGCCGTATCCGGACCTCGGGCAACTCCGGCATCTCCGACAGCTCTGACAGCTCCGGAAACACAGTGACCGGCTGCCCGGCCGCGCCGACCGACCCCGCCACCCCTACTGCCCCTACTGCCCCGGTCCCCGATCCGCCGGTCACCAGATCCACCCCGCTCAGCCAGGGTGCCCGGCGCAGACCGGCCGGCACCGGGAGGTCCGGCCACGGGTCGATGCCGAGGAACATGACGGCCGAGGACTCCAGCGCCGTCAGATCCTTCAGGTTCGGGCAGCGCAGCACCCGCAGCGACCGCAGCGACCGGCATCCACTCAGCTCCGGCAGGGCCGCGAGCGACGGATCGTCCGCGAGGACCAGCGAGCGCAGTCCGGGCAGCCGCGGCAGTGCCTCGGCCAGCCCGTCCACGGGGCCGGTGCAGCGCAGTTCGGCCACGGCGGTGCCGGCCCGGAGCAGAGCGCGCAGCTCCGCGGCCGACCGTGCGCCCGCCCGCCGCACGGCGGGCCGGGGCGGCGGGCTGCCGGCGGACAGCCGGCGCGGCGGCCCGCCCGTCGTCGCGAGAACACTGCGCGGGGTGCCGGTGCCGGCCTCGGCGGTCCTCAACTGGGCCAACAGTTCGCCGAGTTCGGCGGACGGGTGCCGCCCGAGCAGCTCGTCGGCGTCCGCACCCGGCGCATGCGCCAGGTGGTGGGCCGCCAGGAAGGTCCTGACCTCGGGGCCGGGGAAGGCAACGGTGTCGGGCCCCGGCCGGAACACCACGCCCGCGCGGTCGGCGAGCGCGGCCAGCAGCCGCTCGGCCGGGACACCGTCGGAGTCGGCCGGGTCCCGCACCGCGCCGAGCGCGGTCCGCAGCGGAATGCGGGAGCTGTCCAGCCCGAGTGCGGCGACGGCCAGTCGGCCGGAGGCGGCCCTCAGGACGCTGTCGGGCACCCGGTCGGCGGCAGGGCCGGGCACGGGCACGGAAAAGGAGGACGCCCCGGCCGTCTCCTCCCGCCCTCGGCGCCACATCGCGGAGACTCCGGCACGCAGCAGCCGACGCCGCGAAACCGGCCCCGGCCGGCCCGGACCGCTCACCACTCGCAGCAGTGCCGCGGCGGCGGCCGGGCGGCCGGCGACGCCGAGGAGCAGCGGATCGGTGTCGAACCGCCGCAGCAGCGCGCCGAGGACCCGCCGGTCACCGGGGGACGTCGCCACGAGGGAGTCGAGCAGGGTGCGCACCCCGTCCGGGGGCAGGGGTCCGAGGCCGGCGACCCGGAAGGCGTCCCCGAGCCTGTCCCAGGGCACTCCGGTGCCGTTCGTGGCGATCACGCAGGGCGCCTGGGGGTGGGCCCGCAGCAGGCGCAGGAGCCACTCCCACACGGCGGCGCGATTGCCGGTGGGCACCGCGTCCAGGTCGTCGACGGCCAGGAAGGCCCGCCCGGACCGCAGTTGGCGGGCAGCCCAGCCGGCCGGTTCCCGCGGTGCCGCCCGTGGGGCGAGCATCGGCACCATCCCGTCCAGCCGGGGCAGCGCCCCCGACCTCGCCGACAGCACGAACGGTATCCGGCAGCCCCAGGGCGCTCGGCCCGCGTCGGTCCGCCCCGGCACCAGGTCGGCCAGCGCCCTTCCGGCGAGCCTCGCCAGTTCGGTGCTGTGACCGGCCCCCGGCGGCCCGACGAGGAGGATCCGCCGTCCCAGCTCCGGCATCCGCTCGGCGGCCAGGACACGCTCCGGCGGCGACGCGCCACCGTCCGGTCCGGCGCTCCGGGTGGCCCCGGGGCCACGGGCGTTGAGGGTGCGGGCGACCGGTATCGCGGGCAGGACCGGGGTCACCTCCCTGCGGAACTGCTCGGTGAAGGCGGCGTCCTCCGCCGACAGCGCGTCGGGCGCCTCCCCGCCGGACCGGTCGTCCAGCTCGGGCGCCGGGGTCGTCGCCTCGGCCATCGCCGTCATGCGGGCCACGATCGCGTCGAACACCCGGTCAAGCGCGGCGCGGTAGCGCGGGGCCTGCATCGTCATCAGCGCCAGCCCCAGAGAACGGTACTCGGGCAGCTGGTCCGCGGCGAAGGCGTCGGCCGTCGCGACCGGCCCCGGCAGCCGCCGGTCGACCGGCTCCCAGACCAGGGGCAGGGCCGTCTGCGGGGCGACGCCGGTGCGGGCCTGCCCCAGGCTCCGGCGCAGCGCCAGGACCGCCCAGTCGTGCTGGGCGGGACCCTCGTTGAAATACGCCGGACTGCACAGGGCCAGGACGATGTCCGCCGTCTCGACGCCGTACGACCCCTCCTGTCCGCCGGGCGGGAGGGACGGTGGGACGAGGCGGTGGAAACGCGGTCCGTCCGGGGTCTCCAGACGCCGTCTCAGCTCGTCCAGGAATCTCGCGACCCAGGCCTCGTCCCGGCCGTGCGCGTAGCTGACGGCATAGCGGCACACGGGCACCATCTCATCCCCCGGCGTGTGGCTTGCGTACCTGCCTGGTTTCCAGTTTCGCACGAGCCCGGCGGCCGACCGTGGCACAATCCAGGCCATCAACTCGTAACCATTCGGGCTTTATCAGCGAATTGTCAGGTCCCATGCACAACGCGTCCGAAGGGGTATCACCCCTGGGAAAGAAGCAGGCGAATCTGCTCACTGCCATCTTGCGGGGGGTGCCTGTCCTGGGGCCTGGCAAGGAACCCCGCCTCCTGACCGAGGCGGACGTCCGCGCCGCGCTGGCCACCCTGCCGGCGTGTGCCGACGCGCAGGAGACCGGTGAGGTCAACCGGCTGCGTCCCCGCGTGCTCGACGCGATCATCGGGGCCGGGGCCAGACGCTCGGGTTACCTCCAGGGGCTGCCGGGGCACGGAGTCGTTCCCCTCCTGCGGACCGCCGGCGAAGCCGTCCGCGCCCCGCTGGTCCTGCGGATCGTGTACGGCGCCAGCACCACGGTTCCGCTCCGGGCACTCAGCTATGTCCTCCCGGCCGTGTGCATGGCGTCCCGGCTGACCGCCGCGGGCCATCGCGCCCCCCACCTCCAGATCGTGCTCGCCGGTTCCCTCGGCGGCTGGGTCAACGGCCTGTCCGAGCCCGCCGTGGCCGCCGAGACCGACCTGCTCACCCGCTGTCTCGGCCGGCTCCTGTCGTATCTGACGCCGGGCCGTTACGGGGTGTACGGCACGCTTCCGTCGACCGATGTCGTGGCCGCGCTGGGCGACCTGGTGCGGACGCTGTCCCCCGCCCGGCGGGCGGCTGTCGTCGAACGGCTCGCGGGCAAGGGCGGCGCCATCACCGACGAACAGACCCTGCTGTACGCCGCCGCCCATGTCCTGGTGCACGACCGTTCCACCGTCCCGCTCGCCCTGCTCCAGGGCAGCCCCGTCCCGGACGAAGCGAGGGTGATCGACATCGGCAGCCTTCAGGAGCGTCACTTCCACGACGTACGACGCCTGTTCACGGCCGGGCCGGCCGAGGCCGGTGGACCGGGGGCGCTGGTGCTGTCCCGGCACTCGGTTCCGCCGTACACCATGGCCAGGGACGGGGACATCGGACTGCGCGAGTTCCTGGACGGCACGAACGCGCAGGGCAGGCCCGTGGCCTCCGCCGTCCGCCACGATCTGCGGCTGCTGTGGACCGCGCTGGCGCCGGAGGAACTGCGCCGCGTCGTCGCCCTGCCGCAGGACGACCCGCACCGGATGACCGACCTCCGGTACGCCGACCCACGGCAAACCGCCGCTCTCTCGCCGGACGACCTGTACGGAATCGTCGGCGTCCCGCAGGAAGCCCTGCGATGACCACCGGCATCACCCGTCCGGGCACTCCGGCCGCTCCTCTCGGTTCCGACGAACTCCTGGCCCAGTTCCGCGCGTTGGGAATCCGGCCGAAGGACACCGTGCTCGTCCACGCGTCCCTGAGCGCCGTCGGGCCGGTGCACGGGGGTGCGCGGGCCGTCGTCGACTCCCTGCTGGAGGCACTCGGCGCGGACGGCACCCTCGTCGTCTACACGCAGACCCCCGACAACTCCGACCCCTCCCGCTGGCCCGTCACACGCGGGTACGCGGTCCCGGCGAAGGAGTGGCCCCGACTGCGCACGACCCTGCCCGCGTTCGACCCCGAGCGGACCCCGAGCTTCGGAGTCGGCGTCCTGCCGGAGGAGGTGCGCACCCGCCCCGGCGCGCTGCGCAGCGACCACCCGCAGAGTTCGTTCGCCGCTCTGGGCCCGGCCGCCGCACGGATCACCGCCGGGCACGCCCTGGACTGCCACCTGGGCGAGGACTCCCCTCTGGCCCGCCTCGAGGAACTGGACGCCCGCATCCTGCTGTTGGGCGTGGGCTACTCCGTCTGCACCGCCTTCCACCTGGCCGAGTACCGCGTGCCGGGCCAGGGCACCCGCCTCTACGGCTGCGCGGTCGCCGACGGCCCGGAAGGACGGCGCTGGCACCACTACCGCGACGTGGACTTCGACGCGTCGGCCTTCCCGGCACTGGGCGACTCCTACGCGTCACTGCCGGAGCGTCCGGTGACCTCGGGCCGGGTGGGGGCCGCCGACTGCCTGCTGTTCGACCTTGCTCCCGCGGTGGCGTACGCGTCGAAATGGCTGATCGAACACCGGCAGTAGTTGCCGCACCTCACCGCCGTACGACACCAAAGAGCCCCTGCCGGATCTCCCCGGCAGGGGCTCTGAGCTGCGGTGGACCTGTGGGGATTTGAACCCCAGACCCCCTCGATGCGAACGAGGTGCGCTACCAGACTGCGCCACAGGCCCTTGCAACGAGTGAAACTCTAGCATCCCGATCCGGGTGCTCGGAAATCGGTTCCGCGCCGGTCGGTCGAGGTTGTCGCACGCTCCCCCACCTGCCCGTTCCGCTCGTTACTCGTTGGCCGCGCGGGGCCGCTCGCCGTCCTCGTACTGGTCGAACAGCGGTGTACGGACCCGCTCCCGGGACCGCCGGGCGGAGGCCGCGCGGCGCGCGTCGGTGCGGCCGTCCGAGCCCTCCGGGTCCGCCTCCGAGTCGGACTCCGGTCCCTCCGACAGCTCCGCCTCCGTCGCGTCCTCCGTCGTCTCCGGCTCGTCCGCCGACGACTCCGACTCGCGGCCCACCGTGCTGGACCGCGCCGAACTCCAGGCGTCCGGTGCGCCGAGGTCCACGTCGGACGTGGCGCGGGGGGCGACCGGGGCGGTCACGTACGTCGGCAGGGGTACCGGGACGGGGTCCCAGCTGTCGCCGTGGCCCGGGCGGCGCTGGCGTTCGCGCTGCTGGTCGACCCACTCCGCGTGGTCGGTCTGCTCGACGAGCGCACGCCTGTCGGCGGCGAGTGCGGACAGGCCGGGGTCGGTCTCCGGCTCGGGGTGCTCGTCCTGCTCCTCGGGCCCGGGGTCGGTGGACGGCCGGCGCCGGGGCTGGCGCTCACGCAGGCGCTGCGCGGCGAGTTCGGCCTGGCGCCGGTCCATCTGGTAGGTGAAGCGGCGCCGTTCCTGCGTACGCAGATAGGCGATGTATCCGCTCAGCAGGGCCGCCGGGACCGCGGGGGCCCAGAGGAAGGCGAGTCCGCCGACCGCCGCCACGACCGTGCCGAGCGTGAAGGCGAAGAACAGCATCACCGTCGTACGCCGTCGGCGCGCGAGTACCTTCGAGCGCCGAGCGCGCGCGGCGGCTTCCGCCGATGCGTTCGCGCTCCGACGAGCCACCGGTACGCGCTCCCGCTCCCGTTCCCTGGCCGGGGCCGGAGCGGACACCTGTGCGTGCTGCTCCCGCTTCGGCGCCCTGGCCTGTTCGTGCGCCTGGGCCGACGACTGCTCCTGGTGCGCCTGTTCCTGTGCCTGTGCCTGTACCTGGACCTTCGCCTGGGGGCGGGCCGGGGGCACGGCGAAGGCCCGGACGTCCACCGAGTCGGTGACACCCTCCGGGTCTCCGGCGCTGTGCTCCCCCTCGTCGGTGGAGCGCGCCCGCAGGTCCTTGGCGTACCGGCGCTCCATGCCCGCCCGTCCGGACAGGAGCCGGATGGCGGTGCTGAAGCGTTCCGTCGGACGAGCCTCGTTCAGCTCGTCCTGCCTACGGAGCCACATCGGCACCAAGTAGGCGGCCCAGGCCCCGACAATGACTGCGTAGATGAGGCCGCTGCTGCTCACGCCTCACACGGTAGAGGGGTTTCCGTGAGGCCATCTGCCAATTGAGCCGGTGTGTCGCACGATCTGGCTGATATTTCGAGCTTTTTTTGTGATCGATGCGATCAGCGGGTCATCGAGGGCGGGAATTTGACACAACAAGTCGATCGCCACTCGATCGTCGGCCGATCATTTTCGAACACTTATTCAATTTACGCGGGATTCCGCGGCGTGTTCCGGGAGCGTGCCCGCTGCCAGCGGCTCAGCAGCCCCTCCGGTACCTCTTCGGCGGTCAGCGCGAAGACGAGATGGTCGCGCCAGGCCCCGTCGATGTGGAGATAGCGGGGCCTGAGCCCTTCGTCGCGGAATCCGAGTTTCTCCACGACCCGGCGGCTCGGCCCGTTCTCGGGGCGAATGCAGACCTCGACACGGTGCAGTCCGACCGTACGGAAACAGTGGTCGACCGCCAGCGCGACCGCCGTCGGCATCACGCCCCGGCCCGCCACCGCCTCGTCCACCCAGTAGCCGACATGCCCCGAACACATCGAGCCCCAGGTGATGCCGGCGACGGTCAACTGACCGACCAGCTGCCCCTGGTACTCGATGGCGAAGGGCAGCATCCGGCCCGCGTTGGCCTCCGCGCGCAGATGCCGGATCATCTGGCGGTAGGTCGGCCGGTGGGCGATCGGGCCACTGGGCGTCGGCGGCGGGATCGTCGCCTCCCAGGGCCGCAGCCAGTCCCGGTTGCGCCGGTTGATCTCGCGCCAGATCCGCTGGTCGCGCAGCCTGACGGGCCGGAGGACGATGTCGCCGTCCACCAGCTCGACCGGCCAGGACGGGCTGTTCAGCTCGCACCCCCACTGCTGGCGCCGGGTCTGAGGTGATCGCCGCCCCGGATCTGGTCGACCGCGTGTTTCAACAGGGGCTCCAGCACGGCCAGTCCGTCCTTCACCCCGCCGGTGGAGCCCGGCAGATTGACGATCAGTGTCCCGGCCGCGACGCCTGCGAGTCCGCGCGACAGCGCCGACGTCGGCACCTTCTCGCGGCCGAACGCCCGAATGGCCTCGGCGATGCCCGGCACCTCCCGGTCGAGCACCGCGCGGGTCGCTTCCGGGGTGCGGTCGGTGGGCGAGATGCCGGTGCCGCCGGTGGTGACGACGACGTCGTACCCGGCCTCGACACCGGCCCGCAGGGCGTTCTCCACCGGGTCACCGTCGGGCACGACCCACGGTCCGTCGACGGCGAAGCCGAACCTCTCCAGCCCCGCCGCGATCAGGGGACCGCCCTTGTCCTCGTAGACGCCGGCGGCCGCGCGGTTGGACGCGGTCACGACCATGGCGGCGTAGGCCGTGAGCAGCGGGCCCCCGAAATCGAGAGGCAGCATCTGCGTCATGACCTGCTCCAGGTGCCCGACTTCCCGCCGGTTTTCTCCTCCACCCGGACGTCCGTGATGACCGCCCCCTTGTCGACCGCCTTGACCATGTCGATCACGGTGAGCGCGGCGACCGAGACCGCCGTGAGGGCCTCCATCTCGACGCCGGTGCGGTCCGTCGTCTTCACGGTGGCCAGGATCTCGACGGCGTCGTCCGCGACCGACAGGTCCAGTTTCACACCCGACACCGACAACGGGTGGCAGAGCGGGATGAGGTCCGGGGTCCGCTTGGCGCCCATGATGCCCGCGATCCGCGCGGTGGCCAGGGCGTCCCCCTTGGGAACCCCTTCACCGCGCAGCAGCTCGATCACGCGCGGCGAGACAAGGACACGACCGCTGGCGCGGGCGGTGCGCGCGGTCACGTCCTTGGCGGATACGTCGACCATACGGGCGGCGCCCGCCTCGTCGATATGCGTCAGTCGGTCGTCCTGCGTGCTCATGTGCTGCGGCGCTCCCGGTCGGGCCTGTTGTGCGCGACACGGTACTCCCAACCGGCGCCGTTCAGCCGCCCCCGGCCGCCGGTCAGCCGAGCAGCACGACCTCCACCTCGGCGCCGGGCTCCACGGACTCCAGGTCCTCGGGTACGACGATCAGCGCGTCCGCGTGGGCGAGGGCCGCGATCAGGTGGGATCCGGCGCCGCCTACCGGCGTCACCCGGCCGTCCGCGTAGGTACCGCGCAGGAACTGGCGGCGCCCGGCCGGAGAGGTCAGTGCCTTGTCCGTCGCCAGGACCGCCTTCGTCGTGGGCCGGTGGATGTCCGTCACGCCCATCAGGGCACGGATCGCGGGCCGCACGAACAGTTCGAAGGAGACGTACGACGACACCGGGTTGCCCGGCAGGGCCAGCAGCGGGGTGTGGTCGGGGCCGACGGTGCCGAAGCCCTGGGGCTTGCCGGGCTGCATGGCGAGCTTGCGGAAGTCGACGCCCGCGCCGGGCTCGTCCTCGTCGGCGACGTGCGAGAGGGCCTCCTTCACCACGTCGTACGCGCCGACGCTCACGCCTCCGGTGGTGACGACGAGGTCGGCGCGGACGAGCTGGTCCTCGATGGTGGAGCGGAGGGTCTCGGCGTCGTCGGCGACCGCGCCCACGCGGTAGGCGATCGCCCCGGCGTCCCGGGCGGCGGCGGTGAGGGCGAAGCTGTTGGAGTCGTAGATCTGGCCGTGCGCGAGCTTCTGGTCGGGCTGGATCAGCTCGCTGCCGGTGGACATGACGACCACGCGCGGGCGCGGGCGTACGCGTACGGTGCCGCGGCCGATCGCGGCGAGGAGGGCGATCTGCGGCGGGCCGAGGACGGTGCCCTCGGCGAGGGCGCGGTCGCCGGCCCGGACGTCGCTGCCCTGTTCGCGCACGTGCGCGCGTGCCGGTGCCGGGCGGTGCACGCGCACCTGGCCGTAGGCGCCCTCGGGGTCCGCGCTGCGGGCGCGCATCCCGGTGACGGGGCCCTCGCCGAGGCCGCCGTCGGTCCACTCCACGGGGACGACGGTCTCGGCGCCGGGCGGCAGCGGGGCGCCGGTCATGATGCGGGCGGCCTGGCCGGGGCCCACGTGGAGCAGTCCGTCCTGGCCGGCCGCGACGTCCCCGATCACCGTCAGGGCGGCCGGGTACTCCTCGCTCGCGCCCGCGATGTCGGCGACCCGGACCGCGTACCCGTCCATGGAGCTGTTGTCGAACGGCGGCAGGGAGACCTGCACCGTGACGTCCTCGACCAGGACGCAGCCCTGGGCGTCGAGGATCTGCAGCTCGATGGGTTCGAGGGGGCGGACGGTCGCGAGGATGTCCTCCAGGTGCTCGTCCACCGACCACAGGTGGTCGGGGCCGGCGGTGCGGGGCGCGGCGCTGCTCAACGTTGCTACATCTCCTCGGCTACGTAACTGCGAAGCCAGGTCCGGAAGTCCGGGCCCAGGTCCTCACGTTCGCATGCGAGTCTGACAATGGCACGCAGGTAGTCGCCGCGGTCCCCGGTGTCATAGCGACGGCCCTTGAAGACGACGCCGTGCACGGGGCCGCCGACCTTCCCCGCGGCGGTAGCCGCTGATGAATGCGTCTGGGCGAGCTGCTGGAGGGCGTCGGTGAGCTGGATCTCGCCGCCGCGGCCGGGCTCGGTCTGGCGGAGTATGTCGAAGATGTGCGGGTCGAGGACGTAGCGCCCGATGATCGCGTAGCTCGACGGAGCGTCCGCCTGGTCGGGCTTCTCCACCAGGCCGGTCACCCTGACGACGTCGCCGTCATTCGTCGGCTCCACGGCCGCGCAGCCGTACATGTGGATCTGCTCGGGCGCGACCTCCATGAGGGCGATCACGCTGCCGCCGTGCTGCTCCTGGACTTCGACCATGCGCTGGAGCAGGGGGTCGCGGGGGTCGATGAGGTCGTCGCCGAGGAGGACGGCGAAGGGCTCGTGGCCGACGTGCGGGGCCGCGCACAGGACGGCGTGGCCGAGGCCCTTGGGGTCGCCCTGGCGGACGTAGTGCATGGTCGCGAGGTCGCTGGACTCCTGGACCTTGGTGAGTCGCGCGGCGTCACCCTTCTTCTGAAGAGCCGACTCCAGCTCGTAGTTGCGGTCGAAGTGGTCCTCAAGGGCGCGCTTGTTGCGTCCCGTGATCATGAGGACGTCGTCGAGGCCCGCGGACGCGGCCTCCTCGACCACGTACTGGATCGCCGGCTTGTCGACTACCGGCAGCATCTCCTTGGGAGTGGCCTTGGTGGCCGGCAGGAACCGGGTGCCGAGGCCTGCTGCGGGGATGACAGCCTTGCTGATCCTGGGGTGCGACTCAGTCATGTCGGCAACCTTATCCGGAGCCTTTGTACGGATTCCGTGCCGCCGATTAAATGAAGCTCACATCTCCATATGAAGCACATGAGAAGACCGGACGCGATAGTGGGGAGAGCTGGAGAGCCATGGGGGCAGAGCCTGACAAGCGCACGTCGCGGCGGGACCTCCTCGCGGCGAGAGGCGGGCTGACGGCCGCCGACGTCGAGGCGGCGGGGGCCGCCCTGGCCTCCCGCGCGCTCGACCTGCCGGAGCTCGCGCACGCGCGCACGGTGGCCGCTTACGTCTCCGTCGGCACCGAACCCGGCACCCGGGCACTGCTCGACGCCCTCCACGCGCGCGGGGTACGGGTCCTGCTGCCGGTCCTCCTTCCGGACAACGACCTCGACTGGGGCACGTACACCGGGGAGGGGTCCCTGGTGGAGGTGCGGCACGGCGGGCGGACGGCCCTCCTGGAGCCGGCCGGCGACCGCCTCGGAGCGGACGCCGTGACGGACGCCGACGCCGTCCTGCTGCCCGGTCTGGCCGTGGACGGCCTCGGGCTGCGCCTGGGGCGCGGCGGAGGCTCCTACGACCGTGTGCTGGCCCGGCTGGAGCGCTCGGGCGCCGATCCGGCCCTGGTGGTGCTGCTGTACGACTCCGAGGTCGTCCCCCGGGTCCCGGCCGAGCCGCACGACCGGCCGGTGCACGCGGTGGTCACTCCGTCGGGAGTACGCCGCTTCCGCGACCCCTCCTGAAGCGGAACGGTGCTGAGCGGATGCAGATCAGCGCGCTGCGCAAGAAGGCCCTCCACGCGCGCGTGGAGGGCCTTCCCGGGTTACCGCGTGCTCACGGTTTCAGCAGCAGCGTGTCGCTCGTGCTGTCGTCGACCGCCCTGTCCGTGAAGGACCAGTCCAGCAGTTCGCCCTTGACCCACGAACCCGTCTGGTCGGTGTAGTGGTCGCTGAAGGCGTGCCCGGAGGCTCCTGTCAGGTTGATCCACTTCGACTTGTCGAGGTCGCCGAGGTTGACCACCATCCGCATCGACGGCACCCAGACGACGCCGTACCCGCCAGCCGCGTTCCAGCCGGTCGCGTTGACCGTCGCCTCGCCGCCGCCGAGCTTCCAGGGGCCGCGGTTGAGGATGTACTGAACGAACCCGGGGCCCGCGGTGCCCAGGGTCTGGTTCTTCAGGAACAGGCGGTGCAGCCTGCCCCAGCTCCAGGTGTCGATGTCCTTGCCGAGCTTGGCGGTCAGCTCCCAGCGGGCGTCCGACATGGCCCGCGCGAACAGCTGGTCGCGGTTGGTCGCGGCCTTCTCGGTGCGGGTGGCCGGCGTGCTCCACCAGTCGTTGTCCTGGTCGTTGATGAGCTTGCGGACCACCTCGAACCAGCGGTCGCCGCCGTCCGGCTGCGCCTGGTCCGCGTCCCGCTGACCGCACTCGAGCACCCGCTGGTCCGCGTCGGCGGGGCTGGTGGTGTTCACCGGCTTGACGTACAGGCACTGGCCCTTGACCCGCACCTCCTTGGGCAGCTTGTTGCCGAAGGCGAGCTTAAGGATGTTGCGCCAGACCGAGTTGAAGTAGGCCGCCGCGGCCGAGTCGGCGTCCTGGGTGTAGTCCCAGCCCACGAGGAGCTTCTGCGCCTCACGGACGTACTTGTCGTCGACGTCGATGTCCAGCAGCTTGGGCACCAGCAGCTTGGCGATCTCGCTGCTGTTGTCCAGCTGCATCTGGCGCATGTCGTCGGTGGAGATCTTGCCGCCACCCTTGATCTTCGAGGCGATCAGGTCGGCGATGCGCTGGCTGCGGGCGCCGTAGCCCCAGTCCGTGGTGAGGGTGTACGGGTACTTGGCCTTGTCGACGACAGCCTGGTTGGCGGTCACGATGTAGCCGCGCTTGGGGTTGAGCTCGAAGGGCAGCTCGGCCTGCTTGAGGTAGCCGGTCCAGCGGTACCTGGACTCCCAGCCGGGCACCGGGAGCGAACCGTCGTCGCCCGCCGCGCGCGTGGGGATGCGTCCCGGCAACTGGTAGCCGATGTTGCCCTCGGTGTCCGCGTAGACGAGGTTCTGCGACGGCACGTCGAAGGATGCGGCGCCCGCACGGAACTCGGTCCAGTTCGACGCCTTGTCGATCAGGAAGACGGCGTCCATGGAGGTGCCGGGGTCCAGCGCGGTCCAGCGCAGCGCGATGCCGTAGCCGTCACCCCGGTCGGGGGCCGAGGCGTCGACGGTCGCCTTCCGGCCGACCTTGACGAGTTCGTCGTAGCGGTCGGACAGCAGGGGCCCGTTCTCCGTCTCGCGGACGACGATCTTCTTGGACGCGCCGCCGGCGACCTTGATGGTCTCCTCGCGCGTGGTGAACGGCTTCGTCTTCCCGTCGTACAGGTAGCCGTCGCCGGAGAGCTTCTCCAGGTAGAGGTCCGTGACGTCGGCGCCCGAGTTGGTCATGCCCCAGGCGATGTCGGCGTTGTGCCCGATGACCACGCCGGGCATGCCCGCGAAGGTGTACCCGGAGACGTCGTACTGGCACTTGCTGGAGACGCTGCGGCAGTGCAGGCCCATCTGGTACCAGACGGAGGGCAGCGACGGCGACAGGTGCGGGTCGTTGGCCAGCAGCGGTTTTCCGGTGATGGTGTGGGCGCCCGCGACGACCCAGGAGTTCGAGCCGATGCCGTTGCCGTTCACCCCGACGGCCGTCGGGACGTCGTCGAGGACCCGGTAGAGGCCCTCCAGCTGGCTCTGGAAGGCCTCGGCGTCGGCGGCCGAGGTTCCCGTGCCCGAGGACGCGGACTGCGTGCTCGCGGCGCTGCCGCCCTGCACGTACGTCTGCGTCGTGGCATCGTACGCGCCTTCCTGGACGATCGGCTTGTTCCGGCTGTACGGGTACTCCGGGTACAGGTCGGCGATCTGCTGCGGTCCGAGGCGGCTGGTCAGCAGGGAGCGGTCGATCTCGTCCTGCATGTTGCCGCGCAGGTCCCAGGCCATCGCCTTCAGCCACGCGACCGAGTCGACCGGGGTCCACGCCTGCGGCTTGTAGTCGTTCTCGAACCCGAGGGCCGCGTACTCCAGGGAGATGTCCGCGCCGTCCTTGCCCTTCAGGTAGGCGTTGACTCCCTTGGCGTAGGCCTGGAGGTACTTCTTGGTGGCGGCCGACAGGGTCTTGTCGTACTCCTCCTTGGCCACCCGGTCCCAGCCCATGGTGCGCAGGAACTCGTCCTCGTCGACCTGCCCCTCGCCGAACATCTCGGAGAGCCGGCCCGACGTCATGTGCCGGCGTACGTCCATCTCGTAGAACCGGTCCTGCGCCTGGACGTAGCCCTGCGCCATGAACAGGTCCTCGTCGGAGGAGGCGTAGATCTGCGGGATGCCGTAGCTGTCGCGCTTGACGTCGACGGGCCCGGAGAGGCCTTCGAGCGAGATCGAGCCCTTGGTCTGCGGGAAGGAGGCCCGGACCGTACTGACGGACCAGTAGGCGCCGAAGGCGACGCCTCCGATGACGGCCAGAACCAGGACAATCACGAACAGTCGGGCTTTGCGCCCCTTCTTCCTGCCGGACTTGCCGGACTTGTGGCCGGAAGAGCTGGTGGTGGTGGGGGGCATCGCTGTCCTTGCTGTCCTAACGCGAGCGGCAGGCGGTACTGGAGTGCTGGAGCAACCATAGGCGCAGGGCCCGACACGACTTGACGCGGAGTCGGGTACGCGAACGGACGAGCGTTCGATCATGCCTGGGGAAGTGTCAAGAAATCGTCAAGAGTTAGGTAAGGTAACGAAGTACTTGGGTGCGCGGTGACCTCGACTCGTGTCCGATGTACGTGAGCCCCCGCGCGTGCCGCGCCCGGGCCAGGGAAGGGAACGGCCGCTGACTGTCCACCACCTCAACCAGCTCCTGCTCGTCTGCTCGCTCGTCCTCCTCATCGCCGTGGCGGCGGTCCGGATCTCCTCGCGCAGCGGGCTCCCCAGCCTGCTCGTCTACCTGGGGATCGGCGTCGCCATGGGCCAGGACGGCATCGGCGACATCCACTTCGACAACGCCGAACTGACCCAGGTCATCGGATACGCGGCCCTGGTCGTGATCCTGGCCGAGGGCGGACTCGGCACGAAATGGAAGGAGATCAAACCCGTCCTCCCGGCCGCCTCCGTGCTGGCGCTGGC
Organism: Streptomyces lacrimifluminis; assembly: GCF_014646095.1. Taxonomy (GTDB): domain Bacteria; phylum Actinomycetota; class Actinomycetes; order Streptomycetales; family Streptomycetaceae; genus Streptomyces; species Streptomyces lacrimifluminis. The sequence continues at coordinate 443,197 of NZ_BMMU01000001.1, read as the reverse complement.
GGGGGTCGCGGTCAGCGTCGGGATCACGGCGACGGCCGCGCACTACCTGGTCGGTCTTGAGTGGCGGCAGGCGCTGATCATCGGCGCGGTGGTGTCCTCGACGGACGCGGCGGCGGTCTTCTCCGTCCTGCGGAAAATCCCCCTCCCCGCGCGCGTGACGGGCACCCTGGAGGCCGAGTCGGGCTTCAACGACGCCCCGGTGGTCATCCTGGTCGTCTCGCTGTCCACGGCGGGCCCGGTCGAGCACTGGTACACGCTGCTGGGTGTCATCGTCCTGGAGCTGGCCATCGGCGCGGCCATCGGCATCACGGTCGGCTTCCTCGGCTCCTGGGGCCTGAGGCACGTGGCCCTGCCCGCGTCCGGCCTCTACCCCATCGCCGTGATGGCGATCGCGGTCACCGCGTACGCCGCCGGCGCACTGGCCCACGGCAGCGGCTTCCTCGCGGTCTACCTGGCCGCCATGGTCCTCGGCAACGCCAAGCTGCCCCACTGGCCGGCCACCCGGGGCTTCGCCGACGGCCTCGGCTGGATCGCCCAGATCGGCATGTTCGTCCTGCTCGGCCTGCTGGTGACCCCGCACGAGATGGGCGACGACATCTGGCCCGCCCTCGTCATCGGCCTGGTCCTGACCATGGTGGCGCGCCCGCTGAGCGTGTTCATCAGCCTGGCGCCGTTCCGGGTGCCGTGGCAGGAGCAGACCCTGATGTCCTGGGCCGGGCTGCGCGGCGCCGTGCCCATCATCCTGGCGACGATCCCCATGGTGAGCGGCATCGAGGAGAGCCGCCGCATCTTCAACATCGTCTTCGTGCTGGTCGTCGTCTACACCCTCCTCCAGGGCCCGACACTCCCCTGGCTCGCCCGCACCCTGCACCTCGGGAAGGGCGCGGAGGCCGCCGACCTCGGCATCGAGTCGGCCCCCCTGGAGCGGCTGCGCGGGCATCTGCTGTCCGTCGCGATCCCCGACGGCTCCAGGATGCACGGCGTCGAGGTGGGCGAGCTGAGGCTGCCACCGGGCGCCGCGGTCACCCTCGTCGTCCGCGAGGAGAAGTCGTTCGTTCCGCTGCCGACGACCGTCCTGCGCCGGGGCGACGAACTCCTCGTGGTGACCACCGACCCGGTCCGCGACGCGACGGAACGCCGGCTGCGGGCCGTCGGACAGGGCGGCAAGCTGGCGCAGTGGCTGGGGACGGGCGGGAACGGAGCAGAGGCGTGACGCACCTCGCTTCTTCCTTTCACAGGCCTACGGGCCCACTTCCCTGTACAGTGAAGGCGCACCCTGATCGAACCAACTCTGTCTGAAGCAGAGCTGGCGCGACCGTATGGCGGCCGGGACATCCTCTGCGGGGGCGTCGGCATCTACCGCAGTCCGCGCAAGAGGACAGCTCTCGGCGCCGCCCACGCAAGGGGGCCGCGCTACCAGGCGGCAGAAAGGCACGGCCGTGGCATCCACGGTCACCTACGGACAGCTCCTGCGCACCCCCGGCGCCTGGACGTTCCTGCTCCCCGGTTTCGCCGCGCGACAGCCGTTCGCGATGCTCACCATCTCCATCGTGCTGCTCGTCCAGCACACCAGCGGCTCGTACGGGACCGCCGGCGCCGTGGCCGCCGTCACCGGTGTCTCCATGGCCCTGTGCGCGCCCTACGGGGGCCGCCTCGCCGACCGCCACGGGCAGCGCGCGGTCCTCGTCCCCGGTGTCGTCCTGCACGCCCTGTCCGGCCTCACCCTGACGGCACTGGCGCTGACCGGCGCCCCCCTGTGGACGCTGTTCGTCGCCGCCGTCCTGACCGGTGCCTCCACGCCCCAGGTCGGTCCCATGGTGCGCGCCCGCTGGGCGGCGAAGCTCCAGGACTCGCCCCTGACGCCGACGGCGGCGGCCTTCGAGTCCGTCACCGACGAGCTGACCTTCGTCTTCGGCCCGCTGCTCGCCACCGCCCTGTGCACGGCCGTCGATCCGGCGGCCGGCCTGGTCACCGAGGCCGCACTGACCCTCATCGGGGGCCTGCTGTTCGCCGCGCAGAAGAGCACCCAGCCGCGCGCCCTCACCGACAGCCCGCTCGGCGGGCCGCACGCGCGCGTGGAGCGCGTTTCGGCACTGGGTGTCCCCGGGGTACGCGTCCTGATCGTCGCCTTCCTGGGCATCGGGGCCGTCTTCGGCGGTATGCAGGTCTCGCTCGCCGCGTTCAGCGAGTCCATCGGCAACCCCGGCCTGAACGGCGTCCTGTACGGGGTCTTCGCCGCCGGCAACATGCTCTCCGGCCTGGTCTGCGGAGCCGTCGCCTGGCGCATGGCCCCGCGACGGCGCCTGCTCGCCGGATACGCGGCCCTCGCGGTCACCGCCTCCGGTCTGTGGGCGGCGGAGTCCGTGCTGACGCTGGCCGGGCTCGGCCTCCTGGTCGGCATGTGCATCGCGCCCGCGCTGATCACCGGCTACACCCTGGTCGACGGTCTGGTCCCGGCCGGCGCCCGCACCGAGGCGTTCACCTGGCTGAGCGGCGCGGTCGCCCTCGGCCAGGCGGCGGCCGTCACCGTCGCCGGCCAGCTGGAGGACCGGCTCTGGGACGGCGCCGGATTCCTGGTCCCCCTGGGCGGCACGCTGCTGGCCCTCGTGACCCTCGTGACCCTGCGTTCACGGCTGGCCCCGGAGGCGAAGATCCACCCGGCGGGCCGGACTCTCGCACGTGGCGTCGGTCACCGCGTGCCGGTGACAGTGGACTGATCCTCGGGAATACGTCACACTGGACCGTCGTTAGCACTCATCGAGTGAGAGTGCCAGGAGGAAGACAAGTGCCGACCTACCAGTACCAGTGCACCGAGTGCGCTGAGGGCCTCGAAGCGGTGCAGAAGTTCACCGATGACGCCCTGACCGAGTGCCCCAGCTGCGGTGGCCGCCTGAAGAAGGTGTTCTCCGCCGTCGGCATCGTCTTCAAGGGCTCCGGCTTCTACCGCAACGACAGCCGCGGCTCCTCGTCGAGCAGCGCGCCCGCCGCGTCGAAGCCGTCCACGTCTTCGACGTCGTCCTCCTCGGACTCGTCGTCGAGCTCCTCGTCGTCCGGCTCGTCCTCGTCGTCCAGCACCTCGTCGGGCTCCAGCAGCTCGTCGAGCACCAGCTCGGCCGCGTAGACACCACCTCTTGGCCCACGGGACCCTGTCGTCGTACGGCGACGGGGTCTTCGGTGTTCTCGCTCGCGCACAAGGGCTTTCCGCGCCCGGCTAGTGTGCGTGCATGGTGAACCAGGTGAATCCCGCGGGTGCCGAGATCGGCGTGATCGGTGGCTCCGGCTTCTACTCCTTCCTCGACGACGTGACCGAGGTCCAGGTCGACACGCCGTACGGATCTCCCAGTGACTCCCTGTTCCTCGGGGAGGTCGCCGGCCGTCGGGTCGCCTTCCTGCCCCGGCACGGACGCGGCCACCATCTTCCGCCGCACCGCATCAACTACCGCGCCAACCTGTGGGCGTTGCGCTCGGTCGGCGTGCGCCAGGTACTGGCCCCGTGCGCGGTGGGCGGGCTGCGGCCGGAGTACGGCCCGGGCACACTGCTGGTGCCGGACCAGCTGGTCGACCGTACGAAGTCCCGGGTGGGGACGTTCTTCGACGGCCTGCCGCTGCCCGACGGCGCGGTCCCCAACGTGGTGCACGTGTCCCTCGCCGATCCCTACTGCCCGGTCGGCCGCGAGGTCGCCCTGGCGGCGGCTCGCGGGCGCGACTGGGAGCCGGTGGACGGCGGCACGCTGACCGTGATCGAGGGGCCGCGGTTCTCCACCCGCGCCGAATCCCTCTGGTACCGGGCGCAGGGCTGGTCGGTGGTGGGCATGACGGGCCATCCCGAGGCGGCACTCGCCCGTGAACTGGAGCTCTGCTACACGTCGCTGGCCCTCGTCACCGACCTCGACGCGGGCGCGGAGACCGGCGAGGGCGTCTCGCACGAGGAGGTGCTCCAGGTGTTCGCGGCGAACGTGGACCGGATGCGGGGCGTCCTGTTCGACGCGGTGGCCGCGCTGCCGCCGGGCGGGACACGGGACTGCCTGTGCACGAAGGCGCTGGGCGGGATGGATCCGGGGTTCGAGCTGCCCTGACGGGGGTCGGGGGTACGGGGTCGGCGCGCGCGAGGTACGGGGTCGGCGGGGCGGAACTTCCCGTTCGGGTGAGCGAGTTGTCCACAACCGGCGAGTAGTCCACAGGTCTCGGCACGGCTCGCCGAGAAGCCTCATCGTGAGAGCGCAAGCAGCTCCCTCGTCACAGGTGGTGGCCTCCGTGTCCGTGTCCTCCGTACGTCCCGTTTCCCCCGAACGTCCCGTGTCCTCCGCACATCCCGTACGTTCCGTGCGTTCCGTCCCTCTCGTGCCCGCGCCCTGCGAGGTGCCGCACTTCGCCCCCGTGCGGGTGCGCGGCGGGCGGTACCAGCTGCGGCGCCTGGTACGGCACCGGAGGCGGGCGCTGGCCGTCGGCCTCGCCGTCACGGCGGCGGCGATCGTCGCGGCGGGGCCACCGCCCGATGTCGGACGGGTGCGGGGTCACCCCGTGGCGGATCCCGTCCGGGAGCGGCCGGCGGTGGAGATGGTGACGGCGCCGGTACGGATCGCGGACGCGGACACGGTCCGGCTGCTGCGGGCCGGTGACCGGGTCGACGTCATCGCGGCCGAGGAGTCTCCGACGGGCACCGACGCCCGGGTGGTCGCGAGCCGGGCACGGGTGACGCAGGTGCCGCGGGTCCCGACGTCCCAGGACGGCATGGCCGAGGGCGGGGCCCTGGTCGTGCTCTCGGTGCCGCACGCCACGGCGTCCCGGCTGGCCGGCGCGGGTGCGACGGCGAGGCTGGCGGTGACCCTGTGGTGAGCCGTAGCGTGGTCGCCTCGAACCGGCAGGCGTCAAGTCCCTCGTTGGAGTTGTCCGATTGGACATGCCTGCCGGGCGTTGACGTAGGTTGCGGAACGGTTTGTTCCACCATCTGCGTGCATGAGGAGAGGCCCCGCGGTGAGCGAGAAGAAGCAACCGAGCGTCCTGGAGGGCTTCAAGGCCTTCCTGACGCGCGGAAACGTCGTCGATCTGGCGGTCGCGGTAGTCATCGGTACCGCTTTCACCAACGTCGTCAACTCGGTGGTGAAGGGCATCATCAACCCCATGGTGGGGGCGTTCGGGACCAAGAACCTGGACAACTACAGCTCCTGTCTCAAGGGACCCTGCACCGGCACCGGCGACACCGCGACCGGCGTCCGGATCATGTGGGGTTCGGTCCTGGGCTCGACGCTCACCTTCCTGATCACCGCGGCCGTCGTCTACTTCCTGATGGTCCTGCCCATGTCGAAGTACCTGGCCCGGGTGGCCGCACGGCAGAAGGCGAAGGAGGGCGCGCAGGAGGTCGTCGAGCTGAGCGAGCTGGAGGTGCTCAAGGAGATCCGCGACGCCCTGGTGTCCCAGCGGGGCGCCGGGCACAGCGAGGCCCTGGTGTCCCAGCGGGGCGCCGGGCACAGCGAGGCCCTGGTGGCCCAGCGGGACTCCGAGCACAAGGAGCGGTAGGCGCGCGTTCGGCCTCGTGCGGAGACCGTTCGGCCCGGTTCAGAGGCCGTTCGGTCTGGTCCGGAGGTGTCAGAGGTGGTGGGGCGGCTTCTCGTCGAGGAAGCGCTTCAGGTCGGCCGCGCTGTCGCCGCCGCCTTCGCCCGGGCGCTCGCCCCACCCCCGGTCCGTGTCGTCCGACGACTGCTGGTCCAGCGGGTCGTCGAAGATCAGCGCGGGCTTCGGGGCGCGTGGTTCGGGGGCGGCGGGGCTGCTCATGAAGTCCAGGGTACGGCCCCGGGGAGGCCGCCGTCCTGGTCGTCCAGCGGGATCTGCGGGGTCCGGCCGGCGAGGATGCAGTTCTGCACCGAGAGCGCCCGGCCTCGGGGTTACCGGCACCGAGCGGTTCGGGCTGTGCACGAGGGCCGACCCGGCGGTGCTCGCGGCGGGCCGCGTGTCGGCGTTCGCGGTGGCGGCAGGGGTGACACCGACCGCCCGGACGGTGACCGGGGAGCACCGGGCAAAAGACACGGGAGCGGCGAGCCGGGCAGGAGAAGCACGGCAGCGGGCCCTGGACAACACTGGGGGTCATGACAGTTGACGCTCTGACAGATGTCGCCGGCCTGCGCGTGGGACACGCGACCCGTATCGGCGGCGGGTGGCTCACCGGGACGACGGTCGTGCTCGCGCCGGAGGGCGGGGCCGTGGCGGCCGTGGACGTGCGGGGCGGCGGGCCCGGCACCAAGGAGACCGACGCACTGGATCCGCGCAACGTGGTGCGGAGCGTCGAGGCGGTGGTGCTGACGGGCGGCAGCGCGTACGGGCTGGACTCGGCGTCGGGGGTGATGGCCTGGCTGGAGGAGCGGGGCCGCGGGGTGCGGGTCGGGCCCGGTCCCGGGCACGTCGTGCCGGTGGTGCCCGCCGCCTGCGTCTTCGACCTGGGCCGGGGTGGCGACTTCCGGGCGCGGCCGGACGCGGCCACCGGCCGGGCGGCCGTCGAGGCAGCCGCCGCGAGTGAACTCGGCGCGCCCGTCCCGGAGGGGTGCGTAGGCGCCGGTACGGGGGCCGTGGTCGGGCATCTCAAGGGCGGGGTCGGCACCGCGAGCACCGTGCTCGCGTCCGGGATCACCGTGGCGGCGCTGGTGGTGGCCAACGCGGCGGGGTTCCCGGTGGATCCGGAAACGGGGGTGCTCTACGGGGAGTTGTTCGAGGGTCGGCGGGTCGTGTATCCGGCCGCCGGTGTGCACGAGGTGGCGCGGCAGCGGCTGGCCGAGGTCGCCGCGCAGACTCCCCTGCCGCCGCTGAACACCACCCTCGCGGTGGTCGCGACCGACGCGGCGCTGTCGAAGGCGCAGGCGCAGAAGGTGGCCGGCACGGCGCACGACGGCATCGCTCGTGCCGTACGACCGGTGCATCTGCTCACCGACGGGGACACGGTGTTCACGTTGGCGACAGGGGCGCGTCCGCCGGCCGAGGACAACCCCCTCGCGCTGAACGAGATCCTCGCGGCGGGTGCGGACCTGGTGACCCGGGCGATCGTCCGGGCGGTGCGGGCGGCGGAGCCGGTGACGGGGCCGGGCGGGGCATGGCCGTCGTACGGGGAGTTGTACGGGGAAAGGCCCGGGGAACGGTAACTCCGGGCGTTTTCTTCTCGGTTGAGGTGCGATTGTCGCGGTTCTGTCACGTGATGGGCGTGAACATGATCGGTGGGAACCCGGGCCGGGGGTGTTCCCCTCTTTCCTCACGCAGTGGAGCGGATCACCCACATCACACAAAACTGGAGCAGCCCGTGACAACGCCGAACACAACAGCTCGGCGCGCACTGGGGGCATGTGCCGTCCTGATGGTCGGCGCCCTGTCCCTCACCGCGTGCGGTGGCAACAACAGCGGAGGCGACGACGGCAAGGGGGGCAAGAGCGGTAACGGCAAGGGCGGCAGCGGTTCCGTCGCGACGTCGGCCGTGCGGATCGCGATCTCCGCGAAGGACGGGTCGGCGGGCGCGTCGATCAACACCACGGGCGTGAAGGTGAGCGGCGGCACGCTGACCGACGTGAAGATGACCGTCGCCGGGACGGGAGCGGCCGTGGCGGGGGCGATATCCGCGGACGGGCTGAGCTGGCGGCCGGGGCAGCAGTTGGAGCGTGGGACGCGGTACCGAATAGCGGCGACCGCGAAGGATGCCGATGGGCGGGCCGGGGCCGCCGACTCGACCTTCACCACGGTCACCAAGGCGAACAGCTTCATCGGGTCGTACACGCCGGACAACGGGACGACGGTCGGGGTGGGGATGCCGGTCTCGTTCACCTTCGACAAGGCCATCACCGACCAGGCGGCCGTGCGGAAGCACATCACGGTCACGTCGAGCAGCGGGCAGCAGGTGGTGGGGCACTGGTTCGGGGCACAGCGGCTCGACTTCCGGCCCGAGGAGTACTGGAAGGCCGGCTCCAAGGTCACCATGAAGATCGACCTGGACGGGGTCGAGGGTGCCAACGGCGCGGTCGGGGTACAGAAGAAGACCGTGAGCTTCACGATCGGGCGCTCGCAGGTGTCCACGGTCGACGCCGGCACGCAGACCATGACGGTCGTACGGGACGGGCAGACCCTCAAGAACATCCCGATCTCGGCCGGCAGCCCGGAGTTCACCACGTACAACGGGCAGATGGTGATCTCCGAGAAGCTGCGGGAGACGCGGATGGACAGCCGTACGGTCGATCTGGCCAACGCGTACGACATCAAGGACGTACCGAACGCGATGCGGTTGACCACCTCGGGGACCTTCATCCACGGCAACTACTGGTACAAGAAGGGCAATCCGCCCTTCGGGCGCGCGGGCACCAGTCACGGCTGTGTGGGGTTGCAGGACGTACAGGGGGCACAGGGGGACACACCCGCCAGGTGGTTCTTCGACAACTCGATGATCGGGGACGTCGTCGTCGTCAAGAACTCCGCCGACAAGCAGGTCGCGCCGGACAACGGTCTCAACGGCTGGAACCTGCCGTGGAGCGAGTGGACGGCCGGGAGCGACGCCTGAAGTACCGTCCCACCAGGGCGTGTTGACGGATCATTGCCGGTTTTCGGGGCCGTGCGGGAACTTTCCGTGCGGCCCTGGCGTCTTCCTGGCATACGTTTTCTCGGTTCGCGGACATGATGTCCGACCGAGGGGCTACGGTATGCACCCACAAGGTGACATGCAGCAACGCCGGGAGAAGCCTTGAGCGTTCCGTACGAGACGGCAGCGTACGAACAACCCGAGTCGCCCGAGTCTCCGGAGGAGCACCTCGAGCGACTCCTGGGTCGTGCGCTGAACTCCTTCGAACTGCCCGACGACGCGATACGTCGGCTCGACTGCGCGCTGGCGCACGACAGTTCGCTGCACTCCGCGCACCACAGCGCGGGGCTGCACCGCGAGACGTACCGCCACACCTGGCTGCTCGCCGACGGTTCGGCGCTCACCCTCTGGGAGCTGGTGCACAACACGGCGCCCGGGGCGGGTCCGCAGGCCGAGGTGTACGTCGACGAGGAGGAGCTGCGCGCCGCGACGGCCCGGCTACCGCTGCCGGCGGACGCCCCGGACTTCGAGCTGCCGGTGACGGTGCAGCTCACCGCGGTCGTCCAGCCGCGGCACAGGTACGTTCCGGACGACAACTCGGCGGATCACGCGCGCCGGTTACTGAGGCGGGCGGAGAACACGGACCGGCCGGGGACGGAGACCGCCGACCTGCTGCGTACGGCGTTCGCGCACCGGATCACCCAGGCGTTCGGACGCCCGTGCCGCGCGGGCCGGGCCGGTATCGGCTTCTCGCTCTACGAGCACGCCTTCCTGCTGCCCGGTGGTGAGGAGATCTCCCTCTGGGAGATCGAGCACACGGCCACGCCCGACGGCCGGCACATGTGTGAGGTGTATCCGACGGAGGACCGCGCGCGGGACGCGATGGAGCGCCGGGCGGCGCGGACGTAGAGCGAACGTAGGCGGACGTAGGCCGTAGAGCGGACGTTAGAAGTGCGGGAGGCCGCCGCGGCACTTGGCCGCGGCGGCCTCCCGGCTGTCCGGCTGTCCGGTTGTCCGGCTGTCCGGCTGTCCGGCTGTCCGGCTGTCCGGCTGTCCGGCTGTCCGGCTGTCCGGGGAAATCTCAGCCGGTTCGGTCCGGTCCGGCGTTACGCCGCCACCGGCTCCTTCTTCTCGGCCGTCCGCGCGGCGCCCTCCGGTGACTCGGCGGCCGTGGCCCCCGGTGTCGGCTTGCGCATGCTCTTGAGGAGGATCACCAGTGCCGTCGTGACGCAGGTACCGGCCGCGATGGCGATCAGGTAGAGGAACGGGCTGCCGATCAGCGGGACCACGAAGATGCCGCCGTGCGGGGCGCGCAGCGTGGCGCCGAAGGTCATCGACAGCGCCCCGGTGACCGCACCGCCCGCCATCGAGGCCGGGATGACGCGCAGCGGGTCCGCCGCCGCGAACGGGATCGCACCCTCGGAGATGAACGAGGCGCCCAGCACCCAGGCGGCCTTGCCGTTCTCCTGCTCGGCCGGGGTGAAGAGCTTCCGGCGGACGACGGTGGCCAGCGCCATGCCCAGCGGCGGGACCATGCCCGCGGCCATCACCGCGGCCATGACCTTCATCGCGGCGTCGCTCGGGTCCTGGACGGCGATACCGGCGGTGGCGAAGGCGTACGCGACCTTGTTGACGGGGCCGCCGAGGTCGAAGCACATCATCAGGCCGAGCAGGATGCCGAGCAGGACGGCGTTGGTGCCGGAGAGGCCGGAGAGCCAGTCCGTCATGCCCTTCTGGGCCTCGGCGATGGGCTTGCCGACCACGACGAACATCAGGAAGCCGACGATCAGCGAGGAGATCAGCGGGATCACCACGACCGGCATGATGCCGCGCAGCACCGGCGGGATCCTGATCTTCTGGATCGCCAGGACGATGCCACCGGCCAGCAGACCGGCGACCAGACCGCCGAGGAAGCCGGCCGCGATGTTCGAGGCGATCATGCCGCCGACGAAGCCGGGGACGAGACCGGGCCGGTCCGCCATGCCGTAGGCGATGTAACCGGCCAGGACCGGGATGAGGAAGCCGAAGGCCACCCCACCGATCTGGAACAGCAGCGCGCCCCAGCTGTCGACCTGGGTCCAGGAGAAGTGCTCCATGACCGAGGGTGCCTTGTTGATCTCCCAGCCGCCGATCGCGAAGCCGAGAGCGAGCAGCAGACCGCCCGCGGCGACGAACGGGACCATGTAACTCACGCCGGTCATCAGCCACTTGCGCAGCTTGGTGCCGTAGTTGTCACCGGACTCGCCGGCCCGCTCGACGGGCGTGCCGCCACCCGGGGCTCCGGCGGTGACCTCGCCGCGCTCGGCCTTGGCCCGTACGTCGGCGATGAGCTGGGCGGGCTTGTTGATGCCCGCCTTGACGCCGACGTCGACGGTCGGCTTCCCGGCGAAGCGTTCCTTCTCCCGTACGGGAACGTCGTGGGCGAAGATCACGCCGTCCGCGTCGGCGATGACCGCCGGGTCGAGCCGGGTGAACCCGGCCGAGCCCTGGGGCTCGACGACGAGCTCGACGCCCGCCTCACGGCCCGCGTTCTCCAGCGACTCGGCCGCCATGTACGTGTGTGCGATACCGGTGGGACAGGAGGTGACGGCGACGATACGGAACGGTCGCCCGCCCCCGTCGCCGGCCGCACCCGCGTCCGTACCCGTGTTCGCACCCGCGTCCGTACCCGGCGGGTTCGTGCCCGCGGCGGTTTCGGCGGAGGCCGCCGCCGAAACCGCCGCGGAGTCGTCGGCGCCCGTGGCCGGCGCCTCGTCGCCGCGGATCAGCGCGGCGGCGCTCGCCGCGTCGCCCACCGCCCGCAGCGCCGCTGTGAACTCGTCGTTCATCAGCTGCCGGGCCAGTGACGAGAGGATCGTCAGATGGGCGTCGTCGGCGCCGGCCGGCGCCGCGATCAGGAAGATCAGGTCGGCTGGTCCGTCCGGCGCGCCGAAGTCGATCCCGGCGGCGCTGCGCCCGAAGGCAAGCGTCGGCTCGGTCACGTGTTCGCTTCGGCAGTGCGGGATGCCGATACCGCCGTCAAGGCCGGTCGGCATCTGCGCCTCGCGGGCGGCAACGTCGGCGAGGAAACCGTCGAGGTCGGTCACCCGCCCCTTCGCCACCATGCGCTCGGCGAGGGCGCGGGCAGCCGCGTCCTTGGTCTGGGCGGACAGGTCGAGATCGACCAGGTCCGCGGTGATCATCTCGCTCATCGCGGGCTCCTTCGCGCGTGTATCGCCCGGGGCGTGGGGTGGGCGGGGGTGGGGCAGTGGGGGTTCAGGGGGAGGGGGGTGGCTGCGGCGGGGCCGGGGGAACCCCGCCGCGTCAGGGCCGGTTCAGGAGGGACGCGCAGGTGGGAGCTCATGACACCGGCTCCCTCAGCACGCGGTCCACAAGCACCTCGCTCGTCAGCGTCACGGCGCACAGGGCGTGGCAGCCGGGTCCCGGCACCACACCGTCGGCCAACCGGACGACCGCGGCCCGCTCGACAACAGAGAGCCGGATCAGCGAGGACGCACAGGGTGAAGCTCATGACACCGGCTCCCTCAGTACGCGGTCCACGGGAATCTCGCTCGTCACCGTCACGGCCGACAGGTCGAGGTCGGCCGGGGTCGGCATCACGCTGCCGGGCAGCTGGACGGCGGCGGCGCCGTGTGCGACGGCGGAGGCGAGGGCCTCGGGTCCGCTCCCGCCCGCGATCAGGAAGCCGGCGAGCGAGGAGTCACCGGCGCCCACATTGCTGCGTACGGTGTCGACGCGCGCGCTGCCGAACCAGGTGCCGGAGCCGTTGACGAGCAGTTGCCCGTCGGCGCCGAGGCTGGCGAGGACGGCGCCCGCGCCGAGTTCGCGCAGTTCCTCGGCGGCCTTGACCGCGTCGCCGATGGTGGCGAGGGGGCGACCGACGGCTTCGGCGAGCTCCTCCGCGTTCGGCTTGACGACGTCGGGCCGCTCACGCAGGGCCGCCAGCAGGGCGGGTCCCGAGGTGTCGAGGGCGATCCGGGCGCCCTCGGCGTGCGTACGGGCGACGATGTCGGCGTACCAGGACGGGCCGAGCCCCCGGGGCAGGCTGCCGCAGCAGGCGATCCAGTCGGCCGCGGCCGACTGCCGGCGCACGGTCTCCAAAAGCAACTCCTGCTCGGCGGCGGAGAGTTGGGGCCCGGGCGCGTTGATTTTCGTCAGGACGCCGTCGGATTCGGCGAGGGCGATGTTGGAGCGGGTGCCCCCGGAGATCGGCACCGGCGCGACCTCGATGCCCTGGGCGTCGAGCAGGTCGGCGACGAGCGCCCCGGGAGCGCCGCCCAGCGGCAGCACGGCCACGGTGCGCCGTCCGGCGGCGGCGACGGCCCGCGAGACGTTGACGCCCTTGCCGCCCGGGTCCATGCGTTCGCCGGTGGCCCGGATGACCTCGCCGCGGTCGAGCGACGGGACCTCGTACGTCCGGTCGAGGGACGGGTTGGGGGTGACGGTGAGGATCATGCGCACTCGTTTCTAGACACAGAGCACTTCCGTGCCGCCGCCGCGTTCCAGGTCGGTGGCGGCCTCGGGGCTCAGCCCGCTGTCGGTGATCAGCAGGTCCACGTCACCCAGGTCGCCGAAGCGGGCGAAGTGCTCCTGGCCATGCTTCGTCGAGTCGGCGAGGAGCACCACTCGGCGGGCGGCCTCCACGGCGGCCCGCTTCACGGCGGCCTCGGCGAGGTCGGGCGTGGTCAGCCCGTGCTCGGCGGAGAACCCGTTGGCGGCCACGAACAGGACGTCGGCGCGGATCTCGCCGTACGCCCGCAGCGCCCAGCCGTCCACGGCGGCGCGCGTGCGGTGCCGGACGCGCCCGCCGACGAGGTGCAGCTGGATGCCGGGGTGGTCGGCGAGGCGGGCCGCGATCGGGAGGCTGTGCGTGACGACCGTGAGCTTCGCCTCCAGCGGGACGGCGGCGGCGAGGCGCGCGACCGTCGAGCCGGCGTCGAGGATCAGGGTGCCCTCGGTGGGCAGCTCGGCGAGGGCGGCCTTGGCGATGCGGTCCTTCTCGTCGGCGTAGGTCGACTCGCGCTCGGTGAGGTCCTGCTCGAAGTCGAGGCGACCGGCCGGTATGGCCCCGCCGTGCACACGCCGCAGGAGGCCCGCGCGGTCCAGAGCCTTCAGGTCGCGCCGGATGGTCTCCGCGGTGACCTGGAACTGCTCGGCGAGGGACAGCACGTCCACCCGCCCGCCGTCACGGGCGAGCCGGAGGATCTCCTGCTGCCGCTCCGGTGCGTACATGTCCGTTTACCTCCGACCCATGCCCGAGTTTGTGGATTCATTCGGAGGCTACGCCCGGATTTCCGGAAAGTAAACAGGTTCGGGCGCGATGTGGACACCATCAGGCTTCTCCCTCCTCCAGGAAAAAGGCCCGGCACCTGAGGTGCCGGGCCCTGCTCCACCGCCTTGCTCCGCCGTACTAGCTCGCTCCGCCGTACTACTTCGCTCGGCCGTCCTCGCTCAGCCGACGAGGATCTTCTCCCGCTCCTCCTCCGCCACCGCGTCCTGCCCCTCCTCCACCACCGGGGCACGTCCCGGCAGCGCGAACATCACCACGAAGATCACGCCCATCAGCCCGGCCACCCACCCCAGCGCGTGCTGGAACGCGTCCACGAACGCCGGCCCCACCTCGCTCGGCGCCAGCCGGTCCCCCATCGCCCCGAAGAACACCACCGACACCAGCCCGAGCCCCAGCGCGTTGCCCATCTGCTGCACGGTGTTGATCAGGCCGGACGCCGACCCGGCGTGTTCCCTCGGTACCTCCGACAGCACCGCGTCGGTCAGCGGTGCGACGATCAGGCCCATGCCGGCGCCCATGACCACCAGCGGGAGCGCCATCTGCCAGGAGGTGATGGCCAGGCCGTAGCGGCCGGACTCCCAGATGTAGATCAGCACACCGAGGCCCATCACCAGGGCGCCCGCCTGGAGCACCTTGCGGCCGAAGCGCGGGACCAGCTTCTGGACGGACATCCCGGCCGCCACCGACACCGCGATCGAGAAGGGCACGCCGGTCAGCCCGGCCCGCAGGGCGCTCCAGCCGAGCCCCATCTGCATGTACAGCGTCCACACCAGGAAGAAGATGCCGAGGCCGACCCCGAACACGGTCTGCACGGCGATGCCCGCGGCGAAGCTCTTCACCCTGAACAGCGACAGCTCGATCAGCGGGGAGCCGTCGATCCGCGTCTTGCGCTTCTCGTACGCCACCAGCGCGCCGAAGACACCGAGCGCGCCCGCCATCGACAGGTACCCCCACAGCGGCCAGCCCAGCTCACGACCCTGCGTCAGCGGGTAGAGCAGCATCAGCAGACCCAGGGTCACCAGGGCGACGCCGACGAGGTCCAGCTTCATGGCCCGCGGGGCCTTCGACTCGGTGATGAAGCGGCGGCCCAGGATCAGCCCCGCGATGCCGACCGGCAGGTTGATCAGGAAGATCGGCCGCCAGCCGAGGCCGAACAGGTCCCACTCGGTCAGCAGCGCGCCCAGCAGCGGACCGGACACCGCGCCCAGGCCGACGATCGCGCCGAAGAGGCCGAACACCTTGCCTCGCTCGTGCGCCGGGAAGGTCGCGTGGACGATCGACAGGACCTGCGGCACCATCATCGCCGCCATGGCGCCCTGGAGGATCCGGGAGGCGACCAGCATCTCCGGGTTGGCCGCGAAGCCGCAGAGGGCGGAGGCGAGGGTGAAGCCGCCGATGCCGACGAGGAACAGCCGCTTGCGGCCGTGGATGTCGCCGAGCCGCCCGCCGGTGACGAGGCCCGCGGCGAAGGCGAGCGCGTATCCGGCCGTGATCCACTGGATCTGGCTGAAGGAGGCACCGGCCTCGCGCTGGATCGACGGGATCGCGACGTTGACGATCGTGACGTCGACGAGGTCCATGAAAGCCGCGGTCATCACGATGGCGAGGGCGAACCAGCGCCGCCGGTCCGGCACCACGGCCGGCGTGCCCAAAGGGGTCTCGGTGGAGTTCATGTGCTCAACCTAGAAGCCCATTAGGTCAGATCGTGTCCTAGTGGTGCGGCATCCTCTGACTCATGACGACGGACACACCGGCCCGGCTCCTTCAGCTCCTCTCACTCCTCCAGACGCCCCGCGAGTGGCCCGGCGGCGAGCTCTCCGACCGGCTCGGGGTATCGCGGCGTACCGTGCGGCGGGACATCGACCGGCTGCGTGAACTCGGCTATCCCGTGCAGGCGTCCAAGGGTTCCGACGGCGGGTACCGGCTCGTCGCGGGCAAGGCGATGCCGCCGCTGGTGCTCGACGACGAGGAGGCGGTGGCGATCGCGGTCGGCCTACGGGCGGGCGCCGGGCACGCGGTCGAGGGACTCGACGAGGCCTCCGTGCGGGCGCTGGCCAAGCTGGAGCAGGTCCTCCCGTCCCGGCTGCGCCGGCGCGTCTCCACCCTGCAGGCCGCGACCACCCCGCTGACCAGCGGAGACGGCGCGGTCATCGCGCCCGAGACGCTGACCGTGATGGCCTCTGCTGTGGCCGGCCAGGAGCGGCTGCGGTTCGCCTACCGCGCCAAGGACGGCACCCCCACCAAGCGCCTGACCGAGCCCCACCGGCTGGTGTCGACCGGCCGCCGCTGGTACCTCGTCGCCTACGACGTCGACCGCGCCGACTGGCGCACCTTCCGCGTCGACCGGGTCACCGACCCCTTCGCGACGGGCGCCCGCTTCGCCCCGCGCGAGCTGCCGACGGGCGACGCCGCGGAGTATCTGCGCCGGTCGATGTACGTACGGCAGGAGGCCTATGTGTTCGAGGCGACGTTCGCCGCCCCGGCCGCGTATGTCGCCGCACGTGTCCCGGCCTGGCTCGGCGTCCCCGAGCCGATCGACGAGGACAGCTGCCGTATCCGTTCGTCGGTCGGCGACGCGGTGGAGTGGCTGGCGGTGCGGCTCGCGTCGGTCGACTGCGAGTTCACGGTCCGGGAGCCGGCCGAACTCGTCGAGCGAGTACGGGAGTTGGGGGCCCGTATGACCCGCGCGGCGGGGAGCTGACTACCGGCCCCAGCGCCCTGCCGACCGCTCTCAGGAGTGCGCGCCGCTCCACGGGAAGTCCCGCAGCGTGCCCAGGTTGCGCACCGCCAGTGCCGCCGGGCCGGTCGGACCGTCGGCCGGGGCGTCCCCGGCCGACCAGGTCTCGAAGGCGACGCGTACGGCGGCGCCGGCGACGGCGGCGGTGAAGCGCGTCCCGGGTGAGTCGGCCGGCCCCGCGCCCCGGGAGGCCAGCGCCTCGGCCAGCGCGCGTTCCGAGGCACGGCACCGCTCCGCCCACACCCGCAGCAGGCCGGGACTCTCCTCCGCCAGCCGGAGCAGGGTGCGGGCCCGGTCCAGGGCACCCGGCGACACCCCGGCGCCGGGCGTCAGCACCTGCCGTGCCGCGTACTCCAGGGCCTGCGGCACGGACAGTGCGGCCGGGGCCTCACGCACCGCCTGGGCCCAGCGCTCCGTGCCCGCGCCGAACAAGGGGCCGATGGCCTCTTCCTTGGTGGCGAAGTAGCGGTAGAAGGTGCGCGGCGCGACCCCGGCGGCCTGGGCGATGTCCTCGGCGCGGGTGGCCCGCAGCCCGTTCGTCACGAAGAGCCTCCCGGCCACCAGGGCGATCTCCATCCGGGTCGCGTGCTTGCGCCGTTCGGTGAGGGAACTGGGGTGGGACACGGACGCCATGTTATGCCGCTGTGGCACAATCTGCCATTCGGCGGGCCACCCCGGGGTTCAGGTACGGGGTGCCCCGCCCTTGGACGACTCCCTGGACGACTCCTGGGCGCCTCGGGCGATGCCTGGGCACAAGAGAGCCGGGCCCCGGCACCTGGGGGGGGTAGGTGCCGAAGCCCGGCTCGGGGAGAGCCCCGACGCTGGGGGGGTTGCGTCGGGACTCGGCTCAGGGGGGCCGAGGCGTCTCCGCCCGGACCCGAAGTCCTGGGCCCTGAGGTCTTGTGCCCCGGGCCCGCGATTTGAACCAGCCTCGCACCGCAATCTTTGCGCGGCCTTCCGCCACCCCGCGCACGCGACCACCAACAGTCGTACGCCTCCCGGCGCGCGAGGCCCCCGAATGCGCCCCCTGAGGAGCGCGGGGCACTACGCCGCCGCGTCGAACCCGGTGTCCCGGGCCAGCTTCTTCAGTTCCAGGAGCGCGTGCTTCTCGATCTGCCGGATCCGCTCACGGGTCAGCCCGTGCTCCTTGCCGACCTCCGTCAGCGTCCGCTCCCGGCCGTCGTCGATGCCGTACCGCATCTTGATGATGGAGGCCGTGCGCTGGTCGAGGCGTCCGATCAGGTCGTCCAGTTCCTCGCTGCGCAGGAGCGTCAGCACGGACTGCTCCGGCGACACCGCCGACGTGTCCTCCAGGAGGTCACCGAACTGGGTCTCGCCCTCGTCGTCCACCGGCATGTTCAGCGAGACCGGGTCGCGCGCCCAGTCCAGGACGTCGACCACACGCGCCGCGTTCGTGTCCAGTTCGGCGGCGATCTCCGCGGGCTCGGGGTCCCGGCCGTTCTTGCGGTTGAACTCACGCTGGACGCGCCGGATCCGGCCCAGCTCCTCGACCAGGTGGACGGGGAGGCGGATCGTGCGCGACTGGTCGGCTATGGAGCGGGTGATGGCCTGACGGATCCACCAGGTGGCGTACGTCGAGAACTTGAAGCCCTTGCGGTAGTCGAACTTCTCGACCGCGCGCACCAGGCCGGCGTTGCCCTCCTGGATCAGGTCGAGGAGGGGCAGGCCGCTGCGCGGGTAGCGGCGCGCCACGGCGACGACCAGCCTGAGGTTGGAGCGGATGAAGATGTCCTTGGCCCGCTCGCTCTCGGCGACGAGCGCCTCCAGCTCCGGGGCGGTGGCGTCCGCCTTGGCCTCTGTCTCACCGTCGAGGATCTGGCGCGCGAACACACCGGCCTCGATGGTCTGCGACAGCTCGACCTCCTTCGCGGCGTCGAGCAGCGGGGTCCGGGCTATTTCGTCCAAGTACATGCCGACCAGGTCGCGGTCGGCGATCTCGCCGCCATGGGCGCGAACACTGCGTGCGCCGCCGACGGTCCCGCCGGTGGCGGACGACGTACGACGGGCGACGGCACGGGTTGCCATGCTTGCTCCCTTGCGAGTGGGGGTCCCCCCGCTCGAGCGAAGTCGAGAGTGGGGGAGGGCCAGCGGGTGGTCCTTGGTGTCCCTGTTGGTTACTGAACGCTCAGCACACTCCTCGCGTGCCCAGCTTCCGAAGGAAACAACGACTGGAATCAGGACAGAATTCCCCACCCTGCCCCCTGATTTTCTGATCTTGCAGTACCCTGTCCCGCCGCAGAGGAGGCCCAATGCCGTCGGAACGTACAGAGGTGCAGGTCAGACCAGGGGTCGAGGATGATCTCGCGGCCCTCACCGATCTCTACAACCACTACGTGCGGGAGACACCCACCACGTTCGACACCAGAACCTTCACATCGGAGGAGCGCCGGCCTTGGCTGCTCTCCTACCCTGAAGACGGCCCGCACCGCCTGATGGTTGCCACGGATGTGGACTCACAGCGGATTCTGGGGTATGTCACGTCCGGCCCCTTCCGCGCGAAGCCGGCCTACGGCACCACCGTGGAGGTCACCGTCTATCTCGCCCCGGACGCGGGCGGACGCGGTATCGGCACCCTGCTGTACGAGGCCCTCTTCGAGGCCCTGGCCGACGAGGACGTGCATCGCGCCCTCGCGGGAGTCGTACCACCGAACGAAGCGTCCGTGCGGCTGCACGAACGCTTCGGGTTCCGGTACGTCGGCACCTACCGCGAGGTGGGCCGCAAGTTCGGCCGGTACTGGGACGTGGCCTGGTACGAGAAGGAACTGTGAGCCTCTTCCCGCAACCCTTCCGATGCCCTTCCGGCCACCGCACACCCGCCCGAAGGGGCCGACCGCCTACCCCCGGGGTCAGCCGAACTGAACCGACCGCTTGGCCAGCCCCAGCCAGAAGCCGTCGATGACCGACCGCTGCGAGTCCAGCTCACCGGCCACGTCAGCGGCGCCCATCGTCACGAAGAGCGGAGCGAAGTGCTCGGTGCGCGGATGGGCGTACCGGCCCGCGGGAGCCTTGTTCAGGAAGTCCAGCAGGCCGTCCACGTCCCGCGCCTCCAGCGCCCGGCGGCCCCAGTCGTCGAACTCGTTCGACCAGGTCGGCACGCCGGGGCCCGGGTGCCGCAGGGCGGCCAGGTTGTGGGTGAAGAAGCCGGAGCCGACGATCAGCACGCCCTCGTCACGCAGGGGGGCGAGTTTCCGCCCGATGTCCATCAGTTTCACCGGGTCGAGGGTCGGCATCGAGATCTGGAGGACAGGAATGTCCGCCTCGGGGAACATCTCCACCAGCGGGACGTACGCGCCGTGGTCGAGACCGCGGTCCGGGATGTCCTGGACGGGCACACCGGGGGCCCGCAGCAGCTTGCGTACGGACTCGGCGAGTTCGGGGGCGCCCGGGGCGGCGTACTCGACCTGGTAGTAGTGCTCGGGAAAGCCCCAGAAGTCGTAGACGAGGGGGATCGTTTCGATGGCACCGAGGGCGAGCGGGGCCTCTTCCCAGTGGGCGGAGACCATCAGGATCGACTTGGGGCGGGGCAGGTCGGCCGACCAGGCGGCGAGTTCGCCGGGCCAGATCGGGTCGTCCGCCAGCGGAGGGGCGCCGTGACTGATGTAGAGCGCGGGCATGCGCTCCTGGATGTCGGCGGACATGTCGACTGCTCCCTTCCCGGGACCTCTACCACTCCTGCTTCAAGTCTGCACCTTGAAGTCTCAAGCTTCTCGCATACTGAACATACATCGTTTTGGTTTAATATTCAAGGACGGGGAACGTAGAGTGGAGTACATGAACACGGCATCTACACCTGACGAGGAGCCCCGCTGGCTCACCGACGAGGAGCAGCGCACCTGGCGCGCCTATATGCACGCCGTCACCCTGCTCGAGGACCATCTCGACCGCCAGCTCCAGCGTGACGCCGGCATGCCGCACGTCTACTACGGCCTGCTCGCCCGTCTCAGTGAAACAGCGGGCGCGCGGCTGCGCATGACCGAGCTCGCGATGCAGGCGAAGATCACCCGTTCCCGGCTCTCGCACGCCATCGCCCGGCTGGAGAAGAACGGCTGGGTACGCCGCGAGGACTGCCCCTCGGACAAGCGCGGCCAGTTCGCGGTCCTGACCGACCAGGGCCGGGAGGTGCTCCGGCGCACCGCACCCGGCCATGCGGGCGCCGTACGGCAGGCGCTGTTCGACCGGATCAGCGACGAGCAGCGCAAGACGCTCCACGACGTCATGGAGATCGTCGCCGAGGGCCTTCAGCCCACGGACGCGAACGCGGATCTGCCCTGGCTCCGCTGAGCGGAGCCAGGGCAGATCCTGGAGTCGTACGTCACGAGGCGTCCCCACCCCACGTGACGTACGGAGTGGCCCGAAGGGGTACGAGGGGGACGGCAGCCGGGGTCAGTGGGCGACCACCGGAACCTTCAGCTCCTCCTCAGCGCCCTCACCACTGACCGAACTCATGTCCGGGCGACCGGCGTTGATGAAGGTGAAGGCGATGCTCGCCGCGGCGACCAGGATGCCGACGGCGAACCAGATGGCGCTGGTGTAGCCCTCGACCATGGCCTCCAGCTGGACCAGCTGCTGCTGGGAGCGGGAGGTCGCCGTACCGATGTGGTCGGCGATGTACGACGTGGTCGCCGAGGCGGCGATCGTGTTCAGCAGGGCCGTACCGATCGCGCCGCCCACCTGCTGCGAGGTGTTGACCATCGCGGATGCGACACCGGAGTCACGCGGCTCGACGCCCAGCGTGGCCAGGGACATGGCCGGCATGAACGCCGTACCCATGCCGAGGCCGAGCAGGAGCATGGCCGGCAGGAGCAGGGCGGCGTACGAGGAGCCGATCTCCATCTGGGTCAGCAGCAGCATGCCGAGCGCGGCGAGCAGGAAGCCCGGGCCCATCAGCAGGCGCGGGGCGACCCGGGTCATCAGCCGGGCACCGATCTGCGTGGAGCCCGTGATCATGCCCACGATCATCGGCAGGAAGGCGAAGCCGGTCTTGACCGGCGAGTAGCCCTTCACGATCTGCAGGTAGTAGGTCAGGAAGAGGAACAGGCCGAACATCGCGATGATCGCGAGGCCGAGCGAGAGGTAGACACCGCCGCGGTTGCGCTCCGTGATGACACGCAGGGGCAGCAGCGGGGCCTTGACCCTGGACTCGACGAACACGAAGGCCGCGAGGAGCACCACCGAGGCGACGAACATGCCGATCGTCAGGGAGTCGCTCCAGCCCTCGGACTCGGCCCGCGTGAAGCCGTAGACCAGCGAGACCAGACCGAGGGTGGACAGGACGACACCCGGGACGTCGAGCGGCGAGCGGTTGCGGCTGCCGGACGGTTCACGGATGACGTAGTACGCGCCGACGGCGGCGACGATCGCGAACGGGATGTTCACGAAGAACGTCCAGCGCCAGTCCAGGTACTCGGTGAGGAAGCCGCCGAGGATGAGACCCACGGCGCCGCCGCCACCGGCGATCGCACCGTAGATGCCGAACGCCTTGGCGCGTTCCTTGGCGTCGGTGAACATCACCGCGAGCAGGGAGAGCGCGGCGGGCGCCAGCAGCGCGCCGAAGGCACCCTGGAGTGCGCGGGAGCCGAGCAGCATCGCCTCGTTGGTCGCCGCGCCGCCCAGGGCGGAGGCGCCGGCGAAGCCGATCAGGCCGGTGACGAAGGTGTTCTTGCGGCCCCAGATATCGGCGATCCGGCCGCCGAAGAGCAGCAGTCCGCCGAAGGCCAGGGCGTAGGCCGTGATGACCCACTGGCGGTTGCCGTCCGATATCCCCAGGTCCTGCTGGGCCGAGGGCAGTGCGATGTTCACGATGGTCGCGTCGAGCACGACCATCAGCTGGGCGAGCGCGATGAACGTGAGCGCCTTCCAGCGGTTGGAGTCGGGAGTCGGCGCCTTGGCGGCGACGGCCTGGGCTGTTTCGGACATGGAGATACCCACTTCGGGACTTCGGGAAAGAAAAAAGGATGCGAAAAGGATCAGTTCGTCGGCGCTGACGACTGGAAGCCTGGTGTGTGCTGGGGTGAGTGGCGCGAGTGGTGTGTGTGTGGGGGGGGTGACCCGCGTGGTGCTCTGAACTAATCGGTCAGGATCGGCGCAGGTCCTCCATCGTCGCGGGCTTACCGGGCAGTTCGGAGCGGGCCGGGGCCCGCAGCCCGTCCAGGAACAGCTGCAGGTGCCGATGGACGAAGCGGTCGATGTTCATGCACGCCGATCCCGCCGGAGGGCGGCTGAGCTGGGACACGACGACCATCACGTCGCCCACGCCCACGTCGGTGCGGAGCTGCCCGGCCGCCTTGGCGCGGTCCATGATCTCCCCGATGAGCTGCTCGACCCGCTCCCGCGCCGCCTCCAGGTCCGGGTGGTGCTGGTCGAAGGTGCTGGACATCATCGGGCAGAGCGCGCTGATCCGCTCGTCGGCGGCGACGTGCACGAAGCGCGACAGTGCCTCGAAGGCGTCGCCGGTCTCGGCGAGCGCGGACTCGGCCGCCTCGGACGTACGGTCCATGACCGAGCAGACGACCTCCCGCACCAGGGCGTCCCGGTCCGGGAAGTTGCGGTACACCGTGGCATTGCCAACGCCGGCCCGGCGGGCGATCTCGTCGAGCGGCACCTCGGGGCCGAACTCGACGAACATCTCGCGGGCGGCGGTGACGATCCGCTCCCGGTTGCGCAGGGCGTCGGCGCGGGGCCGGGTCACCTTCTGCACGGGGATCGCGGTCTGCACGGCGTACTCCTTCGGTCGAGCGGTGAGGTTCGGGATTCGAGAGTTTCAGATGCGATCCGGGGAAGCAGTCCCCGTTTCGCTCGGACACCTGGCTAAACGGGGAATCGATCCCCGGTTATTTCCCGCATCGGAGGAGAATTCATGTGACCTGAGTCACATACCTCTGGGACGGAGACCCACGATCGGTCTCCTCCAGCGCGCGCCCCCGCCGACCTCGACACAGGGTGATCGAAAGGGCGCAGTCCGAGACCGAACGGCTGCCGTGGCGCGAAGGGTCCGTGCATGCAGCAGCCGTCCAGCCGTGGTCGGATACGTCCGCCGGGCCCCCTGCGCCCCCGCCGGGCGGCGGCCCTCGTGTCCGTGGCCGCGCTGACCCTCGCGGTCAGCACCTCGGCCGGCACCGGGCACCTCACCAGGGGTTCCATGACGGCCGCGGGCTCCGTGCCACTGGCCCGCACCTCCCCGCTCGGCCCCTGCGCGATCCGGGGCGGTCTCGGCGTCCAGATGTCCGAGGGACTGCCCACCCCACCCGGCTACTCCCGCTCCACGGGCACCGTCCGCGCGCTGACCCTGATGGTCGACTTCTCCGACGCCCCCGGCCAGGGCAGCGCCCTCGACCGGCTCGCGGAGTTCTTCCCGCAGACCCGGGACTGGTTCACCACCAGCTCCTACGGCCGCCTCGACTACCGCCCCGAGGCCCCCGTCGCCGACTGGCTGCGGATGCCCCGGACCTTCCGCTCGTACGGCATAGAGCGCGGCGCCCCCTTCGACCCCGGCTACCGCCGCCTGGTCCACGACATCGTGGCCGCCGCCGACCCGACGGTCGACTTCCGCTCGTACGACCTGCTGAACGTGCTGGTCACCCCGAACGCGGGACCCTCCGCCCTGGACACCGTCCTGTCCGTCACCTTCGCCGGAAACAGACAGGCGCCGGTCGCGGACGGGGTGCCCGTCGCCAACGCGTCCTTCGTCTACTCCCGGCAGGACGACGGCTCCGGTTCGTACGACACCACGGGATACCGCGTCCTCCCGCACGAGAACGGCCATGTGTTCGGGCTGCCGGACCTCTACACGCAAGCCGGCGGGGGCGCGGTCGGCCACTGGGACATCATGAGCGAGGACTGGGGGGCCAACAACGACCTCCTCGGCTGGCACAAGTGGAAGCTCGGCTGGCTGGACCCCACGCAGGTCGGCTGCGCGGTGAGGGCCGGGACGAGCGAGTACACACTCACCCCGCTGGCCCGTCCCGGCGGCGCGAAGCTCGTCTTCGTGCCGGTCAACTCCCGTACGGGGTACGCCGTCGAGCTGCGTACGCGCGAGGGCAACGACGAGACGGTGTGCCGGCCGGGCGTGCTGGTCTACCGGGTCGACGCGAACGTCGACACCGGCCGCGGCCCGGTCACGGTGTACGACTCCCGCCGGAACAGCGGCGGCTGCACCCGCAGCCCGAACGTCCACGCGGAGCTCTCCGACGCGCCCTTCGCACCCGGCGAGACCTTCAAGGACCCGAGGCGGGGCATCCAGATCGCCGTGACGAGCGCGGACCTCGACGGCAACTACCGGGTGACGATCACCCGGCGGTGAGCCGGTGGTGGAGTCGGTGGGGAGTCGGCCGACGCCGACGGGCGTACCACCGGCGGTTCCGTACGGGCACTACGGTGTGCCCATGGTTGCCCCCGCCACGAATGTCCCGTCGGTCCTGGACGGTGGTCCCGTGCCCGCCGAGGCCGTCGCCCCGCTGATCCGGGGGATCGCCGTGCTGCGGCAGCTGACCGAGGCGGGCGGGACGCTGA
This sequence comes from Streptomyces lacrimifluminis, assembly GCF_014646095.1. Taxonomy (GTDB): domain Bacteria; phylum Actinomycetota; class Actinomycetes; order Streptomycetales; family Streptomycetaceae; genus Streptomyces; species Streptomyces lacrimifluminis. The sequence goes on along the minus strand of NZ_BMMU01000001.1, from coordinate 418,099 downwards.
GCCTGAGCGGTCTTGAGCGCGCGACCGGCCTGGCTCGCTCCACGGTGGACCGGATCACGGCGACGCTCGCCCGCATGGGGTACGTCCGTCTCGACGGCCGGGACGCGGTTCTCACCCCTCGGCTGATGGAACTCGGCAACGCCTACCTGGCCGCCCTCCGGCTGCCCGCCCTTCTCGACGCGCACGCGGACGCCCTGGCCGACGAGCTGGACGAGTCGGTGTCGCTCGCGGTCGGCGACCGGGACGGCATCCGGTTCATCCACCAGGCGACCCGCCGCCGCGCGATGTCGCTCAGCTTCCGCATCGGCGACCTCCTCCCCGCCGAACGCACCGCCCCCGGGCCGCTGTTCGCCACCGAGTGGACGCCCGCCGACTGGCACCGCTGGCACGAACGCCGGACGGCGGACCCGGCCGACCTCGGCTTCCCCGCGATACCCCCGCGAACCGACGACTCGGGCGCCGACTTCGAGGCGTACGTCGAGCGGGCCCGCGTCACCGGCTGGGCACTGGACGACCAGCTGATCGAACCCGGACTGGTCGCCGTCTCCGTACCCGTACGGGACCCCCGTACAGGCCGGGTGGCCTGTGTCGCGAGCGTCGTCAGCCATACGAGCCGCCGTACGGCGACCGACCTGCGCGAGGACCTGCTGCCGCGACTGCGCTCGACGGTGGCCGCGATGGAGACCGAACTGCGGGTGCGCCCGCCCGCCGGGACGCCGGCGCCCCCCTCCGGCCTGGCGGCCTGGACCGGGGCCTCGAAGCAGGAACTGGGCCGGGAGTTCATCGAGTCCCTGGCCAGGGGCCTCACCGTCCTGACGGCCTTCGGCGAGGGCCGCGCCGAGCTGACCCTGACGGAGGTCGCACGGGCGACGGGCCTGGCGAGAGCGACCGCCCGCCGGGCCCTGATCACCTACGAGCACCTGGGATACGTCGAGGCCCACGGCCGCACCTTCACCCTCACCCCCCGGGTCCTGTCCCTGGGCTTCCCGCCCCTCTCCCACACCTCCCTGCCCGAGATCGCCGCCCCGCACCTGGCCGAACTCGCGGGACGCGTCGACGAGTCGGCGTCACTGGCGGTCCTGTCCGGGGATACGGGCGCGGAGATCCAGTACACGGCGCGGGTGGCGACGAGGCGCATCGTGAGCGCCAACATCACCGTCGGGACACGGCTTCCGGCGTACCCGACCTCGATGGGCCGGGTCCTGCTGGCCGACACACCGGAGGCGGGGCGTCAGGTGCGGGACCTGGCCCCGCTGACCCCGCACACCGTGACGGACCCGGTGGCCTTCGCGCGCGTGCTGGCGCAGGTGCGGGAGCAGGGATACGCCGTGGTCAACGAGGAGTTGGAGGAAGGGCTGCGGTCGATCGCGGTCCCGGTGCGGGACCGTACGGGACGGGTGGTCGCGGCGGTCAACGTGGCGATGCACACGACCCGGCGCACGGCGGAGCAGTGCGTGGCGGAGGTGCTGCCGGAGCTGTACGGGACCGCTTCGCGGATCGAGGGGGAACTGCGGACTGCGGGACGGTTCACACGGGTGCCGCTGGCGTAGCCGCCGCTCCCATTGCCCCCGTGCGGTCACTCACCTAGTCTCGATCCACATACATGGACAACATCCACATACGCAGTCTGCGCGCAAGGATCGCAAGGATTCGACGACCATGAGTACGCGTACGAGTACCAGCACGAGTCAGCCGACCGTCACCACCCTCTCCGTCTACCCGGTCGCCGGCCGGGACAGCATGGAGCTGAACCTCTCCGGCGCCCACGGCCCCTACTTCACGCGCAACATCGTGATCCTCACCGACTCCGCTGGCCGTACGGGACTCGGTGAGGTCCCGGGCGGCGAGAAGATCACGCGGACGCTGCGTGACGCCGAGTCCCTGGTCGTCGGGGCGAAGGTGGGCGACTACAAGCGCGTCCTGGCGGAGATCGGGGCCCGGTTCGCCGACCGCGACTCGGGCGGACGCGGCGCCCAGACCTTCGACCTGCGCACCACCGTGCACGCGGTGACGGCCGTCGAGTCGGCCCTCCTCGACCTCCTCGGCCAGCACCTCGACGTACCGGTCGCGGCCCTGCTCGGAGACGGCCAACAGCGGGACTCTGTACGGATGTTGGGCTACCTCTTCTACGTCGGCGACCCGGACCGGACCGACCTGGACTACGTCCGCGAGCCGGATTCGGACGTCGACTGGCACCGCGTCCGGCACGAGGAGGCCCTGACGCCGGAGGCGATCGTCCGCCAGGCCGAGGCCACCCACGCCCGCTACGGCTTCCGCGACTTCAAGCTCAAGGGCGGTGTCCTGGAGGGCACGGAGGAGGTGAAGGCCGTACGGGCGCTGAAGGACCGCTTCCCGGAGGCCCGGATCACCCTCGACCCGAACGGGGCGTGGTCGCTGCGCGAGGCGATCGCACTGTGCGCACCCCTGAACGGCACGCTGGCCTACGCCGAGGACCCCTGCGGTGCGGAGGGCGGTTACTCGGGGCGCGAGATCCTCGCCGAGTTCCGCCGGGCGACGGGCCTGCCCACGGCGACCAACATGATCGCCACGGACTGGCGGCAACTGACCCACGCCCTGGCCCTCCAGTCGGTCTCCATCCCGCTGGCCGACCCGCACTTCTGGACCATGCAGGGCTCCGTCCGCGTGGCCCAGCTGTGCAACGCGATGGGCCTGACCTGGGGCTGCCACTCCAACAACCACTTCGACATCTCCCTGGCCATGGTCACCCACTGCGGCGCGGCGGCCCCGGGCGAGTACAACGCCCTCGACACCCACTGGATCTGGCAGGAGGGCCTGGAACGCCTCACGGTCACTCCTCCACAGATCACTGGGGGCGAGATCGCGGTGCCGGACGCGCCGGGGCTGGGCGTCCAGGTGGACATGGAGCGGGTGCTCGCGGCACATGAGCTGTACCGGGAGAAGGCGCTGGGCGCGCGGGACGATGCGATCGGGATGCGGTATCTGGTACCGGGGTGGGAGTTCGACGGGAAGCGGCCTTGTCTGGTGCGGTAGGGGCAGGGGGCAGGGGCGGAACGAGCATGGGGGACGAGCATCGGACCGAGGTGACACCGGCGCGCCCCTCCTCACCTCCGGAGTCCGATCAACGCGCTGGCCTCCCGAGCAGCACCCGCTAGACTGTCGGCGGTGGTGCAGCCGCACGTTGGTCGCGCCGCCTCGCCTTCGTAGCTCAGGGGATAGAGCACGGCTCTCCTAAAGCCGGTGTCGCAGGTTCGAATCCTGCCGAGGGCACCAAAGTAGTTGTATTCGAACCTTCGACACCCCGCACGGGGGCCGGAAGGTGAACAGAGAGACCCCCAGCCGGCGTGCTGGGGGTCTTCTTGTTGGCGGACGATGCGGGCTTGTTCCAGGACTCCGCGCAGCTTGGTTCGTCTCTCCGCACAATCAGCCAGGGCGGTCTGCCCCGCATCCAGTACGTCTGCGCCGAGCGGCGTGTCGAACGGTTCGGCGTACTCGCTGTGGGCGCCGTCCTCGTCGATCACGGGGTGGGTGAAAAACGCCTGGTTGCCAACCTGCGCAGCTGCGGATCGGCTGCCAGGTAAACGGCGTGACAGTTGCGGGCGAGGTCGAGTGCGCGCGGGAGGTCGGTCTCGATCGCGCCAAAGGCGGCCGTGACCACGCCGAGCCCCCGCAGACGCTCACGCACCTCGCGCTCCTGATCAGACGTCAACTCCACACGCGAGATCTTCGGCATGGGCAGCGACGCAATCGCCCCTGTCAGGCGTCGAAGCGGTGGCGGGAGGTCTCAATGTGACCCAGGTACCGGTGAGTCCAGTCGCACAGTCCGTCGATCGTCACCCGCAGGGCCTGGCCCGGCTCGGTGAGTGCGTACTCGACCCGCGGCGGCACGACGGGGTACACCGTCCGCTCGATCAGACCGTTGCGCTCGAGCATGCGCAGGTTCTGAGTGAGCATCTTGTGGCTGATGCCCTCGATCTCGTTCCGCAGCTCGCCGAAGCGCAGGGTGTGCTCCCCCAGAGCCTCGATGATCAGGAGCGCCCATTTGTTGGCGACGTCCGAGAAGATCTCCCGCGCCAGAGAGTCCGCGCGCCTCAGGTCCGCTTCGTCGGGCGAGCCCGTGAACTGCTTGGTCACCATGAGGTTCCCCAGTCACTGAAAAGTGCGTTCTTCCATGTCAGCGGCCACTCTCCTATGGTTCCTGAGTAACCGCAAGAGACCAAGGGAAACGTCTTGGTCGGGTGGAAGCGAGCCCACGGGCTCCCGTGACAAGGAGGCAGGCAGCATGGCCGTCACTCTGGTGAATCCCAGCGGATTGCCCACGATCGATGTCTACCGGCAAGTGTCGATCGCGACGGGGACGAAGCTGGTCTTCATCGCCGGGCAGGTCGCCTGGGACGCCAAGGGGGTCACGGTCGGCGAAGGCGACCTCGCCGCTCAGGTCGAGCAGTGCTACCTCAACATCGCCACCGCCCTGGCCGAGGTCGGCGGTTCCTTCGACGATGTGGCCAAACTGACCGTCCACGTCGTCGACTGGACCCCCGACAAGATGCCCCAGCTCCTGGAGGGGATCGGTCGGGCGTCCGCGAAGCTGGGGGCCGCCCCGGTCCCGCCGGCCACGCTGCTGGGCGTTGCGGCACTGGACGTACCCGACCATCTGGTGGAGATCGAAGCCACCGCAGTCCTCGACTGAACAGATCCTCTTAGCCCGCTGAGCACCGAAGTGGCCAACTACGGAGCTCAGGGGTCAACCACGTGCTCAGTCACATACCCGAACCGCACCCCACATCACCGAGACCGCCCTGGGCCCCGGAACTCCCATGTCAGGGAGGGTCCGGGGCCTATTTCGTGTAGCCGGCTCCCGGTCTGGCAACAGCCCGCTCTCACCCTGGACAGGCCTTCGCCACGAGTGCCGATCTCCCAAGTACCTCCCGAAAACCCTAACCGGATCATGCCGAAGTCGCAGGTCACCGCAGACCTGATCACCCCAGCCCGCGACGGGGGCCAGGCCTGCCCGACGGCGAAACCTGGATCAGCGACTGCCGCCGGGGCCATCGGCGCCCGGAGCTGCCCGTGTCGCTCCTGGCCGCCATCCGGCTACCGGCATTCCCGGATGTCGGGATTTCGGTGGTCCGCTGCTGTCGCCCGGGAGTGGGGATTGCGCAGCCGTCGGCGCGGTGTCGGCCCACGCCCACCGGCTCAGGTGAGGGCGGCGGCGAGCAGGGTGAAGGCGGCGATGATGACGGCGACACGGACGTAGTGGAAGCGGTTCCAGCGGTGGATCTGCTGCTTCCAGTCGGCGGGCCGGTTCTCGGGGGTCCATGTCTTGTTCCGGTTGTTGATCGGGACGAGCAGCAGGAGCGACATGACCACGCTGAGGAGCAGCAGCGCTCCGGCGGTGACGACGAGGCCGGTGCCGGGGTGGTCCCCTCCGGCGATGGCCCAGACCGCGACGAGGACGAGCGAGCTGATGTACCAGACCGGCATCACAGCGCCGAGCATCCGGCCCCCGTGGGCGTGGCCGAGTTGGCCACTGTCCTCCGGGAGTGCGTTGAGGATCGGGTTCATGACGAAGGCGACGGAGAACTCCACCCCCACCATCACGCCGACGACCACGGTGGTGAAGACCTCGAGTGCGTTGAGCATGATGACCCTCCAGGAATCTAGCGTTGCTAGGTACTGAGGCAACGCTAGTGCTGCCGCCGCTCACTTGTCTAGCGGTGCTAGGATCGAATCATGTCGGTACAGGAACGCAAGGAGCGCGAGCGGGCGGCCCGCGAGCGCCTCATCGTGGCGACGGCCCGCGAACTCGCCGAGCAGCAGGGCTGGGACGCGGTCACCACCCGCCGGCTCGCCGAGCGCATCGAGTACAGCCAGCCCGTCCTCTACAGCCACTTCCGCGGCAAACGGGAGATCATCGGCGCCGTTGCCCTGGAGGGCGCCGCCGAGCTGGCCGCGGCGGTGCGCGCCGCGACCGCCGCCGCAGACTGCCCGCGCGAGCGGGTGTACGCCCTCGCCCGCGCCTACCTCGACTTCGCCGCACGCAACCCGGCGGTCTACGACGCCATCTTCCAGCTCGACGGCGGCCTGGCCTTCGCCCACGAGGACACCCCGGAACCGCTCAAGGACGCCTTCGCCGCACTGCTGGAGAGCCTCGGCGAGGTCGCCGGGGACGGCGTCCACCCGGGGCTGTTCACCGAGACGTTCTGGGCCGCCCTGCACGGCCTGGCGACCCTGACCCGAGCGGGACGGCTACCGCCGGAGGACGCCGAGCTGAGGGTGGAGCTGCTGGTGGACCGACTCGCGGTGGTCTGACACACCGTCCCGGCAGGTAGGCGGCGGCGGGGCCCGTACTCCCGGACGGGCACCGGTGCCGGCCTCCGAGATCGATCGTCAACTCCTCGCCGGACGTGCCCGGTGAGGAGTTCGGACCGGAGCACGTCAGGCTGCACGCCGACCCCGCCGGCTGCCCGCCTTCTTCGACCGCGCGCCGACCGGGTCTTGTTGGGCGGGTCACCGTTCACCGTGGGGAACCGTCAGGTGGGCAGGGGCGTCGTCCGTCGGGACGAGGAGGGCGTGTGGTCGTGCGTGGAGATCGGCGAAGCCTGCGCTGGTGGGAGCACGGGCTCGCCGCGGGTGCCATCGGTGTCGCTTGTCTGCTGGCCCTGCACTCCGTCGTGCCCAACGGGGTCGGGCGGATCGGGAGCGCCCTGGAGACGTTTCTGCCGTGGCTGGGCGTTGCCGTGCCGCTCCTCGCGTGTCTCGCCCTGGTCAAGCGGTCGGTGGGAGGGCTGGTCGCCTGTCTGCTGCCCGCGCTGGCCTGGCTCTGGCTGTTCGGCGGGCTCTGGTTCGCCTCGTCCTCCGACGCGTACGACCTGACCGTCGTTCAGCACAACGTCGCCGACGACAACTCCGACCCGTCCGGCACCGCACAGGCGCTGCTCGCCACGGGCGCCGACCTCGTGGCCGTGCAGGAGCTGACGCCCGCAGCGCGGCCCGTGTACGAGGACGTCCTGGGCGCGTCCCATCCCCACCGGGCGGTCCACGGCACGGTCGGGCTCTGGTCCTCGTACCCCCTCACGGACGTGCGGGCCGTGGACATCCGGCCCGCGGGCTTCCCGGGCGGCTGGCAGCGCGGTCTGCGGGCCACGGTCGGCGCGCCCGAGGGAGCGGTCGCGGTGTACGTGGTCCACCTGCCGTCGATCCGTCTCGGCGCGAGCGGCTTCGCGTCGGCGGCCCGTGACGAGAGCGCGGCACTGCTCGGGGCGCGGATCGCGGACGACCCGGCGGTCCGGCTCCTGGTCGTGGGTGATCTCAACGGCACCGTGCAGGACCGGGGGCTGGATCCGCTCACCTCACAACTCGGCGCCCCGGAGGTGGGGTTCGCGTTCAGCTGGCCGGCTTCCCTGCCGGTGGCCCGGATCGACCAGGTGCTCGGCAGGGGGGTCGTGGTGACGGAGGTGTCGGCCCTGGACCCGACCGGGAGCGACCACTTGCCGGTGGTCGGGCGCGTACGCCTGGGTCGTGGCTGAACGCCGGGCGTCTGCGATCACCGCTGTATCGGCCTTGCGTCCCAGGTGAGGGACCCTCCGATCCGGTGGGTCTTTTCCGGCGGGGGCCGGTCGTACGGCTCGCCCGGCGGCGTCGGCCGGATGCTCGGCGGGGGCTGCGGTCCGGGCATCGAGGCTGATGGGGTGCGGCGGTCCGGGGGCACGTTCGTCTCTGGTGTCCGGTCCGCCTGGGGTCAGTAGCCCCGTCAGTAGCCCCGGAAGACCCCGCCGACGCGGCACCGCACCACCGACGGACACCTGACCCGTGCCGGCGGAGCCCCGAGCACGAGTTCCGCGCAGGAGACCGCGCCTATCCCGCCGCCAGGGGTGCCGAGTGGAGTTGGCGTACCAGTTGGGGGGTGAGGAGTTCGCCGGCGCGGTCGGCGAGGACGGACATCTCGTAGCCGACCAGGCCCACGTCACAGCCCTCGGCGGCGAGGACGCCCAGGCAGCTGCCGTCGCGGATGCGGCCGACCATGAGGAAGCCGCCGAACATCTCGATCATGACGAGCTTCATGCCGCGGAAGCCGTGTGTCGTCGACGCGTTCTGGGCGAGGCTGGTGATGCCGGAGACGACGGCCGCCAGGTGGTCGGCGCGGTCCCGGCCGAGGTTGTCGGAGGCGGCCATGAGGAGGCCGTCCGAGGAGACGGCGACCGCGTCGGTGACGCCGTCGGCGGTGCGGACGAACTCCGAGATGAGCCAGCCGAAACTCTGGACGGCGGTGGTCACGATGACGCTCCTTGGGTGCTTCGGGCCTCGGCTCGGGCGACACCTGCTCGGAAGCCGTTGAGCAGGGAGGAGACAGCGGGTGGGGTGGTGGGTGACGTGGTGGGCGGGGGTGTGAGCGGTGCGGCGGGGAGGGACTGGGCCGCGGGGGCGAGCAGGCGGTCGGGCAGGACGAGGAGTGCGGACAGGCCGCCGCCCGGGGTGTCGAAGAGGTGGACCCTCGTGCCCTCGCCGAGCCGGTGGGCGAGCCGGCCGACGACGAGGTGGCCGAGGAAACGGGTGGGCGCGGCGAGGAAGGCGTCCTCGTCCGAGCCGGAGAGGCGGGCGCTCGCGCGTTCCTTGTCCGCCGCGGACATGCCGACGCCGTGGTCGACGACGGCAAAGCTGTACGTGCCGTCCTCGGAGTCGTACCAGCCGTGGACCTCGACCGGTTCGTCCGGTGGCGAGAACGTCAGCCCGTTCTCGATGAGTTCGGCCAGGAGGTGTGCGACATCGGCGACGGCGTGCCCGCGTACGCGCACCGGCTCCACGGCCGCGATCAGGACCCTGCGGTACTGCTCCACCTCGGCGACGGCCGACTGGACGACCTCCAGGCCGCCGGCGGGTGCGGCCGTGGCCCGGGGCGGGTTCTGTCCGGCCAGGACCAGCAGGCTTTCGGCGTTGCGCCGCATACGGGTGGCCAGGTGGTCGAGTTCGAAGAGTTCGGCGAGGGCGTCCGGGTCGAGTTCCTGCCGTTCCAGTCGGGTGATGAGGCCCAGCTGACGGCGAACGAGATTCTGGTTGCGGCGGCCGAGGTTGGCGAGCGATTCGGTGGTGTTGCGGCGCAGGCCGGCCTGCTGGGCGGCCAGTTGGAGAGCGGTGTGTTCCACCTGGCGCAGGGACTCCGCGACTTCGGCGATCTCGGCCGCGCCGCCCAGGGGCTGGGCCTGTGCCTCGGGGAACTCCACCTGGTCCTGCGGTGACTGCTGGATCCGGGCGACGGTGGCGGGGAGCCGGTGCCGGGCCACGTCGTGGGCGGCCTCGGCGAGTGCGCCGAGGGGGCGGGTGAGGGAGCGCGAAGCGAAGGCGGCGAGGGCCGCGACGAGGGCGGCCATGAGCGTTCCGGCGACGAGGTAGGCGGCGAGACCCAGTTCGGCTTCGTGACTGAGGCGGTCGGCCCGGTCGCGTACGTCGTCACCCACCGTCCGCTGGACGGCGTACAGGTCGTCCACGAGTACGGTCATCGCGTCCCACCAGGTGCCGGCGTCGGCGCGCAGCGCGGAGCCGTCGGCGGCGGCCTCCGCCCGGGTCTCGTAGGCGGTGGCGCGTTCGGCGTCCTCGGTGCCGAACGCGCGCTTCAGGGCAGCGAGTTGGGGAGCCGTGGCGACCTGGCGGAAGCGGGCGAGGGCGGCGACGCGGGTGGCGCGCACCTCGGTGAAGGTGAGGTATTCGCGGTCGCGGAAGGCACCGTCGGCGAACACACCGTTGAGGAAGCCGCGTTCGAGGGCGACGGACTCCTTGGCGGCGGCCAGTTCCCGCAACGCCGCCAGTCCGTCGCGCAGTTGACGGTCGTCGCGGGACGCGGTGTCCGCCACCGGGTCGACCGCGTTGAGGGCGTCGACGGCGGTCGTGTAGAAGGTGAGGGTGGCGGTGCGGTCGACGGTGCCCGTTCCCACGGCCTCCCTGTCGGCAGCGGTGCGGATCGCGGTGAGGCGTCGCAGGTGCTTCTGAATGACCGCCTCGACGGCGCGTTCCGGGCGCATGGCCTCCAGTGCCGTGTCGACACGGCGGCGAGTGGTGGTGAGCGGTGTGCGGTAGCTCTTCTCGCCCCCCAACAGGCCGTTCGTCAGGCCGCGTTCGCGTTGCAGCTGGTGCACCAGTGCCTGGACACGCAGGCTGAGGCCGACCTCGGTGCGGGTCGTCCGGGCCTCGCCGACTGCCTCCGCGCGGCCGTACACGGCCAGACCGGCCACCGTCAGCAGCAGGCAGATCGGGACGGTGATGACCACCGCCACCCGGCCCCTGATGCTGCGCCAGCCGGGCAGCGGACGGCGGCCGGGAGTCGTTCGGTCACCGGGTCGGCCCACCGAACCGCCCGTGCCGACAACCCCCTTGCCGACGCCGCGTCTGCCGACGGCACCCTTGCCGGCATCGCGCCTGCCGACTTCGCCGAGTCTGGTGAGCCTGTCGAGCAGCGGCCGTAATGGCGTCCACACCCTCATGTCACGACGCTAGTCCGACTGCCGCAGCGGCCGGTTTCCGCTCTGTTAGGGCCCGTGGGAACTTGGGTTGCGTCACCCTCACACCCCAGGCCGGGGGCTGTGACCGACGCCCTGGTGGCGAACACGGCGCCGACATCGGGGAGTTCAGCGGTCCGACGACAGCGGTCCCGACCACAACGGTCCCGGCTGACAGCGACTCCGGCTGCGGACCCGACGGTCTGATCGGTATGACGTTCACTGTCTGGGGTTGGGACGCCAGGGGTGGCACCAACGGCACGGGGGTCGCCCCGGTTCGGAACACCTTACGGCTGCCCCGGGGCGTGGACATCAGCGAGTTGCGGGTGGACCGGGCGACGGGCTGCGGGGACGACGCCACGGCGACTCCGGGCGACTCTCGGCGTCTCTCAGCGGCTCCGGCGTCTCTCGGCGACCACCGGATCGAGACCTCACGGACGGCATCACCTGGGCCACCACCGCGGAGGGCCACTGCGGGCCCGCCGACCACGGCTGGGAGAACACTCAGGACCGACGGACAGGACCGACGGACAGGACTCGCGGACAGACTCGCGGACAGGACCGGCCGATTCGGTAACGAGCAGGCCGGAGGGCGGCGTTCCGGCTACGGAACGCCGCCCTCCGACGACTGGCGCGGATCAGGTGTTCATCGGACCAGGTATCAACTGGTCGCGCAGGTCGTGCCGTTGAGCGTGAACGACGTAGGCACCGCGTTCGTCGCCCCCTTCGTCCCGATGAAGCCGACCGAGACCGAGCCGGCGGCCGGGATGGTGGCCGTGTAGGCGGCGGGTGTGACGCTCACGTTGGCGCCGCTCTGGGTGGGTGTGCCGCCCCACATGTTGCTGATCGTCTGGCCATTGGCGAAGGCGAAGCCCAGCGTCCAGTTGGTGAGGGCGGTGGTGCCCGTGTTGCGCAGGGTGATGTCGCCCTGGAAGCCGCCCTGCCAGTCGCCGACGACGCGGTAGGCGACCGAGCAGCCGGCTCCTGGGGTGCCGCCGCCCGGGGACGTGGTGACGCTCACCGTGGCCGAGCGGGGCGACCGGTTGCCGGCCGCGTCCCGCGCGTACACGGCGAAGGTGTAGGCGGTGGCCGCGGTGAGGCCGGTCACCGTGACCGTGCTGGTGGTGGAGGCCGCGGCTGCCGTCTCCGTGGTGCCGTTGACGCGGACGACGTCGTAGCTGGCGATGCCAACGTTGTCAGTCGCTGCGGCCCAGGTGAGAGTGGTCGAGGTCGCGGTGGTCGCGGACGCGGTCGGCGTGCCGGGGGCGGTCGGGGCCTGGGTGTCGGTGCCCGTGCCGCCGCCGTAGACCGTGGCCTCCACGGACGTCTGGGCGATGCCGTTGGCGCCGTGGAAGATGCGCTGGCCCCACGTGCTGAGCTGCTTCGGGTCGAAGCCGATCGACAGGTCGAGGATCGGGTCCGTGTTGCCGCTCCACGACCAGGCCAGGTAGCCCAGCTTCAGCTGCTGGGCGGTCGCCATCATGGTGTCCTCGTCCGGATCGCCCCACTGGTCGGGCGGACCGCCGAATTCGCCGATCAGGATGGGGAGTTTGGCCGTGACGAAGGCGTTCAGGTAGTCCGTGATCTCCGCGGCCGTGTCGTAGACGCTGTACATGTGGATCGAGAAGATCAGGTTGCCGGTGGTGTCGGCGTTGTACACGGACTGGGCGTTGGCGCGCATGACGCCCTGCCAGTCCTGGCCCCAGTTGGGCGCGTCCACCATGATCGTGTGCTGGAAGCCCGCGGCGCGCAGCTTCTGTACGGCGGCGATGGTCGGGGCGGTCCAGCCGGCCGGATTCGTGTTGCCCCAGGGCTCGTTGCCGATGTTGATGACGACGTAGTCCTCTTGACCGGTGAGCACGCTCTTGAGGCCGATCCAGTAGTCGGCGGCCTGGTCGAGCGTCCCGGCGGCTGCTTCCTCGCCGTAGCCGGTGGTGTCGTGCACCTCCAGGACGCAGATCAGGCGGTTGGCCTTGCACTGCGCGATGACGGCGGCCACGTCGTCGGCGGTGTTCTTGGTCCAGCGGTGCCCGTCGGCGAGGACGACGCGGACGGTGTTGGCGCCCAACGCCTTGACGTCCCTGAGGGATTGGGTCTGGTTCGGGTACCAGGTGTGGGCGTGGTTGACGCCCCGCATCACGAAGTCGTTGCCGTTGCCTTCGAGGAGACGGCCGTTGGAGATGTGCAGGCCGGTGGCCAGGGCACGGGGTGACTCGGCCTGCGCCTGGGCGGAGGCCGGGGCAAGCACCAGGAGCCCGAGGATCGTGGCGAGCCCGGTCAGCAGGACGGTGATGGGGTTCTTTCGCGTGGAGCTTCGTGTCGTACTTCTCGTTGTTCTCACTGCGACTCCAGAGAATGAGCGCGAAGAGGACTTCAGCATCAGAGGAACAGGGGAGGTCAGGAGGAAGACGGGCAGCGGAAATATGGGAGCGCTCCCATGAACCCACCCCGGCAGGGACACGTCAAGATGTCGCGCATCATCCAGCGCTGGATCCCGCACTGGATCGCGCGTTGCGGAAGGTACGGCGGTACGCGTCCGGGGGCACACCGATCGTGCGGTTGAAGTGGCGGCGCAGAGTCGTGGCGGTGCCCATGCCGACGGCCTCCGCGATGGCGTCGACACTGTCGCCGGTGGCCTCCAGCAGCTCCTGGGCGCGCCGGATGCGCTGGACGAGCAGCCACTGCAGCGGGGTGGTGCCGGTGACCGTACGGAAGTGCCGGCCCAGATGGCGCGAGCTCATGCTCGCCCGGCGAGCCAGGTCCTCCACTGTCAGCGGGCGGTCGAGCCGTTCGATCACCCAGGGGAGCAGTTCGGCGAGCGGATGGTCGTCCCGGGCGGGCACCGGCGCGGTGACGAACTGCGCCTGACCGCCTGCCCGGTGCGGGGGTACGACGAGGCGCCGGGCGACGGTGTTGGCGATCGCCGAGCCGTGGTCGAGCCGTACGAGGTGCAGGCACAGGTCCATCGAGGCCGCCTTGCCGGCGGAGGTGAGGACGCTGCCGTTGTCGACGTAGAGCACGTCCGGATCGACCTCGACGAGGGGATGGCGGGCGGCCAGGACATCGGTGTGCGCCCAGTGCGTGGTCGCGCGCCGTCCGTCCAGCAGTCCGGCGGCGGCCAGCACGAACGCGCCGGTGCACAGGGAGGCGACGCGCGCACCCGCCTCGTGGGCCGCGCGCACCGCGTCGACCAGTTCGGCGGGCGGCTCCTGGTCGACGTCGGCCCAGCCAGGGACGATCACCGTGTCGGCGTACGGGAGCCGGTCGAGCCCGGAGTCCGGCTCCAGCAGGAACCGTCCGGCGCGGATCGGGCCCGGCCCGCAGAGGGCGACGTCGTACCAGGGGTCGACCAGGTGGGAGAGGTCGGAGCCGAAGACCTCGTAGGCGATGCCGAGTTCGAAGTGCAGCATGCCGTCGGTGACGGCGATCGCGACGGTCCTCGTGCCCACCCTCATCCGTTTCTCCTCCCCCTGCCCATGTCCGGAATTGTACGGGGCATGTCGTTCCGGACACTCGTGCGGAGTCGCTGCCGTCGCCAGGATGGTCACAGTCGATCAGCGGATGATCACTCATGACGACGGGGAGAAGCCATGGGATCGGTATCGGAGTCAGCGTCAGGGCAGGCGGTCGTGGTGTTCGGCGCGTACGGGCACACCGGGCGCTTCGTGGTGGCGGAGCTGCTGGACCGGGGGTTCGTCCCGATCCTCTCCGGGCGGGACCCGGAGCAGCTGCGGGAGCTGGCCGCGTCCCGCCCCGGGCTCGACGCCCGGCCGGCCACGGTCGACGACCCGGGCTCGTTGGACCGCGCGCTCGCCGGAGCCTCGGCCGTGATCAACTGCGCCGGGCCCTTCGCCACGACGGCCGCGCCGGTGATCGAGGCGGCGCTGCGGGCCGAGGTCCCGTATGTGGACGTGGCGGCCGAGATCGAGGCCAACCTCGACACGTTCACGCACTTCGCGGAGCGTGCCCGTGCCGCGAACGCGCTGGTGATCCCCGCGATGGCCTTCTTCGGCGGCCTCAGTGACCTGCTGGTCACCGCGGCGATGGGCGACTGGACGTCGGCCGACGAGGCGCACATCGCGTACGGCCTGAGCGGTTGGCACCCGACCGCCGGCACGCGCACCGCGGGCGCGGTCTCCCGGGACCGCAGGAACGGCCGCAGGGTCCGCTACAGCGGAGGGCGGCTGGAGTACCACGACGACGCGCTGCCGACCCTGAAGTGGCCCTTCCCAGATCCGACGGGCCCCCGGGAGGTGATCGGCGAGTTCTCCATGGCCGACGTCGTCACCGTCCCCAGCCACCTGGCCATTCCCGAGGTACGCGGCTACATGGCGGCGGACGCGGCCAGGGAACTGTCTGCGCCGGACACCCCGGCGCCGGTCGCGGTCGACGAGGACGGCCGCTCCGCGCAGACGTTCGTCGTCGATGTCGTCGTACGGTCCGGCGGGGCGGAACGGCGGGCGGTGGCGAGCGGCCGGGACATCTACGCGGTGAGTGCGCCGCTGGCGGTGGAGGCGGTGGGGCGGGTGCTGGCGGGACGGACCCGGACGGTGGGTGTCGCGTCCGCCGGGGCGGCCTTCGACGCGGTCGACTTCCTCGGCGCGCTGTCCGGGCACATCTCGCTCGAACTGTTCCGGTAGGGGGTAGGGGATAGGGAGTATGGGGAGTCGGTGGACCCGACTCAGGTCCTGCGCCAGGCGCCGAGCAGCTCGTCGGGGCCGTAGGTCGCCTGAAGGCCGGAACAGCTGACCCCGTTGCGGGAGACCGCGACGAGCGGTACGGGCTCGTCGGTGATCGCCGCCCGGTGCTTCTGCAGCGCGGCGAGGTCGTGGTTGTCGAACGGGGCACTCCCCAGCCACTTCACGGAGCCGAGGAAGAGCAACTCCTTGGCGACCGGCTGCCGGTCGGCGCCCACGAGGTCGATCTCGACATCGTTGCTGCGGGTCCAGTACCCGCCGATCGCGGGGGCGGCGGGCAGGACCCCGTCCGGCAGAAGACGGGCGAGGGATTCCCGGACCAGGGGTTCGATCGCACGACCCCGCCAGCTCGTCCACCGCTCCCTGATCCGGCTCAGGGTCAGGTCCCCTCGTCCACGTTCGATCTCCGCCATGTGCGGATCCAGGAACGCGAGCCAGAACCGCAGGTAGGGGTCGGTCACCCGGTAGCGGCGTTCCTTCGACGGCCGCAGGGAGAGGGGCAGTTCGGCCGCCACCACCCCCTTGGCGGTCAGGACGTCCGTGGCCCGGGTGAGAGTGGTGTGGCTGATGCCACCGGCGGCGCGCGCGATGTTGGTGAAGGTGCGTTCGCCGGTTCCGATCGCCCGTAGGACTTCCCCGCTCATCGCCTGGGGCGGAAACTCCGCGGCCAGTGAGCGCTCGGCGGAGACCAGCAGTGCCGAGATCGGATTGTCGAGTGAGTCGCGGAGGAACTCCCAGAGGTCCGCTCCGGGCCGCCACTCCGCGCAGATCAGCGGGAGGCCGCCGGTGATCAGGGTGGCGTCGAAGGCGGCTGCGGGTTCCAGGTCGAGCATCTCGCCGATGTCGACCGGGTTCAGCGGCCCCACGACCATCTCTCGCCCGCGCTGGTGGAAGGGACGGTCGTAGCTGTTCAGCGCCTCCATCATCGACAGGTCGGATCCGACCAGGAGGAGAAGCACCGGCTTGCGGCTGAACAGGCGGTCCCACGCCCTCTGCAGCATGCCCTCGAAGGCGTCGATACGGTCCATGAGATACGGGACCTCGTCGATGACGACCACGCTCGGGCGGTCGTCGGGCAGGACCTCGGCAAGCAGCCTGAAGGCCGCGTTCCACTGAGCCGGGGCCTCCTCCGCGAACAGTTCCCTCCCCGGCAGGGTGGACCGGGTGGCGGCGTCGAGGAGCTCCGCCAGCTCATCCTCGGCCGTGCCGCCCGCAGCGGTGAAGAAGAGGGAGGGCGTCTCGGTGCGCCGCAGGAACTCCTCGACGAGGCTGGACTTGCCGACCCGTCGTCTTCCCCGCATGAGGATGCACTGGCCAGGCTTGGCGGACCCGGCGGCGTCCTGAACGGCCTGGAAGGCGGTGCGGAGCACGGTCAGCTCGCGGTCCCTGCCGATAAAACGGCGCATGAGGAGACTCCCGTAGAGAATGGTATCGGCAGCGATACTATCGCCATCGATACCATCTTCCGCGAGTCACGCTCGGCTGCCCTACGCCGTTCGATACGGCCCTAATGAGCCCATGGCGGCGCGATGGTGCTGCCGTCGGCCAGTGTGGCACTGAGTCCGACACGCGTGGTGACCCACATCTGGGCGGGCTGGTCGGTGGTGTTGGCAACCTCCAGCTCGGAGCCTGCCGGAGCCACCGCCGCGTCACCGACGCCGAGTTCGGCGCTCTCGCCGCCGATGGTGAGCCGGAGGCGACCGGAGAGGACGTAGAACGTCTCCTCGTGACTGATCGCGTGGGCCTGGCCCACCATTCCGGCCGGGACCTCGGTGCGCCAGGCGGCGAGGTCCCGGCCGCCCGTGTCCGGACGGATGTAGGAAACGAAGCGGGCACCGTGGATTTCGTGCGCGACGGCCTCCGCGCTGTGAATGAAAGGCATGCGTCAGCTCCCCTCTATAGACAAGTAACTTGTCCATAAAGACAAGCAGCTTGCCGAGTTATAGTCAAGCCATGGACGACGCTCTGGCCTTCTCCGCACTGGTGCTGGCACTCTCCGGACAATTGGTGCAGGAGATCCACGCCGGCGTGTCCGAGCAGGGATTCGAGGATTTGCGGCCCGCGCACGGCTTCGCCTTCGTCCGCATCTCCATGGGCGGCGCCACCACGGCCGCGCTGGCCGAGCATCTGGGGGTGACCAAACAGGCCGCCGCCCAACTGGTCGAGGAGCTGGTCCGCAAGGGGTACGTGGTGCGGCATCCGCACCCCCACGATGCCCGTGCCCGGCTCCTGGCCCTGACCGAGGCCGGCTGGGCCGCCACTCGCGCCGCCGACCAGGCAGCCAAGGCTGCCGTCGAACCATGGCGAGAGGCGCTGGGCGAGGCACGCTTCAGCGAACTCGTCGCCGACCTGACCCGGCTCACGCCACCGGGGCCGATCCGCCCCGCCTGGTGAGCCGCCGGGCCACCCGCCACCCCTCCCCCGGGCAGCAGCCGATGGCCCGTCAGGCAGTCCTCACGCAAACCGCCGACGCGGGCTCGCTACGGGGTCCTGGGACTGGCTGCGTGCGGCGCTCTGGGGAGAAACGGGGCTGAGTTTCGGGGCTCGGAGGTCGGGGCCCGCGTTCCGATGAAGTGGATCGTGAACCTTGAGCCCCTCCCCTCGCGCTCGACGTGCGGACAGGCGCCCGCCGGGCCATCGTGGGCGTAGGGGCGAGACACTCCTCGCCGCCACCTCCATCTCGGGACGGCAACATGCAGCAGTACAACCTGACAGACGCCCAGAAGAAGGCTTTCGAGGAGAACGAGGCCGACTTCCGCAGACTCGACGACCAATTGCGTGGCATCCGGGAAACCGCCCGAGCGCGACTGACGAGCAACGACTGGGAGCCCGACTCCAACGGCACCATCCCGTGTCTGTCCTGCCCGTGCCCCGACTTCCAGTCCGGCGGCCCAGAGGGAAAGTGCAAACGAGTCAGCTGCCGGCACTCATTCAGCGGCCACGACCTGCCCGAGTGAAAGCTGACACAGGACAGTCCGTCCCGTGACAGCGAATCCCTGAGCCCCGAGCTTCGGGCGCCGAGATCCGAGATCCGAGCCTCCTTTTGTCAGGGCGCGCGTAGTCAGTCAGGGCGTCCGTACGCGGTGGTCTGCCCACAACTTGGCGGCCGTACGGACTCCATGGGTCCAGGAGTTGGGCGACTCCTCCGCGATCTGGGCCCAGACGCTTGCGTTGGCCGCCGCGAACGCGTTCAGTCCGACCTCGGGTGCCTCGCGGAAGGCGGGGACACAGGAAGCCCATCGTTCGGCGCTCTCGGGAGTGTGGCCGCCCTCGGCGATCAGCCAGACGACCCAGTAGCCAGCGTCCAGCCACGGCGCGCCTCGGGTGGCCCACGCCCAGTCGACGAGCCACGCACGTCCCTGGTCGACCATGACGTTGGCGGGGTTCGGGTCGGTGTGACAGAGGGCGTCTCCCGCGAAGTGCGCGAGAGCTGCGGCAGGCGCGTGCTCACGCAACCGGTGTCGGGCCTCCTTGAGTTCCACGTCGTCCGGCGCGCGCAGCCCGGCCAGCCGTTCCAGAGTCGCCGCGACGAGTGGGAGGTCGTCCGAGCCGGGCGCGTAGTCGGCGTGGCGGCCGTCGAGTGCGTCGAAGGCGACGAGGTCCCATCCGCCGGCCTGGAGGTGCCACCGCACGCGGGGAGAAATGCCGCCCGCATACGGGCCGACGGCCGCCTCTCGCTGCTGCGTCCACACGCGGGGGTGATCCGTCGGCAATCCCTTGACGTACACCTGACTCTGCTCGGTCGTCAGGCGCGCGGAGATGGCCGAGTTGAAGCCGGAGGACACTGTTTCGACGCGCAGGAGCGGACCAGTGCGGGCGAGTACGGAGCCCTGAACGTCGTCGGGGAGGTCGGCGAAGTCGATGCGGTCGGTCGGCATGGGTGCACTTTCGCAGAGACAGGGTGGCCCCGCACGGCACGACTGTTGCGCGGGGCCACCAGGGGCGTTGTTACTGCCGCACCCTGCTGATGGAGTGCACCGACTGCGGGGTGCCGGGGCGGCCGGAAGCCCTGCCCGGTGGGCTCTGCCGGGGGTGCCGGAACCGGGACGGGAGTGGGCCGACGGCGCCCGATCGGTCGGTACGCCGTCCCGATCCGACCGTCCGCACACTGGCCGCGCAGGTGCGAGCGGGGATGCGCGCGCCTCAGCGCGTCTGAGACCTGGGCCCTGAGACCTGAGATCTGCGGCGGATGGTCCACGCACAGGCTGCCGCAGGGCAGAGTGACAGGGGTGGCCCGGCGCAGCACGACGGCCGTGCCGGGCCGGGGAAGCAAGCAACTGGGCTGACTCCAGAGGCACATGGCCGAAGGGGCCCCTCCGTCCGGTACTGGACGGAAAGGCCCCTCGCGGTGGGACAGCGCGTGTACGTCAGGCCGCCGGTTTCACCGTCGGTGTCGATGCCGACGCCTCGCCCTTCGCCAGTGGCCACTCCTTGTGCAGCTCTCCCAGCGGGATCCGGTGCTGGAAGATCGGGGTGCCGAAGATGGTCAGCTGGATCTGGAGGGCGCCGGAGAGGTCGAGGCCCCCGTACAGGGCCCAGGAGCCGCTCGCCGAGCCCGTGCCGTCGCTGGAGCCCTCGGCCGCGGCGTCCGCCTCCACGCGGAGGTACGGGGCGAGGTCGGCGCTGACACCGACGGTGCCGTACAGGCCGATCGCGGCCTCGGCGCCCAGGGACGCCTTGACGTCGCCCGTCGCCGAGACGCCGACGTCCAGCGGCGTGCCGGTCATCTCGGACTCGCTGACCGACTGCCAGCCCTTGCTCCAGGAGAAGGTGCCGCCGACGCGGAAGTCGCCCTTGAGGTCCTGCTCGACGTCGACCGTCACCTTGCCGTCGGCGTCGACCTGGAAGTAGCAGACCAGGTCGAGGTTGACGACGATCGGGACCGGGCCCGCGTAGATGACGGGGTCGGAGTGGAGTTCCGCGAAGGGGATGCGCAGGGGCTTGCCGTTGGTCGTGGTGGTGCCGGCCGCGCGGCCCTTCAGCGACCACTTCGAGGCCCAGTCACCGGTCAGGCCGAGGAACGCGCCGCCGGGCGCGGAGCCCGTCCCCTTGCCGGAACCGTCGTACGAGAAGGCGACCTCGGGCGCGAGCTGGACGAAGCCCTGCACCGAGGCCGACGCCGAGGCGGGAGCGCCCTCGGCGGTGGCGATGGCGGCGCCCACGTCGATACGCAGGCTGCCCAGCGGAAGCCTGGCGCCCTCGGGGCCGAAGGTGAGGTCGCCGGTCTTCGCCCAGGAGACCTTCACACCCTCCACGAGCGGCTCGACCTCGATGGTCGACGGGTCGACCGGGACATCGCCCTCGGCCTTGCTCTCACCGAGTACGGAGCTGAGCTCGGAGGGCTTGGTGATCACCTCCGTACCGCCGCCCGCGGCGTCACCGACGACCTCGGTCACCTCGGCCAGCAGACCGTCGGGGGCACCGGGAGCGGGGGCGCTGGCGATGACGTCACCGACGGCAACAGCCGCTGCGGGGGCGTCAGTTGTCTCCGACTCGGAGGGCGAGGGAGACGTGGGAGCGGAGGACTCGGGGGATTCGAGTGAATCGGAGGAAGAGGAGGAGGGCGGGGTCGCCTTGCCTTCGGCCGGCGCGGTCACCGACTTCGCGGTGATGACCGCCCGGCCGCTCTTCTTGTCGTAGGAGGCGACCTTGAGCGACGACGTCCGCGCCCCGGCACCCTCCTTGGCCGCGCCCTGGGTTGCCACGGCGGTGGGGGCCCCGTTGCCCAACGGGGCTTGTACGACGGCTAGTTCGTCCGGCGTGTTGGCGGCGGCGGGTATCTCGGCCGCCGCCGCGCCGGCGCTGTCCGCCTCGTTCGACGAGCTTGCGGAGCAGCCTGTGGTGAGCAGCGCCGCGACGGTGACCGACGCCAGCAGGGCATGTCTGGTGAGCTTGTGCACGCGTGGGGGTCCTCGGGATCGAGTTGATCGAATGACGGGACGAGGCACGGGGGTTGGGCCGGGGATCGAGCACGAACGGTTACCCCTCGGTAGCCACGCATGAGCATGCCAGCCCCACACGCCCCCGAGGCACACTTCCTTTACTTTCTTTACATCACGGTCTTGTGATGTGAATCACTGTGCGGTTTACGGCCCGGCTCACCGTTCGGTGTCCAGCCGGTACTGCTCCGACTGCACGAGGTACATCCGCCGGAAAAGCCCCGGTCCGTCACCATCGGGCCTCAACAGGGCCTCGAACGTGCCGTGTTCGGCGACCCGGCCCCGTTCCAGGACGTAGATCTCGTCCGCGTGCCGGACGCTGTGCAGGCGGTGGGTGATCAGGATGACCGTCTGGCCCGCCGCGGCAAGGCTGCGGATCTGGTCGAACACGCGCTGCTCGGTCTCCGCGTCCAGGGCGCTGGTCGGTTCGTCGACGACGAGGACGCGGGCGTCGCGGTGCCGGGCGCGGGCGATGCCGAGGCGCTGCCACTGGCCGCCGGAGATCTGGTGGCCGCCCCGGTAACCGCGGGCGAGAAGGGTGTCCCACCCTCGGGGCAGGGCGGCGATGGTCTCGTCGGCGCCCGCGTACTCGGCGGCGGCGCGCAGGAGTTCGTCCTCGTACGGGGCGTCCGGGCGGCCGATGGCGATGTTGACCCGGGCGGTGAACGGCCAGCGGTAGAAGTCCTGGGCGACGACCGCGATCCGGTCGAAGAGGTCGGCACGGTCCAGCTCGGTGGAGTCGAGGCCGTCCCAGAGGATCCGGCCGGCATCGGGCGCGTACAGCCCGCACAGCAGCTTGGCCAGGGTCGACTTCCCGCTGCCGTTGTTGCCGACGAACGCGACGATCCGGCCGGTGGGGATGGTGACGTTCACCGCGTCGAGGGCGGGTTCGGTGGCCGTGCCCGGGTAGGTGAACGAGACGTTCTCGAAGTGGATGGCGTCCACGTGGGCGGGCAGGGGGCGGCCGGTCTCCGGGATGAGCCGACGGTCCGCCTCCCCGCAGAGCCGCTCCAGGTCGGCGACGAACAGGCTCTCCTCGTAGAGTTGGTTGAGCTGGACGACCAGCGCCTCCAGATTGGCGGACCCGGTCCGGATGGCGATGACCGCCGTACCGGCCACGGCGAGATCCATGGCCCCCGTCCACAGCAGCAGCCCGAGCACGCCGTACGCGCCGGCGGTCGCGATGCCCGTCCACCCGGAGGCGATCAGCCCGGTACGGGCCGCCAGCGAGGCGAGCCGGGTCTGTTCCCGCTCCCCCGTCTCGGCCATGGTCCGGAAGTGCCGCAGCAGAAACGGCCCGATGTTGTGCACCCGCACCTCGGGCGCGGCCTGCGTGTCGATCAGCAGCCGCCCCAACAGCTGCCCCGCGCGGGCGTGTTGGACCCAGGTGTGGAAGGAGACGTACCTCCGTCGGGCGATGGTGAGCGCGCTCCAGGCGCTGGGCAGCGTCATCAGGGCGAGGAGCGGGAGGAGGGCCGGATGCAGCACGGTGAGCACACTGGCCGCTGCGGCCAGCGCGATGCTCGCCGTCATGACGGACGTACAGAACCGGATCATGCGCCGCGCGGACTCGGCCCCCCACTGCGCGGAATCGAGGAGCTTGTGGAACTCCTCGTCCTCCACGGCGGCCAACTCGACCCTGGCCACCCGCTCCAGGTACTCCTCGGTCGCCACCCGGAACACCTTGGGCTCCAGCCGCCCGGTACCGGCGGTGGACGCGGACCGCAGCAGCGCGCCGACGAGCGCGGTGACCGCGACGACGACCAACGCGGGTACGGCGGACCGCAGCCGGTCGGTGGTCTCACCGTCGCCGAGCAGGTGGGTGAGCACCCGGCTGACGGCCACGAGCCCGACCGCCTGCGCCACTCCCCCGCCCAACTCGGCGATCACCACCCGACGCAGGGCGCGTGGGTCGGCGCGGTGGGCGAGCCGGATGGTGGCGCCGACAAGCCGGGGCATCCGCGCGACCATGGTCCGCAACCCCAGCTCCAGAAACGAACCCTGGTGATGGTTCCATCCCATGTCGTACCGCAACGGCCCCCCGAACAAAAGCCGTTCGGACTCGGAGACACCGTCGTCGTCGCTACCGGTTTCCCCTGCGGCTTCCTCCGTCACCTCCTCCGCCGCCTTCTCCGCCCGGTCCTCCCCGTCCCCCTTCTCGGCCTTCTCCGCCTTCTCCGTACGTTCGTCACGCGTCGTCATGCGAGTGGGTCCCCCTTGGCAAGCCGGTCGAGCCGCGCATGTCCTGCCCAGTTCTTCCCGCGCGCGGAATTGCTCACCCGGTCCGGGGACCGCCAGGAGTCACGTACCGGAGCGCGACCACTCCGCCGGGCTCGAAAGCGCGCCCTCCCTTCCGCCCCGGCCGCGCCCCTCCCGCCGCCCCGCCGCCACCAGAGCCGCCGTCACGCACACCGAGCCCGCCGCCATCACCGTCATCGCCGCTCCGGGGGAGGTGAGTTGGGCGATCGTGCCCGCCAGGGCCGCGCTCACGCCCTGCATCGTGAGCATCCCGGCGGAGTGCAACCCGAGGGCGTGACCGGAGAGTTCGGGTGGGGTGAGGGACATCAGGCGTTCCTGCTGGACCAGGCTCGCGCCGTAGCCGACCGAGGCCACGCAGACCGTCACGGCCGCCGCCCACATCTCCGGGGTCAGGGCGAACAGCAGATTCGGCACCGCCAGCAACAGCAGCAGCGGTACGGCCAGTTGACGTCGCAGCCGGGGTGCCACGAACCGGCCGATCGTCACGTCCCCGATCAGCATGCCAAGGGCGGCGCAGGCGAAGAGGGTGCCCGCGGAGCCAGGGTCGTAGGACACGTACAGGGACTCGACGCCGACGATCATGCCGTTGGGAATCCAGAGGCCCAGGTAGGTGAGCCTGCGAGGCCGGGCCGACCACAACTGGGCGTTCGTACGCCAGGTTTGGCCGATGGACGGGCGGCCGGAGAGACGGGGCGGCCGGTGGGTCAGGCCCAGGCGAGTCGTCAGCGCGCCCGTCAGGTAGAGAGCCGCCGAGGTCAGGAGTGCGGTGCGCGGGGAGAGGGTCGCCACCATGACCCCGCCCGTCGCGAATCCCGCGATCTGCATCAGCCCGTTCGACATGTTGAAGACCGAACGCCCCAGCAGATAGCCCTCCTTCGCCAGGATCTCGTTGAGCAGACCCCACCCGACTCCCGCCCCCAGCGACGCGACCAGCCCCAGGACGAACAGCAGGGCGAAGACCGCCCCGATCGGCAGGCCCGGGGTAGCCATGGCCGCCGTACCGAGCGCGAAGGCGAGCGCGATGCCCGTCAGGGTCGCGCGCGGGGGCAGGCGATCGGAGGCGGAGAGGAGGGTCGTCGCGCCCACCACCTGGGCGAGTTGGGGGCCGAACATGCTCAGGGCGGCGAGCAGGGGCGAGCCGGTGGCGCGGTAGGTGAGGGTGGCGAGGGCCAGGCCGCCGATCGTCGAGGCGGCCGAACTGAGCGCTGTGGAAAGGAAGAAGGGTGTGAACTCACGGGTACGGAACAGGGCGGAGTAGCTGCGCATCCGGGGAGTCTGCGAGGGGCTCCCGCTCACCGTTATTGTTTCGCGCACGCGCGAAAGGTCAGTCATGCGCGACGTCGACGGAGGACGGGGATACGGGCATGGGCTGGTGGCAGGTGAACGCCGACACCCTCGCCCGCAGCCGGTTCGTCATCTCGCCCCTCGCCGAGACCTTCGCCAGCCTCCGGCTGCTGCACTCGGGGGCGGCCACGCACCCCGGCGAGCGCGCCTGGCTGGCCGCCCACCTGCCCGCGTACCGCCGGCGTCTCGCGCACGACCCGACGACCGCGCTCCTCGTCCACGCCGGCCTCGGGCGCGACTGGACCGCCGACTTCCTCACCCCCACGCCCCGGTACGGCGAGACGTTCGACGCGGCCGTCGATCGCGTCCGTACGGTCGCCCCCGCCCTCGCCCGCGGCCACCTCACCCTCTCCCGCCCCGGCCCGCTCCCCGCTGCCCTCGTCGGCCGGGACGATCTCCCGGAGCGCGCCGCCGACCTCCTCACGTATGTGTGGGAGGAGGCTGTACTGCCGTACTGGGACCGGCGCCGACGCGTCCTGGAAGCCGATGTGGTCGCGCGGACCGCTCAGGTCAGTCAGGGCGGCTGGGCCACTGTGCTGGACGCGCTGCGGCCGGGCACGCGCTGGCTCGGCGGCAACCGGCTCCAGGTCAACGCGCACGAGTACCCGCCCCGCGAGATCTCCGGCGCCGAGCTGGTCTTCGTCCCCGTGACGCCGAAGTCGGGGTGGGTGGCCTGGGAGGAGCCGGAGCGGTACGCGGTGATCTACCCGTGCGCGGGGGCACTGGCCGAGCAGCGCGGTGGGCGCGGGGCGTCCGCCTCCCTCGGGGCGCTCCTCGGACCGGCCCGGGCCGCCGTGCTCGTCCTCCTCGACTCACCGCACAGCACCACCCAGCTGACCGCCGTGACGGGGCAGACGCTCGGCTCCGTCGGGCGGCATCTGCGGGTGCTGCTGGACGCGGGACTGGTGGACCGGCGGCGGGCGGGGCGGTCGGTGCTGTACTCGCGTACGGCGGCCGGTGAGGTTCTGGTCAAGGCTTCGGGGGCGGGACCCGGGGCCCACACCTACCGGAGTTAGCATCCGCTCATGACCACAGATGCCACCTCCCCTTCCTCCTCCCCCTTCGCCGACTCCCCCCTCGCCGTCGAGATCGGCGCCCTCACCGGCGGTTCCGCGGACCTCGCCCAGTACGCGGGCAAGGCCGTCCTCATCGTCAACGTCGCCTCCAAGTGCGGGCTGACCCCGCAGTACGCGGGGCTGGAGAAGCTCCAGGCGCGGTACGCCGAGAAGGGTTTCACCGTGCTCGGGGTGCCCTGCAACCAGTTCCTGGGCCAGGAGCCCGGCAGCTCCGAGGAGATCGCCGAGTTCTGCTCGGCGACGTACGGCGTGACCTTCCCGATGACCGAGAAGGTCGAGGTCAACGGTGACGCCCGGCACACCCTGTACGACCGCCTGGTCGGGTTCGCCGACGCCGAGGGCCACACCGGCGACATCCGCTGGAACTTCGAGAAGTTCCTCATCGGCCGCGACGGCCAGGTCGTCGGCCGTTTCTCCCCGCAGACCGAGCCGGAGACGGACGAGCTGGTGGGCGCGGTGGAGAAGGCCATCGGCTGACCTGTCCCGGTTCGCTGGCCCGGTTCACTGCTCCGGTTCATGCTCCGGTTCAGTGGTTGACCTTGTCCCTGGGGCAAGGCTGAGCGTCCTTGTCACCGGGCCGACCGTGCCCGGTGACGGAGGATGTCGGGGTGAACGGCTACGGGGACGACGACCTGCTCACCATCGGCGCGTTCGCCGCGCGGGCCCGGCTCTCGCCCAAGGCCCTGCGGCTGTACGACCGGCTCGGGCTGCTCGCCCCCGCGTACGTCGACGAGGCGAGCGGCTACCGCTACTACCGCACCGAGCAGACCGAACGCGCCCGTCTGGTGGCCCTGCTCCGGCAGCTGGACATGCCACTCGCCCTCATCGGCGAGCTGGTGACCCTGGCCGAGCTGGACGGGACGGCCGCCGCCGCGCGGCTCGCCGCCTACTGGGCGGACGTCGAGGCGCGGATCGCGGGTCAGCGGACGCTCGCCGGCTACCTCCGTGGACGACTGTCGGGGAGGAGCTCCGAGATGGAAGAGCTGTACGGAACGTTCGTGGTCGAGACCGTGGACGTGCCCGAGCGGGTGGTGCTGACCGAGACGCGGCACACTCTCGCGGATGAGTTGCCCGCGTGGATCGGGGCGTCGCTGGGGCGGCTGGAGACGGGGGCCCGGGAGTGCGGGGGCGTGACGGCGGCGCCGTTCGTCGTCTACCACTCCGAGGTGTCCATGGAGAGCGACGGCCCGGCCGAGTCGTGTGTCCCGGTCGCCGACGAGACCGCCGCGCGGGCCTGGGCGAAGGCACACGGGCGGACCCGGGAGACGGCCGTACGGGTGGAACCGGCCCGGCGGCTCGCGTACACGCGGATCACCAAGGCGCAGGTGGCCCATCCGCAGATCATCGCCGCTTTCGAGGCGGTGGAGCGGTGGCTGGCCGGGCAGGGGATCGAGCCGGTGGGGCCGTGCCGCGAGGTGTACTTCGCGGACTGGGACGCGGCGGGACCGGACGACGCGGTGTGCGACATCGCGTTCCCGATCGGTTCCTGAAAATGCCCTGGGGGAACCCGTAGGAGACCCTGAGCAGTGCCCTGAGGAGTGCCCTGAGAGGTGACCGGAAGGGCGCGGCCGGAATTATCCGGTCGCGCCCGCCCGGGAACCATCCCAAGCTGATGGGGCTCTTTTTCGTCATGCCTCGGTCACCGCCTGGTCACATGGGGCCGTGCAAACCAACGCCCGGGGTGCGATTAGCGTCTACCTCGGAGAGACCTCCACAGGACAGACACCCGCCCGTCGTCCGCGCGCGCCCGAGCCGAAGCGAAACGGAAGTTGCAGTGGCCTTTGCCGAGCTGACCCCACGCAGACCTGTCATGCGCGCCGACAAGCCCACGCAGGCACGTGAGGTGTGGCACGAGCGCCACCGGGTGGCACTGACGGTGACCGCGTGCGCGGTGCCGCTGTACTTCGTGTGGTGGGCGGTGTTCGCGACCGGCGGCGGCGACCTGGCCGCCCAGGTGGCGTGGGCCGAGTTCGCGAAGATGTACCCGGACTCCGCGTACAACCTGTTCTGGTACGGCGGTCTGCACGCGGCCAACTACAGCCTGATGTCCCCGTACCTGATGGCCGCCATCGGTGTCGTCGCGGCCACCATGCTCTCCGGGGTCGCGGCGACGCTCCTCGGTGCGGAACTCGTCGCCCGCACAGGCGTGCGCAAGCCGCTGTGGCCGGCCCTGGCGGTGGGGTTCTCGCTGTGGTGCCAGGTGATCTCGGGGCGCTCGACGTTCGTGCTGGGCACCGCCTTCGGGATGGCGGCCGTCCTTGCCGTGGTGAACGGGCGCGGCGCACGGCATCTCGGCATCGCCGCCCTGTGCGCGACCCTGGCCACCACCGGCAGCCCCGTCGCCGGTCTGTTCGTCCTCGTCGTCGGCGCCGCCTACCTGCTGTCGCGCGACTGGGGCAGGGCCGCGGCCCTGCTGGTGCCCCCGGTGGCCGTCGTGGGCGTCACGACGCTGCTGTTCCCGTTCGAGGGCGAGCAGCCGATGCCGTTCTCCCGTATATGGCCGCCCGTCGTGCTGTGCGCGATCATCGTCCTGACGGCCCCGAGCGCCTGGCGCACCCTGCGGCTGGGCGCCGCGGTGTACGCGGTCGGCGTGGTCCTCTGCTACCTGATCCCGACCCCGATCGGTACGAACGTCGAGCGGCTCTCGGAGCTGGCGGCCCCGGCGACACTGCTCGCGATCATGATGTACCGGACCGGGTGGGGGAAGGCCGAGGAGGCGGGCGAGGGGCGGCGGAGTGAGGATCCGGGCGAGGAGCGGACCGGGGCAGCTGCCCTGACACCCGCCACCGCCGCTGACACGGCTACCCCTACCCCTGCCGGTACCGGTACCGGTACGACTTCCTGGCTGCCCTTTCCCCTCCCCCACCCCTGGTTCACGTCCAGGCGGCGCATGGTGGCCCTCGGGCTCGCGATGGCCGTCTCCGTGAGCTGGCTGTCGGGCAAGACGATCGCCGACATCGTCACCAACACCACGGTGCCCGAGTGGGCCGTCAAGACGGACGGCGTCGTGAACGAGCTGAAACGGCTGGGCGCCGAGCAGACGCGCGTCGAGGTCGTACCGGCCCGGGACCACCGCGAGGCCGCCATCCTCGCCCCGTACATCAACATGGCCCGCGGCTGGAACCGGCAGGCCGACGTCGAGCGGGGCCGGCTCTTCTACGAGGGCCACGGCGGCACGGCGGAGCCCGAGGGCGGCTTCTCCCCCGAGGCCTACAAGGCCTGGCTGTCCCAGTGGGCGGTGGGCTTCGTCGTCCTCGTCAACGGGGAACCGGACGGCCCGGCGAAGCTGGAACACGCCCTGGTGACCAGCGGGCCGAGCTATCTCCAGCCCGTCTGGGAGGACGCCAACTGGAAGATCTACCGGGTCAAGAACGCGACCCCGCTGGTCGACAAGCCCGCCTCCGTGGTCAGCGCCGACGGAGCCAACCTCGTCGTCCGGATGCCGAAAGCCGGCGAGGTGACCGTACGGATCGCGTACTCGCCCTGGCTGTGGGCGGAGAACGGCTGCCTGACGGACGAGGGCGAGTTCACCAAGCTGACCGTCGAGCAGCCCGGCGACATCCGGATCAGCTCCACATACGGCGGGCCGTCCCGGGAGACGGCCCTGCAGTGCGAGAAGGAAGCGGACGAGAACGAGAAGCAGTAACGGGGCGCGAGTACCAGGACGTGAGGAAGGGACCGCCCCGATCGGGCCGGTCCCTTCCTCACGTCCTGCGCATCCTGCGCGCGTCCTGCACGCTTCCTGCTTCGTACCGGTCAGCCGACCCGTGTCAGCTTCTTGTCGAAGCCGGGCTCGACCAGGTCCTTCTGGAGCTGTACGGGGACCTTCACCGCGCCACCCTTGCCGTCGCCCACGGTGAGGCTGCCCACCGTGGTACCCGCCTTGGCGGAGTGCGGCAGGTCGTCGGCGGCGACGAACGACAGCTCGACCTTCCGCCCGGCCCAGCCGACCGCCGTGACGTCCTTGGACAGCACGACCGGTGTCTGCCCGCCGAGTCCGTCGTCGACATACCCGACGACGTCGCCCTTCTTGAGGATCTTCGACGAGAGCAGCTCCTCCCGGGCGCCGATCAACGCCGTCCGGCTCACGTTGTTGACGGTGTCGATGATCGGCGGCGTGTGCTGGCCGAGGATCGCGCCCACGACGGTGACCGTCTCACCACCGACCTCCTTGGTACCGGCGAAGAGCAGGTTGCCCCCGGCCGCGGTGGTGGTGCCGGTCTTGATGCCGATGGCGCCGTTGTACGGGACGAGGTCGTTGTAGTTCCGCCACTTCTGCCCCGACGGGTCGACCCAGGAGGGCTGCTTGGTGATGTCCATCAGCGCCGGGATCTGCACCAGCTCGTTGCCCAGTTTCACCTGGTCCTCGGCGGTGGAGACGGTGGTCTCCTTGAGGCCGGAGGCGTCGGTGTAGACGGTGTTCTTCATCCCGAGTTCCTTGGCGGTGTCGTTCATCTTCTTGATGAACGCCGCCTCGGTCCCCGCGTCCCAACGCGCCAGCAGCCGCGCGATGTTGTTCGCGGACGGAATCATGACGGCCGAGAGCGCCTGCTTCAGGGTGAGGACGTCGCCCTGTTTGACGGTGTTGAGGGTCGACTCGTCCTGCTTGTAGTAACCGCCCTCCTCCTCGGCGGTCGCGTCGATCTTGATCTTCGGGCCTTCCTCGCCGGCCTTCAGCGGGTGGCTCTTGAGGACGATGTACGCGGTCATGGCCTTGGCGACCGACCCGATGGCGACCGGCTTCTGCTCGCCGAAGTTCCCCATGGTTCCGATGCCGTTGACGTCCATCCAGCCCTGGCCTTCGGTCGGCCACGGCAGCGCGGCGGCCTTTCCGTCGAAGGTGTAGGAGTCCTTGGCGGTCAGCGTGAGCTCGGGGGCCGGCAGCGAACGAAAAGACTGTACGACCGCAAAGACGATCGCCAGCAGGATGACCACCGGGGTCCAGATCTTGACGCGCCGCACAATCGTCCGCACGGCGGTGTCCCGGGGCGGCGGCGTGTTCGTCAGCTCGGCCAGCAGATCCAGCGGGGGCATGGGCGGCAACGGCTGCTGCGTCGTCCGCTCCGGCCCGACCTGCGGGACGACGGCGGTGGCCTCGGCGGCGGCCACCTTGGGCGGCGTCGCGGACGGTTCGGCGGCGGGCGCCTCCGGGGACCCGGCGGCGGGCGGCACGACAGGCGGCGGTTTACGCGTGGCCGGGTCGTCCAGCTGCCTCAGAGCCACGAATTTACTGGTTCGCTCCGAAACGGACTCGCCCTTGACGTCCACCTCGGCGTCCGCCTTGGCGTCCGCGTCGCGCTTGTCGCCCTCGGCACCCGCGTCACCCTTGGCCTTCGCAGCCGCGAGGTCGCCCAGCTTGAGCATCGTCGTCGGCTGGTCGACGGGGGGTGCGGCGGGCGGGCGTACGGCCTTGAAGACGGCGGTGGGCTGGTCGACGGGGCGCCTGGACGCCGGATCGTCGGCGTCCGCGCCGGTGACAGGAGCGGGGGCCGCGCCGCCTTCGGCCCTCACCTCCGACTCGGGCCGCGAACCGGACGCGCTCTGGACCTCGGACGCGGCCTTGGCCCCGGATGCGGCACCGCCCCCGGCGCCGGACCCCGACTCGGCCGCGGCCTCGGTACCGGATCCCGACGTCGCCTCGGTACCGGGCTCGGCCTCGGGCTTCGCCTCGCTGCCGGACTCAGTCTCGGACTTCGGCTCGACCTCGGGTGCGATGCCGGTGGCGGTGACGGGCTTGGCCGCGCCCCCGGATTCGATGCCGGTGGTGGACTTCGACTCGACCGCGCTCCGGGTCCCAGTGCCGGATTCGGTGCCGGTGCCGGGCTTGGACGCGGCCC
Source organism: Streptomyces lacrimifluminis (assembly GCF_014646095.1). Lineage (GTDB taxonomy): Bacteria > Actinomycetota > Actinomycetes > Streptomycetales > Streptomycetaceae > Streptomyces > Streptomyces lacrimifluminis. The sequence goes on along the minus strand of NZ_BMMU01000001.1, from coordinate 386,478 downwards.
CGGGCTCAGTGCCAGTGCCGGATTTCGACCCGGACGAGCTCTCGGCCTTGGTGCCGGAGTCGGCCTGGGTGCCGGTGCCGGTGCCGAATTCCGGCTCGGCCCCGGATTTGGTGCCGGTGGCGGATTTCAACGCAGGAGCACTCTCGGCCGCGCTCCGGGTCCCGGAGTCGTTGCCGGCCTCCGGCTCGACCCCGGTCTCGGCGCCAGAGTCGGACTTCGGCTCGGCCGCTTTCTCTGCCCAAGTCCCGGTGCTCGCGCCGGACTTCGGCTCGGCCGCGCTCCGGGTCCCAGTGCCGGATTCGGTGCCGGATTCGGACTTCGGCTCGCCCCCGCTCCCGGTGCTCGCGCCGGACTTCGGCTCGGCCGCGTTCCCGGTCCAAGTCCCGGAGTCGGCACCAGGCTTGGGCTCAGCCGCGCTCCGCGTGCCGGATTCGGTGCCGGTGCCTGAGTCAGCGCCGGACTTCGGCTCGGCCGCGCTCTCGATGCTGGCGTCGGACTTCGGCTCGGGGTTCGATTTGCTCTCCGGGGCGCTCTCCGGCTCGGAGGAGTCCTTGCCGGGATCGCCGGATGCCCCGCCAGTGGCCTCAGAGGCACCTTGGGCGGCCTCGGAGGGCTCATCGGGTCCGGGATCGTCGGTGGCGTCCGGCGCGGGCTTCTCGGCGCCCTCGGGGGCGTCGGCCGGAGCTTCCGCATCCGGGTCCGTGTCCTCGTCCGTATCGGGGCCGCGGTCCTCGGCGGCACCCTCGACGCCTTCTGACTCCCCCTCGCCCCTGTTCCCGGCCCCGCGCTCACCCTCGTCGGGGCCGGCGACCCACGCGGCCACCGCCGCACGCAACCGGGTGCTGCCCGTTCCGTCGGTGCCGTCGCCGGGTCCGTCGGCCGAGTCGGCCCCGGCGGCAGCCTCGGGCTCGCTCGCGGCCTCCGCGGCCGTGTCCGCCGTACTCGCGTCGTCGTCGGCCTCGGCCTCCGGGGCCGCGTCCGCGTCCGCGGCTTCCGCCGGGAGCGGCGGGCGTTGGAACACCCGTGTCGCCGTATCGACGCCCCCGCGCGCCGTGGACTCCCGGTCCCGGGCCACCGCGAGCCGTGGGTCGCGTGCCCCGGCGCCGGTTTCACCCCTGGCCCCGGGAACCGGACCCGCGCTCCCCGACGTCGGTTCTTCCGACGACTCGCGCTGCTTCGACCTGTCGGGGGACTCGCCCGCCACCGATGCCTCCTTCGTGCGCCGCACGCTCACCGTGCGCCTACCGAACCGTGAACCGCCAACCGCCGCCCGAACGACACTGTCCGAACGAGCTACCAGTGTCCTGTGCGCAGCATTGACTCCTGCGGTAGACGAGAACGACATACCTACTGGTTCCACTACGAACTGGTCACGCCCTCTCGACAGATGAATGTGAGAGGGGTCACCCTGTCATTCATCCACGCGGGGAGGCATGGATGGGCAGGAGCCGCAGATCAATTCCGGAAGAGCTTCTTCTGCTGGCGTTGGACCCGGCCACGGGTACCACCGCACAGCCGCAGTCGCTCGACCTCGGTCTGGCCGGAGCACAGCTAGTGGAGCTGGCGATGGCCGGACGGATAGCCCCGGACGGGGATCGTATCGCCGTGGTCGTACCACGGCCGACTGGAGATCCAACACTGGACTGTGCGTTGGAACTGCTTCGCCGACGCGGAGCACCCGTACGCGCAGTGAACTGGATTGGCGGGCCCCGCCTGGGGCTGCGCCAGACCTACCTCTCGCATCTGGAGCGGTGCGGCATGGTGCATGCCGTGGCGGGACAGATGTGCGGGGTGCTTCCGACGACTCGCTATCAGGCGACGGACACGGAGATCAGCCGGGAGATCAGAGCCCGACTGGACACCGCCATCCGCACCGGCGTCCCGCCGGACCCACGGACGGCGGCGCTCGCCGCGCTGGCCCATGCGGTCGGTCTCGGCAAGCACCTGTATCCGGGTAACGAGGGACGTTCGTCCCGCTCCCGGCTGCGGGACCTGATCCGGCACGACCCCATGGGCGGCTTGGTAGCCCACGCTGTCATGGACGTGCAGAACGGCGTCGCGGTCCAGCCGCGCCGCAGCCCGGCACCGGCCGGCCGTCAGGCCGCCCCCGGAGCCAGGTCCGCACCGGAGCCCGCACGCGACGTTCCGATGCAGCCGCACCGCGGAACCATGGCGCGCGCCGTGGCTCACTGAGCCGCAGTCCCACGGCGAACGCCCGATCCGCGAAGCACCCGCACGACCCGCACCACCCCGCTCGACGCGCACGCGCACCACGCAGGACCTCAACAGCGCCGCACCGCAGTCCCCAAGACCGGTTCGGGAGCCGCCGGCCCGCGCGGGGCGGTGAGGGACCGTAAGGACGTCCGCACGGACTCCGACACGGCCCTCGCCACCCCGCGCGGCCGCATGTCCGGAGCCGGGTATCCGGCGCTCGCGCTCAGGCACCTGTCCTCCGACATCAGGCGCCCGGCACATGCGCGTCCGGAGCCGGCGGGGAACGCCCCCGGGTGACGAGCGGAATCCACCGAACTGGCGTGTACCGGACGCATATCTCCCGCCTCGGCACCGCATATCCGCAGTTTCCCAGCGGTAGCAAGCGCCTTGGTGGCAGTCTGCTCAACAGCAGATACGGAAAGTGGCAAGTACAGGTACACAGCCGGAGGTGCACGTCCCATGGCGTCCAGTGTCAATCCCACCGTCAGGCGGCGCCGGTTGGGCCAGGAGCTGCGCAGGCTCCGTGAACAGAAGGGCATGACGGCCGAAGAGGTCGCCGAGCGGCTGCTGGTCTCCCAATCGAAGATCAGCAGGCTGGAGAACGGCCGCCGCAGCATCAGCCAGCGCGATGTCCGCGACCTGTGCGGGGTGTACGAGGTCGAGGACCAGCGGATGGTCGACTCCCTGATGGAGATGGCCAAGGACTCCCGCCAGCAGGGCTGGTGGCACGCGTTCGGGGACGTCCCGTACAGCGTGTACATCGGGCTGGAGACGGACGCGGCGTCGCTGCGGGCCTTCGAGTCGCAGATCATCCCGGGCCTCCTGCAGACCCGCCCCTACGCCGAGGCCCTCATCCAGGGGGCGTTGCCCGAGACGTCGACGGACGACGTCGAGAAACGCGTCCAAGTGCGCCTGCGCAGGCAGGACCGCGTCTCCACCGACGACAATCCGCTGCGTCTGTGGGCCGTCATCGACGAGGCGGCGCTGCATCGCGTCGTGAGCAACCGCCTGGTGATGCGCGAGCAGTTGGAACACCTGGCCGAGATGTCCCAGCAGCCCCACGTCACCGTCCAGGTGCTGCCGTACGAGGTAGGCGCGCATCCGGGGCTGAACGGCCAGTACGCCATCCTGGAGTTCCCCGACGCGGCGGATTCGAGCGTCGTCTACATCGAAGGCGTCACCAGTGACCTCTATCTGGAGAAGGCGCCCGACGTGCAGAAATACAGCGTGATGTACGAGCATCTTCGGGCACAGGCACTGAATGTGGACCAATCACGCCAGTTCATCCTGAACGTCGCGAAAGAGTACGCGCGCTGACCGTCCCGGTTCCCTCTGGATCCCCTCCAGGCTCCCTCAGCCCGAAGAAGTGCCGCACCATACACCGCTGCCACTCAGGACCGGAAGACCCCAGTGGAATATGCCATCCGGAAGAGTGAACGACCGCTTCAGACGGAGCAGTTGGCGAGTAGCGTCGATCACGCCATCGAGGAATAAACGTTGGCGCAAACCGAACCACGAGTTCCGCATCGAACCCGCAGTCCGGTGACAGCAATTCGACAACTGGTCCACTGGAGCAAAAATGGCAATTCTGCAAGGCGTCACGGGAACCTGGACGAAGTCCTCCTACTCCGCCGGAAACGGCGCGTGCGTCGAGGTCAGGTCCACCGTGGCGACCGCTCTCGCCGTACGTGACTCCAAGGTCACGGCCGGCCCGACGCTGGCGTTCCCCTCGGACTCATGGAACTCGTTCGTGACCGAGGTCGGCCGGGGAACTCTCGCCCCCGCCTGACACACCGTGACGACCGACAACTTCATAAGCACCACCGAAAGAGCCCTCTCGACTGGCCCGCCGTCCTAGCCGAGGGGGCTCGGCCATGCTCAGACCGCGGACTCTTCGAGCAATCGGTCGAGCAGACCCATGGAGTCCTCCACCGACAGGGCGACATCCCCCGCCAACGCCTCCATCGCAGCCCGATAGAGAGCCACTTCGGCAGGATCGTTGGTCATGACGCTGGAGGTGAGAAGTTCGTTGTAGACGGTTGCCCCACCCCCGCCATACGTCAGGATCGTGAAGTCACCGTTGGAGCCGGGATGGGACGACCGGCGCAGTGGCACGACCTGGATGGTGATGTTCGGGCGCGTGGCGAGTTCCCTGAGCCGTCGGCGCTGTTCGCGCATGATGTGCGGCTGCCCGTCGAACTCGTGCAGGAGCACTGACTCCTGCATCACCACATGCAGGTCGAAGGGCGATGCCAGCCGGGTGAGGATCGACTGGCGGGCGGCATTCATGTCCGCCACCACGTCCGCCTCGTCGAGGCCGGCTTGCGAGCTGTCCCGTCCGGAGCCCCCTGTGTGAGAACCACGGCTCGCGCCCTGCTGACCGTCTCAGCCGAGATGATCCCGCCGCTCTCGACGGAGCGCGCACAGGTCACCAGCCGCGCGAAACGGAGCGCCTGGTGGTAATCACGGTCCGCACCAATCTCCACCTGGGCGACGGAGTTCAGGATCCAGAGCGCAGTCCCAGAGCGCTGTGCTCCACCACACCCGCGGGAAGATCGCTCTTCCCCGAAGCCCGAGCAGTCAGCTCCACGAGTCCGGCCCGGAGGTCGGCAGCCGACTCGCCAAGGACGATCGCGCTGATGATCAGCTCCATCATCAAACAGTCGTACTCGTCGCCCATCCTCCGAACGCGCTCCCCATCGGCCTCCACGACAGCAGAGGTGATCCTCCTGCCACCGGCCACGGGGGCAAGGGACACCTCGTAGATGCCGTGCCCGGTCCAACTCCGGTGCATGTAAACGACATCGGCTTCGACGAAGACGTTCCACTTCTCATCCATGTCCCGGGCTCGATATCCGCGCTGGATCCGATCCCAGTCGCCGTCAGTCCAGACACGACCGGGCAACTGAGACACCGGCCTCGGCGCGTTCATCGGATGAAGGCGCCGAAACGACTCTCGGGTGAGCGGGGCATCGGAAGACATGGGGTGATCCTACGGATGCACCACTTCAACAGGGCGACGCACTACCTCCAACCGGGCAGAGGGTGACCCCAACAACGCGCACAACACGCACAGTTGGACGGCTCCGCGTCCGCGAGCCGTCCCATACGGCAACGCTCCCAAATCACGCCGACCGCCACCTCACTCGCGAGGCTCCCGGTCAACGCAGCTCGGCGACGTACAGGTCCGTCCCCGGCACCGTCGGAATGAACGGCGCCACCAACTCCACCCGCCCCAGCCCCACTTCAGCGACCGCCTCCCCCAGCCCCGCGAAGTGCGACTCCCAGCAGTCCCGTGGGTCCGCCTCCAGGAACCACAGTAGCGTCAGCCGTACGTCCACACCCTCGACCTGCTTCACGTAGGTCATACGGTCACCGGGCAGCGGGGTCGGGTGGAAGACGGTGACCATCGCGGCGGGCGACCCGGCAAGCCGCCCGGGCAGGTGCCGGGTGCGCAGCCACTCCAGCAACCCCGCCCGCGCTTCGGGGCTTTCGGCGTCGATGACCTGCAACACCAGGCCCGCGTACGGGTGGTCCAGCGCATGGAAGTCACGGGGGCCGGTGGCGCCGTCCCGGTAGACCGTCGTCTCGTGGTCCTGGAACGCGGTGAAGACGTGGGTACGCTGCTGGAAGACACGTCCGTCTCGGTTGAGCCTCTTGTTGATCCCGACGGTCCACCGCATGTGCTCCTCGTAACGACCGGCGGTCATCCAGTAGACCGAGAGGTAGCAGCCGTCCGTAACCGGACAGGCAACGGCCGACTCGCTCGGGTAGCGCAGAAGTTGGAGATCACGTGTAGCCACCCAGCGCCGTCCCGCGTACATCCAGGGCATGGCCATCGCTCCAGCGATGAAATGATCATCTTCGTACCATCTGTGGTAGGCGCGTTCATGCCCTTGATGAGGCTCGACCATCGTGATCAGCGCATGTCCGACGTCAACCCCGTAGGGCCCGACCGAGGCCAGCTCCGCGTACAGGTCAGGATGGGCCCCTTCGCGTCCTGCGCCTTGCATGCACTCTCCCTCAGTCTCATCCGCCGCTTCCCCAGAACCACTCCTGACGGTACGTCAGATATCCAATGCGGGGAATGGGTGTGCGATGGGTCGCCCGAACGGGCGAATGAGCTCAATTCACGTCATGCCGTCAGGGAAGGGACGAGCCCCGTTCGACCCAGCTCACATCCGCCCGGTCTACGCGAGCCGAGTCGCCCAAGCACGCCGCTGGCCTTCTCCGCCGGACATCTCTACCCTGACGCCCCGTCAGGCGGTGAGTCCGAAGCTGGGAGGCTCCGATGTCGCTATTGGAAGGCCGGACCGTGGTCGTGTCCGGTGTCGGCGCCGGGCTCGGGCGGCAGGTCGCGGCGGCGGTCGTGCGGGACGGGGGGAACGCCGTGCTCGGGGCACGCACCGAGGCACACCTCGCGAAGACCGCCGGGGAGCTCGATCCGGACGGGGCGCGTACGGCGTACCGCGCGACCGACATCACCGACGAGGGGCAGTGCCGGGAGCTGGCCGCGCTGGCGTGCGAGCGGTTCGGGCGGATCGACGGAGTCGTCCATGTCGCCGCCTGGGACAGCTACTTCGGCGGGATCGAGGACGCGGACTTCGAGAGCTGGGCCGGTGTCGTCGACGTGAATCTACTGGGCACCCTGCGGATGACGCGGGCCTGTCTGCCGGCACTGAAGGAGCGGGGCGGGAGTGTGGTGTTCATCGGTACGCAGTCCGCCGTGGCCGCGCCCTCGCAGGTGCGGCAGGCCGCGTACGCCGCCTCCAAGGGGGCGCTGACGAGCGCGATGTACTCGCTGGCACGGGAACTCGGGCCCCATCGGATACGGGTCAACACCGTGCTGCCGGGGTGGATGTGGGGGCCGCCGGTGGAGGCGTACGTGCGGTTCACGGCCCAGGGGGAAGGGGTGCCGGAGGCCGAGGTGCGGGGGCGGCTCGCGGAGCGGATGGCGTTGCCCGAGCTGGCCACGGACGGGGATGTCGCGGACGCGGTGGTGTTTCTGGCGTCGGAGCGGGCTCGGGCCATCACCGGGCAGTCGTTGCTGGTGAACGCGGGTGAGTTGATGCGGTAGCTGATATTCCGCCAATCTTTCAACGGTCGCGTCGAGTTCATGGACATGAACTCAAGTCAGTGCGGCGAACTTTTTTACTCCCTCTTGACTATACGAGCTGTTGTCGCTGCCATGCCGGCGAATCGACGATGAGCGGGCGCTCGACACCCCCGCTCCGCATGCTCGACCGCCCCTGGGAGGGAGCACATGAACGGTCTCGACTGGGCCGTGCTCATCGCTTACTTCGGTGTGATGGTCGCGATCGGCGTCTGGTCCCACAAACGGGTCGACAACGTCAGCGACTTCTTCACCGCGGGCGGGAAGATGCCCTGGTGGCTGTCCGGCATCTCCCACCACATGTCGGGGTACAGCGCGGTGATGTTCACCGGTTACGCCGGCATCGCCTACACGTACGGCGTCACGTCGTTCGTCACCTGGTCCTTTCCCATCGCGCTGGGCATCGCCATCGGGTCCAAGCTGTTCGCGCCCCGCATCAACCGGTTGCGGTCTCGGCTCCATGTGGCGTCCCCGCTGGAGTATCTGAAGAACCGGTACGACCTGAAGACCCAGCAGGCGCTGGCATGGTCCGGAATGCTGCTGAAGATCGTGGACGTCGGCGCCAAGTGGGCCGCGATCGCCACCCTGTTGTCCGTCTTCACGGGCATCTCCCTGAACCAGGGCATCCTCATCACCGGCACCATCACGGCCGTCTACTGCACGATCGGTGGCCTGTGGGCGGACGCGCTGACCGAACTGGGCCAGTTCGTCATCCAGTTGCTGGCCGGCGTCGCGATGTTCGTGGCCGTGGTCATGGAGCTCAACGACAAGAACATCGGCTTCCTCGGCGCCTGGGACGAGCCGGAGCTGAAGGGCCACGGGGAGCCGCTGGTCGGCCCCTACGGCACCGTCTTCCTCATGGCCTTCCTCTTCATCAAGCTCTTCGAGTACAACGGCGGCATGCTCAACCAGGCCCAGCGCTACATGGCCACCGCCAGCCCGAAGGAGGCCGAGCGCTCGGCGAGGCTGTCGGCGATCCTCTGGCTGGTGTGGCCGGTGGTCCTGTTCTACCCCATGTGGATGTCGCCGCTGCTGGTGGAGTCGCAGAAGCCGGACGGCTCCGACTCCTACGGGCTGATGACCGAACAGCTCCTGCCACACGGTCTGTTGGGCCTGGTCATCGTCGGCTTCTTCTCCCACACCATGGCCATGTGCTCCTCCGACGCCAACGCGATCGCCGCCGTCTTCACCCGGGACGTGGCGCCGGTGATCTCGACGCGGGCCCGGAACTGGAGCCAGCGGTCGGGGCTGATCGCGGCGCGGCTCGCGACGGTCGTCTTCCTCGGTCTGTCCATGGCGGCGGCCACGCAGGTCAACTCGCCCGCGTTCAAGGACATCATCACCGTCGTCATCAAGTGGGTGGCCGGACTGATGGGGCCGATGGCGATTCCGATGATGCTGGGGCTGCTGCGGCCGTTCCGGCGGTCGGGGCCGACGGCGGCGCTGGGAAGTTGGTCGATGGGGCTGTTCGCCTTCTGGCTGGTGAACTATCCGATCAACTGGAGTGTGGAGGGCGGGGTGCCGCTCCAGTACCAGGTGTCGATCCCGCTGGCTGTGTCGCTGGTGCTGTACATCCTGATCGGCTTCCTGCGGCCGGAGGACACGCCGGAGCGGTTGGCGGTCATCGAGACCGTGAACACGGACGGGGACGACGGGATGGCGGTGCGGGTGCCTGTGGGGGAGCCGGTGGACACGGTGCCCGGGAAGGGGTGAGCGAGGGTGTGTGGGGGCGGATTCTCGCCCCCGCCGCCCCTACCCGTCCCATCCTGAACCTGGGGGCTGTGCCCCCAGACCCCCCTTCGCGCTGAACGCGCTCGTCCTCAAACTCCCCCAGAGGGGAGGACCCCCGGACGGGCTGAGATGCCTGGGCCTGGGCTGAAATGCCTGAGCCCGGCCCGGAAGCATCTGCCTCTCACGCCCGCGGGTACCGCGTGAGCCACCCCGGGGACGACCCTGCCGGACCGTGCAGGGCCGGTCCCTGGGTCATCTCCATCGCGAAGTCGTCGGCGAGGACCAGCATCGTCGGTCGGCCCTCCAGCTCCGCCAGCCAGGCGGGCGGGAGGGCCGTCTCGCCGTGCAGGGCACCCAGCAGGCCGCCGGTCAGGGCGCCCGTCGCGGCCGACGGGCCGCCGTGGTTGACCGACAGGGACAGCCCGTGGCGGACGTCCTCGCCGACCAGCGCGCAGTAGACCGCCACGGACAGGAGGCCCTCCGCCGTGCCGGCGCCGGCCAGGTCCGCGACCCGCGCGGGGGACGGGATGCCCTGGCGTACGGCGCCCAGGGCTCGTTGGAGGGCCTCCGCCACCTGCTGGTGCCCGGGTCTGGCCGCCAGCATGGCCAGCGCCCGCTGCACCGCCGCGTCGAGGCTCTCGCCACGCGCCAGGCCGTGCACGATCACGGCGTACGCGCCCGCCGCCAGGTAGCCCGTCGGGTGGCCGTGGGTCTGCGCGGCACACTCCACCGCCAGCTGCATCACGAGCTGCGGTTCCCAGCCGACCAGGAGCCCGAACGGGCCCGAGCGGGCCGCCGCCTCCGCCCCCGCCTCGCCGGGGTTCTTGGGCGCTTCCAGGGTGCCCATCGTCTCGTCGCCGAGGCCGAGGAGACAGGCGAGGGCCGGGTCGCGGCGGACGTACAGCCACTCCTCGCGGGCCAGCCAGCCGTCCTCCTTGCGGCGCTCGTCGGGCCCCCAGTCGCTCTGGGTGGCCCTCCAGCGGCGGTAGGCGCGGTGCAGGTCGGTCGGCGGGTGCCAGGCGCCGGTGTCGCGGCGCACCTGGGCGCGGATCAGGCCGTCCACGGTGAAGAGGGTGAGCTGGGTGAGATCGGTGATCGCGCCGCGTCTGCCGTACGCCGAGGCCAGCTCGGTGAGTCCGTCCGCGCCGTACGCCTCGTGGATGGAGTCGAGGGCGAGTCCGTCGAGCGGGGCGCCCAGGGCGTCGCCGAGGGCCGCGCCGAGCAGGGTGCCGCGGACCCGGCTGCGGAAGTCCTGCTGTTCGGAGCGGCCCCAGATGGCGCCGGACGCGGCACCGGTCACGCCACCGGATGTCATCACACCCACCTCGGACCTCCCTCACAGCATCGTTCGTTCGATTGACAGCTCAGCACTGTAATCGACCGGGAACGGTCCGTTCAGGGCCCGATTGGTATGCGGAATGTGACCCGAGTGGGCATGAGTCGGCACGAGTGATCCCGGCTGGTCACCAATCGGGAGCCTTACGCCGTCCCCCACACCCCTCTCACACATCTCACGCCTCACACCCCCCGCACATCTCACGCCTCTGTCATTTCGCGTACCGCCTGCTGATCGCCTCCCGCGCGTCCCGCACGCGTTCCAGTCGTACGGTGATCCGCTCCCGTTCCTCCGCCGGCCCGCCCGGCGCCGCGGCCAGCTCGCTCAGCAGGTCGGCCAGCCATGCCACGTCCACCCACTCCCGTGTACCCGTGAGCAGACCGGCGAGGTGTTCGTCCAGGTCGGCCCAGTCGCCCAGGCCCGCCGCGATCACCGCGCGCAGGAAGCCCGAGGCGCCCTCGGCCAGGTTCCAGCCGGAGGCCAGCCGGTCCGCCTCGCGCCAGACCGGGCGGGCGGCCTCCCGGCCCTGCTCCCCGGCGACCGCGAGGGCGAGACAGAAGGCGCCGCCGGCCTCGTGCAGGCCGCGCATCCGGTCCGCCGTCTCCCGGGCCGCCCTCCACTCCCCCGTCCTGCGCTGGGTGCGGGCCAGCTCCTCCAGACCGGCCGGTTCCGCGAGCCCGTGCCGCGCCGCCTCCGCGAGCGCCGTCGCCGCCTCCTCGGGGCGCCCGTCCAAGAGGTGGATCTGCGCGAGGGTGTGGTGCGCCCAGGCGCGGTCGTCGCCGATCACGAGATAGCGGTGGAGGTCGGTACGGGCGTCCTCGGGGCGACCCACCGCCAGCAGGGTCATGATCCGGCGCATCAGCTGCCAGGCCCCGTCCGGGTCGAGCGCGACCGCCCGGTCCAGATCCGTCAACGCCTCACCGTACAGCCGGAGTTCGTGGAGTACGGCGCCCCGGCAACCGTTCGCCCACACGCTGTCCGGGGCCAGTGCGAGCGCCCGGTCTAGGTCCGCGCGCGCCTCCTCGAACCGGCCCAGGCAGCGCAGCGCCTCGCCCCGGTTCCACAGCGCCCACGCGCTCTCGGGCTCCAACCCGACCGCCCGGTGGGCGTCTTCGTAGGACGCCTCGTAGCCGTCGGCCCGGCGGTGCACCACCGAGCGCTGCACCAGCGCCCAGGCGTACGCCGGATACAGCTCCAACGCCTTGTCCAGGTCGGCCAACGCCTCGTCGTGGCGGCCGAGTCGGCTGTGGGAGGCGCCCCGGCTGGCGTACGCCGACGCGTACGCGGGGTCGAGCCGGAGGGCGCGGTCGTAGTCGTCGAGTGCCTCGGCGTCGCGGCCGGCGGCCCGGAGCGCGTCGCCGCGCTCGCACGCGACCCAGGCCAGCTCGGGTCCGAGGGCCACCGCCCGGTCCAGGTCGGCGAGTTGACCGGCCCGCTCCCCGCGCGAGCGGTGCACGCGGGCCCGCCGGACCAGCGCCCACACGTGCTCGGGGTCCAGTTCGAGGGCCCGGTCGAGGTCGGCGAGGGCGCGCTCGGTGTCGCCGGTGGCGTGCCGGGTGACGCCGCGGGAGGCCCAGGCGCCGGCCAGGTCGGGGCCGAGGGCGACGGCCCGGTCCAGGTCGCGGACGGCTTCCTCGTGGTGGCCGAGGATGCGGTGGTAGTCGCCGCGTACGAAGAGGACGCGGGCGGTGTCGGGGGCCAGTTCGTCGGCGCGGTCGAGGTCGGAGACGCCGGCCGCGTAGTCACCCTGTTCGGCGCGGGTGACGCCCCGGCCGTAGTAGGCGCGCTCCAGCCCGGGATCGAGGGCGATGGCCTGTTCGTACTCCCCGAGGGCCTTGTCGTACTCCCCGCTCATGCGCAGTGCGCGCCCGCGCAGCATGCGTGCGACGGCCTGTCCGCGCGCGTCGAGCCCGGCGCGGCCCAGCAGCAGCGCGAGCGCGCCGAGCACCCCGTCTTCCCCGCGCTCCCGTCCCTCGGCGTCGGCCGCGAGCGCGTCGAGAAGGTCGCGGCCCCAACTCCGCACCGCCGGAGCCTCGTTGTCGTCGCCCGCCTCCACCAGGACGCGCGCCCAGCGCCGGGCGACCACCGCCCCGTGGTCACAGGCTTCGACGACGTCCCGCAGGACGACGGGCAGGGCGGTACGGGGGGACGCGCACAGCAGGTGGTACGACTCCGCGAGCCGTAGCTCCCGCCACTCCTCCGTGGCCCACAACTCGTCGGCGGGAAGCGGTACTTCGGCCTCGGTGCGCCACCGGGCGAAGGTGTCGGCGAGGCCGGTGTGCTGCTCGGCCCAGCGGCGCGGGGAGCGGTGCCGCTGGAGTCGGAGCATGGGGGCGCGTACGACGTCGTGGTACTGGATGCGGTCGCCTCGGTCGCTCACGAACGGCAACGCCCTCAACCACGCGAACAGCAGGTCGAGTTCGGTGTCGTCCCGCGCCTGCCCGGAAGCGGAAGCCGGGAGGACGGCCCGGAAGATGTCCGCGTCCAGGCGCCGGGGCAGGGCGCAGGCGAGGGCGGCGGCCTGGCGTACCGGGTCGGTCTCCCACTTGAGGAACCGTCCTACGGCGGTCGCGCTCGGGTCGCCGATGCCGTCCGGGTCGGTGGGGCGGGCCTCGGCGAGGGTCGACACCAGCACCGGCAGCCCGCCGGTGAGCCGCAGCACCTCCGCGACGACCGGCTCGTCCGTCACCCCCTTGTCCGCGAGCAGTCCACGCGTCTCGGCCTCGGTGAACGGTCCGAGCGGCACCTCGGTCACGAAGTCGGCGAAGCCGCCCCAGCGCCCGGTGTCGAAGGGGCGTTGACCTGCGGTGACGAGGACGAGGTTGGCGGGGAAGGAGAGGTCGCCGTAGCGATCGGTGGTCATGATGTCGTGCAGCCAGCCGTCGAGGAACGGGCCGGTGCGCTCGTACGTGTCGAGGAACAGGACGATCCAGGGCACGGCGGCGCAGATGTCGTCCAGCTCGGCGAGCAGCACCGGGGTGAGGGCGCGCTCGGGCGCCAGGACGAGCTGTACGTCGTCCTGGTTGCGCAGCCGGGCGGCGATCCCGGCCCGTACCCGGTCGGCGCCCTGGGCGATCCGGTCGGCGTCGAGGGCGCCGGCGAACGGTCCGACGACCGGGATGAGTCCGGCGCCGACGAGGCCGATCCGGGCGGCCGTCAGACTGCCGGCCGAAGGGCCCTCGGGCTGCGGTTCGAGGCTCGCGACGGCGGACTCCGCCTCGTGCCGTCGCTCCCGGTGGGCCGCGAGCAGCCGTTCCAGCTCCTTGAACCGCCGCCCCTGGGCCGCGAACTGACGGCACATCACCACCAGTGCCTCCGGGACGCTGCCGGCGCCCTCGTCGACGTACGCGGTGAGCGCGCCGCGTTCCTTGGCCTGCTTCTCCAACTCCCGTACCAGGAAGGTCTTCCCGACGCCGGCGTTGCCGTGCACATGGAAGCGGAAGCGGTGGCGTTCGTCGTCCGGCGGCAGATCGAAGTTGGCTCGGAACGCGGCCCGTTCGGCGAGCCGGGCGACGAACCCGGCGTGTCTGCGCTGCTCGATCAGCTGCCGCATCGACTGCCGCGGGGCCTGAGCCATCCGTACGTCTCCTCGTGTCGTGGCCTGTCTGGGGGTGCCTGGTCGGGGCGCCCTTCAGTCTGGCTCAACTCCCGGGCAGGGGCGGGGAGACGGCGACCGGGCCGTTCCATAGGGTTACCTCATGACCACGACAGGTACCCCCCACCCCACCCGTACCGCCCGGCCCTCCCACACCGCGCTCACCCTCGCCGCGACCCTGCTGACGGCGACGGTCGCGCTCTACATCGCCCTGGTGGCGCTCGGCAACATCACCGACTTCGACTCGAACCAGCAGTTCGTGCGCCATGTCCTCGCGATGGACACCACGTTCAAGGACGACGATCTGATGTGGCGGGCCATCACGTCCGAGGGCCTCCAGGACACCGCGTACGTGGCGATCATCGTGTGGGAGACGCTCGCCGCGTGCGTCCTCATCGGCGCCACCTGGCTGTGGGTCCGCCGCGACCTCGAACAGGCACGGCGCATCTCGACGTACGGCCTGCTGATGCTGATGCTGCTGTTCGGCGCCGGTTTCATCGCGATCGGCGGCGAGTGGTTCGCCATGTGGCAGTCGGACGACTGGAACGGGCTGGACGCGGCGACGCGCGTGTTCACGCTGAGCGGGGTGGTGCTGCTGGTGATCCACCTGCCGATGGGCGCGCCCTCACCGGCCTCCGCCGCGAAGTCCACCGACTGAGGAACACACCCGCGTCTCTCCGGGAACGGGAATGGGAATGGGCCCGTTCCCGGAATCCGGCACCAGGATCGACCCCGGAATCCGACCCCGGAATCCGGTCAGGACAGTCGCTTCTTCTCCGCGTAACAGGCGGGAGCGAAACCGTCGTTGTCCGTGCCGGTCGGGCCCGCCCGCCGCAGAGGTGAGGGGACCCGCGACCGCGGCAGCAGCCGTCGGCTATTCGACCACCGTGACCGTGGTCCCCGCGGAGCCGAAGGCCCAGACAGCGTCCCCGTCCGCGACCTTCATCCGGATACCGCCGGTCTGTGTCCCCGACACCGGCGGAGGCGACGAGCCGTCGAGCGCGTTGGAGAACGCGATGTTCACCCCGGACTTGGCGGCGAAATACACGACGTGCTCGATCTGGACGCCGTCCGAGCCCGTGAGGGCGTCGGTGCGCTTGGACACCGTGTACGTCCCCGGGTCCGGGCTCACCGAGCCCGGCCACACCGCGAACGTGCGGCGGGACTGGTCGCTCGCGTCGATGAGCCAGACCCGCTTCTGGCCGAGCGAGTAGACGACCCGCCGTCCGGTCCCCGAGCCGTCCGGCACGGCCGCCTCGGCGGCCTGGCTGGGCTTGGCGGAGGGCTTCGCCGAGGCCGACGCGCTGGGTTTGGCGGCGGCGGTGGCGTGGGGCTGCGGACCCTGCTCGGCCTTCACCGCCAGTACGGTGACCGCGGCGACCGCGCCCAAGGTCAGACCGGTGACCCAGACCGATGAGGGAAGCCGTCGGGCAGCCACGGTCACGCATCTCCTCAGCAACGGAACCCGCCGCCGGGTCCTCCGCCGGGGGTCGGATCATCGTACTCCGGTGCGGGGTCCGTCCCCGGCGGGACGGGGGCCGGGCGTCGGGCGGGCGGGATGCCGGTGTCAGTCCTGGCGGACGACGTTGCGGCCGGGGCCGCCCGTGAGAGTGTCCTTGCCGGGGCCGCCGTAGACCTTGTCGTTGCCGCTGTTGCCCTGGATCGTGTCGTTGCCGCTGTTGCCGTAGAGGATGTCGTTGCCGGGGCCGCCGTAGATCGTGTCGTCTCCGGTGCCGCCGCGCACCGTGTCGTTGGCGTCCCCGCCCCACAGGGTCTGGTGGCCCGCGCCGCCGTAGACGAAGTCGTTGCCCGTGCCCCCGTCGGCATGGCTGTCGACGCCGTCGGCGTAGAGCTTGTCGACGCCGTTCTGGCCCCTCACCCAGGACTGGGCACCGATGTGGACGGTGTCGTTGCCGTCCCCGGCGTCGACGGATGAGTCGGAACCCGCCGTGACGGTGTCGTCGCCCTTGCCGCCCTGGATGTAGTTGCCGCCGACACTGCCGATCTCGGCCGCCCTGTCATTTCCGGGGCCCAGTTCGATCTCAACCTGGTAGTTGGTCTGGCCGGTGGTGTTGTTGGCGGTGATCGTGTCGTTGCCGTCGCCGAGATCCATGGACAACCCATCGCCCCCGCGCTCGAAGATGTTCGTGCAGGAGACCCTGGTGAGGTCCGCACTGTCAGGGCGGGTGCAGTGACCATCGCTCATGGCGATGTCGACCGGGACCACGTCGTCGATGACGTAGGTGTATCTCCAGCCGTTGGTCCCCGACGTTGTGACGGTCAGCTTGTTGGTCTGACCGGGCGCGGCATCGTAGAAGAATTCGCCTGTGTAGCCGAGCACCACCCGGGCCTCCGGTACCGCGGCGGAGGCGGGCTGCGCGATCAGGGCGGTCAGCCCGGCAGTGAGCAGGGTCAGGGCCGAGGCCACACGTAGCGACTTGCGGCTGACGCGCTGAGAGGACATTGCACAACCTCCGTGAGGGGCAAGCGGTTTCAACACCCCCAGGTGACTCACGACGCCTACAGAGGGTTGTGCGCAAAGAATCCCCACAGCCTCGCCAGAGTGATTGACGAGCAGGGTGGGGCGATCTACCTTCTGATCGACTTTCCGAACCTAGTTCGAAATTTCGGCCATTTCGCTTGCCTGGGCTGCGCGTTCCACGTCCCCGTTCACCCCGTTCCCCCTCCCCCACACACGGGTCGCGCAGCCGCTCACTCCACTCCTGGACCCGCATCCACCCCCTCGCCAGCACCCGCTTGGAGACAAAGATGAGCGCAAGACCCCAGCCGTCCCGCCGTCTCTTCCTCGGCATGGCCGCCACCGCTCCTCTCGCCGCGTCCGGCGTCCTGACCCTCGGCGCCGGCACCGCCCACGCGGCGGACTCGGCGTACGTGATGTGCTACTTCACCGAGTCGACGAGCCTCGGGCTGGGCACCGACTACGGCCTCCACCTGGCCGTCAGCACCGACTCGCTCAACTGGACGCCGCTGAACCAGAACAACCCCGTGGTCACCCCCACCGCGGGCGCCCTCGGCCTGCGCGACCCGTTCCTCATGCGCAAGCAGGACGGCACGTTCGTCGTCATCGCCACCGACCTCAAGGGCACGGACTGGTCGTACAACAGCCAGTACATCCACGTCTGGGACTCCGCCGACCTGCGCACCTTCACGGGCTACCGGCGCCTGAAACTCCACGACATGACCACCCACAGCTGGGCGCCCGAGGCGTTCTGGGACGCCGGGCGGGGCCAGTACGCGGTGATCTACTCGTCGGTCAACTCCAGCGGCCACAACGTGATCATGGTCAACTACACGAGAGACTTCGTCACGGCATCGAGCCCACAGGTCTTCTTCGACCCCGGGTACGACGTGATCGACGGGAACATGGCCGTCGGCGTCAACGGCTACAACTACCTGTTCTACAAGAAGAACCAGACGCTGGTGTCGGCGCGTTCCACGTCCCTCGACCCGGGCAGCTTCACCGAGTACAGCGCGGGCGTGGCGCACGGCGGCACCGAGGCCCCGACCGTGTTCAAGTCACTGACGTCGAACACCTGGTACCTCTGGGGCGACACCTACACGCCGAACGGCGTCTTCTACGCCTGGCAGACCAGCAACCTGGCCTCGGGCACCTGGACCGCGCTGGACCAGAAGACGTACACCCAGCCGGTCAACTCCAAGCACTGCGGCATCGCGACGATCACTACGGCCGAGTACAACAACCTGCTCACCAAGTGGGGCTCCCCTGCCTGGAACCGCCTCAAGTCGTACAACTACCCCTCCCGTTACGTCCGCCACGCCGACTACAAGGCCCGCATCGACGAGTACCCCTTCGACCTGTACACCGACTCGGAGTGGAAGCTCGTCCCCGGTCTGGCCGACAGCGCCGGGGTCTCCTTCCAGTCGGTCAACTACCCGACCCGCTACCTCCGGCACTACAGCTACGCCCTCCAACTCGACGTCAACGACGGCACGTCGACCTTCGCGGGCGACGCGACGTTCTACCGTACGGCCGGGCTGGCGGACAGTTCGTGGGCGTCCTTCCGGTCGTACAACAACCCGACGCGGTACATCCGGCACGCGGGCTACGTGCTGCGGATCGACCCGATCTCCACGACTGGTGAGCGGCAGGACGCCACGTTCCGGGTGGGGTACTGAAGCGGGCGGACCCCACGGTGACCACGATGAGGTGAACCGCCTCGGGTTCCCGCCCTTCCGCGCGGATCCGGCACGGGCGTGAGCACCGTCACAGAGAATCTCGGAGACGAGGGGCGCCGGGCGGACAGGGCTGGTCGTGGAACTTTCCCTGCGTGACCGGATACGGGCCGGTGACCCCGAGGCCTTCGCCGAGCTGTTCGGTGCCCACGCCCGCGCCGTGTACGGCCATGCCGCCCGGCTGACCGGGGACCGGGGGCTCGCGGAGGACGTGGTGTCCCTGACCTTCCTGGAGGCATGGCGACTCCGGGAGAAGCTGAGACCCGGGGCCACGGCGTCCGACGGGGACGAAGGGAGCCCCGAGGACGCGGGTGGGGACAACGGGGGCCCCGCGAGCGAGGACGCGGGCGGAATCTCCGGGGGCGCGGGCGCGATTTCCGGGGGCGCGGGCGGGATTTCGGCGGGCGACGGCCTGCGGCCCTGGCTCTACGGCATCAGTACCAACGTCCTGCGCAACACCCGCCGGGCCGCCCGCCGGCACAGCGCCGCCCTCGCCCGGCTCCCGGACCGCCCGGCGGATCTCGGCACGGTGCCCGATTTCGCGGACGGCCTCGTCGGGCGCATGGAGGACGCCGAACGGCTCGCCGCCGCCCGCATCGCGCTCGGCCGGCTCCGCAGACCCGAGCGCGAGGTGTTCGCCCTGTGCGTCTGGTCGGGGTTGAGCTACGCCGCCGCTGGCGAGGCCCTCGGCGTACCTGCCAGCACCGTTCGGTCACGGCTCGCCCGGGCCAGGGAACGCCTTCGGCGCCTGTCGGAGGCGGAGCTGGCCAGGCGGGCGGCCGACAGGCGGCCACCGAAGAGCCCGGTGGCGCCAAGTGCCCTCGTACCAGCGGATGTTGGCTCCCTCTCAGCACCTCTCGCGAAAAAACCGAGACTCCGCCCTCGTACCGGACAGGTACCGGGTGGCCGCCCGGAAGCGGCCCGGTCGACACAGGAGAAACGCCGATGAACCCCGTGGAACGCGAAGAGCACGAGGAGTTGGCCAGGCTGCTGCCGAGCCCGGGGGAACCGGTCCTGCCGAGCGACCGCCATGACCTGCTGAGGAACCATCTGATGCGAGAGCTCACCCAGAAAGTCCGGGACGCCCAGGGCACCCTGGACACCGCGGGAACTGCGGGAACTGCGGGAACCGCGGAGACCACGGCGGCACTCGGCTCGCCCGAGCCCGCACCCCGTCTTCGCCCCCGCCCCCGCCCCCGCCCCCGCCCCCGTCGCCGTCGCCGTCGCCGGTTCGCCATGATCGCCGTACCCCCTGCCACGGCCGTCGTGGTCGCCGGCGCGGTCGTCGTCGGCGCCGTCGTGTCCAGGTCCCCCACGCCCGATCAGAAGGCGGTCGACCTCCTGAACCGCATCGCCACGGTCGCCGCCGCGAAGGAGGCCGTCACCGTCCACGACGACCAGTACGTCTATGTCAGCGTCGAGGGCTCCCTGGAGATCACGGAGGTGCCGGACAGCGGCACCCAGATCTACCGCCGCTCGGACTGGACCGCCGTCAACGGCAAGCGCCTCGGACTGGCCCGGACCACGGTGCTGTCGGGCCCGAACCTCCCGGGAGACCGGGCTCCCAAGGGCGTCGCCCAGGACATGCGGCTGAGCGCCGACCCGAACGTCACCACGTACCGCGAACTGGAGGCACTGCCCACCGACCCCGACGCACTGCTCAAGAAGATCTACGCCGACACAGGCGACGGGGGCTCGGCCGACCGGGGCCAGGCACTGGAACTGATCGGCGACATGCTCGCCACCGCGACCCTCCTCCCCGAGGTGAACGCCGCGCTCTACCGTGCCGCCGCGAAGATCCCGGGCGTCTCGGTGGTCGAGAACGCCAAGGACCTGGCCGGCCGCCCGGGCATCGGCCTGCGTTTCAAGGACCGCGACGATCACGAGACCTGGGTGTTCGACAAGGGGTCCCTCACCTACCTCGGCTCGGACGAGAAGGCGTTGCTCGGCACGGGGGTGGTGGACAAGGCCGGTGAGACGCCGGGCGGTTGAGGGCCGGTCGAGCGGCAGGACGGTGCGGGGCGGGGGCGGGCGAACGCCCCTGTGGCGAAAGCAGACAGCCGGTAGCCACGTTCGGAGAGGTCACAGCCGGTAGCCACGTTCGGAGAGGCCGACGACCCTCAGCGCCCCGCCCGACAAGGACGAACTCAAGCCACCAGCAAGGACTCCAGCAGGCCCGGGAGGCGACGGCCGAAGTCCGCAGGAAACTCGTGACCCACGCCGGGGATGGTCTCCAGCGTGACGTCCGCGCCCGCGTCAGCGAGCACCGCGTGGGCGTCGAACACCTCGGGGGTGACGTCGTCGTCCTGCTCCCCCACCAAGATCCGGCCGCGCACCGCACCCTCCGCGGCCCTCACGCGCCGTTCCCCGTCGAGGTGCGCCGGTGTGAGGGCCGGGCCCACCGCCAGGAATCCGGAGGGCCGTACCGCTACGTCGGACGCATCGGACAGGGCCCACAGGACGGCCACTCGGGCGCCCGCGGAGAAGCCCGCCGCGAGGAGCGGCAGGGCGCGGTCGGCCTCGTCCAGTTCGGCGAGGGCGGCGGTGATGTCCCGGAGGGCGAGGCCGGTGTCGGGCCAGCTGCGGTAGAGCGGGGTCGACCGCTGGGAGGAGTCGACGGCGACGAGGACAAGTCCCGCGTCCACCGCGGCTGCCCACTGCTCCGCGGCCAGAGCGGCGTCCTGGTCGGCGCCGTGCAGGGCGACCAGGACACCTCGGGGGATGCCGTGCGGCCGGCGTACGACCGGGGGAAGAGGAACTCCGGTGGCCGTCGCGTGCCGGGCCGTCGACTCGCGCAGCAGCGGGGCGAACCCCGCAAGGTCACGGACGGCCGCCAGGTCGTCGTCATCGACAAGGATCGCGGGGCTCCACCAGGCACCGTCGGCGAGCGCGGTGTTCAGCTCCGCCAGCGCGTCCTCGGGCCGCCCGGTGAGCGTCAGCAGACAGGCCGCCAGGTGTGCGGTGTCCGCCCGACGCGAGGGGATCCGGGGAGCCTCGTCCTCCACCGCTTTCAGCGCGTCGGCCAACCGGCCTTCGCCGTACAGACGTGACACCGTCTCGTCGAGCGCGCGGTAGAGCGCCTCCTGGCCCGCGCCTGTTTGACCGTCCATCGGCACATCGAACCACAGCGCAGGGAGAGGTGAGGGAGAGGGAGAGAGGGGAAGACAAGTGAGAGGAAAGGCCGTTGCGCAGTACCCGGGGTGGAGGCGACCGGTGGATTTCCTCAACTCGCGGCTGTGGGTGGGGCGCGTGCGAGGATGTCGGCCGTGACCGAATCGTCGTCCACGCCTGTCGCCGGGGGCACGCCTCACGGCTACGGCATGGGTCCCCGTGTCGCTGCCGCGCTCGTGTTCGGGTCCTCGGCCGCGGTCCTCGTTGTCGAGATCGTCGCTCTGCGGCTGCTGGCTCCCTATCTCGGTCTCACCCTTGAGACCAGCACCACGGTGATCGGCATCGCCCTCACCGCGATCGCCTTCGGCTCCTGGCTGGGTGGGCGTATCGCCGACCAGGTCGATCCGCGCCGGCTCATCGGCCCCTCGCTCGGGGTGTCGGGAGCGGTGGTGGCGTTCACCCCCGCCGTGCTGCGCATGACCGCGGAATGGGCACCGGCGATACTCCTGCTCATCGCGTCGCTGACGATCCTCGTGCCGGGCGCGCTGCTGTCCGCGGTGACGCCGATCGTCACGAAGCTGCGTCTCACCAGCCTCGCCGAGACCGGAACGGTTGTCGGCGGGCTGTCCGGTGTCGGCACTGTCGGTGCCATCGTCGGCACCGTCCTCACCGGCTTCGTCCTGGTGTCGCGGTTGCCGGTCAGCGGCATCCTGATCGGCCTCGGGGCGCTGCTGGTGGTGGGCGCGGCGCTGGTCGAGTGGCGAACTCGCGGGTGGAGCGGCACCCCTGCCCTGGCACTCGTGGTCGTTGCCGGCGGCCTCGCCACCACGGTCGCGCCCGGTCGCTGCGACACGGAGACCAAGTACCACTGCGCACGGGTCGTCGCGGACCCCGACCGGGACGGCGGCCGGACACTCGTCCTGGACGGACTGCGGCACTCGTACGTCGACGTCGACGACCCGACCTTCCTGGATTTCGAGTACGTGCGGGGCATCGTGTCGGTGGTCGATGCGGCCTTTCCCGAGGGTGAGCCGCTTGTCGCCCACCACCTGGGCGGCGGCGGGCTCACCTTTCCCCGTTACCTCGCGGCCACGCGGCCCGGGACGCGCAGCCTCGTGTCGGAGATCGACAGCGGCGTCGTACGCATCAACCGCGACCGGCTCGGTCTGCGATCAGGAGCGGGTATCGACGTACGCGCCGAGGACGGCAGGCTCGGCCTGCGGCGACTGGACGACGGCAGTCGTGATCTCGTCGTGGGCGACGCCTTCGGCGGTGTCAGCGTGCCGTGGCACCTCACCACGGTGGAGGCGATGACCGACGTACGGCGGGTGCTCGACGAGGACGGCCTGTACGTCGCCAACCTCATCGACCACGGTGCTCTGGCCTTCGCACGTGCCGAAGCAGCCACCCTCGACGAGGTCTTCGAGCACGTCGCCCTGGTCGGCGAACCCGGCGACATCGGTCTCGTCCCCTCCTCCGCCTCCGGGGGCGGCAACATGGTGGTGCTCGCCTCCGACCGCCCTGTCGACCTACGCGCGGCCCAGAAGGCGCTGGATGCCCGGCAGACCAGCTGGAGAATCGCCACCGGCGACGGCCTGACCTCCTGGATCGGCGACGCCCGACCACTCACCGACGACTACGCACCCGTCGACCAACTCCTCCAGCCCCAATAGGACACAGAGCACGCGGAGCACACATGGCGGCCCGAGCGGCCGGTGCCGGGACGCTTGTCCGGGGAATGCCGGGGCGAGGCGGAAGCACCATCGGCGTCACGTGTCCTGCTTCGCCCTCATGCTTCCTGCACCGCCCTCACTCCAGCACAGGCAGCAGCTCCGGCAGATGACCGTCCGACAGAGCCGCAGCCTGCTGCCGTTCCTCCGAGACCTCGCCGTACAGGGTGGTCCGGGGCTTCGCCGGCCGCCCCGCCGCCTCCGCGACCGCGATCAGGTCCTTGACCGACTTGTACGACCCGTAACTCGACCCCGCCATACGCGAGATCGTCTCCTCCATCAGCGTGCCGCCCAGGTCGTTCGCACCCGAGCGAAGCATCTCCGCCGCACCCTCCGTGCCCAACTTGACCCAGCTGGTCTGGATGTTGGGGATGTGGGTGTGCAGGAGAAGGCGGGCCATGGCGATGACCGCCCGGTTGTCGCGCATCGTCGGGCCGGGGCGCGCGATGCCCGCGAGGTACACCGGGGCGTTGGTGTGGATGAAGGGGAGGGTGACGAACTCCGTGAAGCCGCCCGTCTGTTGCTGGATGCGGGCCAGGGTGCGGAAGTGCCCGAGCCAGTGGCGGGGCTGGTCGACGTGGCCGTACATCATCGTCGACGAGGAGCGGATGCCGAGCTCGTGGGCCGTCGTCACGACCTCGATCCAGGTGGCCGTCGGCAGCTTTCCCTTGGTGAGGACCCAGCGGACCTCGTCGTCGAGGATCTCCGCCGCCGTGCCCGGGATCGTGTCGAGGCCGGCTTCCTTCGCGGCGGTCAGCCACTCGCGGATCGACATCCCGGTGCGGGTCGCACCGTTCACCACCTCCATGGGCGAGAAGGCGTGTACGTGCATGCCGGGGACCTTCTCCTTCACCGCGCGCGCGATGTCGAAGTAGGCGGTGCCGGGCAGGTCGGGGTGGATGCCGCCCTGCATACAGACCTCGACCGCCCCGACGTCCCAGGCCTGTTGGGCGCGGTCGGCCACCTGGTCCAGGGACAGGGTGTAGGCGTCGGCGTCGGTGCGGCGCTGGGCGAAGGCGCAGAATCGGCAGCCGGTGTAGCAGACGTTGGTGAAGTTGATGTTCCGGGTGACGATGTAGGTGACGTCGTCACCGACCGCCGACTTCCTTACCTCGTCGGCGACTTGGCACAGCGCGTCCAGTGCCGGCCCGTCCGCGTGGAACAACGCCAGCGCCTCGTCGTCCGTCAGCTTCGTCGGGTCGTCGGCCGCCGTGCGCAGCGCCTGACGTACGTCCGTGTCGATGCGCTCCGGCACCATCCCGGGCGCCGCCGCCTCGCGCAGGGCACCCCAGTCGCCGTACACCTCGTCGAAGTCGTCGCGCCGGTCGGACGTACGGCCGTCGGTGTCGATCGTGGTGTGCAGGTCGGTGCGGCCGGAGGCGACGAACGCCTCCTCCGGTTCCTGCCACGGGTGGCCCTCGACGACCGCGTCCTCGCGCGCGAGGCCCGTCTCCGGGTCGGCGAGGGCCCGGACGTGCGGGAGCAGCCGCGGGTCGAGCCAGGGCTCGCCGCGCTGGACGAACTCCGGGTAGACGCAGAGGCGTTCGCGCATCTGGAAGCCGACTGCCGCCGATTTCGCGGCCAGTTCGTCGATCTGGGGCCAGGGGCGTTCCGGGTTGACGTGGTCGATGGTGAGCGGGGAGACCCCGCCCCAGTCGTCGATGCCGGCGCCGATCAGCCGCTCGTACTCGGAGTCGACGAGGTTGGGCGGGGCCTGGAGGCAGGCGCTCGGGCCCATGATGTGGCGGGCCACCGCCACCGTCGCGACGAGTTCGTCCAGTTCCGCGTCCGGCATTCCGCGCATCGCGGTGTCCGGCTTGGCGCGGAAGTTCTGGATGATCAGCTCCTGGACGGAGTGGTAGGCGCGGGAGACGCGACGGAGTGCGAAGAGGGACTCCGCCCGCTCCTCGTACGTCTCGCCGATCCCGATCAACAGGCCCGAGGTGAAGGGGACGGACGACCGGCCCGCGTCCTCCAACACCCTTAGCCGTACGGCGGGTTCCTTGTCCGGGGAGCCGTAGTGCGGGCCGCCCGGCTCGGACCACAGACGCGTCGCCGTCGTCTCCAGCATCATGCCCATGCTCGGGGCGACGGGCTTCAGACGCTGGAAGTCCGTCCAGGACATCACGCCCGGGTTGAGGTGGGGCAGCAGGCCCGTCTCCTCCAGGATGCGGATCGAGATGGCGCGGACGTACGCGATCGTGTCGTCGTAACCGTGCGCGTCGAGCCACTCGCGCGCCTCCGGCCAGCGGTCCTCGGGCTTGTCGCCGAGGGTGATCAGTGCTTCCTTGCAGCCGAGCGCGGCACCGCGCCGCGCGATGTCGAGCACCTCGTCCGGGGACATGAACATGCCGTGTCCGGCCCGGCGGAGCTTGCCGGGCACGGTCACGAACGTGCAGTAGTGGCACTTGTCCCGGCAGAGGCGGGTCAGGGGGATGAAGACGCTCTTCGAGTACGTGATGACGCCTGGGCGCCCCGCCGCCTCCAGGCCGGCGTCCCGTACTCGGGCCGCCGACGCGGTGAGGTCGTCGAGGGCCTCCCCGCGGGCCTGGAGCAGCACCGCCGCCTCGCCGACGTCGAGGGCGACACCGTCCCGGGCGCGTTTGAGGGCGCGACGCATGGAGTTCTCGGTCGGGCCGGTGGCGCCGCCGGGGCGCACGGTGGGGCCGGTTCCGGAGGTCTCGGGAGTCGTCATCCTTCGAGCATACGATCGATGTGATCAGGTCCCGCAGGGGCCGCCCTGTCCGTTCGGGCAGCCGAACGTTACAGGGCGGAACTGGCGGCCATCGCCCACGGAGCCCGCGCGGTCCGCCGAGCCGGCGGTGAACCAGCGCCGAGCTACAGGTACGGGGCGTACCCGTCCAGCAGGCCCAGCACCTCCGCCTCCCCGGCCGGCGGGAGCTGCACCACGGTCTCCTCGATGCCCAGCTCCGCATAGTGGGCGAGCTTGCCAGGGGTGGGCTGGACCGCGTACGGGACGACCTGGAGGGCGGCCGGGTCGCGGCCCGCGTCCGCCCACACCGACCGCAGTACGGGCAGCGACTCGGACAGGCCGCGCCCACCGATCGGCAGCCAGCCGTCGGCGTACTCGCTGATGTGGGCGAACAGTTTCGGCCCGGCCGCTCCGCCGACGAGGGTGCGGGGGCCGACGACCGGGCCGCGCGGCTTCTGTACCGGCTTGGGGTACGCGCTGCTCGCCCGCACACTCCCGAACTCGCCCTCGTACGCGGTCGGTTCGTCCGCCCACAGGGCGCGCATCAGCGCCATCCGGTCCCGGGTCAGCTCGCGCCGCGTACGCCACTCCACACCGTGGTCGGCGGCCTCCTCGACGTTCCAACCGTAGCCGAGGCCGAGGGTGAAGCGTCCGCCGGAGAGGTGGTCCAGGGTCGCGATCTGCTTGGCGAGGTCGATCGGGTCGTGCTGGGCGACGAGCGTGATGCCCGTGCCGAGGCCGAGCCGCTCGGTGACGGCGGCGGCCTGGCCGAGCGCGACGAAGGGGTCGAGCGTACGGCCGTACTCGGGCGGCAGGTCGCCGCCCATCGGGTACGGGGTGGTCCGCTCGACCGGTATGTGTGTGTGCTCGGGCAGGTACAGCCCGGCGAACCCGCGCTGTTCCAGCTCACGGGCGAGTCGGGTCGGGGTGATCGTCTCGTCGGTGAGGAAGATCGTGACGGCTAGGCGCATGTCCATATCTGTACCGGGCGGCGCCCCACCTGTCCATACCGACCGGTCGGCATCGGTCGAACGTCACTCGGGCCACTGTTCGGAGCACATGGTGTGCTGCGTGCTCGAAAGACGCCGATCTCCCTGTCTTGTACGGGAGTTCACTCCCGGGCACGACAGTGACTATGAAAGTGGTACGCGCCACCACTGCGTCACCCACGTCACACCCCGACACCCTGGGAGCAGCAGCATGTGCGAAGACGACCACGCGACCGGCACGGAAAACGCCCTGGCCAGACGCGCCCTGTTCGTGACGGGAGCCGCCGCCGCGCTTACGTTGGGAAGCGTGACCTTCTCCCACGGCACTCCGGCCGAGGCGGCGGACGGAAATGCCGGCACCGCCGACCGCACAGAGACGAAGACGGTACGGGGCACACTGCCCACCGGCTCCCCCGACTTCGTCTATCTGCCCGTCGAAATCCCGCACGGGGTGCGGGAGTTGAGGGTCTCGTACAGCTACGACCGCCCGACCGTCCCGGCCGGCACCGCGGGCAACGCGCTCGACATCGGTGTCTTCGACCAGCGCGGCACCGAACTGGGCGGCAAGGGCTTCCGGGGCTGGTCGGGCGGGGCGCGCACGGAGTTCTTCGTCCGCGCGGACGACGCGACGCCCGGCTACATCCCCGGCCCGGTGAAGGCGGGCACCTGGCACATCGCGCTGGGCCCGTACACGGTCTCCCCGCAGGGCCTCTCCTACGAGATCACCATCACGCTGACCTACGGCGAGCCCGGCGAGGCCGTCGACCCGGTCTACCCGCCGGAGCGCGCGAAGGGGCGGGGCCGCGCCTGGTACCGGGGCGACTGCCACCTGCACTCCTGGTACTCGGACGGCCGCCGCACCCCGGCCGAGATCGCGGCCCTGGCGCGGGCGGCGGGCCTGGACTTCATCAACTCCTCGGAGCACAACACCCAGTCGGCGCACGCCCATTGGGCCGACCATGCGGGCGACGACCTCCTCGTCATGCTGGGCGAGGAGGTGACGACCCGCAACGGTCACGTGGTCGCGCTCGGGGTCGATCCGGGGACGTTCGTCGACTGGCGCTACCGGGCCCGTGACAACCGCTTCGGCAAGTTCGCGCGTCAGATCCGCCGCGCCGGGGGCCTGGTGGTCCCGGCCCACCCGCATGCCACCTGCGTCGGCTGCAACTGGAAGTTCGGCTTCAACGACGTGGACGCGGTGGAGGTGTGGAACGGCGCGTACTCGCCGGAGGACGAGGTGGCGCTGGCGGACTGGGACGGCATGCTGGTGGCGTCGGTGCGGGAGGGCGCCTCGGACGGCCAGGGGTGGATTCCGGCCATGGGCAACAGCGACGCCCACCGCGACCCCGACCCGGTGGGCGTCCCGCAGACGGTGGTCCTGGCCGACGACCTGACCCGGGAGGCGATCCAGGAGGGCCTGAGGGCAGGACGTTCCTACGTAGCCGAGTCCAAATCAATCACCCTCTCCTTCACGGCGTCCGGCCCGAAGGGCGAACACGCGGACATCGGGGGCCGGTTGAAGGTGTCCAAGGCGGCCCCGGTGACGGTCCGCCTGGAGGTGTCGGGCGCCCCGCGCTGCACGGTCCGCTTCGTCACGGACCAGGGCGTGCTGTTCACGAGCGCGGTCCTGCCGGTGGCGGGCGCGGGGGTCGTGGAGTGGCGTACGACGGCCCAGTACGCGGCGTACGTCCGGGCGGAGGTACGACACGAAGCGGTACTGGCGCCACTGCCGGGGGCGTTGGCGGCGTTCACGAACCCGATCTTTCTGGGGCGGTAGGCCGGGGTCGGCTCAGGCTGACGATCCCTTGTGGGGCGGTGGGCCGGAGCCGACTCAACCGGACGATCTCTCCGCAGCGTGAGCCGCCGTCGGCTCAGGCTGACGATCTCTCCGGGGCATGGCCGGTGTCGGCTCAAGCTGACGCCAGATCCGCCATCACCGCCGCGTGATCGGACGGCCAGATGCCGCCCACGGACCCGTGCCCCGCCCGCTCCACCCTGCGCACATGCCCGAGTCCACCCCGGCCCGAAGGCCCGACAAAGACGTAGTCGATCCGCACGCTGGGGCCGAAGCCTGCGGCGACATACGGATTGGCGGCGTCCCAAGTCGCCGACGGAGCCGCCGGGTCGGCCAACTCCCAGGCGTCCAGGAAGACTTGGCCGGGGACGGGCGGGGCCGTCTTGTAGCCACCGAACAGACGGATCTCGTCGGAGTCGGGCCAGGCGTTGAAGTCGCCGGTGATGACGGGCGGGAAGGCGGTGCCGTCACGGCGTTTCGCCACGAACTCCGCGAGTGCGGTGACCTGTCGGCGGCGGACCGCCGAGGCGTGGGGCGCGGAGGTGAGGTGCGTGGTGAAGAAGGGCACGTGATGGCCGGGGGCGGCGAGCCGGGCGTACAGGGCAAGACGCCCGTCGTCCAGGTCGTCCGGCGCCGGCAGCCGCATCGCCTCGCTCTCGACGACGGGCCAGCGACTCAGCACCGCGTTGCCGACGTTGACCTTCTCGCCCCCGATACGCCGCTGCCAGCGCTCGGGAACCTCGGACGGCGCCCAGGTCCAGTGCAGCCCCAGCTCGTCGGCAAGCCACCCGGCGAGATTCTCTCCGTCGCACTCCCAGACCTCCTGCAGCCCCACCACGTCGGGCCGCAGATCCCGCAGGACGGACAGAATCGCCTTCTGCCGCGCTTCCCAGGGCCCGAACCGCCACCACAGGTTCCAGGTCACCACGCGCATACCCGCCACCGCCCACCCGCTCGCCCAGCCGTCGTCTCTCTGGGAGACCATTCAAGAGCACGCAGCGGCAACCACACGAGCGCAGGAGGCACAGGAACAGGATGTCCGGCTTCAGAGAGTTCAGATTCAAGGCCGCCACCGCCTTCCAGCGGCGGATCGGCAACCCCGTCACGCGCCGTCTCCCCTTCCAGACCCTCCTGGAGACCACGGGCCGCACGTCCGGACTCCCCCGCGTCACCCCGCTCGGCGGACGCCGTGTCGGCAACGAGTTCTGGCTGGTCTCGGAGTTCGGCGAGAAGTCCCAGTACATACGGAACATCAAGGCGAACCCGCGGGTACGGGTGCGGGTCGGGGGGCGATGGCACTCGGGCACGGCCCACCTCCTGCCGGACGACGACCCGATCGCCCGCCTGCGCACACTGCCGAAGGTCAACAGCACAGGCGTACGGACCCTGGGGACGAATCTGCTGACGGTGCGGGTGGATCTGGACGGCTGAACCTACGTCCGCCCGCACTCGGCCCACAGCAGCTTCCCGCCCTTCGATGCCCCCGGCTCCCGCCCCGCGGACACACCCCACGAGTCGGCACACGCCCGTACTAATGCAGCCCGCGCCTGCCTTCGGAGTCTTCCGGGCGTACGGCACGGCTACAGAGACTGGGGCGACCTTCCCGCTGCCGAGAAACCGGACGAGACCCGAGGGCCGGTGTCCCACACCACGACGCGGAGGTTTCTCGGGATTTCGAAGTCCACGTCAAGCGGCTTCGTCGTGCGGAGTGAGACTGATGGTCAAGTCGGCACCAAGGGCACGCGCCAGGCGGCGCAGCAGCGGAAGGGTGGGGACCGTGCCGCCAGCTTCGAAACGGGAAATCTGCGGCTGTTTCATCCCGCACCGACCAGCCAGCTCGGCCTGGGACAGTCCGAGCTCGGTGCGCCGGTCGTGGACGAGTCGACCCAGCTCGCGGGCAAGTGCTGTGGGGGCGTCGTGCATGGCCTCTCCCGGGCTCAGGCGGCCGGGGTGACGATGGTGACAGTAGGCTCGTCACCAGGGGCAAGGTGCATGTCGACGGTGAGGTCCAGGGCTCGGGCCAGACGCATAATGACGGCGATGGGCGGCAGTTCGGTGGCGGTCTCGATGCCTTCGATCTCGTCGGTGGTGGTGTGCAGGCGCTCGGCCAGGTCGGCCTCGCTCAGCCCGAGTTCCTTGCGCCGGTCGTAGACGGCCTTGCCCAGCTTCATGGCCAGGCTGGCCTCTTCGTAGACGCGGTCGTACTCAGGGTCGGCCTCGAGGTGTTCGCCGATCAGCTGGCGGTGCCGACGGGTTCTCCATTGGCTGTGATTCATCGAGTCTCCTTGAGGTCACGGCTGTAGAGGTCGTGCTCGGCGGCTGCCTGGTGCTCGGCTTCGCACAGCCGCTGAGCGGCGTGCGCGCGGTCCACTTCGGACTGCTCGCGCATCTTCGTCTTGCGGAACACGGTGAGCAGCACTACGCGTCGGTCGGGTGCCAGCCAGTAGGTAACGCGCTGGTGGGCATCACCGAGCCGGAAACGCAGCTCGCGGAGCTTGCCACCCAGGTGGCGGGAGTGGGGTTCGTCGAGCGTGGTGGGCTGTTCGGCGAGCAGGTCGGCGACACGTTCGGCCTGCTTGTAGTGCTGGGCAGGAATGTTCTCCAGCCACAGCCGGACCTCCGGCTCGATCTCGATCGAGTACCCTCCGCCATCCATAGCACGCATGATATATGGAGCAGGGGGCCGAACGCGATTTCGTAGCTCAGGTCGTGCGCCGTCGCCGCGACCGCCGACGCCGCTCACGGAAGACGGACAGGGCGTGTGATCATCCGGTCACCCTCGTCCGCCCGCACTCCGCCCACAGCAGCTTCCCACCCGTCGACGCCCCCGGCTCCCGCAGCATCACCACGCCCCACGCGTCGGCGCACGCCTGTACGAGGTGCAGGCCGCGCCCGCTTTCGGCGTCGTCCGGCGGTACGACCAGGGGGGGCTCCCTCATCGCGGAAGCCCGGTGGGACCCGAGGGTCCGTGTCCCAGACCGCGACCCGGAGTCGGTCGGGTTCGGTGGCGAGGAGGCGGAGCATGTACGGACCCCTGGTGTGAAGGTGCGCGTTGGTGAGCAGTTCGGAGGCGAGGAGTTCGGCGGTGGGGGTGAGATGGGCGAGGTCGTGGGCGGCCAGGACTGTGCGCAGGGTCGCACGGGCGATGCCCGGTGCGCGGGGATCGTGCGGGAGCGTGAGGGCGTAGCTCCAGGAGGGGGATGACGGCGATACGGTGGCCATCGGAAGTCTCCGATCACGGAGGGGAGTTGGATGGTGTCGGTACGTTGTGCTCGCTTGCGTTGTGTCGCGTTGCATTGCCCAGTGACCGTGGCCGCTCCGTCGAGCGGGGTGCTTCTGGGCGGGGGCGCCTGGGATCCAGACTAAGGTCGAGCAAGGATTACTTTCACCGTATGACCGGATTCCTTTAGAGTTCCACTCGTGTGGGTGACGCCTCAATTCGGGACATTTTAGGGAGATTTCTAACATGGCAGGCAGGGCAGCTCCCACCGCCCGACGCACACGGCTCGGCGTCGAGCTGCGCAAGCTGCGCGAGCGCGCCGGCATGACCACCACTCAGGCGGCTGCCTTGCTGGGCACCAGCTCCGGGCAGCTGAGCAACATCGAAGTGGCTCGGTTCGGCGTCAGCGCGGACCGTGTACGGGTGATGGCACGCACGTACTCCTGCACGGACCCGGCGCTCGTCGAGGCCCTCGTCGCCATGATCGGGGAGCGCAAGCGCGGCTGGTGGGAGGAGTACCGGGACATTCTCCCGCCCAAGCTGCTCGACCTCGCGGAGATCGAGCCCCACGGCACAAGCCTGTATGCCGCGCACAGCATGCACATCCCCGGCCTGCTCCAGACCGTCGACCACGCGCGCGAGATCTACCGCCAGGCCGTCCCCGAACTGTCCCCGCCGGAGATTGAGCACCGTGTCTCGTTCCGGGTCAAACGCCAGGCCGTCCTCTACCGGGAACACGCCGTCCCCTACCGGGCGGTGATCCACGAAGCGGCCCTGCGCATGAAGTTCGGCGGCCCGGACGTGACCCGCGCCCAGCTCCAGCACTTGATCAAAGTGGGCGAGCACGAGCACGTGTCGATCCGCGTGATCCCGTTCGACGCGGGTTCGTACCCCGGATCGGGCCAGTCGGTCTACTACGTGAGCGGCCCCGTACCAACACTCGACACCGCACAGCTGGACCAGTCTCACGGCCCCGGGTTCATCGACTCCGAGGCCCAACTGGCCCAGTACCGGCTGCTCCTCAAGCGTTTGGAGGCCGCCGCCCTCCGCCCGACGGAGTCCCAGAACCTCATCCACGACATCGCCAACCGCCTGTGAAGGAACCCGAGATGCCCGCCATAACCTGGCAGAAGTCGTCCTACTGCGCCCAAGGCGAGGCCTGCGTCCATATAGCCGTCACCAGAGAAACAGTCCTGCTCGCCGACTCGTCAGCCCCCGCCTCTTCATCCATCCTCTCGGTCGGCCACGACGCGTTCTCCAGCCTCATCCGCATACTCAAGACCTGCAGATGAGCCTGTGCAGATGATCGACGGGAACAACTCTCATAGCTCCTCCGGCGAACCACTCGATCGCTCTGGACTCCCCACACGTGGTCCAAGTAGTGAAGATCCTTCAACATCAAACCGACGCAGGAACCTTCCACCCGACTGCGAAGAGCACCAACGAGCCAACTCTCAGTCGTAGTCCGGAAACGCACTACGCCATACGGATCGGAGCAGAGAAACTCTACGCGAACACCGCAATTCAATAGTCACCTGGGACGCCGCCCGAATCGACCGGCGTCTTCCGGAACGAACCGCACCATGGGATTTGCCGGGTCGAAACGTGGAAGGCCAGAGGGCAGGACCGGGGCCAGGATCTCGAACGTCCTGTGCATTGCCTCCTCCGAGTACCCCGAGACCGTCTCGGTCGCCTGCAACACGGTTCCACCCGATGCGAGAGGGAAAACTCGATGAAAAGCACCGGTTCGCTCCAAGGAGCCAGCGCCGCCCAACTCTTCAGTGAGTTCCTCAGGGCACACCGTCACCCACGCGTAGCCACGCAGGAAATGCCGCGCCTCGGAAACAGACCTCCAAATTTTTTTCCTCAAGACTGTATCTAGGTTCGTCTTTTCCTTCATAGGCTCGCCTACACAGACCCGACCGAATGCGGGATTAGTCGAATCCAACGCCGAAACCAAGAAATTGACGATGTCGGCTGAGAAAGAAGAATCATCACCCATCGACATGCCATCTCCACTCAGCAAAAGCTGGACTTCGACGTTTGGTCGCCTCACAAGAATACTTGAACTATGCACATGCGCCGCTGGACGATCCGAATCCGAGCGGGTAACAAGTACATCCGCGACTTCAGGGCCAATCATCAACTCCTGACGCATCGAGCCCCATTCACCCGAGGGTAGCGAGAATTCTTTACGCTTCTCGCCTTCCCCCATCTGAGTTGCAGCCAGTGACGTAGCGGAGCCCCGCCGCTCAAGATCCAAGAACCTGGCCAGCGGCCCTTCGAAGGCAGCCTCGAACCATGACGCGATTCCGTTTCCCACCCCGCCTTCCGTCCTGGAATCGAGGGTCACACTCGCCAGCAAGCTCACCGTGGACCTCCTTCATTCACAATGTATGCCGTCGATGCCCACCAGGCCCATCTTCCAATGGAACCCGGTAACTCTTGAATCGACCCCTACGCCGATACCGACGGCCCCGCGAGTACACGGGGCGGCTTCTCGTGAACCACCCGATGTCTCAGCGGCCGACCAAAGGCCTTCAAGAACATCTTAAGCCGCGAGTTCGTAGAGGATTGTGGCCCCGGCGCCGATACCGTGACCCACAGGAGTCATCATCGCAAACCCCCCGAATGCAGACAGAATCTGAGCAGTCTCCGTACCCCAGAACGCCCCCTGTCCCGGCGGAAGTGTCTCGTAGAAACCCGTGTTCGACGGCGAAGGACCAGGATTTGGGTGGCTCGACGTGCGAGGAATGACCTCCGCGTTCGGGCTAGCCCCTGGGCTGGGACTCGGCACTGCAGACCCCTGCCTCCTTCTGTCACTGTCGGTTCCGTAGTAACGCATCCCTGCATAGTCCTGGTCGGACCACACTCTGCCCTTCTTGTTCACCCGGTACATAAAACTCCCGGAAGAAAGCGCTGGGCCCGCGTCGACGACTCGATCGTCTCCTTGCCCCTCCAAGAACGTCTCCAGCTTGTTAATGTAGCGAGCAAGCTGTTCAGGTCCCTTCACGAACGAGTACTGGTGTTGCTTGGAATTCGTCGCGAACTTACTGGCGTTTGGCTTCACTTCCCAGATGTAGACCTCTCCATTCGCCCAAAAGATCACATCCGCATGCCCCTTACCCCCCAAGCCATCCGCCTTAGCACCCGGAATCATGTTGGCATCCCTACCGCCAGTGCCGACATCAACCGTCACGTATCCTGCGATACCATTCTTCTGTGCCCAGCTCGCAGCAGCAAACCCGGTGGTGCAAACCGCTGCATCATGCGCGTTCGACTGCATCGACAGGCAGTTTCCGAGGTTCGTCCTGCCTCCATTACGTTCGGCCCCAGTGGTGTTGCCGCCACTGCCAGATCCGTTCCCGCCTGCAGCGTCATCAGAAGCCGTGCTCTCGGAGCCAGAAGGTCCGCCGCGCGACTCGCTGTGACCCGTGCCGTCATCGATCCACAGACCCGTCGGATCGGAATGGGAGACCGGGCTGTTGTTGGAGTACGCGTACCCGTTCATCTGGAGCGGATCGGCGATGTCCATGATCGGGTCCGCAGAGACAAAGCGCCCCGTCGACTGGTCGTACTCCCGAGCCCCGATATGAGTGAGCCCAGTCGTAGCCGTGTCATCAATACCGACACCCAGATAAGTGTGACGGTTTGGCCAGGCCGTGGCCGGCGTGCCCCGGGATTCGCCGTACGGCTTGAAAGCGCGACGCGTCAGAGGCTGGCCCGCGGATTCCTCGACGGCGGTGGTGGCCGTGCCGAGGGGGTCGTTGAGCAGGATGGTGAGTTTGTGGCCGGTGGCCGTGCCTGCGGTCGTGCGGACGACCGTCGGGGCGCCCGGGTGGGCGTAGGCGCGGACCGCGCGGGTGATCGTGCCGGCGGTGTTGGTGGTCACCTCGGTTTCGCCGAGGAAGAGCGTGGCGCCGGACTTCGTGCGCTCCAGGAGGCGGTTGCCGCTCGCGTCGTAGACGTAGTCGGTGCGGTCGGTGAGGGTCCAGCGCTGGTCGGTGGAGTTGGCGCAGGTGGCGATCTGGAGGGCGGTGCCGGAAGCCGGGCTGGAGCCGGGGATGTCCAGGCAGCGGGCGGAGGCCGTGTTCTTGAGGCTGCCGTTCGCGCCGAGCGTCCACTTCTGGGCGTCGGAGCTGTTGCAGGTGGAGAGCTGGACCGCGCCGCTGTCGGCGGTTCCGACGGCCGTAGCGCATTTGCCGAGCGCCTTGAGCTGGCCGCCCAGGCCCAGCGTCCACTTCTGGGCGTCGCCGCTGTTGCAGGTGGAGATCTGGATCACCGTGCCGTCGGCCGTGGCCGCGTTGCGGACGTCGAGGCAGAAGCCGCCCAGGCCGGTGATGGCCGCGGGGTTCTCGTTGCCGTCGGAGGCGGTGGCGAGCTTGCCCTGGGCCGTCCAGACGAGGGACTGGCCGGTGACGGCACCCGGGCGGGCGGTGGTGTTGCCTGCGGCGTCGTAGGCGTAGCTGCTGGTGACGGGGGTGGTGTTGGGCTTGGTGACCGTGCGGGAGGTGAGGAGGTGGGGGCGGGTTGTCGTGTTGGTGGTGCCGTACCCGTAGGCGGTGGTCGCCGTCGCGGCCGTCGCACCGGACGCGTGCTCGGTCAGCGACGTGCGGTTGCCGGTGACGTCGAACGTGTAGGCGTCCCAGTAGGCCGTGGAGCCGGTGGAGACCGTGCCCGAGGCAGGGGCCGTCCTGGACAGGGAAGCCGTCAGGTCACTGTCCGGGGCCGTGGTGTCCGTGGCGGAGTCGGCGGCCTCGGCGATGGGACCGGCGGAGGTCTGACCGTCCGCGCGGTAGCCCCAGTTGGTGCCGGAGGCAGACCTGCACCCCTTACCGCCGCTCGCCACCGTGTCGATGGCGACGTTGGATGTCCAGGCGTGGACGAGTTCGCCGAGTTGGTCGTAGGTGAAGCACTGGTTGTCGGTCGTGCCGACGGTGCCGTCCATCTGCTGACGGGCGGCGGAGGTGACGTTGCCCGCCCGGTCGTAGGAGAAGTAGGCGTCGGTGATGCGGTGGGAGGCGTCGGTCTCGCGGTCCCAGACGCTGCGCTGGACACGTCCGGTGTGCTCGTCGACGAAGTTGGTGGTCCACACGCGGTAGGGCTGGGGGCCGCTGACCGTGCGCAGGACCTCGCCGTACGGGGAGTAGGTGACGTCGGACGTGTACCAGCTGAGGCCGGAGGTGGACTCGGCCAGGCCGTCGCTGTCGTAGCGGGTGACGACCTTCTCCTTGGCCAGCCCGCCGACCGCCGGGAGGGTGGCCGTCAGCGGTTTGCCGGTCGGCGTGTACGTGTAGGCGTACGCGTACTTGCCTGCCAGACCGGCAGTCGCCGCACCGTCCGGGATGGTGACCTCGCGGCCCGTGGGGTGGTAGTCGGTGTCGTAGCCGGTGATCCGGTCCACGTAGTCGCCGGTCCGGTCATGGCGGGTCGTGGAGGACAACTGGCCGAGTGCGCCCGTCGGGTCGTACGCGTACTCGATGATCGGGGACGCGGTCGCCGATCCTTCGCGGACCGCCTTGACCCGGCCTGTCACGTCGTAGTCCGTGAAGGTGGTGAGGTTGCGGGAGTCCGTGGCGCTTTTGCGGCGGTCGAGGTCGTCGTAGGTGAAGGACGACGTGCCGACATCGGGGTCGGTGGAGTCGGTCATCCGGCCGCGGGAGTCGTAGTTGTACGTCCATACGTTGCCTGCCGGGTCCTTGACCTGCTGGCGGTTGCCACGGGCGTCGTAGGAGTACCGGGTGCTGCGCCAGTGGCTGAGGCCGCTGTCGGTGTAGTGCTGGACCAGGGTGACGCGGCCGAGGGCGTCGGTCGAGGTCTTGACGGGGGGTGTGGCGCCGCCGGCCGGGCTGGTGAGCGTCCAGTCGTCGCCGTAGGTGGCCGAGTTGGAGTAGACGGCCTTGCCGCTGTGGAGCGTCGTCGTCTTGATCGGGCGCTCCAGGCCGTCGTACACGGTCCGGTTCATGGTGGGCACGAGCGAGTCGGACTTGCGCTTGAACTGCGTGGCCTGCGGCTCGCCCTGGACCAGGTAGCCGCCGGTCTGCTCCCTGACCAGGCCGTGGTCGTCGTAGCGGGTGTCGGTGATGACGCGGCCCCGGCCGTGGGCTTCGGCCTGGGTCTGGAAGGGGCGCGAGAGTCCGTCGTAGATGGTGGTCTGCCTGGCGTAGGTGCCGTTGTCCCGGAGGGTCTCGACAGTCACCGTGCTGGGCTTGGTCACGCTGTCGGTGGCCTTGGCCATCTGGTAGGTGATCTTGACGTTCGGAGTCTGGTTGCCCGAGGAGCGGGCGGCGGACCAGCCGTTGACCAGGCGGCCGAGCGCGTCGTACTCGGTGCGGGTGACGCGGTTGTTGGCGTCGGTGACGGTGAGCGGAAGGCCACGGCCCGGGTCGAAGGTGGTGAGAGAGGTGTGGCCTGCCGGGTTGATCGTCTTGACGGCGGTCACCGGGCCACCGGAAGCGGGGGTGTACTGCGTCTCGGTTTTGACCACGCCGACGGAGTCGGGGGCCGTCACGATGCGGATCCGGCCCAGGTCGTCGTAGGTGGAGGTGGTGACGACGGAGTAGCCGGAGCCCGAGGCGGGGTTGCTCGCCACGCTGGTGGGCAGGCCCCGGACCGGCACGGCGCCGTAGGTGAGGGAGTCGTAGCTGGTCCGGGTGGCGCTGATCAGCTGGGTCGCGGGGTCGGCGGAGTCGTGGGCCGCGCAGGAGGTCGCCGTCGTACGGACCTGCTTGGGCAGGCCGATGATGTTGGCGGCCGTCACGTTGTTGGCGTACTCGGTCCTGGTGCAGCGGTACTCGCTGAAGGTCTCGGCGCCGCCGGACCCGGGCTTGACCACGGATGTCTGCACCTGGACGGGCAGGCCGTGGTCGGGGTCGACCTCGGTCTCGGTGCGTACCGCCTGCCAGCTGTCGGAGACCTTCTGAATCGCGTCGGTACGGCGGACGCCGGTCCGGTGGGCAAGTAGGGGCGAGGTGTCGTTGTCCCGGGTGCGGGAGGCGGTCTGCTTGGACCAGGGGTAGTTGAGGATCCGCTTGACGGCGGGGCCGCCGGTGCCCGTGTAGCTGATGGTCTCCGCGACCATGCCCGCATACTGGGGTGCGTCGTCAGCCAGGAGCGTCACTTCGCCCTTGGAGTCCTTGACCGCACCGCCCGCACCGCGGAAGTAGCGGACGACCGAGTAGGACTGGGTCTGGGTGACACCCGCAGTCGCGCCGCCGTTCTCGGCACCCTCGGCCGTCTCCACCTGCTGGTAGCCACGCCACACACCGTAGGTACGCAGGGACGGCTTGGAGAACTCGTCGTCGTCCTTGCCCCAGGCCGGGTTCTTGTAGGTGTACTTGGTGACCATCGCGTCGGAGACCCCGGAAATCCTGTCGGTCTCGATCACCGTGTCGACGACGTACTTGTTGAACCAGGCGATCTTCGGGGTCTCCACCTCACCGTCCGGAGACCACCGGACCGGGTAGCAGGTGCCGTCGTTGTTCTCGGGAGAAACCGTCGGCTGGGTCCGGCACCCACCTGTGTACCTCACCGCGATGGAACCGCCCTGCTCGGTGCGGACATTGCCGATGCGGGGGCGGATGAAACCCGGACGCGCGTCGTTCTTGCTGCGGGGGACGAGGTTGGGGAGATGGCTGTCGTTGTAGTGGCCGCTCAGCGGCTCGCCTTGTGAGGCGACGGTGTAGGGGGCGAAGCTGACGCCGTCCGCCGACATCACGGTGCCGGTGGTGTCACCGGGGGCGAAGCCGGTACGGGTGATGGAGTTGAGCCAGAGGGCCGGCGAGGTGTCGTACCAGTCGCGCGGGAATGACTGGCGAAGCGTGTACGTGTCGACCTTGGTCAGCCCGGGAGTGCCGGGGCGGGCGGCCTCGGTGGTCACGGACGCCAGGCGTATCCGGGTCCAGAAGGAGGGGAAGGCCGGGCAGAGCTTGGACGTGGACTTGCAGTTGAGGTTGCCGGGGCTGTCCCACCAGGGTTGGTACGAGGCCGGGTCGTCGGTGACGTCGAACTTCGCCGCGGCGCAGGATCCGTCGGCCTGAAGGCACCGCTGCTGGGCATTGAAGAGGACCCTCGCGGAGGGCGAGTTGAGGTCGCTGGTGCGCAGGCCGTACTCGATGGAGAGCGGGTAGCCACCGCGGTCGTACGACACCGGGGTCTTGAACTTCTTGTTGGCCGCGTAGTAGTTCGTCTCCCGCTTCCAGTTGACGATCATCGCGTTGTCGTTGACGTCGACGACCTTGTCCAGACCCCAGTGCCAGGCCTGGGAGCAACGGGAGTCGGCGAAGGCGGCCTGGCGGCAGGGCTCGCCGGGGTGGTTGCCGTAGACAGGGACGGTGAAGACGGAGTCGGTGTCGGCGTGCGAACCGCCCACCTTGTTCTGGCCGAAGTAGTACTTCGTGCCGTCGGGCGTGGTGACGAGCCAGTACTCACCGTTGTCGTCCTTGTTGTCACCCCCGGTTTTCAACTCGACGCGGGTTCCGTCGTCGTTCTGGGGACGGTAGATCTCGGAGGTGGAGCTGGCCCGCACCAGCTCGACCGTCCGGCCGCCGAGCGACATGACCGCGTTGTACGAGACCCAGCACAGGTCCGAGGTCTTGTACTTCTTCTCCTTGTTGTTGGCCGCCCCGTCGGTGACGTCGTCGCGGTCGTCCTTGCAACTGCGGTATCGGCGCTCGATGTGGCCCGGGTCGTAGTCCCAGCCCTCGCCGATCCATGACACCTGCGGGGATGAGGTGGCGGTCTTGCCGTCCACGGTCTGCGAGTTGTAGCCGAAGGCGATCTGCGGGGCGGGCCCGGCGGGCGCGGGCGGGACCGTGATCGGGTAGGACCAGGTGAACGCACCCGACGAAGTGCCGGCCGCCCATTTGCCGCTGGAGGCCAGAGGGGTCGCCTTGAACGAACCGCCCGCGCTCCCACCGGAGTCCACGGCGCCGATGACCGCCTTGTCGCCGGTGGCGGCTGCCGGTTGGGCCTGGGTGTACGAGGCCTGGATGACGCCGGAGGAGGCTGCGGGGGCGGCTGAGGCCGAGGCGCTGGAGACGGTGCCGTCGGCGGCGGTGTCGACGGTGGCGGTGATGGTCTTGGCGCTGGTGTCGTTGTCCGTGTCCAGCTCGGTGTACGCCTGGCACTCCTCCAGGTCCGGGGTCGTGAGGTAGCACTCGGGGAACTGGACGAAGTGCAGGCGGGAGGCCCAGTCGGCCCCGTAGAGATTCTCGAACGTCTTGTAACTGAGCTGGACGGAGATCGGCACCGAGCCGGTGGCGGGCGCGGTCACCGAGACCACCGCGCCGTCGACGCCGGTCGACACGGGCGCCGTACGCGGGGAGACGGTGACAGACCAGGAGCCTGTCGGCGCGGCGGCGTCCGGGGCCTGGCCCAGCTTCACCGGCAGGCTGCCGGCGGGTTTGTAGGCGGCCTGGGTCACAGCGGAGCCGGTCTGCAGAGCGGCCGTTGACGTGGCGCTCCCGAAGTCGACCGGTTCGGTGCCGGAGGTGGCCGGGGTGGTGGTACCGGCCGGGGCTCTGTCCTGGTTGGCCGGAGCGGACAGCCCGATCTTGCCGAGCTTGGCCTCGACATTCGTCCCCGTGACGAGCTGTTCGTCGGGGAGTTCCTCCAACGGGACGTCATCGCGGGGTACTTCCGCGCTCGCCGGATCCGGCGGGGTGGCCAGGGCCTGCGTCGGCAGCATGGCGATCGACAGTGTCAGCACCGCGGTCGAGAGCAGGACGGACCGACGGTTTCTGAAGCGCGCGGACGAAAAGAATGACACTGCTGGTCCCCCCGGACGGCATGAAGCGGCCGCCTGGGAAGGCCGCACGCAGGCAAAACCACATCAAAGAACGTGTGGAGATTCTTTGTCGCGGTTGTAAGGAAAGCCAGAGTTCCCTGCGGGTTAGTGGAAATGATCACATCATGTACGGGTCAATCGCTTCCAAAGTGGCTCTTTAGGGCACATCAAGAGACCACCTTCTGCTCGTCCCCGAAAACCGGCACGTGACGGCAGCCGCGCATTGGGCCATGCTCTGGTCCCGTTGTCCCAGGGGGGAAGGAAAACTCGCGCATGTCGAGCACACGGCCGAGCAGATGGCGCCGCAGACCCGGTCGCCGGATCATCGCGGCGGCCGTCGTGGCCGCCGTCGCGGCCTCCGGCCTGACGTACGCCGGGTTGCGCGGCGGCGGGGAGCGGTCACAGCCGGAGGCGAAGCCCCGGCACAGCGCGCCGCTGAGTCAGGCCGAGGCCGCGGCGAAGGCGGCGCGGACCGGAAAGCCGGTCGAGATCACGGCGCTGCGCACCGCGTACGAGACCACGTGGGCACGACCGGACGGCCTGTTGCAGCGGCGAATCCACGCGACGCCCATCAGGGCCAAGACGGACGGGACTTGGCGAGCGATCGACACCGCGCTCGGGCAGACCAAGGACGGCTGGTCCCCCAAGGCGACGAACGTACGGATGACCTTTTCGGCGGGTACGGATGCCCGTGGACAGGACGACCGGGCCGACCGTGGCGCGGGCGCGCTCCGTGTCCCCCTGCTGGCGCAGGCGGACACCACGACGACCGGCAACGCGCTGGTGACCCTGACCACCGGCGACCACGACATCGTCCTGACCTGGCCCTATGACATTCCGACGCCCATCATCGATGGTTCGCGAGCGCTCTACCCGGAGATCCTGCCCGGCGCCGACCTCGTGCTGACGGCGGACGACGGGGGCTTCGCGCAGTTGCTCGTCCTGAAGACCCGTGCGGCGGCGGCCGATTCCCGGGTGGCGCAGCTGTCGTACGGTCTGTCCTCCCCCGATCTCAGCTTCTCCCTGGACCCGACCACCGGCATCATCAGCGCCGAGGACGGCGACGGCGAGGAGGTGGCGGTCTCCCCCACCCCCTTGATGTGGGACAGCTCGGGCACTCCGGCGCTCACCAACGGCCAGGCCGGCAGCAGCGCTTCACCGACCACCTCGGAGTCGTTGTCCGAGGACGAGTCGAGCGCACCCGACGACTCCGAGTCCCCGACGGAGTCCCCCGAGCCGAGCGACACCTCCGACTACGTCGACTCGGGGGACACGGCCGCCGAGGTCCTCCCGGACGCCACCGACGAGGCCCCGGACCCGTCCGCTTCGGAAGGCGAAGGCGCCAATCCCTCTGTACCGGCCGAGGCTTCGCCTGATCCGACGCATTCGGGTGCGGGCGCGACGTTCGATCTGCCGTCGCTGGCCGGCCCTCAGCCGGACTCGAAGGGCACGCTCATCGAGACCGACCTGAACGGCTCGACCTGGACGCTGACGCCTGATCAGGAGTTCCTCGACGAGGCGGACACGGTGTACCCGGTCTTCGTCGACCCGTCGATCCGCAAGCACCACAACGAATGGACGACGGCCTACAGCCGTCACCCCAACGCGAACTTCTACAACGGTCGCAACTTCAACCAGGGAACGAGCGAGGCGCGGGTCGGCTTCGAGTCGGACACCTGGGGGACGTCCCGGTCCTTCTTCACCATGGACTGGAACCCCGATCTGAAGGGTTCCACCGTCACGACCGCGAAGCTGCACATTCTGGAGACGTACTCCTGGTCGTGCACCCCCCGCAGTGTGAACGT
Source organism: Streptomyces lacrimifluminis (assembly GCF_014646095.1). Lineage (GTDB taxonomy): Bacteria > Actinomycetota > Actinomycetes > Streptomycetales > Streptomycetaceae > Streptomyces > Streptomyces lacrimifluminis. The sequence continues at coordinate 343,124 of NZ_BMMU01000001.1, read as the reverse complement.
GTACGTCACCGGGCCGATCAGCAACAAGACGACCTGGCGGAACGCACCCAGCATGACGGCCGGCAACAAGCTGGCCAGCAAGAGCTTCGCCCACGGGTACAAGGCAGCGTCCTGCCCGGACGAGTACGAAGAGTTCGACGTCAAACGTGCCGCCCAGAAGGCGCTTTCGGACGGCGCGGACTCCCTGACCCTCGGTCTGCGCGCGGGTGACGAGGGCTCCGCGTACTCCTGGAAGAAGTTCGCGGCAGACAAGGACAACGGCCCGTACATCGAGCTGGTCTACAACCGCCCGCCGGGCGCACCCACCAGGTTGGACCTCGATCCCGACCTGTCGTGCGACACCATCGCGCCGTATGTCAACGTGGGCGCTTCCTCGATCACCTTCTGGGCGAGCGCGACCGACAAGGACAACAACCTGGCCTCGCTCCGCTTCGAACTGTGGCCGACGAACGGCAGCGGCAACCTGCTGGGTTCCAAGAGCACGGTACCGATCGACGGCCAGTCCGGTTCGACCCGGGAACACACCGAGCCGTTCTCCACCAGCGGGCTGAAGAACGGCACCACGTACTCCTGGCGAGTGAGGGCCGTGGACAAGGCAGGGGCCACGTCCGCATTCGCGCCCTCGAAGTCACCCTACTGCCGCTTCGTCTTCGACAGTTCACGGCCGACGCCACCGGTCGTCACCTCGGTCCAGTTTCCCGACGGGGACAGCAACAGGAACGGTTTGCACAACGAGGCTGCGGACTCCATCTGGAGCAAGGTGAAGTTCGGCACGGCGGGGTCCTTCGTCTTCAGGGCCACGCAGACGGATGTGGTGAAGTACGAGTTCGCCTTCAACACGCCCACGTACACCGCTTCCCTCCCCCGCCTGAACGGCGCCACGACGTCGACCACGACCACCTGGAACGGCGCCAAACCGCCACTCGCCGGGCCGAATGTGCTGTACGTACGGGCAGTTGACGACGTGGGCCATGTGTCGGAACCCCGGAAGTACTTCTTCTACGTCACCCCCAGGGACAAGGCCGACGCGGCGGGCGACCTCACCGGTGACGAGTTCGCGGACCTGATGGTGGTGACCGCCACCGGCGACCTCTGGATGTATCCCAACAGGGGCAACTCCGACCTGACCAAGGGGACCGGTACGTTCGGGCCCGCGATGTCCGGCTCCTACCGGGAGAACCCGGCGAAGGACCCGAACGGCAACGTGGCCGACGACGAGCCGCTCTATCTCGGTCCGCTCTCGGGGTATTGGAAGAACACGATGCTCGCGCACCTCGGCGACATCTACGGGGGCGACGGTCTCCAAGACCTCGTCGCCGTGCGTGAGGGCAAACTGTGGGTCTACCCGGGCGACGGCTACGGCGCGGTCAACATCGACAAACGGCAGGAGATCCTGCTCCCGGCAGGAGGGCCCAACCTCGCGGCCGTCACCCAGATCGTGTCCTCCGGGGACGCCACGGGGGACGGCAAGCCCGACTTCTTCCTCACCGTGAAGGACAGCGACACCGTGGAAACGGTGTGGGCTCTCACCGGCTACAACGGGGCCACCGTCGAGGCGGCCAGGGCGCTGAACACCGGCCCGGCGTGGGCGACCCGTGACCTGGTCAGTCTCCAGGACATCACCGGGGACGGGGTCACGGACATGCTCTACCGGATCGTCAGCAGCGGCCGTCTCGCACTGCGTACGGGAATCAAGAACAGCGCGACCGGCGGCGTCGACCTCGACTCGTTGTCCACCTCGGGGCTTTCGGCCGGCGGCGTGGACAACACCGACTACGCGACGTCCGGCTGGACCACCACCGACATCAAACTGGCGTTCGGCACGGCCGACGCCAACGGTGACGCCATCCCGGACATCTGGGCGGTCACGGGAACCGGATCCGTCCGCTTCTACCCGGGTGGCCGTTCAGCCGTCGGAGCCTATACCGCGGTCCCCAGCGGCGGCTGGTCGGGCATGCTGACCCTCGGCTGAGCCCCTGGGACAGGTTCACAGGGCCGCGATGTTCCCGGCGCCATGCGTGAGGGGTGGCGCCGGGGCCATGGGGCCATCCCGCCGCCGAACAGGGCGCAGAGCGGGCCGGGGACTCGCTCGGATGACCCCGTGCGCCTCCGCGCGACAACCGTCAGGGCGCCTGATCGCGCGCGTGCTGGCGCCGCACCGCATTCCGTAGCGCCGTCCGTACGGGTTCCGGGGGAGGTGGGCCGCCCGTGCTCACCGTGACGATCGCCTCGGCGACGTCGCGGAGTTTGGTGTTCGTGTGCTGGGAGGCGTCTCGCAGGGCCTCCCAGGCCTGTTCGGCGGTGCACGCCTCGACGGCCATCAGGATCCCGCGGGCCTGGTCGATGACCGGGCGGGACTCGATGGCCTGCTGCAACTGCTCGACCTTGGCCTGGAGTCGCCGCACCTGTTCCGCGCGTTCCGCGGCCACCGCGGAGAGTCCCTGGTCGGAGCGGAGGAGGGTGAGCAACTGGCGGACGTCCGGCGGCAGCCACGCGGTGGAGTCGCCGGGGTCGGACGCGGTGGCGGGCACCGCCAGGCCCGTGATCTCCAGGACGCGGCGGGGCTGCCCGTTCCAGTTGACCGACCATAAGGGGATGCCGGAGACAGCTCTGAAGTCCTCCAGGCGCTCCAGGAACTGCAGCCCGGCCGAGTCCATGAAGGTGACCTCCGTCATGTCCAGGATCAGCCCGTCCGTGGTGTCGGGGAGCTTGCTCAGAACGGGGTCGAGCATCGTGGTGCAGCCGTGAACGATCTCCCCGCTCGGTGACAGGACCGCGGCATTGCCCCACATCTCGGTGCGGATGGTCAGCGGCCCGTTGGCGCCCGGCGACGGCAGGGGAGAAGCGGGGGCGACAGACATGTACTCACCTCGGGTCTGGGATCCAGATGTGCCGTCGGGTGTTCGCGCCACGCTGCACGCGACTCTGACGTGGGCCGCGGCCGTTGTGCTGTCGCGCCTTCCCCGTCCGGGAGGGCATATTCCGGAACCGGCGTGGAGATACGGGGTCTTTTTGTGACCGCCGGCGACTCGGCCGCAGCGGGGAGCGGGCGCTGCGCACGCGCTCCCTGTGCGCTGAATCATGCATGAATGCGACCATGCGGGGGCAGAGGGAGGTGGCAACATCGTGCCGGTCGTGACCGGTCGTGTCGGCGGTGCCGTATCAGCGCCTCTCCTCCGCCGACCGCGCGACCGAGGGATACTGGGGTGCAACCGGCACACAGGAGTGAGGCGTGGACAGTTTGCGACGGGCGAATGCCTCTACGTCGGTGGCTGCTCCGTCGGGGAACGCGCTGCGGCTACGCCCGCTGCCGGACCGCGCGGGGTGGCGGGCGGTCGGCGAGATCACTTCGGCCACGCGCCCGGCCTGGGAGCAGACGCTGGAGCGGCTGACCCTTCGTATGACCCTAGGTGAAGAGATCGTGTGCCATCTGGAGATGTCCGCCGTGACGTTCGTCGATGTCGCCGGTGCCTCGGCCCTGGCGGTGGCCGCTCAGGACCTTCCGGCCGAGCGGCGCATCGTGATCGAACGGCCGCCTGTCACTCTGCCACGGTTGCTCGAAATGTTCTGGCCTGATTTGTCCGTGATCGAGGTGGTGGCACGATGACGGCCACGAAGACCGCTGGGCCGACCGAAGGGTCGACCGACGAGCCGTTCGTGCATCCCGCCCTGTTCTACCGGGGCGAGGAGGAGTACCTGGACGGCACGGTGCCCTTCATCCGTGAAGGGCTGAAAGTCGGGCATCCGGTGGCGGTCGCCGTGCCCGGCCCGAACCTGACCCTGCTCAGGGACAGCCTGGGCGGGGATGCCGCGTCCGTGCACTTCCTCGACATGACCGACGCGGGCCGCAACCCGGGGCGGATCATCCCGAGGGTGCTGCGCGCCTTCGCCGACGCCCATACGCAGACGCATGTGCGGATCATCGGGGAGCCGATCTGGGCAGGCCGCAGCAGCGTCGAGTACCCGGCGTGTGTGCAGCACGAGGCGCTGATCAACCCGGCCTTCGAGGGCCGGGACCTGACCATCCTGTGCCCGTACGACGCCGAGCGCCTCGACGAGGACGTGCTCACCGACGCGTACGCCACCCACCCGGTGACCATCTCCGGCGGCAGTCGGAGCACCAGCCCGTCCTTCGCGCCCGGACAGATCGTCGACCGGTACAATCGGCCGCTCCCGGAGGCTCCCGCGACGGCCGAGCCCCAGCACTTCGGCGTCGACGAGCTGCCGGTCGTCAGGCGTTTCGCCGTCGCGCGGGGCGCCGAGCTGGGCCTGTCGGGCGTACGCCTGGACGATCTCGCGCTGGCGGTGGCCGAGCTGACCACCAACAGCGTGGTGCACGGCGGCGGCTTTGGCAGCCTGCGGATCTGGGCCGGGGACTCGCAGGTGGTGTGCGAGGTCCGCGACCGCGGGCAGCTGAACGACCCGCTCGCCGGCCGCCGCCCCGCCGCCCGGGACCAGCGAGGCGGACGCGGCCTGCTCCTGGTGCACACCGTCGCGGACCTCGTCCGCATCCACACCGGCGCCGAGGGTACGGCGATCCGGTTCTACCTCGGAGGCTGTTAGGCGACCCCGCGCGAAGCGTGGTGAGCGACCTACGGGCGGGCGAGGGGTGAGGGGTGAGGGCTGGTCGCGACCGTCCCTCGGCGGGGGTTCGGACCCACGGCCGTCGGCCGTCCCCGCGCTCAGCCCGCCCAGACGACCGCCTGCACCTCTCCGTACGCGTGCAGCGCGTACGACCCCACATCGCGCCCCACTCCGCTCCGCTTGAACCCGCCGAACGGTGCCTCCATGTTCCGCCCGACGGTGTTCACGCCCACGCCGCCCGCCCGAAGTCGGCGCGCGACCCGGAACGCGCGGGCCACGTCCCCCGACCAGACGTAGTCGATGAGGCCGTACTCGCTGTCGTTGGCCAGCGCGACGCCCTCCTCCTCGTCGTCGAAGGGGATGACGGTCACCACCGGCCCGAAGATCTCCTCCCGGGCCACCCGCATGTCGTTCGTGCAGTCGGCCAGCAGGGTCGGGGCGACATAGAATCCCCGGTCGTACGGCGGCCGTTCGCCCCCGGTGACCACCACCGCACCCTCCTTCCGGCCGAGTTCGACGTACGCCTCGACCCGGTCCCGGTGCGCCCCCGAGATCACCGGCCCGACCACCGTGCCCTCAGCGCGCGGGTCACCCACCTTCAAGTGGCCCGCGTAGGCGGCGAGTTGGTCCACCACTCGCCCGTACACACCCCGCTGCGCCAGCACCCGGGTCGGCGCCGTGCAGATCTGACCGCTGTAGAAGGAGAACGTCGTGCCGATGCCCGCGACCGCCGAGCGGACGTCCGCGTCGTCGAAGACGAGTGCCGCGCCCTTTCCGCCCAGCTCCATCAACTGGCGTTTCATGCCACGGCCGCACACCTCGGCGATCCGCTGCCCGACGGCCGTCGAGCCGGTGAAGCTGACCATGTCGACGTCCGGGGAGTCGACGACCGCCTCCCCCACCTCGGACCGCGTCCCGCTGACCACGTTGACGGCACCCGGCGGCGCGCCCGCCGCCTCCAGCGCCTCCGCCATCCGGTACACCGACAGCGGGTCCTGGGGGGCGGGCTTCACCACCACCGTGTTGCCCATCGCCAGGGCGGGCGCGATCTTGCCGGCCGGGTTGGCCCACGGGTTGTTGTACGAGGTGATGCAGGCGACCACGCCCACCGGCTGACGGATGGCCAGCGCGCCCATCACCGCGGCCTTCCCGAACGGGCCCCCCTCGTTGACCTGCGGCTCGATCGCCCACTCGGCCGGTTCCACCTTCGCGTACCGGCGGAAACGGGCAGCTCCCACGCCCACCTGCATCCCGCGCGCCGTCCCCGTCGTGGCGCCGGTCTCCGCCTGGGCGAGGGCGGCGTACGGCACCAGGTGGCTCTGGATGATGTCCGCGGCGCGGGCCAGGACGGCGGCCCGTTCCTCCGGTGAGGTGCGCGACCACGGTCCGAAGGCCTCGCGGGCCGCCGCGGCGGCGGCGTGCGCCTGATCCCGCGAGGCCTCCGGCGCCCACCCGACGACTTCCTCCGTCGCCGGGTCGATCACCTCGTAGTGCCCGTCGGCCGGCTCCACCCACGAACCGCCGACGAACAGCCGCTGTCCGTCGCTCACTTGGTGCTCACCGTCGCCGTGTCCCGGCCCGAGCGGAGCACCCTGCCCGGCACCGCACCGGTTACCGTGTCGTCCCTGATCGTCTCCACTCCGTTGACCCATACGGCTGTTACGCCGATCGCCTTCGAGTCGAGACGCGGGCTGTCACCCGGCAGGTCGTGCACCAGGGTGGCCTTGCCGGCGGCGATGCGCTCCGGGTCGAAGAGGACCAGGTCCGCATGGAACCCCTCCTGGACACGACCCCTCTCCCGGAGGCCGAACAGCCGCGCCGGGTCGTCGGTCAGCATCTGCACCGCCCGCTCCAGCGGCACGAGTTTCCGGCCGCGCAGACAGTCGCCGAGGAAACGGGTCGTGTACGGGGCCCCGCACATCCGGTCCAGGTGCGCACCCGCGTCGGACCCGCCGAGCAGCACGTCCTCGTGCCGCCAGGTCTCGGCGCGCAGCGCCCAGGACGCCGGGTCGTTGTCGGTGGGCATGGGCCACAGGACCGTACGCAGGTCGTCGGCCACGCAGATCCCGACGAGGCAGCTGAAGGGGTCGAGGCCGCGTTCGGCGGCGATGTCCTCCACCACCCTCCCGGTCAGGCCCTCGTTCGCCGCGCTGTACGTGTCGCCGATGACATACCGGCCGAAGTCCGTCAGCCGCCGGAAGACACCGGCCTCCTCGCTCTGCCCCCGGCGGACCAACTCGGCCCGTACCGCCGGGTCTCCGAGCTTGGCGATGCGCTCGGCGATCGGCAGGCCGAGCACCGGTCCCCACCCGGGGATCAGGTTCAGGGCGCAGAAGGTGCCGAGGGACATGTTCATCGGCGTGAGGATGGGCATGGTGAGGGCCACGACCCGGCCACCCGCCTTGCGGGCACGCTCACTTGCCTCCAGCTGGCGGGGTACGCGGGCCGGTACCGACGCGTCGATGGTGAGCACGTTCCAGTTCAGCGGGCGCCCGGCCACCGCGCTCATCTCGACGAACAGATCGATCTCGGCGTCGCTGAACTGATCGAGGCAGCCCGCGACGATCGCCTCGATCTGGGTGCCCTCGTGCTCGCCTACCGCCTGGGACAGGGCGAGGAGTTCGGCGGGCAGCGCGTGCCGGGACGCCACCGGTTCGCCGTCCCCGTCGGAGTGCGAGGACGACTGTGTGGTGGAGAATCCCCAGGCTCCGGCGTCCATGGCCTCGTGGAGCAGCCGCAGCATGTCGGCGAGTTGGGCCTCGGTCGGCTGTCCGCCCACCGCGTCCGGCCCCATGACGTACCGCCGCAGCGCGCAATGGCCCACCATGAAACCGGCGTTGACCGCGATCCGCCCTTCCAGCGCGTCCAGGTACTCCCCGAAGCCGCTCCAGTTCCAGGGCGCCCCCTCCTCCAGCGCGACCAGCGACATCCCCTCGACCTTGGACATCATCCGCCGCGTGTAGTCGGCGTCGTCCGGCCGCTCCGGGTTCAACGGGGCCAGCGTGAAACCGCAGTTGCCGGCGGCGACCGTCGTGACTCCGTGGTTGAGGGACGGCGTGGCATACGGGTCCCAGAAGAGCTGGGCGTCGTAGTGCGTGTGCGGATCGACGAACCCGGGCGCGAGAACCAGCCCCGACGCGTCTTCCGTCGTCCGGGCCTCCTCGTCCACTTCTCCGATGACGGCGATACGCCCGTCACGCAGCCCCACGTCGGCGACGTAGGCAGGGCGACCGGTCCCGTCAACGACGGTAACCCCTCTGACCAGATGATCAAGCAAGACGGCACCTCACTCCTACCTAAGGGGCGCGGGGAACTGCGCGAACAACCCCCACACACCCGCACCCGCCGACGAGACCCTCAAGCCACCCCTCGGAACCGCGAAGTCCGATGCACAGGATCAGTGTCGATCTTCGGAATCACGTGCTCCCCGACCAACCGAATGGTCTGCAACGTGTCCTCCTTGGAGATCCCGATGGGCATCCCAAAGCTCAGCTGGTCCGCCCCCGCCTGCTCCCACCGCTTGCACTGCGTCAGCACCTCGTCCGGATCCCCGCAGATCAACAGCTCCTCGGCGATGAGCAGTTCGATGATCTCCTCGTTGAACTCGAGCAACGTCTCCGGCCAGACAGGGAACCCCTCGGGACGAGGGAACGTGTCGTGGTACCGGAAGAGCAGCGACTGCAGATAGTGCAGCCCGCCCCCCGCCGCGATGCGCACCGCCTCGGCGTGCGTGGGCGCGCAGATCGCCGTCGACGTCACCATCACGTTGTCGTTGACGTAGTCCCCGACCGGCTCGGCGTCCACGATCGCCGTCTTGTACTGCTCCAGCACCCACTCCATGTCGGAGACCCGCTGCACGCTGAAGCCGAGCACCCCGAGCCCCTTGCGGGCGGCCATGGCGTACGAGGGCGGCGAGCCGGCGGCGTACCACATCGCGGGGTGCGAGGGCCCGTACGGCTTGGGCAGGATCTTGCGCGGCGGCAGCGACCAGTGTTTGCCCTGGAAGCCGACGTACTCGTCCTGCATCCACATCTTCGGGAACTCGGCGATCGTCTCCTCCCAGAGCTCCTTCGTGTGGTTCATGTCGGTGATGCCGGACATGAAGCCGAGGATCTCGTGCGAGCCGGCGCCCCGGCCGGAGCCGAACTCGAAGCGGTTGCCGGTGAGATGGTCGAGCATGGCGACCTTCTCGGCCACCTTCACCGGGTGGTTGACCGGGGCGAGCGGGTTGAAGATGCCGGAGCCGAGGTGGATGCGCTCGGTGGCGTGGGCGAGGTAGCCGAGGTAGACGTCACTGGCCGAGATGTGCGAGTACTCCTCCAGGAAGTGGTGCTCGGACACCCAGGCGTACTTGAAGTTCGACTTGTCCGCCTGAATGACGTACTCGGTCTCCTCCATCAGCGCCTTGTGCTCCGCGAGCGGATCGGTCTCGGCCCGCTTGCCCACGTATCCCTGTACAAAGAGCCCGAATTCCAAGGAGGTTCACCGTCCCCAGTAACCGTTCCCGACGTTCCCGATGTTTCTGACGCAGCGTCAGATTTGTTGGGTCGACTGTTCCACCGGCCCCCGGGACCGTCAATAGCTGACGGTCAGTCAGATACGGTCGGGTCGGTCAGACGACGGAGACGCCCGCGAGCCAGCCCCCGTCGATCACGAACGGCTGCCCGGTGATGTACGAGGAGTCCTCCGAGGTGAGGAACAGCGCGAGCCGCGCCACCTCGTCCGGCCGCCCGATCCGCCCCAGCGGCACGAGCTTGCGGTACAGCTTGTCCAGCCCCTGCGAGGCGCCCTCGGCGTCCGCGTCCGGGTCGAGTACGGCCGGGTTGGACATCGCGGTGTCGATCGCGCCCGGGCACATCGCGTTGACGCGGATCCTCCGCCGCGCCAGTTCCAGCGCGGCGACCCGGGTGAGCCCGACGATGGCGTGCTTGCTCGCCGCGTACGCCCCGACCGCCGCCATCCCGGTCACCCCGGTGTACGAGGCGGTGTTGACGATCGTCCCGCCGCCCGCGGCGGCGATGCGCGGCGCGACCGTCCTGATCCCGAGGAAGCAGCCGACCTGGTTGACCTGCACGACCTGCATGAACTCGTCGAGGGGCGTGTCGAGAAGGGTGTTGAAGCGGAGGATGCCGGCATTGTTGACCAGCCCGTCGACCCGGCCGTACGCCTTCTCGGCGGCGGCGACGGCGGCCTGCCAGCCCGCCTCCTCGCGTACGTCGAGATGGACATACAGGGCGCCCAACTCCTTTGCCAGGGACTCCCCCTGGTCGTCGAGCACATCCGCCACGACCACCCGCGCACCCTCCGCCACGAAGAGCCGGGCCTCCTGCTCACCCTGGCCACGCGCCGCGCCGGTGACGAGTACGACCCGTCCGTCGAGCTTGCCCATGCGGAACCCCTTCGCAGCGTTCACATCGTTCGGATCGGTGGAGGCCAGCATCGTACCGCCGGATCTGACGATGCGTCAGAGGCGGCGATCGAGTGTGCTGTGTGTGCGAGAGCACACCCCAAGTAACCGAGGAGTAGGGATATTTGACCCTGTCGCGAACCCACAGGTGACACCAATAATTATTCACGAACAGGCAAAGCGGTCACCAAGGAACACCAGAGGAACACCAGGGACGGAGCGGCATGGCCAAGAGGCGTCTGAAGAACAAGAAGGTCCGGCTCGTGGCGGTCGGATCGGCGCTCGCGACCGGTGGCGCGATCATCGCCCTCCTTCCGTCGGCGAACGCGGCCGAGGAGAAGACACCGGAGCAGATCATCACGTTGTGCGAGAGGGCCAAGGTACTCAACGGTAAACAGCAGGACATCTTCGACTTCGGCGGACACCCGATCGCCGGACCGAGTTTCGAGTCCGACAACTGCAACTACGTCGAGACGAATTTCGAGTCGTTCGACGGCCCCACGGAGAAGGCCTCGATCGACTTCCCGAACTGCGAACCGAACGCCACCGAGCCGGCGAAGGTCTCGATCACCTGGAAAGCGACCGTGGCCCAGGGTTCGGGCAAGTACACCGCGACCCAACAGGGCGCCGGCGGCGGGCTCTTCGGCTTTCTCAGCGGGTCATGGCTCAAGCACAAGGGGACCAGCGACATGACCGTCAAGTCCGTGACCGCCGGCGACACGGAGAACCGCGAGGTTCCGGTCGGCAAGGTCCTGCACATGGAGTTCACGCCGAAAATGCAGCGCATGACGGGCGAATGGCGGGTGCGGATCGACGCCAACCCCGGGAGCTTCGCCGTGAACCCCTCGCCGGAGAAGAACTTCGTCGCGTCGGAACTCGTCGAGGGACCCGCTGTCCTGCCGGGCGCCGCCGGAGCCGCCGGCATCGCGGACGGGGTCGTCAAGCCCGTCCTGACCGACTGCTGACGGCACCCCCCATGTCCCGCTTCCCTCCCCCACTCGTCCCACCTGGCCAAATGCCCTCAACTCCGCCATTCCCCGCAAGGAGACGCACGATGACCCGCACCAGCCGCAAGGGCAGTCACCGGAGCAAGAAGAAGCGCATTGTCATCGCCATGGCTCCGGTGGTGGCCATCGCGGTGGCCGTTCCGCTGATGAACCAGGCGGGTGCCGCCACCCCCTCCGAGGTGACCAAGGACTGTGCGGAGAACTCCGCCAGGCTCGACAACTGTGAGTTCGTCGACGTCCAGTTCAAGAGGGACAACCTCGGGCCCAACAAGCGCGTTTCCACCATTACCGACAACTGTGGTTCCACCAGTGCCCTGTCGAAGAGCTTCAGTGTGTCCGCGTCGGTGACGAGGTCCATCACGCTGGAGGACGGTTTCACCGCTTCCGCCGACTCGAAGCTGGGAAACTCGTTCTTCGAGATCGGCGCCAAGTTCAACACGACGGAGATCGACCTCAAGCGTGACGACACCGGTACCGGATTCGACTTCTCCCGGACCGACACCGTGAAAGCCAACCACATCGGGTTCTTCATGTGGTCGGAGAAGCGGACCGACGTGAGCGGATTCCTCAGGGCCACGTACAAGGACGAGCAGGACGGCCAGAAGGTGTTCTTCTCACCGAGCGAGGGCGGCACGAGCGTGCACGTCTTCTATCCGCAACTCCTGAAGAACGGCACACCCGACGGACGCCTCTGGCTGCGCAACGTCGAGTGCGGAACCCCCCAGGCCAACGGCCTCCAGAACGCGGAGAACAGCAGCAGGGCGGAGCCCGGATTCGGCGAGGGCGGCGAGAACGTCACGGACGTGGATATCCCCGTTTCGGAGATTCCGGCGCCGTAGCGGTCTCCGGTTATCCGGTTATCCGGGACGGAATGCAGCGAACAGGGCGACACCGGTTGTTCTCAGGTGCGAACAGCCGGAGTCGCCCCCAGCCATCTCAGCACCGCGTCCGTACTCCCCCTGGCGTCCAGCTTGGCGTAGATGTTGCTGAGGTTGTTGCGGACGGTCTTCTCGCTCAGCGTCAGCCGCAGCCCGATCTCCTGGGCGCCGAGGCCCGTCGACAGCAGCTCCATGATCTGCCGCTCGCGCGGCGAGAGCAGACTCCGCAGCCGCTCCATCGCCACCCCGGCGACGGACACGCCGCCCGCCCCCTCCCGGGACACCCGCTGGGCCCCCTCCCGGAGGGCGGCGCACGCGATCGGCGAAAGGTAGGTGTGCCCGACGGTGGCCGCCATGACCGCCGAGGCCAGCATGCAGGTGCAGTAGTCACCCTCGACGAGATAGCCGGCCCCGCCCCGGAACACCTCCACCACGGTCTCCGTGTCCCGCCGGGGACTGACGACGATCACCGGCACACTCACGGCCCCCATGGCCTTCAGCAGCACCGGAAACGCGGTCGCCGGCTCCTCGCAGCGCAGGACGACGACGTCCACGGCGCCTTGCTCCCGCAGTTCCCGGTAGGGCGGGTCCAGGCGCAACGCCCGCTCCACGTACGGGTCGTCGGGCTCGGGCCACCCCTCGTGCGGCCACTCGCCCTCGGCGCAGGCGAGCGCGACGGACAGCCTGGGCGAGGACGCGGGCGAGGACGCCGGTGAGGGTGAGGAGGTGCGTGAGGAGGGGTCGACGAGCCGGGAGGTGCGCACCGTGCATGTCCTTCCGCCGGAACCATGACGCCCGTACGTTCATACGTACGCACCCCAGCGTGGACATGTTCAAAGATTCAAAGAGAGCCGGTCAGGCTGTCAGACAGGTTCCCCTCCCTCCCGTTCTACAGCAGCGGGCCCACATCCTCCCCGAACTGCCGTATCTGGTCGGTGAGTTCAGTGAGACTCCGGCTTCGGAAACGCACCTGGATCTGGTCCACCCCCATCGCTCCGTACGCTCGTAGCGACTCGGCGAGGGCCTCCGGTGCCCCGCTGATCGTCCGCCGCCCGACGTCCCACCCGGGCTTGCCGACGTACAGCGGCTCGGTGATGGCTCCGACGGTGAACGGACCCTGGACGGCGGCCTCTTCGCGCAGCCGCCGGATGCGTGCGATCTGGTCCGGGAGGCGGTCGCGCGGGTCACCCTGTGGCAGCCAGCCGTCGCCCTTGAGCGCGGCCCGGCGTACGGCGACGGGGGACGACCCGCCGACCCAGAGCGGTACGCGTTCCTGCGCGGGCCGTGGACGCTGACCAAGGCCCTCGAAGTCGTACAACTTGCCGTGGTGCTCCGGGAACTCGTCCGGGCCGAGGGCGGCGCGCAACGCGTCGATCGTCTCGTCGAGCACGGCACCCCGGCGCTCGAAGTCGGCCCCCAGCGCCTCGAACTCCTCCTGTACGTGGCCCGCCCCGACCCCGAGGATCAGGCGCCCGCCGGAGAGGTGGTCGAGGGTGGCGTACTGCTTGGCGGTGAGGAGGGGGTGGCGGAGGCCCACGACGGCTACGTGGCTGAGGAGTTGGACGTGTTCGGTGACGGCTGCGAGGTGGGCGAGGGTGGCGACGGGGTCGTACCAGACGGTGCTCATCGCGGGGGCGAGGCGGCGTGGGATGGCGACGTGGTCGCAGCTTGCCAGGTAGGCGAAGCCGGCGCGGTCGGCTGTGCGGGCGATGTCGAGGAGGTCGGCGGGGGTGGCCGAGGTTTCCCAGGGTTCGGTGTAGAGGGTGGACTGGGACTGGATGGGGAGTTGCATGCCGTAGGTCATGGGCGCGGGTCCCTTTCCCTTTCCCTGACAAGAATCTGACGGTCCGTCAATACGGACCGCGAGGGCCATCGTCATGGCTGACGCATCGTCAGGCAAGGGGGCCCGGTGACCGACCTTCGTTCTTCGCCCCCCGCCGCCCCTACCCGTCCCATCCCTGGGAGCTGCGCCCCCGGACGGGCTGGGAGTGCCTGAGCCCGCGCTAGACACAGACGGCGAACGGGCGGGTGGGAAAAAGGAACGGCCGGGGACGGATGCCGCCTCACCGTCCCGTCACCAGGAACCGTACGTACCTGCCCACTCCCAGCGCCCCCCGAGCCTCCCCTCGCACAACCCCCAGTTCCGCCTCCACCCTCCCCCGCTCCGCCTCCGCCCCCGCCAACTGCTTCTGCTGCTGGAGGAGTTCGGCACGCCTGCGCTGCGTGTCCATCGCTCGCTGCTGGCGTTGGCCGGTGAGGCGCCCGCGTTCGTCGGTGATGCGCTGCTGAAGGGCGGCCTTCTTCTGCAGTGCCTCGGCCTCCGCCTGCTTGATCTCCGCCTTGTGGGTCCGCCGGAGTGCGGCGATGTCCGCCTTGATCTGGGCCTTCGCCGCCGGCGGCACCGTGGTGGGCGCGGACGCCCTGGCCCGGTGTTCCAGGCCCTGCCGCCAGTCACTCAGGGCGGTGGCCCGGGCCTCGCCGATGCCGGGCACCCGTATCCGCTGGCCGCCGGGACGCACCAGGTACACGACGGACGGGTTGTGCGAGAAGTCCACGCCGATGAAGTCCGCCGCGGTGCGGATCCCCGCGTCCTGGAGTGCCTGCACCATCTTGTTGCCCATGTTGCTGAGCGACCGTGCGTCCTGGATCGACGTCCTGCGCAGCTTGTCCTGGATGTGCGCCCTGATCGCGGGCTCCAGCGCCTTGTCGACCCGGCGCCGCTCCTTCGCCGCCAGCCCCGCCAGTTGCTGCTGGGCCTGGTCCGTACGCCGGTTCAGGTCCATGGTGATACGGGCCTGGCCGTCGCGCAGTTCGAGCTGGAGGGCCTGGACACGCTGGTCGGAGGCCGTGTTGTCCTTGGCGATGGCGTCGTCGAGGACGCGGATCTCCTTCTCCAGGCGCTGATGGAGGCTCGCCGGGTCGGCCAGCTCGCGCGAGCGCCGTTTGAGCTCGCGTACCCGCTTCCGCGCCGCCCGGTACTCGGGGCGCCGGCGTCGGCCGAACCCGACCAGGGCCGCGGAGGTGAGCAGGGCTACGCCCTGTGCGGCCGGCAGGACGTCCACCGGCTGGGCCGCGGCGAGGACCAACGCACCCGGCACCGACGTACTGAGCAGCGCGCCGAGAGCCGCGGCCAGGTCACCGGCGCTGCGCCCGCCGAAGCCGGAGAGCCCGGCGCGCCCACCGGCGGGCTGCTGAACCGGGCTCTGCGTGACACCCGGGGCAGCGGTGGACGCGGCTATGCGTCCCGCCATCCAGGCCGGCACCCCGGACGCGGATGCCCCGGAGGCGGCCGGCGTCCAGGACGTGACCGTGGGCCGGCTGCCGCCCAGGCCGCCCCCGGCCCCGTAGCCCCCCGCACCCGATGCCGAGGCTGGGGCTGGGGCCCTCCGTTGCGCCGGGAGCCGCACGGCGTCGGCGGTCAGGGGCGGCAGGGCGGACGTCGGCCTGCCGAGGAAGCCCTTGACCCGGCCGGCCACGTCCCGTACGCGCCGGTCGGGGTGGCTCAGCAGGACCGGCCAGGCCAGTGAGGTCGCCGGTTCCTTGAAGTCCATCTCGGAGAGGATGAGGAACTCGCCCTGTCTGTCGTGGAGTTGGGTCCACAGGCCGGGGTCCGTGGCGACGGCGAGCAGGGCCAGTTCGATGGTCCAGGCGGAGAAGCGGTCCATGGCGGGGCCGAAGTCCGCGGCCGTACGGGAGGGGGACTGGTAGTTGCGGTGGCCGTTCTCGGTCGCCTGCTCGCCGCGCAGGGCGGGGACGTACATGCCGTCGTAGTCGACGAGGCGGAAGGTCGCGTCGGCGGCGACGAGGAGGTTGCCGTGCTGGAGGTCGCCGTGGGCGATGCCGTTTTTCTCCAGGTCGGCGGTCATGGCCAGGAACCGGTCGGCGAGGGAGTGCAGGGCGGCCGGGTCGTGCAGGTTGCCTTCGATCCAGTTGATGAGGCCGGTGCCCTGGACCCAGGTCATCTTGACCGCCGGGTACCACTCCCGGCCGACCAGAACGCCCTGCTCCAGGAAGTCGAACCCCACCGGCCACGGCTGGGACAGACCGCCCGCGCCGGGACCGCCGAGTCCGCCGAGCGCCGTACTGATGGCGGAGTAGCGCTTGCCGAGCGTCGCGCTGTCCCGGGTGAAGCACTTCAGCGCGTACCGCTGCCCGTTCGTCGCCGTGACGGAGAAGACGCTGGCGAAGTTCCCGGAGATCGGCTTCGGGCCCAGCACCGGGCTCTGTTGAACCGTGCCGTGCTTCAGGTCCGGGTCGCTGAAGCAGAGTTCGGGGTGCTGCAACGCCTCCGCGTAGTTCGCTCCCGTCGGGAACTTCCTGGCCGATCCGGCACCGGGACCATGACCGGAACCGGGGCCGTGACCGGGGCGACCGTCGCGGGACACCGCCATTCGTGCCTCCCCTCTCGCCACCGTCCGGAAGAACGCCCCACCGTCATACGGGTATACGGATGACCGTCACACTCTCGCTCGGACGAGGGTCACATCGTCGTTGCGCATCCGGGCGCGCGCCCGCTGGTCGTCCACCCAATCGGCGAAGTCCTGCTGGTCGAAGGCGGCGAAGGCCGGGAGAGCCGAGGCCTGTTCAGCCTCGCCCCCTGCCTTCCGGGACAACATCCAGGCCGCCAACGCATCGGTGGTGAGCAGGAGTTCGTCGCCCGGCAGCAACTCCCCGTGAGCCACCCGCATCCGCTCCGCGACCAGCCGCACATCGTGGTTGCGGCTGCCCAGCAGCTGGGGCGTGATCCCGAACTCCTCGACCGCGCACAGCGGAAAGGAGTCGAGGAGGCGCCCGTCGCGCAGCTGGAACAGACAGCTGTCGCCGAGGGCGAAGGCGTACCAGAACCAGCGGGTCGTGCCGTCCTCCAGGACGGTGGCCCGGATCTCGGCCCCCAGCACCGTGGCGAACGCCCCTTTTTCCAGGCCGGGTTGCTCGTACCAGGTGATGGGTCTGCCCTGGGCGGCTCGTTCGGCCTGGTAGCGGGTGAGGAAGGCGTCCCAGTGCAGTGCGGAGCGTTCCATCAAGTCCCGGACGAACGTGGCGAGTTCCTCCCACCAGTCACCGGCGAGCCGCATGGACTCGACGGCGTCGGCGACGAGGAGCGTGGCCCAGTCACGGGCGAGCAGGCTCTCCGAGGCTCCGTCGGACACAGCGGCGTACAGCGACGCGACGGCCCGTCCGGCGCTGTCGACGCCCGCCTCGTCGGACTGCCAGGAGTACGCGGCGTCCTCGCACTCCTGCTCGCTGCTGCCCGACTTCTGCGTCCACAACCACTGCGCCCGCGGCAGCGCCGGGATGTCCCCCATGGTCAGCGCAGCTCCGTCGCACGGGTACCGATGTCGAGGAACTCCACGATGGAGACGATGTCGGCGTTGTAGACGAAGCCCCGGGTCGACTCGCTGACGCGGTGGCCCTGGGAGGCGGCGTACGAACGCATGTGGCTGGGCAGGACGCTGGACATCTGGAACAGCAGCTTCGCGTACGTGTCCGGCAGCGCTTCCTCGCTGTCCGGGAACGTGATGGGGGCGCCGCCGCTGCCGGAGACGTGCAGGTTGAAGAGGAGCACCGGGCCGTCGGCGGTGGCGTGCGAGGCCAGGCCGATGGCGGCGCTGGTCGGGTCGCCGTCGGTGGACTCGCCGTCGGTGAGGTTGAGGACGATGGGCGGGAATCCGCCGGGGTGCATGTCCACCCAGTGCCCCACCAGGGTGTTCGCGTAGCCTAGGGCCCGGGTCATGGGCGTGCCGCCGTTGGTGACCGGGTCCATCCACACCGGGAACTGCACGGACGTCTCGACCAGACCCCCGGCGCCGTCCGACACCTTCTTGGTACGGCTCTCCACCCGGGCCGGGTTGTTGGCGACCTCGCTCAGCGGAACGAGGTCGCGGCCGGCGAGGGTGCCCTGGTAGGCGGAGCCGACGCGGTTGTGGCCGTAGCCGATCACGGCGACGTGGAAGTAGTCGCGTACGCCCTCTTCCTTGGCGCACTTGACCGACAGTTCCGTCAGCAGCCGGTTGATGGCGTTGGAGACGACCTCGGCCCGCGGCTGTGTCGTCTCACCGCTCTCCATGGGGTCGCTCATGGAGGCGGACTGGTCCACGAGGAAGATGAAGCATCCTGGGTTGGTCCGGCTGATCTCTGCGGTGTACGGCAACGGACGTCCCCCGTTTGTCCCTGTGCGGTCGCCAGGGGGACGGTCACGTCCGGCAGCGCGTCTTCACCATCCGACCACTTGGCCCCCCAAGGGAATTCACGGTACCGGATGACCAGCCGCTCCATGGGGGGCTACGAGGGAATCCGCTGATACGTGCCCCGGGCTCCCCCCGGCACTGCCCGCGCGGTGCCGGGGGGAGCCCCTGAGCTGCCCGTGAGTCGCCCGCAAGCTGCCCGTGAGCTGCCCGCAGTGCTCAACTCCCGGGATTCCACAGCCCGTCCGGCGTCAGCCCCAGCAGCTCGATCGCGTTCCCTCGGACGATGCGCTCCACGACCTCCGGGTCCAGATGGCCCATCTGTGCCTCGCCGACCTCGCGCGAGCCGGGCCAAGTGGAGTCGGAGTGGGGGTAGTCGGTCTCGTAGAGGACGTTGCCGACGCCGATCGAGTCGAGGTTGCGCAGCCCGAAGGCGTCGTCGAAGAAGCAGCCGTAGACGTGCTCGGCGAACAGCTCGGACGGCGGACGGTGGACCTTGTCGGCGACTCCGCCCCAGCCCCGGTTCTCCTCCCAGACCACGTCAGCGCGCTCCAGGATGTAGGGGATCCAGCCGATCTGGCCCTCCGCGTACATGATCTTCAGCTGCGGGAAGCGTTCGAACTTGCCGCTCATCAGCCAGTCGACCATCGAGAAGCAGCAGTTGGCGAAGGTGATGGTGGAGCCGACGGCGGGCGGGGCGTCGGCGGAGGTGGACGGCATCCGGCTGCTGGAGCCGATGTGCATCGCGATGACGGTGCCCGTCTCCGCGCAGGCGGCGAGGAACGGGTCCCAGTCGTCGCCGTGGATCGAGGGCAGGCCGAGGTGCGGGGGGATCTCGGAGAAGGCGACCGCGCGCACGCCCCGGGCCGCGTTGCGCCGGACCTCGGCCGCCGCCAACTCGGCGTCCCAGAGCGGGATGAGGGTGAGCGGGATGAGGCGGCCCTGCGCGGCCGGGCCGCACCACTCGTCCACCATCCAGTCGTTGTAGGCGCGTACGCCGAGCAGGCCGAGTTCGTGGTCCTCGGCCTCGGTGAAGGTCTGGCCGCAGAAGCGCGGGAAGGTCGGGAAACAGACGGCGGACTGGACGTGGTTGATGTCCATGTCGGCCAGCCGCTGCGGGACGTCGTACGAACCAGGGCGCATCTGCTCGTAAGTGATGACTTCCAGCTTGATCTCGTCCCGGTCGTAGCCGACGGCGGTGTCGAGGCGGGTGAGGGGGCGGTGCAGGTTCTCGTAGACCCACCAGTCGCCGATCGGGCCGTCGTCGCCGGGTTCGCCCATGACGGGCTTGAACCGGCCGCCGAGGAAGGACATCGACTTCAGCGGCGCGCGGACTATGCGCGGGCCTGTGTCCAGGTACTTCTTCGGCAGCCGGTCCTGCCAGACATGGGGTGGCTCCACCGTGTGGTCGTCCACCGAGATGATCTTCGGGAAGGTGTCGGCCGTCTCCGTACCCTCCACCGCGCTGTCCACAGTCGTCTCCATAAGGGCACGGTAGCGCCGATCTGACGAACCGTCAGCTGCGCGACGGCACGTCCCTTCCTGTTCCCATTGCGTGGAACCCTGTGCGAAGACCGTGTGAGAAGCGTGCAATACCTCGCACGCGGCCTGTGATCGCCGTCTCCGGAGCTGACGCACATGCCATGGACAAGGCAAACTGCTGTTCTAGTCATGATGTTCGGCAGGGAGCGGTGATGGGTGACATACCGGCTGTACCGCGGGTGCCGGCACAGCGGGATCCCAGGGATACGCCGGTGAGATCCCCGGTGGACTCCTCGGCTGATTCCCCGGCGGCGCTGCGCTTCAGCGTGCTCGGGCCGGTCCGGGCCTGGCACGACGACGAGCCACTGCCCACCGGTTCCCCGCAGCAACGGGCGCTGCTGGCCGCACTGTTGCTGCGCGAGGGCCGGACGGCGACGGCGGCCGAGCTGATCGACGCCCTGTGGGGCGACGAGCCGCCCTCGCAGGCACTGGCTGCCGTACGGACGTACGCGTCGCGGCTGCGGAAGGTGCTGGGCGCCTGGGTGCTGGTGAGCGAGTCGGGCGGGTACGCGATCCGTTCGCTCGCGGAGGGCGCGCTGGATCTGACGGTGGCGCAGGAACTGGCCACGGAGGCGGAGAAGTCCAGGAGCGCCGGGGATCTGCGCCATGCCCGGGACGCCCTCAACCAGGCGCTGGACCTGTGGGACGGGCAGCCACTGGCAGGCCTCCCGGGCCCGTACGCCGAAGCGCAGCGGGCCCGGTTGGAGGAGTGGCTGCTCCAACTCCTTGAATCCCGCCTCGACATGGACCTCGAACAGGGCTGCCACGCGGAGTCCGTGAGCGAGTTGACCGCCCTCACGGCCGAACACCCCCTCCGTGAGCGCCTGCGCGAGCTGCTGATGCTGGCGCTGTACCGCAGCGGTCGGCAGGCCGAGGCGCTGGCGGTGTACGCGGACACGCGCCGCCTCCTCGCCGACGAACTCGGCGTCGACCCCCGGCCCGGCCTCAGGGAGCTGCAGAAGCGCATCCTCCAGGCGGACCCGGGACTCGCCGAGCCCTCCGCCCCGCTCGCGCCCGAAGCGGCCCCCGCGCCCGTCCGTCCCGCCCAACTCCCCGCCACTGTTCCGGACTTCACGGGTCGCGCCGCCTTCGTCTCCGAGCTGAGCAAGGTCCTGGCGTCCGCCTCGTCGGCGTCGTCGGCGCAGGGCCGGGTGATGGCCGTGTCCGCGCTGGCCGGTATCGGCGGCGTGGGCAAGACGACCCTCGCCGTCCATGTGGCCCACCAGGCCCGTTCCGCCTTCCCCGACGGGCAGTTGTACATCGACCTCCAGGGCGCCGGTATGCAGGCGGCCGAACCGGAGACGGTCCTCGGCACGTTCCTGCGTGCCCTCGGCACCGCCGACTCGGCGATCCCCGACTCACTGGAGGAACGCGCGGCCCTGTACCGCTCGGTGCTGGACGGCCGCCGGATCCTGGTCCTGCTGGACAACGCCCGCGACGCCGCCCAGGTACGCCCGCTGCTGCCGGGCACGGAGGGCTGCGCGGCCCTGGTCACCTCCCGGGTACGGATGGTGGACCTGGCCGGTGCCCATCTCGTCGACCTGGACGTCATGTCCCCCGAGGAGGCCCTCCAGCTCTTCACGAAGATCGTGGGCGAGGAACGGGTCGCCGCCGAACGCAAGGCCGCCCTGGACGTGGTGGCGGCCTGCGGTTTCCTGCCGCTGGCGATCAGGATCGCGGCGTCCCGGCTGGCGGCGCGCAGGACGTGGACGGTGTCCGTCCTGGCGGAGAAGCTGGGCGACGAACGCCGACGCCTGGACGAACTCCAGGCCGGCGACCTCGCCGTGAAGGCGACCTTCGAACTCGGCTACGGCGCCCTCGACCGTCAACAGGCCCGCGCCTTCCGTCTGTTGGGTCTGGCCGACGGCCCCGACATCTCTCTCGCGGCGGCAGCGGCCGTACTGGATCTGCCGGTTGACGACGCGGAAGAAGTCCTGGAGTCCCTGGTGGACACCTCGCTGCTCGAATCGGCGGCTCCGGGCCGCTACCGCTACCACGACCTCGTACGACTCTACGCGCGTGCGTGCGCGGAACGGGACGAACACCCGCCCGGCGAGCGGGCACTGGCCATGTCACGCCTCCTCGACTTCTACCTCGCGACGGTCGCCGCGACCTACCGGATCCAGCGCCCCGAGGACAGGCTCGTCGACCATCTGGAGCACGCGGAGTACCCCGGGCTGGCGTTCGCCGACAGCCACGCCGCGCAGGACTGGGTGCACGCGGAGGCGGTGTGCGTGCTGGCCTGCGTCCGGCAGTCCGCGACCCGGCCGGACACGCTGCGCCGCGCCGCCGACGTGCTGTGGGCGGCGGTCGAACTGGCCGAGTCCGGCACCAACTCCAAGGAGTACGAGGCGGTCGCGGCGATCGTGCGGGACGCGGCCCGGGCCGCCGGTGACCCCCGTACGGAAGCCCGCGTCCTGACCGCGATGGCCTTCGTGCACTGCTTCTCGGGCAGCCGTTTCGATGTCGCCATCCAGGAGTCGGAACGGGCGTCGGAGTTGGCGCTCGCGGCCGACGACCGTCTCACCGCCTGCTGGTCGTCCAACATCAGCGGTGTCGTGGCCCTCTACCAGAACCGGTACGACTCGGGCGAGGCCCACCTCACCCGGGCGATCGAGAGCTTCCGCGACTGCGCGGACCGCCCCGGCGAGGCCAGCGCGCTGTGCAACCTCTCCCGCATCCACCTCGCCACGGGCCGCACCGACAGCGCGGTCGCCCTGGCCGAGCAGGGCACGGCGATGTACGACGCGATGGGCCACGCCCTGCGAGGAGCGAACGGCCGGTACGCACTCGGCCTGGCACTCACCCAGAGCGGCCGGTTGACGGAAGCCGCCGGCCATCTCGACGAGGCCCTGCGGGTGTTCCGGGACAGCAGGCAGCGCCTGTGGGAGGGCATGACCCTGTTCCGCCTCGCCGAGGTCGATCTCGCGGCGGCCCGTTCGGCACGGGCGGCCACCAACGCCGAGCAGGCGCTGACGGTGCTGCGCGGCATCGGCGGCGAGTGGCGGCGGGGCAACGTCCTCACGGTCCTCGGCCGCGCCCTGCACGGCATCGGCCAGCTGGACCGCGCCCAGGTGTGCTGGCAGGACGCGCTCGGCATCTTCGAGTCACTGGAGGCACCGGAGGCGGACGCGGTGCGCGGTCTGCTGGGGCGGGCGACATGTACGAACTGCTGACGGTTGCCCGGCCGAAGCCTCGGGCGTTCGGCGTTCATCATTCGTTTATCGCGGTCCGGCAGGCTCGTCCCTGTCGAGCCGTCGCGTCGGGGGGCAGGCGGAACGACAGGGGGCCGGACCTCTTAAGGTGAACCGGCCCAGGGCCCGCCCCGCAGTCCGCGGGGGAGTCGCGGGGCGGGCCCTCAGTCCACCGGTCACCATCACAGGCCGGTCACCATCACAGGGGAGACAGCAAGATGAGCGACGAGAACAAGCCGAACGACATCCACGCGACGAGCGAGCCGGCCACCGCCACCACCCTGGGCGACATCCACGCCACGACCGAACCGGCCAAGAAGACCAAGGCCACGGCGACGGTCCTGGGCGACATCCACGCCACGACGGAACCGGCCACCGCCAAGCCGAACGACATCCACGCGACGGACGAGACCGTCTGAGCCACTGGCTTCGACACTCCAACTGACGTACACCTGCATGGGGAACGACCGCGGCGGCGCGGAGGGGGAGCCGCCGCGGTCGTGGTGTGTCCGGGGCGGGGCGGGTCAGGCATCCATCGGGGTGGCGGAACCACGCTCACACTCGCGGTCACGGTCACGGTCACGGTCACGGTCGGCGAAGATACGGCCGGCTTCCCGCCGTTCGGCCTCCGCCGCCGCCAACTCCGCCTCGGTGACCGGCCCGCCCTTCTCCTCCATCCACGCCACCAGTTCCCCCAGCCGCGCCTGCTCCCACCGACGCTCCATGGCCCGCGGGACACCGGCGCCCGCCACCTCGCACGACCACCGTCTTGCCCACGGCCTCGATCTCCACGCCCCACCGCACGGCGAGGGCGCCCAGCAGCGCCAGCCCACGCCCGGATCCATCGCCCCCTGTAGCGCTGAGCAGCACGGGAAGGGCTCGCGGGTCAGGATCACTCACCTCCACCCGGATACGAGCGCCGTCCACACAGGCCACCCGCACGGAGACGGGCGTCCCCTCCCCCACATGCCGGATCACGTTGCCGACCAACTCGGTGGCGCGCAACTGGACGTCCGCACCCACTCGCCCGTACGCGTCCTCCCCGAACCACTCCCGCACGGCTCGCCGCAGCTCCGGCAACGCCTTGGCGACGGCCAGCGGTTCGGCTCCGAAGTCCGTCGTCGCCGCGTTCACTGCCCCGGCGCGTTCCTCAGCACGGCGGCCAGCTTCAGGGCGGTGGCCGCGTTACGGCCGCCCAGCTCGACCAGTCCCATCGGCAGGCGGTAACTCCCCGCGAAACTCGGCAGATCGATCCGCAGGGACGGCAGGGCAACCCCCCGCCGCCCGCTCGCGAAGGCCCTCACACAGCCCAGGACTTGAGCAACTCGGCCACGCTACGGACCGTGCAGCTCTCCCTCTTCAGCTCGTTCGCGAGTGCGGAGACCCGCTGCTGATCGAGTTTGGCCGGGATCCCGGAGGCGACGAGGTACGCGTGGGCGACCGCGACCGCCACCTTGAGATTCGACGTCTCCAGCCAGCGCATTCGGCCGAGGGAGAGCGCGAGGGCCGCCGCCTTGGCGTACGGCCCCTGGTAGACCTCCTGTCCGACGAGTACGGCGCGCTGCCGCTCGACGGCCGCGAGGGGAA
The DNA here is from genome assembly GCF_014646095.1 of Streptomyces lacrimifluminis. Classification (GTDB taxonomy): domain Bacteria; phylum Actinomycetota; class Actinomycetes; order Streptomycetales; family Streptomycetaceae; genus Streptomyces; species Streptomyces lacrimifluminis. The sequence goes on along the minus strand of NZ_BMMU01000001.1, from coordinate 318,740 downwards.
CGCCGTAGTCGTCGACGGCCGGATCACCCTGCCCCGCACGCTGCGCAACCTGCAGAATCCACGCGAGGTCGACGTTGACATTCACGTACGGGGCTCCTCCTGCTCCCCCTCGATCTCGTCCAGGAGATCGCCGTACTCGTCGAGCACTTCCTGCGCTGCCGCCATGAAGACAGCACGCACCTGCTCGTTGTCGTTCCGAATGAGCTGCTCGACGTACTCGTTGACCGGTATACGCCTGGTCTCCGCCGCGTGCCGGGCCATCTCGGCGGTGTCGTCGTCCATGCGGATGTTGATCTGTGTCTTGGCCACAGAGCGAAGATACCAGGTGATACCAATCGCGTTCTCGGCCTGCAGCATCCCTCCCAGGATCGTCAGACGGGGTACCAACGCGCGCAGCCATTCCCGCGGGGCGTAGACCGTGATGAGGCCGTCCGGAGATTGATCCTCAGCGAAGACACCACAGCGCAGATCCCGACAGCTCGCGGGAGGCGTGCCACCGGGATCAGCGGACGTGTGCTTACTTGGGCTTGGCCACACTCTTCGGCTTCGTCACGCCCTTGGGCTTCGTCACACCCTTGGGCTTCGTCACTGCCTTCGCCTTCGTCACTGCCTTCGGCTTGGCCACGCTCTTCGGCTCGGCCGCGCTCTTCGCCTTCGTCACTGCCTTCGGCTCGGTCACACCCTTCGCCCCGATCGCGCCCTTGGACTTGGCCGCGCCCTTGGGCTTGGTCGCGTCCTTGGGCTTGGTCGCGTCCTTGGCCTTCTCCTTGGCCGCACGCAGGTCCCCCTTGGACTCCTCGGCCTGCCCCTTGGCCTTCAGGGACTTGTTGCCCACCACGCCGCCGGCCACCTTCTTGGCCTTGCCCTTGGCCTGTTCGCCCTTGGCCTTGGCCTTCTCGTCCACAGCCACAGTCACTCATCTCTGTCTCACTCGAAGGAACCTTCTCCCCTCCGTCTCGCCTCAGATTCCCCTCCCAAACGGGGAAGGCTCACTGCCTCGTTTCGGCAGGACCGGCCATCCGTCCCCTACCGGTTACCGCCCCGCCCGCAACTCCCCCTTGACCACCTTCCCGCTGGCGTTCCGGGGCAGCCCGCCCACGAACTCGACCGCCCTCGGCACCTTGTAGTTGGCCATCTCCCGTCGGGCCCAGGCGATCAGGTCGTCCCCCGTGAGGGACACTCCCGGCCGCCGCACCACGTACGCCTTGCCGACCTCGCCCAGGCGTGGGTCAGGTACGCCGATCACCGCCACGTCCGCCACATCCGGATGCAGTCCCAGCTGCTGCTCGATCTCCGCCGGGTACGCGTTGAAGCCGCCGACGATGAACATGTCCTTGAGGCGGTCGGTGATCCGGAGGTTGCCGTCGGCGTCCAGCACGCCGACGTCACCCGTCCTCAACCACCCGTCCCCCGTGATGACTTCGGCCGTGCTCTCCGCGTCCTCGAAGTACCCGCGCATGACGTTGAAGCCCCGGACCAGCACCTCCCCTGGCTCCCCCACCGGCGCCTCGACCATCACCTCGACCCCGGGAACGGCCCGCCCGGACGTCGACGCGATCACCGGTGCCGCGTCTCCCCGGCGGCACATCGTCACGATGCCGCTCGCCTCGGACAGGCCGTACGCCGTCAGGACCGTGCCCACGCCCAGCTCCGTACGCAACCGTTCCACCAGCCGCAACGGCACCACCGCCGCCCCCGTCACCACCAGCCGCAGGCTCGACAGGTCGTACGCGGCCCGGGAAGGGTGGTCCAGGAGCGACTGAAGCAGAGTGGGCGGGCCGGGGAGGACCGACACCCGCTCCGCCGCCACGTTCGCCAGCACCGTGTCGACGTTGAACACCGGCTGCGGGATCAAGGTCGCGCCGCGCATCAGGCACGCCAACACCCCCGCCTTGTAGCCGAAGGTGTGGAAGAACGGGTTCACGACGAGGTAGCGGTCTCCTTCTCGCAGTCCCGCCAGCTCGCTCCAGATCTCGTACGCCCGCAGCGACTGCGCGTGCGTGATCACCGCCCCCTTGGGCCGGCCCGTCGTGCCCGACGTGAAGACGATGTCCGACGGATCGGAGCCCTTCACCTCTTCCGCCCGCGCCCGGACGACCCGCGCGTCCACCCCGTCGCCGCCCGCCAGGAAGTCCTTCCAGGTGCGGAACTCGGCCGGCGCGTCCTCCCCCAGCACCACCACGTCCGTCAGCTCCGGCAGCCCCGGCAGGGGCCCGTCACCGTCGCCACTGCCCGCCGCCCTCCGCAGCGAGGCCACGTACGACGTGCCGAGGAACGTCCCCGTCACGAACAGCAGCCTCACCCGGCTGCGCGCCAGTACGTACGCCGCCTCCGCCCCCTTGAAGCGGGTGTTCAGCGGTACGAGCACCGCGCCCGCCGACACCGCGCCCAGCGCGGACACCATCCAGTCGAGGGAGTTGGGCGCCCAGATCGCCACCCGGTCACCGGCCGCCACCCCGCTCGCGACACAGGCCGCCGCCGCCCGCTCCACCCGCGCGCCCAACTCCGCGTACGAGACGCGCGTACGTCCGTCCACGACCGCCTCGGTGTCGCCGTACCGCTCCACCGCCGCCCGGACCAGCCCCGGAATGCTGCCCCACTCCACGTCACCGCGCACCGCGAGCCTCCCCACAACACCCCACCGCACAAGAGCTGACTGACCGTCAGATTAGCTGTAACCTGACGCCCTGTCAGCAGCCGGGCACGCGTGCGGAGGTGTGTGCAGTCATGGCAGTCGCACCAGACATGGCAGGTATCAGGGGCGTCACCGGCATCAAGGACGCCACCGCCGTCGCCGGGATCGGCCAGACCGCCTTTGCCCGGCAACTCCCCGAGAACGAACGGACGTTGGCGTGCCGTGCAATCCTCGCCGCGCTCGACGACGCGGGCATCGCGCCCGCCGAGGTCGACGCCCTCGCCTCGTACACCATGGAGGAGACCGACGAGGTCGAGGTCGCCAAGGCACTCGGGCTCGGTGATCTCACCTTCTTCTCCAAGGTCGGCTACGGCGGCGGCGGTTCCTGCGCCACCGTCGCCCATCTCGCCGCCGCGATAGCCACCGGACAGGCCACGGTCGGCGTCGCCTGGCGGTCACGGAAGAGGGGCTCCGGGCCCCGCCCCTGGCGGAACACCAGCGCCCAACTCCCCACCCCGGCCCAGTGGACGCGCCCCTTCGGGCTGCTGCGCCCCTCCGACGAGATCGCCATGCTCACGCGCCGCCACATGCACGAGTACGGCACGACCCGCGACCACCTCTTCAACGTCGCCCTCGCCTGCCGCAACCGGGCGAACCAGAACCCGGCCGCGATCATGTACGACCGTCCGCTCACCCGCGAGATGTACATGACCTCCCGCTGGATCAGCGAACCCCTCTGCCTCTTCGACAACTGCCTGGAGACGGACGGGGCGTTGGCCTGTGTGGTCGTGTCGGCGGAGCGGGCGCGGGACTGCCGCCGGACCCCCGTCTACATCCACTCCGCCGCCCAGGGCCTGCCCGCCCAGCACCACGGCATGGTCAACTACTGGAACGACGACCCGCTGACGGGCCCGGCCTGGACAGCCGCCCGACACCTCTGGAAACACGCCGACTTCACCCCGGACGACGTCCAGGTCGCCCAGCTCTACGACGCGTTCACCGCCCTCATCCCGCTCTCCCTGGAGGGCTACGGCTTCTGCGGACGCGGCGAGGGCGGCGCCTTCACCGAGGGGGGCGCCCTGGAGAGCGGCGGCCGGCTGCCGATCAACACCGGCGGGGGCGGCCTCAGCGAGGCGTACGTCCATGGCTTCAACCTCATCACCGAGGGCGTACGGCAGCTGCGCGGCACCAGCACCGCCCAGGTCCCCGGCGCCTCCACCTGCCTGGTCACCGCGGGCGAAGGCGTACCGACTTCGGCCCTGTTGCTGAGAAGTTGAGGAGCTGAGATGCTGACACCTGTCGTCGACGAAGACGGCGCCCCCTTCTGGGGGTACGCGGCCCAGGGCGAACTCCGCGTCCAGGCCTGCGCGGACTGCGCCGAACCCCGCTTCCCGCCCCGCCCCTGCTGCCCCCACTGCCAGTCCTTCGCGAGCGAGTGGCGGGCGGTCAGCGGACGCGGACGTGTCTGGTCGTACGTCGTCCCGCATCCGCCGCTCCTCCCGGACTACGCCGAGCTGGCCCCGTACAACGTGATCGTCGTCGAGCTGGCGGACGCACCCCGCATCCGGCTGGTCGGCAACCTGGTCACCGGCCCCGACGCACCGCTCAACTCCTTTCCCCCCGACCGGATTCGCATCGGCGCACGGGTGCAGGTCGTCTTCTCCTCGGCCGGGCTTCCGCAGTGGATCCTGGAGCGCCCGTGAGCCTGAGCCTGTCGGCCGACAAGGACACCGGGGTCGCCGTCGTCACCCTCGACCGGCCGCGGAAACTCAACGCCCTCGACCTCGCCACCGCTGGCGAACTGGCGGCAACCTGGCGGGAGTTGCGCTTCGACGACACCGTAAGGGCCATCGTCCTCACGGGAGCGGGCCCACGCGCCTTCTGCACGGGCCTCGACCGCGACGCGACCGTCCCCCAGCCCGGCTCGCCCTACATGGTGGACGACCCGCTCGAAAGGATCGGCCCGAAGGCGAACGACCTGTGGAAACCGGTGATCGCGGCGGTGAACGGCATGGCGTGCGGCGGCGCCTTCTACCTCCTCGCGGAGTCGGAGTTCCTCGTCGCCGACCCGGGCGCGACGTTCTTCGACCCGCACACCACGTACGGCATGGTCAGCGCGTACGAGTCGATGGGCATGGCGCAGCGGATGCCGTACGGCGAGATCGCGCGGATGGCGCTGATGGGGACTGCGGAGCGCGTGTCGGCGGCGCGGGCGTACGAGATCGGCCTGGTCAGCGAAGTCACCGAGCCGGGTGGGTCGTTGGCGGCCTCCGTGGAGCGCGCCCGTGTCATCGCGTCGTACCCGCCGGAGGGGGTGCAGGGCACGGTACGGGCGGTGTGGGCGGCGAAGGAGGCGGCCCGCGCGCACGCGCTCGCGTTCGCCCCGCACCTGGTCCGCCTCGGCAACCTCCCGGGCGACCGGCAGGCGGAACTGTTCGCGGCAAGGACCCCGGATTTTCGATTGCGATAGCAACGCATACCCTTTGCGCATGGCTGAGAACCGCACAGTGGTCGAGCACCACAAGGTCGAGCACCGCATGGTGGACGTGAACGGCGTCCGGCTGCACATCGCGGAGGCGGGCGAGGGTCCGCTCGTCGTGCTGCTGCACGGGTTCCCGGAGTCCTGGCACTCCTGGCGCCACCAGTTCGGGCCACTGGCCGCCGCCGGTTTCCGGGTCGTCGCCCCGGACCAGCGCGGATACGGCGAGAGCGACCGCCCCGAGGACGTGTCCGCGTACAGCATCCTGCACCTGGTCGGCGACGTGGTCGGGCTGATCCACGCGCTCGGCGAGGAGACGGCGTACGTCGTCGGGCACGACTGGGGCGCGCCGGTGGCCTGGCACACCGCCCTGCTGCGCCCGGACGTCGTGCGTGGGGTGGCGGGTCTGAGCGTGCCGCCGCCGTTCCGGGGCGAGCACCGTCCCCTGGGCGTGATGGACGCGATGTTCGGCGGCCGTTTCTACTGGAACTACTTCAACCTCCCCGGCGTCGCCGACGAGGAGCTGGCCCGCGACCCGCGTACCACCCTCCGCAAGGCCCTGTACGGTGCCTCCGGCGACAACCCCGACTCCGGCTCCGGCAAGCAGCCGCTGGTCGAGCCCGGCCAGGGCTGGCTGGCGACGATGCCCGACCCGGAGAAGCTCCCGGTCTGGCTCACGGAGGCGGACCTCGACTCCCTCACCGACAGCTTCGCGGGCAGCTTCACCGGCGCCCTCAGCTGGTACCGCAACATCGACCGCAACTGGGAGCTGACGGCGGCCTGGCACGGGGCGGTGGTCAGCCCGCCCGCGCTGTACGTGTACGGCGACAGGGACCTGGTGCCGGCGTTTCCCGGGACGCCCCAACTCATCGAGAAACTACCGGAGTTGATGCCCAATCTGCGGCGCGATCCGGTGGTGCTGAAGGGCTGCGGCCACTGGACGCAGCAGGAGCGGCCGGACGAGGTCAACGCGGCGCTGATCCCGTTTCTCACGGAGTTGAGGGACGCCGCGAGCTGAGCGCGTTGCGAAGAACGGAACTCCTGCTCGATGAGCAGGAGTTCCCTCCAAGCCGCGGCGCCGCCTCAGATGATCCGATCCCGATCCCGATCCCGGTCGGTCCAGGTCACCTTTCGGGCCTTGGCCTAGAACTCGCGCAACTTCGTGGTGAAGACGTGGGCTGCGACCTTGTCACCGAGGGTGAGTCCGTCCTCCGCGTCCCACGGGAAGTGGACTCCGAGCCAGACCCTGCTGTAGGCGTCCTCGGTGGCCGCCGCGCTGAAGCTGGTGAAGTGGCGGGTCTTCACCGGTGACTGAGGGTCGTCGGTGGTCATGTCGAAGGCGATGTTGTCGCTGCCGAAGTAGCGCTTCATCACCCCTGCCCAGGCCGCGCCGAACGTCGCGTGCCCCGAGGCCCAGGCCGGGAAGCACGGAGTGACGTTCACGCCCGCCCGGGTTTTCAGCAGCGGCTTCCACTCCGGGTCGAGCCCGCCTTCCCGGATCGCGGACACCGGCCGCCACAGGTCGATCGGTGTCAGGAACTTCACGTCCCGTACCGCGATCCCGGCGTCCGCCATGGCGAGGGAAACGAGCGCGAACAGCCGAGCGTTCTCGTACGTGTTCAGGCCGCGGGCCTCGGCGACTTCCCGGGTCGCCTGAAGCAACTGGCCCGGCGGCTTGTAGGTGCCGTCCAGATCGTTGGCCCAGAACCAGGCCGCCGCCTCCTGCTCCGGCGTCCGGTTGACGACGGGCGTACGCGCGGTCGGTCTGTCCGCGCCGGCCGACCGCACCGCCTCGACCTGAGCCTTGTAGGCGTCACTGGCCAGCAGCTTCTCGTACGTCCCGTACAGGCCCGGGTTCGCCGGACGGAACTGCGACCCGGAGGTGAGGGCGAAGGGCTTCACCTCGCCCCAGAACGGTGTGACCGCCTGGCTGTCGCGCTCGCACGAGGGATCGGGCATGTCCGGGTAGCTGGTGGGCCGCCACGCGCCCGGCTTGTTGTCGCCGACGTACACCTTGTCGTTGTCGGAGCCGTCGCCGTTTCGCGCGTTCCTCATCTGCGTGACCATGCGGTTGACCACCGTGACGTCGAGCAGATCGAACTCGGTGGGCTTGGTGCCGAACCGCTCGAGGAACTTCGAGTCGAGGAACTGCGTCTGGTCGCCGTACAGCCCCAGCAGGATGTTGTACGCCGTACGGCCGATCACCCGTTCCTCCTCGTCGGGACCCTCGACCCAGCCGTCGTACCTGTGGGCGTAGATGTACTGCTCCGAGGTGATCTTGCCCTTCCACTTCAGCTGGTACGAGCTCTCCGCGTCGTAGATCGCCGCGTTCAGCATCGCCGCGGAACGGGCCATCGGCCCCGGTCCGCCACCCTCACGCCGGATGACCTGGAGCAGGACGTCGTTCCAGTAGTGGACGGGATCGGCGATCTGCTGTTGCGGCAGCGCCGCCTGTGCCGGCTGTGAAGCGACGGTGAGCACGCTGCCGGTGGTGGCCAGCACCGCCGCCGTGGCCAGCACCCGGCGCCACATCCCCGTGCTCGGCCGGGCAGATCTGGTCTTCGTGGACATATCAACTCCCTGATTTTGTACAGACGTTGGTGTGCGGTAGGGCCCTCCTGGTCGGTCCGGGCTCACACTCGACGGATGATCCGTTCGAACGCGACGGGCGGTTTCCCGCCCGCCGCGTTGTGGCGCCGCTTCGTGTCGTAGAAGTCCGTGATCCCGGTGGCGGTCTTCAGCCTCACCTCGGTGCGGATGGCGAAGGCGTGCCGGTGGACGTACTCGGCTTGGGATCAGGTGGAATGACTCCGCCGAGGTGTTGTCCGGGGCCGACCCGACTCGCCCCATCGGCTGCGCCGCTCCCCTGCGGCGGCACAGCCGATGGAACGCCTCGGACGGCTTGTCGGATCAGTGCGGATCGGCGAGGTCCCGGCGGCAGCGCTCCGGGCGCCGCTGTCGGATCCACGCGCTGACGGTGATGCCCTGCGGCGGGAACAGCCGGTGCAGGTACCGCACGGAGATGTGGTGACAGGCGGCGTGCGCCAACTCCACGTCGTCCAGGTTGTGTTCGATGAAGAAATGGATACCGACCGTCAGCGCCTGGTGGCGGCTCTCGGGTGGAACGCCGTCCGCGTGGTGCGCGAGGATCGCGTCGATCTCCGCCTGGACCCGCGGTGTCGCCGGCACGGGAAGCTGGACAACACGCCCGAGGTCACCGGTTTCGCCGAGCCCCTGGAGCAGGTCCGCGTCGAGACGGTCGAGGGTGGTCGGATGACGAAGGACCTGACGTTGGTGATCGGCCCCGAGCAGCCGTGCTGACGGCCGAGCGGTTCCCGGACGTGCTGGACGCAGGCCTGCAGCACAAGACGGCTTCTGCCTGACGCGGTGATTCCGTCCGACGCGGCGGGCGATCGGGGCGGCCTCAGCGCCCGCCGCGCACCACGGCGGCCCGTCCTCACCCCCGGGGAGTACGGGCCGCCGCGCGTCCGGCGCCGTGTTGCCGCGGCAGGCTGGGTGTCAGCGAACTCCTGCGCCCGGGTGACGGATCACCACTGGTCGACCCAGTAGTGGGTCACCTTGCCGTTGCCGCAGGCGGCGTACTTCGTTCCGCGGCCACTGCTGATCCCGGAGTAGTAGTGCTGGCCGTCGGTGCACTTGACGCCGACGCGCCAGTCCCTGCCGCCGGAGCACCAGCCGGACGCACGGTAGTTGCTGATCTTGCTGGTCGAGCAGGACATGGCCAGGGCGCCCGTCTCGGCGGAGGAGGCGGCGGAGGCCGCAGGGGCGAGCGCAAGCCCGCCACCGAGAGCGACCGCCGCAGTGGCGAGGGCGAAGGTCCTACGTATCCTCATGAGTTCCGTTTCCCCTTCTCGGAAGCGACGGCCAGTGGTCAGCCGACTCGTCGTGGTGCTGGTGCAAGACGCTACGGGCGGGCCGCATGTGGCGTCGTCCCACGCTGGTTGGCACTCCGAGCAGACCCAGCGTGGCAGGCGCGCGGTTCCTGCAACTTCCGCGGTACCGCGGAAGGTTGACGCCCATCTGCCGGGTCCGGCCTTACGCTGCTGCGATGCGGATCCACCCCCTCGCCGTCGACACGCTGATCGTGGCGGCGCTGACCGGTGTGGCTCTACTGCTGGGGCCGGAGGCCGCGCGCCAGGGAGAGAATCCGCTCGACGCGACCGCCTACGCACTGGTGGTCCTGGTCCACCTGCCGCTCGTCCTCCGTGGCCCGGCCCCTGTCGTGGTCTGCTGCGTCGTGCACGCGACCTGGCTGGTGTACATCACCGCCGGCTACTGGCCCGTGGTGTGCAGCTTCGGTCCCATGCTCGCCGTCTACACCGTCGCCTCGCTGCGGGGGCTGCGCGTGTCCGTTCCCTGCGCGGTGCTGATGGGCGGGATGTGGATCTACGCGGCTGCGGTGAACCACACCGACTCCTGGGAGTCCGTCGCCGGACAGGCCGTGGTCTACCCGGCGATGCTGTGGCGGTTCGGCGTCATCGCCCGCCGCTCGACCGAGCTGGCCCGGCAGCTGCGCCGGGAACAGGCCGAGCGGGCCCGGCGCGAGGTGGCCGAGGAACGAGGTCGGATCGCCCGTGAACTGCACGACGTGGTCGCCCACCACATGTCCGTGATCTCCGTGCAGGCCGGCCTCGCCCGGTTCGTCTTCGACACCGACCGCAGGACCACACGTACCGCGCTCGACACCATAGAAGCCACCGGCAAGGAGGCTCTCGACGAGCTGCGCCGCATGCTCATGCTGCTACGCGCCGCCGACGACGGTGCCCCCGCCGGCCCGATGCCGGGCCTGGCCCGCCTGAGCGAGGTGACCGAACGCGTCCGCGCCGGCGGGACCCCGGTCACCCTGACCGTCGAGGGCACCCCGCGCCCCCTGGCACCCGGCGTGGAACTGTGCGCCTACCGGGTGGTGCAGGAGGCACTCACCAACGTCCTCAAGCACGCGCCCGGCGCCAGTGCGCACGTGCGGCTGAGGTATGAGCCGCATCAGGTGACCGTGTCCGTCACGGACGACGGAGAGGGGGTGATTCCAGACAGAGTGCGAACCGGCGGCGGACACGGCTTGCTTGGCATGCGGGAGCGGGCCAAGCTCTATGGCGGGCAGATCGACATCGGCCCGCAGGACCAGGGTGGCTTCGCCGTGCGGCTGATCCTGCCGACCTCCGCGCGGGCCGCACAGCAGGGGGATGACGCCACCACATGACCACAGTGCTTGTCGTGGACGACCAGTTCCTCATCCGGGCGGGCCTGGTGGGACTGCTGCGTGCCGCACCCGGCATCGAGGTGGTCGGCGAGGCGAGCGACGGCGCGGAGGGCGTGAAGCTGGCCGCCCAGACCGCCCCCGAGGTGATCCTGATGGACGTCCGGATGCCCGGCATGAACGGCATCGAGGCCACCGAACGCATCCTCGCCGAGGCCGGCGACCCCCCGCCCCGGATCCTGATGCTGACCACCTTCGACCTCGACGAGTACGTGTACGGGGCGCTGCGCGCCGGAGCCTGTGGGTTTCTGCTCAAGGACTCCGGCCCGGAGCGGCTGCTCGCCGCAGTGACCGCCGTCGCCGGTGGTGACGCGCTCTTCGCGCCCAGCGTCACCCGCCGCCTGGTGGAGGCGTACGCCCGCCAGACCGCCTGCGAACAGCCCCCCGATCTGGAGGCGTTGACCGCCCGCGAACTGGAGGTCCTGAAACTGATCGCCCGCGGACTGTCCAACCCGGAGATCGCCCACCGCCTCTACATCAGCGAGGCAACTGTCAAGACCCACCTCAACCGCACGATGACCAAACTGGACCTGGACAGCAGGGCACAGGCCGTGGTGGTGGCGTACGAATCGGGGCTCGTGACCCCAGGCGGATAATGGATCGACTACGCCGATTTCTGCTGTGCAACTCATTGATTCCTCTGGACACGCTTGACGGCTTTGCCATCTCTTTACAACCTGTCCGGCCGCCGAGTCGTCTCTCCGCTCGATCCGTCACATAGCCCGCCCAGCCCAACCCGCCCTCTTCGGGGCGCGGTTCGGGGCGGACCGACGAAAGAGAGCGATTCCATGCGCCGTACCGTGCGCCGTACCGTCCTCAGCGCCGTGGCACTCGCGGCCACCGCCGTACTGGCGGGCACCGCCCCCGCGTTCGCCGACGGGACAAGCCCGACCCCGGCCCCCTCCGTCGCGCCGACCGAGGCCACCCCGGAGCCGAGCACCGCACCGACCCAGGCACCGGCCGACCTGGCGCCCTCCGAGGCCGCGACCACCGACCCCAACCAGGAGCCGTCCCAGGTCGCCGAGGTTCCGAAGGGCGCGCCCGACACCGGCGTGACGCCGACGTCGACGGACTCCGGAACGCCGGGGACGCTGATCGGCGGGGGCGCTGCCGCCGCGTTCGCCCTGGGCGGCGCCGCGCTGTTCGTCGTACGCCGTCGGCGGGCGACCGGGGCGTGACCGTGCTCTCCAGGCGCGCGTTCGGCACGGGAGCCACGGCTGCCGCGGCCTCACTGCTCGTGGGCTGTTCCTCCGGCGGCGAGGGCGTACGGACGTCGGGGACCCCGAGCTCCGGCGCCACCCCGACGCAGTCGGCCACCGGTAACCGCACCTCCGCGAAGTCCGCGCGTGCGGTGGGCCGTTCGGCCCCCGTCCGGCTGCGGATACCGGCCCTCGGGGTCGACACCCCGGTCATGCGGCTGGGACTGGCGTCCGACGGCACGGTCCAGGTCCCTCCGCTCACCGACCACGACCAGGCCGGCTGGTACGAGCACTCGCCCACGCCGGGTCAGACCGGCCCGTCGGTGATCCTCGGACATGTCACGGTCGGCGAGTACGGGGACGGTGTCTTCCACGACCTCACGCGGCTGCGCCGGGGCGAGAAGATCGTGGCGCGCCTGGAGAACGGCACGGAGACCGAGTTCACGGTCACCTCCCTGCGGACGGTGGCCAAGGCCGACTTCCCGGTGGACGACGTCTACGGGAACGTGGACCGTCCGGAGCTGCGGCTCATCACGTGCGGCGGCCCCCGGGACGAGAACGGCTACCTCGACAACGTGATCGCCTTCGCCGCGCTGACGTCGTCCACGAGCCCGTGAGCACGCTGGAACACAAAGGATGGCGGGCCGCCGGAACGTACGCCGCCGGCCCGTCGTCCTCCCCCACGAGTGCCACACCCGTGGCAACAGCACCATGGAGAGCGTTGAAACGGTCCCGCGACAAGGCAGCGTCCGAGCTGTTCGCCGCCCTCTACCCGCGCCTGGCCGGCTGGTGCCGCCGTCTTGTCGACGACGACGAGACGGCCCACGAGATCGCCTCGGAGGCGTTCACCCGCCTGTGGGCGCGCTGGACGTCGGTGGAGGAGCCGCGCGGCTTCCTCTACGTGACGGCGGCCAACATCGTCCGGGACCACTGGCGCAAGATGGAACGCGAGCGCAGGGCCATGCGGCACGTGACCACGGAAGCGGCGCTGCGCACCCACACCGAGCCGTCGGACCCGTCCGTCCGCCTGCTGGTGCAGTCGCTGCCGGAACGACTGCGCGTCCCGATCCTCCTCCACTACTACGCTGACATGCCCATCCGGGAAGTGTCCGCACTGACCGGACGTAAGGAAGGAACCATCAAGGCCGACCTCCACGCGGCCCGTGAACTACTCCGCGCCCACCTGAGGAAAAGCCTTGACCACACGCTTTGACGACGACGAAGACCCGGCATTCGGACCGATCGACCCCACCGCCCCGGGCCACGACCCCGACGACCCTCTCCTGGTCCTCCTCGGCCCCGACCCCGCCTACCTGGGCGCGCCCCAGGGCCGCTTCGAGGAGATCCGCCGCACCGCGACCCGGCGCCGCCGGACCCGCGCGGCGGCCGGAGTGGGCATGGCCTGCGCCGTCGCCGCCCTCATCGCCCTGCCCCTGAGCCTGACGACGGCCGAGAATCCCCGCTCTCCCACGGTCCCCCAGGCCCCGCCGGTCCCGACGAGCCCGGCGACACCCCCCGCCGACCACTCGCCGACGCCCGCGCCCGCCACACCGCGACCGTCCGATCCCGCCACCACCGACCCCAGCACCCCGGGCGAAGAACCCACCGAGGGACTCAACACCCCCAGCCAGGCACCCGACGAAGCGTCCGACTCCTCGTACGAGGAGTCGCCAATGCCCACACCCGCGGCTTCGGCACCGCCGACCCTGGCGGGGATCGCGCCGTCGGCGAGCGCGGACGGGACCACGGCGGCACCGGAGAGCACCGTGGCTCCGTAGAGCACACGACCGCCGCCCGCCGGGGCTACCCGCGCCGTCCCTCCGGCCTCACCCGAGGCTTCCGCGCCGCCCACGGGACGTCACCCGAGGGGCAGAAGCCGCCGGAAGGCGGGGACGGCGACGGCGGCGACAGCGACGTGCATGATCATCAGGGCGATGACGGCCCCCCAGCTGGTACCGGCCTGGCTGTCGGAGACACCGACCATGACGTCCGGGATCAGGCTGACGAGCACGACAACGGGGACGAGGGTGCGCAGCAGCCGGGCGGGATGCGACGCACGGGCCCGGATGATCGCCCAGGCGCCGGCGGCGGCCAGGACACCGAAGACGGTGAAGACCGCGTAGGCGCCCAGTTGGAGGGGCTGGAAATCGTCCGAGGCGCCGGCGGCGTGGGCTATCGCGGCGATGACGGCGTTGACGGCCACGGCGACGACGGCGGTGCCGACCAGACCGCCGGCGACGACGAGGGCGCCCGGGCGGGCCGGGTGCGTGGCGAGCTGTCCGCTCATGATGTTTCTCCGAATCAAGGGGTCGTCATGGGGTCGCCAAGGTGTCAATGCTGCTCGACACCCCGGGAAGTCACTTCAAGCGTTAAGTCGAAACTAGCCGCAATAACTTCAAGCTTCAAGTGAAAAGAAGGTTGGATTCACTTCACGCTTGAAGCCTCGGTACATTGGAGGGCATGACGAACACCCCGACCGACGAGGCGCCCCGCTGGCTCGACGAGGAGGAGCGCCGCGCCTGGCTCGGCCTGGTCGGCATCATGCGGCGCCTTGAACACGCGCTCGACGCGCAACTGCGCGAGGAAGGGCTGACGCACTTCGAGTACGGGGTGATGGCAGCGCTGTCGGAGTCGCCGCAGCGGGCCCTGCGCATGAGCGTGCTCGCCCTGTACGCCGAGGGCTCGCTCTCCCGCCTCTCCCAGGTCGTGGCCCGCCTCGAACGCAAGGGGTACGCCCACCGCCGCCCCGACCCGGACGACGGCCGCTACACCCTGGCCACCCTGACCGACGAGGGGTACGAGAGGATCGTCAGCGCGGCTCCCGGCCATGTCGCGGAAGTGCGCCGACTGGTGTTCGACCCCCTGACGAAGGCGCAGGTCAAGCAGCTCGCCCACATCGGCCAGCGCGTCCTGCACGCCATCGACCCCGGCGGCGTCGGCCCGCGCGCCATGCATGCCGTCGACCCCGGCGACAGTGACCGCGACTGAGGCCCCTCCCCCCGCCGGGCGCCCCTCCCTCGGCTCGGCCCGCCGGAGGCGGACACCGGTTCACCGCAGCGCGGTGATCCCGGCGACGATGAGGTCGACCCCCGCCAGGAACTCCTCCCGGTCGTCGTGATCCCGTAGCTGGTCCGCGACGCTTCGGGTGAACGCGTACTCGTCGGCATCGAGGTTCGCCCAGGAGGTCGAGACGGTGTCCAGGAACTCGGCCCGGGTCGTGTCCGGCCGGCGTTCGAGGGCGTTGGCCGCGTTCTGGCCGCCCACGCCGAGGATGTAGTTCAGCAGCGCGGACGCGGCGGTGAAGTGGGCGGCCTGGGGCACCCCGAGCGCCTGGACCTGACGCCCGAGGTGCTCGAAGATCCGCAGCAGCGGCGACTGCGCGGGGGCGCGGGCGAGTTGGGTGCCGATCCACGGGTGGGCGTCGATCGCGTCGAACACGCCGACCGCGAGGGAACGGACCGCTTCCCGCGGCGTCGCACCGGCGGTGGCCGTGGCCGTGGCGGCGGTCATCGCGCCGGTGACGACGGCGTCGGTGGCGGCGCCGAGGAGTTCGTCCTTGCCCGTGACGTGCCAGTAGATCGCACCGGGCCCCGTGGCGAGGCGCCGGGCCAGCGCCCGGAACGTGAGCCCGCCCTCGCCCGACTCGTCGAGCAGCCCGATCGCCGCCTCGACGATGCGCTCCCGGGAGAGCGGCTCCTCCCGTCGCTCCGGACGACGTGCCCTGCTTGCAGCCATCCGGCCATTTTGGCACACGCCTGGAACGTCGTTCCAGCTTGACAACTCTGGAACAACGTTCCAGGCTGACGCCCGAAGGCATTGGAACGACGTTCCATAGATGCCCCCGCAGACCGCGACACACAAGGAGCCACCACCATGACCACCCCTGACGTCACGATCATCGGCGCCGGACTCGGCGGACTGACCCTCGCCCGCGCCCTCCACGTCCACGGCATCCCGGCGACGGTCTACGAGGCCGAGCCCTCCCCGACCGCCCGCGCACAGGGCGGGATGCTCGACATCCACGAACACGACGGCCAGCTCGCCCTCAAGGAGGCCGGCCTGTTCGACGAGTTCCGCGGTCTCGTTCTGGAGGGCCGCGAGGCGACGCGGATCCTCGACCGGGACGGCACCGTCCTGTTCGAACAGGCCGACGACGGTACGGGGGGCCGCCCCGAGGTGCAGCGCGGCGAGCTGCGACAGCTGCTGCTCGACTCGCTCCCGCCCGGCACCGTCCGGTGGGGACACAAGGTCGGCGGTACCCGCACCCTCGGCGACGGCCGCCACGAGGTGACCTTCACCGACGGCACCACCCTCACCACGGGCCTGCTCGTCGGCGCGGACGGCGCCTGGTCCCGCGTCCGGCCGCTGCTCTCCGACGCGACACCCGAGTACACCGGCATGTCGCTCGTCGAGACCTATCTGTTCGACAGCGACACCCGGCACCCGGCCCACGCGAAGACGGTCGGCGGCGGGGCACTGTTCGCGCTCGCGCCGGGAAAGGGCCTCGGGGCCCACCGCGAGAGCGGCGGCACCCTGCACACCTACGTGATGCTCACCGAGGCGCGGGGCTGGTTCGCGGGCATCGACTTCACCGACTCCGCCGCGGCCACGGCACGGATCACGCAGGAGTTCGACGGCTGGGCGCCCGAACTCACCGCGCTGATCACCGAAGGGGAGACCGCGCCGGTCCTGCGCCCCCTCAACGCCCTGCCCGTCGGGCACCGCTGGGACCGGGTTCCGGGGGTGACCCTGCTCGGCGACGCCGCCCACCTCGCGATCCCGAACGGCGAGGGCGCCAACCTGGCCATGTACGACGGCGCCGAACTCGCCAGGGCCATCGCCGCCCACCCCGACGACATCGAGACCGCCCTCACCGAGTACGAGCAGGCCATGTTCCCCCGCGGCGCCACTGCCGCCGCCGACGGCAACCAGCTCCACGAGGTGCTCTACGGCGACAACGCGCCCCACAGCCTGGTCGACCTGTTCACCGGGCACGCGTAACCCCGACAGCCGCCCACGCGACGGGAGTTCGGCCCCCAGCAGGAGTTCCGCGGACCGGCCCCTTGGCTACGCTGCACGGATGACCACCGACCTGACCCTCCTCCCGCGTGTCGCCTATCGCGGACAGGAAGTCACCGCACCCCGCCTGCGCGCCCTCCTCGCGCTGCTCGCGGGCGATCTGCGCACCGGCTGCGGCACCGAGCGGCTGGTGGCGGGGCTGTGGCCGGAGGAGCTGCCGGAACGGCCGGGCAAGGCGTTGCAGGTCCTCGTGTCCAGGGCACGGGCGCAGTTGGGCGCCGAGGTCCTCGCCAGCACGCCGTCCGGATACCGGCTCGCCCTCACCGAGGACCAGGTCGACACCTCCGCCCTGCTGCTGCACGCCGCCGCGAGCGCGGACCGGGCCAGGGCGGGGGACCACGCGGGATCACTGGCCGCCGCCGAGGCCGGGCTCGCCCTGTGGGAGGGGACCACGGACGGGGACGGTGACGGCGACATCCACGACCCCGTGGCCGCGCTGCGCGCCGAGCGCGCCCCCGTGCGCGGCACCCTTGCCCGCGCGCGGGCGCTCGCGCTCGCCCGACTGGGACGGCACACGGAGGCCGCCGGGCCGCTGGCCGTCGCCGCCTCGGAGCATCCGCGCGACGAGGAGGTGCTCGCCGAGCTGCTGCGCGCCGAGGCGGCCACGGCGGGACCGTCGGCCGCGCTGACGCGGTACGAGGCGTACCGAAGGGGGCTGCGCGAGACGCTCGGCACGGATCCGGGATCTCAACTCAAGTCCGTACAGCAGGAGTTGCTGTCCGGCGAGGCACCCACGGTCAGGCACGGGGTGCCGCACGAGCCGAACCCGCTGCTGGGCCGGGACGAGGACATCGCGGCGGTCGAGCGGCTGCTGCGCGCCTCCCGCGCCGTCACCGTCATCGGCCCCGGCGGTCTCGGCAAGACCCGGCTCGCGCACGCCGTCAGCCGCCGGGCCGAGCAGCGCGTGGTGTACTTCGTGCCGCTCGCCGGTGTCACCGCCGACGCGGACGTGGCCGCCGAGGTGGCCTCCGCACTCGGTGCGGGCGAGAAGCGGCCCGGCGCCATGGGCGGCCACACCCCGGGCGACCCGGTGCCCGGCATCCTCGGCGTGCTCGGCGCCGGGCCCGCCCTGCTGGTCCTGGACAACTGCGAGCAGGTCATCGCCGGTGCCGCCGCCCTCGTACGGGCCTTGGTCTCGTCCTCCAAGGACCTGCGGGTGCTCGCCACCAGCCGGGCCCCGCTGGGCCTCACGTCGGAGGCGGTGTACGCGCTGCCCGAGCTCGAACTCGCCACCTCCGTCGAGCTGTTCACGCAACGGGCCAGAGCCGCCCGGCCCGGTGTGGAACTGCCGCCGGACGCGGTGGCCGGGCTGTGCCGCCACCTCGACGGGCTGCCGCTCGCCGTGGAGCTGGCGGCGGCGCGCGTACGGGTGCTGTCCGTGCCGGAGATCGCCCGCCGCCTCGGCGACCGGTTCGCGCTGCTGCGCGGCGGGGCGCGGGACGTCCCGGAACGTCACCGCACCCTGCACGCGGTCGTGGACTGGAGCTGGAACCTCCTCGACGAGGAGGCCAGGGCGGGGCTGCGCCTGCTGTCCGTCTTTCCCGGCGGCTTCACCGGCGAGACGGCGGAGCACGTCCTCGGCGAGGACGCGCTGGTCCTGCTGGAGCAGTTGGCCGACCAGTCGCTGATCGTGGTCGCCGACACCCCGGCCGGTGCTCGGTTCCGGATGCTGGAGACCGTACGGGAGTTCAGCGCAGCCCGGCGTGCGGAGGCGGGCGAGGAGGGGGAGGCCGTCGACCGGTTCCTCGCCTGGGCGCGGGACTTCGGGGTCGCGAACCACGACTGGCTCTTCCGCTCGGAACCGCTGACCGATTTGGAGCGGATCAGGGCGGAGCAGGACAACCTCGTGCTGGCCCTGCGGCACGCCCTGGCCTGCACGGACAGCCCCACCACTGCCGCCCTCACCGCCGTCCTCGCCGCCCTGTGGTCCATCGGTTCCAGTTACCCCCGCCTCGCCGCCCTCGCCGCGGACACCGGCCCGCCGCTGTCGCACTACTACCCCGAGCCCGAACACGTCGAAGTCGCCCGCGCCGCCGCGGTGTTGTGCACAGTGAGTCTGTTCATGGGTTACGGCCCGCACGTCGTACGCCAGCTCGTCACCCTCAGGCGGCTGCCCTCGGCCCCGCCGGACACGCTGCTGCGCGCCATCGCGCTGGTGCTGATCGCGGTCCCCGAGATGCTGGCCCCCGACTACGAAGTGCTTCAGAAGCTCTGCGACAGCGAGCAGCCGCTGCTCGCCGGCACCGCCGAGTGCGTCGCCACCTACGTCTGGGAATCGGAGCACGACATCGACCGCGCGCTCGCCTCGGCTCGGCGGATCATCGCCGCACTGGGGCCGGTCGACAACCCGTTCCTACAGGTCATGGGCCACTCCCGGCTGAGCGAGCTGTGCTTGCAGACGGAGCGGGGCGAGGAAGCGTACGGACACCTCAAGGCGGCGCTCCAGGCGCTGCGGCGGCTCCGCGACGAACACGACCTCATCGGCATCCGCTGGGGCCTCGTCCTCGCCTGCCTCCAGCGGGGCGACCCCGACGAGGCCGAGTACTGGCTGCGGCAGGCGGAGAGCGCCAACACCACGCAGCAGGACGACTCCGGCATGGACCTCCTCGGGCGCGCCGAGATCGCGCTCGCCCGCGGACTGACGGAGGTCGGGCTGGGCCTGTGGCGCAGCGCCGTGCAGCCGCTGCCCGCAGTCGGCTCGATACACGGCGGCGACCCCTTCTTCGACCGGTGGGTGCTGGAGATCCTGGCGGTGGCGGTGACGGCGCACGCGCACGCCGGCCGTCTCGAACTCGTCGCGGAGCCGGTCGACCGACTGCGGCAGGGGCTGCGGACCCTGCTCTCCGGTCCGTCCGGCACGCCCATGGAGCTCCCGGTGTTCGGGACGGTGCTGCACGCGCTCGGCCTGGCGGGGCTCGCGTCCGGCGACACCACCGCCGGACGGATGATCGCGCTGGCCGAACGGCTGCGGGTGCTGCGCTCGTTCCAGCCGACGATGTCGGCGGACCGCGCCCGGCAGGCGGTCGGAGCCGCCGGGAACGCGGCCAGGGCGGCCTACGCCGACGCGGTGTCGGAGTACGCCGCCCTGGGGCGGGACGAGTTGCGGGACGCGGCCCGCGCTGTCATGGCGGTTACTTCGGGTCGCGGTTGAACTGCGCGGTCGACCAGCGGTAGCCGAGCACGCTCAGGCCGACGCACCAGGCGACCGCGATCCACCCGTTGTCGCCGATCTCGGTGCCGAGGAGGAGTCCGCGCAGGGTCTCGATGGCGGGCGTGAAGGGCTGGTACTCGGCGATCGGCTGGAACCAGCCCGGCATCGTGTCGGCCGGGATGAAGGCGCTGGAGATGAGCGGGAGAAGGATCAGCGGCATCGCCATGTTGCTGGCCGCCTCGGGGTTGGGACTGGCCATGCCCATCCCGACCGCGATCCAGGTGAGCGCCAGGGAGAACAGCGTGAGCAGCCCGAACGCCGCCAGCCACTCCAGGGCCGTCGCGTCCGTGGACCGGAACCCGATGGCCACGGCGACGGCACCGACGAGGACCAGACTGGCGAGCACCTGCAACACGCCGCCGACGACGTGCCCGACGAGCAGCGAGCCCCGGTAGATCGCCAGCGTACGGAAGCGGGCGATGAGGCCCTCGGTCATGTCCATGGAGACGGCGATCGCGGACCCGATCACGGTGCTGCCGATCGTCATCATCAGCAGGCCCGGGACGATGTAGGCGATGTAGGCGGACCGGTCGGCGCCGCCACCACCGATGCCCGCGCTCATCACGTCGCCGAAGATGTAGACGAAGAGCAGGAGCAGCATGATCGGCGTGAGCAGCAGGTTCAGCGTCATGGACGGGTAGCGGCGCACGTGCAGCAGGTTGCGGCGCAGCATCGTGGACGAGTCGCGCACGGCGAGGGAGAGGGCACTCATCGGACAGACTCCTTGGACTGGCTGGACTGGCTGGTGGTGGGGCCGGTGAGGGCGAAGAACACGTCGTCGAGGTCGGGGGTGTGCACGGTCAGCTCGTCCGCCTCGACGCCGGCCGAGTCCAGCCAGTCGAGGATGGAGCGCAGCTCGCGCTGGCTGCCGTCGCTGGGGATCTGGAGCGTCAGCGCCTCGTCGTCCCGGGTGACCTCGCGCAGGGCGGCGGCGGCCGACCGGTAGGCGACCGGGTCGGTGAAGCGGAGCCGGACGTGCCCGCCGGGGACGAGCCGCTTGAGCTCCTCGGCGCTTCCCTCGGCCGCGATCGTGCCGTCGTGCAACACGGCGATGCGGTCGGCGAGTTCGTCGGCCTCCTCCAGGTACTGGGTGGTGAGGAAGACGCTCACCCCGTCGGCGACGAGCCCGCGGATGATGCCCCACATGTTGTGGCGGCTGCGCGGGTCGAGGCCGGTGGTCGGCTCGTCGAGGAAGATGATCCGCGGGTCACCGACCAGCGTCATGGCGAGGTCGAGGCGGCGCTTCATCCCGCCGGAGTAGGTGGAGGCGGGCTTCTTCGCGGCCTCGGTGAGGTCGAAGCGCTCCAGGAGTTCGGCGGCGGTACGGCGGCCCTCCTGCCTGGGCAGGTGGTGCAGGTCCGCCATGAGGAGCATGTTCTCCTCGCCCGTGATCAGACCGTCGACGGCGGAGAACTGCCCGGTGACACCGATCGCGGCCCGTACGGCCTGCGGGGCTACGGCCAGGTCGTGGCCGCCGACGTGCAGTTCGCCGGCGTCGGCGGTGACGAGGGTGGAGAGGATCTTGACGGCGGTGGTCTTGCCCGCGCCGTTCGGGCCGAGCAGGGAGAAGACCGTGCCGGTCGGCACCGCCAGGTCGATGCCGTCGAGGACCGTCTTGTCCCCGTAGGCCTTCCGCAGCCCCTTGGCCGCGATGGCGAGTGAGTGCGATGTCGTCGTTGTCATGCCGCAGAGACTGCGGCAGGCCGCATTCAGCGCGGTTTCACGATGGTTTCAGCACCCTGGAACCGGGTCCGCGGGACCGCGCCCCTATGGGGCGCGGGGAACTGCGCGACAAGCCCCCACCGACCCGCAGCCGGACAACCCACCGACACCCCCCGGCGGAACGGGTGGCAGGGGGGCGGTGCCAACACCGCCGCCCCCCCCTCACCCGGTCCGAGCCGTCCCGGTCCCCTTCTCCGCGTCCAGCGCGTACACGCACCGGTCCTTGCTGCACGCGTACACGACGCCGTCCTTGACCACGGGGGCGCCTGTGATCTCGCCGCCGGTCGCCAGTTTCCATCTGAGGCGGCCGTCGTCGGCCTTCAGGGTGTACAGGAGGTGGTCCGTCGAGCCGAAGTGGATGCGGCCCTCGGCCACCGCCGGGGCGCCGACGATGTCGCCGCCCGCCTGGAAGCGCCACTTGGGGGTGCCGGTGACCGCGTCGAGCGTGTAGAGGCCCTTGCCGCTGCCCACGTGGACGTGTCCCGCCGCCACCAGTACCGGTTCGACCGAGGCGCGCGACTCCGTCGCGATCCGCCATCTGTCCCGTCCGTCGGCCGCGTCGAGGGCGTAGACCGTGCCGAGGTAGTCGGCGAGGTAGACGCCGCCGCCCGTGACCGCCGGGCCGGGCGCGAAGGTGGGCGGCGAGAGGAAGACCGCCGGCGCCTCGAAGTGCCAGCGGACGTGGCCGCCGGCCACGTCGATCGCCAGGACGCGGGTGCCGGCGGATACGTACACCTGGCCGTCGGGGCCCGGGGTCAGCCGCACCGGGACTCCGCCGCAGGAGGCGGCGTCGCCGATCGGGTAGGACCAGCGCTCGTCACCCGTACGGGCGTCCAGGGCGCGCAGTCGCGCGTCCTGCCACACGAACACCGTGCCCTCGTGGACCTGGGGCCCGGCCTCCGGGGACTCGAAGTCCGTCTGGGCACCGCCGTGCTCCCACAGCTTCCGGCCGGTCGCCGCGTCCCAGCCCTGGACGCCGCCACCGCGCGTACCGGTGACGACCGTGCCCCGGTCGGCCTTCAGGGAGTACACCCAGGCGTCCGTGGACAGGCGCCACAGGTCCATGCCCTCGCGGGCGTCCAGCGCGAACAGGGTCGGTCCGTCGGAGGCGTGGATACGGCCGTCCGCGACCGCCATCGACCAGGCGACGTCCCTCGTCTTGAAGCGGCGGCGGCCCGTCATCACGTCGAGGGCGTGCACCTCGAAGGAGGTGACGTAGACCAGGTCGCCGGCGACGGACGGGGTGCCCCAGACGTCGTTCGACATACGGAAACGCCAGGGGCGCCACCCCGCCGGGGACTCCGGGGGCAGCTGCGGCGCGACCGGCACGGGGTTGGGGTCGGCGCCGTTGACGCCGGGACGCGCACGCGACCAGGAGGCGACGAGGCCGGCCTCCGGAGGGGGCGCCTGCACGGCGGCGGCCCTGGCGTCGGCGACGCGGGGACCGGGGCCGATGGGCACGGGGGCGCCGGCCAGCCGCACGGGGCCGGTGTCGGGCGCTCCGGTCGGCAGGGCGGACGGCATGGGCCCGGGTACGAGACCCGGTCCCGGGCCGCGTCCGAAGCCCGGCGCCGGATCATGGGCCGGTGGGGGCGGGATCGCCGGTCTGCCGCGGCTGCGGCCCCCGGAGGACGGCGGCTTCGGCGCGGGGCGTCCGCCGCGCCGCGCCTCGATGAGGGTCACCGCGTGCTCGGGCAGCCACGCGGACGCCGTACCGCTGTCGTCGGAGCCGGAGCCGAAGAGGTGGGGGGCCAGCTGGGCCTGGAGGTCGGCGGGGTTGGGGCGGCTGGTCGCCTCCATCTGCATCAAGGACTCGATGAGGGGGCGGAGTTCGTCCGGCAGGCCTTCGAGGTCCGGGCCCTCCCGCAGCAGCATGAAGACCGTCTCCACGGGGTTCGCGCCGTGGAAGGGGGCGTGGCCGGTGGCCGCGAAGACGAGCATCGAGCCGAGCGAGAACACGTCGCTGGCGCCGGTCACACTGCGCGAGTCCTTCGCCTGTTCGGGCGACATGTAGGCGGGCGTACCGACGGCGACGTTCGTCATCGTCAAACGTGTGTTCGAGACGCCAGACGCGATACCGAAGTCGATGACCCGGGGACCGTCCTCGACCACGAGCACGTTCGACGGCTTCAGGTCACGGTGGACCAGGCCCGCGCCGTGGATGGACTGCAGCGCCTCCGCGACACCCGCCGCGAGCCAGCGCACCGCCTGGGCCGGCATCGGCCCGCACTCGTTCACTATCTCTTCGAGGGAGGGCGCGGGGACGTACGCGGTGGCCAGCCACGGTACGGCGGCACGCGGATCGGCGTCGACGACGGCGGCCGTGTAGAAGCCGGAGACGGCCCGCGCCGCCTCCACCTCACGGGTGAAGCGGACCCGGAACAGCTGGTCCTCGGCGAGCTCCGTCCGGACCGTCTTGATCGCCACGCGGCGACCGGAGGCCGAGCGCGCGAGATAGACCAGCCCCATGCCGCCGGCGCCCAGCCGCCCCAGCACCTCGAACGGCCCGATACGCCGCGGATCGTGCTGCGTCAGCGGATCCACCACTTGCCTGCCACCTCCCCGTACGAGCCGCGTCACCCACATATGTACGCGACCTCGTGCAGCGTCTCACCACCGCCACCGCGTTGGCGGCACGCACCCCGATTCTTCCTGGCCGGGGCACAGGTTGCGAACTCGGATACGAAACTGGATGTCTCCACCCAATCCGCCACAAAACTCCGCCCCGCGGGCGCCTCGGCGCCGGATCGAAGCCGTTCCCGGCAGCTCATTGGGGCTGATGGGCGCTCATTTTCGGAGGAGTGCGAACGACGCTCCCTGATTGTCCGTGACGACCGCCACATTCCCGTACGAAGTGTCGAAGGGCGGTGCCTGGACACGACCGCCGAGCCGGTTCACCGTCCCGAGCGCCGCCTCCAGGTCCTCGACGGCGAAATGGACCACGAAATGCGGGGGCATCTCGGCCGGGAACACCTCCGAGACGGCGGCCCGGCCGAAGTCGGGGGCCGCGCCGGGTCCGAAGAGGGCGTCGCGGAAGAGGTTGCCGTAGAAGGCGTTGGCCACCGCCGTGTCCCGGGCGTACAGCTCGGCCCAGGCGAAGGTGCCGGGCTCGTGGCGGCGGCCGAATCCGGTGTGCGTACCGGCCTGCCAGAGGCCGAACACGGCCCCCTCGGGGTCGGTGGCCAGCGCCGTCGTGCCCAGTTCGCCCACGGGAACCGGCGCGGTGATCACCTGTCCGCCGGCCGCGTGGATCCGGGCGACGAGGGCATGGACGTGCGGGGTGGCGAAGTACACCGTCCAGACGGTGGGCATCCGGCCGTCGGCCTTGTGCGCGAGGGAGGCGACGGGTTCGCCGTCGCACAGGGCGTGCACGAGGCCGTCCTTCTCCCGGAAGGTCCACCCGAAGAGCTCACCGTAGAAACGCTTGCCCGCCTCGACGTCGGGCAGCTGGGCGTCCACCCAGCAGGGGACGCCCTCTGTACGGGCGGATGCCCTGTTTTCGGCCATACCGTCAAGTTAACGGTCCTTCACCCATCCCGCAGAGCAGGCGCGGGATCCGGGCGCGGGACCAGGCACAGCCGCCTCTCACCGCCCTCCGGACGCCCTCTCACCTCGTACGCACCCCATTTGCAGTCGGCCGAATCGCGCTCCGATCACCCCTCGGTAAGCTGACGTCATGACAGGACAAGTGCGTACCGTCGACGGCCGTGTGGCCGGTCGGCGTGGGCAGGCGACCCGGCAGAAGCTGCTCGACTGCCTCAGCGAGATGCTCAGCTCCTCCCCTTACCGGGACGTCAAAGTCATCGATGTCGCCCGGAAGGCGGGGACTTCGCCCGCCACCTTCTACCAGTACTTCCCGGACGTCGAAGGCGCCGTCCTGGAGATCGCCGAGCAAATGGCCACCGAGGGCGCCGGGTTGACCCAGCTGCTCGCGGGCCGGTCGTGGGTCGGCAAGGCCGGCTGGCAGACCGCCCAGGAACTCGTCGACGGCTTCCTGGAGTTCTGGCGGCGCAACGACGCGATCCTCAGGGTCGTCGACCTGGGCGCCGCCGAGGGCGACAAGCGGTTCTACAAGATCCGCATGAAGATCCTCAACTCCGTGACCAACTCCCTTACGGACACCGTCACAGAGCTCCAGGCCAAGGGCAGGGTCGACAAGGACGTCAGCCCCGCCGCCATGGCCGGTTCCCTCGTCGCGATGCTCGCGGCGGTGGCCTCGCACCAGAGAGGCTTCCAGACCTGGGGTGTGAAGCAGGCCGAACTGAAGCCGAACCTGGCCCAGTTGGTCCATCTGGGCGTGACCGGCAAGAAGCCGACGAAATAGCCCCAGCCCACTTATCCAGGTTCCGCGGCCCCTTCAGGCCCAAGTCCTGTCACCCAGGCGGTGGTTCACTCCGGTGGACCACCGCCTGTCGCGCGTCAGCGGCGGATGTCCTCTCTCGGGTGCTCATCGCCTCACGATCCGGAAGATCCGTATCTCCCGCTCGACCCGCGCCTGATACGTCGCGTACGGCGGCCAGAAGGCCAGCAGTGCCTGCCAGGCGGCGGCCCGTTCCTCGCCCGCCAGCAGCCGGGCCGTGACCGGGATGTCCTCCCCTTTCCAGCTGACCTCGGCGTCCGGATGGGCGAGGAGGTTGGCGGTCCAGGCGGGATGACCGGTACGCCCGAAGTTGGACCCGATGAGCAGCCAGCTGCCGCCACTCTCCTTGCCCGC
This sequence comes from Streptomyces lacrimifluminis, assembly GCF_014646095.1. Lineage (GTDB taxonomy): Bacteria > Actinomycetota > Actinomycetes > Streptomycetales > Streptomycetaceae > Streptomyces > Streptomyces lacrimifluminis. The sequence continues at coordinate 292,423 of NZ_BMMU01000001.1, read as the reverse complement.
CCCCTCCGGCATACAGGCGAGCGGCGTACGCCGCAGCTGCCCGCTCCTCGCCCCGCGCACGCTGAGCACGACCCCCGGCAGCAGTTGGGCGCTGAGCAGCACCTTTCCCCTGGTCAGCCGGTGGACGGCACGGTCGAGCGCGGGCACGACGTACGGAGCGATCCGCGCGAAGGCCGGCGCCGAGGAAACCTTCTGGACGGCTTTCACGACCCGCGCCGCTGTCACAGGCATCAGACGGCCACCTCTCCCGTGTCGAAGATCCGCGCGGCATCGGCCGCGTGCGCCCGGAGCCGGTGCACCGGCCCGAACAGCAGCTCGTCACCGGCGGCGCGCTTGAAGTACAGCTGGGCCTCGTGCTCCCAGGTGAAGCCGATACCGCCGTGCAACTGAATGCCCTCGGCGGCGGCGGTACGGAGGGAGTCGAGGGCCTGGGCGAGGGCGAGCCCGCCGACTCGCTCCCCCTCCTGGGCAATTGCGGAGGCCGCGGCTGTCGAGGCACATTCCCAGGCAGCGTAGTAGGCGGCCGAACGTGCCGCCTGGACCTGGACGTACACATCGGCGAGCCGGTGCTTCACGGCCTGGAAGGACCCGATGGCCCGCCCGAACTGCTCGCGCCGCTGGGCGTGTTCGACGGTCAGCTCCAGGATCCGGTCGGCGGCCCCGACGGCCTCGGCGGCCAGCACGGTGGCGGTGACGTCTCCGGTGCGGGCGAGGCATGCACCGACATCGGCCTCCTCGTCCCCCAGCAACCCGGCCGGCACGTCCCGCAGTTCGATGCGGGCCTGCGGGCGGGTGGCGTCGAGGGAGGTCTGCCGGGTGCGGACGAGGCCGGGGGCGTCGCCGGGGACGAGGAAGAGAAGGGTGCGCGACCGGGCGTATCCGCCGGCGTGGGCCGCGACGAGGAGGAGCTGGGCACTGTGTCCGTCGAGGACCTGCCCGACCTGCCCGTACAGCCGCCAGCCACCTTCCCGTCGGGCCGCCTGCACACCGCCGGCCCGTCCTCCCCCGGCCCAGTCACGCCGGGGTTCGCCGGTGAGGGAGAGCACGCCGGCCAGACAGGCACCGGGGACGGCGAGGGTGGCGGTCAGGGTGCCGGAGGCGATGCGCGGGAGGAGATCGGCGCACTGGGCGTCGGTGCCGAGGGCGGCGACGAGGGGGGTCGCCAGCACGGCGGTCGCGAGCAGCGGGGAGGGGGCCAGAGCCCGCCCCAACTCCTCGGCTGCAAGCGCGAGTTCGGTCGTGGTGCCGCCCACTCCGCCGTGGGCCTCGGACAGCGCGAGACCGGGCAGACCGAGGTCGCGGGCGAGGGCGGTCCACAGGGCGGGGTCGTACCCGGCCGGGGTGTCGACGGCGGCCCGCACGTCACCGGGCGAGCAGCGCTTGTGGAGAAGCTCGCGGAGGGTACGGCGGATGTGGTCCTGCTCGGGGGTGAAACGGGCGTCCATGACCTGCCCCTCCTGGGCGTCCGCGGCGCCCGTTCAGCGGGATCTGACGGTTCGTCATATTAGGGCGGACGCACCCTGCCGCACAGAGCCCGAGCTGATATACCGTCAGATTCATGCTGAGTCGACGACGAACAGGCAGACGGCGAGAGGGCGGACGGCGAGAGGGCGGACAGTGAGCCGGAAGGTCGCGATCGTCGGGGTGGCCCTGTCGGACTGCGGCCGGGTGGACGACGTGACTCCGTACGCCCTGCACGCACAGGCGGCCCGGCGGGCACTGGCGGACTCGGGGCTCGGCCGGGAGGTGGTGGACGGCTTCGCGTCCGCGGGTCTCGGCACGCTGGCCCCCGCCGAGGTCGCCGAATACCTGGGCCTGCGCCCCACCTGGGTCGACTCCACCTCGGTCGGCGGCTCGACCTGGGAGGTCATGGCGGCACACGCGGCGGACGCGATAGCGGCCGGCCACGCGAACGCCGTACTCCTCGTCTACGGCTCCACGGCCCGCGCGGACGTCAAGGCCGGCCGGCGCACGGGGAACCTCTCCTTCGGCGCGCGCGGACCCCTGCAGTTCGAGGTCCCGTACGGCCACACACTCATCGCCAAGTACGCGATGGCCGCCCGGCGCCACATGCATCAATACGGCACGACGATCGAGCAGTTGGCGTCGGTGGCGGTCCAGGCCAGGGCGAACGCGGCGCTGAACCCGGAGGCGATGTTCCGGACGCCGATCACCGTCGACGAGGTGCTCGACGGCCCGATGATCGCGGACCCCTTCACCAAGCTCCACTGCTGCCTGCGCTCGGACGGGGGCGCGGCGGTGCTGCTGGCGGCCGAGGAGTACGTACAGGACTGCCGTACGCGGCCGGTGTGGATCCTCGGGACCGGGGAGCACGTCTCGCACGTGAGCATGTCGGAGTGGGCGGACTTCACGGTGTCCCCGGCGGCGGTGAGCGGGCGGATCGCCTTCGAGCGGGCGGGAGTCCGGCCGCAGGAGATGGACTTCGCGGAGATCTACGACGCGTTCACCTACATGACGTTGGTGACGCTGGAGGACCTCGGCTTCTGCGGGAAGGGCGAGGGCGGCGCGTTCGTGGACGCCGCGAAGGGCCGCCTGAGAGTGGAGGGCGGGGAGCTGCCGGTCAACACGGACGGGGGCGGACTGTCGGCCCAGCACCCGGGAATGCGGGGGCTGTTCCTTCTGGTGGAGGCGGTGCGGCAGTTGCGCGGGGAGGCGGGAGAGCTGAACGAGGCGCGGCAGGTACGTGCCCGGGACGGGCAGTTGCCGCGCCTCGCGGTGGCGTCCGGGACGGGCGGATGGTTCTGCTCGTCCGGGACGGTCGTACTGGGAGGCGACTAGTGGAGTGACCGCCTGTCAGACGAAGGCGCGCCAGTCCGCGTGCAGCCGGTCGGAGAGGCGGATGGTGATGAACTCGTTGTTGTCCGCCTTGCCCGCCGTACGGCCGGACGAGAAGGGGAAGTTGTTGTCGTTCAGGACGGCGAGGGTGCGGTCGTCGAGCAGGACGACGTCCTCGATCGTCTGGAACGGGAAGGTGAAGGTCTCGTCGAAGCCGCCGAGCTTCTTCGGGTTCGCGATGTTCATCAGGTCGGCGACGAGCGTCTTGTCCATCAGACCGTCGCCGTCGCGGTCGCGGTTGTCGGCGAGGTAGATCCGCTTGAACTTGGCGGTGGCGCCCTGGCCGCCGTCCCGCTCGATGATCAGGAAGCGGTGCTTGTCGACGGCGATGGCGTCGCCGATGGCGTTGGAGGGCGATTCGAGCCGGTAGGTCCAGTGCGTGCCGGTGTACTTCCGCTTGCGCAGGTCGAAGTCGTTGAGGCGCAGGTCACCGGGGGTGTCACCGGTGACGGTGCCTTCGAGGAGCGGGTAGAGGTGCCGTCCGTCGACGGACCGGACCATCCCCTCGAAGCCCTTGCTGCCGCCGAGGGTGGGCGCCTGGCCGTTCAGGTACGGGTTCTCGGGGGCCTTCACGCCCTCCAACGAGACCGGCGCGTCGAGCAGCCGCCCCCACGCGTCGAAGTGCAGCAGGAACGGCCCGAACTCGTCGCCCATCCAGTACGTGCCGTCGTACGCCTTCACGATCGACTCGACGTCGAAGTCTGCGCCGGTCAGCACACGGTCGGCGCGGGTCAGGGCGAACGGGACGCGGTGGTGGGGGTCGCTGAGGTTGAAGCCGCCGAGAACGGTGACCTTCCCGGTACGCGTGTCCGGCTTGATGCGGTGGACCCGGAGCAGGAAGTCGGCGCTGTTGGCCTTGCCTCCGTAGCCGTTGTCGGACAGCACGTCGTACGTGCCGTCGTGCCGGTTGACGATGCCGCTGAAGCCCTGGACGGGCTGGGCCGCGAAGGGGGCGGCGATGCCGTTGAACGGGCCCGCGCCGATGGCGGACCCGGACGGCTCGCTGTGCGGCACGAAGGTCTCGGCGGGGAGGGAGGAGAAGCCGGTGAGGGTGGCCCGGCCGTACGGGTCCGGCGTTCTTTCGGCCACGGCGGAGGCGGGCGCGGAGAGCCCGGCGGTCAGCGCGGCGGCGCCGAGCATGATCAGAAGTCTTCTCATGGCCCGCACGGTAGGGACACCTGGTGACGGGCGGCCCAACGGAAGGCGACGTTCAGGCCAGTCACCCGACTCCCACGACCCCCACGGCTCACTCGACGGGCCTGGTCACGGGCACAGTCCGGGGATCTCGTCCGTCGGCAGGGCGTCGGCGCAGACGGTGACCTTGAATCCGGTGCCGATTGCCCACCTGGTGGTGGACAGCACGGTCCCGGAGGTGGCGACGCCCGCGACGACGAGCCGGCCGACCCCGGCGGCCTCCAGCAGCTCGCAGAGACCTGGCGAACACGGGTACGAATCCATGACTGGCACTGACTGGCGGTGCTGTGCGACGGGTCGCGGGCGGGGGCGGGGGCGGGCACTGAGGGGGCGCGGCGCGCCGGGGCTACCCGTCCGGGTGAATCCAGACCGAACGGGACACGTGAGTTAACGCTTGCATTAACTTCCCGGGACAAGGCCGGGAACTGGAGCAGTTGGTACGACACCAACATCCCGATCGCCGAGAAGCGCTACCAGCAACACATCGCCGAGCTGCACACGAGGGAGTATGAATGAGCACCGTCAGCTGGGAGGAAGTCAAGCGCCGGATGCACGAGCAGCAGAGGGCTGCTGGTATCCCCGTGCGATCCCCTGAGGAGAAGCAGGCCGACATGGACCGCCCCCTCGCCGAGGTGCGGGCCTACAAGCTGGCCGAGATCCCCGCGAACAGGAGCTCACCCAGCGCGACATCGCGGACTCGATGGGTGTCTCCGCACCCCGCATCTCCGCGATCGAGCACGGCGAGATCGACCGCACCGAGGTGGCCACCCTGCGCTCCTACGTTCGGGCCCTGGGCGGGGAGCTCAGGGTGATCGCCGACTTCGGGGACTCCGCGTACACGGTGGCGTAACGGCCACCGACCGCGAGGGCCCGTTCGGCCTTCGCGGCACCCCTGCGGTCGGGAAGCACACCCGCGCGCCTGTCGGGCCGACCGGACTCGCCCACCGAATCCGCTGCCCGCGAATCCGCTCCACTACGCGCAAGCTCCGCAGAGCCCCCGATACGTCACCTCGACCTGGGACACCGTGAAGCCGAAGCGTTCCTCCGCGGGGAGGTCCGCCAGGGGGTCGCCGGCGGGGTGGACGTCCCTGATCATGCCGCAGCTGGAGCAGATCAGGTGGTGGTGGGGGTGGTGCGCGTTCGGGTCATAGCGCTTGGCGCGGCCGTCCGTGGCGACCTCTATGACCTCCCCGAGGGAGACCAGCTCGCCCAGGGTGTTATAGACGGTCGCCCGGGAGATCTCCGGCAGCCGCTGGGCCGCGCGGGCGTGCACTTCGTCGGCCGTGTAATGGACGTGTTCGCCGTCGAGGACCTCCGCAACGACACGCCGCTGGGAGGTCATCCGCCAGCCGCGTCCACGCAGTCGCTCCAGCAGGTCGCTCATGTCGTTCACCTATTCAGGTTCGATGGAATACACGGATTTTACCAGTGGACGTCCGGGTTCCGATAGGATATGGATTTGTCACACTTCTTGACTTGGACCTTGTCCATTGTAGGATCGCTTACGGCGATGGCCAAGGGAGCCAAGGGACGGAAGAGACTCCAGTGCGGCAGGAGACGGCAGAGACGTGACGGCACGTGTGACCTCCTCCATGTGCCCGAGCGTCCCACCACCCCCCACCCCCCAGTTCCTGAGAACGCAGTTCGTGAGCAGCACCGAGATCTGTTCCGTCCGGAAGGATTCCCATGTCTGAAAACCATGACGCGATCGTCACCGACGCGAAAACCGAGGGCACGGGCGGCTGCCCGGTCGCGCACACGCGCGCCCCGCACCCGACCCAGGGCGGCGGCAACCGCCAGTGGTGGCCCGAGCAGCTGAACCTGAAGATCCTCGCGAAGAACCCCGCGGTCTCGAACCCGCTGGGCGAGGAGTTCGACTACGCCGCCGCGTTCCAGACCCTCGATCTTCCTGCCGTCAAGCAGGACATCGCCGCGGTGCTGACGGACTCGAAGGACTGGTGGCCGGCCGACTTCGGGCACTACGGCCCCTTCATGATCCGTATGGCCTGGCACAGCGCGGGCACCTACCGCATCAGCGACGGCCGCGGTGGCGCCGGCGCCGGTCAGCAGCGCTTCGCCCCCCTGAACAGCTGGCCGGACAACGGCAACCTCGACAAGGCCCGCCGTCTGCTGTGGCCGGTCAAGAAGAAGTACGGCCAGAACCTCTCCTGGGCCGACCTCATGATCCTCGCCGGCAACGTCGCCCTGGAGTCGATGGGCTTCGAGACCTTCGGCTTCGGCGGCGGTCGCGCGGACGTGTGGGAGCCCGACGAGGACGTGTACTGGGGTCCCGAGAAGGTCTGGCTCGACGACGAGCGCTACACCGGCGACCGTGAGCTGGAGGAGCCGCTCGGCGCCGTCCAGATGGGCCTCATCTACGTCAACCCGGAGGGCCCCAACGGCAACCCGGACCCGCTCGCCGCGGCCCGCGACATCCGCGAGACGTTCCGCCGCATGGCGATGAACGACGAGGAGACCGTCGCCCTCATCGCCGGTGGCCACACCTTCGGCAAGACCCACGGCAACGGCCCGGCGGACGCCGTCGGCCCCGACCCCGAGGCCGCCCCGATCGAGCAGCAGGGCTTCGGCTGGAAGAGCACGCACGGCTCCGGCAAGGGCGGCGACGCGATCACCAGTGGCCTTGAGGTCACCTGGACGAGCACGCCGACCCAGTGGAGCAACGGGTTCTTCAAGAACCTGTTCGAGTACGACTACGAGCTGACCCACAGCCCGGCCGGCGCCCAGCAGTGGGTAGCCAAGGACGGTGCCGGCGCGGGCACCATCCCGGACGCCCACGACGCCTCGAAGTCCAAGCCTCCGATGATGCTGACGACCGACCTCTCGCTCCGGTTCGACCCGGCGTACGCGGAGATCTCCCGTCGCTTCTACGAGAACCCGGACCAGTTCGCGGACGCCTTCGCCCGCGCCTGGTACAAGCTGACCCACCGTGACCTGGGCCCGGTCGTCCGCTACCTCGGCCCCGAGGTCCCGTCCGAGACGCTGCTGTGGCAGGACCCCCTGCCCGCGGTGACGCACGAGCTCGTCGACGCCGCCGATGTCTCCGCCCTCAAGGCGCAGATCCTCGCCACCGGCCTCACGGTGTCCCAGCTGGTCTCCACCACCTGGGCCGCCGCGTCCTCCTTCCGCGGCAGCGACAAGCGCGGCGGCGCCAACGGTGCCCGCATCCGCCTCCAGCCGCAGGCCGCCTGGGAGGTCAACAGCCCGGACGAGCTCGCCACGGTGCTGCGCACCCTGGAGGGCGTGCAGGAGTCCTTCAACGCCGGCCAGTCCGGCGGCAAGCAGGTCTCGCTCGCCGACGTGATCGTCCTCGCGGGTGCCGCGGGCGTCGAGAAGGCGGCCAAGGACGCCGGCTACGACATCGAGGTCCCCTTCACACCGGGCCGCGTGGACGCGACGCAGGAGCAGACGGACGTCGAGTCCTTCGCCGCCCTGGAGCCGACCGCCGACGGGTTCCGCAACTACCTCGGCAAAGGCAACCGCCTCCCCGCCGAGTTCCTGCTGCTCGACAAGGCCAACCTGCTCAACCTGAGCGCCCCGGAGCTGACCGTCCTCGTCGGCGGCCTGCGCGTCCTCGGCGCGAACCACCAGGGCTCCTCGCACGGCGTCTTCACCGACACCCCGGGCAAGCTGACGAACGACTTCTTCGTCAACCTGCTCGAACTGGGCACGGAGTGGACTGCGACGTCCGAGGACCAGAACACGTTCGAGGGCCGCGACGCCTCGGGCCAGGTCAAGTGGACCGGCACCCGTGCCGACCTCGTCTTCGGCTCCAACTCCGAGCTGCGCGCGATCGCGGAGGTCTACGCGAGCGACGACGCCAAGGAGAAGTTCGTCAAGGACTTCGTCAAGGCGTGGGTCAAGGTGTCGAACGCGGACCGCTTCGACCTCGTCTGATCCGCAGGTTCACTGGTTCATCGGTTCGCTGACGTCCAGGCCGGCCCGTACGGGTCGGCCTGGACGTTTTCGTCGGTACGCCGTCCTCGGTACGTCGTCCTCGATACTCGTCCCCATGCCACCTTCTGCTTCTGCTTCTGCTTCTGCTTCTGCTTCTGCTTCTGCTTCTGCGCGACCGGATCCGGATCTCCACGACCTGCTCCGGACCCTGCGGGTGTGGTCCCCCGAGGTCACCACGCTGCCGGCCTTCGACCCGGACACGACACCGGCCGAACCGCTGGCCCTCTTCACCACCTGGTTCGCGGAGGCGGTGGCCGCCGGGCAGCCCGAGCCGCACACCATGTCCCTGGCCACGTCGGACCCGGACGGCCTGCCCGACGTACGCACCGTCATGCTGCACGGCGCCGACACCGACGGCTGGTCCTTCGCCTCGCACTCCGGGAGCCGCAAGGGACGCCAACTGGCGGCACGCCCCTACGCGGCACTCCACTTCTACTGGCCCGCGCTGGGCCGCCAGATCCGGCTGCGGGGCCCCGTCGAGTCCGCCCCCTCGACGGAGGCACAGGCCGACCTGCACGCCCGCTCGACGGGAGCACTGGCCGCCGCGCTGACCGGCCGCCAGAGCGAAGTACTGGGCTCCGTGGCCGAGTTGGAGCACGCCTCCCAGGAGGCCTGGGAACGGGCCCAGCGTGAACCGGACGCGCCCGCGCCGACCTGGACCCTGTACCGCCTGCGCCCGGACGAGGCCGAGTTCTTCCAGGGAGACGCCCAGCGCCGCCACGTACGCCTCAAGTACAGCCGTACGGACACGGGTTGGCTCAGGGAGTTGCTCTGGCCGTAGGCGTCGTCGCTTCCCGATCCGGGACCGGCTCCGACTCCAGGTCCTCTCCCGACTCCTGGTCCGGGTCCTGATACGGCTCCTGGTCCTGGTCCTGGGCGATCCGCGCGTGCAGGTGCACGTCCCGGAACATGTCCTGGCGCTCCTCCGCGAACATCGCGCCCCGCAGGGTCCCCTCGTACCGGAAACCGCAGTGTTCGGCGACGCGGCAGGAGGCGTCGTGGCCGATGGCGTGGCCGAGTTCCAGGCGGTTCAGGCCAAGGACGTCGAAGGCCCAGCGCGTGCCCAGGGCGAGGGCGCGGGTGGCGACGCGCTTGCCGCGGGCCTCGGGCAGAACCCAGTAGCCGACGCGGCCGACGCGCATGAAGGGGTCGATGTCGTTGACGCCCAGGTGGCCGAGTATCGCGTCGGTGACGACGTCCGTGACGCAGAAGGACACCCGGGTGCCGTCCGCCGCGGTCCCGGAACGGGTGCCGAGGGAGTCGCGGGCGCTGTCGAGGTCGGTGACCGGCTTCATCGGGGTGTTCCAGCGCCGGAAGTCCGGGTCGGTCAGCCCGCGCAGCCACGCGTCGACGTCGGTGTCGGAGTCCGCGCGCCACTGCCGCAGCCGCAGTCCATGGCCGAGCAGCTCGGGAAACTCGGGGATGGGGTGGGCGAGGGACCGCTCGTGATTGTGGGCCATCAGCCCATTGAAGCCCGTACGGCTGTACGACCCCCACCCCGGGGACGGAAAACGGGCACACCCTCCCGAAAGGCGACCTCCAGCCCCATCCCGACCCTCAACCCGCCTTCCGTACCCTCCACCACCTCCGTCATCATCCGCGGCCCCTCGTCGAGGTCGACGACAGCGGCGACGTACGGCGTGCGCTCCCCGAAGGGCGGCAGGTCGTTGCGGTGCACGACGGACCAGGTGTAGAGCGTGGCCCGTCCGCTCACCGCCTCCCACACCACGTCCTCGCTCCAGCAGTACGGGCAGAACTCCCGGGGATAGTGATGAGCGCGCCCGCAGTCCCCGCACCGCCTCACGAGCAGCCGTCCCTCGGCCGCCGCGTCCCAGTAGGTCCGCGTGAAGGCGTCGATCCCGGGCAGGTCGAACCGCCCCCTGTCCTCGCCCGTATCTGCGCCCCCGCCCGTACCCCTGTCCGCGCTCCTGTCCATGCCCACGGCCCCCTGACGACTTCCTGAATCTGACGGTACGTCAGCTGAGTATGGCCTCACCGTGCCCCCACAACCAGGCCTCCGATACCACCAACCCCGCCCACCTCCCCCACCGCCGTGATCAATCCGCAACCGATTCCGGTCTTGACCGAGACCTAACAAGTGAGCGGGTGAATACGCTCGGACACATGGCCCAGTCACCGACACCGTCACCCTCGTCAGCCGCCCCCGTGTACGTCATCGGCGGCGGACCCGGTGGCCTCGCCGTCGCGTACGCGCTGCGGGCCCAGGGTGTGCGGGCGGTAGTGCTGGAGCGGGGCGACCGGGTCGGGTCGTCCTGGCGACGGCACTACGACCGGCTGCATCTGCACACCACCCGGCGGCTGTCCTCGCTGCCGGGGCTGGCGATGCCGCGTTCCTTCGGGCGGTGGGTGGCGCGGGACGACGTGGTCCGGTACCTCGAGAAGTACGCCGAGTACCACGAGCTGGAGGTCGTCACCGGCGTCGAGGTGTCCCGGGTCGAGCGGACCGCCGACGGCACCGGCTGGCTGCTGCACGCCACCGGCGGGCGCGAGCTGACCGGCAGCGCGGTCGTCGTCGCCACCGGGACCAACCACACCCCCCGGATCCCCGAATGGCCCGGGCTCGACGCCTACCGCGGCGAACTGCTGCACGCCGGCCAGTACCGCAACCCCGAGCCCTACGCCGGCCGTGACGTCCTCGTCGTCGGGATCGGCAACACCGGCGCCGAGATCGCCGTCGACCTGGTGGAGGGCGGGGCCTCGCGGGTGCGGCTGTCGGTGCGCACCGCGCCGCACATCGTGCGGCGGTCCACGGCCGGCTGGGCGGCCCAGTTCACGGGCATCCTCGTACGACGGCTGCCGGTGCGCCTCGTCGACCGGCTCGCCGGACCGATGGCCAAGCTGAGCGTGCCCGACCTGTCGGCCCACGGACTCCCCCGCCCCGACACCGGGCTGTACTCGCGCGTCAACGACGGCTCGATCCCCGTCCAGGACGTCGGCCTCATCGACGCCGTTCGCAAGGGACGGGTCGAGATCGTGGCCGCCGTCGAGGGGTTCGAGGACGGCAAGGTCGTCCTCGCCGACGGCGAGCACCTCGAACCGGACGCCGTCATCGCCGCCACCGGATACCTCCGCGGCCTGGAAGACCTCGTCGGCCACCTCGACGTCCTCGACGCACGCGGCAAGCCGGTCGTCAACGGACCCCACGCCCCGAAGAACGCGCCAGGCCTCTTCTTCAGCGGCTACACCAACCCCATCAGTGGCATGTTCCGCGAAATGGCGATCGACGCGGTACGCATCGCGAAGGTGATCGCCCGGCAGCAGTCCCTCGCCGGGAAGTAGCCAGTCCTCGCCCGCCCGCACCATCACCTCCCACGGGTGGACAGCCAGTTCAGCCGAGCTGCCGGGTGCACTGGGTGCCGTCCTTGCCGCCGCCCGGCCGGAAGGCGCACGAGCGCCCGGTTCCGCAGGGGACCCGTACGGAGTTCACAGGGGACCGGTACGGAGTTCGCAGGCACGGCAAAGAAGTTCCTCGCACGCCGGTTCCTGACGGAGTGTCAGTTCAGTAACCTGACACTGCGTCAGTTAATTGGCTGTCACACAGGAGCGGGCGGACCGATGCTTGGATCAACCCACGGCACCCTCACCACCGACTCCCGCCGGGCCCGGGTCATCGCCTGCGGCGAGCAGCCCTCGCCTGTCGTGCACGGCAGGCCCGCCGACGTCGACGATCTCGACGTCAGCGGCCGGCCGTTGTACGCCGGCGTGCCCGATCTCGACCGCTTCTTCCGGCCCGAGTCCCTGGCGGTGATCGGTGCCTCGGACGCCGAGGGGCGGCCGAACACCGGTATCACCCGGCAGTTGCTGGCGTGGGCCGAGCGGGTCGGCGCCCGGCTGCACCCGGTGCACCCGACCCGCGAGGCGGTCTTCGGCATACCCTGCTTCCCCTCCGTCGCGGACCTGCCCGAGCAGATCGATCTCGCCGTGCTCCTGGTCGCCGACCCCCTTCCCGTGGTCGAGCAGCTCGCCGAGGCCAAGGTGAAGTTCGCCGTCGCCTTCGCCTCCGGGTTCGCGGAGACGGGCGAGGCGGGCGCGGAGGCACAGGCCCGGCTCGCCGCCGCCGTCCGCCGCTCCGGCCTGCGCCTTCTCGGCCCGAACACCAACCTCAACGCCTTCGAGAACTTCCGCGAGGACCTCGACGGCCCCGCGATCGCCCTGATCACCCAGTCCGGCCACCAGGGCCGCCCCGTCTTCGCGCTCCAGGAACTCGGCATCCGCCTCTCCCACTGGGCCCCCACCGGCAACGAGGCCGATCTGGAGACCGCCGACTTCATCTCGTACTTCTCCGAGCGGCCCGAGGTGGGCGCCATCGCCTGCTACGTCGAGGGCCTGAAGGACGGCCGCTCCTTTCTCCTCGCCGCCGACCGGGCCGCCCGGCGCGGAGTACCCGTCGTCGCGGTCAAGGTGGGCCGCACCGAGACCGGCGCCCGCACCGCCGCCTCCCACACCGGCAAACTGACCGGCGCCGACGCGGTGGTGGACGCGGTGATGCGGCAATACGGAGTGATCCGCGTCGACGGACTCGACCAACTCCAGGACACCTCAGCCCTGTTGGCGCGCGCCCGCCGTCCACTCGCCGACGGGGTCGCCGTCTATTCGATCTCGGGCGGCACGGGCGCGCACTTCGCGGACCTCGCGACCGAGGCCGGGCTGAACCTGCCGCAGCTGTCCGCCGGCAAGCAGGACGAGCTGCACCAGTGGATACCCGACTACCTGAACGTGGCCAACCCGATCGACAGCGGCGGGCATCCGGTCGGCGACTGGCGCGGCCGGAAGATCATCGACGCGATCCTCGCCGACCCGGCGGTGGGCGTCCTGGTCTGCCCCATCACCGGCCCCTTCCCGCCGATGAGCGACAAGCTCGCGCAGGACCTCGTGGACGCGGCCGAGCAGACGGACAAGCTGGTGTGCGTGATCTGGGGCTCGCCGGTCGGCACGGAGACCGCGTACCGCGAGACGCTGCTCGGCTCCTCCCGGGTGGCCACCTTCCGCACCTTCGCGAACTGTGTGACCGCCGTCCGCGCCCACCTCGACCATGCCCGGTTCACCGCCTCCTACCGCTCCCCCTTCGACGAGGCACCGCGCACCCCGTCGCCCAGTTTCCGCAAGGCGCGGGCGCTGATGCGACCGGGCCAGGCGCTGAGCGAGCACGCCGCCAAGCTGCTGCTGCGCGCGTACGGAATCCGGGTGCCGCGCGAGCAGTTGGTGACCAGCGCGGCGGCGGCCGTCCGGGCGGCGGGGCTGGTGGGCTACCCGGTGGTGATGAAGGCGTCGGGCGGCGAGATCGCGCACAAGACGGAACTCGGGCTGGTGAAGATCGGGCTGACCTCGGCCAGCCAGGTCCGGGACGCCTATCGGGAGCTGACCGACATCGCCCGCTACGAGGGCGTGGACCTGGACGGCGTACTCGTGTGCCAGATGGTCGAGCGGGGCGTCGAGATGGTCGTCGGCGTCACACACGACGACCTGTTCGGCCCGACGGTGACGGTGGGGCTCGGCGGCGTGCTCGTGGAGGTGCTCCAGGACACCGCCGTACGCGTGCCGCCCTTCGGCGAGGTGCAGGCGCGGGACATGCTGACCGAGCTGCGCGGGCGGGCCCTGCTGGACGGGGTCCGGGGGCGCCCCCCGGCCGACCTGGACGCGCTCGTCGAGGTCGTCATGCGGGTGCAGCGCATGGCGCTGGAACTCGGGGACGAGCTGGCGGAGCTCGACATCAACCCGCTGATGGTGCTGCCCAGGGGGCAGGGAGCGGTGGCTCTGGACGCGCTGGCGGTGTGCGGGCCTGGTCCGGACGGCCGGCACGGCACGGACACGGACGTGAACCAGCCGCCGTTCTAGCCACCACCACAGGAAACGGAGCAGCACCCACATGTTTTCCTCCCCCGAAGAATCGAGCCCGCCGGAAAATGCGAGAGAAACGGAAAAATCCGCCTTGCCGGCTGACTCATTGGTACTGCACGCCACTGACAATCAGGTCTCGTGGATCACCCTCAACCGTCCCGAATCCCTCAACGCCATCACTGCTGACCAGCGAGAACGCCTCATCCAACTTTTCTCGGACGCCTCCGCGGACCCCGCCGTACGAGCCGTCGTCCTCACCGGCACGGGCCGCGGCTTCTGCACGGGCGCGGACCTGCGGGGAGGCGGGCAGGCCACCGGGGAGCGGATCGCCGGTGACGTGGCCCGCGTCATCCGCCTGGGCGCCCAGCGCCTGATCTCGGCGGTCCTCGACTGCGAGAAGCCGGTCATCGCGGCGGTGAACGGCACGGCGGCCGGCCTCGGCGCCCACCTGGCCCTCGCCTGCGACCTGGTCCTGGCAGCAGAATCGGCGAGGTTCATCGAGGTGTTCGTACGGCGCGGACTCGTCCCCGACGGCGGTGGGGCGTACCTCCTCCCCCGCCTGATCGGCCCGCAGCGCGCGAAGGAGCTGATGTTCTTCGGCGACGCGCTGACGGCCCCGGACGCCGAGCGCCTGGGCCTGGTCAACCGCGTCGTCCCGGCCGAGGACCTCCACAAGACGGCCCGCGAATGGGCGGAACGCCTGGCCACCGGCCCGACCCGTGCCCTCGCCCTCACCAAGCAGCTGGTCAACGCCTCCCTCGACTCCGACCGCGCCACCGCCTTCGCCGCCGAGGCCGCCGCCCAGGAGATCAACATGACGACGGCGGACGCGCGGGAAGGGGTGGCCAGCTTCGTCGAGCGCCGCAGCCCGCGCTACGGCGGTAGTTGACTGCCTTGCGGGGCTTCACTTCTGACGCCCCGTCAGTTCCAATGGACGTATGTTGGGACAAGCGGGAATGGCGGCAGCTGCCGTCCGTTATCTCAGGTCGACCGGGGCTCCGACAGTGGCACCCACCGTCGCGGGCCCCGTCGAGGCGCTGCCCCGGCCGGACTTACGGGCGGTCGGCGAGGACGAGCGGGCGCCGGTCGCCCCGGCCGAATTCCGGCGCGTACTGGGGAACTTCGCGACCGGCGTCACCGTCATCACCGCACCGGCCGCCGAAGGCGGGACCACCCCCGCCGGCTTCGCCTGCCAGTCCTTCGCCGCCCTCTCCCTCGACCCGCCCCTCGTCGTCTTCATGGTCGGCCGTACGTCGAGGACATGGCCGCTCATCGCCCGCGCGGGCGTCTTCTGCGTCAACGTACTGGGCGCCGGGCAGGGCGAGTTGTGCCGCGGGTTCGCGCGGAGCGGCGCGGACAAGTTCGCGGGCGTCGACCACGAGCCGACGCCCGTCTCCGGCTCCCCCCGCCTGGCGGGCACCGCCGCCTGGATCGACTGCACGATCCAGGCGGTGCATACGGGTGGGGACCACCTGATCGTCGTAGGAAGGGTGGAGGCACTGGGGTCGGGCGAGGGCGAAGACACTCCGCTGCTGTTCCATCGCGGGCGGTTCCTCTGACCCGGACCCTCCCGGGTCACCGGACGTTGCCTATATGGCATGAGCACCGGCAACGAGGCACGAGCAGGATGCTCGTCCCGTGCGGCAGCGACACGTCCTCGATCGGACGGCGACCACGGCCACCGCGCCCTCCAGCCCCTTGAAGTCGTCCGCGTTCCGGGTGTACAGCGGCAGGCCTCTCACCGATGCGATCGCAGCGATCATCAGGTCCATGCGACGCGGACGGGGATCCCTGTGGGCCGCGATGGTCAGCGCGACCAGGGTGCCGTACCTGGCAGCGGCGTCCCCGTCGAACGGCAGGGGATCGAAGTCCGCGACCGCGGCTCCCAGCTTCTCCACTGAGAACGCCCAGGTCGACGTGGGTGCAGATGTCAAGGGCACCCTCCGGGCGACGGTCAGCCCCACTCGCGCTCCCAGGGGTCGTCGTCGACCCGCTCCTCGCCCTCGAACACCTCGTCCGCCTCCGCACGCATCTGCGCGTAGTCCACACGCGGAAGCATGAGGTGTCGGGCGACCAACTGCTCGGCGCTCGGCCTGCACCGACGCGTCAGCGGACGCAGTTCGGCGACCTCTATGCCGTTGTGTGTGATGCGGTACGTCTCACCGGCCGCGACATCATCCATGACAGCGGCGGAGTTGTCGCGGAACTCACGTTGAGAGATCGTCTTCACATGCCAAGCGTGGCCCCGCGTGTCTCAGTGCGCTACGTCTTTCGTCCGCGGCGGATTCCTGCCGAACCTCGCCGGAATCCCTCAGGCCAGCGCTCCCGCCGCCCGGCCCGCCCCCCGCCGCCGTATCACCAAGGCCATCAACGCCGCCGCCGCACACAACGCCCCCGACGCGTACCAGACCACGTCGTACGACCCGAAGACATCCCGCGCCATCCCCCCGAGGAACGCCACCAGCGCCGCGCCCACCTGGTGGGAGGCGAGGACCCAGCCGAAGACGATCGCGCTGTCGTCGCCGTAGTGCTCGCGGCAGAGGGCGACGGTGGGCGGGACCGTGGCGACCCAGTCCAGGCCGTAGAAGACGATGAAGAAGATCATCGGCGGGTGGACGGAGGGCGCCAGCAGCATCGGGAGGAAGAGGAGCGAGACGCCCCGCAGCGCGTAGTAGACGGCCAACAGCCTGCGCGGGTCGTAGCGGTCGGTGAACCAGCCGGAGGCGATCGTGCCGATGACGTCGAAGACGCCGATGACGGCGAGCAGTGAGGCGGCGGCCGTGATGGGCATGCCGTGGTCGTGGGCGGCGGGCACGAAGTGGGTCTGGATCAGGCCGTTGGTGGAGGCCCCGCAGATCGCGAAGGTGCCGGCGAGGAGCCAGAACGGGCCGGTGCGCACCGCCGAGAACAGCACCTGGACCGTTCGCCGCGCCGCGCCCGGCACGGGGGCCGGCTTCGGTACGAACTCCCGGGCCCCGTAAGGCTTCAGGCCCACGTCCGCCGGATGGTCGCGCAGCAGCAGCCAGACGAAGGGGATGACCGTCAGGGCCGCCAGGGACACCGTCACCGCCGCCGGGCGCCAGTCGTACGTCTCGATGATCCACGACAGCAGCGGCAGGAAGATCAGCTGGCCGGAGGCCGAGGCCGCGGTCAGGATGCCTGTCACCAGGCCCCGGCGCTCGGTGAACCAGCGGTTGGTGACCGTCGCCGCGAAGGCGAGCGCCATCGAACCGGTGCCCAGGCCGACCAACAGGCCCCAGCACAACATCAGTTGCCAGGCGGCCGTCATCCACACGGTGAGGCCGGAGCCGAGGGCGATGACCGCGAGGGCGACCGCGACGACCCGCCGGATGCCGAAGCGGTCCATCAGCGCGGCGGCGAAGGGGGCGGTGAGCCCGTAGAGCGCGAGGTTGATGGAGACGGCGGCGCCGATCGTGCCGCGTGACCAGTCGAATTCCTCGTGGAGGGGGTCTATGAGCAGGCCGGGCAGGGAGCGGAAGGCGGCGGCGCCGATGATCGTCACGAACGCGACGGCGGCGACGAACCAGGCCCGGTGGATGGGGCGGCGCGGGGTCCGGCCGGGCTTCCGGAGGCGGCCGGAGGCGTCGTCGGCATCGGCGTCGTCGGCGGCGGCATCGGGTGTCTGTCTGGAGGTCGTCGTCACGCTGTCAAGCTTTCGACCTGCGCACTCCCCGATCGAGTGGCCGGAAGGACAGCATTCGCTAGGATCGGGCCATGCCCATGCACACGCCCCTGCCCCCGACCCGGAAAGACACCCGGGCGGACCCGGACTTCCGCCCTCACCGCGTCGTCGTCCTCGCCCTCGACGGCGTGCTTCCCTTCGAGCTGGGCATCCCGCACCGCATCTTCGGCCGGCCCAGGGACACCCGGCGCCGGTACCTGTACGAGGTCGTGACCTGCTCGATCCGTCCGCCGGGCCCGGTCGAGACCGACGCCGACTTCGCCATCGAGGTCGCCCACGGCCCGGAGGCCCTGGCCACCGCCGACACGGTGATCGTCCCGGCGTCGTACGAACTCGGCCCGGTCTTCGAGGAGGGCGTGCTGACCGACGAGCTGGCCGCCGCCCTCGCCCACATCCGGCCCGGCACCAGGCTTGCCTCCATCTGCACCGGAGGGTACGTGCTCGCCGCCGCCGGCCACCTGGACGGCCGCCCGGCCGCCACGCACTGGGCCGACGCCGAGCACTTCCAGCGGATCTTCCCGAGGATCAGGGTCGACGCGGACGTCCTGTTCATCGACGACGGCGACGTGCTGACCTCGGCCGGCGTCGCGGCCGGGATCGACCTGTGCCTGCACATGGTGCGCCGTGACCACGGCACCGCCGTAGCCAACGAGGTGGCCCGCCGTACGGTCGTACCGCCCCACCGTGACGGAGGGCAGGCGCAGTACATCCAACGCCCGGTACCTGAACCCCAGTTGGCGACCACGACCGCCGCCCGCGCCTGGGCGCTCGGCCGCCTCCACGAACCGCTCCAGCTGCGCGACATGGCCGAGCAGGAGTCCATGTCGGTACGGACGTTCACGCGCCGGTTCCGTGAGGAGGTCGGCGTGAGCCCCGGCCAGTGGCTCACCCAGCAGCGCGTGGAACGGGCCCGGCACCTCCTGGAGTCCACCGACCTGTCCGTCGACCAGGTGGCCCGCGCCGCGGGCTTCGGCACGGCCCAGTCGATGCGCCAGCACCTACAGACGGCCCTCGGGGTCACGCCGACCGCGTATCGCCGTACGTTCCGGGCGACGACCGCACCCCACTAGGAACCGCGGATCAGAACGTCAGCACCCCCCGCGCCACCCGCCCCGCCTCCGCGTCCCCGACCGCCTTCTCGAAGTCCTCGACCGGGTATGTCTCCGTCACCAACTCGTCGAGCAGCAGGCGCCCTTCGCGATAGAGGTCGGCGTAGAGCGGGATGTCCCGCTGGGGGCGGGAGGAGCCGTAGCGGCAGCCGAGGATCGACTTGTCCAGGAACATGGACGAGACGACGAAGGACGCCTCCGCCGCGGCCGACGGGACGCCGAGCAGGACCGCCTGGCCGTGCCGGTCGAGCAAGTCGATTGCCTGGCGGATGAGTTCGACCCGGCCGACGCACTCGAAGACATGGTCCGCGCCCGTCGGCAGCACCTCCCGCACGCCCTCCGTCGAGGTCAGGAAGTGGGTGGCGCCGAACCCCCGCGCCATCGCCTCCTTCGCCGGGTTGGCGTCCACGGCGACGATCCGCGAGGCGCCCGCGATCCGCGCGCCCTGAAGGACGTTCAGCCCGACCCCGCCCGTGCCGATCACCACGACACTGTCCCCGCGGTCCACCCGGGCCCGGTTGAGCACGGCGCCCACCCCGGTCAGTACCCCGCACCCGATGAGCGCGGCAGACGTCATCGGGATGTCCTTCGGGATGCGTACCGCCTGCACGGCCTTCACCACCGTGCGTTCCGCGAAGGCCGAGTTGGACGCGAACTGGAACACCGGCCGCCCGCCCAGCGTGAACGGTCGCCCCGGTCGCCCGATCGACTGCCGGCACATGGTCGGCCGCCCCCGGTCGCACTCCGCGCACGCACCGCAGTTCGCGAGCGTCGACAGGGCCACATGGTCCCCGGGCACCACATGCGTGACACCGGCCCCGACGGCCTCCACCATGCCCGCGCCCTCATGGCCGAGCACGACAGGGACGGGGAAGGGGATGGTCCCGTCCACCACGGACAGATCGCTGTGGCACAGCCCCGCCGCCGAGATCGCGACCAGCACCTCACCGGCTCCGGGATCCCTCACCTCCAGATCGTCGACGACCTGGATCTGCCTACCGTCGAACAGCACACCGCGCATCAGACGACTCCCTTGGGCTCCCTGGGCAGACCGAGCACGCGCTCGGCGATGATCGTGCGCTGGATCTGGTCGGAGCCGCCGTAGATGGTGTCGGCCCGGGAGAACATGAACAGGTGCTGTGCGGCGTCGAGTTCGTACGGCGCCTCGGCCGACCACTCCGCCGGCCCGACCCCGGCCCCCGCACCCCGTACGAGCATCGCCAGCTCTCCCAGCCGCTGATGCCACCCGCCCCACAGCAGTTTGGCCACGCTCGGCGCCCCGGCGTCGCCCGAACCGCCCAGCGTGCGCAGAGCGTTCCAGCGCATGACCCGCAACTCGGCCCACTGCCGCACCAGTCGCTCCCGTACGACGGGATCCGCCACCGCGCCGCTCTTGACGGCCGTCCGGACCACCCGCCCCAACTCCCCGGCGAACCCGATCTGTTGGGCAAGCGTGGAAACTCCCCGCTCGAACCCGAGGAGACTCATCGCGACCCCCCAGCCGGCGCCCTCGCCCCCGACGAGGTGCTCCACGCGTGCGTGTGCCCCGTCGAAGAAGACCTCGTTGAAGTCGCTGGTGCCGGTCATCTGCCGGATCGGCCGGACCTCGATCCGCCCCGGCTGATCCATCGGGACGAGCAGAAAACTGAGCCCGTGATGCCGCACCGACCCCGCTTCCGTCCGGGCGAGCACGAAGCACCAGTCGGCCTCGTGGGCGAGGGACGTCCAGATCTTCTGCCCGGTGATCCGGTACGTCCCGTCAGTGGCCCGCTCGGCCTTCGTACTCACCCCGGCGAGGTCCGAGCCCGCGCCCGGCTCGCTGTACCCCTGACACCAGAGCTCCTCGCCCGCGGCGACCGGCGGCAGGAACCGGGCCCGCTGCTCGTCGGTACCGTGCGCGAGCAGCGTGGGAGCTAGCAGGTTCTCCCCGATGTGCCCGGAGCGCGTCGGCGCCTCCGAACGGGCGTACTCCTCGGCCCAGACGACCTGTTGGGTGAGAGTCGCGCTGCGATTGCCGTACCCGGTCTCCCCCCAGGAGAGCCCGATCCACCCGGCCTTCCCGAGAATCCGCTCCCAGGAACGCCGGTCGAGAGCCCCATCGACATGCGCGCGAAGCCAAGCCCGAGCCTCCGCCCGGAACTCCTCATCCCCAGCCTCAAACCCAAAGTCCACAGACCTCTCCTAATCAACTCAGGACGCGACCGACTCCGTAGGGGCGCGGGGAACTGCGCGATCAACCACAACGCACCCGCACCCGCCAAACCACACGCACCCCCGAGCTATTGGGCGTTCGGCCGCGACCCATCCCGCGCCGCCTCCTCCATCCGCTCCAACTGCAGAAGCATCGGCATCGGATCCACCCCCACCGACCCCGGCAGGAACTCCGCGATCCCTTCCGGCGTCCACCCGCCGGAGGCATAAGCCGCCCGCAACTCCCTCGGCTGCGCCCACACCGCGATCTTCGGCCCCGCGACCGTGTACACCTGCCCGGTGATCCGCTCCTCCTTGGCCCGGTCGGACAGCAGATACACGACCAGGGCCGCCACGTCCTCCGGCTCCCCGATCTCCGCCAGTTCCATGGGCACGTTCGCCGACATCCGCGTACGCGCGACCGGCGCCACCGCGTTGGCGGTCACCCCGTACTTGTGGAGCCCCAGCGCGGCGCTCCGTACGAGCGAGATGATCCCGCCCTTCGCGGCGCTGTAGTTGGGCTGCGACACCGACCCCTGATGGTTTCCGCTGGTGAAGCCGATGAGCGTCCCGGCCCGCTGCTGCCGCATCACCGCCGACGCGGCCCGGAACACCGTGAACGTGCCCTTGAGATGGGTCGCCACGACGGGATCCCACTCCTCCTCGGACATGTTGAACAGCATCCGCTCGCGCAGGATCCCGGCGACGCACACCACACCGTCCAGGCGCCCGTACGAGGACAGCGCCACGTCCACGACCCGCTGGCCGCCGGCCATGGTGGACACGTCGTCGGCCACCGCGACCGCCTCGCCGCCCGCCGCCTCGATCTCCTTGACGATGCCTTCGGCGATCTCGCTCGTCGGTGAGGCGCCGTCGATGGAGACCCCGTAGTCGTTGACGACGACCCGCGCTCCCTCGGCCGCCGCGCCCAGTGCCACCGCGCGGCCGATCCCCCGGCCCGCGCCCGTCACGGCGACGACCTTGCCTGCCAAGAAGTTCCCCACGTCCGGCCCCTTCCCGCGGTTTCTGACGGACCGTTAGATTTTATGTCCCGGCGGATATCCGGAGGCAAGCCCCGGGAGCGACCGGACTCCAGGAAGGACCGGACTCATGTCATTGCCGGCCGAGTTCCACGCCATCGCCAAACGCGTGAACAACTGGGGGCGTTGGGGGGCGGCCGACGAGATCGGCACCCTCAACCTCATCACCGACGCCGTCGTACGCGAGGCCGCCGCGACCGTCCGCACCGGTCACCGCGTCCCCCTCGCGCTCCCGCTCCAGCAGGACGGCGTCCAGACCGGCGCGATCCCGGGCCGGGTGAATCCCGTGCACGCCATGGTCCAGATCAACCAGGAGCTGTTCGGGCCGCCGGGCGGTGGCACCGTCGCGACCAGCGACGACGTCGTGACCCTGGGGCTCCAGTGCGCGACCCACTGGGACGCCCTCGCCCACGCCTCCCACTCCGGGAAGCTCTACAACGGCCGCCCGGCGGCGACGATCACCGCCCACTCCGGCGCCGAGTTCGTCGGCATCGACAAGGCTCGGCACGTCGTCTCGCGCGGGGTGCTGCTGGACGTGGCCCGCGCGCGGGGCGTCGACCGGCTCGACGGGGGGCACGCGGTCACCCCGGAGGACCTGGACGCGGCGGAGGAGTTGGCGGGCACGCACGTGCGTGCCGGCGACATCGTGCTCGTACGGACCGGGCAGATCCAGGTGTACCTGGCAGGCGACAAGCACGGGTACATGCATCCCTCGCCCGGGCTTTCGGTCCGTACGCCGGAGTGGTTCCACGCGCGGGATGTGGCGGCGGTCGCGAACGACACGCTCACCTTTGAGATATTTCCTCCGGAATCGGACGATCTATGGATGCCCGTACACGCGCTCGACCTGGTGGAGATGGGCATGCCTCAGGGCCAGAACTGGAATCTCGAAAAGTTGTCCACAGCCTGTGGACAAGAAAACCGGTACGCGTTCCTGCTGTCGGCGACCCCGGAGCCGTTCACGGGTGCCACGGGCAGTCCCGTGGCACCCGTGGCCGTCCTCTGACCTCTGCCGGCCCGCCCCCTGCCGGCCGGTCGGCGGCGCGCCATTGCCCACCCCAAGTACGGCATCGCGCGCCGCCACCTGCCTTCGGCGTTCCCACCCCACCCCCCACCCCTGAAGGAGTCGACGCCGAACACACGACCCACACTCGTCGAGGACCCCGTCACCGGACCCTCGCCGTCCCCTCGCGGCGGATCGCGCTGAACACAAGCGTGTTCACACGGTCACGTCACGTCAACACCTGTTCGGCGATTTATCGCTTACGCCCTTTTTGCGACAACCGCGCACGGGGGCACACCCCGGCGCACCGCACCGCACCCGGCCGAGGAACCCGGACATTTCTGCGACCGTGCCCCGCCGAGCGCCGGACCCGACGCCACATCCAGCGGCACACCGACAGGGCGCCGGGTCAGACAGCTTCGTACGCCGCCATGCCCCCGTACGCGGAAGCGGTACCCGCGGTGGCGGTCGTGGCGACCCCCGGAGCGGTGGCCGAACTCCCGCCTCCGCACGGTGCCGGGGCCGGGCAGCGGTCCAGTTCGCACCAGATGCGCTTGCCGACACCTTCGGCGCTCCACCCCCACCGGTCCGCGAGCCCGTCGACCAGCTCCAGCCCGCGCCCGTTGGTCTCGTCGCCCTCGGCGTGCCGGGGCACGGGTGGACAGTCGCTCAGATCGACGACCTCCAGCCGCACGGTCCCGCCGGCCACACCCTGGACACCGGACCGCGTTCCGCGCACACCCTGGAACGACAGCCGCAGCACCGCCGGACACCCGGTGTGCACCACCGCGTTGGTGACCAGTTCCGAGACGAGAAGGATCAGCGTCTCGGCCAACGGCTCGTCGTCCGCGACCCCGGACCCGGCAAGCCGCGACCGCACCCATCTCCGGGCCCGCCCCACCTCTGCGGGGTCGGGCCGGATCTCCAGCTGCACTTGAAGCACCTGCACCGCTCACACCATCCGAACCGGCGGACACATCGCCTCGCGCCGCACGAGGGCCACGATCGTAGCCATTTTCTGCATGCCCAGAACAACGCTTGGGCCAACAGCCAGATCGGGGATCACAGAACGTGAATCCCTTACGAGAAAGCATGGTTGACGTACAGTCACGCCAACAAGCGCTTCGGGCATATTCCAACGCGAAGGAGTACGCCTGAGGCATACTGTGCGACGCTCACCGCGGGAAGTCGAACAGACGGGCGCGGAGCTCCGACCCGCCCCGCGAGCGGCGCGCACCGCCGAATCCGGGGCCACCTCAGGGGCGACACCAGGACGGCTCGACCTCGGAACCACTCGCATTCCACAGAAGGTACCGGAGCGAACACCTGACTCCGGGCCGTTACGAGTCGCGCGTAGGACACAACCCGGTATCGACGCTCAGTGATCTCACAACGTCTGGGTCACGGTTCGATCGCGCCACGATCGGCGACATCGATCCGGCCACTCCCGCTCCGGCTCCCGGTCACCGCGCCTCGGACAGTAACGTTTCGGCGAGCACCTCCTCACATTCCGTCACCGACCCGGGCCGCCGGGCCCTCACCCACGCGCGCTTCAGATGGAGATGGACGTCCGACTCCCAGGTGAAGCCCATCCCGCCGTGCACCTGGAGACAGTCACGGGCGCCCCGAACGGCGGCCTCGTCGGCGAGCAGCCGGGCCGCCGCGATGTCCGCCGGATCGGCGGTGACGGCAGCCGCGTAGACCGCCGCCCGCGCCAGCTCGACCCGCACCAGGATCCCGGCGCACAACTGCTGCACCGCCTGGAAGGCCCCGATCGGCCGCCCGAACTGCTCACGGGTCCGGGCGTGTTGCGCGGCCAGCTCACACACCCGGGCGGCGGTACCGAGCTGCTCGGCGGCGCTGAGGAGAGAGGTCAGGAGTACGTCCGTACGGTCGCCGGAGTCCGGACCGGCCACCCGGTGCAGGGGCGTGAGCGGATCCGCCGACCGCATCGGCACCGCCCCGGCCGCGTCCCCTCGTACGACGTCGGCCGCCCCCAGCCACTCCACCACCCCGCCACCGTCCACGACGGTCACCACCGTCTCCCCCGTCGCCGCCCCCGGCACCACCCCTGCCGCGAGATGCGTGGCGATCAGCGGGCCCGGCAGCAGGACGCGCCCCGCCTCCTCGAACGCCAACACCGCTTCGGGCAGCCCGAGTCCGACCCCACCCGCCGCCTCCGGCAACCGCAGGGAGAAGAACCCGGCGGTCCCCAACTCCCGCCACAGCCCCCGGTCCAGCTCAGGTGTCTCGGCGGCGTCCATGGCCGCCCGCAGCCGCTCGCGCCCGAACCGCGCCGTCAGCAGCTCTCGTACGCCTGCCCGCAACGCCCGCTGGTCATCGGTGAGTTGGAAACGCATGGGCGAATGTCACCGTCCTTTCGGCAGTCCGAGAACGCGTTCGGCCACGATGCTGTGCTGGATCTGGGAGGTGCCGGCGGCGATGGTGTACGACAGCGAGGACAACCGGTCGAGCACCCAGGGCTGTTCGAGATCCAGCGCCGCGCCGCCCTCGCCCAGAACCTCCGCCGCCGCCTCGTACAACTCCTGCCGGGCGTGCGAGTACCGCAGTTTGAAGACCGACCCGCCGACCCCGGGCACCCCTTCGCTCGCCTCGCTCACGTTCCACTGGGTCAGCCGCCACAGCGCCCGGAACTCGGCGTTCAGCCGCCCGAGCCGACGCCGCAGTACGGGATCGTCCCAGCGGCCGTTCTCCCGTGCCGCCAGGGCGAGTTCGCCCAGCACCCGGCGGCAGGCGACCACCTCCCCGACGAACGCCGTACCGCGCTCGAAGGACAGCGTCACCATGGTCACGCGCCAGCCGTCGTTCTCCTCGCCGACCCGGTTGGCGACAGGCACCCGGACCTCGTCGAGGAAGACCTCGGCGAACTCGTCGGTACCGGCGAGCGTGCGCAGCGGCCGTACGGTGATGCCCGGCGCGTCCATGGGCATGGCCAGCCAGGTGATCCCACGATGCTTGGGCGCGTCCGGGTCGGTCCGCACCAACAGCTCGCACCAGTCCGCGACTTCGGCGTGCGAGGTCCAGATCTTGGAGCCGCTCACCACGTAGTCGTCGCCGTCGCGCCGCGCGCGGGTGCGCAGCGCCGCGAGGTCCGAACCGGCGTCCGGCTCACTGAACCCCTGGCACCAGACCTCCTCGCCGCGCAGCACGGGCGGCAGCCAGCGCGCCCGCTGTTCACCGGTCCCCTCGGCGGCGATGGTCGGCCCGGCGTGCAGCAGGCCGACGAAGTTCGCGCCCACATAGGGCGCGCCGGCTTTCTCGGTCTCCTCCAGGAAGATCATCCGTACGGCGGGGTCGGCGCCCCAGTGGACGTCGCCGTACCCGGCGTCGTACAGCGTCCGCTGCCAGCCGAGGTCGTACGCGCGCCGCCCGGGCCAGTCGTCGGGCGAGGGCTTCGTCGGCAGCGAGGGGAGCGCCTTGCCCAGCCACTCCCTCAACCTGGCCCGGAATTCCACCTCTTGGGGGGTGTCGGAGAGGTCCACTACTTGTCCAGGTCGAGGCCGAGCATACGGATGGCGTTGCCGCGCATCAGCTTGTACACGGTCTCGTCGTCGAGGCCCTTCACATGGTCGAGGGCGACCTCCTTGGTGTGCGGGAAGGTCGAGTCGACGTGCGGGTAGTCGGTCTCGAAGGTGGCGTTGTCCCGCCCGACGACGTCCAGCGAGGCGACGCCGTGCTTGTCGCGGAAGAAGCAGCAGAAGATCTGCCGGTAGTAGTACGTCGAGGGCGGCTCCGGGATCAGATCCCGCACCCCGCCCCACGCGCGGTGTTCCTCCCACACGTCGTCGGCGCGCTCAAGGGCGTACGGGATCCAGCCCATCTGGCCTTCGCTGTACGCGAGTTTGAGCGCGGGGAACTTCACCAGGACCCCGGAGAAGAGGAAGTCCATCATCGACGCCATCGCGTTGTTGAAGCTCAGCGAGGCCTGGACGGCGGGCGGCGCGTCCGGGGAGGCGGCGGGCATCTGGCTGCTGCTGCCGATGTGCATGTTGACGACCGTCCCGGTCTCCTCGCACACCGCGAAGAACGGGTCCCAGTAGCCGGAGTGGATCGACGGCAGCCCGAGGTACGTCGGGATCTCGGAGAACGTCACCGCCCGTACCCCGCGTGCCGCGTTGCGCCGGATCTCCGCGACCGCCAACTCGATGTCCCACAGCGGGATCAGGCACAGCGGGATCAGCCGGCCGCCGCTGTCGCCGCACCACTCCTCCACCATCCAGTCGTTGTAGGCGCGCACGCACGCCAGCGCGACCTCCTTGTCCGCCGCCTCGGCGAAGGTCTGCCCGCAGAACCGCGGGAAGGTCGGGAAGCAGAGCGAGCCCTCGACGTGGTTGAGGTCCATGTCCGCGAGCCGTGCCTTCGGATCCCAGCAGCCGCGCCGCATCTGCTCGCGCGTGATGCCGTCGAGGGTCATCTCGTCCCGGGAGAACCCGACGGCCGCGATGATCCGCTTGTACGGGAACTGCAGGTCCTCGTACTGCCACCAGTCGGTGACCGGGCCGTCGGGGTCGGTCGTGATCCGGTATTTGCCTCCCACGTAGGCGAGTTCGCCGATGCCGGCGCTGAAGGGCTTCGGGCCCTTGTCCCGGTACTTGGCCGGCAGCCAGGTCTCGAAGAGGTGCGCGGGTTCGATCACGTGGTCGTCGACGCTGATGATGCGGGGCAGTTCGGTCATGGGTCCCCTCCGCCTGGCCGGCTGGTGATGATTATCTGACGGACCGTCAGTTCCAGCCCCTTAGAAGGTTAGTCCCGCACCTATGGACCGACAAGGCGTGAAGCCCTACGCTCCCCGCACGATCTGATGGCCCGTCAGCTACAGGGGGCAACGTGAACGCCGTCGACACCGCACACGCCCTGGGTTCGGCCCGTACCCTCTGGGAACTGGTGGCCCGCCGCGCCGAACTCACCCCGGACCGGCCCGTCCTCCTCCAGGACGACCGCTCCCTCACCTTCGGGGAACTCCGCGCCCGCTCCGAACGGGTGGCGGCGGGCCTGTACGAGAGGGGTGTACGCCCCGGCACGGTCGTCGCCTGGCAGCTGCCCACCCGTATCGAGACCGCCCTGCTCTCCTTCGCGCTGGCCCGCCTGGGCGCCGTGCAGTCGCCGGTCATCCCCTTCTACCGGGACCGTGAAGTCGGCTTCGCGCTGCGGGAGTCGAAGGCGGAGTTCTTCGCGGTGCCGGGCGTGTGGCGCGGCTTCGACCACACGGAGATGGCGCGGCGGCTCGGCGCCAGGGGGACCTTCCAGGCGTACGACGGCGACGAACTCCCGGACGCGGAACCGTCGTTGCTGCCACCCCCGCCCTCCGACGGCACCTCCGTGCGCTGGATCTACTGGACCTCGGGCACGACCTCCGACCCCAAGGGCGTGCTCCACACGGACCGTTCGCTCATCGCCGGCGGCTCGTGTCTCGCGCACGCGCTGCGGCTCACCGAGTCCGACGTGGGCTCGATGGCCTTTCCGTACGCCCATATCGCCGGCCCCGACTACACGGTGATGCTCCTGCTCTACGGCTTCCCGGCGGTGATGTTCGAGCAGTTCGCACTGCCGGACGCGCTGGAGGGGTACCGCGAGCACGGGGTGACCGTGGCCGGCGGCTCGACGGCCTTCTACTCCATGTTCCTCGCCGAGCAGCGCAAGCAGCCGGGCGTCCCGGTGATCCCGTCCCTGCGGCTGCTCGCGGGCGGCGGGGCTCCGAAGCCGCCGGAGGTCTACCACGCCGTCGTACGGGAGATGGGGGTGGAACTCACGCACGGGTACGGGATGACCGAAGTACCGATGATCACCATGGGGGCGCCGGACGACACGGCCGAGAACCTGGCGACGACGGAGGGGCGTCCGCCGGAGGGGATGGAGATACGGGTGGTGGAGGGCGAGGTGCGGCTACGGGGGGAGGCCGTGTGCCAGGGCTATCTGGACCCCGCGCAGACCGCCGAGGCCTTCGACGAGGACGGCTTTCTGCGCACCGGTGACCTGGGATTCCTCACCGGCAGCGGGCACTTGGTGCTCACCGGGCGACTCAAGGACGTCATCATCCGCAAGGGCGAGAACATCTCGGCGAAGGAGATCGAGGACCTGCTGCACACGCATCCGGCGGTGGACGATGTGGCGGTGGTCGGACTGCCGGACGCTGAGCGCGGGGAGTTGGTCTGCGCGGTGGTGGAACAGGCCGAAGGAGCCGGCGAGTTGACCCTCTCCGCGCTGGCCTCGTTCCTGCGCGCGGAAGGGCTGTCCGTGCACAAGCTGCCGGAGCGGCTGGAGGTGGTGGACGCCCTTCCGCGCAACGAGACCCTGCGGAAGGTGCTCAAGTACAAACTGCGCGAGCGCTACTCGGAGCCGGAGTTCTCGCCTCAGCCGGAGTCCTCGCCGGTGTCCGCGTCGGAGACGTCGAAGTAGCGGGCGAACGCGTCGACGATCTCCGTCTCGCCGACCCGGCCGTCGGCGTCGGTGTCGAGCGTCGCGGCGGCCGTGGCGGCGATGTCCTCGGGCACGCCGAGGGCCTTGAGGACGCGCTCGGTGTCGCCGACGGTCGCCGTGCCGCCGTCGTCCGGGGCCGCGACGGCCAGGGCAGCGTGCAGGAAGGGGCGGGCGATCTCGGCGAACCGACCGGGGTTGTCGTGCAGCCGCTTCACCGCGCCGTTCACGAACTCGACGCGGGTGATCCGCTGATCGCCGTCCCGGTCCGCTATCCCCGCCATGCCCTGCCAGAAGGCCTCGGCGCCGCTGTAGAGGGCCTGGCCCCTGTCGGACCGGGCGGGGGTGCCGAACTCGGCGAGCAGCGCCTTGGCCGCCACGCTGAAGTCCACCCGGTCGATGTAGCCGTTGCCGTCCTGGTCGAAGATGGTGAACCGGGCGGCGATCTTCCGTTCGTACTCGGAACTGACCATGTCTGTCGGGCCTGCCTTACGTCTGCGTCCTACGTCTGCGTCTTACACGCTTTACGTTGCGACTCGTCTCTGCGTCTCACCTCTGCGCGTCTCACCTCTGCGCCGAGGCCTTTCCCGCACGGAGCGTACGACGCGCGGGTGACGGCCGGGGCAGGATAGCGACGCCTGTGCCAGGACCGGGGGAATTCCGCGACAAGGGTGTCACGCGCGCGTGGGGGCCGGTCATGCGCGCGGCGGACCCTCACGCGCGCGTCAATGCCGCCTGGAGCGGGGCCGCCGTCTCGTCGGCGGCCGTGGTGACGTCCGCGTAGACGTCGAAGAGCCGACGGACTCCCAGGGCGCCGAGGACCCGGTTGACGTGGTGGGCGTGGGCGCCCTCCGCGGCCCCCTGCGCGGGCAGGATCAGACGCAGGTGCCCCTGGCAGGAGCGCATCAGCCGACGGGTGGCGATGAGCACGCCGACGCCGCTGGAATCGCAGAAGACGACCTCGGAGAGGTCGAGAACGACACGGTGACGGCCGTCGGCAACGGCGTCGTGCACCCACTGTCTCACCTCCGGCGAGGTGACCAGGTCCATCTCTCCGGACACCTGGAGCACGGTCCAGCCGCCTCGCTCGCCGTCGGTCACCTTGAACGCCACCATGAGGCCCCTCGTCCGACTTGTCCGGCAGAAACGGAACCTCGACCTACGCTTCCTGTCGACGCGGCTGCCCAACAGCCATGCCATCAAACACCGCACATCGAGTCGGCCCGGACCGCAAGAGACTTGTCAGCGGTTTGCAGGGTACTTGTTTCGGTCACCAACGATCTCTTTCGATCGAAAGCGGTGCAAAGTACGTCGCGATCGGTCGTTCTCCGTCGGTTCTCTACCATCCGAGGCCCTTCGGGAGGCGCACAATGCCGCAAAGCGGAGTGGGCTGTCAGAGGGGCCGACTACATTCGAGGAAAGGGTGGGCAATCACCGGACGACCGCCGGACGAGCGCCGGACCTGGACAGGAACACGGCACGGGCACGACCGACACGACTGACGCGACCGAGACGTACCGGGGGGTGAGGGGCAGCATGCCGAAGACGGACACACCGCCCCGCTGGGACCGCAAGATGCAGCAGCGGCTCGCGCGCGGCGAGGCAGCCGCGCTCGGTGAGCTGTACGACCGGTTCGCCTCCCTCGTGCACGGCCTCGCCCACCGTGTCCTCGCCGACGAACAGGCCGCCGACCGCATCACCCGTGAGGTCTTCGCCCACGTCTGGCAGCACCCCGACGCCTACGACCCCAAGCAGGGCCCCCTGCGTTCCTGGGTGGCCACCCTGACCCACCGCCTCGCGGTACAGCGCCTGCGCCAGAAGGAGACGGCAGCACTGGTTCACAGCGACCCGGACAGCCCGGACGCCCCGGACAACGCGTATGCCGGCCCCACGGGCTCCCCCGGCTCCATGGAGGAACTGGAGCGCAGGGTCCGCCGCGCCTCCGTCGCCGCCCGCGCCGACTACATCGTGACGTCGATGCCCGCCCCACTGCGCGCCGCCCTGGAGCTCGCGTACTTCCAACGGCGCGACTACCGCCAGACCGCCGCCGACCTGGGCGTCACGGAGGCCGAGGCCCGCCGGCGCCTCCGCCTCGGCCTCCAGCTCCTGTCCACGGCCCACGACACCGGCACACCGGGGGCACCCCCCGAACACGGGGGTGCGGTGTGAGCGGCGCGGGACACGAGGACGGGGACTGGGAGAAGCACGAGGGGTACGGCCCCCGCGGCCCCGACGACGGCGCCGGTGACAGCGACGGCGACGGCAAGGGCCCGGAACCCGGCACCGCCGGGCGCGCGGGCGACGGCTCGCCCCGCATACCGCTGCCGCGTTCCTCGGTCGAGGACACGGGGCTCCCCCTGCCCGCGCCGGAGCCCCCCGCGCCCGCCGCACCCCTCGTACCGCTGGTCCTGGAACACGACGTGCTGAGGTCGCTGCTGGGGGCGTGGGCGCTGGCCGCCTGTGCGCCGGAGGAGACACTGGCCGTCGAGGAGCACCTCGGGGAGTGCGGTGCCTGCGCCGACGAGGCGCGGCGGCTGCGCGAGGCGGTCGAGCTGCTCCAGCGCCCGGAGCCCCTCGACCTGGATCCGACCCTGCGCACCCGCGTCCTGGAGAGCTGCCTCGACCGGCGCCCGCCGCGCATCCCGGTACCGGAGTGGGCGGCCCCGTACGACGCGGAGACCGCCCGCCTCGACGCCCTGCTCCAGGACTTCGGCGACTCCGAGTGGCACGCGCCCGTACGGCTGCGCTGGTTCGAGGACGACGAGCAGACGACGCGCCGTACGACGGTCGCCGGTGTCATCGCGCACCTGCTGAGCGTGGACGGCCTGGTCGCGGTCGCACTGGGCCTCGACGACCCGGTGACCGGCGGGCAGGGGACACCGGTCGCGCCGAATCCCGCGTCCCGTACGGAGGCGTACTGGCGTGCCTCGTACTTCCCGCCCACCCGTTCCGTACGGGTGCCGTGGCGGGAGCAGAGCCATGGCATCGTCCGGCACGTGTCGTTCGCGGTCGGGAGTACCTCCCGCGCGGGCGAGGCCGAGCGTGGGGGAGGTTCGGGCAAGCTGCCGATCTCGTACGGCGACTTCGAACTGCCGCTGCGCGACGCGATGTTGGACCGTGCCTTCGAGTGCTGGGTGCACGCGGGCGACATCGCCGACGCGGTCGACTACCCCTACGAGCCCCCGGCCCCGCGCCACCTCCACGGCATGATCGACCTGGCGGCCCGCATGCTCCCGGAAGCGCTGGCCGCCCGCCGTCTGGCGGGCCTGGCCGCACCGAACCGGACGACCCGCCACCTGGTCCCGGCCGGCGAACCGGGCCGCAGCCTCCGCCTGGAGATCGAGGGCTCCGGCGGCGGCGAATGGCTGATCTCCCTGGACTCCCCGGCCGCGCTCGCCTCGTCCGCCCACGAGGTCGCCCATGTGGCCCTGGACGGCGTGGAGTTCTGCCAACTGGCGGCGGGCCACGTATCCCCGGAGGAAGCGGCGGCAGGCCAGGACGGCGACAGGGAGGCGATCAGGGACGTGCTGTTCGCGGCGGCCTCGCTGAGCCGGATGTAGGCACGCCGTCACGACGCCGCCCCGGTGAGGTTCTCGTGGTGGTCACAGAGGGCCACGACGGAACGCCCGAGCCGCTTGACGCGCTCGAACTCGCCGGTCAGTCCCGCGCGTTCGATCTCGTCGAGCCGACGTCGGGCCTCGGCGACACCGGCCAGCGCCACGTTCGCCGGCACATCCTCGTCAGGAAGGTGTCCGGCGAGCTGTTCGATGCGTGGGATCAGCCGCCACAGATCGCGGTGGAAGGCATGTCCGAAGGACTGCACGGTCTCGTAGCGCGGCAACGACGATTCGTTGAGGAACCGGACCGCCAAGTCGCGCATCGCCGTGATCTGGCCGGCGTCCAGGATCTCGACCGCGCACGAATCCGGCATGATCCTCTCCCGCCTCGGCGACCTCGATGCGGCTGAGGAACACCTGCACCTCGCCCTGGAGATCCATGGTCTGGACAGGCGCCGCACCCGCGCCATCGTCCTCGCCGGCCTGGTCGGCGCGCGCCTGCGGCAAGGCGACATGGACGGTGCCCTGTCTACGTGGAACGAGTTCCTCGACTGCGCGGACGGCATTCGCTCCGCGAGGGTCCACGGCGCCGTCGAGGACATGCGTGCGCCTGAACCGCTTCCGTGGAACGGCCGCAGCCGAGCAACTGAGCCACAAGGCCGACCAACTGATGGCCTGACAGCCGACGCGGCCTCCCTGCTGAATTGCTGGTCAGTCGGTCAGCCCTGGCGTGGACACTCCGCGCCGCGTACAGCGGACCGCCACGGCAGGCCAAGTGGCGTTGTGGTCGGCGCAGACGGAACCCGCTGTCACGGATTCCAGAAGACGGTGGCAACCGTGCGGTCGAAGCGTCGCGCGGTCAGATCCTCGCGTTGGATCGCCCAGTGGACGACGGCGCCCTCCCTGCCCTCGATTCGGGGGTTCCAGTCCGCCAGCAGCACCCAGTCCTCGACGGCACCCGACATCTCTCCTCCCCAGTCACGCGCCTCCGCCGTCTTCACCGCGCACTCCACGACGCTGCTGACCGGGTCGAGATGGACGGCCTCCTCCGAGGCGTATCCACCGATCTGGAGAGGCCCCCCGGTGACGATGTCACCGCGTGTCTGCTCCCACAGCTCGGCCAGTTTTCTGGAACGGGGATGCCCGGGGAGCGGCACGGTGTGCGTGTTCCCGGAGACCTGGACCGCGTGGTGGCAGGGCAGGGAGGCATTGGTCGTTGCCCGTAGCCGACCCCGGGGAAACGCCTCGACCATCTCCCGGTACTCG
Organism: Streptomyces lacrimifluminis; assembly: GCF_014646095.1. Classification (GTDB taxonomy): domain Bacteria; phylum Actinomycetota; class Actinomycetes; order Streptomycetales; family Streptomycetaceae; genus Streptomyces; species Streptomyces lacrimifluminis. The sequence goes on along the minus strand of NZ_BMMU01000001.1, from coordinate 258,236 downwards.
TCGATCTCGAACCAGAACCCTGAGTTCTTGTCCCGTTCCTCCGTGGCCGCGCCGACGGGGACGTACACGACTTCCCCGATGTTGACGAGATCACCGTCGTCGTCGGGGAAGGCGAACAGCAGCAGGTGGCCGTCGGGAGGCAGGGAGAGATCCGTCGCGCCGTCGGGCAGTGCCGCGAGGTCGATGGAGGCGACGAAGGGGAAAACGGGGGTCGGGGTGTCGGCGGGCAGCATCAAGGGGCCGCCGAACATGCCCACGACCGGCCCTCCCCCGCCCTGCGACAGGGTCGCGCAAGGGCGAGCGGAGTCCAACCACCGCTCCACCTCGCCGGCCGGAACGCCCTGCGCAATCGCCTTGTCACGGAAGGGACTTAACGTGTCCCGCAGCTCAGGAGTCATGAAGGAACCGTAGAGCCAGGGTCTGACAACCCCGGCTGCGGCCACCCTTGCCGCACCGACAGGCCCGGTCTGCCCGGTCTGCCCGGCAGGGGTGATCGCGTGACCGTAGCGGTGCGCCACGCCGCGCCAGGCGATGGTCAGAACATCGTGTTGTCGTTCTTCGAGGTGGGCGGGATCACCTGGAGGACGTCCCAGTGTTCGACGATCCTGCCGTCCGCGTCGAAACGGAAGATGTCGATGCCGGCGTACTCCTCGTCGGGCCAGGTCTGGTGGCAGTGCAGGATCACGTGGTCGCCTTCGGCGAAGGCGCGCTTGACCTCCACGCGCTTGCCCGGGTACTCGGCGGCCATGCGCTCGAAGTAGTCGATGAACGGCTGCTTGCCGTCGCCGACGTGTGGGTTGTGCTGGGTGTAGGTGTCTCCGGCGTACTGGTCGATGGCCTCGGCGGGGCGGCACTGGTTGAACATCAGGTCGTAGAACGCCTGAGCCGTGGCCTTGTTCTTCTCCGCGTTCGTTTCCGCGTTCTCTCCCGCGTTCGTTTTCGCGTTCGTTTCCGGGTCGCTCATGGTGCCACCGTAGGGTCGGGTGCCGGGTGCGGCACGGTGAGTGCGTCGAGCAGGTGGTCGGCCCCGACGGGGACGGGCAGAGTCCGGCCTTCGAGGCCGGCGGGGGTTTCGGGGTGGGTGGGGTTGACGCGTACGAGGCGTGCGTGGGGGAAATGGCGGGTGAGGTGTTCCCCCGGCCATCGGACGACGCCGGGGGTGTTGAATCCGGCGCCGAACTCGAGGATGAGCAGCCGGGTGTCGGCGGTGGCGGTTCCCAGCCAGTCGTCGAGGCGGCGGCCCGCGGGGAGATGGGGGGCGTCGACGAACTCGGGGCCGATGCGGACGTTGATCTCGACCTCGCCGCCGCAGTTCGGACAGCTGGGCAGGGGGCCGGTGACAGCGCCGGTTGCCGGGTCGTACGTGGCGAGGAGCTGCTCGACGAGGGGACGGCTGTCGTAGGTGGTCGGGGTGCAGGGGGTCGAGCACTGGTAGCGGCCGTAGTCGCCCTGCGGGGTGAAGATCCGGTCGGGGTCGAAGCCGTTGCGCGCGAAGAGGGCGTCCACGTTGGACGTCATCACCCAGTGGTCCTTGTCGCCGACCAGGGAACTCAGCTGCCGGTAAAGGGGGTTGGGGCCCGAGGAGAAGCGGATGTCGTCGATGTGGACGGCCCAGTAGCCCCACCACAGCTCGGGCGGCAGGGGGACGCCGACCAGGTAGCGGGAGCGCAGGCCGAGGCGGTGCAGGGCGGGGAAGAGTTCCCGGAAGCGGTCTTCGTCGCCGTAGTCGTATCCGGCGGCGGCGCTGAGTCCGGCCCCGGCGGTGATCAGGACGCGGTCGGCCTCGTCGAGCCAGGTGCGTATCGTCCCTGCGGCGGCTTCCAGGTCGAAGGTGGACTGGTTCATCGGGGCTGGGTTCCTTCGGTCAGTGCCTGGAGGTAGGCGGCACGGTCGTCGTCCGCGTACACGTTGAGGATCACGCGGTCGAGCCGTCCGGGGTGGAGGTCGAGCCATTCGGCGACGGTGTCCAGGGCGATGCGGGCTGCGGGCGCCTTGGGGTAGCCGAAGACGCCGGTGCTGATGCCGCAGAACGCGAGGCCGCGGATGCCGCCCGCTTCGGCGGCGAGGTCGAGGCAGGCACGGTACGCGGCTGCCAGCGCCTGCTCGTGCTCCGGGAGCACGGGGCCGTCGACGATCGGACCGACGGTGTGCAGGACGTAGCGGGCGGGCAGGTGGTAGCCGCGAGTGATCTTGGCGGTGCCGGTCGGCTCCGCGTGCCCCTGCAGGGACATGACCGCGTGGCAGTCGTCACGCAGGCGGGGGCCGGCCGCGGAGTGGAGGGCGTTGTCGATGCACGGGTGCATCGGCCTGAAGCAACCGAGCAGGGCACTGTTGGCGGCGTTCACGACGGCGTCCGCGTCGAGGGTGGTGATGTCGCCCTGCCACAGCACCGTACGGTCGGCCGCCCGGTACGCGGTGTGGGGAAGCGTGTCGCGGACCGTGGGCAGCGAGGCCGCGTCGGTGGTGCCGCGTGCCAGGCGTTCGCCGGCCAGGAGCGCGTCCAGCACGCGCGCGGTCCCGGTGGGCAGCGGGCCCGGATCCCGGACCGTCAGCACCGCGCGCAGGAGCCGCCGGGCGGCGGCCTCGTCGACCTGGTCCGCCGCGCCGGGGCGCAGCCCCGCCCTCGCCGCCGCCGGGTCGTCGCCCAGCAGGCCGAGCGCCTCGCGGACCAGGTCGGCGGACCGGTCGTCCGGGTCATGGCCGACGTCCGGCCGGAACGGCTCGTCCAGGGCGATGGCGGCCCGGTAGGCGGCGAGCGACAGCGGGGCGGGGGCCGGGGTCGGGGTCGGGTACACGGTGGTCCTCCGGGCGGTGGGCAGGTGACGGGGCGAAGGTCGGACAGGTCCCCGCCGAACCGCACGCCGCCGTGCCCTCACCCGAAGGCTGGGAGCACGGCGGTGGGTGAGGCCCGTCAGGCGGGTTCGAGGACGCCGGTGTGGAGTTCGGCGACGCGGCCGTCGCCCGTCTCGTAGGTCCAGAAGGCGTGGACCGTCAGGGCGTCGAGGTTCATGAGGTGGGTGATCGTCATGCCTGACTCTTCGACCCAGCCGAGCATGAACAGGCCGGGGGCCACCTCGGCGGTGTGGAGGGTGACGTTCTCCTCGGCACCCTTGGCCGGGCCCTCCAGGGCCTCGTAGTGGAGGGTGGTGCCGTCGGCCGCGTAGGTGTTGCGGAAGACGACCCCGTTGTCGACGCGGAAGACGAAGGTCTTCCCGGCGTAGGTGAGCTCACTCATCGCGTTTGTCTCCTTGCCGGCCGGCTGTCTCCCTTGCCGGCGGTGGGTGGCTCTAGAACAGGCCGTTGCCGTGGGGCAGCTCGTCCGGGATCGGGGAGATGATGTCCCAGTGCTCGACGATCTTGCCGCTCTGGACACGGAAGAGGTCGTAATAGGCGACGGGGACGCCGAACTCGCCCTCCGACTGGAGGAGGACGAACTCGCCTTCGGCGATGACCTTGTGGACGGTCTTGTAGACGAGGCTCTTGCCCTGCTCGCCCCACTTCGCGGCGGCGGCGCCGAAGCCGTCGAGGCCGTCGGCGGCCTCCGGGTTGTGCTGGTGGTACCTCTCGGTGGAGATGTACTCGGTGAGCACCGAGTAGTCGGCGCCGACCAGGACCTTCTGCGCGAACTCGGCGACCAGGGCCCGGTTGGCCTCGGTCTCCCCGGGCGCGGTGACCTCGGTGGGGCCGTCGGTCTGCGAACGCCCGGAGGCGGTGTCCTCGACCAGCGGGGTCAGGGCGTCCCAGTGCTCGGCGAGCTTGCCGTCGGCGTCGACGCGGAAGAGGTCGAAGGCGATCAGCGGGTCGGGCCCGAAGCCGTGGTACGTGCCGTGCAGGGCGACCAGGTCGCCGTCGGCGATCACCCGGGCGCCCTCGTAGCCGAAGCCCTCCGGCAGGCCGGCGACCAGCTGGCGCAGGGCCTCGGGGCCGTCGGCGGCCAGGGTGCTGTGCTGGGTGTAGTCGGCGGCGACCCAGCGGTCCACCGCGCTCGGGTCCTTCTGGCCGAACAGTTCACCGGCGGCGGTCAGGACGGCGTTCTTGGCGTTGCTCATGACGGTTCTCCTTGCGAGGGCAGGTCATGGATGGGACGTGGGGGACGGTCACGGATGGGGACTTTGGGGACGGTCGTGGCCAGCCGCTGGTCGAGGGCGGAGGTCAGGGAGGCGGCGGTGGATCCCGTGCCGCCCATCTGGTCGCCGCCGTGCGCGGTGTCCAGCAGCAGCGTCGGGTACGAGGTCACGCCGAGGCGGCGCAGCGCGCGGAAGTCGGCGCGGGCCTTCACCCGGCCTGCCGGGGCTCGGTACGCCGCGGTCACGGCGTCCGTGTCCAGGCCGAGTTCGGCGGCTATGTCCCGGTACACCTCGGCGTCGGACAGGCTGCGGCCGTCGACGAACCACGCTCGCTGCATGGCCTCGGCCGCGTCCAGTGCGCCGGCTCCGGGCTGATCGCGCAGCACGGCCAGCCCCACCGCCGCGGCGGCGGAATCGAGCACGGCCGTTCCCCGTGACAGGGCACGGTCGTAGCCCGTGCCGAAGGCGACCCCGGTCAGCCGCGTGATGGTGTCGCGATCCGCCGACAGGTGCGGATGGGCCGCGATCGGCAGCGCCCGGGCGCCGGTGTAGAGGCCGGCCGACAGGACGCCGAGCCGGATGCGGTGGGCGTTGTCCTCGGCGAAGGTCCGCAGGGTGGGGCCGAAGCCGTAGCACCATGCGCAGTACGCGTCGAAGGCGTACGTCAAGGAGGTCTGTTCCACCGAAGGCATCACACTCCTCCTTTCTTGCTGCTTTCCGACATCGACCGAGGTCGGCTGGGCTGACGTCTCCAAACTAGGGGGCTTGAACAGGAGGATTCAGATACGCTGAGGACTACTGATGGTCAAAAACCGACATGATCCCGGCCGTGAGATCCCGGAGATCTCCTTCGCGCCGCCCGTCGGCACCCCCGCCGGCGTCGAAGTGCTGTCCCTCACCGAGCTGCGCCACCGCGTACCCGGCGAGCGGCTCACGGCCCCCCAGCGCCCGGACTTCCACCACCTGATCACCCTCACCGGCGGAACCCTGTGGCACACGGTCGACTTCACCGCCTACGCCCTCGAACCCGGCTCATGGCTGTGGGTTCGCCCCGGTCAGGTCCAGCAGTGGGGCGACCTCACCCACGCCGACGGCACCCTGATCCTCTTCCGCCAGGACTTCCTCGACCCGGCCACCGCGGCCGGCGCCCGCACCGAGGACCCGCACGCGCCGATCCTGCGCCGCCCTCTGCCCGACGACGCCCAGGCCCTGCGACTGGCCGCCGACCATCTCGCCGCCGAGTTCCACGCGCTCGGACAACTGCCCCTGGAGATCCACACCGCGGCCCTGCGCCACGTGCTGGCCGTCCTGGTCCTGCGACTGGCCCACCTCACCGGGCCCGTCGGCAGCCCCGCCCCCGACCCCGACGCCACCTACCTGCGCTTCCGTGACGCGGTGGAGAAGGACTTCGCCCGCACCCGACGGGTCGAGGACTACGCCGAAGCACTCGGCTACTCGGCCCGCACGCTCTCCCGGGCCACCCTCGCCTCAGCGGGCCTCGGCGCCAAGGAGTTCATCGACCGCCGCGTCGTCCTCGAAGCCAAGCGCCTCCTGGCCCACAGCGACCGGACAGCCGCCCGCATCGCCGACCGCCTCGGCTTCTCCAGCGCCACCCACTTCAGCAAGTACTTCCACCAGCGCACCGGCCAGACCCCGATCGCCTTCCGCGACACGATCCGCGGACACGCCCCGAGCACCACGAGCACCCCGAGGTGAGGAGCGGAGGTCGAACAGATCGGCGCCCCCGCCGTCGCACCACCGTTCGCCTGTCTACGCGAACACCACAGTCCGCCGCCCGTTCAGCAGGATCCGTCGCTCCGCGTGCCACTTCACGGCCCGCGCCAGCGCCTGGCACTCCACATCGCGGCCGATGGCCACCAGCTGGTCCGGGGTCACGTCGTGGGCGACCCGCTCGACCTCCTGCTCGATGATCGGGCCCTCGTCCAGGTCCGCCGTGACGTAGTGCGCCGTCGCGCCGATCAGCTTCACGCCCCGCGCGTGGGCCTGGTGGTAGGGCTTCGCGCCCTTGAAGCTCGGGAGGAAGGAGTGGTGGATATTGATGATCCGGCCGCTGAGCGCCTTGCACAGGTCGTCCGAGAGCACCTGCATGTAGCGGGCCAGGACGACCAGTTCCACGTTCTCCGCGCGCACCAGCTCCAGCAGCCGCGCCTCCGCCTGCGCCTTCGTGTCCTTCGTCACCGGGATGTGGACGAAGGGGACGTCGTACGAGGCGACCAGCTCGGCGAAGTCGGTGTGGTTGGAGACGACCGCCGCGATGTCGACCGGCAGCGCGCCGATGCGGGCGCGGAAGAGAAGGTCGTTGAGGCAGTGGCCGAACTTGCTGACCATCAGGACGACCCGCATACGGTCCTCGGCCCGGTGGATCTGCCACTCCATGTGGAAGGCGTCACCGATGGCCGCGAAGCTCGCCCGGAGCTTCTCCACCGTCACCGGTGGCTCGCCCGAGAAGTGGACGCGCATGAAGAACAGTCCCGTGTCCCGGTCGCCGAACTGCTGGCTGTCCTCGATGTTGCAGCCGGTCATGAAGAGGTAGCTCGACACGGCGTGCACGATGCCCTGTTTGTCGGGGCAGGAGAGGGTGAGGACGTACTGCTCGGTGGACTTCCCGGCGGGGGCCGCGGCTGCGCTGGACTGCTCGTTCATGCCGGACAGGGTCCCATATTCACCCGGAACGGCCGACTCCCGTCCGCCACCCGGAACGCACCGGACGTCGCACTCGGCCGCTACGCCGAGCGCGTCAGGATCCGCAGTACCTCCAGCGTGCGCGGCGGGACGTCCGGCTCCTCGCCGTCGCTCACCGCGAGGCGGACGTGGGCGTCCCGGGCCGCCCGGACCGCCTCCGGCCAGCCGGCGTGGTCGAGGTACGCCGAGACGGGTGCGTCCGGGCCGACCTGGTGCATGATCCGCAGGACACGGAGTACGGCGGTGTCGACGAGGGCGGCTTCCTGGGAGTCCCGGAAGATCGTCCCGACGTACTTCTCGGCGGACCAGCTGTCCAGCCAGGTGTCCTCGACCAGGCGGTACACGGCGTCGGTGACGTCCCCGTACCCGTCGACACCGGCCAGCCAGACGTCCCGTTGGAACGCCTGATCGGAGAGCATGTGCAGCGCGGAGCGCACATTGCTGCGCCAGCGCCACCACGGCATGTCGTTGAGTGGCATGCCGCCCATGGTGGGGGAGCGACGGCCGCGACGGGAAGAGTCTTCCGAACCTTGCACGGTCATCGATCGTACGGTCCCTGTGAAAACGAGATCAACGCCCCCCGTAATTCACCTCCCCGTCACCAGCTGTTGACCAAGGGTCACATCCGGGTTGGCCGTGTGACGGAATCGTGCATGTCCATGACCGGCAGGCGACGCACCCGCAGCACCTTCCGCACCAACCTCCCCAGGTCCACGCGCGCGAGATCCCTGAGCGCGCTGACCGTGTGCGCGGCGCTCGCCGCGGGCTGCGGGGTCGTACCCGGCACCTCGGCCGACTCCGAGGGCGGTGAGGTCACCGTCATGACCTGGGCGCCGGAGGGCACCGACGCGACCAACAAGCCCGGCATGCCGGCCATGGCGCAGGCGTACGCGCGCTGGATCAACTCCACGGGTGGCCTGAACGGGCGCAAGCTCAAGGTCCTGACCTGCAACGACCACAACGACCGGGTGTCCGCAGCGAAGTGCGCCCGGCGCGCCGCCGCCGAGGACGTCGTCGCGGTCGTCGGCTCCTACAGCCAGTTCGGTGACGGCTACCTGGGCCCGCTGGCCTCCGCCGGGATCCCCTACATCGGCGGCTACGGCGTCACCAACGACGAGTTCACCAACCCGATGTCCTACCCCGTCAACGGCGGCTCGCCCGCCCTCCTGGCCGGCCTCGGCAAGGAACTCGCCGCCGTCTGCGGTCCCGTCGCCCTGGTCCGCCCCGACACCATCGCGGGCGACCAGCTGCCCCAGCTCCTCGACTCCGGTCTGCAGGCGGGCGGGCACGCCCCGGCGCGGGACCAGCTGGCAGCCGAGAACGCCACCGAGTACGGGACGCACACGAAGCTCGCCCTGGAACGGACGACGGAGACGGCGAGCGAGAGGAAGGGCTGTGTGGTGCCGGCGCTCGGGGACCGCACCAACACCTTCATGGACTCCTTCCGGCGCGACCGCGACGACTACCCGGACGTGCGCACCGCGACCGTCCTCGGCAGCGTCGACCAGACGGTGATCAACGCGAACGGCGGAAAGACGGGCCCGTACGAGGACTCGTACATCACCGGCTGGTACCCGGTGGCCAGTGACGCCCGCTGGGACGAGATGAAGAAGGTCATCAAGGAGGAGGCCTTCGGCGACAACCGCATCGACCCGCAGGACGCGGGCGTGCAGACCACCTGGATCGCGTACACCGTCCTGAAGGCGGTCGTCGAGTCGCTGGAGGGCGGCGAGGTGTCCTCGACCACCGTCCGGCGGGCCCTCGACGACGGCCTGCGCGTCACCACGGGCGGCCTCACCCCGACGCTGCGCTGGCGCTTCGAGGACCTGCTCTCGGTGGTCGGGTTCCCGCGCCTGGTCAACGCGCAGGTGACCTTCCAGATCGTCCGCGAGGGCCGGCTCGTCGCCGCCCGCAAGGGCTTCATCAACACGACGAAGCTGCTGGAGAACGCGCAGGACTGACACGCGGCCCCTCCCCGAGGGACCGCGCCGGGTCAGAGCTGGGTGGACTGGCGCTCCGTCAGGCCGTACGTCCTCGCGATCGCGTTCCACAGCTCGGCAGCCCTGGACTTCTGCTCGGTGGCGATGCCGCTCTGCTGGTTGCCCTTCTGCGTCTGGCCCGTCGAACGGGCCTGGCCCTTCTTGCAGCCGTTCTTGCCCGCCGTCTGGTCCGCCCAGGCCGCGTAGTGGTTGTCGGCCGCCTGGGACGCCTGCCAGGCCTTGGTGAGGGCGTCGGTCAGCCCGGCGTGCTCGGGGAGCTTGTCGACGGCCAGCGTGGAGAGCCGGGTGACCAATTCGCCGCGCTGCTGGGCCGCGCCGCGCAGGTCGGCGGCGGCCTGGCCGAGGTTGGTGCAGGACTTGACGTCCGACACCGCCTTGATCACCGCGTCGCGGCTGTCGTTGCTGTCGGCGAGCAGCTTGTCCAGCTCGACGGCCTGCGCCTTGGCCGGGTCGGCGGCCGGTGCCTCGGACTTCTCCGGCGCGGACGAGGCCGCCGCCACCGTCTTGTTGCCCGGGTCCTCGCTGCTGTCCCCGCCCCCTCTGCTCAGCATGGCCCCGGCCCCGATCCCCAGCACGACGATGCCGACCCCGAGGGCCGCGATGACGGCCACCCGCGAACGCCGGCCCCCACCGTCACGCTCGTCGTCCATGTCGTGGGGCGCCCGGAAGCCGTACGGGGCCTGCTGGGCGGCGTACGGAGCCTGCCGGCCGTAGGAACCGGGGGCGGGCTGCTGGGGCTGGATGCGGGGCATCTGCTGGGTGGCGCCGGCCGGCGCCTCGGCACCGGGGCCGCTGCGGAAGAGGTTGTCGAAGTCGGAGGGCGGCTGACGGTCGTCCGCGCCGCCCGGGGGTATGCCGTACGACCCTCCGGGCACCGGCGGGATGTACTGCGTGGCGTCGGCGTCGGAACCGCCGGGGGCCGCCTGCGGCACACGGCCCAGATACGTGGTCGCCTCGGCGGACGGCTGGGGCGGCAGGGCGCCGGGACCCACGGGCGGCAGGAACTGCGTCGCCGCCTCGTTGACGTGCGGAGGTGCGGAAGTGTGCGCCGTGACCGGCGGGAGGAACTGGGTGGCCGGGTCGGCGACCGGCCCGGGGGTGCCCGGGACGGGCGGGATGTACTGCGTCGCGTCCTCGGCCGGCGGCAGTGGAGCACCGGCCCCGGCGGCGTACGGCCCGCTCGCACCGCCCTCGGGGGGCAGCGGGGCGCCACCGTACTGCCCGTACGGCTGGTGGGCCTGCTGCTCGTACTGCGGGGCCGCGGGCGGGAGCGGCGCGGCCCCGGCGCCATGGGCGGCATGCGGTACGGAGTGAGGGGCGACCGGGGCCGACTGGGCGTCGTAGCCGGGCTGCTGGGCCCAACCGCCGGACCCGCCCGGGTCGTTGTTCCACGCCGGCGCCGACGGCGCCTGCTGCTCGGGCTGTTGCTGCGCCTGGGGCTGGAACCGGCCCTGGTCACCCCACTGTTGGTGCTGCTGGGCGTCGGACGCCGCCGACCAGCCCCCGGTCGCCTGGGACGGGGCCTGGTACGGGTTCTGGTACTCGTCCCGGGCCGGCGCCTGGGCCTGGTAGTCGTCCTGGGCCTGGTTCGGGTCCGGGCCCCACGGCAGGCCCCAGGCCTGACCGCCGGTCGGGTTCGGGGCAGGGGTCGGGGGCGCGGCCGGCCCCGGAAGGGGCAGGCCGCCGTTGCCCCCCGTCATACCCGGCAGCAGCGGTTCGCCGCCGTCGGAGGGCAGCACGATGCCTTCGCGCGCCACGCGCGGCGAGGGCTCCTCGCCCTGTCCACTCTGCGTCACCGGGGACTCCTACTGATGGGGGACCTTCGGAATCGTCAGCTAAAGCTACCGGGTTCCCGGAATTCGATTCACGAAGCACGGGACCGGACCACTCCCCCACCAGCACCTCAGCGTCCCGCTGTGTCGCCCGTCACGCCGCCGCCCGCAGGTCCATCCGCGCCCCGAACTCCCGGACCACCGGCTCGTCGCGGTACGGCTCCAGGCGCAGCTGGAGGTCCTCCAGATACTCGGCGCCCCGGTTGGAGCGCAGGGTGCCGAGGAGTTCCACCGCGCGCAGGCCCGTGTGGCAGGCCTCCTCCACCTCGCGCTGCTGGACCTGTGCCGTGGCCAGCAGCACCAGCCCGATGGCCCGGCGCCGCGCCCGTGTCTCGGGGTGTCCGTCCAGCGACTCCCGCGCGCACCGCGCCGCCGCCTCGGCCTGGCCGAGGTCCCGGTGGCAGTGCGCCAGCTCGTCGGCCAGGTAGGCACCGTCGAAGTGCGCGATCCACGCCGGGTCGTCCCCGGACTCCGGATCCGCCGCCTCCAGCGCGTTGACCGCCCGCCCGGAGGCCAGCTGGGCCGCCCGCGCGTCCCCCATCAGGGCGTGCCCCCGGGCCTCGGCGGCGTGGAACATCGCCTCCGCGCGCGGGGTGACCCGGCCACGCGCCCCCTCCTGCGCCGCCCGCGCCAACTGGGCGATCTCCCGCGGGTTTCCGAGCTGCGCGGCGAGATGGCTCATGGAGGCGGCGAGTACGTACCCTCCGTACCCCCGGTCCCCGGCCGCCTGGGCGAGCCGGAGCGCCTGGATGTAGTAGCGCTGGGCGAGACCGGGCTGGCCGGTGTCGACGGCCATGTACCCGGCGAGCTCCGTCAGGCGGGCGACGGCGGCGAAGAGGTCGCGCCCGACGGCCTCCCGGTACGAGCCCGCCAGCAGCCCGGAGACGACACTGTTGAGGTAGTGCACGACGACCGGACGCACATGCCCGCTGCCGTACTGGTGGTCCAGGTCCGTGAGCGCCTGTGTCATCGCGCGCACCGCCGCCACGTCGGACGGCCCCACGCGGGGACCCGCCTGGCGCGCCACCTGGGAGTCGGGGGACGAGATCAGCCAGTCGCGGCTGGGCTCCACGAGCGCGGACGCGGCGACGGACGAGCCGGAGAGGAAGTCCCGCCGGCCCACGTCACTGCGCCACAGCTCACACACCTGCTCGATGGCGCCGAGGACGGTCGGGGAGAACTGGAGCCCGACGCCCGAGGCGAGGTTCTTGCCGTTGGCCATGCCGATCTCGTCGATCGTGACCGTACGGCCGAGTTTGCGGCCGAGGGCCTCGGCGATGATCGCGGGCGCCCGGCCCCGGGGCTGCTGTCCGCGCAGCCAGCGGGCCACGGACGTCTTGTCGTACCGCAGATCGTGGCCGTGCTCCGCGCCGCACATGTTGACGCGGCGGGCCAGTCCGGCGTTCGAGCAGCCCGCCTCCTGGATGAGTGCCTGCAGCCGTTCGTTCGGCTGCCGCGCGACGAGAGGCCTTGCGGCCATGGCGTACCCCCTGTGGCTGCGGTGCCGTGCCCACGCACCGAGTTGATGTGTCTTCCGTGCCCGGAACCCCTTCCGTACTCGGCCCGGTAAGCGGACGAGTACGGCGAAAAGATCCGGCCTTGAAGATCAATGCCCCGCAGGCATGCCGACAATGCGAGACATATGAGGATTGCCGGGGTAAAGGCGGATGCCCAGCCCCTCCCCTGCCTACCCAGCCCCGACCCGGATCCTCCTGCGCGCCCCCGCTCATGCATCCATGCGCCCCAGATGCGGAATCGATGCTCCTCCCCCGCGCATGTGACATGCGTAACTCATGATTCCCACTAGAGTTGTCCTCATCGTGGAAGAGACCATCGCGGGCCCTGATGCTGCCCAAATCCCCAAGCAACGCGGCGAATCCCTCTTGGAAACCGCCGTCCGTTACGCCGAAGAACGCCACTGGGACGTGTTTCCCGGTACGTGGCTGGAAGCAGTCGACGGGGTACAGCGCTGCTCCTGCGGCGACACCGCGTGCGCCCTGCCCGGCGCACACCCGACACGGCCCGACTGGATCACGCAGGCCACGGGCAGCGCGACCGTCGCGCGCCGACTGTGGACCGACCAGCCGACGGCGTCGATCCTGCTGCCGACCGGCCATACGTTCGACGCGATCGACGTGCCCGAGACAGCCGGGTTCCTCGCGCTGGCGCGCATGGAGCGCATGGAACTGACGCTCGGGCCGGTGATGTTGACACCGGATCGGCGCATGCGGTTCTTCGTTCTGCCGGGGGCGTCGGTGAAGGTGCCCGATCTTGTGCGCAAGTTGGGGTGGTCGCCGGCTTCGCTGGACCTGGTGGCGCTGGGCGAGGGGGCGTACGTGGCAGCGCCGCCCACTCGGTACGCGTCTCGGGGGGCTGTGCAGTGGGCCTGCCGGCCTACGCCCGCGAATCGGTGGTTGCCGGATGCGGAGGAGTTGATCTCGCCGCTCGCTTACGCGTGCGGGCGGGATCGGTAACTTTCGCGGTTCGGGGTGCCTGGTTGCGGTTGTTCGGCGGCTGCGGGCCGGCTGTGGCTGGTCGCGCAGTTCCCCGCGCCCCTAAAAAGCCTGCGGTTGCCGTTCGCGGAAGTCTGCGCGCCCCTGAAAACCTTAGGGTGACCGCATGGTTGATGGTGCTGCCGTGCGGGTGCAGGGGCTCTGGAAGCGGTTTGGGCAGCAGGTTGCTGTTGCCGGGATCGATCTGGAGTTGCCTGCGGGGAAGTTCGTCGGGCTCGTCGGGCCGAACGGGGCCGGGAAGACCACCACACTCTCGATGGTGACCGGGCTGCTGCGGCCCGACCAGGGCACCGTGGAGGTCGTGGGGCACGACGTGTGGCGCGACCCGGTCGAGGTGAAGGCGCGGATCGGGGTGCTGCCCGAAGGGCTTCGGCTCTTCGAGCGGCTGTCGGGGCGTGAACTCCTCGCCTACTCGGGGCGGTTGCGGGGGCTTCCCGGTGCCGAGGTCGACAAGCGGGCCGCCCAGCTTCTCGACGTCCTGGACCTGGCCGGTGCCCAGCACAAACTCGTCGTCGACTACTCGACCGGTATGCGCAAGAAGATCGGCCTCGCCGCCGCTCTCCTCCACAATCCCGAAGTCCTTTTCCTCGACGAGCCGTTCGAGGGCGTGGACCCGGTGTCGGCGCAGATCATCCGGGGTGTGCTGGAGCGGTACACGGCCTCCGGCGCCACCGTCGTCTTCTCCTCCCACGTCATGGAACTGGTGGAGTCGCTGTGCGACTGGGTCGCGGTGATGGCGGCCGGGCGGATCCGGACGCACGGCACGCTGGCCGAGGTGCGGGGCGACGCGCCCTCGCTCCAGCAGGCGTTCCTCGAACTCGTCGGCGCGGGCGGGCGCGACCACGGGTCCCACCTCGACTGGCTGGGCGGCGGCGCCCGATGACGGTGGAGGGGTCGGTGACGGCCGTCGTCGTCAGACTGAAGCTGTCGCTGCTGCGCAACGGGCTCAGGCAGTCCGCGGGGCGGCGGGCCGCGTACGTCTTCTCCGTCGTCGTCGTACTGCTGATCGCCGCGCTCCAGTTCCTCGGGCTGATCGCCCTGCGCGGCAACACGCACGCCGCGTCCGTCACCGTCCTTCTTCTCGCGGTCATGGCGCTGGGCTGGGCCGTCATGCCGCTGTTCTTTCCCAGCGGGGACGAGACCCTCGACCCGACCCGGCTGGTGATGCTCCCGCTGCGCCCCCGGCCGCTGGTCCGGGCGCTGCTCGCGGCCTCGCTCGTCGGCATCGGGCCGCTGTTCACGCTGTCCCTGCTCGTCGGGTCGGTGATCGCCGTGGCGCGCGGTGGCGCGGCGTTCGTGGTGTCGCTCGTCGCCGTTCCCCTCGCGCTGCTCGTCTGCGTGGCGCTCGCGCGGGCCGTCGCCGCCGCCAACATCCGGCTGCTCAGCAGCCGCAAGGGGCGCGATCTCGCCGTACTCAGCGGGCTGGTCATCGCGGTCGGTGCGCAGCTCGTCAACTTCGGTGTGCAGCAGATCGGTACGGCCGGCCTCGGCCGACTCGACCCGGTCGCAGAGGTGTTGGTGTGGGTGCCGCCCGCTTCGGCCGTCGGGGCGGTGGATGCGGCGAGTGCCGGATCGTACGGGATCGCGTTCGCCCAACTGGCACTCAGCGCAGGTGCGTTGGTGCTGCTGTTGCGGAGCTGGTCGCGTACCCTCACCCGGCTGATGACCTCGCCCGACGGGTCCACACTCCAGGCCGCCGAGCCGGCCGGCAAGGGAGAGCGGACATCCGGCGGGCTCGCGCGGCTGTTGCCGGACGGGCGTACCGGGACCGTCATGGAGCGGAGCCTGCGCTATGCGTGGCGGGACCCCAAGACGAAGGCCGCGTGGGTGACCTCGCTCGCGATCGGGCTGATCGTGCCGGTGTTCAACGCGTTGCAGGGCACCGGTTCGATCTACTTCGCCTGCTTCGCGGCCGGGATGCTCGGCATCCAGATGTACAACCAGTTCGGCCAGGACACCTCCGCCTTCTGGATGGTCGCGATGACGATCTCGTCCACCCGGGACGCGTACGTCGAACTGCGCGGCCGGGCACTGGCGTTGCTGCTGATCAGCCTGCCGTACGCCACCCTCGTGGTCGTTCTGACCAGCGCCCTGCTCAACGACTGGGCCACCCTGCCGGAGGCGCTCGGACTGTCCCTCGCCCTGCTGGGGGCGATGCTGGCGGCCGGGGCCTGGTCGTCGGCCCGGTTCCCGTACTCCATCCCGCAGGAGGGCTACAAGAACGTCGCCCCGGGGCAGTCCGGGCTCGCCACGGTCGCCATTTTCGGCGGCATGGTCGGGGCCGCCCTGCTGTGCGCCCCCGTCATCGCCCTCACGATCTGGCTGAACGTCGATCCGGGCGGCGACCGGTGGACCTGGCTGCTGCTGCCGGTCGGCGCCGGATACGGCGCCCTGCTCATATTCCTCGGACTGCGGCTCTCCGCCCCGCGCACGGCACGGCGGCTGCCGGAGATCCTGGCAGCGGTCAGCAAGGGCTGAGCCGGCCCGCGACCGCTGAGCCTGCCCGCGACCACGACTCGTGCGCAGGCCGAACTTGCCTACGGCATAGGGGGTTTGAGTCGCGAATCGCGGGGATTGAGGGGGAGACGGAAGCTTTCAGGGGGAGCGTGCGCATGGTCAAATGGTTCGGCAGATCCAGGTCCCGGAGCTACGACAAGGCCGGGGCGGCGGCGGAGTCCGAGCACCTCGAACCCCTCGGCGTCTCCGACGACCTGCGGCTGGCGTACGGCCGCACCGGCGATCCGAAGCTGCTGCGCGGCTCGCTCCAGGCGGCCGAGCTGGCCGTGGAGGTCTACCCGGTCAACGACCTCCGCCACGCCGCCGCCCTCTCCTCGCTGTGCATGCTGCACCGGCTGAGCTGGGAACGCGACCGGTCGGCCCCGGACCTGATCAAGGCCGTCGACTACGGGCGGCAGGCCGTCGACAAGTCACCGCTCGGCGACCCGGAACTCCCCCGGCACATGTCCTCGTTGGCCACCGCCCTCCAGGAGGTCTACGACAGCACCGAGGACGAGGAGTCCATCGACGAGGCCATCGCCCTCTACCGCAGATGCCTGGAGCTCATGCCGAAGGGCAGCACCGGGCACGGCGAGGAGCGCGTCGGCCAGGAGTCCAACCTCGCCAACTCGCTGCTCCGCAAGGGGCGCAGCAACGGCGACGGCGACATCCTGGACGAGGCCGCCACACACGCCCGCGCCGCACTGCGCGACACCCCGGACGACCATCCGATGCACCCGGTGCGCCTGGTCAACCTCGGCGGCGTGCTCCTGGGACTCGTCCAGACCGGCCGTCCGGAACACATCGGCGCGGCGGAGGACATGTACGCGCGCGCACTGCGGGAGTTCCCGGCCCGCCATCCCGCGCGCGCCGGCGTGGAGCAGTCGCTCGCCACGATCAAGGGCCTGCGCAGCCAGTTCGGGATCTGACCAGGACGCCGGATCAGTCCGAGGAATCCGGCCGGTCCGCCGAGCCCGATCGGTCCGACGAGCTTCGGCAGCCGATCCAGCGGGCGGTGGTCGCCACAGTGCCGCACTACCTCAACGAGGTGGAGGCGGCGGCCCGTTGCCCGACGGAAGGCAACCGCCGACTGGGATACTGCGCGTATGGCGGACGCCCCGAAGATCAACGAAGTACGGCTCGACGACAACGGCGTGCTGGAGTTCTACGACGGCACGGCGTGGGTCCCTTACCCGGACGTGCCCGATGCCGACGGGCCGCCCCAGGCGCTGACGAAGGACTCGCCCACCACAGAGGAGTGGCCGCAGTGACCACCCAGCCGCCGCGACCTGGCCCGCACCGGGCACCGTCACCCCCTTCGACACCCTCCCGCTCCCGCTCGACGCCGTGCGCGAACTGCGGGCCGCCGCACGGTGGATGACCGCCTCGTTCACCGCCACCGGCATCGACGACCTGCCGCGTCACCGGGCGGTCGCCGTGAGCATCCACCGCGCGCTCGCGCCGAGACCGACCCGCACCGCCGGGCACAGCCGCACGGGCAGCTGGAACGGACGAAGGCCGACATCGCCGCGCGGACCCCTTCGTACGCCGACTGCTCACCATGGCCCACGTCCGGCAGATCCGGGCCGCCTTCCACGAGGCCCGCCGCCGGTGCCCGCTCGCGGTGACCCTCGTCGCGACCGGCGCGGTGGCCTTCCTGACGGTGACGGGAAGAGCCGCCAACGGCTGAGGCGCGCCCTTCAGGGGCGCGGGGCTGTATCGATCTGCGGCTCCGCCGCAGGGCGCGACCAGCTCCTACCGGCCCGCGGGCAGAGAACCGCCTGCCCCGGAACCGCGCGACCCGACCAGCCCCACTCCCCGCGGCCGAAAGAACCGCCGACCCAGCGGAGCACTACCGCGTCAGCACGCCCTCCAGGAACGGTTCGATGGCCGCGCGCCAGGCGTCCGGCTGGTCGTAGTGCACGAGGTGGCCGGCGTCGGACACCTCCGCGTACTCGCCCCTCGGCAGGACGCGGACCATCTCCTGCGCCTCCGCCCGGCCCAGTTCGCCGTCCAGGCCGCGCACGACCAGGGTGGGGCACTGAACCTGCGTCAGCTCCTCCCAGTGCGCGTCGAACACCCAGGTCTCGCGGGACTTGAGCATCTGCTCCGGTTCGAAGACGGGGCGCCAGCCGTCGGGGGACTCCTGCATCACCTCGGCGTAGAACTCGCCGCGCGAGGGGCTGGGCCGCTCCACCCAGGGGTCGTCCTCACCGAACCACTTGCGTACGTCGGCGAGGGTGGCGAAGGGGACGGGCCAGGCCTTGAACCAGTCCTCCCACTCGCGCTGGGAGGCCGCGCCCAGCGCCGACGCCCGCATGTCGCAGATGATCAGGCCGTGCACCAGGTCGGGGCGTTTCGCGGCGAGCTGCCAGGCGGTCAGGGCGCCCATGGCGTGGCCGATGAGGACGACCGGGCCGAGGCCGAGCTGTTCGATCGCCGCCTCGGCGTCCTCGACGTACGCCTCGCGGGTGTAGACGGAGCCGGGCGGACGGTCGCTCTGGCCGTGCCCCCGCTGGTCGAGTGCGACGGCCCGGTGCCGCTCGCCCAGCCAGCGGGCGGCGGACGCCCAGTGCGAGGCACGGCCCATGAGCCCGTGCAGTAACAGCACGCCGGGTGCCCGGTCGGGTTCTCCCACCCGGGCCTGTTCCGCCCCGGCCTTGGGAGGGTCGGCGAACTCCCAGGCGGCAAGGCGCACACCGCCCGCTCCGGTCACGTCGATACGCCGCGCCACAGGTCCTGGCACCCCCCTAGCCATCGAAGCTTCCTCTGCCGAGCTGGACCACAGGTTATCGAATGACTATTCGAAAATGTGGTCTCCGGTCGCAACACCCCTCGTTCGAGTGACCCCGGTCAAGGAATGATCCGCGTGGCCGAGGGGAGATCTTCTGCGGGAGGCGGACCGCTCGGGGAAAACGGTCCGTAGGGGATGACCCTGGGAGCTCGGGGCTCCGGGTCAGCACAGGGGAGGACAGGCCCCGGCGCCACCTGGCGCCGGGGCCCTCTTCATGTCCGCGGCACATCCTCACGCTCCCCCTCCCCCGCCCGGCGACACCGCTGCCGCACCCGGCCAAGAGCCCTCACGTCATATGCCTCTCGCGACAGCGTGGCACGCGAAAGGGCCGGGCGCTGCGATTCCGCACACTGAATCTTGGATTGGCGCCCTGGAACCGCGCGGATCCCAGGACATGGCAAGTTCCTCGCCGGTCAGAGGAGTTGACGGTGCGGCGACCGGTGGCGCGGCGGGCGCCCGGTCAGCGCTTCGCCACGAACACGTGCGAGGCCACGTCCGCCTCCAGCTCGGCCGCCTCGCCGCCGCTGCCGACCAGCACCCCGCCGGGCGACTCCGTCACGCTCACCACCGAACCGGGCTGCACACCCGCGCGGCGCAGCGTGTACATCAGCTGCGCGTCCGTCTGGATGGGCTCGCCGATCCGCCGTACGACGACCGTCTTGCCGTCCAGCCCCGGGTCGAGGTCGGCCAGCGAGACCATGCCCTCGTGGAGGAAGGGGTCGGCGCCGTCCTTCTCGCCCAGCTCCTCCAGGCCCGGGATCGGGTTGCCGTAGGGCGACTCGGTGGGGTGGCGCAGGAGTTCGAGGACCCGGCGTTCCACCGCCTCGCTCATCACGTGCTCCCAGCGACACGCCTCCGCGTGGACCTGCTCCCACTCCAGCCCGATCACATCGACGAGCAGGCACTCCGCGAGGCGGTGCTTGCGCATGACGCGGGTGGCCAGGCGGCGGCCCTCGTCCGTGAGTTCCAGGTGCCGGTCGCTGGCGACCGCCACCAGACCGTCGCGCTCCATCCGGGCCACGGTCTGGCTGACCGTCGGGCCGCTCTGGTCCAGCCGCTCGGCGATCCGGGCGCGCATGGGGACCACACCTTCCTCCTCCAGCTCGAGGATGGTGCGGAGATACATCTCCGTCGTATCGATCAGTCCGGACATTCGTGCCCCTTGATGAGATGTGCCGGAGGCTCGACGGCTCCGGCGCGTGCGCTGGCCCTGGCTTCAATTCTGACGCATACCACCGACAACCGTGCCGCCGCGTGGGAACCACACGGTTACAGATGCTCGCGGCCGGGTAGACAGCACGTTTCACCGAGGGTACGGCGGCGGGCGCGGTAACGGTTCGTCGCGCTGTTGACAGGGCAGTGGTCCAGACCTCACCGTGATCGGCGACGCAGACGCTTCGAACCTCCGAGGGGCCACGGACATGCCGGAAACGAGCGACAGCAAGCCGGCCGGACAGCGGTCCGGACAACTGGCCGGGGAGTTCCTCGACGCCTCGATCGGGCTGTTGCGGCGGGTGCGCGACGAGGAGGCGGACGCCGTGAGAGCCGCCGGCACGCTCATCGCCGACACCGTGGCCGCCGATGGGCGCCTGTTCGCCTTCGGCGCCGGGCACTCCTCGCTCGCCGCGCAGGACCTCGTCTACCGCGCGGGCGGCCTCGCCCTGATGAACCTGCTGGCCGTCCCCGGCGTCGTCGGCGTCGACGTCATGCCGGCCACCCTGGGCTCCGCCCTGGAACGCGTCGACGGTCTGGCCACGGCCGTCCTGGACACGTCACCGCTGCGCGCAGGCGACGTCCTCGTGATCATCTCCCTCTCCGGCCGCAACGCCCTCCCGGTGGAGATGGCGCTGCACGCGCGTGCCCTCGGCGTGAAGGTCATCGGCGTGACCTCGGTGGCGTACGCGACGGAGACAACGCCCCGGAACACCTCCGGCACCTTCCTCAAGGACCACTGCGACGTCGTGCTGGACTCGAAGATCGCCCCCGGCGACGCCGAACTCACCCTCGACACCATCCCGGCGCCCTTCGCCCCCGCCTCGACGGTCGTCACCTCGGCGCTGCTCCAGTCGGTCATGGCGACGGCGGCGGGCATCCTGGCGGAACGGGGCATCGAGCCACCACTGCTGCGCTCCGGCAACGTGGACGGCGGCCACGACTGGAACGCCCGCATCCTGAAGCAGTACGGCGACCGCATCTTCTACGAGCGCTGAGCGCTCCGCGGGATCGGCGGGGACCGGGGGATCGGCGGATACGAAACCTGCCGGCCGGTCCGTGGCCGGTCGCGCAGTTCCCCGCGCCCCTTTCGGGGCTACCTGTCGAGGTCCTGCCCTCTGAGCCCGGCCAGGTCCAGGGCCGTCGCGATCCGGGTGGCGACGTCCTCCGCGTACATCGCGTCCGTGCGCTCGAACGGGCTTCGCCCGGTGCCCCGCAGAAACGTCACGACGCCCAGGGTGCGCCCCCGGCTGCGCAGCGCCGCGCACAGTGCGTGGACCGAGTCGGGCGGCCATCGGCGCTGGACGGCCCACTCGCGGGCCTGCTCGGCGGCGTACGACCCGGCGCTCGCCCGCACGGACCCGGCCCGCTCGACGCACTGCACGGCCGGGTGTCCCTCGCCGTAGCGCACCGGGAGTCCGGCGTGGCCGGCGAGGACGCTGGGCCCCGGCGCCCCGGAGGGTGTGGCGGCGGCGCGGACCAGCCGGACCGGACCGTCCCCGTCGTCCGCCGTACCGTCGGCAGCCTCGCCGCCGATGACGGCGATCCGGTCGATGAGCGCGTGGTCGGCGAAGCCGGCGAGGGCGAAGTCCAGGTGCACGGTCGCGGCCTCGGCGGGGTCCTCGCACTCGGCGGCGGCCCGTGCGGCGCGGTGCAGCTGGTGGGTGCGGAAGCGCAGCTGAGCCGCCTCCTGCTCGACCTGCTTGCTCTCGGTGATGTCCTGGAACAGCCAACCGACCCCGAGCGGAACCGGTTCCTCGGTGAGCGGCGAGGCCAGCCGCAGGAACCCGCTCCGCCAGCAGCGCCGCTTCTCGCCCTCGGACGTCCGCACGCTCACCCACATCTCGGCGGGCGCGGGCGGCGCGCCCTCGGCGAGGACGTGCGTCAGCGCGCTCTCCAGCTCCTCGACACCCTGCGCGAGCAGCTCGCCGAGGGGCCGCCCGAGCACAGCGGTACGGCCGGTGCCGAGCGACCGGGCGGCGTGCGCGTTGACGACGGCGGGCCGCAGATCGACGTCGACGAGCACGACACCCCAGCTGGCGTCCTCGAACAGGGCCTCGCTCAGCGCGATCGACCGCTCCAGGTCTATCTGAGCGTGCACCTCGCTGAACGCGCAGTACAGCCCGGCGGGCTTGCCGTCGGGACCGCGCACGGCGGCGGACTGGGTCCGGACGAGCACCCGCCCGCCGTCCTTGGTCAGCAGCGCGAACTCGTGCACCTGGCGCCCCGGGGCGTGCATCGCGGACAGCAGCCGCCCCTCGATCTCCTCGGCGTCGGCCTTGCGCACCGCCCATCCGGCGAACCCGTGGCGCCCGACGGCCTCGGCGGCCGTCCACCCGAGAATCCGCTCGGCCTCCCGGTTCCAGTGGGTGACCACTCCGTCGACGTCGAAGGCGCACAGGGCGGCGTCCATGCCGTCGAGAAGGGCGGCGAGCAGGTCGAACCCACCGCCGTCCGAGCCTTCCGGGCCGTCCCTTCCGGGCTCGTCCGGCCCCAGCTCGTCGGTGGTCCCACTACGCCGGGAAGCACTCACCTGGACCCCCTGCAGGCCGCGTCCGCACGTACTGCGCGACGGTTCGCTCACTCACCATCATTCAACTCGAACGTGACACAGCACACATCGAGTTCCCCCAAGTTCGCAGGAAATCGTTGTTCGGCGGAAATTCACCGTAGTCCGGGAACAAGCCCCTCCTGCCCCACAGTCGCCGGACCAAACCGACCGTCCGGAATGTCCGGCCCATCAGGGGCGGCGGGCCGTGCGCCCGGCCGGGTAGCGTGCCGATCATGGCGGACTGGGACATACGGCCGGCGACGGCGTCGGACGTCGAGGCGGTGGCCGACCTGCGCGCCGTGGTGATGCGGGCGGATCTGGAACGCCTCGGGCGGTACGACGGGCAGCGCGTCCGGCAGCGGTTCCGGGACGGGTTCGGGGCGAACCACACCTGGGTGATCGAGGTGGGTGGGGAGTTCGCGGGCTGCGTGGCGCTGCGCCCGGCCGAGGACGCCCACTGGCTGGAGCACTTCTATCTCGACCCGCGCAGGCAGGGCGCCGGCATCGGTTCGGGCGTCCTGCGCGCACTCCTCGAACGGTGCGACGACCAGAGCGCCCCTGTCCGGCTGAACGTGCTCCAGGGCAGCCCGGCCCGACGGCTGTACGAGCGGCACGGGTTCACGGTCGAGAGCGAGGACGCGGTGGACGTGTTCATGGTGCGCACACCGGCCCGATGAGGGCCGACAACACGCACCACCTTTGGCGCAACCAGACAGTCAGCTACAGAGAGCGCATGCACAATGGCGTGGAGTGATCATCGTGTGAGTCGATCACGACCGCACCGTGGCTCAACCTCCCCCTCAGCTCCACAGATTGAGGTATGTCATGCATGCGTCCGATCTGAGTCGGCGTACCGTTCTCGCCGGTACGGCGGCCACCGCCGCACTCGTCGGTCTCCCCTCCCTCCAGGGCCGTTCCCAGGCCATGGAATCGGCGATCGGTTCCGCCGCGGCGGCGCCCTACGAGTGGCGCAACGTGTTCATCGGCGGCACCGGATTCGTCACCGGTGTGGTGTTCCACCCCGCCGTGAAGGGACTCGCCTACGCCCGAACCGACATGGGCGGCGCCTACCGCTGGGACGACGGTGCGGCCCGCTGGATCCCGCTGCTGGACTGGGTCAGCCAGGCCGACCAGAACCTCCTCGGCGTCGAGTCCCTGGCCATCGACCCGGCCCGGCCGAACCGCCTCTACCTCGCCCTCGGCACCTACTCCCAGACCTGGGCGGACAACGGCGCGTTCCTGCGCTCCGACGACCGCGGGGCCACCTGGACCCGTACCGACCTCAAGGTGAAGCTCGGCTCCAACGAGGACGGCCGGGGCACGGGCGAGCGCCTCCTCCTGGACCCGCGCGACAGTGACACCCTGTGGCTGGGCACCCGGCACGACGGCCTCCTCAAGTCGACGGACCGGGGCGCCACCTGGAACACCGCGACGGGCTTCCCGCCCAAGCCCAGCGCCTCCGGCCAGGGCGTCACCGTCCTCGTCGCCGCCGAGCGCACGGTGTACGCCGGCTGGGGTGACGGCGACGGCTCCGCGACCGCGACCACCCTGTACAGCACCACCGACGGCACCACGTGGGTACCCGTCCCCGGGCAGCCGGCCGGGCCCGCGGCCAAGATGCCGATGCGGGCCGCGTACGACAGCCGCGCCAAGGAGCTGTACGTGACGTACGCCAACGCTCCCGGCCCCAACGGTCAGTCCAACGGCAGCGTGCACAAACTGGCCACCACCACCGGTACGTGGACCGATGTCACCCCGGAGAAGCCCGCCGGCTTCGGATACGGCGGGGCCGCTGTCGACCCCCAGCGCACCGGCACCGTCGTCGTCTCCACCAACAACCGCTGGTCGGCGGGTGACACCCTGTTCCGCACCACCGACGGGGGCCGGACCTGGACCTCCCTCGGGGACACGGCGGCCATCGACGTCTCGGAGACCCCCTACCTCAAGTGGGGCAAGGCCGCGCCGACGTTCGGCTGGTGGATCCAGATGGTCGCCATCGACCCGTTCGACTCCCAGCACATCGTCTACGGCACCGGCGCCACCCTCTACGGCACCCGCGACCTGAAGAACTGGGCCCCGCAGATCCGTGGCCTGGAGGAGACGTCGGTGCTCTTCCTGATCTCGCCGCCGACCGGCCAGGCACACCTGCTCAGCGGCTCACGGGACATCGGCGCGCTCTACCACGACCGGCTCACGGTGTCTCCGGCCGGCGGCCTGGCGGCCAACCCCCTCTTCACCACGGCGGCGGGCCTCGCGCAGGCCGCGAACAAGCCGTCCTACGTGGTCCGCACGGGCACGGGTGACAACGGCAACGGCGCCTTCTCGAACGACGGCGGACAGACCTGGGCGCCCTTCAAGTCCCAGCCCGCCGACGCCAAGGAGGCACCGGGGCCGATCGCCACCACCGCGGACGGCGGCGTGCTGGTGTGGTCCTTCGTCCACTGGGACGGCACGAAGCACGCGACGCAGCGTTCCACGGACAACGGGGCCACCTGGTCGGTGGTCTCCTCGTTCCCCGCCGGGGCCACACCGGTGGCGGACCCGGTCGACCCGAAGGTCCTGTACGCGTTCGACACCGCCACCGGAAAGCTGTTCGCCAGCACCGACAAGGGTCTGACGTTCGCCGCCCGGGCCACCGGACTCCCCTCGGGCGACGCCGGATACCAGCTGGCCGCGGCGCCGGGACGCTCCGGAGACCTGTGGCTCAGCACCAAGGGCAACGGACTGTTCCGGTCCACCAACGGCGGCAGTTCCTTCGCGAAGGTCACGAGCTGCCAGGCCTCGTTCACGCTCGGCTTCGGCGCGGCTGCCGAAGGCGCCTCCTACCTCTCGGTCTACCACGTCGCCACCGTGGGAGGCGTCACCGGCGTCTACCGCTCCGACGACGCCGCGAAGACCTGGCGGCGCATCAACGACGACCAGCACCAGTGGGGTTGGATCGGTCAGGCCATCACCGGGGACCCACGCATTCCCGGCATGGTCTATCTGGCCACCAACGGCCGGGGCATCCAGTTCGGGACGCCCGCCTGACACCCGTCCCAGGCGTCCGGGTCGTCTCCGACGTCTCCGTCGTCCGCGTCCCAGCCTCTCGGAAAATAGGTTGATGGGCGGCCGATCGCTTCCTAGGGTGTGGCTTACACATGATGGGAGGTGATCGGGTACATGAGTGAAACCCGGACGCGTGAGGTGGCTGCGGGCTAGCGGCTCGCCACCACGTTCAATGCGGTGCCGGACCGGCGTGGGCGACTGACACGCAGCCGGCCGAATCCAACGCAGTCACCCGACCCGCGAGCTCGCCGGTACGTCCGGCCGGCCCCTCGTCCAGAGGGACCGAGTTCGCGGGTCGTCTGCGTTCAGGGCGCAGGTTCCTTCGGGCCTCAGAGTTCTTCGGCCCTCAGGCCTCTTCGGTCCTCAGGGTTCGCTTGGCGAGTTCGTAGGCCGGGAGCATCGCCTCGTGTTCCTCGGTGTCCAGCCCTCCGAGGTGGACGACGACCGGACCGCGCGGGGTCGTGACGGCGAGGGCACGCTCTTTCTTCGGGGCATCGTCGAACTCGCTCTGGTAGACGTACTCCACCTCGGCGCCGGTGAGGCCGCCCGCCGCGAACGTGCCGTACCTCGCCTTGCCGGCTCCTTCCTCGGCGGCGACGAAGGCCTCCAGCACCGTGCGCGCGTCGGCGTCGCCCGGACCGGCTGTCCAGGCACGCAGGTAGCCGATGTGCCCGGCGGGCTTGGCGTCCACCTCGCAGGCGAGGGACACCGGGCCCTGGCGGAGAGACGCCTCGACCGCTTCCGCCGTCCAGTCCTCGGCGATGTCGAAGGTGACGGGAAGCTCGCAGGCCGAACCGGCGGCTCCGATGCTGCCGCCGCCGCTGACGCCGGTCCCGGCCGCCGTCGCCGAGGCGCTCGCGCTCGCCTTCGGCCCCGCGCCGCCGTCCGGCGCTTCCGAGCAGCCCGCAAGCGCCGCAAGGGCCGCCACCAGCAACGTCACCTGGACCGACCCGTGCCGTCCGTTCCCCGCCCCGACCACCATGTGCCGTGTCTCCCCTCGTCCGGGCGGGACACGTTATCGGAGCGGGCCGCAGTCGGTCGTACCGGCCGTCCTGCCCGGTCAGGGCGTACGTCGGCAGCGCCTCGACCGGGTGACGGCCTCAGCGGGCGATGCCCTCGAACCCCTCGATCTCGCGCGGGTCCCGGGTGCCGGGGCCGACGTAGCGGGCCGACGGGCGTACGAGCCTGCCGGTGCGCTTCTGCTCCAGGATGTGGGCGGACCAGCCGGCCGTGCGGGCGCACGTGAACATGGACGTGAACATGTGGGCCGGGACCTCGGCGAAGTCCAGGACGATCGCCGCCCAGAACTCGACGTTCGTCGCCAGTACCCGGTCCGGGCGGCGGGCGTGCAGCTCCGCCAGCGCGGCCTTCTCCAGGGCCTCGGCGATCTCGAAGCGCGGGGCGCCCAGCTCACGGGCCGTGCGGCGCAGCACGCGCGCGCGTGGGTCCTCGGCCCGGTAGACACGGTGGCCGAAGCCCATCAGACGTTCGCCCTTGTCCAGGGCCTGCTTCACGAACGCGTCCGCGTCGCCCGTGCGTTCGATCTCCTCGATCATGCCGAGGACCCGGGAGGGGGCGCCTCCGTGCAGGGGGCCGCTCATCGCCCCGACCGCGCCCGACAGGGCAGCCGCCACGTCCGCGCCCGTCGACGCGATCACCCGGGCCGTGAACGTGGACGCGTTCATGCCGTGCTCGGCCGCGCTCGTCCAGTAGGCGTCCACCGCGGCCACGTGTTTCGGGTCCGGTTCGCCGCGCCAGCGGATCATGAAGCGCTCGACGACGGACTGCGCCTTGTCGATCTCGCGCTGCGGGACCATGGCGTTGCCCTGGCCGCGCGCCGACTGGGCGACGTAGGAGAGAGCCATCACGGCTGCGCGGGCCAGGTCGTCGCGGGCCGTCTGCTCGTCGATGTCGAGGAGCGGGCGCAGGCCCCAGACGGGCGCGAGCATCGCCAGCGCCGACTGGACGTCCACCCGGATGTCGCCGGAGTGGACCGGGATCGGGAACGGCTCCGCGGGCGGCAGTCCGGGGTTGAAGGCGCCGTCGACGAGGAGGCCCCAGACGTTGCCGAAGGAGACGTGGCCGACCAGGTCCTCGATGTCGACGCCCCGGTACCGGAGTGCGCCGCCCTCCTTGTCCGGTTCGGCGATCTCCGTCTCGAAAGCGACTACTCCCTCTAGTCCGGGTACGAAGTCGGACATCAGGCGGCTCCTCTTGATGTGTGCGACAGATGCTGGGACGGGTGCTGGCTGCGGCTCCGGGTGTGCGGCTGGGTGGCCCGGGTGCGCGAAATTCTGTGTGTCCGGTTCGGTTCCACGGCCATTTCCACACTGCTCGCGGTCCGAAACGGTCACCCTGGTGATGCCCCGTTCGATCGGTCGTTCAATCGGACGGCAACAGCACGATATCCCCGAGTGCCACCTTTGGGGAGCCCTTGCGGCACTCAGTGCCACTCAGTGACGTCGCCGATACGGCAAGATGACTGTGTGACCGACCGCCACCACGCCGTCCCCCTCGACCCCGCCTCGATGCGCAAGCAGTACCGCGCCGACGGTCTCGCCGAGGGCGAGCTGGCCGACGGTCCCATGGAGCAGTTCGCGCGCTGGTTCCGGCAGGCCGCCGAGGAGGCCGGGCTCGTCGAACCCAACGCCATGGTCGTGTCCACGGCCGACGCCGACGGGCGGCCCTCCTCCCGCACCGTGCTGCTGAAGCAGTACGACGGGCAGGGCTTCGTCTTCTTCACCAACTACGGCTCCCGCAAAGGCCTCGACCTGGCCGCCAATCCGTACGTCTCGCTGCTGTTCCCCTGGCTGCCGCTGGCCCGCCAGGTCGTCGTCACGGGCGTCGCACGCCGTACGGGACGCGACGAGACCGCCGCCTACTTCCGCACCCGGCCGCACGGCTCCCAGCTCGGCGCCTGGGCCAGCGAGCAGTCCTCGGTGATCCGCTCCCGGGACGAACTCGAAGCCGCGTACGCCGAGTTGGCCGCCCGCTATCCGGAGGGCGAGCAGGTGCCGGTGCCGCCGAACTGGGGCGGGTACCGGGTGGCACCGGAGACGGTGGAGTTCTGGCAGGGGCGCGAGAACCGGCTGCACGACCGGCTGCGGTACGCGGCGGAGGCGGACGGGAGCTGGCGCGTGGAGCGGCTCAGCCCCTGACGGCCGGACACCGCCGGGTCACGGTGCCGGGCGGTCCAGGGTCTCGTCCAGCAGGGTCGCCCACTGGGCCACCACCCGGTCCCTGCGTCCGCCGTCGTCGGTGAGCAGGTTCGCCAGGCCCAGACCCCGGGACATGTCCAGCAGTCCCTGGACGGTCTCCCGTACACCCGGACGGGACTCGTCGGCGTCCAGCAGGTCCACCGCGATGCGGTGGGTCTCGCGGCCCACGCGGGCCTCCAGCTCGGTGACGCGCGGGCGCAGTTGCTCCTCGTTCGAGGCGGCCACCCAGAGGTGGAGGGCGGCGCGGAAGAGGGGGCCGGTGTAGAGGTCGACCAGGGCCGCGACCACCGCGCGGCGGTCGGCGGCGCCCTCGGGGAAGAGGGCGCGCAGGGCGGTGGAGCGCTCCTCGGCGACGTACTCGACGGCGGCCGTGAACAGGTCCTCGCGGGTCGGGAAGTGGTGCTGGGCGGCGCCCCGGGAGACGCCGGCGCGTTCGGCGACGACGGAGACCGTGGAGCCGGCCCAGCCGTGTTCGGCGAGGCAGGCCACGGCGGCCTCCAGCAGCCGCCTGCGGGTGGCCCGGCTGCGGTCCTGCTTCGGTTCGCGACGTGACGCGCGTGCTGCCTCACGCTTCGCTTCGCGCGCTACAACGTCCATGCCGGGTCCCGTCGTTCGAGGAAGGCCGTCATCCCCTCGCGGGCCTCGGCGGAGGCGAACAGCCGTGCCGACAGGGCGGTCAGCTCGGTGGTGTCCCGGTCGAAGATCTCCAGCACCTTAGCCGTGAGCAGCCGCTTCGTCTCCGCCAGGGCGCCCGGCGCCGCCCTGCGCAGCCCGTCGAGGACCGGCTCCAGGGCCGCGTCGACGTCCTCGGCCGCCTCCGTGAGAAGGCCGGTACGGGCAGCCTCCACTGCGTCGAAGCGGGCGCCGGTGAGGTAGTGGCGGGCGGCGGCACGCGGGGCGAGGCGTGGCAGCAGCGGCATCGAGATGACGGCGGGCGCGACGCCGATCCGTACCTCCGTGAACGCGAAGGACGCCCCCGGACCACCGATCGCGAGGTCGCACGCGCCCAGCAGGCCGAGACCGCCCGCCCGTACATGGCCGGTCACCCGTGCGACCACCGGTTTCGGCAGCTCCAGCAGTTGCCGGAGCAGACCGACGAAGGCCGCCGGGTCGGGCGGCTGCTTCAGGTCCGCACCCGCGCAGAACGTGTTCCCGGTGTGGGTGAGGACGACCGCGCGTACGGCCGGGTCCTTGCCGCAGTCCGTGAGCGCGTCCGCCAGATCCCGCACGAGGTGCGCGGACAGGGCGTTGCGGGTCGCGGGCGCGTCCAGGGTGAGCGTGGCGATGCCAAGCGCGCGCGTGGCGACGACTGCCGGTGTCACGTCTTCTCCCTCGGTTCCCTCAGCTGGCGGCGCAGGATCTTGCCCGAGGCGGCCCTCGGTACGCCGTCGACGAAGGTGACGTGCCGGACACGCTTGTACGGGGCGACGCGCTCGGCGACGTACATCATGACCTCTCCTTCGGAGAGGTCGGTGGCGGACGGCTGGCGGACCACGTACGCGTGCGGGACCTCGTTGTTGTCCTCGTTGTAGACGCCGATGACGGCCGCGTCGGCGATCCCGGGATGCGTGAGGAGCAGGGCTTCGAGTTCGGCGGGGGCCACCTGGAAGCCCTTGTACTTGATGAGCTCCTTCACCCGGTCCACGACGAACAGCCAGCCGTCGGCGTCGACGCGGCCGACGTCCCCGGTGTGCAGCCAGCCGTCGGCGTCGATCATCGCGGCCGTCGCGTCGGGGTTCTTGAGATACCCCTTCATCACCTGGGGGCCGCGGATGGCGATCTCGCCGGCCGCGCCGTCGTCGGCGTCCGCGTCCGCGTCGGGATCCGGGTCGTCGAGGGAGAGGATCCGCATCTCGGTGTTCGGGAGTAGCCTGCCGACCGTCCCGGGAGGGGCGGTGCCCATGTCGTCCAGGGGAACGATGTGGGTGCCCGGGGACAGTTCCGTCATGCCGTACGCCTGGCCGACCGGCGGCAGGCCGAGCCGCTTCGAGCAGGCGGCGGCGAGTGCCGCGTCCAGGGGAGCGGCGGAGCTGATGAGGTACTTCAGGGACGACAGGTCGTGGTTCGCGACCGCCGGGTGCTTCGCCAGGGCGAGGACGATCGGCGGGGCCACGAACAGGCCGGTGATGCGGTGCTTCTCGATGGCGGCGAGGAACGTGTCGAGGTCGAAGCGGGGCAGGACGATGACGGTGGCACCCTGCTTCAGGGGCATGTTCATGAGAGCGGTCAGGCCGTAGATGTGGAAGAACGGCAGAACGGCCAGGATGCGGTCGCCGGGTGCCACCGAGACGCACTGCGCGAGCTGTTCGAGGTTCGTGGCGATGGACCGGTGCGTGAGCATCACCCCCTTGGGGACACCGGTCGTCCCGGAGGAGTACGGAAGGGCCGCCACGTCCTCCGCCGGGTCGATGTCGATCTCCGGTTCGGGCGCGGCCGAGGCGAGCATGTCGATGAGCGAGCGGTGCCCCGGCGCGCTGTCGCAGACGAGGATCTCCCGTACGCCGCCCGCCCGTTCGGCCGCCTCCCGGGCCGCCTCCAGGAGCGGTGAGACGGTGACGATCCAGTCGGCGCCCGAGTCGCGCAGCTGCCCCGCGAACTCCTCGGCGGTGGCGAGCGGGTGCACGGTCGTCACGGTGGCACCCGCGCGCGTGGCGGCGTAGAAGGCGGTCGGGAAGGCGATGGTGTTCGGGCTGTGCAGGGCGAGGACATCACCCTTGCCGACGCCCGCCTCGGCGAGCCCGGCGGCCATCCGCCGGTGGAAACGGTCCAGTTGGTCGTACGTGAGCGTGGTCCCGTCGACGCCGTCGACGAGGGCGGGCGCGTCGCCGAACTCGGCGGCCCGGCCCAACACCGCCTCGTGGATGGGGAGATCGACGGGTTGGACGTCTGCGTACTCGCTGCGGAACATGGTTCCTCCTCGCGCAAAACCGTGCCGGGTCGGGCCGCGTGCGGTCGGGCTGTGCCGGGTCAGTACGACTTGGGCAGGCCCAGGGTCTGGTGGGAGACGTAGTTGAGAATCATCTCCCGGCTCACCGGAGCGATACGAGCCACGCGGGCGACCGTTATCAGCGAGGCGAGCCCGAACTCCCGGGTGAGGCCGTTGCCGCCGAGCGTGTGCACGGCCTGGTCGACGGCCTTCACACAGGCCTCCCCGGCCGCGTACTTGGCCATGTTGGCCGCCTCGCCCGCGCCGACGTCGTCACCGGCGTCGTAGAGCGCGGCGGCCTTCCGCATCATCAGGCGGGCGAGTTCGAGGTCGATGTGCGCCTGGGCGAGCGGGTGCGCGACGGCCTGGTGGGCGCCGATGGGCTCCTTCCAGACGGTGCGCTCCTTGGCGTACCGGACGGCCGTGTCGAGCGCGTACCGCCCGATGCCGATGGCGAACGCGGCCGTCATGACGCGTTCCGGGTTGAGCCCGGCGAAGAGCTGGAGCAGCCCGGCGTCCTCGTCGCCGACGAGCGCGTCGGCGGGCAGCCGTACGTCGTCGAGGGTCAGCTCGAACTGTTTCTCCGGGGACTCGATGTCCATGTCGATCCGGCGCCGCGTGAAGCCTTCGGCGTCGCGCGGGACGATGAACAGGCAGGGTTTCAGCCCTCCCGTACGGCCCTCTTTGTCGGACACGGTCTCCGTACGGCCGACCACCAGGACGGCGTCCGCGATGTCGACGCCCGAGATGAAGACCTTGCGGCCGGTCAGGAGCCAGTCGCCGGTGTCCGGGTCGCGGCGGGCGGTGGTGGTGATGCGGTGGCTGTTGGAGCCGGCGTCGGGTTCGGTGATGCCGAAGGCCATGGTGCGGGTGCCGTCGGCGATTCCGGGGAGCCAGTCCTGTTTCTGGGTGTCCGTGCCGAAGCGGGCGATGACGGTGCCGCAGATCGCCGGGGACACGATCAGCATGAGGAGGGGGCAGCCTGCGGCGCCCAGCTCTTCGAGGACGATGGAGAGTTCGGCTATGCCACCGCCTCCACCGCCGTATGCCTCCGGCAGGTTGACGCCGAGGTAGCCGAGTTTGGCGGCGTCTGCCCAGAGTTCGGTGGGGTGGCGGTTCTCTCGGGTGACTGCGGCCAGGTAGTCGCGGCCGTAACGCTTGCCCAGGGAGGCCACTGCGGTGCGTAGGGCTTTGTGTTCCTCGGAGTCGATCATTGCGGTCATGAAGGGTCCTAAGGGGGAAGGGGGATCGGTTGTGTGGTGGGTGCGGGCCCGTGGGGGCTGGTCGCGCTCACGCGGCGGAGCCGCATATCGATACAGTCCCGCGCCCCTAGGTCTGATCCACTACTGCCAGCAACATGCCGACCTCTACCTGTTGCCCAGGCCTGGCGTGAAGGGCCGTGAGCGTGCCTGTGGCGGGAGCCGTGATCTTGTGTTCCATCTTCATCGCCTCCAGCCAGAACAGGGGCTCTCCGGCCTGCACAGGGCCTCCTACGGCCAAGCCCTGCGCCACCCTCACCACCGTCCCCGGCATGGGCGCCAGCAGGGAACCCGGGGCGTGGTGTGCCGTCGGGTCCGGGAAGCGGGGCAGGGGGGTGAGGGTCGTGGTGTTGACGTGGGTCCGGTCGGCGTACCTCGTGACCTCGTACTTCCTTCGTACGCCTGCCACTTCGAGGACGACGAGAGCCGCGTCGGCGTGGACGACCCGTACCCCGTCCGCCTCCGCCGTCAGGCCCTCCCGGGTGTGGCGGTAGGTCACCTCGTGTTCCTCGCCGTCCGCCGTCGCGTACCGCTTGACCTGCGGTTGGGCGGGCAGGTTGCGCCAGCCGCCGAAGCGGGAGCGGCCGTGGGAGTCGGCCAGGGCCGCCGCCAGGGGGGCGTGGGGGTCGGGGGTCGGCTCGGTGAGTGAGGGGAGGTGACGGTCGTAGAAACCCGTGTTCATCCGGGCCGTCGTGAACTCGCTGTGGCGCAGGGAGCGGACGAGGAGGTCGCGGTTGGTGATCGGGCCGTGGATCGTCGCCCGTTCCAGGGCGCCCGCCAGTTTGCGGATCGCCTCCGCGCGCGTGGGGGCGTGTACGACGACCTTGGCGAGCATCGGGTCGTAGTGGACGGGGATCGGGTCGCCGTCGGCGTACCCGGTGTCCAGGCGGATGTCCGGCGATCGCGGGACCGCCAGGCGGTGCAGGGTGCCGGTCTGCGGGGTCCACCCTTGTGCCGGGTCCTCGGCGTACAAGCGGGCCTCTATCGCGTGGCCACGCGCGCGTGGAGGGCCGGTTTCGAGCGCCTCGAGAGCACAGCCCTCCGCGACGCGTATCTGCAGGGCCACCAGGTCGATGCCGAAGACGGCCTCCGTGACCGGGTGTTCGACCTGGAGGCGGGTGTTCATCTCCAGGAAGTGGGCCGTGCCGTCCTCCCCCACGAGGAACTCGACCGTGCCGGCGCCCGTGTAGTCGACGGCGCGGGCCGCCCGTACCGCCAGTTCGCGGAGTTCGGCGGTGAGTGTCTCCGGGACGCCGGGCGCCGGGGACTCCTCGATCACCTTCTGGTGGCGGCGCTGGAGGGAGCAGTCGCGGGTGCCGAGCGCCCACACCGTGCCGTGGGTGTCGGCCAGGACCTGGACCTCGATGTGCCGGCCGCCCTCCACATACGGCTCGACGAAGACCTCGCCGTTCCCGAAGGCGCTGTGGGCCTCGGCGCGGGCCGCCTCCAACTCGCCGTCCAGGTCGGCGAGTCGACGTACGACACGCATACCGCGCCCGCCGCCGCCCGCCGCCGCCTTGACCAGTACCGGCAGGTCGGCCTCGGTGACGTCGGCCAGCGGCTTGAGCCCCAACAGCTGCTTGGCGCGCGTCTTGGACGCCATCGCCTCGATCGCGGCCGGGGGCGGGCCGATCCACACGAGCCCCGCGTCGAGTACGGCACGCGCGAAACCGGCGTTCTCGGAGAGGAAGCCGTACCCGGGGTGCACGGCGTCCGCGCCCGCCGCCAGCGCCGCCTTCACGATGAGGTCACCGCGCAGATACGTGTCCGCGGAGGCGGTCCCCGGCAGCCGTACCGCCGCGTCGGCCATGCGCGCGTGGAGGGCGTTCTCGTCGGCGTCCGAGTGCACGGCGACCGTCCGGATGCCCAGTTCACGGCAGGTGCGGAAGACGCGGCAGGCGATCTCGCCCCGGTTGGCGACGAGCACGGACGTGATCACAGTTGATTCCCCAGGCACTGTTGATTCCTCACATTCGGAAGACGCCGAAGCCGCCGCGGGCGCCCTCGTAGGGGGCGGTGTGGATCGCGGAGAGGCACAGGCCGAGGACGGTTCGGGTGTCGCGCGGGTCGATGACGCCGTCGTCGTACAGCCGCCCGGAGAGGAACATCGGCAGGGACTCGGCCTCGATCTGCCGCTCCACCATGGCCCGTAGCGCGGCGTCGCCCTCCTCGTCGTACGGCAGCCCCCTGGTGGCGGCCGACTGACGGGCGACGATCGACAGCACGCCGGCGAGCTGCTGGGGGCCCATGACGGCGGACTTGGCGCTGGGCCAGGCGAAGAGGAAGCGGGGATCGTAGGCGCGCCCGCACATGCCGTAGTGCCCGGCACCGTACGACGCCCCCATGAGGACGGAGAGGTGCGGGACGCGGGAGTTGGCGACCGCGTTGATCATCATCGCGCCGTGCTTGATGATGCCGCCCTGCTCGTACTCCTTGCCGACCATGTAGCCGGTGGTGTTGTGGAGGAAGAGGAGGGGGATGTCGCGCTGGTTGGCGAGTTGGATGAACTGGGCGGCCTTCTGCGACTCCGCGCTGAAGAGGACTCCCTGGGCGTTGGCGAGGATGCCGACCGGATAGCCGTGCAGCGTGGCCCAGCCGGTCACGAGACTGGTCCCGTAGAGGGGCTTGAACTCGTCGAAGTCGGAGGCGTCGACGATGCGCGCGACGACCTCGCGGGGGTCGAAGGGCACCTTCAGGTCGCCCGGGACGATCCCCAGCAGCTCCTCCGCGTCGTACTTCGGCGGCTGGACGTCGGCGGGGCTCGGATCGGCGTACGCCTTGCGGTGGTTGAGACGGGCGACGACCCGGCGGGCCTGGCGCAGGGCGTCGTGCTCGTCGAGGGCGAAGTGGTCCGCGAGGCCCGACACGCGCGCGTGCATCTCGGCGCCGCCCAGCGACTCGTCGTCGCTCTCCTCCCCGGTGGCCATCTTCACGAGGGGCGGCCCGCCGAGGAACACCTTGGCACGCTCCTTGACCATGATCACGTGATCGGACATGCCGGGGATGTACGCCCCGCCGGCCGTCGAGTTCCCGAACACCACGGCCACCGTGGGAATCCCGGCGGCGGAGAGCCGGGTGAGGTCGCGGAAGACGGCTCCCCCGGGGATGAAGATCTCCTTCTGGGACGGGAGATCCGCGCCGCCGGACTCGACGAGGCTGATGAAGGGCAGCCGGTTGGCGAGCGCGATGTCGTCGGCGCGCAGGGCCTTCTTCAGACTCCAGGGGTTGCTGGCGCCGCCGCGCACGGTCGGATCGTTGGCCGTGATCAGACACTCGACACCCTCGACCACCCCGATCCCGGTGACGAGAGAGGCCCCGACGGTGTACTCGCTCCCCCAGGCCGCGAGCGGTGACAGCTCCAGGAAGGGCGTGTCGGGGTCGAGGAGCAGCTCGATGCGCTCGCGGGCGAGGAGCTTGCCGCGGGCGTGGTGCCGGGCGGTGTACTTCTCCCCGCCGCCCGCGAGTGCCTTGGCGTGTTCGGCGTCGAGGTCGGCGAGTCTGCCGAGCATGGACGCGCGGTGGCCGGCGAAATCGGCGCCGCTGATGTCGAGGCTGGAGGTCAGGACCGTCACAGCAGGGCCTCCGGTATGTCGAGGTGCCGGGAGCGCAGCCATTCGCCGAGCGCCTTGGCCTGCGGGTCGAAGCGGTGCTGCGCGGCGACGCCCTCGCCGAGGATCCCCTCGACGGTGAAGTTGAGGGCGCGCAGGTGCGGGAGGGTGTGGCGTACGACGGTCAGGTCGGCGGTCTCCGGGAGCAGTTCGCAGAATCGGGTGACGGTGAGGGTGTGCGCGAGCCAGCGCCAGGCCTCGTCCGTACGCGCCCAGACACCGACGTTGGCGTTGCCGCCCTTGTCACCGCTGCGGGCACCGGCGACGAGCCCGAGGGGGGCGCGGCGGGCCGGGCCGGACGGCAGCGGGTCGGGCAGGGGTGGTTTCGGCTGCTCTTCGAGTACGAGGGTGTCGTGCGGCGGCGGTACGGGGATCCGGCGTCCGTCGTCCAGGACGGCCACGTGGTCCACGGCGTCCTGAGGGACGTACTCCGCCTCGAAGATCCCGTAGGGGGCGCCCTTTCCGGGAGGCGCCAGGACGTGGAACCCGGGGTAGCTGGCGAGGGCGAGTTCGACGGCGGCGCCGCTGAGGGTGCGGCCCACGGTGTTCCGGTCGGGGTCGCGGACGACGAGCCGGAGGAGGGCACTGGCGGTCTCCTCGGTGGGGGCGTCGGGGTGGTCGGTGCGGGCGAGGGTCCAACTGACCTCGGCGGGGCGGGACGTGGCCGTGTAGAGCACGCTCTCCAGCTGGTCCCGGACGAGCGCGGCCTTGTGTTCGATGTCGAGCCCGGTGAGGACGAAGGTGACCTCGTTGCGGAAACCGCCGAGCCGGTTGAGGCCGACCTTGAGGGTGGGCGGGGGCGATTCCCCTCTCACCCCGTGGATACGTACCCGGTCGGGGCCCTCCTGGGTGAGGCGGACGGTGTCGAGGCGGGCGGTGACGTCGGGGCCGGCGTACCGGGCGCCCTGTGTCTCGTACAGGAGTTGGGCGGTGACCGTGCCGATGTCGACGACGCCACCGGTGCCGGGGTGCTTGGTGATGACGCTCGTGCCGTCGGGGTGGATCTCGGCGAGGGGGAAGCCGGGGTGGCGGAGGGTGCCTCGGTCGCGGCGTGCGTGCTCGGCGAAGAAGGCGTAGTTGCCGCCCGTGGCCTGCGCTCCGCACTCCAGCACGTGCCCGGCGACCACCGCGCCCGCGAGTCGGTCGTGGTCCTCAGGTCCCCAGCCGAAGTGGGCGGCGGCCGGTCCGACGACGAGGGCGGCGTCGGTGACCCGGCCGGTGACGACGATGTCCGCGCCCTCGCGCAGACAGGCGGCTATGCCGAAGGCACCCAGGTAGGCGTGCGCGGCAAGGCTGTTGGGGTGGCCGGCGGTGAGGTCGTCGCCCTCGACGTGGGCGACGCGGACGGGGATGCCGAGTCGGTCGGCGAGTTTCCTGACGTTCTCCGCGAGGCCCGCCGGGTTGAGGCCACCGGCGTTGGCGACGATCCGTACCCCGCGCTCATGGGCGAGCCCGAGGCACTCCTCCAACTGCCGCAGGAAGGTGCGGGCATACCCGGCCGACGGATCCTTGAGGCGGTCGCGGCCGAGGATGAGCATGGTCAGCTCGGCCAGGTAGTCCCCGGTGAGGACGTCGAGTCGGCCGCCGGTGAGCATCTCGCGCATGGCGTCGAAACGGTCGCCGTAGAAGCCGGAGGCGTTGCCTATGCGGAGGGGGATTCCCGGGGCCGTCACCGTGCGTTCCCCTCCGGTGCGCGCCCGCTGCCCGGCGGTCCCGCGAAGGCCTGGGCGATGTCGAGCCACCGGTCGGCGTCGGGGCCTTCGGCGCGCAGGGCGAGGTCGGTGCGGTGGGCGCGCTGGGTGACGAGGAGGCAGAAGTCGAGGGCGGGGCCGGTGACGCGCTGGGGTGCGTCGGACGGGCCGTACGTCCACAACTCACCTGTCGGGCTGGCCAGTTCGACGCGGAATTCACCGGCGGGCGGGGTGAGACCTCGTACGGCGAACGCGAAGTCCCGGGTGCGTACGCCGATGCGTACGACATGCCGGAGCCGGTCGGTGGGGGCGCGCTCGACGCCGAGCGCGTCGGCGATGTCCTGGCCGTGGGCCCAGGTCTCCATCAGGCGGCCGGTGGCCATGGAGGCGGCGGACATGGGTGGGCCGTACCAGGGGAAGCGGGCACCGGCGGGGGCCGCGCGCAGGGCCGCCTCCAGCGCGCCGCGGCCCGCACGCCACTCGGCGAGCAGTCGCGCGGGGGGCTGTGCGGCGCCCTGCGCGGCCCCCTCGTCGACGAAGCCCTCGGGCGACGCGAGCGCCTTCTCGACCTCGCCCACGAAGGCGCCGGCATCCGTGACGGCGAGCAGCGCGGAACGGTCCGTCCAGACGAGGTGGGCGATCTGGTGGGCGACGGTCCAGGCGGGGGCGGGGGTGTCGAGGGCCCACTGCTCGGCGCCCAACTCGGCGACCAGCTCGTCGAGTTGGGCGCCCTCCTGACGCAGGTCGTCGATGACGGCCGACGGGTCGGACACGAGGCGCTTCCTTTCGGGCACGACGACGTGCCGGGCGATGCGGCGTGGTGCGGTCCGTCCTCGAAGGATGGCAGCGCGACCAGAAACAAGCAAGCATGCTTGCATTGAACGAGGGTTGTGGGAGTGGGTGGGCCTTCGTTTCAGTCGGTCGTCCCGCTGCCAAATTCGGATGCACCGCGATGGCACCCCGCAGTACGGTCCCCCGGTGACTGACTCAGACGCCGGAACCGCCCAAGGCCGAGCCGCAGACGACGATGACCATGACGGTGACGGCTACTTCGGGGAAGCGGTGGCCGCGGAGTACGACGACCCCTCCTCCCCCATGTTCACGCCCGCCGCCATCGAACCGGCGGCCGATTTCCTGGCTGGGCTGGCCGGTGACGGTCGGGCCCTCGAACTCGGGATCGGGACGGGACGTATCGCGTTGCCGTTGGCGCGGCGCGGGGTCGAGGTGCACGGGATCGACATGTCCCGGGCGATGGTGGCCCGGCTGCGGGCCAAGCCGGGCGGGGACGCGGTCGGGGTGACGATCGGGGACTTCTCGGCGACGAGGGCGAGTACGACGGGCGGGGACTTCTCCGTCGCCTACCTCGTCTACAACACGATCATGAACCTGACCTCGCAGGAGGCGCAGGTGGCGTGCTTCCGCAATGTCGCGGAGCATCTGGCGCCCGGCGGGACCTTCGTCGTCGAGGTCAGCGTGCCTCGGCTGCGCGGCCTGGCGCCCGGCCAGAACGTCGTACCTTTCCACACGAGCCCGACGCGCTGGGCCTTCGACATGTACGACGTCGCAACCCAGGCGACCAGCTCGAACTACGTCGAGGTGGTGGACGGCCGCGGATCGTACCGCTCGATTCCGTTCCGGTACGTGTGGCCGTCCGAGCTCGACCTGATGGCCCAGCTGGCCGGAATGCGGCTGCGTGAGCGGTGGGACGGGTGGACGCGGGAGCCGTTCACGAGCGAGAGCACGAAGCACGTGTCGGTGTGGGAGAAGCCGACGACCGGCTGAGGCACCGCACCGGACACGGCTCAGCACTCGCCGGTCGCCGGTCGCCGGTCGCCGGTCGCCGGTCGCCGCCAGCTTGCCGGGTCAGTCGCCCGAGTAACCGAAGATGCCCAGGTGGGTCGGCTCGTCGCCGGTGTACAGGATGACGTACACACCCGTCCATCGCATGTGGCACTCGTCGATCAGGTTCCCCTTGGGGTCCGTATGGCCGCCCATCGCCCCGTACGCCTCGTCGAGCCGTGCCTGGAACCGCTCCGGCGTCAGCACTCCACCACGGGCGCTCAGTCTTCGTCGACCGACCTGGACAGAGCCTCGCTGATCATGCGGGTGGCGAAGTCGGGGTCTTCGGTGATGCGGTTGATGTGCTCCGCGAGCAGGAAGGCGGTGGCCTCCAGGGGAGTCATCTCCTTCTCGGTCCAGTCGCCGTACTGCTTGCGCCACAGGTTGGGGCTCAGGCCGGTACCGGCGGCGATGACCAGTCCGGCCATGGTGGGGATCGCCTCGGGGCGGACGCTCTTGGGCATCATGCGCATCGAGGCCACGAGACTGGGGACCACGTACTCGATGACGTCCTTGCCGTGTTCCTCGTGGGCCTTCCGCAGCCACGTCATGAACATGTAGATGAGGGTGCACGCGCCGTCGAGCAGGTCATGGGCCCCCTTGGGGCCCAACGACGCGGTGAACTGGTCGATCAGCTTCTGCTGTTCGGGGTCCCTCCCGGTCTTGCCGCTGTGGACGCTCCTGAGTTGGGAGTCGATGACCAGGAGCGCCGCGCCCACATCACCGACGGGAGCGTGCTGGGGATCGCAGGGCGATGACACAGAGTTCCTCCTCGGACGGCTGCGCTGCGCAGCGCGGCACGTACGTACAGTAAACGGCCGAGGGAACGGGCACCGGCGGTTTGTCACCTTTACGGAGACAGGCCGTTTACGGCTTCCGCGTTCCGGCTGCCGGGGAATGCCGTTCTCCGGGTGGGCAGTTACCCGGTTCATGACCCAACGCCCCGCACCTCGCCCCCTGTCCGACGAGGCCCTCTCCGACCTGCTGGGCAAGCAGCGGTTCGGCACCCTTGCCACCAACAGGCGCAGCGGCCATGCCCACTTGACGACCATGGTCTACAGCTGGGATGCGGAGTCCCGCATCGCCCGGTTCTCCACCACGGCCGACCGCGTCAAGGTCAGGCATCTGCGACACGACCCGCGGGCGGCGCTGCATGTGTCGGGCGACGACGTGTGGTCGTTCGCTGTCGCGGAGGGCGAGGCGGAGGCGTCCGAGGTCACGACGGTCCCGGGCGACGCGGTCGGGCGGGAGTTGCTCGCGATGATCCCGGCGGCGGCCCGGCCGGAGGACGAACAGGCGTTTCTGGAGGAGTTGGTGGCCGAACGCCGCCTGGTGATCCGCCTGAAGGCGGATCGGCTGTACGGAACGGCACTGGACGTCGAGGGCTAGCAGCGTTTCGTTATTCCTGCTGGTCAGGGGCCTGATTTTGAGCGTAGGGTCCTGATGTTCCGTCAGTGGCGGGCTGGGTGGATCTCGTGGGTTGTCGGGCAGGACGCTCGCAGGGTGCGGCGACACGAGCTCACGGTCGCGCGGGGGCAGAGGATCGAGCCCCTGCTGCCCGGCAAGGGCAGGCCAGGCGGACCGTGGGCGGAGCACCGCAGGGTAATGAACGGGGCACTGTTCCGGGCCCGGACGGGGGTGCCCTTGCCGGATCTGCCCGAGCGGTACGGGCTCGACCTTCGCGGCCGCCTCCGACATGCCGGCGACCCGCAGCATGGTGGCGATTTCGGTGAGCTGAACGGGTATGGGCGGGTTTGCGACCCATACCTGAGGGCCATTGCTGAGGACGACCCTTCAACTCATCGATCAGGGAGTCTTTTCATGCGCATGCGTACCATTGTGGCGGCCGCGGTTCTGTCGGCCGGTCTTGTTCTGGGCGGTTCGGCCTCGGCGCTGGCGCACGGCGGGAACGGACAGGGCTACGACGACGGCCACTCGTCGAGCGCGTGCTGGATCGTGGCTGGTGCGGGTCACGGCCAGGGCTACTACGCCCAGGGATGTCAGCGCTCCGACGACAAGGGCGATGAGCGCGAGGGACACGACGGCTTCCTGTCCGGCCCGGACTTCGGCGACCGTCAGCACTGATCGTCCCGCCGCGCCTCCCACCTTGGCGGCCAGCGCCGGGCAGCGGGTGCCACCCCTGGACCAAGCCCGCTGCGAAGCAGCGTGCCAGGGTGGGTAGGCGCACAGGACATCCGCTCCCCGCGGAGGCACAGCACCGGTCCCGTCGCCAGACCGAGGTGCTGCCGGTCACCCGTAGCCGCCTGAAGACCAAGGCGCCTCTTGTGCCTCATCCGGCTCGGGCTGGCTCGGATACGAGCCAGCCCGAGCCGACGCGCCACGACACGGCCTCTACGCCTCCAACTCCATTGGTTTCCTGGCCACTTGAGCCGACCCACCCGCACCCTCGACAGCAACGACCGGATCCTTCTTCCCGCCCACCTGCGTCCGTACCGCCCCCATGCTCGCCACGATGACGAGGGAGATCGCGAGGGCCTCGGGGGCGGAGAGCACCTGGTCGAGGATCAGGAACCCGGCGGTCGCGGCGACAGCGGGCTCCAGGCTCATCAGGATCGCGAAGGTGGAGGAGGGCAGGCGCCGCAGCGCGAGAAGCTCCAGGGTGTACGGCAGCACGGAGGACAGGACGCCCACCGCCGAACCAAGGGCCACGGTGGTCGGGTCGAGCAGCTTCTCGCCGGACTCGACGACCCCCAACGGCAGAAACACCACCGCGGCGACCACCATGGCGAGCGCCAGCCCGTCGGCCTGCGGAAACCGTTGTCCCGTACGGGAACTGAGGACGATGTACAGCGCCCACATGGCACCGGCACCGAGGGCGAAGGCGACCCCTACGGGATCAAGGGTGCCGAAGCCGCCACCACCGAGCAGGAAAACCCCCGCGAGGGCGAGACCGGCCCAGGCGAGATTGAGAGCCCGCCGGGAGACGATGACGGACAGCACGAGCGGCCCGAGCACCTCCAGCGTGACAGCGGGACCGAGCGGGATCCGTCCGATGGCCTGATAGAACAGCCCGTTCATGGCGGCCATGGTCACGCCGAACAGAACGACCACTCCCCAGTCCCCCCGCGAGTACCCGCGCACCCTGGGACGGCACACCAGCAGCATGATCACGGCCGCTGCCACCAGCCTGAGCGTCACGATCCCGAAGGCCCCGGCCCTGGGCAGCAACGTCACGGCAAGCGCCCCACCGAACTGCACGGATATCCCCCCGGACAGCACGAGCCCCACGGCCCCCAGGGTCCCCCACCCCTTGCGCGCCCCCCGGTGCCGCCCTCGAGAGCCCCCGGGGGTGGGAGCGACGAGAGCGGGCAGGTTGACGGAGGGCAGCACGACGTCACCCGCACCGGCGGGCACAACCGGTCCGGCCACGGCGGCCCACGCGGGCAGACGCTCGGCACTGGGCATCTTTACAGGGCCTTCCCAGGATCTACGCGCGATCTCCGTACAATGAGATGCACTCCGCCGTCCAGAGTAATGGACCAGGGAGGGCGTGCGAACCCAGGTATACCCGAGGCACCCCGGCCCACACCCCGGCGGCCGGACAAAGTCATGGCGCAGCGACAGGATCGGCTACGTCATGGGCCACGAAGGTCCCTACATCCAGCTCCGCCCACCCGGCGGCGGTACGGAATGGGATGCAAGCCCTGACCGACTCCGCCCGGCCACCGCCACGGAAGCACTACGCGCCCGGGTCACCGAGCGGAACCGTGAGGGAAACCTCGCGGCGGCTCCACCCGCCGCCGACCGCTCGCCGTCCCCCGAGTGCACGCTCGCCAACCGTCCCGGCTACGAGCACCTGCACACCAACTGCCGCCAGACCACCGACGTGCCGCTGCCCCACGCCGTCGGCATCCTCCTGCAACCGCGCTGCGGCTGCACGTGCCACTCCCAGAGAAAGGACCAGTCATGACCATCGCTCTCGACCGCCCGGTGGGTACCCGCACGCGGGATCCGAAGGAACTGCTCAACGCCGTCCAGCCCCATGTCAGGCACCTGACCGTCAACGTGCTGGACGGCGGCATGACCCTGTGGGACCGCGAGATCGCGTTACTGCTCCGCGACCACACCATGGTCCGGGGCATGGCTGAACGCATCCTCGGCAACGCCGTCATGTACACCATCGGCTGCATCGAGCACCCCGAGGTACATCTCGGAGTCGGCAAGCTCGTGGACATCGGAGTCCATCAGCTCATCCTCGACACCCCCGTGTGGTGGGCTCTGTGCGACGCGTACAACGAGGGCCGTTACAAGCACCACGCCCCGTTCGTCGAACGCCGCCGCGACGGACTGTGCCTGCGCACCGCGGACTTCCTGCGGTCCATCGGGTTCGACGTGGACGAGGAGCTGTGGGCGATCGACGGCACCGACTGCTCGCCGTGCGACAACAAGGTCCCCGACAGCCATTGAACCGCCCTACCCTGGCCCCTGTCCTCGCCCCCCGGAGGGCAGGGGCACGGACCAGACCCTGGGATGAGGGACCGCCTTGCCCGCACAACACGACATCGTCGCCGAGACCGAACTGTGGGATGCCTACGCCGCGTCCGCGTTCCGGGAGGATGCCGAGCCGGTGTTCCGCTGGACCCAGTATGCCGGGCATGGCCCCGGCGCCGAACTGCTCGGCAACCCGCGCTCAGTGCTGGAAATCGGCTGCGGAACCGGGCGGGCCCTCGCTCACCTCGCCCGGCACGGCGTCCGGGCGCACGGAGTCGACCTCTCGCCGGTCATGGTCGAGAAGACGGCCGAGAAGTGGCGGGACACCGGGGCCGTGTTCAGGTGCGCCGAAGTCCTGGCGCACCTCGCGGAGTGCGCGGACACGTACGACGCCGTCTACTCGGTCTTCGGCGCGGCCT
Source organism: Streptomyces lacrimifluminis (assembly GCF_014646095.1). Classification (GTDB taxonomy): domain Bacteria; phylum Actinomycetota; class Actinomycetes; order Streptomycetales; family Streptomycetaceae; genus Streptomyces; species Streptomyces lacrimifluminis. The sequence continues at coordinate 213,608 of NZ_BMMU01000001.1, read as the reverse complement.
GGTTCACCGACCCCGGCCGTCTCTTCCCGCTCGTACGGCAGCGGTTGAACGCCGGCGGTGTCTTCGTGTTCTCGCATCCCCCGGCCATTCCCGGCGCGTACGGGCCGCAGGGCATGTACAAGGGGGGCTTCGCGGGCAAGGCTCTGTTCACCTACCGCTACAGCTACCGCCCCGCCGTGTGGGAACGGCTCCTGACCCGGGCCGGCTTCGCCGAAGCGACGGCCCGGGTGCTCGATGCCCCGACGCCCGGCCACATCGGGACGCTGATCGTCCGCGCCGAGGCGCCCTGAGCCGCCTTTGGTCACCCCGCCAGGTACGGCCCCGCCCTCACCAGCGACGACACCGTGTGGATGTCGGAGAGGACGGCCGACCGCCGCGACTCGGCCCCGCTCATGCCTCGTCCCCCTCCAACCCCTCCGCCAGCACCTCCGCCAGATGCCGCCCCCGCACCCCCGCCAGATGCTGAAGCTGCGTCCGGCAGGAGAACCCGTCCGCCAGTACCACCGACCCCTCGCCCGCCTCCCGTACCGCCGGCAGCAGGCGTTCCTCCGCGCAGGCCGTGGACACCTCGAAGTGGCCCTTCTCGAAGCCGAAGTTGCCGGCCAGGCCGCAGCAGCCGCCCGCCAGTTCTCCTGTCAGGCCCGCGGCCTCGCGCAGGCGGCGGTCCGCCGCGTCGCCCAGGACCGCGTGCTGGTGGCAGTGGGTCTGGCCGGTGGCCGGGCGGTTCACGTGGGGCGGGGTCCAGTCGGGGGCGTGGTGTTCCAGGGTCTCCGCGAAGGTGAGGACCGTGTCCGCGAGGCGCCGCGCGCGTGGGTCGTCGTGCAGCAGCTCCGGCAGGTCCGCGCGGAGGGCCGCCGCGCAGCTCGGCTCCAGGACCACCACCGGGGTGCCCGCGTCCAGCACCGGCTCCATGGCGTCGAGCGTGCGGCGCAGCACCGCGCGGGCCCGGTCCAGTTGGCCGGTCGAGACGTACGTCAGGCCGCAGCAGACCCGGGCGCGGGTACGGGTCCGCCCGGTCGCTGGCAGCGTCACCTCCAGGCCCGCCGCCTCCAGTACGCGCACCGCCGCCCGCCCCACCGACGGCGTCAGGTGCTCCGTGAAGGTGTCGGGCCAGAGGACCACCGGCGGACGTTTCCCGCTGTCAGGCGCGGGCGCCCTCCTCCCCCACCACCGGCTGAACGTCTGACTCGCCACCGCCGGGATCTCCCGCTCGGGCGCGATTCCGCCCAGCCGTTTCGCCAGTGCCGCCAACGCACCCAACGAGGCGAGGGAGTTGAGCACGCGGGCCGTGCGCGTACGGGCGACGGCCGCCAGCCACAGCGGGAGCCACCCCATCACGTAGTGGGCCGCCGGGCGCAGTCGGCCGGCCCAGTGGTGGTGGAGGAACTCCGCCTTGTACGTGGCCATGTCGACCTCGACCGGGCAGTCCGAGCGGCAGCCCTTGCAGGAGAGGCACAGGTCCAGCGCGTCGCGGACCTCCGCCGACCGCCAGCCGTCCGTGATCACCTCACCCGCGAGCATCTCGTGCAGCAGCCGGGCCCGCCCGCGCGTGGAGTGCGCCTCCTCGCCCGTCACCCGGAAGGACGGGCACATGACGTCCGAGCCCTTCGCGCTCCCCGAAGCCTGCGTACGGCACTTGGCCACCCCCACGCATCTGCTGACCGCCGCCGAGAAGTTCCCGCCGTCCGCCGGGTAGCCGAAGGCCACGTCCACCGGCTCGCGGGGCAGGACGGCGAACCGGAGGTTCTCGTCCAGGCGGGCGGGGCGGACCAGCATGCCGGGGTTCAGGAGGTCGTCCGGGTCCCAGAGGGCCTTCGTACGCTCGAAGAGGGCGATCACCTCGGGGGCGTACATCTTCGGGAGGAGTTCCGCGCGGGCCTGGCCGTCGCCGTGTTCGCCCGACAGGGAACCGCCGTGCGACACCACCAGCTCCGCCAGCTCCTCCGAGAAGCGGCGGAAGCGGGCCACGCCCGGTGCCGTCAGCAGGTCGAAGTCGATGCGTACGTGGATGCAGCCGTCGCCGAAGTGGCCGTACGGCGTGCCGCGCAGGCCGTGGTCGCGCAACAGTCCTCTGAAGTCCCGCAGGTACACGCCCAGTCGGTGCGGCGGTACCGCGCAGTCCTCCCAGCCGGGCCAGGCCTCCGTGCCGTCCGGCATTCTCGTCGCCGTGCCGCTCGCGTCCTCGCGGATGCGCCACAGGGCGCGTTGGCCGGCCGGGTCGGACACCACGAGGGCGTTCCTGACGTCCGCCGCACGCACGATCGCGTCCGCACGCGCACGTGCCTCCGCCGGGGTCTCGCCGCCCGTCTCCACGAACAGCCAGGCGCCGCCCCGGGGCAGGTCCGTGGCGGTACGGACCAGGTCGGCGGCCATGCCCTCGACCGTCAGCGGACCGTACGGCAGCAGCCCTGCCGCCGCCTCCGCCGCGGCGCTCTCGTCCCCGTACGCCAGCACGGCCAGCGCACGCGCGCGCGGGGCCTCGACCAGGCGGACGACCGCCTCCGTGACAATCCCCAGGGTGCCTTCCGAGCCGCAGAAGGAGCGGGCGACGTCCGCGCCCTTCTCGGGGAGCAGGGCGTCCAGCGCGTACCCGGAAATGCGGCGGGGGAGGTCCGGGAAGCCGGTGCGCAGGCGTGCCGTGTCGCCCTCCGCCAGCTGTCGCAGGCCGTCCGGGGCGCCCGCCCAGTTCCGGCCCAGGCGGAGCCGGTCGCCGCGCGCGCGGATCACCGTCAGCTCGCGCACGCTGTCCGCGGTGGTGCCCCAGGCGACGGAGTGCGCACCGCAGGAGTTGTTGCCGATCATGCCGCCGAGCGTGCAGCGGCCGTGGGTCGACGGATCGGGGCCGAAACGCAGGCCGTGCGGGGCGGCGGCCTCCTGAAGACGGTCGAGAACCAGCCCTGGCTGAACAACAGCCGTCTGTTCCTCGTGGTTGAGGGAGAGGAGGTGGTCCATATGCCGGGTGAAGTCCAGAACGACCCCCGTACCCGTCGCCTGACCCGCGATCGACGTGCCCCCGCCGCGCGCCACGACCGGGACGCCGTGCGCCCCGCAGACAGCGAGGACCGCCGCCACGTCGTCCGCGTCGCGCGGGGCGACGACGCCCAGCGGGACGCGCCGGTAGTTCGACGCGTCCATGGTGGTCAGCGCCCGGGACGTCACGTCGAAACCGACCTCGCCCCGGACCGCCTCCCGCAGTTCCGCCTCCAGCGGTCGAAGATCCGTCATGCCCCCAGCATGCATCCCACCACTGACAGTGACCGTCCGGGCAAGCCGGGAAACGTGGACGGTTTGTGTGGACCGAACCGAAACACCGTCAATTCGTTCACTAACTCCCCTATAGTTACCGCGAGTTGAGCACCATCAGTAACATCTCGCTCACAAACCGATTGCACAGGCGCCCCGCAGGGCCCGCCGGCCCAGGCGGCAGCACCGAGGACACAGCCGAGGAACCGACCCAGGAACCGACCGAGGACCCCTTCATGACCGCGCCCCGCCAACCCGGCGAACGCCCCGCCTACCGCGCCCTCCTGCCCGCCCCACTGCTCACCGCCGCGCTCGCCGCCGTCGCGGTGGCCGGCGGCGTCGCCCGGGCGCCGGACGAGGCGCGCGTCCCGCTCGTTCTGGGCGGGGCGGTCGCCGCGCTGCTGCTGTGCGCGGCCGTCACCGTGGCCGTCCACGGCATCAGGTCCGCCCGTCTGTCGGGCCGGCGGCTGGCGGTCGCCACCGACGACGCCGGCCGTCTGCTGCACGACCGCGCCCGCCTCGCCGAGGAACTGAACCATGTACGGGCGGGAACGGCCGCCGACCTGGAGCGGGAACGCGCACGCGTGTCCGCCGATCTCGCCCGGGAGCGCGCCCGCCTCACCGAGGCCTCCGCCCAGGAGTTCAGCCGCCTCCAGCGGGAGAAGGCCTACGAGATCACCCGGCTCACCGAGGACAGCCTCCGCCTGACCGAAGAGCTGCGCCGGGCCAACCAGGAGCGGGCGGCGGCCCTCGCGGCCACCGCCAACGCGGCCGGCCGGATGCAGGCGCTGGCCACGAGCACCCTGGCCGACCTGCGCGCCATGGAGGACCGGCACACGGACGAGGACGTCCTCGCCGACCTTCTCCACCTCGACCACCGCACCGCCCAGGCGGGCCGCCTCGCCGACTCGATCGCCGTCCTCTCGGGCGCCCGTTCGGGCCGCCGCTGGGCCCGCCCGATCGTCATGGAGTCGATCCTGCGCGGTGCCATGGGCCGTATCAGCGGGTACCAACGCGTGCGCGTGCACTCCGCCAGCGACGCGGCCGTCGCCGGACACGCCGCCGAGGGTGTCATGCACGCGCTGGCCGAACTCCTCGACAACGCCGCGAACTTCTCGCCGCCGACCGCCGAGGTCCACGTGTACGTCGAGGAGGTCCCCGGCGGGGTCATCGTGTCCGTGGAGGACAGCGGCCTGGTCATGAGCGACGTGCAGTTGCACCGCGCCGAACGGGCCGTCTCCGGGGAGGACGGCAGGAGCGACGCCAAGGGCAGCGGGAGGAACTCCGAAGGCGCGGGGCTCGGCGGCCTCACCGGCACCCGCCTCGGCCTCACCGTCGTCGGCCGGCTCGCCCGCAAGTACGGCCTCACGGTCTCCTTCCGCCCCTCCGCGCGCGGCGGCACCGGCGTCCTGGTGCTGATCCCGCAGGACATCCTCGCCGGGAGCACGGTGGCGGCCGAGCCGCTGCCCATGCCGATGCCACCACCGCCGACACCGACACCGTCGGCACAACCGGTACCGGAGGCGCCCGCGGCCCCGGCGCCCACACCCGGCGAACCCTGGGAAGCCCGTTCCGGGGAGCGGGAACAGGAACGGCACCCCCAGGCGTCGTACCCGGAAGAGGGCCACGTGGAGTGGCCGTACCCGGAGGAGCTGTACACGAACGCTCCCTCCGCGCGGGAACCGTACGCGCAGGAGCAGCCGAACGCGCGGGAACCGTACGGGGAGCAGCCCCACGCGGAACAGCCGTACGCGGAACAGTCCTACGCAGCCGCCCGCGCCGCCGTCGGTGACCTGGACCCGGACCCCGTACCGACCCACGAGTCCCCCGACCCCGCACCGCAGCCCCCGGAGAGCCACCGCGCGGAGGTGCCCCCCGGCGAGCTGCCGCAACGGCGCCGGGGCCGTACGCTCGCCGAGGCCGAGCGCTCCCGAGGGGGCGCGCAGGCCGACGAGTCGGGGTTCTCGATCCCCCTCGCGCCGCCCGACCCCGACGACACGCGCGAGCGTGTGGCCCGTTTCGGGAGTTTCCGGCAGGCCGTGCGCGGCACCGTGCCGGATCAGGCGGTCCTCCAGGGCAGCGCCGCCGGCCCGGAGCCGACCCCCGCACCCTCCGCCGCCCCCGCGCAGGCTCCCTTGATCCCGACGGAAGCCGCACCCGCACCGCCCACCACCACACCCCCCACCACCTCCCACCCGGAAGGCGACCCCACCCCATGACCGGCACTGGCCTCGGCCCCGGACCGACGACCGCCGACGACAAGCTGACCTGGCTCATCGAGGGACTGCTGGAGCGCACCCCGGGTGCCCGGCACGCGCTCGTGCTCTCCCGGGACGGCCTGAAGCTGTGCCGTACGCCGGAGCTGTCCGTCGACCAGGCGGACCAGCTCGCCGCGATCGCCGCCGGCATCCAGTCGCTGTCGCACGGCGCGTCCGTGGAGTTCGGGGACGGCAGCGGAGGAGTGCGTACCGCGATGACCGAGTTCTACGGCGGGGTGCTGTTCATCGTCGAGGCCGGCCAGGGCGCGCACCTCGCCGTCGTCACCGCCGAGGACGCGGACGCCGGGCTCGTCGGCCACAACATGAGCGAACTCGTCGAGCAGCTCGGGGAGCACCTGCGCGCACAGCCCCGAACGACACAGCACCATGCGGCCCAGCCCCGTACGGCATGAATGGACAGGGGGGACAACCGGGGAACCGTCCGGGAAGGGACGATTCCCCGGACCGGCTCTACACCCTCACCGGAGGACGCAGCCGCTCCGCGCCCGACAACCCGTTCGACCTGGTGACGCTGGTCGTCGCCGAGTGTGATCCGGTGCCGGGGATGCAGTCCGAGCACGCGGCGATCCTGCGGCTCGCCGAGCGTCCCACGGCGGTGGTGGAGGTCGCCGCCGTGCTGCGGCTGCCGGTGGGCATCACCAAGGTCCTGCTCGCCGACCTCCTCGCCGCGGGCCGCGTCAGCGCCCGCCATCCGCGCCGGACCGCCGTTACCGACCCCGACATCCTGGAGCAGGTGCTCGTTGGACTCCGTAACCTCTGATCCGGCCGAAAGCGTCGGCGCCGAAGCCGACCCACGGCCACCCCTGCGCGCCTCCGCCGACAACGGGCTGAAGATCGTGGTCGTCGGCGGCTTCGGCGCCGGCAAGACGACGCTCGTCCGTTCGGTCAGCGAGATACGTCCGCTCAGTACCGAGGAGACGATGACGCGGGCCGGCGAGGCCGTCGACGACGTCAGCGCGGTGCGCGACAAGAACGCCACGACCGTCGCCTTCGACTTCGGCCGCATCACGCTCGACGCCCGCAACGTGCTGTACCTGTTCGGGGCGCCGGGCCAGGAACGCTTCTGGTTCCTCTGGGACCGGCTGTTCACCGGCGCGCTCGGCGCGGTCGTCCTAGTCGACACCCGCCGTCTCGACGACTCCTGGTACGCCATCGACCGCCTCGAACGGCACGGCACACCGTTCGTCGTCGCCCGCAACGACTTCGGCGGCCCCGACTTCGCCCCGCAGGCCATCCGCGACGCGCTCGACCTCGACCCCGACGTACCCCTCGTCCACTGCGACGCGCGCGCCCGGAATTCCAGCAAGCGGGTGCTGATCGCGCTCGTGGAACACGCCAAGCACCGCTACCGGCGTTCATACGATGCCCAAGTGCCCGCACTCACAGAGGAGTCGCCCCGGTGACCGCCGCCCATGTCCCCCTCGACAGCTCCCTGTTGCGGATCGAACCCGACCGGCTCTACCGGGAGATGCGGCGCGAACACGGTCCGGTGACACCGGTGCTGCTCGACGGGGACGTACCCGCCTGGCTGGTGCTCGGCTACCGCGAACTGCACCAAGTCACCGGAGATTCCGTGCTGTTCAGCCGGGACTCGGAGCTGTGGAACCAGTGGGAGAGGATCCCCGCCGACTGGCCGCACCTGCCGATGATCGGCCGCGGACAGCCCTCGATCCTCTACACCGTCGGCGAACGCCACCGCGAGCGCGCCACGATGATCGGCAACGCCCTGGAGGGGGCCGATCCGGTCGAACTGCGGTCGTACACCGAGAAGTTCGCGGACGAGCTGATCGACGCGATCTGCGTCCGGGGCGAGGCGGACCTCGTCCAGGAGTACGCGATGCTGCTTCCGGTACGCGTCCTGGCCCACCTCTTCGGTTTCGCCGACGAGGACGGGCCGGCCCTGGTCTCCGCGGCGCTCGCCATGACCGACGGCCTGGAGACCGGCCTGGCGGGCCAGCAGCACCTGGTCGCTTCGATGGGCCGGCTGCTGGCCGCCCGCAGGCTGCGGCCCTCGGACGACGTGGTCTCGCGGATGCTCGCGAACCCGTACGGCTTCACGGACGAGGAGATCGCCCACGACCTGATGATCATGATCGCGGCGGGGAACGACCCGACCGCCGACTGGATGGGCAACTCGCTGCGCCTGATGCTCACGGACGAGCGGTTCGCGGCCTCCCTCTTCGGTGGCCGCAGCAGTGTCGCCGAGGCGATGAACGAGGTCCTGTGGGAGGACGCGCCCGTGCAGACCATGCCGGGCCGCTGGGCGTCCCGCGACACCCGCCTGGGCGGCCGGCACATCCGTACGGGTGACCTGCTCCTCCTCGGCCTCCAGGGCGCCAACTCCGACCCCCAGGTCCGCACCCACGGCTCTGCCCTCACCGGCGGCAACAACGCCCACTTCTCCTTCGGACACGGCGAACACCGGTGCCCGTTCCCGGCGCAGGAGGTCGCGGAGGTCATCGCGAGGACGGGCATCGAGGTCGTCCTGGACCGCCTCCCGGACATCGACCTGGCGGTCCCGGCCGAGACTTTGACCCGCCGCGCATCCCCCTGGCTACGGGGCCTGACGGAACTCCCGGTCCGCTTCACTCCGACGCTGAGGGGCTGATCTTCAGCCCGTCCGGCGTTTGAGGACGAGGCCCCTTCAGGGCCGAAGCGGGGGTCTGGGGGCGGCAGCCCCCAGGGACGGGCGCCCCCCCAACCCCCGTCAAACCCGCGGAGCGCGTCTCACCGGACGGACCACGTTGCGTCCACGTTTCCCAAAACGGCTACGCTCCCCCCGTGGCTGAGATCCAGATTCCCGCTGACATCAAGCCCGCCGACGGACGTTTCGGCGCGGGCCCCTCCAAGGTGCGGACGGAAGCGCTGGACGCGCTGGCCGCCACCGGTAGCTCCCTCCTCGGTACCTCCCACCGCCAGGCCCCGGTCAAGAACCTGGTCGGCAAGGTGCGCGAGGGCATTTCTTCGCTGTTCCAGCTCCCCGACGGCTACGAGGTCGTCCTCGGCAACGGCGGCTCGACGGCGTTCTGGGACGTCGCGACGCACGGCCTGATCGAGAACAAGTCGCAGCACCTCACCTTCGGTGAGTTCAGCTCGAAGTTCGCGAAGGCCGCCAAGCTCGCCCCCTGGCTCGCCGACCCGACCGTCCTCTCCTCGGACCCGGGCACCCACCCGGACCCGGAGGCCGAGGCGGGCGTCGACGTCTACGCCTTCACCCACAACGAGACGTCCACCGGTGTCGCCGCTCCCATCAAGCGCGTACCGGGTGCCGACGAGGGCTCCCTCGTCCTCGTGGACGCCACGTCCGGCGCCGGCGGTCTGCCGGTCGACGTCGCCGAGACCGACGTCTACTACTTCGCCCCGCAGAAGTCCTTCGCGGCGGACGGCGGCCTCTGGCTCGCCGCGTTCTCCCCGGCCGCGATCGAGCGTGCCGAGCGCATCCACGCGAGCGGGCGCCACGTACCGGAGTTCTTCTCGCTCCCCACGGCGATCGACAACTCGCGCAAGAACCAGACGTACAACACCCCGGCCCTCGCCACCCTGTTCCTCCTCAACGAGCAGCTGGAGTGGATCAACGGCCAGGGCGGCCTGGACTGGGCGGTCCGCCGCACCGCCACCTCCGCCCGCACGCTGTACGGCTGGGCCGAGGACGTCAAGTACGCGAACCCGTTCGTCACCGACCCGGCCAAGCGCTCGCAGGTCATCGGCACGATCGACTTCACGGACGAGATCGACGCCGCCGCCGTCGCCAAGGTCCTGCGCGCCAACGGCATCGTCGACACGGAGCCCTACCGCAAGCTCGGCCGCAACCAGCTCCGCGTGGCGATGTTCCCGGCGATCGACCCGGCGGACGTCGAAGCGCTGACGAAGTGCATCGACTACGTGATCGAGAAGCTGTAACCCCGTACAAGCAGTGACCGAGGGCCGCTCTCCACTGTGGAGTGCGGCCCTCGGCGCATCCGCCTACGAGGCCCAGCCGCCGTACGGCACCGTGATGAGCTCCATGGCGTGACCCGCCGGGTCCATGAAGTACACGCCGTGGCCACCGTCGTTGTGGTTGATCGTGCCGGGCTGCTTCCGGTGGGGGTCGGCGTAGTGCTCGATACCGCGCCGCCTGATCAGCGCGTACGCCGCGTGGAACTCCTCCTCCGAGACCAGGAAGGCGTAGTGCTGGGGGGTGATCCTGTCCGCGGGGACCGTGGCGAAGTCCAGGGTGACGCCGTTGTTCAGTTCGACCGCGCTGAACGGGCCCCACTCGGCGGTGATCTCGAGACCGAGCAGGTTCGCGAAGAATTCCGCGGACTCCCGGTTGTCCCGTGCGTGGACGATCGTGTGGTTCAACTCGACTGACAAGGAATGCCTCCGAAGGGCATGTCCCGACACCTCCATGCCTCACCCGGCCGGTGACCGACACGCGATGTCACCACAAAGCCTAGCTGCCGTACGGGCCGACCGGGGGTGATCACGTGACTGATCGCGACTGGGACGACGACCGTGAGCACCGTGACGGGGTCCAGCGCGCCGAGCGGGCAACGCGGTTCGGCTGGGCAGCGGTCGCCGGCACAACAGGGGTGCTGGGCTGCGTACCGATCGTCCTGACCGTGGCCTGTGCGGTCGCGGCCGTGGCGGGTCTGTACGTGACTACCGACGGCTCAATAGCAATCGGTGATCAGAGGCGGGGAATCCTTCTGGTAGGGCCGGTGGAGCCAGGGGGTTGCATGCCGCCGTGGGGACCGCAGGGAGCGGGAAGTGGCCGCGCTGGTGGCCCAGGGCATGACCAACCGCCAGGCCGCTTCCGCACTCGACCTGTCACCGCGTACCGCCGACCCTGACACGTTCTGGTGGGGCCGGCAGCTGTGTGTGAGCGGGCAGACGACCTTCAACCACTGCGGCCACCCGGTCTCCTACACCAACTACGGATGGTGCTACACGCCGAGCTGGTCCGGCGCCCAGTTCTGCGTCAACAGAGCGATGGCTACGCCATGGACCGCGGCGGGAGAAACGACCCCTGCTGGTGCGACGGGAAATTCACCACGCCCGGTGACTCGGGCGCACCCGTCTACGTAGAAGGGCAGTATGGCGACGCCTGGATCGCGGGCATTCACAACGGTTCCGCCTGGATCGACGGCAAGGATCGCATGGTCAACACTAGGGCCTGGTCGATCCTTGAGCAGACGAACTCCAATCTCGTCTTTGGCGACTCATAAGAAGCCGAAGGGCCTCGGATCACGGCGAGGCACCGTCGCCCCCCGTCGCCCCTCCCTTCCAGCCGACGCAATGGTGAGACTGCCATGGATGTCCGCCGGCCGTAGCTAGCGCGTCCGGGCCTCGTCACCTTCTGCTCGGACGCGACTGGCCCGGGGGCCGCCCCGTGAACGGCGGCGCCCGGGCCGGGCCTCGATTCTCCTGGTGACATCGCACCCCGGCGGCCCGTCACACTCCCAGCCGGTCGACACGACCGCCGCCCCTTCAGCCGGCCCCTCACCCGCAGCCATGTCAACACCCCGAGCCGCCGCCCTCAGGCGGCGCCCCACGCCCCGGAGTTCCCACCATGAACCACACCGGCAACCGGACCACCACCCTGTCGGCCGCCCCCAAGGGGCACGGCCTCGACCACAGCGGCCATACCGGCATCAGGTTCGGCAGATTGCTGGCTTCCAGCACGCCGTACATCGCTTCCCTCACCGCGGTCGGCGGTCTGCTGACCGTCCTCGGCTTCGCCATCGGCGGCCCCGGCATCATCGCGACGATGTCCACCCTCCTGAACGACGGTTCCTGGACCCAGCCCGACACTTGGGCCGCGCTGCTGCTGCAGACCGGTGTCACCGCGCTGGCTCTCTTCGCACCGATCGTCGGCGGGTATGTCGCCTACAGCATGGCCGGCCTGCCCGCGCTGGTTCCCGGCCTCATCGGCGGCATGGTCGCCATGAACTTCCAAGGCGGCTTCCTCGGCGGGCTGGTCGCCGGTGCGATCGCCGGTGCGGTCTCCATGCTGGGTCTGATGGTCTCCTCCGACCTCAGCGGGACGATCAGCCGGACCGCCATCGCCTTCGCTGTCACGGGCGTGGAGACCGCAGCGAACAGCCTCAACTTCACCATCATGGCCACGGTGGTGGCGGCCGCCATGGTTCCGCCGCTGGCCCTGTCACTGGCCACCGTGGTGCGTGGCTCGTTGTTCACTCCCGCCGAGCGAACCTATGGAAAGGTCGCCTGGCTGTTCGGCCTGGCCTTCGTCCCCGAGAGCGCCATCCCGTTCGCACTGGCCGCCCCTTTGCGGGTGATCCCGGCCTCCATGGCGGGCGGCGCCGTCACCGGTGCCCTGACCATGACCTTCGGCAGCACCCTGACCGTCTCGTACGGCGGCGTCTTCGCCGCCGGACACTGCTGTTCGTCGCCGCCGTCGCCGCGGGCGTCCTCACCACCGCCGCCCTCACCATCGGCCTCAAGAGCCTGCGGCGCACCGCCCCGGCCAAGACCACCGCCCGTGCAGCCACGGCCGTTGGCCGCGAGAAGGCCGTGGCAGCCGCCTGAGGCGATCACTCCGCCCGCCCGGGGAAGGCAGCGTATCGGCAGCCTGAGCAGGAAGACGCGACTTCAGCGCTCGACTCCCTCGGCCGGCAACCGGGCCAAGGCCAATGGAGATGAGCTGCAAATACGTCGATGGGGGTGCCCGGTGACGCGCCAGTCACCCGGCACCCCCCATCCCACGTCCTCAGAGCCTCACGTGGCCGTACAACTCACCGTAGGCACGCCCCCGCCCCCCGGCGCTCCCCCGAACCCGAAGCTCGCCGAACCCCCCACCGCCACGCTCCCGTTGTGGGCCGCGTTCCCAGCGGTGACCGTCGCCCCGGACTGCGTGTACGAGGCGTTCCACATGCTCGTGATCGACTGCGATCCGCCCCAAGTCCACGTCACCTTCCAGGACTTGAGCGCCACCGTCCCCGAATTGGTCACCTTCACCTCGGCGTTGAACCCGCCGCCCCAGTCGCTGCTGACGGCGTAGGAGGCAGCGCAGGCCGCCGTACTGCCGCCACCGCCACCACCGCCGCCCCCTCCCCCGCCGCCACCGCTCCCCGGGAAGCCCGGCGCCTTGACGCTCGCCAGGTATCCGTCCTTCACGGTGTCCACGGTCGACCAGTCGTCCTTCAGGATCCCGCCCGTGTCACCGGAGTTGGGGTTCCACGACCAGAAGGTCCAGTGGAAGGAGTCCGAGCCGTAGGTCGCTGTCGGGCGCAGATAGTCGACCAGTGCGGCCAGCCACCGCTGGTCCACGGTCGACTGGAGGGTCGTGCCGAACTCCCCCACCCACACCGGCGCGATGTTCTGCTTGAAGATGTAGCCCCAGTACTTGTCCCAGATCCCCGGCATGTTGGCGGGGAACGAGGGGTCGCTGAACCAGCTCTGCTGGGCGACGCTCGTCGCGTAGTCGTGGGCCGAGTACACCACCCGGTTCGCCACATCCAGCTGCACCGGATACTGCGCGACCCCCATCAGGTTGCCGCCCCACCAGCCGGAGACCCCGTTGAACGTCTGCACCCCCTCCACGAACACGAGCAGCTGCGGATTGACCGACAGCACCGCGTTGCCCGCCCGCTGCGCCGCCAGCCGCCAGTCCCTCGTCGTGTCACCGCAGCCCCAACAGGCCGGATCGTGCGGCTCGTTGTGCAGGTCGATGCCGATGACCGCGTCCTGACCGGAGTAACGCGCCGCCAGCGCCTTCAGGTTGGCGATCCATGTCGACTCGGGCACCGCCGAGGTGTACCAGAGCGCCGACTGCCCGGCCGCGTCCGGCCGATGCCGGTCCAGGACGACCTTGAGGCCGGTCTGACCGGCGTACGCGACCAGCTTGTCCATGATCTGGAGGGAGCCCAGACCCTGAAGGTCGGCGTTCTTGCCGCCGCTGAAGTCGATGCTGTTGGGGACGGCCGAGGACTTGAAGATGTCATCGCTGTACGGCAGTCGGATGGTGTTGTAGCCGAGCGTCCTCATCTGGTCGATCATGCTCTTGTAGTCGCGGGACCAGAGTCCGTGCACCACGTTGTTGCTGGTCTCGAAGCCGAACCAGTTGATGCCGGCGATCCGGACCGGCTGCCCGGCCGCGTCCAGGATCTGACGCCCGCTGGTGTGCCAGTAGCCGGCGCCGGCGGCTGCCGCACGGACGTCCGCCGCATCGGCGTCCGCCGCGTGGGCGGCCTGCACACCGGCTCCCAGCGGGAGCAGGAGCACGGCGGCAACAGAACACATCGCTCGTCGCCAGCTGCGGGAGCCGCGGAAATTGGAGAAGCGGAACATGTCGCTCGTTCCTCTCGGGAGGCGCGGCCCCGGAATCGATGGGAGCGCTCCCACATACCGCGCACCTCCCAGGAAACTGACACAACATGCCCACGTCAATACTCGCGGCAGCCCGGGATGTGCACGGCGTCCAGCAGCCGTCCGCCACTCAGCGGCTCAGCGGCTCAGCTTCTGGAACCTCCGTACCGCCAGGGGAAGAAAGATCAGCGTCAGTACGGCCGGCCACACGCCCGCCATCAGCAGCGCATGCCCTTCCACCCACGAGTCGCCGTCGCCGACCGGTGTCCCGAACAGGTCGCGTGCCGCCGCGGCGGTGGACGAGATCGGGTTCCACGCGGCCACGAACCCCAGCCAATCGGGCATGAGTTGGGGGGCCACGAAGATGCTGGAGATCATGGTCAGGGGGAAGGCGACCGCGAACAGGCCGCCCGCCGCCTCCGGATTGGGCGCGATGAGGCCGAGCCACACGCCGAGCCAGATCAGCGAGAACCGCAGCCACAGCAGCAGCCCGAACGCGGCCACGAAGCCGGGCCCGCCCTCCGGACGCCAGCCCATCGCGAACGCGGTGAGCATCATGATGCCCAACTCCGCGCAGGCGACGACCAGATCGGTGATCCCGCGCCCGGCGACGACCGCCGAGGGCGCCATCGGCATCGAGCGGAAGCGGTCGATGACACCCTTCGTGGAGTCGTACACCACGACGGTCGCCGTGTTGATGAACCCGAACGCCATCGTCATCACGAACATGCCCGGCATCAGGAAGTCCTTGTAGTCGCCTCCCCCCGGTACCGTCATGGCGCTGCCGAAGACATACCCGTACAACAGCACGGAGAGGATCGGGAAGCCCAACTGCCAAGCGATGTTGATGGGTTGGCGCTGGTAGTGGGTCAGGCCGCGCCGGACCACGTTCCAGCAGTCGGAGAGCAGCCAGTACACCCGGCCTCGGTCGGCCACCGCCCCGCCCGCGTCCGCCACATCCACCACGCTCATGCTGCCGTCCCCTTCGCGCTCTCGGCGTTCTTCTCGTCCTTCGTCTCCGTGCGGTGTCCCGTCAGCCGCAGGAACACATCGTCGAGGCTCGGCCTGCGCAGCCCGATGTCCTCGACCGGGACACCCTCGTCCTGGAGGGTGCGGGCGACCTCGGTGAGCGCCGACACCCGGTCGGTCACCGAGGCGTGCACCCTCGACTCGGCCTCGTCCACATCGGGTTCGCCGTCCGAGACGCGGGCGACCACCTTCACCACCCTCGGGATGTCGGCCCGCTCGGTGACGACCACCTCGATCCGGTCGCCCCCGATCGTGTTCTTCAGCCCGTCCGGGGTGTCGTCCGCGATGGCCCGCCCCTGGTCGATCACGGTGATCCGGGACGCCAGCTTGTCGGCCTCCTCCAGATACTGCGTCGTGAGCAGAACCGTCGTACCGCTCGCCACCAACTCCCGCACGGATTGCCAGACTTCGCCCCGGCTGCGGGGGTCGAGCCCGGTCGTCGGCTCATCGAGGAAGAGCACGGACGGGGCCAGGATCATGGAGGCGGCGAGGTCGAGGCGGCGCCGCATGCCTCCGCTGTACTTGTCGACACCCTTGCCCGCCGCGTCGGCCAGGTCGAACTGCTCCAGCAGCTCGGTGGCCCGCTGCCGGGCCCGCCGCCCGCCCAGATGGAACAACCGGCCGAACATCTCCAGGTTCTGACGCCCCGTCAACACCTCGTCCACAGCCGCGTACTGCCCGGTCAGGCCGATCCGCGCCCGCACCTCCCGCGGCTGCCGGGCGATGTCGATGCCCGCCACCTGGGCCTGCCCGCCGTCCAGCCGTACGAGCGTGGACAGAATGCGTACGGCCGTGGTCTTGCCCGCGCCGTTCGGTCCGAGCAGTCCGTGCACCGTCCCCTCCCGCACGGCCAGGTCGAAGCCGTCCAGGGCGCGCTTCTCGCCGTACCGCTTCTCCAGCGCCTCGGCTCGCACCGCGAATCCGCCGGTCATAGAACCCTCCACCCGTCACCGACCCAACAACTGTGTACACCGTACTCGATTCAGCGTACGACGTATGCAGTTTTCGCGCGGGGAATTAAGCTGCACCCATGAAGAACGGCGGCGGCGGTACGCAGACCAGTGGCAGCGGCGATGTCACCCGCACGCTCCACCTGCTGTGGGAAACGGGCCGGCGCCCCAGCCGTGGCCCCAAGCCGGGCCTCTCCGTCGACCGGATCGTGGAGGCGGCCGTCCGGATCGCGGACGAGGAGGGGCTCGACGCGGTCTCCATGCGCCGTGTGGCCACCGCCCTCGGCACCGCCACCATGTCGCTGTACCGGTACGTCCCCGGCAAGGGCGAGCTGCTCGACCTCATGCTCGACCGCGTCCAGCGCCCCGACCACAACCCGGCCGCCCTGGGCGACGACGGCTGGCGCGCGACCCTGGAGGCGATGGCCCGCGCCACCCTCGGCCTGTACCGCCGCCACCCCTGGTTGCTCCAGGTCAACCAGTCCCGCCCGATCCTGGGCCCCAGCGCGCTCGACGGCATGGAGGCGATCCTGTCGCGCATCAAACCGATGGGCCTGTCCGACCCCGAACTGGTGTCGGCGGTCATCATGGTCGACGGGTACGTCGTCGGCGCCGCGCGCACCCAGGTCTACCAGCAGGAGGCCGAACGCCGTACGGGCCTCACCGACACCGAGTTCTGGGAGGCCCACCTCCCGGTCCTCACGGAGATCATGGCCACCGGCCGCTACCCGGTCCTCGCCAACCTGGCCGACGACGCGTGGAGCCCCGCCTTCGACCACTTCGAGTTCGGCCTGCAACGCATCCTGGACGGCCTGGAGGTCTGGGTCGAACGGCACGCGCGAGAGCAACGAGGGTGACGGACCAGAGCCGGCACAGCACTACCGGGGCCGCCTCGACGAACCCCGGAACCACCGCGAACGCGACTGCCCGAATGACCGAATGACCGGAGTCCCCGACACCCTGATACCTGGGTACCCGGATACCCACCGGGACGATCACGACGACGGCCGCCGCCGCAGCCTCTTCACCCCGAGATAGACGACGAAGAGCACACCGACAGCGATGGCCCCGGTCCTGACGTTCCCCTCCGAGCCCCCGCCCTCCTCGGCACCCGAGGCCGAACTCCCGTTGCCGGAAGCCGAGTCGGAGCCACCGGACGCGCCGTACGAAGGAGCGTCCTCGGCCGTGACCCCGCTCTCGGCGCCCTCGCTCCCGTACATGACCTTGGAACCGTCACGGCTGTACGTGACCGACTCCCCCTGCCCCTGCAGGGGCACGTCGAGCTGCCCCTGCCGCTTGAGCCTTCCGCCGTTCCAGGCGTAGGAGACGCCTCCGAAGTACCCGCGTACGGCCAGCTGTTGCCCGTCGGGCGAGAAGGCGGCGTCGGTGGCCCACATGTCGACGGCGGCGACGGGCTTGAAGACATTGGTGCCGGCGGAGGAGAGCTTTGCCGGGCCGGCGTACAGATGGCCGCCGTCCTCCTGCTTGTCGATGATGTAGACGCGCCCCGTCTTCGGGTGCACGACGAGGGACTCCGCGTCGCGCGAACCGTCCGAGTACTTCACGACGTACTGCGTGGCGCGGATCGTCTCGTTCTTCAGCACCTTGGGCTCGGCGAGCTGGTAGATCCAGACATAGTCCCAGGTCACACCATCGTTGTCGCCGATGTCGCCGACGTAGATCTGGTTGTTCGGCCCGATGGAGATGGCCTCGATGTCACGGGGCGTGCCCACGCCGGTCATGGTGACGGTGGCGACGGTCTGCCCGGTCGCGCTGTCGATCGCGTACAGGAAGGCGCCGTCGTCACTGTCGTTGTGGGTCCAGTAGACGCCGGGGTGCTGGCGGGAGGCGGCGAGACCGCTGGACTCGGTGATCCGCGGGTCCTTGATGGTGAAGTCCTCATCACCGTCGGCAGCGGAGGCGGGCGCGGCGAGCGCCCCGACGAGTAGGCCCCCGGCGAGGAGGGCGAGCGATCGGCGCATGCCCTCAAGCGTGCCATCCCGGCGATCGATACGAGGCCCATGACCCTGAGCGCCCGCCGAATCAGCCGCCGGGTCCGTGGGGATCGGTGCCGGATCGCCCGCTCACCGACGTACAACTGCCCGCAAGCCGACATACACCTGACACCGGGTGGCCCGACTCACACACCGCACGCGTCCCACGCCCCTCCCCGTATCCCTCATCATGAGCGGATGCTCAGGTTGATGCCCGTAGGCGACTCCATGACCATCGGCAGTGCCGGCGAACACACCTGGCGCTACCGGTTGTGGCAGCACCTGCGGGAGACGTACGGCGGCCCGTTCCGGATCGTCGGCCCGCGCGAGGCGCTGTACGACAAGGCGACGGACTCCGCCGACTCGTACGAGTACGCCGACCCGGACTTCCCCCGCGCCCACCTGGCCGGCTGGGGCGAGGGCTGGCACCACCTGACCCCGCTCATCGCGGACGCGGTACGCGTCCACAAGCCGGACGTCCTGCTGGTCTCCCTGGGCCTGATCGACCTCGGCTTCTACACGGACGCGGAGCAGACGGCGGAGAACGTCCGCCTCTTCGTGGCCGAGGCACGACGCTCCAGCCCGCGCGTCGCCATCGCCCTGCTCCCGGTGATCCCGAACGTCCGCGCGGAGACGGACCCGCCCTTCGCCGCCCAGGTCATCCGCTTCAACGAACTCCTGGCGAAAACGGTGGCCGACCTCGACGAGCCCCGCTCCCCCCTGCTCCTGACGTCGCCCCCGGCGTCGTACGACATCCACCACGACACGTACGACGGCACGCATCCCAACGCGAACGGCGAGCACAAGATCGCGGGGGCCTTCGCGGACTCGCTGTACGAGGCCTGGGATCTGGGGGAGCGGTACGGGGCTGAAACCGACTGACCGAATCCGGGCGCGCCATGGTCACCGTGCGTATCGTTGTACTGCACGGCTGCGCTCGTCCGGCACAGCCGGGGAGGAGTGCCACGGTGACCGTCCCTTAAGACAGGATCGAGATGGCCGACATCGACGACAACAGCGACAAGCTGACGCTCGACACGATGTTCGAGTGGCTTGAGAAGAGCCCCATCCCCGATGGATACAAGGTAGAGATCGTCGGGGGGAACATCTTCATGTCGCCGCAGCGGGACACCCACTGGGAGATCATCCTGGACATCGTCGAGCAGTTGCGCACGAAGTACTCGCGCAAGCGGCTGAAGTCCGACGTCCGCATCGACTACCCAGGCGACCTCAACGGCTTCGCCACCGACGTCACGCTCATGGCCGACGGCGCAACCAAGGACGACAAGGGCCGCTGGCGTTATCAGGACGTCGAGTTCGTCGCCGAGGTGATCTCGAAGAAGACGGCCGCGAACGACTACGGCCCCAAGAAGTCCGCCTACGCCGAGGCCGAAGTCCCCGTCTACCTCATCGCCGATCCCTACCAGGGCAGGTGCTTCCTCTACACCCACCCCAAGAACGGCGAGTACGCGACCGAGACGAAGCTCCCCTTCGGCGACGACGTGGACCTTGGCGACACCGTCGTCGACCTCACCCTCAAGACGGACGAGTTCCCGCGCGACTAGCATCTAGCAACCAACTGCCACGAAGCGGTACTTCAGGTGGGTGGCGAGAGGCGTGCCGACCACCCTGACCTGCTCAAGGGTCCGCCGCCCGGGGCCCAGCCCCTCGAAGAGCCGCAGGCCGTCGCCGAGGAGCGCGGGTACGACGTGCAGTTGCAGTTCGTCGACGAGCCCCTCCGCGAGGTACTGCCGCACCGTGTTCGCCCCGCCCGCGATGTCGACGTTCCGGCCCCCGGCCGCCTCCTTCGCCCGGTCGAGGGCGCTGTGGATGCCGTCGGTGACGAAGGTGAAGGTGGTGCCGCCCTCCTTGACCAGGCTGGGCCGAGGGCGGTGGGTGAGCACGAACACCGGGGTCCGGAACGGGGGGTTGTCTCCCCAGAACTTCTCGCCGGTGTCGTACATCATCCGGCCCATGACCACCGCTCCGGTGGCGTCGAACCACTCGCGCATCAGCTCGGAGTCGCGGTTCTCCTCCCCGCCGGTCATGCCCTGGCGCTCCCGCCAGCTCGCCAGGTTGTGGATCCACTCAAAGAGCGGCTCGGCGCCGTCACCTCCCGGGTTGTCGAGGGTGACACCGGTGCCGGCGATGAAGCCGTCGAGGGAGATGGCCAGGTCCGCGGTCACGGTCACGCTGTCGGTCACGGTGGTGTGCTCCTGGGTTCTGAGGTCTGAAGTCCTGGGATGTGCTTCCTTCACTCCCACGTCGATCGGGAACCGACGCATTCGACACCCCGGCGACACGAAACCTCACCCACGGGCGCCGACGAGACCCACATCACATTCTCTCTCGCATGTCACATCCCGCCGCTCCGTCCCGTCATTCGTGTGTAACGCCCGACAAAGGCAGCAGCAAAGACGGAGGAGCCCACCATGGAAGCCCGTTTGAACCTCTTCGCCAGCCCCCTCGCCGCCAAGGCCACGAAGCACCTCGTCGCGGCGGGCAGGGCGGCGGCGGACTCGGCCCTGCCGGAAGCGACGCAGGAGCTGGTGCGGCTCCGCGCCAGCCAGATCAACGGCTGTGGCTTCTGCACCGACATGCACACCAAGGACGCCGCCGCCGCGGGCGAGACCGCACAGCGCCTCCACCTGGTCGCGGCCTGGCGCGAGGCCAAGGTCTTCACCGACGCCGAACGCGCCGCACTGGAACTGACCGAGCAGGGCACCCGCATCGCGGACGCGGCCGGAGGTGTCACGGACGAGGCCTGGGCGAACGCCGCCAAGTACTACGACGAGGAGCAGCTCACCGCACTGGTCCTCACCATCACCCTCATCAACGCCTTCAACCGGATGAACGTCATCGTCCAGCAGCCCGCCGGCGACTACGAGCCCGGCATGTTCGCCCAGCTCTGACGACAGCCACGCCCCTGCCGGGCGGCCCCGGGTGGGACCGCCCGGCAGCAGGCACCGACCACAGGGCGGCGTCAATGCCCGACGCCGCCCCCCGCCCCCCCTTGCCTAGAGCGCACTCCACGACGTTGGCTGAACAGTCATGAAGTACACGCAGCTCGGACGCACGGGACTCAAGGTCAGCCGACTCGTCCTCGGCACCATGAACTTCGGACCTCAGACCGACGAACCCACCAGTCACAAGATCCTGGACTCGGCGCTGGACGCGGGGCTGAATTTCGTGGACACCGCCAACGTCTACGGCTGGGCCGAGAACAAGGGCCGTACGGAATCGATCATCGGGAACTGGTTCGCCCAGGGCGGTGAGCGGCGCGACAAGGTGGTCCTCGCCACCAAGGTGTACGGCAACATGGCCGCCGAGGGCGAGGCGTGGCCCAACCACGACAAGCTCTCCGCGCTCAACATCCGCCGTGCGGTGGACGCGTCGCTGAAGCGCCTCCAGACCGACTACATCGACGTCTACCAGTTCCACCACATCGACCGCTCGACTCCGTTCGAGGAGATCTGGCAGGCGGTCGACGTGCTCGTACAGCAGGGGAAGATCCTCTACGCGGGTTCGAGCAACTTCCCGGGGTACAAGATCGCCCAGGCCAACGAGATCGCCGCCCGGCGCGGCGGCACCATCGGGCTCGTCAGCGAGCAGTGCCTCTACAACCTCGCGGAACGGCGCGCCGAGATGGAGGTCATCCCGGCCGCGCAGGAGTACGGGCTCGGCGTCATCCCCTGGTCGCCGCTGCACGGCGGGCTGCTCGGAGGCGTCATCAAGAAGGAGGTCCAGGGCGGCCGGCGTGCCAGTGGCCGCGCGGCCGACACCCTCGCCGATCCCACCTCACGCGCCCGGATCCAGGCGTACGAGGACCTGCTCGACAAGCACGGCATCGAGCCCGGCGAGGCGGCTCTGGCCTGGCTGCTCACCCGCCCCGGTGTCACCGGCCCGATCGTCGGCCCGCGCACCGCGGAGCAGTTGGAGTCGGCGGTACGGGCGTCCGAGCTGGAGCTGAGCGAGGAGCTGCTGGCCTCGCTCGACGAGATCTTCCCGGGCCCCGGCCCGTCACCGGAGGCCTTCGCCTGGTGAGCGGGCAGCAGCCCTAGCAGGTGGGCGGCGGTCGGAAGGCGACGTGCGCGAGGCCCTGCCTACGCCACTTCCCGCGCTGCTTCCGCGTCACTTCCCGACCGCCGCCGCCACCGCCACCACCATGAACATCAGTACGAGCACACCGGCCATCACCCGGTTCCGGATTTTCGGATTCACGCCGCCGAGCCTAACCGGCCGCGCCGAGGGACCAACGGGCGGCCACCTCGTACCGGGGCTGCTCCCCCGGCACCCCCGACTTCGGCAGATTGCTGCGTACGAGCGCCAGGTCGTCCACCGTCCACGTGCGGCTGGTGAAGGCGTCCAGGGCCTCGGCGTACGGCCGCACCTCGAAGGCCTCGCGGCTGCGCGCCACGGTGAGGTGGGGCTTGTAGTGCCGGTGCTCCCCCATGTCGACGCCCGCCTTCCGCCCCGCCGCCTCCGCGCGGTCCGCCAGCAGACGCAGCGCGTCCACCTCACCGGCGGCGCCCGCCCACAGCGCCCGCCCGTGCCCGAACTGCCCGCCGCCGCGCACCGCCAGTGCGAACGCGTCCGTACGCCGCGCGGCCCGCGCCAGCCGCTCCGACAGGTCCGGTACGACGCCCTCGGCCACCTCGCCGTAGAAGGCGAGGGTGAAGTGCCAGCCGGGTACGCCGGTCCACCGCAGCCCGTCCGCACCCGGCAGGCCCCTCAACCCGGCCACCGCGTAGGCGAGTTGCTCGGAGACGTCCGCTGGCGGCAGTACGGCGGCGAACAGTCTGACGGTGTTCGTGGCACTCATGGCGCTCACCGTACTCACGCCCCGGAAGTCACGGGCTCCCGCCGTTCCCCGTCCCGCACCTCTTGCACGTCTTGCTCTGCTCGCTCTGCCTGTTCCTCCCGCTTGACGAAGCTGACGCGCGGGTGTCCGGAGTTCCAGACGGCGGAGACCTTCAGACCGCCCACCCGGGCCAGAACCAGGCCGACAGCCAGAGCGGCGGCCGTCGCGACGACGCCGCCGAAAGCGAGGCCGACCTGGGGGCCGTACGCGTCGGTGATCCAGCCGACCACCGGTGCGCCCAGCGGCGTACCGCCCATGAAGACCATCATGAACAGGGCCATGACCCGGCCGCGCATGGCCGGGTCGGTGGCCATCTGGACCGAGGTGTTCGCCGTGACGTTGACCGTGAGGCCGGCGATGCCGATCGGGATCATCAGCAGCGCGAACAGCCACAGGGACGGGGCGAACGCGGCCACGACCTCCAGCGCGCCGAAGGCCACGGCCGCCGCGACGAGGACGCGCAGCCTGGCCGTACCGCGCCGGGCGGCGAGCAGGGCGCCGGTCAGGGAGCCGACCGCCATCAGGGTGTTGAAGAGGCTGTACGCGCCGGCTCCCGCGTGGAAGACGTCGTCCGCGTAGGCCGAGAGGACGACCGGGAAGTTGAAGCCGAAGGTACCGATGAACCCGATGAGTACGATCGGCCAGATCAGCTCGGGTCGCCCGGCGACATAGTGCAGGCCCTCGCGCAACTGCCCCTTGGCACGCGGCGCCCGTTCCACGGCGCGCAGTTCACGGCCGCGCATGAGGAGCAGGGCGGCCATGGGGGCGACGAAGGACAGACCGTTGAAGAAAAAGGCCCAGCCCGTGCCGACGCCGGTGATCATCACACCGGCGACGGCGGGTCCGACGAGGCGCGCGGACTGGAAGTTCGCGGAGTTGAGGCTGACGGCGTTCTGGAGCTGGTCGGGCTCGACCAACTCGGACACGAAGGACTGCCGGGCCGGGTTGTCGACGACCGTGGCGAGACCGACGGCGAAGGCGGCGAGGTAGACGTGCCAGACCTCGACCCCACCCGTGAGGGTCAGGGCGGCGAGCGCGAGGCCGGTGACGGCCATCATCGCCTGTGTGACGAGCAGCGTGGGGCGCTTGGGCAGCCGGTCGACGAGGACACCGCCGTACAGGCCGAAGAGCAGCATCGGCAGGAACTGCAGCGCGGTCGTGATGCCGACGGCGGTCGAGGAGCCGGTGAGGCTGAGGACCAGCCAGTCCTGGGCGATGCGCTGCATCCAGGTCCCGATGTTGGAGACGACCTGGCCGAGGAAGAAGAGGCGGTAGTTCCGGACCTTCAGGGAACTGAACATCGCGCCGCGGGAGCCTGGGCGGGGGGACTCCACCTCGCCGGAAGGCGCGGGGGGACCGGCGGACGGCTCCGGGCGATCGACAGCCGCGGAGGAAGTCACCGGCGCGGCAGAAACCACGGCCGAGGCGGGAGTCGCGGGTGCGGCGGGAGCCGCAGGCGCGGCGGGATGGGGAGCTGTGGGACGGGGAGCTGTGGGATAGGGAGCGGGCTGGGAGTCGTGGGCGGCTGGTGCGGGTGCGGAGTCTGCTCCGGTTCCCGAACTCAAAGGTAATCGCCTCCTTGCGGGGTCCTGCTTACAGATGTGCGAGCTTCTCCAGTACGGGGGCGGCGGCGCGCAGTTTGGCCCACTCGTCCTCGTCCAGGTCCTCGACCAGACCGGCCAGCCAGGCGTTCCGTCTGCGGCGGCTCTCTTCGAGCATGGCTTCGGCGGTCTCGGTCGGGGTGACGACCTTCTGACGCCGGTCCTCGGGATGCGGCTCCAGCCGGACCAGGCCCTTGCCCTCCAGCAACGCGACGATACGAGTCATGGAGGGCGGCTGCACATGCTCCTTGCGGGCCAGCTCGCCCGGCGTGGCCGAGCCGCAGCGGGCAAGGGTGCCCAGCACCGACATCTCGGTGGGGCTCAGTGACTCGTCGACCCTCTGGTGCTTGAGTCGGCGCGACAGGCGCATCACGGCGGAGCGCAGGGAGTTCACGGCGGCAGCGTCGTCGCCATGGGTTAGGTCCGGCATGTTCTTTAGCGTAACTCATTACTCTGACTAAAGACCACTCGAAACACGCCGAGGTGCCCGTGATGAGGGCCACGGAACCTCCACATCACCCATACGAGTGAACCGAACGCAAAAAGCCCCCCGCCGTCCCGTACCGGCCCGCGACCCTCGTCTCCATGGGGACCAGCGTGCTCAGCCTGCGGATAGACGGGGAGCTGCTCGACCGGCTCCGGGACCATGCGGCGAAAAGGGGGATGAGCGTGCAGGACTACGTGGTCCGGACGCTCGTTCGTGACGACTTCGACGAGCGGTTCCAGACCGCCGTCGAGGAGACGGAGAAGTTCTACGGGGTGCCGTAAAACACCCCGCGACCAGGCCCGACGGGATGGGATGGGTCAGGTCAGGTCAGGTCAGGTCAGGTCAGGTCAGGTCAGGTCAGGTCAGGTCAGGTCAGACCCAACGCCGGCATCAGGTAGTAGAACCCGAAGACGGCGGCGACGACGTACATGGCGACCGGGATCTCCCGCCCGCGCCCCGCCGCCAGCCGCAGCACCACGAAGGTGATGAAGCCCATGCCGATGCCGTTGGTGATCGAGTAGGTGAACGGCATCATCACCATCGTCACGAAGGCCGGGACGGCGATCGTGTGGTCGGCCCAGTCGATCTCTTTGACCGAACCGGCCAGGATCAGGAAGCCGACGGCGAGCAGGGCCGGGGTGGCGACCTGCGACGGGACCATCGTAGCCACAGGGGTCAGGAACAGCGCGACGGCGAAGAGCGAACCGGTGACGACGTTCGCGAACCCGGTCCGCGCCCCCTCCCCCACACCGGCGGTGGACTCGACGAAGCAGGTGGTGGCGGAGGAGGAACTGGCGCCGCCGGCGGCGACGGCGATGCCGTCCACGAACAGCACCTTGTTGATGCCGGGCATGTTGCCCTGGGCGTCGGTCAGCCTGGCCTCGTCGCTGACGCCCATGATCGTGCCCATCGCGTCGAAGAAGCACGAGAGCAGGACGGTGAAGACGAAGAGCGTGCCGGTCAGCACGCCGACCTTGTCGAACCCGCCGAAGAGGCTGACCTTGCCGATGAGCCCGAAGTCGGGGCTGGCGACCGGATTGCCGGGCCACTTGGGCGTGGTGAGTCCCCAGGAGGGCACGGTCGCGACCGCGTTGATGACCACGGCCAGCACGGTCATGGCGACGATCGAGATCAGAATCGCGCCGGGCACCTTGCGGGTGATGAGCGCGAGGGTGAGCAGGGCCCCCAGGACGAAGACGAGCACCGGCCAGCCATTGAGGTGACCGTCACCGCCGAGTTGCAGCGGCACGGTGGTCTGCGCGGCGTCCGGGATCCGGGTCACGAACCCGGAGTCGACGAGCCCGATCAGCATGATGAACAGCCCGATACCGATCGCGATGCCCTTGCGCAGCCCGAGCGGCACGGCGTTCATGACCCGCTCACGAAGCCCCGTGGCGACGAGCAGCATCACGATGAACCCGGCGAGTACGACCATCCCCATGGCGTCCGGCCAGGACATACGCGGCGCGAGCTGGAGCGCGACGACGGTGTTGACCCCGAGTCCCGCCGCGAGCGCGATGGGCACGTTGCCGACGACGCCCATGAGCAGCGTGGTGAAGGCGGCGGTCACGGCGGTGGCGGTGACCAGCTGGCCGTTGTCGAGCTGGTGGCCGTACATGTCCTTGGCGCTGCCGAGGATGATCGGGTTCAGCACGATGATGTAGGCCATCGCGAAGAAGGTGGCGAAACCGCCGCGAACCTCCCGGGACAGGGTGCTGCCCCGCTCCGAGATTTTGAAATGGCGGTCAAGGGCACCGGGGGCCCGGGAGGGAGCCTTGGCAGGGGCCGAGGTGGACATGTGCACTCGTGTTTCTGTTGGCGTTTCATACGAAAGAAAAGAGCCAGGCTCAAGTCGTTTCAGTATGAACATATGGGGTCGGAATGGCCATCTCCGCGCGTAGACCCTTGCCGCACAAGGGCAGCCATGGGCCTGCGGAGCACCCGCGGGGCAGCCTCGTAAGCTGTGCGCATGGCGAAGTGGACACCGAAGCACGAGGCGCCGGAGCCCTTGGAGGGCCCGGTCGTCGCCACCATCACGGGCCTCACCCTCCTCTGGTTCGTCCTCTTCCTGGCCCAGCTCCCGTTCTACGGCTGGTACGAGGACCACAACCACGAGTGGTGGGTCTGGACATGCCTCGCGGGCACGGGCCTGGGCCTGATCGGCATCTGGTACGTCCGGGGTCGGGAGGCGGCGATCAAGAGGACGCAGTCGGAGTAGGCATTCCCATCCGGGCCGGGCATTTCAGCCCGTCCGGCGTTTGAGGACGAGGCCCCTTCAGGGCGAAGCGGGGGTCTGGGGGCGGCAGCCCCCAGGAACAGGATGGGGCGGGTAAGAGCGGCAGGGGCGAACCCGCCCCACCACCACCCCCACCCGCCGACCCCTACGCACCCCCGACTACAACCACCGCACCACTCCTCACCCCACTCTCCTCCCCAGGTCGGATCTTTGCCCCACTCACCGGGTGAAGCCCCAAATCCGCACGTACCGTCGAACGCATGACGCACATCGACGCCGGCGCCGAACTCGATCCTGTGCACCCGGTCCCCCTCCCCGGCACCCCGCCGGGCAAGGCGCCCGGCGGAGGCGCACCCGGCGAGGGCGCCCGCGCCCCGGGCCTCAGCGCCGCCGAAGTCGCCGACCGCGTCGCCCGCGGCGAGGTCAACGACATCCCCGTACGCAGCAGCCGCAGCATCGCCGAGATCGTCCGCGCCAACGTCTTCACCCGGTTCAACGCGATCATCGGCGTGCTCTGGCTGATCATGATGTTCGTCGCCCCGTTCCAGGACACCCTGTTCGGCTACGTCATCCTCGCCAACACGGGCATCGGCATCATCCAGGAGTGGCGGGCGAAGAAGACCCTGGACTCCCTCGCGGTGATCGGCGAGGCCAAGCCCACGGTCCGCCGCGACGGCGTCGCCTGCGAGGTGAGCACCTCCGACATCGTCCTCGGGGACGTCATCGAGATCGGCCCCGGCGACAGGATCGTCGTGGACGGCGAGTGCATCGAGGCCGACGGGCTGGAAATCGACGAGTCGCTGCTCACCGGCGAGGCGGATCCCGTCGTCAAGCAGCCCGGCGACCCGGTCATGTCGGGCAGTTTCGTCGTCGCGGGCGGCGGTGCCTTCACGGCCACGAAGGTCGGCCGCGAGGCGTACGCCGCCCAACTCGCCGAAGAGGCCTCCCGTTTCACTCTCGTCCACTCGGAACTCCGTACCGGCATCTCGACGATCCTCAAGTACGTGACCTGGATGATGGTTCCGGCCGCGATCGGCCTGGTGATCACCCAACTGGTCGTCAAGGACAACGACTTGAAGGACTCGATCGCCCGTACGGTCGGCGGCATCGTCCCGATGGTCCCGGAGGGCCTGGTCCTCCTCACTTCCGTCGCGTTCGCGATCGGTGTCATCCGGCTCGGGCGACAGCAGTGCCTCGTCCAGGAGTTGCCCGCGATCGAGGGCCTCGCGCGCGTCGACACGGTCTGCCTGGACAAGACGGGCACGCTGACCGAGGGCGGCATGGACGTGACCGAGCTACGCTCCCTGGGCGGCAGCGACGAGACGTACGTACGGCGGGTCCTGGGCGCGCTCGGCGAGTCCGACCCCCGTCCGAACGCCTCCCTCCAGGCCATCATCGACGCCTACCCGGACAGCGAGGAGTGGCGCTGCACCGAGTCGCTGCCGTTTTCCTCGGCGCGCAAGTACAGCGGGGCGTCGTTCAGCGAGGGCAACGGGGAGACGAGCACCTGGCTGCTGGGCGCCCCGGACGTACTGCTCTCCTCCGCGGACCCGGCCCTCGCCGAGACGGACCGCCTCAACCAGGCCGGCCTGCGCGTGCTCCTCCTCACCCGCACCACCCGCGAACTCGACCACCCGGAGGTGGCCACCGGCACGACCCCCACCGCCCTGGTCGTCCTGGATCAGCGACTGCGCCCCGACGCGTCGGACACGCTCCGATACTTCGCCGAGCAGGACGTCGACGCGAAGGTGATCTCGGGCGACAACGCGGTGTCCGTGGGCGCGGTGGCCGACAAACTGGGCCTGACCGGCACGACGGTGGACGCCCGCCAACTCCCCACATCCCAGAGCGATATGGCGAAGGCGCTCGACGAGGGGACGATCTTCGGCCGGGTCACCCCGCAGCAGAAGCGGGACATGGTGGGCGCGTTGCAGTCACGTGGCCACACGGTGGCGATGACGGGCGACGGCGTGAACGACGTACTGGCCCTGAAGGACGCCGACATCGGCGTGGCCATGGGATCGGGCTCAGAGGCGACACGGGCCGTGGCCCAGATCGTCCTCCTCAACAACAGCTTCGCGACGCTGCCTTCGGTGGTCGCGGAGGGCCGCAGGGTCATCGGCAACATCACGCGAGTGGCGACGCTGTTCCTCGTGAAGACGGTCTACTCGGTCCTCCTGGCCGTCCTGGTGGTCTGCTTCCAGGTCGAATATCCCTTCCTCCCCCGCCACTTGACGCTGCTCTCCACCCTGACGATCGGCGTCCCGGCCTTCTTCCTGGCCCTGGCCCCCAACAAGGAACGCGCGAAACCCCACTTCGTACGCCGGGTCATGCGCTACTCGATCCCCGGCGGCGTACTGGCGGCCGTGGCAACCTTCGCGACGTACCTGATCGCCCGTCATCACTACACGGGCGAGGGCGCGTTGGACGCGGAGACGAGCGCGGCGACCCTCACCCTGTTCCTGATCTCGATGTGGGTACTGGCGATCGTCGCCCGCCCCTACACCTGGTGGCGTATCGCCCTGGTCGCGTCGATGGGCGCGGGCTTCCTGCTGGTACTCGTCGTACCGCCGCTCCAGGAGTTCTTCGCCCTGAAGCTGGTGGGCGTGACGATGCCGTGGATCGCGGTGGGCATCGCGGCGGTGGCGGCGGCCACCCTGGAGGTGCTGTGGAGGTGGGTGGACCGCCGCTTCCCGGCGTAAGGCGTACGGGGTCGGTTCCGGCCTACTTCACGTCGATGAAGTCCGCGGCGGCGCTGGCGCCCACGGTGGTCGCGGTCCCTGCGAAGACGTACCGGAAGTACCCGTCGGCGGTCGCCTTGACGGTGGTCTTCAGGTCGCCCTGAGTGGTCGTCCTGATGGTCTTGACGACGGTGTAGGCGCTGGTCCCGTTCTTCCGGAACTGCAACTGCACCGGCTGACTTGCGTACCCGGTGTAGTTGGGCCCGTCCCAGTTGGCGCGGGTCAGCTTGCCGGTGACGGTGATGGTCTTGTCCTTGACGACCGGCTCCGGCGTGGCGTTGACCGTCAGCTTGGAGAGGCGGCGCACGGTGGTGGTGCCGAGGTCGCTTTGCTGGGCGACGCCGACCTTGGAGGGGTCGAAGTCCTCACCCTCGGGGTCCTGCCCGTTGAAGGCGATGGCCCTGCCGCCGGCCTTCCAGACGGCACCGGCGTCGGTGTTGGTCAGGTCGCCCCCGGCCGGGTAGATGTCGAGGTTGGCCTTGCAGTTGGCGGTCGTGGTCGAGGTGGCGGTGCAGGTGCCGGCCTTCTCGCCGAGGATCACGTCGTCCGGCTTCGCGAAGGCGCCCTTGTACAGGTACGGGGTGCTGTCGAAGTCGGACGCCTTGATGTTGACCTCGGTGCCGTGGGTCAGCTTGTAGGTGACCGGGACGACGACATGGCCACTGGCACCGACGTTGATCGACTTGGCAACCTTGAAGTCGGAGAAGGTGACGTTCAACGGATACGGGCCGTCATCGACGGGCGACGTGATGAACGCGGTCTTGCCACCCCCCAGCCCTCTAGCGACGCTCGCGCCATAGTTGAAGTCACCGCCGGAAGCGTGGATATCGGCCTGCGCGGCAGGCACGGCAAGGGCGGAGAGAGCCAGGGCGCCGGAAACGGCCGCCACAGTGGCACGTATACGCATGCGTGTTCCCCACATGGAAAAGGGACCCGACGGCGATCGTCCGCATGGCGCGAGCTCACCCCGGGGCCCGGGTGATCGTGGAGCCTGATGGCCCCCAAGATCAGATTCGTTGCGGGAGTGGTTGGTTGCGCGGAGGGGACGTAATTTTGCACACGCCTTACACACAACCGCCGCCGACCCCGCGACCGTGGAGGGGCCGACGGCGGTACACGCACTACGCGGCGGCTACTTCACATCGACGAAGTCGGGCACGGCACCGAGGGCGGCGGTGGTCGCGGTCCCTGCGAAGACGTACCGGAAGTACCCGTCGGCAGTCGCCTTGACGGTGGTCTTCAGGTCGCCCTTGGTCGTCGTCCTGATGGTCTTGACGACGGTGTAGGCGCTGGTCCCGTTCTTCCGGAACTGCAACTGCACCGGCTGACTGGCGTACCCGGTGTAGTTGGCGCCGTCCCAGTTGGCACGGGTCAGCTTGCCGGTGACGGTGATGGTCTTGCCCTTGACGACGGGCTCGGGGGTGGCGTTGACGGAGAGCTTGGAGTGACGCAGGAGGCTGGGCCCGGCGATGCCGTCCTTCTCGACGTACCCGACCTTCGTGGCGCCGAAGTCGTCGCTGCTCATGTCCTGGCCGTTCCAGGCCACCGCGTACGCGTACGCCTTCCACTTCCCGGCGGTCTCGTTGAACAGGTCGAGAGCCGGGTGGATCGCGATGGACTGGGTGCAGTTGGCGACGGTCGCCGAGGTGGCCGCGCAGTGAGCCCAGTTGTCGCCGTACAGGGTGTAGTCGGAGTCGTTGTACGAGTCGTCCTGCGACGCGCCGTAGTACAGCTCGACGTCGGTGAAGAAGTCCTCGGCGGTGATGTCGACATCGGCGCCGTGGGTCAGCGTGTAGGTGATCGGCACGGTCAGCGTGCCGGTGGTGCCCGCCACGATCGACTTGCCCTTGTTGATCTTGATGTTGGAGAAGGAGGCGTTCAGGGCATACGGCTCCCCTGTAGCCGTGACGTCGGCGTGCGCGGCCGGGACGGCAAGGGTGGAGAGGGCCAGGGCGCCGGTGACGGCGGCCACGGTGGCACGTATGCGCGTGCGTTTTTCCCATTGGAGAAGGGGTCCGACAGTGGTCGAGCAGGGCCTCGGCGCCGGCCACGTTCCGACGGGCGCCGGTGATGTCCATGCGGTCATTCGGCAGCGAAGGGGCGTGCACGGCGCTGAGGGCGCCCCCTGCGACAGGGGGCGCCCTCAGTGTGTCATCCGCGTCAGCCGACGCTGCCGTACTCCACGGGGAAGCCCGGCGGCCAGGGCTGAGCGAAGTCGAACAGGGACGGGTCCTCGAACTTGCGGTCCGCCTCGCGCCACGAGGGCGCGCCGGAGACTACGAAGCTCTCCCCGCCTGGTTCGATCATCCGTGAAGGCCGCATCCTCCGTGGAGAGGTCATGACGCTCCTTCAGCACCGCGAACTCCGCCTCCGACGCCGGGCGGACGTGGATCCTCTTCTGATGGATGGGCGCACACGCGGACGCGTTCCGGCTGCTGACCGGTATCGGCCTCGGCCTGGACCGCTACGAGTATTTCCTCGAAGTCGAGGCGGACTGAGCAGAATCCGAAGCACAAAGGCCGGTGCCGCCCTGGCTGGGTGGCACCGGCCTCTGTCCGTTGTTCTCGTCATGCGTCGTACGAGCCCCGCGGCTCGCACTCCGCCTACTTCACGTCGATGACATCCCCGACCGCGTTGATCGGCGCCGTCGTCGACGAGCCCGCGAAGGCGAAGCGGTACGTGCCGTCGACAGACGCCTTCACCGTGGTCTTCAGGGCGCCTGCGGCACCCGCCTTGACCGTCTTGACGGTGGTGAAGGCGGTGGCGCCCTTCTTCTTGAACTGGAGCGTCACGGGGGCGTTGACGTAGCCCGTGTACTTGCCGGTGTTCCAGTTGGCGCGGGTCAGGGTGCCCTTGACCGTGATGGTCGCGCCCTTCCTGACCGGCTCCGGGGTGGCGTCGGTGGTGAGCTTCGAGTGGAACTTGATCTGGGTGGTGCCGAGGCCGCTCTGGATCTTGATGTCGCCTTCGTCCGTGACGGCGATGGCGGCCACCTTCCACGTACGGGCGTCGGTGTTCCGGAGGCTGCCTTCGGCGCCGGGGTGCAGGTCGAAGAAGCCCTTGCAGCTGGCGGTGGTCGACGAGGTGGCCGCGCAGGTGCCCGGCTCGTCGCCGATCAGGCGGACGTTCTCCTCGGTGAGGGAAGCGCCGACGTAGAGGGCCGGACCAGTGAAGAGCTTGTCCGGGCCGATGTCGAGGCCCGCGGCGTGCTTGAAGGTGTACGTCACCGGCACGGAGGTCTTCCCCGCGGCGCGGGCGACGATCGGCTTGCCGTTGTTGATCGTCACCTTGGTGAAGGTGACGTCGGGCGCCGCCGGTGCGGCCTGCGCGGCAGGCACGGCGAAGGCGGAGAGGGCCAGGGCGCCGGTGACGGCGGCCACGGTGGCACGTATGCGCATGCGTTCCCCAAGTGGAGAAAGAGGGCCCGGCGGTGCTCGTCCCGC
Source organism: Streptomyces lacrimifluminis (assembly GCF_014646095.1). Lineage (GTDB taxonomy): Bacteria > Actinomycetota > Actinomycetes > Streptomycetales > Streptomycetaceae > Streptomyces > Streptomyces lacrimifluminis. The sequence continues at coordinate 180,434 of NZ_BMMU01000001.1, read as the reverse complement.
ACGGAGTCCATCCGCACGGCGCGCAGTCGCGCCCGGGCCCAAATGATCTGGGAGTCTCTTGACTCGCTCGCTCAGATCCGTGACGAATGGGAATGGTTGTACGGAAGTTGCGGAATGTGGCGTGGAACACAGAGATCCACACGGAGGATCCGTGCAGGGATCCCCGTGTGGATCTCTCCCTTCTCAGTCGAACCAGCGATCCCGCCCCAGCTCCGTCGTCCTCGACGGGTCCTCCATCAGCACCGCCACCTCGAACCGCCGCGGCCACTGCCCGGCCGCCCAGGCGAGGCCCGCCGCGACACCCTCCAGGGTGGCTGCGTGCACGACGCCGTCCCGTGTCCTGCGCCAGTCCAGTTCCACGCCGTCGACGACGAGCTCCTCGTGCTCGACGTACGTGGCCGGCGTCGCCGGACCGAGGAGTACCCGTACCGACTCCGGTACGTCGTGCTCCGAGCCCTCCGATGTCACCTCGCCCGTCACCGACTCGCTCAGCCGCCGCACCTGGAACAACTCGGCCAGTTCGGCCGCCCGTGCCGGGCGTACGGGGAGCAGCGGCACCCCCGCCGTGAAGGGCAGCAGGTCGGGTGAGTCGACGACCACGGCATCCGCCGCGTCCACCACCTCCACGTGCCCGTCGACCACGGCCCGCAAGTCGTCGGGCAGCGTGACCTGTTCCGGGTCGAGGTCGGCCAACGCGCCGTAGAGGGCGTGCAGTTGGGCGCCGCTCACCTCCCGGTCGGGGTCGGCGAGGCGGTCCAGCAGTTCGGCGGCGCCGCCCGGCTCGTCGAGGAGGGCGGCCACCGACGTCCGTACGCCCAGCGCCCGGAGCACCTGCTCGTCGTCGAACCCGGTGGCGTCGGCCTCCTCGTACAGGCCGCGCAGGAGCGGGTCGCCGCCCGCCGCCAGGAGACCGGCGGGCCTGCGTCCGTCCAGCACCGGGTTTCCGCGCAACCACCAAGCGGTGTACGGCCGTACGAGTTCATGCGTGCCGTCGGGCAGCAGGACGCGCACCGGCTGGACGATCGCGTCCCGCAGGGGCGGCCGGGCCAGGAGGGCGAGGGCCTGGGGCCAGTGGTCGTCGTCGACGAGGTCCAGGTCGCGTACGGCGACCAGTTCCGTGGCGACGGGAGGCACGGGTGAGTCGGGGAAGCGGTCGAGGATGTCCTCGCTCCACACGTCCACGGCGTCGAGCAGGCCGGGATCGTCGGGTTCGGCGAAGTCGCTGTCCCGGGGATCCAGTTCGTCCGGGTCGAGGACGACATCGGTGGCGCGGACCAGGGCGAAGGTCGCCAGGACTCCGCACGCGGCCAGCGGCTGCTCGCCCCACCTCTCCGCCAACTCGCCGTCCACCGTCGCCAGTTCGTCTTCTCTGATCACCTGGGCGAACGGGCTGCCGGGCAGGACGAGTTCACCGGCGGGGGACAGCTCGCCGTCCTCGTCGGGGAGGGCGAGGGCGCCCAGCCACGGCTCGTCGCCGGGTTCGAGGCCCGCGTCCCGTACGAGGGTGAGGACCGTGTCGGCCAACTCCTCGGCGTCCGGGGTGCCTTCGTCGTCCCATGACAGGCCGGCCGCCTCCTCGTCGAGGGAGGCGGCGACGGCGGCCCGTACCTGTGGAGTGGTGAGGACGGCTCGCGGGGTGGCCGGGAGGGCGCCGAGCTTCTCCAACAAGGGGTGGGCGGCGTCCGGGTGGGCGACCTTGAGGCCGAGGCGGGCCAGGGTCTCGGGCGCGGCGGCGCTCTGCGCCTCGCCGCCGGTGGGGAGCAGGACCTGGCGGGGGCCGATGGTCGTACGCCCGTCGGCGAGCGGCACAGGCAGTCCGGTCAGCCGGTCGGGGTCGACGCCGGCCAGGCTGTCGTACAGCCGGTACCACCACTCGGGCGCCTTCTCCAGGCCGGCGAGCCGGTCGACGGCCTCGGTCAGGGGGACCCGGGCGACCCCCAACGTCCTTAGCTCCACCCGGCGTTCGAGCCCGGCGGGCAGCAGAGTGGGCAGCACCTCGGCGAGGACACGCACGGTGTCCGCCCCCGCACCCTCGACGACCTCCGCGTCCCGGGGGCGCAGGGCGGAGGGCAGTTCGTCGTCGTCCCCCGGGTCAAGGGCGGGCGGGAGGAAGGCGGTTCGCGGCAGTCGTTCGAGGATCGCCTGACGCAACTGGCCGTCCAGCTCGCTCTTCCCCAGCGGGCCGGGTACGAGCGCGATGATGCCCTCCCCCACCGGGTGCCAGTCGGCGAGGAGTTCGGTGTACGCGTCGGCGGCGCGCTGCACCAGGAAGTCGGTGAGCGGACCGGACGCGGCATGCCGGCGTGCGGTGTCCAGCGGGAGGGAGGCGATGAGCAACGCCGGTACGCCCAGCGGCTCGTCGCTCGGCGTGGGCGCGTGCACGACGGGGCTGGTCCGGGGCGGTACGGGAGTCCCGTCGGCGTCGACGGGCACGGCCCAGGTGACCGACCAGTGCGGACGCAGCCGCTCCTCGACCGGCCGCCCCACCAACAGGGCGGCATCCAGGGGCCCGTGCGCGGAGACGGTACGCCAACGGCTCGTACCGTCCCGGGAGTCCTCCACGAGGGTCAGGGCGCCGTCGGTGCGGCGGCTGAGGGTACGCGTCCGCTCCCCCACCTCGATGACGACCTCTTCCAGCCCGGGCAACGTCAGCAGAAGCGCGTCGTCGACGCCGCTCAGCAGCCGCTCGGCGAGATCCTCGGCGGCGGTGTCGCGCAACGGCAGGATGACAGCAGTGTCGTACGGGGTCGGCGCGGTGCCCTCGGCGGCGAACGGCAGCCGGAGGAGGGGCACATGGCCGTCGCGGCGCCGGATCTCGTCGCCGAGTCCGGGGCTGTGCCGGGCGGTCTCGGCGGCCAGCTCGCGGGCCTCGGCGAGCGCCCACCGCACACCCCCGTGCCGCCCGACGACGGCGGGCTCGTCGCTCACGGCGAGGACGGCGGCGAAGCCGACCCCGAACCGCCCGACGGCGCCCGTCTCCTTGCCGTCCTGCCCGCCCTGGGCATCCCGCTTGGCGGAGGCGCGCAGCGTGGACAGGGACTCGACGCCGGTGGCGTCCAGCGGGGCGCCGGTGTTGGCGGCGACAAGGACGCCCTCGCGGAGGGTGAGCCGGAACCTGCCCGGCACCCCGGCCCGCGCGGCGGCGTCGGCGGCGTTCTGGGCGAGCTCGACGACGAGCCGGTCCCGGTAGCCACCGAGGACGAGATCCTCCTCGGCGTTGGCGTCCTCACGGAACCGGGCGGGGCTGGTGGCCCACGCGTCCAGAACCCCCCGGCGCAGACGGGCCGTACCGAAAGGATCCGAGCCCTCGGCTGCCGGTCGCACGAACTTGCTCACGGACGTTCACTCTCCTCATCGGCGTGAGCAAGAAGGTACCCCGCGCCGGACAGAGCACCCGCCACCCGCCGGTGAGGGCTGAGCAATCAGAGGGAGGGGAGTACTCCGGTCTTCACTGTCCTCAAGAACGAGTTCCACGCATCCGTCTCGAACACGAGGCGGGGGCCTGTGAGGTCCTTGCTGTCACGTACGGGCACGATGCCCGAGAAGCCGTCGGCTATCTCGACGCACTGGGTCTCACCACCGCTGTAACTGCTCTTCCGCCACACAGCCCCGGAAAGGTCGTGCTTCACTCCACGCCTTCTCTCAGTCTCTTGCCTCTGCGACCTTGGTCAGCAGGTCAGCGCTGTCGTTCGGCCCCATCGCCACTGCTTGCAGGTGCTCGAACATCGACTTGCAGTGTCGAAGCTCAGGCTCGGACTCCAGGAAGACATCGCCGGCCCGGGTGTCCACGTACACCGCTTCCGGGTCCGAGGGATCCGGGAAGTCCATGCGCACGAAGCTACCGGACAGTCCCACATGGGCCCCTTTGTCGAAGGGGATCACCTGGAACGTGATGTGGGGCTCCTCCACCAGCCGGAGCGCCTGCTCACGCATCACCTCGCGGCTTCCCACCGTGCGCCGGACGGCGGCCTCGTCGACGATGGCCCACAGCCGTAGCGGATCCTCTTTGGAGAGCAACGCCTGACGTTCCATGCGCACTCGGACTCGCTGCCCGATCGCCTTCTGGCCGGCGGTGGGCAACACACCCTTGATCACGGTGCGGGCGTAGGACTCGGTCTGAGCGAGGCCCGGGATGAAGAGCGACTCGTAGTTCCGTACCGTTCGAGCCTCGGGTTGGAAACATGCCGTGACGGCGACCGCAGCCACGCCCCCGGACCGGTGCGGGACGGTACGCGCCTCCCTGTTCCACGGCGCCCCGATACTCAGCGATGTAGGCGCGTGCGTACGGGAGTCCGGGCACCCCGGGGACCACCGCGACGCCCGCGGAGGCACCTGGTACCTGATCCCGCTCGTCCCCATCCTGCCCCTGCCCGGCGACGAGACACGGGAGGGTTTAGCGGGGCGTCCCGTCAGCCGCGAACACCCGACGCCGCAGCCAGCTCCCGCACACCACTCACCCTCGGGTGCCGCGCGGCCAGGTCTCCGACGATCTTCCTGATGGCCGGACGGTCACGGACCTCGCCCGGCGAGACGCGCAGGGCGCAGGGCGCAGAGCAGTTCGTGGGCGGTCTGCTCCGGCTTGCCCCACTGCCACCACGCGCACCCCAGGTCAGTGTGCATACGCCCCTTGCGCTCGGCCGTGGAGAACTGATCCGCGCTCAGCGCGCGGCCCGCCTTGAGGGCCGCCCCGGCATCGCCCAGCGCCCAGCGCACCCCGACCTCGAACAGGCCGACGGCCGCAGAGGTGGTGGGGAACAGGCGTCCTGGCGGCGCCTGCTGCGGGAGCTTGCGGGCGGCCTTGCCGGCCTCACGAATCATGGCCTGTGCCTGATCGCGGTCTCCGGCCCTGGCCGCCGTATAGGAAGTGGTGCACAGCATCTGCGCGTACGCCGCCGACTGGGCAGGGGTGGTCAGGCCGGTGGCTTCGATCTTGGCCGCCGCGTCCAGAGAGCCGCCAACCGCTTCGCCCTCCGAGGAGCTTCATGCCGGACATGTCCCACACGCCCCTGACACCGGCCGAGTACTGGGACAAGTACAAGCCCTACCGGCGCGAGGGCGCCCAACCGGCCCCGCAGGCCGACCGGTTCGAATGGACCCAGTACCCGGGTCACGGGCCGGGTGCCGAAGTCCTCGGCCGCCCCCGCCGCGCGCTGGAACTCGGGCCGGCGGAGGGCAAGGAGGCCGCCCACCTGGCTCGGCGGGGTGTCGAGGTGACGGGAGTCGACTTCTCCCCCGTCCAGGTCGAGCGGGCTCGCGCCTGGTGGCAGGACACCCCCGGGCTGTCCTTCGTCCAGGGCGAGGCCTGCGCCTATCTCACGTCGGGCCCTGGGGAGTTCGACGCGATCTATTCCGTCTGGGGAGCTGTGTGGTTCACAGACCCCGAGGACCTGTTCCCGTGTGTCCTCCAGCGGCTCGCTCCTGGCGGGGTCTTCGCGTTCTCGCAGGCCGAGCCGGTCGCGGGCGCCTACGGACCTCAGCGGATGCGAGGCAAGTGGCTCGAAGGGCGTGAACGCGAACTGACGGTACGGCGCTGGCAGTACGCCCCTGAAATGTGGGCGGACATGCTCAAGCGGCACGGCTTCACCGACGTCGAAGCCCACGTCCTCAAGGCCCCGGAACCGGGGAACCTGGGCACACTCATGGTGCGCGCCCACACCCCGGCGTAGGACACCTGGGCAGCGCGAGACCGGCGCCCCTTACCATTCCCTGCGGATCGCGTCCGAGGCGGCGCCGGTCCACGAAGCAGGTACGCGGTACCTGTTCCTGAGGGGGGATCTCTGTGTTCGCGCTGTCCATACTGCTGCTCATAGCGGCGGTCGTGCTTTTTCTCGTCGGCCGTGGCCGGGACACCGGCGGCTGGAAGATCGGGGCGGCACTCAGCGCCGTCGCGGCCGTGCTGGCCGGTGTCTTCGCGTGCGTCCATGTCGTGAGCGCCTACGAGGTCGGGGTCCCGGTGACCTTCGGCAAGGTCGGGAAGCCCATCACGTCGGGCGTCCAGTTCAAGTCGCCGTTCACCGACGTCACGTCCTTCACCACTCGTCCCGTGGACCTCGACCTCTACGGCAAGGACGTCGTCGAGGTCCGCTCGGCGCAGGGCGGGGTGCTGTACGCGGACGTCACCATCAAGTGGGCGGTCATCCCGGCCAAGGCGGTCCAGCTGTACCGGCTGGCTGGCAGTGAGGAGGCCGTCCAGGAGCGGCTGGTGGTGCCGGACAGCCGCGAGATCATCCGTAACGTCTTCGCGAAGCACACCAGCGAGGAGGGCTACGCCTCCGCCCGCGAGCAGATCGGTTCGGAGATCGCCGCCCTCATCAAGGAGCGGCTGGCGCCGCGCGGGATCGACGTCACCAACGTCAATCTGCGCAATGTGAAGCCGTCGGAGAAGCTCCAGGACCAGATCGACAAGAAGATCCAGCAGGAGCAGGCCACCGAGCGGGCCGTCGAGGCGGCGCGTACCGCCAAGGCGGAGGCCGAGCGCAGGCGGATCGAGGCGGAGGGCATCGCCCGCGCCAACCAGATCCTCTCGAAGTCGCTGAGCGACAAGGTCCTGTACAACCAGTGCCTGGAGGCCTACAGGGAAGCCGCCAAGGCCAACCCGGTGTACGCGGTGCCGTGCGGCACGAACGCGAACGGCACCCCGGTCATCGTGGACAGCACCAAGAACTAGCCGGAACCACCCGGTGCGGTGGGCAACGATCCCGCCGAGCAGCAGGGCTCGGCGGGGTCGCGCACCCTCTGTCTAAGAACCACCCACTACGAGTGCCCGAGGTCCGCCGCATCCGCATCCTCGTCGGTCCCGCCCACCGACACGGATCCGGAGTCCGCCGCGGGCCGCAGCGGGAACGGGTCCACGATCGTCTCGTCGATCACGTGCGGCGGCGGAACCGGCGGCTTCGGCATCACCGCTGCCTCCGAGTGCCCCCCGCAGCCGTACGCCAGGGACACCACACGCCCGTCCGCCGGGGCGAACTCGTTCGTGCACACGCCGAAGGCCTGCCCGAGCGACCCGCCGATCGCCACGAGGAACCCGCAGCTCACGCACGTCGCCGGCGCGGCCTGGGCCATGGGCGTCGTGGGGCCGTACGCGTCCTCCCAGCGGTCGGCGGCGGTGTGGAGGCCGTACCGCGACAGGACGCGCGCCCGGCGCATGCCCAGTTCCTCCGCCACCGCGGCGATCGAGCCGCGAGCCGGTACGACCGTGAAGTCCGCCGGTGAGCCCTCCGTGATGTCCGCGTCCTCGGCGTCCGCCAGATCCGCGGCCAGTGCCACCGAAGCCGAAACCGCCACGGACCCCGACGCCAGCACGGAGTTCGGCAGGGGCTCGTCCTCGCCCGAGTAACCCGGCTCCAGACGCAGATCCTCCGCGTCCGTCGGGAGCAGGTCGCCGGGGCCCATGTCCCCGGGGCGCAGACGCTCGCTCCAGGGCACCCACTCCGGGGCCTGGAGGGCGTCGGGGCCCGGGAGGAGCACCACCTCGTTCAGGGTGACCAGCTTCGCCCGGGACGCCCGGGCGACCGTCACCGCCCAGCGCCAGCCCCGGTAGCCGAACTCCTTGCACTCGAAGAAGTGCGTGACGACACGGTCCCCTTCTGACACCAGGCCCGCGTGTTCACCCACCACGCCTGGCGCCGCCGCCTCCTCCGCCGCCGAAAGGGCGAGGTCGACGGCCTCGGCGCACAGGCGGTCGGGGGTGCGGCTTCGCGTTGTCGCTGCGCTCACAGGTATCGCTTCTCTCCTACGCCGTCTCACGAGTGCGCTCGTCCCGACGGGGTGCGAACGGGTGCGAACGGAGCGGACCGGAGGACCGCGTCAACGTTCACGCCCGATCACGCTCGGGCGCACCTACGTCATCCATTCTGCGGGATGGCCGAGAGGCGCGCGGCCGAGAACAACCGCCACTGCGCGCTACGCACGCTACCTTCTCCAGCGCCCGGGGCCCACACCGACGGGACGGTTCGTGGCGTCCGACATCCAACCGTGGCAACTCCGGCCCCCTCTCCGCTGGTCCTTCTCCCGCCTCTCACCTCACTCTTCCCAACCCTCAATGGCCGGAAAACACCCCACGGAAACCGTCCGAGAGATCTCCGGGAGACCTCCGGGAAGATCCCCGAGGGACACCTGAGAGACACCTGAGAGACCCCTGCGGGGCCTTCGCACAGACCCCGAGGGCCCGCCCAACCCCGCCCTCTCCCGCCCCACTCGGCCCCATACGCGCGGTAACCGCACTAGGTACGCCGTTCTCGGGGCACTATGGCGGGGTGGCAACCGAGCAGTCGCCCCACGGCACCACCGGGACCGGTGGGACAGAGGGGCACAACCGGAGCGGCACCGGCACCAAGAGAGGCCGGCGTGGCGTACGGGACCGGATGAACGGGTCCGTACGTGCGGTCGGGCGTGCCCTGCACTTTCCGGTGACCGGCACCGCCCGGGGCATCCGCAAGGCCACCCACGCGCACGGGGCCGGGGAGTCCGGGCTCGGCAAGCTCATCGAACTGCACGCGGTGAACGGCGCCGGCGACGTCATGATCACCGTCGCCCTGGCCTCCACCGTGTTCTTCTCCGTCCCCACCGACGAGGCACGCGGGCGCGTGGCCATCTATCTCGGCATCACCATGGCGCCCTTCACGCTCCTCGCCCCCGTGATCGGCCCCCTCCTCGACCGCCTCCCGCACGGCCGCCGCGCCGCGATGGCCGGCGCCATGCTCGCCCGCGCGCTCCTCGCCCTGCTGCTCGCCGGCGCGGTCGCCACCGGCAGCATCGAGCTGTACCCGGCCGCACTGGGCGTCCTGGTCGCCTCGAAGGCGTACGGCGTGGTCCGCAGCGCTGTCGTACCCCGCCTCCTGCCACCCGGGTTCTCCCTGGTGAAGGCCAATTCGCGGGTCACGCTGAGCGGGCTGCTCGCCACCGGTGTGGCCGCGCCCATCGGCGCCGGGCTCCAGGCCATAGGGCCGCGCTGGCCGCTCTACGGCGCCTTCGTGATCTTCATCGCGGGTACGTTCCTGTCCTTCTCGCTCCCCCACAAGGTGGACTCCGCCAAGGGCGAGGACACCGCCCTGCTGGCGGCGGACGCGGAGCATCTGCACGGCCCGCACCGCCGCGAGACCCTGCGCCGCCCGGGCCTGCGCACGGTCGGCACGGCCGTCACGCACGCCCTGGCCGCCAACGCCGCCCTGCGCTGTCTGTCCGGCTTCCTGATCTTCTTCCTCGCCTTCCTGCTCCGCGAGCACCCGCTGACCGGGGAGAGCGCCGCGTGGTCGCTGGGCATGGTCGCCGTCGCCGCGGGTGTGGGCAACGCGCTCGGTACGGCGGTCGGGGCGGCCGTGAAGCAACGCGCGCCGGAGCTGATCGTCGTGACCGTCGTCGCCGTGGTCCTCGGCGCGGCGATCGTCGCCGCGATCTTCTTCGGCGCCGCCCTGGTCGCCTGTCTGGCCGCGGTCGCCGGGTTCTGCCAGGCCCTCGCCAAGCTGTCCCTGGACGCGCTGATCCAGCGGGACGTCCCCGAGCACGTCCGCTCCTCCGCGTTCGCCCGCTCCGAGACGCTGCTCCAGATGGCCTGGGTGCTCGGCGGCGCGATCGGTATCGCGCTGCCGCTGGTGGGCGAACTGGGCCTCGGGGTGGCCGCCGCGATCGTCGCCACGGGCTGGCTGACCACCGTCAAGGGCCTGATCGGCTCGGCCCGCCACGGGAGCCGGGCCCAGCCCCGCGTCGCCTGACACCACTCGGCGGGGCCGGGGACACCGCGTACGGAGGCCCGGACACCACGCACCGGTGCCCGGCACGCCGTACCCACGTGACAACCGTGTCGCGGGTGCCCGATAGCCTTCGGCCATGACCTCGTTGCGTTCCGCTTCCACTGCGCGCCGTCGCCGCGCTGTTGCCGCCGTCGGCGCCGTTGGTGCCGGACTGCTCGTCCTGTCCGCCTGCGACAAGCCGACGCCGATCTCCACCGTCACCGTCGGCACGTCCTCGGTGAGCTCGGAGGCCTCCTGCTACGCCGACGGCGACGCCAAGGAGCTGAAGACGGCCGAGGTGGCCGAGTGCCTCAAGAAGGACACCGCCAAGGACGCGGACGTCAAGAGCATCAAGGTCGACCCGGACGAGAACGTGCGCTTCGGTGTCGACCCGAAGATCGCCGACAAGGGCTGGACGATCCTGCTGAACGGCAACCCGCTGACCGACTCCAGCAGCAAGACGTACCGCACGATCCCGGGCAGCGTGTTCTTCAACGAGCAGTACGGCGCCCAGGGAGACTCGACGCTCGTCTCCATCAAGGAGGGCGAGAACGACGTCACGGGCGTGTGGTCGTTCCGGCTGAAGAAGGACTCCTGACGATCTCGGGAGTACGCGTCCTCGTCGCCACCGCGGTCTCCGTCGAACGGGCCGCGGTGGCACAGGCGTTCGGCGCCGCTGACGGCGAGGTCACGGGACCGTTCGACGTCATCGCCGCGGGAGTCGGCCCCGCCGCCTCCGCCGCGTCCGTCGCCTCCGCGCTCACCGCCGCCGCCCTCCGCGGCGCCCCGTACGACCTGGTCGTCTCGGCGGGCATCGCCGGCGGTTTCCAGCCGGAGGCACCGGTCGGCTCGCTGGTCGTCGCCGACGAGATCACCGTCGCGGACCTGGGCGCCGAGACCCCGGACGGGTTCGTTCCGGTCACCGCACTCGGCTTCGGCGCCGTCACCCACCGTCCGCCGGAAGCACTCGTACGAGATGTCGCAGCAGTGACAAACGCCCGCGCCGGCGCCGTACTGACCGTCTCCACCGTCACCGGCAGCGCCGAACGCGCCACCGAGCTGCGCGCCCGGCATCCGAGTGCGCTGGCCGAGGCGATGGAGGGCTTCGGGGTCGCCGAGGCCGCCGCCGCGCACGGAGTGCCGGTGCTGGAGATCCGGGCCGTGTCCAACCCCGTCGGCCCCCGCGACCGCGCCGCCTGGCGCATCGGCGACGCGCTCACGGCCCTGACGGAGGCCTTCGGGAAGCTCACGCCGGTACTGGAGAGTTGGAACCCACATGAACACCCACATGAGCGCGCAGGCTGAACAGCCACTCCAGATCGCGTACTCGCCCTGCCCGAACGACACCTTCGTCTTCGACGCCTGGGCCCACGGCCGGGTGCCGGGCGCGCCCGCGCTGGACGTGACCTTCGCGGACATCGACATCACCAACGGGATGGCCGAGCGCGGCGAGTTCGACGTACTGAAGGTGTCGTACGCCGTGCTGCCGTACGTCCTCGACGAGTACGCGCTGCTGCCCTGCGGGGGCGCGCTGGGGCGGGGCTGCGGCCCCCTGGTGCTCACGCGGGAGGCGGGGGCCGATCTGACCGGACGTACGGTCGCGGTGCCGAGCGAGCGGTCGACGGCGTACCTGCTGTTCCGGCTGTGGGCGGCCGACACGGTCCCCGGCGGGGTCGGGGAGGTCGTCGTGATGCCGTTCCACGAGATCATGCCCGCCGTGCGGGACGGGAAGGTCGACGCCGGGCTGGTCATCCACGAGGCGCGCTTCACGTACCGGAACTACGGGCTGCACAAGCTCGCGGACATGGGTGAGCACTGGGAGGCGACGACCGGGCTGCCGATCCCGCTCGGCGCGATCATCGCCAAGCGGTCGCTGGGAGCCCGGACGCTGGAGCTGCTGGCCCGGGCGGCCCGGACGTCCGTACGCGCCGCCTGGGACGACCCGGAGGCCTCCAGGGCCTATGTCCTGGAGCACGCGCAGGAGATGGACCCGAAGGTCGCCGACCAGCACATCGGGCTGTACGTCAACGAGTTCACCGCCGACCTCGGCGAGGACGGCTATGCGGCGGTCAGGGGGCTGCTGACCCGCGCGGCGGCCGAGGGGCTGGTGCCGCCCCTCGGCCCGAACGCACTCGATTTCCCCTAGGCCTCTCCGGAATCTCCGGAGTCCTTGGAGTCCCTGGAAACGCCTACACGTCCAACTGGTCGGCGACCGCCCGCAGCAGGCCCGCGATCTTCGCGCCCGAGGCCTTCTCGGGGTAACGGCCCCTTTCCAGCATCGGCGTGATGTTCTCCAGGACGGTCGTCAAGTCCTGGACGATGGAGGCCAGTTCGTCGGGCTTCTTGCGCTGTGCCGCCGCGACCGACGGGGTCGGGTCCAGGATCACGACGGAAAGTGCCTGGTCACCGCGTTGGCCGGCGACAACTCCGAACTCCACGCGCTGGCCCGGCTTGAGGGAATCGACTCCGGCGGGCAGGACCGAGGAATGGACGAAGACGTCACCGCCGTCATCGCGGGAGAGAAAGCCGAAACCCTTCTCACTGTTGAACCACTTGACCTTGCCGGTGGGCACGTCTGTTCCTCGTCCTCATACTCGTCGGAAAACTGCTTCGGGCTGCTTGAATCTGCTACGAAGTGCTTCGAAGCGCTTCGAACTGCTGGCGGGAAAACGGGTCTTGATAGCACTGGGGCGGGTCGTGTGACCCGCCGGTTCCAAGGCTAGTGGTCTGCAGACCGGTGACAAGACGTCGCCGGGTTGTTCCTTCGGGCAGGGAACTACCCTGGTGGAGTGCGTGACAAAACCCAAACGAATTCCGCCGCGGCCGGAGATCGGCTGATCCGTGTCGGTGCCATCGTGTTCTTCGTCGGTGCGGTGGCCACTTTGGTCACCGTGGCCCCATTCCTCCTCGGGACGGAGCCATTCCCGACGTTCATGTTCGGCTTGAGCATGCTGATGGGCGTCGGCTTCCTTCTCGCGGGCGCCGGCGTGCTGCAGTCGGTGGCCGAGGGCCGCCGTCAGGCGCGGGCGGCCGTCGCGTCCGAGTAGCCGGGGTCGCCCGGGTCTCGCGGGTCTCGCGGGTCTCGCGGGTAGGAGGCCAGCCAGGCGGGGAAGTGGGTGAGGTCGTCGAGGACGACGTCAGCGCCTGCCGCGCGCAGCTCAGCGGCGTCACAGGGCCCGGTGGGTACGGCCACCGACAGGGCACCGGCGGCCCTGGCGCCGCGTACGTCCCCGACGTGGTCGCCGACGTACACGCCCGCGCCCTGCTCGCGCAGCGCCACCGCCTTCTGCTCGGCCCACAGGTTTCCGATGAGCGCGTCGGGCTCGATGCCGAGGTGTTCGAGGTGCAGCTTGGCGTTGGGCTCGTACTTGGCGGTGACGACGATCGCCCGCCCGCCGAACTCCCGTACGGCCGCGATCGCCTCGCGGGCGCCGGTCATCGCGGGGGTCGCGGTGATGGCGATGGCCGGATACATCGCGCGGTAGAGATCGCTCATGGCCGCGACCCGATCGGCCGGAAACCAGTGCACCAGCTCGTCCGCGAGGGGCGGACCGAGCCGGGTGACGGCCAGGTCGGCGTCGATGTACGTGCCCGTCCGCTCGGCGAGCGCCAGATAACAGGCGTGGATGCCGGGGCGGGAGTCGATGAGGGTCATATCGAGATCGAACCCGACGGTGAGCGCGCCGGAGGACGTCGGCGAGGGCATGGCTGTCATATGCACCATTGTGCGGGAGCAGGCGGAGGGGCGGCGGGGGCGGTCAGCGCGAGGACGGCCGGGGCGGGGGCAGCCGGTGCGGGGGCTGGGAGCGCGGGGCCGGGAACGCGGGAGCGGTCAGTGCGGGGGCGGTCAGTGCGGGGACTGGGACACGAGGGCAGCCAGTGCGCAGGCAGTCAGCGCGAGCGCTGGAGGCGCGCGGGCTGGAGACGCGAGGGCACCAGCGCGCAGGCTGAGAACGCGGGGACTGGGAGCGCCAAGGCAGCCAGCCCGAGGACAGCCAGCGCGAGGGCTGAGAACGCGAGGACAGCCAGCGCGAGGGCGGTCAGCGTGGGGCAGCCAGCGCGCAGGCCGAGAACGCGAAGGCAGCCAGTGCGAGGGCGGTCAGCGTCGGCGTTGGGAGCGCCAGGCGAGGAACAGGGCGGAGACGATCGCGGCGCCCTTCACCACCCACGGCCAGGTCTGGCTGAGGGCCTCGTTCATGTGGCCCTCGGCGATGGGGTCGCCCCAGCGGCCCTGCGTACGCCCCCACAGCCACCCGACACCGGCGGCGACCGCCGCTCCGGGCAGGTACACGACCGCCCACTTCGTCTCGGCCTGGGAGAGCCGGCGGGAGGCGTAGGCGATGGCCCAGCCGACGAGGAGGGCGTAGACGTTGCCGAGGACCGCTCCCGCGACGAGCAGGCCGGCGGCGAGGAGCAGCAGCGGGTTGCTCCAGCTGCCGGAGGGGAGGCGGAGGCGCAGCCGGGGCCGCCGACGGGGTGCCTCGGCGATCTGCTCCTCGGCATCCCCTTCCGAGGCCGAATCGGTCGCGTCGGGCTCGACGGCCTCGTCCGCCGGCTTCGGCTGTGGCTTCTGGGGCCTGGGAGGCGGCTTGAGGAGGTCGGGGATCTCCACCCCGCCGACGAACCCGGCCGGGAGGCTGTCCGTGTCCGTGAGCGGACCCCTGCGGCCCGCCAGCCACCAGTCCGCGTCCCCGAGTTCGTCCGTACCCGCGAGATGGGGCGGAGCGGGGTCGCCGTCCACGGGAAACGGAGCGAACGCCTCCGCGGCGTCCGCTTCCTTGCCCTTGCCGGCCTCCGCCGGGCGCGGGTGCGGGACGAGTCGCCCGAGCCCCTTGCCCTTGCGCTGCGGCTCCTCGCGGTCGCGCTGTACAGGTACGGAGGCCCGCGGTGCCTCGGGCGCACCGGGGCCGGGGCCGGGGCCCGCGCCGGCCACGACCTCGTCCGGGGTGCCGATGCGGTCGAGGATGCGGCGTACGGAGGCCGGGCTGTCGACCGTGGCCCTGGCGCGGCGCCGGTCGATCTCCTCACGCAGCCCCGAGACGAGGCGCATCCGGTCACCGGACGGCAACTGCCGCTGCTGGGCCAGGTCTCCGACCCTGCTCAGATACTCGTAGACGACCTGGTCGCTCTCGATACCCACGAAGCCAGACGTTACCGGCATCTCCATCGAGCATGGGGGCACCCATCGAGCATGGGGGCACCCATCGAGCATGGGGGCACCTATCGAGCACGGCGGCACCTCTTCCAGCATGGGCGGTACCTCTCCAGCGCCGGCCTGCACCCTCAGCCCGTCCGGCGATTGAGGACGAGCGCGTTCAGCGCGAACGGGGGTCTGGGGGCGGCGCCCCCAGCAACGCCCACACCAACTCCCCGCACCGACGAAAGACACCGCACCGCACCCACCCGCTACCGTGGGCGGGATGAGCACCGAGGAGACACCGGCGCCGCGTTCCCTCGCGGAGGCGCTTCGCGCGCGCGACGACGCATCGCTCGCCGCGCTGCTGCGCACCCGTCCGGACCTCATCACCCCCGTCCCCACCGACCTCACCCAGCTGGCCACCCGCGCCGGCACCCGCGCGTCGGTCGTGCGCGCCCTGGAGCGCCTGGACCGGTTCACGCTCCAGACGGCACAGGCGCTGGCCGTGGCCCCGGACCCGGCGGCGTACGACGATCTGCTGGCCCTCCTCGCGGGCGACGCCGCCGATCCGGCGGTCACCGCCGCGCTGCCCCGCGCCCTCACCGTGCTGCGCGAGCAGGCGCTGGTGTGGGGTGGGACGGACCGGCTGCGTCTGGTCCGTACCGCCCGTGAGCTGCTGGCGCCCTCGCCGCAGCATCCGTCACCGACGGGGCTCGGTCCGACGGTCGCGGAGGCGACGGCGGGGATGTCGCCGGGCCGGGTCCAGGAGATCGTGGCGGCGGCTGGGCTCACGTCGACGCACGACGCGGTGAGCGCGGTGGCGTCGCTGACCGCGCTGTTCACCGACCGGAAGCGGATGGCCGCGCTGCTCGGCAGCGCCTCCCCCGACTCCGTGGACGTACTGCGACGCCTCGTCTGGGGGCCGCCCTACGGGCAGGTCACCGCCGACCCGGCCGCACACCTGCGCTGGCTGCTGGACCGGGGGCTGCTCCTGCCCACGGCGCCCGGGACGGTCGTCCTGCCGCGCGAGGTGGCCCTCCACCTGCGCGAGGGCCTGGCGCACCGCACGACCGAGCCGTTGCCGCCCGGGATCGAGCACGCGGCGACCCATCGTCCACAGGTTGTGGACAACGCGGCGGCCGGGCAAGCGTACACCGCGCTCGCGACCGTCGAGGAGCTGCTGAAGGACTGGGACGAGGGCGGCCCGGCGGTGCTGCGGGCCGGCGGACTGAGCGTCCGTGACCTCAAGCGGACGGCCGTCGCCCTGGACGTGTCCGAGCCGGTGGCCGCCTTCTGGGTCGAACTCGCCTACGCGGCAGGCCTGTTGGCGTCCGACGGCGAGGCCGACGAACGGTACGCGGCGACCCCCGCGTACGACGAGTGGCTGGAGTGGCCCTCGGCGCAGCGCTGGGCGCGGCTCGCGGAGGCATGGCTGACGGCGACCCGGACGCCCGGAGTGATCGGCGGCCGGGACGCCAAGGACCGTACGCTGTCCGCCCTCGGCCCGGGCCTGGACCGGTCGGCCGCGCCGGAGGTACGGCACCGGGTGCTGGCCCTGCTGGCCGCCCTCCCGGAGGGCAGCTCCCCGACCGTCGAGTCCGTGCTGGCCCGCCTGCACTGGGAGCGTCCGACGCGCGGCCCGCAGCAGGACCGGGAGGGCGACGAGGACCTGCGCACCAGGCTCGCCCGCTGGACCCTGGCCGAGGCGGAGTCGCTGGGCGTCACGGGACGGGGGGCCCTGTCGTCCCAGGGCCGGGCGCTGCTGGGTGCCCCCGCCGCGCCGGTGAAGGCGGCCGAGCCGACCGGCCCCGGCGACAAACTCCCGGTGCACCACCGCGACCACCCCCACCCCCACGCACACCCCCACGCACACGCCCTCGAACCCCTCTCGGCGTCCGAGCAGGCCGTCGCCTCCGCCACCGCCGCCCGGCTGCTCACCCCGCTCCTGCCCGAGCCGCTCGACCACGTCCTCCTCCAGGCGGATCTGACGGCGGTGGCCCCGGGCCCCCTCAAGCGCCCGCTGGCCGACATGCTCGGCGTGCTCGCCGACGTCGAGTCGAAGGGCGGCGCGACGGTCTACCGCTTCACCCCGGGTTCCGTACGCCGCGCCCTGGACGCCGGCCGCTCCGCCTCCGACCTGCACGACTTCCTGACCGCCCACTCCCGTACGCCGGTCCCGCAGCCCCTCGCCTACCTCATCGACGACGTGGCGCGCAGGCACGGCCACCTGCGGATCGGCGCGGCCTCGGCGTACGTACGCTGCGACGACGACGCGGTGCTCAGCGAGATCCTCGCCGACAAGCGGTCCGCGAACCTGCGCCTGCGGCGCCTGGCGCCCACGGTGCTGGCCGCCCAGGCCGACCCGGCGACGCTCCTGGACGGTCTGCGCGCGATGGGCTTCGCACCGGCCGCCGAGTCCGCCGAGGGCGACGTCCTGATCACCCGCGCGCACGCCCACCGCACCCCGCCCCGCACAGCCCCGGACCCGGTGCCGGACGGCCCCCCGGCCCCCGACACCACACTCCTCTCGGCGGCGATCCGCGCGATCAGGGCGGGCGACCTGGCCGCGACGACCCCGCGCAAGCCGACGGACACCCCGGCCGCGACCGGCGACCTCCCGCGCACCGGCCCCGCCGAGACGCTGGCCACCATGCAGGCCGCCGTGATGACCGGCGAGGCGGTGTGGATCGGCTACGTCAACGCCGAGGGCGCCGCCAGCCAGCGCGTCATCGCCCCCATCCGCGTGGAGGGCGGCTTCGTGACGGCGTACGACCACACGGCGGACGAGGTACGGACGTATCCGCTGCACCGGGTCACGGGCGTGGCGGAGCTGGTGGAGGACCAGCCGTAGGCACCCCAAGCCGCCGCCGGAGCGACCCGGTCAGCAGGCGGCGACCCGGGCGTCGGCGGGCAGGCCGAAGTGGGTTCGGGCGGCGGTCTCCAGGGCGGTGGAC
This sequence comes from Streptomyces lacrimifluminis, assembly GCF_014646095.1. Classification (GTDB taxonomy): domain Bacteria; phylum Actinomycetota; class Actinomycetes; order Streptomycetales; family Streptomycetaceae; genus Streptomyces; species Streptomyces lacrimifluminis. The sequence continues at coordinate 162,612 of NZ_BMMU01000001.1, read as the reverse complement.
GACATCGTGCCGTCGGCGCCGGACTCGGCGTAGAAGCCGAAGTGGTCCTCGGTCCACTCCGCGTACCCGGCACCGTCCGGCGGCTCCTCCCGCGACACGACCCGGTAGCCGCCGTGGGCCTCCCGCTCCAGCCGCAGCACCTGCGGGTACCGGGCACCGCCGCACTCCACCAGGGCGCCCCCGCGGACCCCGTACTCCATGCACAGGGTGTTGACGCCGGCCCGCACGACGCCGTCGTCCTCGCGGCCGAGCTCCAGAGCCTCCGCCCGGCAGAACCACCGCGCCCGGAGTCCGGCCACCGTCTCCCCGTACCCGCTCCCCCGCGCGTCGGCCACCAGCCGGGTCTCGATCACCGGCCGCACCTCACCCCACAGCCGGGGGTCGACCTCCTGCGCCCCCATGGCCCACACCCCGGTGGCCGCCAGTACCACCACGGCTCCGGCACCGGGCCCCCAGACGCGTACGGACGTCACCGCGGCCTCCTCCCTTCCCGCGCGCACCGCGCGGGCCCGCCTGTTCAGATACTCGGAGGGCGCTCATGGTTGCCCGGGGCCTCTCGCGACCGGGCGAGGGCGCGGCGCATCTCCTCGGTGAAGCGGCGGCCGGGTGGCAGGAGTCCGCCGCTGCCGAGGAGCGTGTCGACGGCGTCGCGGGTGAGTCCGTACCAGGTGGTGTGCTCCTGCTCGGCCCGGGAGTCGGGCGGGGCGGCGGTCCGATCGGTGTGCTTTCGTATCCGGCTCCGGCCCCGGGGCAACCCGGGCGATGGGGCACACTGGACGTTTGGCCGTAGGCCGTACGGAAGGGATGTGTACGTACGTGAATGGTCCACTCATCGTCCAGTCGGACAAGACCCTGCTCCTTGAGGTCGACCACGAGCAGGCCGGCGAGTGTCGTCGGGCCATCGCGCCGTTCGCCGAGCTGGAGCGGGCGCCGGAGCACATCCACACCTACCGGGTGACCCCGCTGGGCCTGTGGAACGCGCGGGCCGCCGGGCACGACGCCGAACAGGTCGTCGACGCGCTCGTGCAGTACAGCCGCTACCCGGTGCCGCACGCGCTGCTCGTCGACATCGCCGAGACGATGGACCGCTACGGCCGGCTGACCCTCTCCAAGCATCCGACGCACGGGCTGGTCCTCACGACCACCGACCGGCCGGTGCTGGAGGAGATCCTGCGCTCCAAGCGGATCGTCCCGCTCGTCGGCGCCCGGCTCGACCCCGACACCGTGGCCGTGCACCCGTCCGAGCGCGGGCAGATCAAACAGGTGCTGCTGAAGCTGGGCTGGCCGGCCGAGGACCTCGCCGGGTACGTCGACGGCGAGGCGCACGCGATCGAGCTGGCCGAGGACGGATGGGCGCTGCGCCCTTACCAGCAGCAGGCCGTGGAGAACTTCTGGCACGGCGGGAGCGGAGTGGTCGTCCTCCCGTGCGGGGCGGGCAAGACGCTGGTCGGGGCCGGGTCCATGGCCCAGGCGAAGGCCACCACGCTCATCCTCGTCACGAACACGGTCTCGGCCCGGCAGTGGAAGCACGAGCTGGTGAAGCGGACGTCGCTGACCGAGGAGGAGATCGGCGAGTACAGCGGGACGCGCAAGGAGATCCGGCCCGTCACCATCGCCACCTACCAGGTGCTCACGACACGCCGCAAAGGCGTCTACCCGCACCTGGAGCTGTTCGACTCCCGCGACTGGGGGCTCATCATCTACGACGAAGTGCATCTGCTGCCCGCGCCCGTCTTCAAGTTCACCGCCGATCTGCAGGCCAGGCGGCGACTCGGGCTGACCGCGACCCTCGTACGGGAGGACGGGCGCGAGTCGGACGTCTTCTCGCTCATCGGGCCGAAGCGGTTCGACGCGCCCTGGAAGGAGATCGAGGCGCAGGGCTACATCGCGCCCGCCGACTGTGTGGAGGTCAGGGTCAACCTGACGGAGTCGGAGCGGCTCGCGTACGCCACCGCCGAGACCGAGGAGAAGTACCGCTTCTGCGCGACCACCGCGACCAAGCGCAAGGTCACGGAGGCGATCGTGCGACGCTTCGCCGGGCAGCAGATCCTCGTCATCGGCCAGTACATCGACCAGCTCGACGAACTCGGCGAGCACCTGGACGCGCCCGTCATCAAGGGGGAGACGCCGAACTCGCAGCGCGAGAAGCTCTTCGACGCGTTCCGCCAGGGCGAGATCAGTGTGCTGGTCGTGTCCAAGGTCGCGAACTTCTCCATCGACCTGCCGGAGGCCACCGTGGCCATCCAGGTCTCGGGCACCTTCGGGTCCCGGCAGGAGGAGGCTCAGCGGCTGGGCCGCGTACTGCGGCCGAAGGCCGACGGGCACAAGGCCCATTTCTACTCGGTGGTCGCCCGGGACACCCTCGACCAGGACTTCGCCGCGCACCGCCAGCGGTTCCTGGCGGAGCAGGGATACGCGTACCGGATCATGGACGCGGACGAGCTGCTCGCCGAGGGCGCGGAAGGCACCGAGGGCTGAGGGGCGGGGGCTCGGGGGCTGAGGTCCGGGGAGGGCTGAGGTCCGGGGGCTGAGGTCCGGGGCTGAGGTCCGGGGCTGAGGGGGGTACGCCGCTCACTTGCGGCGCACGCCCGCCTCCTCCCCGTACTCGCCGAGGAGTACGACGCTCAGGGCCGCACCGGCGAACACCTTGACGGCGCGCAGGGCGTCGCCGAAGGGGTGCCGGTGGCCGCCCCGCACGGGGGTGGCGCCGGAGCGGACGGAAGCCATGGAGGCTACGGACGCGGGGGTGAAGGCTGCTGCGCTCATGTATCCATGGTTGCTCCCGGGGCCGCCCATGCCATCGGCCTGCGGGTCGAACCTCCGTCGTCGCCCCGTACGTCTCCGGGTGGACGTCTCCCCCATAGGAAGGTGGAGTCCGCCCCCTAGGGGATGACGAACGCCGTACGCGCCGACGTACTCGTCACCGGGCGCCGAAATTGATTGGCCTCCACCTCCTCCCGTCCCCTAGGATCTCCGCTCTTGCCCGCCTCCCGTCGTGGAGCGCCGCCGCCCGGACGGAAACCGGTCGGCTCTCGACGTCACACCCAGCAGCAGGTACGCACGCGTACGCAGCAGGTATCCGGAGGCACCGCCTTGTCCAGCCCCGTTCCCGTTTCCGACGACCCGATGTCCGGCAACCCGATGTCCGACGATCCGCTCGGCCGCGAGCGCTCCCATCTCTCCGCCTCCCGAGCGGCCCTCCGCGCGATGCGTGAGGACGCGGAGTCGCTCGACATCAAGGACGTCACCGCGAACTGGGTCAACGCGGCGGTCCTCTCCCGCCAGATCGAGGAGCGGATCAGGGCCCTCGCCGACCTCAGTCACACCCCGCTGTTCTTCGGCCGCCTCGACTACCTGCACGCGCCCGGCGCCGAACAGGCCGAGGGTGCGGAGGGCGAGCAGTTCTACATCGGGCGCCGGCACGTCCACGACGCCGACGGCGACCCCATGGTCATCGACTGGCGTGCGCCGGTGTCCCAGCCGTTCTACCGGGCCTCGAAGACGGACCCGCTGGATGTCGCCCTGCGCCGCCGGTTCGGGTACACCGGCGGGGACCTCACGGCGTACGAGGACGAGCACCTCTCCGACCCCACGGAGTCGGCGGCGACCAGCAAACTGCTCCAGCAGGAGATCGAGCGCCCGCGCGTGGGCCCGATGCGGGACATCGTTGCCACCATCCAGCCCGAGCAGGACGAGATCGTCCGCAGCGGGCTGGGCGGCTCGGTGTGCGTGCAGGGAGGCCCCGGCACCGGGAAGACGGCCGTCGGTCTGCACCGGGTCGCCTATCTCCTCTACGCCCACCGTGACCGACTGGCCCGCACCGGCACCCTCGTCATCGGGCCGAACAGCTCCTTCCTCCACTACATCGAGCAAGTGCTGCCCGCGCTGGGCGAGTTGGAGGTCAAGCAGGCAACCGTCGACGACCTGGTGGCCCATGTGGAGGTGCGCGGCACGGACGACGCGCCGGCGGCGATCGTCAAGGGTGACGCGAGGATGGCGGACGTCCTCCGCAGCGCGGTCTACTCCCACGTGACGCTGCCCACCGAACCCGTGATGGTCGTACGAGGGTCACGGCGCTGGCGCGTCCCGGCGTACGAACTCGAAGTCATCGTCCGGGAGTTGCTGGACCGTGGGATTCGTTACGGCGCCGCCCGCGAGGCCCTGCCGCAGCGCATCGCGCACGCCGTGCTGGTGCAGATGGAACGGTCGGGCGAGGCGCCGGACGACCGTGTGCAGGACTCCGTCGCCCGCAACGCGGCGGTGAAGGCCGCCGTGAAGGCCGTCTGGCCGCCGGTCGACCCCGCGAAACTCGTCCTGCGCCTGCTCACCGACGCCGACTTCCTCGCCGTGCACGCGGCCGGAATCCTGGACGAGGACGAGCAGAAGGAGATCCTCTGGGCCAAGCCCGTACGGTCGGTGAAGGCGGCCAAGTGGTCGGCCGCGGACGCCGTGTTGATCGACGAGACGACGGACCTCGTCCAGCGCACGCACTCGCTCGGGCATGTCGTCCTGGACGAGGCGCAGGACCTCTCCCCGATGCAGTACCGGGCGGTGGGCCGGCGCTGCACGACCGGCTCGGCGACCGTCCTCGGCGACCTCGCGCAGGGTACGACGCCCTGGGCGACGCGGAGTTGGGACGAGGCTCTGGCCCACCTGGGCAAGCCGGACGCGGTGGTCGAGGAACTGACGGCGGGCTTCCGCGTCCCGACGGACGTCATCACGTACGCCTCACGCCTCCTGCCGCACATCGCGCCGGGTCTGACCCCAGTGGCGTCGGTGCGTGAGAACCCTGGGTTCTTCGACGTGCGGCCGATCAGCGACGACGCGGGTGAAGTGGTGGCCGCTTGTGAGGAGTTGCTGCGCAACGAGGGCTCGACGGGACTGATCGCGGCGGACACCCGTATCCCGGCGCTGGCGGAGGCGCTGGGGGAGGCGGGCATCGGGTACCTGTCCCCCGGCGAGGAGACGACGCACGAGACCCGGCTGACCCTGGTCCCGGCGTCGCTGGCGAAGGGCCTGGAGTACGACTACGTGGTCCTGGACGAACCCCGGGCCGTGGTGGACGCCGAGCCCGACGAACGCACCGGCCTACGGCGCCTGTACGTGGCCCTGACCCGAGCGGTGTCGGGCCTGATCGTGGTGCACGCGGCGGCGCTGCCGGGGGAACTGGCCTGACGGCTGTTTTCCCACCCACCCGTCTCGGCCCGTTCGCCAGGCGCCCCTGAACGACCGTCGCCGGGCGGCATTTCCAGCCGTCCGGCCGGTTCAGCGCATCCGTTGTTTCCCACCCAACCGCCCGTTCACCGCATCTATTCAGCACGGGCCCAGGCATCTTCAGCCCGTCTGGGGGTCCCCCTCTGGGGGAGTTTGAGGACGAGGCCCCTTCAGGGCCGAAGCGGGGGTCTGGGGGCGCAGCCCCCAGGGACAGGATGGGACGGGTAGGGGCGGCGGGGGCGAGAAAACACCCCCGGACACGCCCCCTCACCCCCCGTCCAGCACCCCCCGCCACTCCGCGACCGCCCCCACCGACACCGGCCTCCCCCACCCCTCCGGCCGAGCCGCACCCCCGATATGAAACGCGTCCACACCCACAGCACGCAGCCGCGGCACATGCTCCAACCGCAGCCCGCCCCCCACCAGCAGCCGCTGCTCGTACCCCGGCTCCCCACCCCGCGCCGCCTCCGCGAGCAACGTAGGCAGCCCGTCATCGACCCCGGCCGCCGAACCCGCCGTGAGGTAGGTGTCGAGCCCCGGAAGCCCATCGAGCTGCTTGCGCAACGCATCCCGGTCGACGGCGTGGTCGATCGCCCGGTGGAACGTCCACCGGCAGCCCTCGATCTCCCCCACGACCCGCTCGACGGCAGCGAGATCGACCCCACCGTCCGCCCCCAGGAACCCGAGCACGAACTCCTCCGCACCCGCCCCCCGCAACTCCCCGGCGACCCCGGCCAGCCGATCGACATCCCCCGCGCCGAACCCGTCCGCCAGCCGCAGCATCACCCGCAGCGGGATGTCGACGGCGTCCCGGATCCCGGCGAAGGCCGCGACGGTCGGGGTGAGCCCGTCGGCGGCCATGTCGGTGACCAGCTCCAGCCGGTCGGCCCCTCCGGCCCGGGCGGCGACGGCGTCCTCGACACCGAGGGCGATCACCTCCAGCACTGCGCGCCGGCTCATCGGACCCCTTCCCTTGGATTCCCTTGACTGCCCTTGACTGCCTTTGACTGCCTTTGGCTGCCCTTGGCTTCACGTTGAAGCGACTACAGGTCTAGTCCAATCCAAGAGTACGCCGGAGCCCCGCCCCCGTCACTCACCCGCCCCGCCCCACCCCACCCCACCCCACCCAGAAGCCCACCCCCACCCCCGCTCACACACCCACCGAAACCGTCACGCCTCCCACCCCACGGCCCACCCCGCCCGGACGGCAGAATGCCCGCATGCCCGATCAAGCCGACCCCGCCGCCCCGGACGCCCTCGCCACCCTCCGCGCCCGCTGGACCCGGACCCTGGAAGCAGCCCGCGTCACCCCCGGCGACGCCGAAGAGCTTCCCGACCCCACCCCCTACGCCGACAACCTCCTCGCCCGTTACCAGGAACCCCAGCGCCGCTACCACACCCTCACCCACCTCACGGCGGTCCTGAACCACATCGACGTACTGGAAGCGGAGCAGGCCGACACACCAGCCCCGGACCTCGCCCCCGACCTGGCCCTGGTCCGCCTCGCCGCCTGGTTCCACGACGCCGTGTACGCCCCGGACCGCTCCGAGAACGAGGAGCGTTCCGCCCGGCTCGCCGAGCGTGCCCTCCCCGAGGCCGGTGTCTCGGCAGCGGGCACCGCCGAGGTAGCCCGCCTCGTCCGCCTCACCGTCACTCACGCCCCCGCGCCCGGCGACCGCAACGGCGAGGTCCTGTGCGACGCGGACCTCGCGATCCTGGCCGCGCCCCAGGACACGTACGCCGCGTACACGGCCGCCGTCCGCGAGGAGTACGCCTTCGTCCCGGCGGACGCCTTCCGGGAAGGCCGGGCAGCGGTACTGCGCCAACTCCTCGCCCTGCCACAGCTGTTCCGGACGCCGTACGGCACGCGGCACTGGGAGGAACCGGCACGCGCCAACATCGCGGCGGAGCTGAACCGGCTCGAAACGGACTCGGCGCCGATTTAATCCGTGTCCGTCACCGCACCCCACCCCCTATCCTCGCCGCATGCTGAGCACGGGCGGGAACGAAGTGGACGAGGCTGTCGCGAGCGCGGTGGCGCTGCTGCGGCCGGTGGTGGACCGGGACTGGGCGGACACCAACGCGGGGCAACTGGAGTGGAGTTGCCGGCAGACCGCCGAGCACATCGTCACCGACCTCGTCACCTACGCCGCGCGGCTGGCAGGGCGGACACAGAGCCCGTACGCCCGCCTCGACATCACCCTCGGCAGTGCGGACGGCCTGGCCCCCGCCGACAACTCGGGCGTCAACGGAGGCATCCTCGACGTCATCACCGCGACCGGCGCCCTGCTCACCGCCGCCGTCCGCACCGCACCCCGTGACGTGCGGGCCTTCCACCCGGCCCCCTTCCGCAGTGCGAACCGCGAGGGCTTCGCCGCGATGGGCGTCGCCGAAGTGCTGCTGCACACCCACGACGTCGCCGAGGGGCTGGGGCTGCCGTACGAACCGCCCGCGCATCTGGCGGAGTTCGTCCTCACCCGGATCTTCCCGCACGTCCGGCCCGGCCCGGACCACTGGCGGACCCTGCTCTGGGCGACCGGCCGCGCGGGCCTCACCGGCCGGGCCGACGTCACCGAGTGGCGCTGGAGCAACAACCTCGTCCTCGACACCGAACGGCTCCGCCTGGAGGGTGTCACCCCGGCCGCAGCCGCCGATCTGAGCGCGGGCGGCACCGGCGGCTTCGACTGGATCGAGGGCGGCCCCTTCGAGGGCACGCGGGAGGCCGCCGGGATGACGACGAAGGCGTACGAGGCGGGCGTACACCGCCCGGAGTTCGGCCTGTTCGTCCTCGTACGGCGGGAGGACGACCGCGCGGTCGGCGGCATGGGCTTCCACGGCGCCCCCGACGAGGAGGGCAAGGCCGAGGTCGGCTACGACCTCGCGGAGGCCGCCCGCGGCAACGGCTACGCCACGGAGGCGCTGCGCACGCTGGCGGAGTGGGCGCTGGCCCGGGACGACGTACGGTCCCTGTTCGCGACCATCGAGCCGCGGAACGCCCCGTCCCAGGCGGTGATCGCCCGCGTCGGGTTCGTGCCGGTGAGCGCGGAACCCGACGAAGAAGGCCTCCGGGCCTACGAGTTGCGCGGCTGACGACCAGGCCGACCCGGCCCGCCCGCCTCTACCTGCCCGCCCGGCCCGCCCGGCTCGCGCGCCGCCTTCCGCCTGCGCAGCCCCGCCCCGTGCAACAGCCGCACCACCTCGCGGCTGCTGACCTCCACCGCCCCGGCCGCCACCACATCCCCGTACCGATGCGACGGAATGTCGTAGTGATCGCGCTCGAAGGCCCGCTCGGGTACGCCCAACTCCCCCGCGAACGAGTGCAGTTCCTCGTACGAGACGTCGCTCACGAGGTGTGACCACAGGCGGCCGTGCCCGGGCCAGACCGGCGGATCGATGTAGATCGTCACGACGACGGCGTCCCGCCCGAGGTCGCGCCCAGTCCCCCCACCGCCGCGACCCGCACCCCCGCCTTGTGGCACACCCACTGCGGATCGGGGCCCAACTCCGGTTCCACCTCCAGGGCGTGCGGATCACCGCCGCCGCAGACCGGGCACAGGGGCCAGCGGCCGTACGTCTCCAGCAGTGAGTCCTGGACGTCCTGGGCGACCAGCCCGGCCACATACCCCGCGCCGTCCGGCCACTGCTCGACCCACCAGCGGCGCTGGACGACCGACTCCTCGACCATCGAGACGACATCCGCCTCGGCGACCTCGCGCGCGGCCAGGTCGGCGAGTACCAGGGCACGTGCCGCGTGCAACGCCTGCTCCAGTGGGGTGACGGGGGGACTGGGGTCGCCGGTGGAGGTCATGCACCCATTGTGCGCACTCTTGACCGTACCTCCGAATGGAAAATATCTTTCATGATGTGAGCCGAGACGTGAAGGAAATTTTCGGTACAGCGGGTGCGGCAGGTGCGGCAGGTACACCGGGCACCTCCGGGAAGCCCGGCGGCCTCCCGGGTGTCACCCCTCCCGCGCCCGCCGCCCTCGCCGCCAAGGTGCGGACACTGGCGCCCTCCATGACCCGCTCCATGCAGCGCGTCGCCGAGGCGGTCGCCGCGGACCCGGCCGGCTGCGCGGCACTGACGGTCACCGGCCTCGCCGAACTCACCGGCACCAGCGAGGCGACGGTCGTCCGTACGTCCCGGCTGCTCGGCTATCCCGGCTACCGCGACCTGCGCCTCGCCCTCGCGGGCCTGGCCGCCCAGCAGCAGTCGGGGCGCTCCCCCGCCGTGACCGCCGACATCGCGGTCGACGACCCGATCGCGGACGTCGTGGCGAAACTCGCGTACGACGAGCAGCAGACCCTCGCCGACACGGCCGCCGGGCTGGACATGGCCCAGCTGTCCGCCGCCGTCAGCGCGCTGGCCGCCGCCCGTCGCATCGACATCTACGGCGTGGGCGCCTCCGGTCTGGTCGCCCAGGACCTCACCCAGAAGCTGCTGCGCATAGGGCTGATAGCGCACGCCCACAGCGACCCGCACCTCGCCGTCACCAACGCGGTGCAGCTGCGCGCGAAGGACGTCGCCGTCGCGATCACGCACTCCGGGTCGACCGGGGACGTCATCGAGCCGCTGCGCGTCGCCTTCGAGCGCGGGGCCACGACCGTCGCGATCACCGGCCGCCCCGACGGGCCCGTCTCGCAGTACGCCGACCACATCCTGACCACCTCCACGGCCCGCGAGAGCGAACTGCGCCCGGCGGCGATGTCGTCCCGCACCAGTCAACTCCTCGTCGTGGACTGCCTGTTCATAGGCGTGGCACAGCGAACGTACGAGACGGCCGCTCCCGCGCTCTCCGCCTCCTACGAGGCCCTCGCCCACCGCCACACCCCGCGCAACAGCGGCACGACATCGCGCCGCTAGGCCCGCCCGCGCCCGGGCGTCTCCGCGTCCGGGCAGCACACCGACAGCCGCAACACCGGTAGCCGCACCGTCACACCGTCGCGCCGGAAGATCCGAAAGAGCCGCACGCCATGACCTCAACCGCTGACGCCTCCTCCAACCACCGTGCCCTGAAAGAGGAGTTGGAGTCGCTGACGACGGAGGCGTTCCGCCCGGAGCTGGCCGAGATCGACCAGCTTCCCACTCTCGACATCGCCAGGCTGATGAACGCCGAGGACACGACCGTCCCGGCCGCCGTCGCCGAACGGCTCCCGGAGATCGCCGCCGCGATCGACGCCCTGGCGGCCCGGATGGCCCGCGGGGGCCGGCTGGTCTACGCGGGCGCGGGCACGCCGGGCCGGCTCGGCGTGCTGGACGCCTCCGAGTGCCCGCCCACCTTCAACACCGACCCCGCCCAGGTCACGGGCGTGATCGCGGGCGGACCCGAGGCCATGGTCACCTCCGTCGAGGGCGCCGAGGACTCCAAGGAGCTGGCGGCCGGTGACCTCGACGCGCTCGGCGTCACCGCCCTGGACACGGTGGTCGGCGTCTCCGCGTCAGGCCGCACGCCGTACGCGGTCGGCGCCGTCGAACACGCCCGCGCGCTGGGCGCGTTGACGATCGGCCTGTCCTGCAACGCGCGCAGCGCGCTCGGGGCGGCGGCCGAGCACGGCATCGAGGTCGTCGTCGGACCAGAGCTGCTGACCGGGTCGACGCGTCTCAAGGCGGGCACGGCCCAGAAGCTGGTCCTCAACATGCTGTCGACGATCACGATGATCCGGCTCGGCAAGACGTACGGGAACCTGATGGTCGACGTACGGGCGTCGAACGAGAAGCTCAGGGCCCGCTCCCGCCGGATCGTCGCCCTGGCGACCGGCGCGGGCGACGAGGAGATCGAGGCCGCGCTCGCGGCGGCGGACGGGGAGACGAAGAACGCGATCCTCGTCGTCCTCGGCTCGGTCGACGGCCCGACGGCCGCCCGCCTCCTCGCGGAGAACGACGGCCACCTGCGCGCGGCGCTGGCAGCGGCATCCCACTGACGCACTGCCGCACTGCCGCACTGAGACACTGATGCGTGGGCGCGTTCGGCCGTCGGGCAGGATGGACGCCATGACCGAGATCCACACCCCCCGCCTCCTCCTCCGCCGCTGGACCGACGACGACCTCGTGCCCCTGTCGGAGATCCTCGCGGACTCCCAGGTCATGCGCTGGATCGACGACGGCTCGGTGCGCGACCTGGAGTACACGGCGGAGGCCATCGAGCGGTGGGAGGAGGAGTGGGACGAGGAGGGCTTCGGCCTCTTCGCCGTCGAACTGCTCGCCTCGGGTGAACTGATCGGCGCTGTCGGCCTGTCCGTGCCCGCGTTCCTGCCGGAGGTGGCGCACGACGTGGCGATCAGCTGGCTGCTCGGCTCCCCGTTCTGGGGCCAGGGGTACGCCTCCGAGGCCGCCCACGCCACCCTGGAGTTCGCCCTCCAGGACCGCGGCCTGGACCGCGTGATCAGCATCAGCAGAGGGGGCGACGACGCCTCCGAGAACATCATCCGCAAGCTGGGCCTGACGGAGGAGCGGGACACGACCCACCCCGTGTACGGCCACCAGCTGCTCGTACACGCGATCGACCTGACGGAGTTCGAGGCGTAGGCCCAAATCGGACCGTCGGCATACGCGCACTCGCGCCCGCGTTGTCAGTGGCGTGTGCGACGGTTGAGACCGCTGACCGCTCCGCTCCGCTCAGCACACGCACATGCGCGTACGCACGCACGCCGAAGGGACGACGACCACCGTGAACCACGCCCAGCTGACCGCCCTAGGGCGAGCCCTGCGTGTCCTCGGCGAGCACGGGGACGCGCTCGGCGGCGACACCGCCGACGCGAAGCTGCACGAGATCAAGGCCGACCTGAAGCGGGCCCTGGCGATCCTGGACGACACGGTGGCCGGGGCGGCCCCCACGACCCGCTGCGCCGAGCACCCCAACGGCCCGGTCGACGAGAGCGCGAACGACCTGTGCCTGCTCTGCGAGACGCGCCGTCGCAGCGCCCGGCGCTCCCAGCAGAACGGCACCTACCCGCAGGCCCGCCACGCCGACCCGGAATCAGCACCCCCCGAGCGCACGATGTCCCGCTACGGCGTACGCGCCGACCGCCCCGAGTCCCAGCAGCGCTGGATCCCCGAGGTCTGGACCGGCCAGAACTGGCAGCTCTGCGGCACCCCGCGCCGCGACCGCCAGGAGGCCGAGCGCTACCTCTCCGCCGAGCGCCGCGCCCCCCGCCCCGGCATCGCGTACCGCCTGGTCCACGAGTTCACCGACTACGAGGTCCTGCGCATCTGGGGCACACCGGTGAAGGTGGACATCGAACCGATGGGGAACCTCTGACATCTCGGACAGCGGGACCGCAAACCTTGATCCACACGACCGGGTGAACCAGGTCCCTCGTGCGAGGCAATGTGGCCGGATCGGCGGCCGGTGATCGTCAATGCTGCGGGTGTCCGAATCATTCCTTTGCCAGGAGACCCTCTTGAACGTCCGCCGCTTCCTGACGACCGCCCTCGCCGTCGTCGCCCCCCTGACCAGCGCCCTGGTTCTCGCCGTCGCCACGCCTGCGGCCACCGCCGCCGCGAACCCCTGCGGGTTCTACGAGACGGGCAGCGACGCGTACTACAACCACTGCACGGGCGACGGCTCACGCATCATCATCGAGGTCGAGGTGTGGGGCCCGAACTACGAGAAGTGTGTGGCCCCCGGCGACACCTGGCTCGGCAGCAGCAGCAAGATCGACGGCGCGTTCTACACCGGCCGCCTCTGCTGACCTGATCGAGGCCCTACGGCCCAACGCAGCCGGCGCTTGATGGGCGACGCGGGCATAAACCTGCCTCGGCCCCGCCCCGCCCTCATCTCCGGTCCGGCTCAGAGCGGCCCTTGGCGCACATTGCGCTGCCGCAGCTCGCCCGCGAGGCCCTCGACGGTCACGAAGTCGGCGTCGTCGTGCAGAACGACCAGACCGTGGTGAGCGGCGGTGGCACAGATCTGGAGATCGACGGCGGACAGCGCGCGGTGGGCGCCCTTCTCGGCAGCGCGCAGTTGAACTCGGCCGATCCAGTGGGAGGCGCTCTTCGGGATGGCGACATCCTCGTAGATCTCCTCGAACAGAACCCGGAACTGCTCGTACTGGTCGAGGTTCCGCGCCGACGTCAGGAACTCGGCGCGCTGCGGGTAGCACGAACGGATGTCACCGTCGGCCGCCACCTCGCGCCAGGCCCCAGCCAGCGATCCGTCCCGCATGATGCGCCAGAGCGCGGAGGAGTCCAGCAGATAGCGTGTCACTCGGCGTGGCCCTCCTTTTCCGCACGATGCGCGGCCTCGGCACCCTCGACGTCCCAGTCCTGAGCGAGGGCGATGAACCTGTCGTAGGCAGCGGCTCGGTTCAGCCGCTTGTTGTACTCCTCCAACGCCTTCGCCACCGCGGCGGTCTTCGTCTTGTGCCCGCCCAGGCGCTTCGCCGTCTCCAGCGCCTCGTCATCGATCTCGATGTGCGTCAGGGACATCTCGGCCTCCCGCGATGTACATAAAAGGTCACCGTCTCCCTTGTGACTGTACATACCCTCGTCCGTCCCCACCCTCGCCCCAGCCCTCCTCAAGGCAGCCGCCCCTCCCGATTGACCCGCCGCACTCGCGCCAGCAGCACATCCCCCGGCGCCGCCTCCCCCAACGCCTCCGGCGGACAGTCCCACTCGCACCCGCCGCCCACGGGCCGCAGCTGCACGTATCCGCCCTCGCGCCCCATGACCTCGCCGATCCGCCCGTCACGCACATCGAGGGCGTACGCCACTTCACGCACCCTCATCGCCACCGGCGGCCACGCCCTCCAGCACGACGGCCAGCCGCGTCGCCGTACGGACGTTGCAGCGCCCGAGGGCCACCAGCGCGAACGGCTCACTGCTCGCCCCGCTCACGGGGTCGACCCCCAGCGACGGGAGGGCCACCCCGACCCCTTCCAGCACCGCCCGCAACCGCGCCACGATCTCCTCGGTCGTCAGCAGCCGCCCGTCCGACATCAGCTCCGTCACGCCGCTCATTCCTCTCCACTCTGAGTGTTCGCTTTCTCCACACAGCGTGGCGGTCAGGTGTCTAACCTGGCCAGAGACGACACCCCAACAACCCCATGTGTCCGACAGGGAGTTGCCGCCATGGCAGGTTCGAAGGACCTCGACCCCTCCTCCTCACCCCGTGCCTTCCTCGGCGCCGAGCTGCGCCATGCCCGCGAGGCGGCGGGCCTGAGCCAGGATCAACTGGGCCGACCACTCTTCGTCAGCGGTTCGTTCATCGGGCAGATGGAAGCCGGTACTCGGCGGATGATGCACGAGTACGCCGTGCAGATAGACCAGATCCTGGGCACGAAGGACTTCTTCGAGCGCAACTGCGCCGCGCTGGCCAAGTCGAAGTACCCGGACCACTTCGCGGAGGCGGCGGAGGCCGAGGAGACGGCTACAGCCATCAGGGAGCACTCCCATCTCCTCATCCCCGGGTTGCTGCAGACAAAGGCATACGCGGCGGCGGTGTTCCGTGCCTACAAGCCGACGGCTTCAGACGCCGAGATCGACGAAGACGTGGCCAGCCGCCTAGACCGCACACGCCTCCTCGACAACCCAACATCCCCGTTGTTGTGGTCGGTTCTGGACGAGGCGGTGCTCCGGAGGGTGGTCGGCGGTCCGGCAGTGATGGCGGAGGCGTTGCGGCACGTGGCAGCGCTGATCCGGCAGCACCGGATCATCGTGCAGGTGCTGCCGTTCGGCGCCGGGGCTCACGCCTCGATGACCGGCTCCCTGAAGCTCATGGAGTTCGACGACGCACCGCCTCTCTCCTTCGTCGAGGGCCCGAACATGGGAAAGCTTTTGGACGACCCGGCCACGGTCGCCCGCCACACCCTCACGTTCAACCTCCTCCAGGCAGCGGCACTTTCGCCGCAAGATTCACTGGCCCTGATCGAGTCGGTGGCGCAGGATTACGAGCATGGAGAAGAGCACTCTTGAGCACGCCCTGACCACGGCCACCTGGCACAAGTCGACGTACAGCGGCGGCGAGGGCGGCAACTGCCTGGAAGTGGCCGACGGCCACCCCGCCCTCGTCCCCGTCCGCGACTCCAAGAACCCCCAGGGCCCGAAGCTCGCGTTCCGGGCGGAGGCGTGGGGGGCGTTCGTCGACAACGTCAAGCGCCCCTAGGGAAACTGGCCCCGCCGCGCGCCCCGAAGCTCAAGCGGCCAGCTCCGAGCCCTCTTTCTGAGGATTGGGAGGCGGGTCTCAACCCACCCACCCACCCCGCGTGTTGACTTGACGCGTTCGGCTTGCCACGCAGAGTCACAAGGAGCTAGCGTGCCGAAATAGCAAACAAACAACCCCCGCCAGGTGCTGGAACACCTGCGGGGGTCTGACCTCCGAGATCGAAAAGAGCGATCCCGTGGCTGAAGCCAACTTTAGTGCTGCCGTCCTGCCCGCGCACGCGACCCCGCCCCATCCGATGGCCAATCCGGGTTACGGCAAGCGCGACGCCCCCGACCAACGCCCCCGCACGAACCACGACTTCGCGCATCTGCCGCCGCGCGAAGCAGCCGTGGCCGCGTATATCGATCGCCTGCCCGGCGGAGCCGACATCTCCGTGAAGACGCTGGCCAAGCACCTCCCGTACGGCCAGTGCGCTCTCCGGACGACTCTCAACAACCTTCACCAGGCGGGCCACCTGCGCCGGGGCCGCGAACACCTGACCGGCACCAGCAGCCAACTCTGGATCACCCGAACGTGGTTCACGCGCACGGCACGGGGCGACGACTGGTGGGCGGCGTTCACCCGGGGCGACGTACCGACGGAGTACGAGGCGCAGTCCCCGGCGGAGCAGCGGAGCCGCCCGACCCGCTCCCGCGCGTTCATCCTGCTGGCCGCTCTCGGCCGTACCGCCCCCGCGCTGTCCCTCTCCCAGGCGGACTGCGCGGCGCTGGCCCCGCTGGTCGCGGAGTGGTTCGAGCGCGGGGCGAACGAGGAGTCCGTACGGCATGCCCTGACCGCCGGCCTGCCGACCCCGGTCCACCACCCGGCCGCCCTGATCCGCGGGCGCCTGACCAGCAAACTCCCGCCGGAGCCCGCTGCCGTACGGCCACCACTGCGCATGCTGGAGTGCGCGAAGTGCGGGGTGCCGGGGCGGGCGGAGGCGTTGGCGGGGGGCGTGTGCGGGGAGTGCCGGGGTGAGACCGTTCCGCCTCGGGCACCCTCCGCACCGGTCGCCGCCTCAGCAGTCCACGCCTATGCCGCCACGACCCGCGCGGCGCTGATCGACCGACGCCGAGAAAGGCCACGCGTATGAGCGCTCCAACAGTGCGCAGACACCGCTCCGGGGCACCATGGTGGGAAGGAGGCGAGCCCACCATGACCTTTGGCACCAGGCGCCCGCAGATGTCCCGCGAGGACTTCGAAGAGCTGGCCGGTAAGGCCCCCGAGAACGTACAGCTCGAATTCCTCGACGGACGGCTGTACGTCAAGGGCGATCACATCGAGGTCGAGGACTTCGAAGAGCTCGCCCGCAGGGCTCCGGAGGGCGTGAAGCTCGAACTCATCGACGGAAAGCTAGAGGTCAAGCCGTTACCGGACAATCGCCACAGGGCCATTGTGGTGTGGCTCATTCGGCTGTTCATGCAACTGCGCCCCGAACTGGCCATGTACCACGAACAGGATCTCAAGATCGGCGCCTACCGCAAAGGGAACGCCACTGCGGATGCCGCGCTGGCGCCGTTGGATCACTTCATCGCCGAGGACAAGAACTGGGCCTCGCCGGACGGTGTCCTCATGGTCGTCGAAGTCACCTCCCACGACCGCGACACCGACCGACGCGACCGCATCGACAAGGTGCGCGGTTACGCGGAGGCGGGCATCCCCGTCTACCTGCTGATCGACCGGGACAACGACACCCTGGTCGTGTACAGCGAGCCGAAGAACGGGATCTACCAGCAGAACCCGTCGTACCCGTACGGAGCCGTGGTCGAGCTGCCCGCCCCCGTGAACGTCACCCTCGACACCGAGAAGCTCAAGGACTACGCCGACTGACCGTCGTCCGCGCGAAGCGGTCAGCCCTTGACTCCATTGACTCCCTTGACTGTCTTGGTCTCGACACCGGGAAACCCCTTGTCCCACCAGTGTCCGTAGCGCCGGTAGACAGCTGGATCGCGGTCGGCGAGCAGCGCGGACAGCTTCTCCGCCTCCTCGGTCAGGCCTTGCCACGCGGCCTTGCCGAGTGTGCGGAAGGTGGTCAGTTCCAGCCCACCCTCGACCGCGCGCCACACCCCGGCGACCTGCCCGTCGACGAGCAGGCAGGGCAGCATGTCGCCGTTGCGCCGGACGACCAGCGGCCGGTACTCCTGGGGCATCACCCGCCCGGGTACGGCGTGGGCCAGCAGCGTGCTGTCCCACATCGGCAGGAGCCTCGGCGGCGCCGGGGTGTCCTCGGCGGGCACGGTCGCCCCTGCCAGGTCGAACAGGGCGGCGCGGCCCGGACCTGCCACCCGCACCACCTGGTCGCCGAGCTCGTGCAGCGCCTGGGTGATCACCGGGCGCCCCAGCAAGGTGAACCGGGCGAAGTCCTGGGCCGACGCGGGCCCGAACCCCCGCAGGTAGGAGAGCAACAGCCGCCGCACCCCGGCTGCCGCGTCCTGTGTCGCGGGCCCGGGGGCCACGGGGGAGGCGAGGTAGGTGTTCCGCTGCGTGAACGACCACGGGCCGCCGGTCGGCACATGATGTATCGGCGCGTACGTCCGTAGCGCCCACCACACGCGGTGTGCCTGCTCGCCGAACCTCGCCGTGACCTCCTTCTCCACCTCGGCGCCCGTACGGGGTCGCGCCAGGAACCCGGCAAGTTCCGGGAGCAGTTCGTCGGCGTCGGCGTGGGTCAGCTCTGTCGAGGTGAAGCGGCGGTCGTACAGCCGCGACGCCCGCAGAGTGCTCAGCATGGCCGCGTGGTAGGACGCGTAGTCCTCGGCGTGGACAGCGTGCAGCGTGATCCGCATGAGGGACGCCTTCACGATCCGGCGGTCCGCGAACGCCGCGTCGAGCTGCTCGGGCGCGAAATCCCGCAGGCGGTTCCACAGCGCCAGGTACGGCGACGCCGGTGTCTGCGCCTGCAGAGCGCAGACCCGCCGGACCGCCTCCGCCACGTCGAGGCGCTGACGCTCCAGCAGGAGTTGACGGTCCAGGGTGGCCAGGGCGAGCTGTCGCGCGGTGAGGATCACGCCCCGGATTATGCCGCCCCCTCCCAGGCACAGACACGAGCACCGGCCGCCGAAGCGAGCGACACCTGGTTGTACATGGGCCGGCACAGACGGACGACGAAGCCCAGGCCGGAGGGACCGGACCTGGGCTTCGTCGTGTGTCTGTGGTGCCGAGTGCGGGTGCCGGGTGGCGGATGGCGGCTCGGATCAGCCGGACATCAGCTCAGCGACCCCAGCGCCGCCGCGTCGTAGGCCTTCAGCTCGCCCGTCCGGTCCTCCAGGACCTTCGCCGCCCACTCCGGGTCCTGGAGCAGGGCGCGGCCCACGGCCACGAGGTCGAACTCCTCGTTCTCCAGGCGGTCCAGGAGGTCGTCGATGCTCCTGAGCGGGGAGCCCTCGCCCGCGAAGCCGTTGATGAAGTCGCCGTCGAGGCCGACCGAGCCGACGGTGACCGTCGGCTTGCCGGTGAGCTTCTTCGTCCAGCCGGCCAGGTTGAGGTCCGAGCCGTCGAACTCGGGGAGCCAGTAGCGGCGCGTGGAGGCGTGGAAGGCGTCGACGCCGGCCGCCGCGAGCGGGGTCAGGATCGACTCCAGTTCCTCGGGGGTCTCGGCGAGACGGGCGTCGAAGGCGCCCGACTTCCACTGCGAGTACCGGAAGATGATCGGGAAGGACGCGGACACGGCCTCGCGTACGGCGGCCACGATCTCCGTCGCGAACTTCGCCCGGGCGACCGAGTCACCCCCGTAGGCGTCCGTGCGGCGGTTGGTGTCGGCCCACAGGAACTGGTCGATCAGGTAGCCGTGGGCGCCGTGCAGTTCGACTCCGTCGAAGCCGATGCGCTCGGCGGCCACCGCGGCCTCGACGAACGCGCGGATGACGTCGTCCAGGTCCGCCTGCGTCATCTCCTTGCCGGCACCCGCGGTACCGTCGAGCCGCAGTCCGGACGGGCCGACCGGCGGGGCCTCGGCGTACGGGGGCTGTCCGGCCTCCCTGACCATGCCGATGTGCCACAGCTGCGGCACGATCTTCCCGCCGGCCGCGTGCACGGCGTCGGCCACCTTCGCCCATCCGGCGAGCTGCTCCTCGCCGTGGAAACGGGGGACGCCGTCGCTGTCACCGGCGGACTCGTGTCCGACGTAGGTGCCCTCGGTGACGATCAGGCCGACCCCGGCGCCCGCGCGGCGCGAGTAGTACGAGGCCACGTTCTCGCCGGGGACGCCACCGGGCGAGAACTTGCGCGTCATCGGCGCCATCACGATCCGGTTCGGCACGGTCAGGCCGTTCAGCGTGACGGGGCGGGAGAGGACCTGGGCCGCGCGGGAGGTCTGGGTGGGGGCTGTCACGTGGGGGCTCCTCGGAAAGGGACGGGAGATGAGCGGAGGTTCGGGTGCAGTTGCTTGCATGTGCATCAACTACGGCCGCCCGGGTCTCCATTCCGGCCCGCCGGGAAGGTCGGCTGTGATCCCGGCCACTGCGCGCGCCACCTCGGGGTCCCCGGGGCACCTGGGGTCCCGGAAACGCCCGAGGGCGGCACCCTCTCCGTAAGGAGAAGGGTGCCGCCCTCGGTACGAAGGACGGTGATCAACCAGAGGTCGATCAGAAGTCCATGTCACCGCCCGGCATACCGCCACCGGCGCCGGCGCCGGCACCGGCCTTCTCCGGCTTGTCGGCGATGACGGCCTCGGTGGTGAGGAAGAGCGCGGCGATCGACGCGGCGTTCTGCAGCGCGGAGCGCGTCACCTTCGCCGGGTCGATGATGCCCTCGGCGATCATGTCGACGTACTCACCGGTCGCGGCGTTGAGGCCGTGGCCGACGGGAAGGTTGCGGACCTTCTCGACGATGACGCCACCCTCGAGACCACCGTTGACGGCGATCTGCTTGAGCGGGGCCTCCAGGGCGAGACGCACGATGTTGGCGCCGGTCGCCTCGTCACCCGTCAGCTCAAGCTTCTCGAAGACCGAGGAGGCCTGGAGCAGGGCCACGCCACCACCGGCGACGATGCCCTCCTCGACGGCCGCCTTCGCGTTGCGAACGGCGTCCTCGATGCGGTGCTTGCGCTCCTTGAGCTCGACCTCGGTCGCGGCACCGGCCTTGATGACCGCAACACCGCCGGCGAGCTTCGCCAGGCGCTCCTGCAGCTTCTCGCGGTCGTAGTCGCTGTCCGAGTTCTCGATCTCGGCGCGGATCTGGTTGACCCGGCCGGCGACCTGGTCGGCGGAGCCGCCGCCGTCGACGATCGTGGTCTCGTCCTTGGTGATGACGACCTTGCGCGCACGGCCCAGGAGGTCCAGGGAGGTGTTCTCGAGCTTGAGACCGACCTCCTCGGAGATGACCTCGCCACCCGTGAGGATCGCGATGTCGTTCAGCATCGCCTTGCGGCGGTCGCCGAAGCCCGGAGCCTTGACCGCGACGGACTTGAAGGTCCCGCGGATCTTGTTGACGACCAGGGTCGAGAGCGCCTCGCCCTCCACGTCCTCGGCGATGATCAGCAGCGGCTTGCCCGACTGCATGACCTTCTCCAGGAGCGGGAGCAGGTCCTTGACCGAGGAGATCTTGGAGTTGGCGATGAGGATGTAGGGGTCCTCCAGCGAGGACTCCATGCGCTCCATGTCGGTCGCGAAGTACGCCGAGATGTAGCCCTTGTCGAAGCGCATGCCCTCGGTGAGTTCCAGCTCCAGACCGAAGGTCTGGGACTCCTCGACGGTGATGACGCCTTCCTTGCCGACCTTGTCCATCGCCTCGGCGATGAGCTCGCCGATCTGCGTGTCGGCGGCGGAGATGGAGGCGGTCGAAGCGATCTGCTCCTTGGTCTCGACCTCCTTCGCCTGGTCGAGCAGGGCACCGGAGACGGCCTCGACGGCCTTCTCGATACCGCGCTTCAGCGCCATCGGGTTCGCACCCGCGGCCACGTTGCGCAGTCCTTCACGGACCAGCGCCTGGGCCAGGACAGTCGCGGTCGTCGTACCGTCACCGGCTACGTCGTCCGTCTTCTTCGCGACTTCCTTGACCAGCTCGGCGCCGATCTTCTCGTACGGGTCCTCGAGCTCGATCTCCTTGGCGATGGAAACACCATCGTTGGTGATCGTGGGGGCGCCCCACTTCTTCTCGAGGACGACGTTGCGGCCCTTGGGGCCGAGGGTGACCTTGACGGCGTCGGCGAGCTGGTTCATCCCGCGCTCGAGACCGCGCCGTGCCTCCTCGTTGAACGCGATGATCTTGGCCATGTGAAGTGGTCCTCCCGGACTGGGGTGGATGCTCCGGACCGCGCTGGCGCCCGCGACGGACGGCCTGCCTGCCCTGTGGTTCCTTGCACCACCTGGCCTGCGGACCTCACCCACCCGGTCCTTCGGTAGCACTCTCACCTTCAGAGTGCTAACGCCAATGATTAGCACTCGCCCCTGCCGAGTGCAAGCGGCTCTCGAAGATCCGCAGGTGAACAGGGGGGCACCTACGGGCCGGTAGGCACGTCGATGGACCTACCGAGGACCGACCGAGGACATGCCGACGGACACACCGATGGGCCCGCACCCCGTGAGGTCCCACGGAGTACGAGCCCATCGAATCCTTCAACGAAGGAAGAAGAACGTCGCTTGCGATGCGCCGGCGCGTTGCTTCAGCTGGTCGCCAGGCGGACCATGTCCGCCTGCGGCCCCTTCTGGCCCTGCGAGATCTCGAATTCGACCCGCTGACCTTCCTCGAGGGTGCGGTAGCCGTCCATCTGGATCGCGCTGTAGTGGACGAAAACATCCGCACCACCGTCGATCGCGATGAAGCCGAACCCCTTCTCCGCGTTGAACCACTTGACGGTGCCCTGAGCCATGCCTAACTCCCCTATTACTGGCCCTTGCACGGATCCGCACTTCGCGGATCCGGGTCAGACCTCACCCCCCCAACCGGTGGAGGTGTGCGCCGGAACGCGTCGACCGCGGCCGAATGTATCTGTCCAACTGCCCTCTGCAACAGGTCAATTGGACGAGAAATCCGGGCACACCAGGTCAGGAAATATGCGGAGAATTCACGCGGATTCAGGGCAAGCCGGGCCCCGCAAAGAGAACAAAAAACGCAAAAGGCCTGCACACTTTGGCTACTTCTCGTTGGATGCGCGGCAGGAATTAATACGCGTGCGGCGAGCGAAGTGGTGCGGCTTCCCAAACTGTACCGCGCTCAACCATACAGAATTGCCCCCTCCGCTTCTCTCACGGAGGGGGCAATTGGATGAACTCTCGGTAATTTATGTTACCGACGGTTACTACTTGCGGGTATCACACCCCGGATCATCCGCCGGCGACGGCCGGGATGATCGACACACCGGCGCCGTCCGGCGTCGCCGTCTCCAGCCCCTGCTCGAAGCGGACGTCGTCGTCGTTGACGTACACGTTGACGAAGCGCCGCAGCTTCCCCTGGTCGTCGAGCACCCGGGCGGCGATCCCGGTGTGGTTCTTCTCCAGGTCGGCGATGACCTCGCCGAGGGTCCCGCCCTCGGCACTCACCTCGGCCTGCCCGCCGGTGTAGGTACGCAGGATGGTGGGGATGCGGACAGAAACACTCACGATGTGACCTCCCGGTCAGGGTGACATACCTAGGGGCGCGGGACTGTGCTGGATGTGCGGCTACCGCCGCGTGGGCGCGACCGGCCCCCACGGGCCGCGGACAACAACGGCTAACCGAGTCCGGCCTCGCGGAAAGACTCAAGGCTGGGTCGAATCGTCGCGGTCAGCCCGACGTCGGCCACCGCGTCCAGCGTCTTGAGACCGTCCCCGGTGTTCAGCACAACAGTCGTGAGCGTCGGATCCAGCAGCCCGTTCTCGATCAGCTTCTTCGCGACACCCACGGTCACGCCACCGGCGGTCTCCGCGAAGATCCCTTCCGTCCGCGCGAGCAACCGAATCGCGTCAACGACCTGCTCATCGTTGACGTCCTCGACAGCCCCACCCGTCCGCCGCGCGATATCCAGCACGTACGGCCCGTCCGCCGGGTTGCCGATCGCCAGCGACTTGGCGATGGTGTTCGGCTTCTGCGGCCGTACGACGTCGTGCCCGGCCTTGTAGGCGACGGACACCGGCGAGCAGCCCTCCGCCTGGGCGCCGAAGATCTTGTACGGCCTGTCCTCGACGAGCCCGAGCTTGATCAGCTCCTGCAGACCCTTGTCGATCTTCGTGAGCTGCGACCCGGAGGCGATGGGCACGACGAGCTGGTCGGGCAGCCGCCAGCCGAGCTGCTCGCAGATCTCGTACGCCAGGGTCTTGCTGCCCTCCGCGTAGTACGGGCGCAGGTTGACGTTGACGAAGCCCCAGCCCTCGCCGGCCGGGTCGCCGATCAGCTCGGAGCAGAAGCGGTTCACGTCGTCGTAGTTGCCCTCGATGCCGATGAGCTCGCCGCCGTACACCGCGGCCATCACGACCTTGCCCTGCTCCAGGTCGTGCGGGATGAACACGCACGAGCGGAAACCGGCGCGGGCGGCTGCGGCGCCGACGGCACCGGCCAGGTTGCCCGTGGAGGAGCAGGAGAGGGTGGTGAAGTCGAAGGCGCGGGCGGCCTCGATGGCCTGGGCGACGACCCGGTCCTTGAAGGAGTGGGTCGGGTTGCCGGAGTCGTCCTTGACGAAGAGCTTGCCGGCGTCGACACCCAGCTCGCGGGCGAGGTTGTCGGCCTGGACGAGCTTGGTCCAGCCGGGGTTGATGTTCGGCTTCTCGGCGACGTTCGCGGGGACGGGCAGAAGCGGCGCGTAGCGCCAGATGTTCGCGGGTCCCGCTTCGATGCGCTTGCGGAGTTCCTCGGTGTCGGCCGCCGAATGGACGCCGAAGTCGTAGGCGATCTCCAGCGGGCCGAAACACTCCTCGCAGGCGAAGACCGGACCGAGGGGGACCCGGTGGCCGCATTCACGACAGGAGAGTGCGACGGCGGGGCCGAGATCAACGGGGGTGACGGAGCCGGTAGTGGTGCTCTCGGTGCTCAGAGCGGTTTGCGCAGCCATGGAGGCGAAGCCCTTTCCTCATCTTCCTCACGACGCGTTTCGCCGTGAGACGGATTTGGCACCTTCCCGAGCCGGCAGCCTCGCCACATGACATGCGACAAGACCGGCTGGAGGGTTGCCGGGGCTTCATCGGGCCGTATCCCTCTGCCCCTCTGGATGAGCGGTATGAAGTTGTGAGGTGGTGAACACCGGTGACCTCGGACATGCGATGGTCACCCGCGTTGTTCAAGACTGTAACCGAAGGCTTGGATGGTGGTGGGAGCCGTCCGAACCGCGAGATAGAAGATCGCTCGCGCTTCCCCCCATGGAACGCAAGGGAGAGCCGCACGTGCTGGAAGACGCCGAGCGCTGGCTGAACACCCGCTCCTGGTCCGTTGACGACCGCCCGCTGAAGAAGATCGTCGCCGCGAAGCGTTCCTCGAACGCCACGGTGAGTGTCGTACTGCCCGCGCTCAACGAGGAGGAGACGGTCGGCGAGATCGTCGCCGTCATCCGCCGTGACCTGATGCTGAAGGTCCCGCTCGTCGACGAGATCGTGGTCATCGACTCGGGATCGACCGACCGCACCTCCGAGGTGGCCGCCGCGGCGGGCGCCCGGGTCGTGCACCGCGACGACATCCTGCCGCGCATCCCTGCCGTTCCGGGCAAGGGCGAGGTGCTGTGGCGCTCGCTCCTGGTCACCAGCGGGGACATCGTCTGCTTCATCGACGCGGACCTGAAGGAGTTCTCGTCGGACTTCGTCTCCGGGATCGTGGGCCCGCTGCTCACGGATCCGGGTGTCGACCTCGTCAAGGCGATGTACGACCGCCCGCTCGGCCAGGCGGCAGGCCAGGGCGGCCGGGTCACGGAGCTGATGGCCCGCCCCCTCCTCAACATGCACTGGCCGCAGCTTGCCGGCTTCGTCCAGCCGCTCGGCGGCGAGTACGCGGCCCGCCGCTCGCTCCTCGAACAGCTTCCGTTCCCCGTCGGCTACGGCGTGGAGCTCGGCATGCTGATCGACTCCCTCCACCTGGTGGGTCTGGACGCGTTGGCGCAGGTCGACGTGGGTGTGCGCAAGCACCGCCACCAGGACGGCCGGGCCCTGGGCCGGATGTCCGCCGCGATCTACCGCACCGCACAGCTCCGGCTGACCCGGGGCCATCTGATCCGCCCCTCGCTCACCCAGTTCGAGCGCGGAGAGGCCGGTTTCGAGCCGCGTACGTACTCGGTGGACACGGAGGAACGGCCGCCGATGGTGGACGTCGCGGAGTACGCGAGGAGGAAGGCCGCGTAGGCCGTCACGGGTGCCGTCACGGGTGCTGTTACGGCACCGGCGCAGGTCCTCCCGCACGGGCTTGTATACGGCTGAGGCGTACGTGTGTACGTTTGAGTGTTTCCGGGCCGGGCTAGGTTGAGGCGTATGGCTTCAACGCATGGTGTGCAAAGTGGTCGGGGCGATTACCGAGTGCTGGTCGCGTCCAACCGCGGCCCGGTCACGTACGAGGTCCGCGAGGACGGCTCGCTGAACGCCCGGCGCGGCGGTGGCGGGCTGGTCTCCGGGCTGTCGGCGATCGGGTCGGACGCGAACTCCCTGTGGGTCTGCTCGGCCCTCGGTGACGGTGACCGCGAGGCGGTACGGCGCGGGGAGGCCGAGGCGGGCGTCCGGATGCTCGCGATCCCGGCGGACGTGCACGAGGACGCGTACAACGGCATCGCCAACTCGGTGCTGTGGTTCGTGAACCACATGCTGTACCAGACCCCGCTGGAGCCGGTCTTCGACGCGGAGTTCCGGCGGCGGTGGGCGTCGTACGAGGCCTACAACCGCGCGTTCGCCCAGGCCCTGGCGGACGAAGCGGCCGAGGGCGCGTCGGTGGTGGTCCAGGACTACCACCTGTGCCTGGTCCCCGGGATGCTGCGCGCGCTCCGCCCCGACCTCCGAATCGGCCACTTCTCGCACACACCGTGGGCACCGGCGGACTACTTCCGGATGCTGCCGTACGACATCTCCGAGCAGCTTCTTCGCGGCATGCTCGGCGCGGACCGCCTCGGCTTCCTCACCCGGCGGTGGGCCGACGCGTTCACCGCCTGCTGTACGGACCTGGTCGGCGGCCTCGGCGACACGCGGATCGGGGTGCACGGGCTGGGCGCGGACGCGGACTTCCTGCGGGGGCGCGCGCACGAGCCGGACGTCGAGGAGCGGATGGCCGCCCTGCGGGCGGAGATCGGCGGGGTCGGCCGTAAGGCGATCGTGCGGGTGGACCGTACCGAGCTGTCGAAGAACATCGTGCGCGGACTGCTGGCGTACCGGCAGCTCCTGGAGGACCGCCCGGAGTGGCGCGAGCGGGTCGTGCACGTCGCCTTCGCCTACCCCTCCCGCCAGGACCTGGCGGTCTACCGCGACTACACGGCCGAGGTGCAGCGGGTGGCGGACGACATCAACAAGGCGTACGGAACAGCGACCTGGACCCCGGTCGTCCTCCACGTCAAGGACGACTTCGCCCGCTCCCTGGCCGCCTACCGCCTCGCCGACGTGGCCCTCGTCAACCCCATCCGCGACGGCATGAACCTCGTCGCCAAGGAGATCCCGGTGGTCTCCGACGAGGGGTGCGCGCTGGTGCTGTCGCGGGAGGCGGGGGCGTACGAGGAGCTGGGCGAGGACGCGATCGTGGTGAACCCGTACGACGTGACGCAGACCGCGCGGGCGCTGGAGGAGGCGCTGACCATGGGGGCCGGCGAACGGGCGGAGCGCACGAAACGGCTGGTCGCGGCGGCGACCGCGCTGCCGCCTGCCCAGTGGTTCCTGGATCAGCTGAACGCGCTCAGCGACTGACGACCGCCCGGCCGAGGGCCGTCAGCAGCTGTACGACGCCGGCGGGGCCGTCGACCACCAGGTCGGCGCGTTCCGCCAGCTCCGTCACCGCCTCGGTGGCGTTGCCGCTGCACACCAGGAGGCCCGGGACGCCGTTCTGGCGGAGCTTCTCCACGGCCGCGAACGCCGGGAGGTCGCCGAGGTCGTCGCCGGCGTAGAGGACCGAGGTGGCGCCGGTCTCGCGGACGTACTCCTGGAGGGCGACGCCCTTGTCCATGCCGGGCGGGCGCAGTTCCAGCACGAGGCGGCCGGGTTCGACGATCAGTCCGTGCCTGGTCGCCAGGTCGGCGAGAGGCACGCGCAGGGCCTCGAACGCGGCCTGCGGGTCCGCCGCGCGCCGCGTGTGCACGGCGACGGCCCGGCCCTTCTCCTCGATCCACGTGCCCTGCCAGGCGCCGAACCGTTCGAGGAACCCGGGCAGTTCGGCACGGACTGCGGCGACGCCGGGGTGCGCGGCGGGGGCGCTGACCGTGCCGGTCACGGCGTCCCAGCGTTCGGTGCCGTAGTGGCCCAGGACGACGAGGTGCTCCAGACCGGGCACACCGGCGAATCCGCCGTGCCGGACGGCGACACCGGCGGGGCGGCCGGTGAGGACGGCGACGGAGGCGACATTGGGGGCGAGGGCGGAGAGGGCGGGCAGCGTGTCGGGGTGGGCGCGGGCCTGCTCGGGGTCGGCCACGATCGGAGCGAGGGTCCCGTCGAAGTCGAGAACGACGACGGCACCGGCGGGATTCGCGAGGACGGCATCCAGCCCGTCACGGCCGGTCTGCGTCACGGGCGTAGGCAGGGAATCCATGGGTTCGACCCTATCGGTCGGCCCGATACCTCTTCAGCTAGGACCGGCACCTTCAGCCCGTCCGGCGTCCGAGGACGAGCGCGGCCCGCATTTCCAGCCCGTCCGGCGTCCGAGGACGAGCGCGTGCCCGCATTTCCAGCCCGTCCGGCGTCCGAGGACGAGCGCGGCCCGCATTTCCAGCCCGTCCGGCGTCCGAGGACGAGCGCGGCCCGCATTTCCAGCCCGTCCGGCGTTTGAGGACGAGCGCGTTCAGCGCGAAGGGGGGCTGGGGGCGCAGCCCCCAGGAACGGGATGGGACGGGTAGGGGCGGCGGGGGCGAGGAAACCCGGCATCACCTACCGCTCCCCCCGCCGAACCTCCCGCACCCTCCGCAACCTGTTCACCGTCACCGGATCACACGCCAACGCCCGCTCATCGTCCAGCAGCGCGTTGAGCAACTGGTAATAGCGCACCGGCACCAACCCCAGCTCCTCCCGAATCGCCCGCTCCTTCGCCCCCGGCCCCGCGAACCCCCGCCGCTCCAGCGCGAGAATGTCCTGTTCCCGTCGCCCCAGCTGCTTCCCGTCCATGGAAGAAACCGTAGCCCCCGCCACTGACATCCGAAGTCAGGGAATCAGGGAGCCAAGGAGGCAAGGAGTCAGGGAGTCAGTCCGAGGCCGCCTCCGCCGCCACGGCCCGCTCCTGTATCGCCCCCAGCACCTCCCCCGGACTCCCCCGCTCCAGCACCGCCCCGCCGACCGTCTCCCGGATGTTCCGGCTGACGGCCGTCCACGTCGGCTTGCCGACCGGGAACAGCTGGGCGGTGCCGAGCGCGTCCAGGCCGTCCCACAGTGCCTCGTACGTCTTGTTCGCGCGCATCGACGTCGCCGCCGACGACGTCACCGGCAGCAGCTGATACGTGCCCGCCAGATCCACCGTGTTCTTGTCCTCGTACAGGAAGTTGAGATACGTACCGATCTCCGTGGCATGCCCGCCGTGCTTGAACGCGGCGATCCAGTCCGTCGTACCGACCGTCGCCGTCGTCGTGCCCGCCGTGCGGCCCGGCATCGGGACGGCCTCGTACGCCACCGGCTCGACCGACCGCTCGATCTCCCGCACGAGCGCCCCCGGTGCGCTGACCATGCCCGCCTCGCCGTCCACAAAGGCCTGGAGCGCGGCCTTGCGGTTCAGGCGGTTCGGGGGCACCGGCCCGGTCAGGCCCTCGCCGACCATGCGGTCGCGCAGCCAGGTGAGCGTGGAGACGTTGTCGGCGGAGGCGATGTCGTACGCGCCGGTGTCCCCGGTGTAGCCGCCGCCTCCGCCGAGCAGCCACTGCAGGGTCTCGGACTGCGCCTCCTCGGGGCCGAGCGGGAGCGCGTACGGGTACGTGACGCCCCGCTCGTCGAGGACCTTCGCCGCGTTCCTCAACTCGGCCCAGGTGGTGGGGGGTTGGAGGCCGGCCTCGGCGAAGAGGGTCTTGTTGACGTAGAGGAGGCGGGTCGAGGCGAGGAACGGCAGGCCGTACTGGGTACGGCCGGTCGTGCCCGCGTCGACGAGGTTGGGCAGGAAGTTGCCCTGGACGCGGATGGAGAGCAGGTCGTCGGCCGAGTAGAGCTCACCCTTGGCCGCGTAGTCGGCGTAGCCGCTGATCTGGGCGATGTCGGGCGGGTTGCCGGCGGCGACCATCTTGGCGACCTGCGCCTCGGCCTCGCGGGGTTCGTACACCCGGACGTCGATCCGGATGCCGGGGTGGGTGGCCTCGAAGGCGGTGTCGACCCTGTTCCAGTACGACTCCGAGTTCTTGACGACGCCGTCACCGTAGTTCGTGGCGACCACGGTGAGGGTGACGCTGTCGGACCCCGCACCGCCGTCGCCCGAGCCGCAGCCGCCCAGCACCAGGACGGAACCCAGACTCAGCGTCGTCACGGCGGCGAAGACCAGCCCCCGACACCCGCCCCACACTTCTCGCACGGCAGACCGCTCCCCTGGGAGGCACGCGCGCCACGCTCTGTGGACGCGCGTAGAGCCTCCCGCATCGGGGGACCCGGTCCAATGCCCCGGGCGTTTCGGCCGTGCAACATTTCCGGGCCCACGCACATAGCCATGGCCATGGCCTGGTGGCCTACTCCGCGCTCTCCTCCGAGTTGGCCTGCTTCTGCAGCTCGGTGAGGACCGTCGCCGGGTCGCCGTCGGCCGCGAACGCCGTACCGATCCGCTGCTTGATGTCCGCGCTGACCTGCGCCCAGGACGTCTTGCCGACCGGGTAGAGCTGGGCGGTCGGGAGCTCCTCAAGGAAGGGGGCGAGGTCCTTGTCGCGGGCGGCGGTGGACATCGTCTTCGAGGCGGAGGCGGTGACCGGCAGGAGGTCGTACTCGCGTGAGAAGGCGAGCACGTTCTTCTCGTCGTAGACGAAGTCGAGGAAGTCGCCGACCTCCCTCCGGTGGCCGTTCTTCTTGAAGGCCATCATCCAGTCGGCGACACCCATCGCGGACCGCGTCGAGCTCTCCTTGCCCGGCATCGGCACCATCCCGAAGTCCACTCCCCTGGCCGCCGCGATCTTCATCAGCGAGGGATGGCCGTTGAGCATACCGACCTCACCGCGCGCGAAGGCGGCGAAGGCGGCGGCCCGGTCGAGCTTGCCGGGCGCGACGGGCCCGGTGAGGCCCTTGTCGACGAGTTCGTCCTTGAGCCAGGTGAACGTCCTGATGTTCTGCGGCGAGTCGATGCCGTAGGTGCCGACCTCGCTGGTGTAGCCGTCGCCGCCGCTGAGCAGCCACTGCATGGTCTCGGCCTGCGCCTCCTCGGGCCCCAGCGGGAGGGCGTACGGGTACTTCACGCCCTCCTCCTTCAGCGCGGCGGCGTCTGAGGCCAGCTCGCTCCAGGTGGTGGGCGGGGTGAGACCGGCCTCGGCGAAGAGCTTCTTGTTGAAGAAGAGGAGACGGGTGGAGGCGGCGAAGGGCATGCCGTACTGGGTGCGGCTGACCTCCCCGGCGTCGGCCAGCTGGGCGACGAAGTCGGCCTGCGTCGGGATGGAGAGGAGTTCGTCGGCCTGGTACAGCTCACCCTTGGCCGCGTAGTCGGCATACGCGCCGATCTGCGCCAGGTCGGGGGCGTCACCGGCGGCGACCATCTCCTTGACCTCGCGGTCGACGTCGTTCCAGGAGTGGACGCTGACGTCGACCCTCACATCCGGGTGGGCCTTCTCGTACTCCGCGACCAGGTTGTCCCAGTACTTCTGGGAGCTGTTGGCGCCGGAGTCGCCGTAGTCGGCCGCGACCAGCTTCAGGGTGACCTCGCCCGAGCCGGCTCCTCCGCAGCCGCCGAGTACCGCCGTCATCCCGAGGGCGGACACCGCCGCGATCATGCCTGTCCTACGCCGCTGCACCACAGAATCCCAACTGGTCGTTCACATACATGTTCATTGGTACGTTCAACTTCTTAACCCCATAAGGTCTACACCACGTAAGTGGACTAGACCTCTTCCGGGTCGACGGGTCACACTGTCCTCGTGAGACATGTCATCGCCCTCGATGTGGGCGGCACCACGATGAAAGCCGCCCTCATCGGGCCGGACGGCGCTCCGCTCCACCAGGCGCGCCGGGCGACCGGACGCGAGCACGGCCCCGACGCCGTCGTCGAGGCGATCCTCGGCTTCGCCGCCGACCTGCGTGCCCACGGCATCGCCCACCTCGGCGAGAGCGCCGCCGCCGCCGGAGTGTCCGTCCCCGGCATCGTCGACGCCGACCGCGGCCTCGCCGTCTACGCGGCGAACCTCGGCTGGCGTGACGTACCCCTGCGCGAGCTGCTCACCCGGCGACTCGGCCTGCCGGTCGCCCTCGGCCACGACGTCCGGACGGGCGGGCTCGCGGAGGGCCGGATCGGGGCCGGCCAGGGAGCCGACCGTTTCTTCTTCGTCGCCCTCGGCACCGGGATCGCGGGCGCGATCGGCGTCGACGGCCGGGTGGAGGCGGGCGCGCACGGCTTCGCGGGCGAGATCGGCCACATCGTCGTACGGCCCGGCGGGACCCCGTGTCCGTGCGGCCAGCGCGGCTGTCTGGAACGGTACGCGTCGGCGTCGGCGGTGAGCGAGGCCTGGGCCGCGACCTCCGGCACCCCCGGCGCGGACGCGGCGGACTGCGCCAGAGCCGTCGACTCCGGCGACCCACGCGCCCGCCAGGTCTGGCAGCACGCGATCGACGCCCTCGCCGACGGCCTGGTCACCGCCCTCACCCTCCTCGACCCCCGCACCCTGATCATCGGCGGCGGCCTGGCGGAGGCGGGCGACACGCTGTTCACCCCGCTGCGCACCGCCGTACAACAGCGGATCACCTTCCAGAAGTTCCCGGACATCGTCCCCGCAGCCCTGGGAGACACGGCAGGCTGCCTGGGCGCGGGCCTGTTGGCCTGGGATCTCCCGACCGTCACCGACCTCACGGAGGCAACGCCCTGATGGCAACCCACCTAGGGGCGCGGGGAACTGCGCGACCAGCCCTCACCGCCCCGCAGCACGCACACAACCTGGTGTTCAAAGGCGCTCAGGTAGTACTCCCCACAGGAATCAGCAACGGCGCCCGACTCGGCGTCGAGGGAACCAAGTTCACCGAGCACCCCCACAGCGACGCCCACGAGATCGACGTAAGCGACCACTGGCTGGTCCCAGGATTCGTCGACCTCCACAACCACGGCGGAGGCGGAGCCTCCTTCACCTCCGGCACCGCCGAGGACATCCTCAAGGGCGTCCACACCCACCGGACCCACGGCACCACCACCCTCGTCGCCTCCACCGTCACCGGCGACATGGACACCCTCACCGCCCAGGCCGGCCTCCTCTCCGAACTCGCCGAACAGGGCGACATCGCCGGCGTGCACTTCGAGGGCCCCTTCATCTCCCCGTGCCGCAAGGGCGCCCACTCCGAGGCGCTGCTGCGCGACCCGGACCCGGCAGAGGTGCGCAAGCTGATCGACGCGGCACGCGGCCGGGCCAGGATGGTCACCCTCGCCACCGAACTCCCCGGCGGCCTCGACTCCGTACGGCTGCTCGCCGAACACGGCGTCCTCGCGGCGATCGGACACACGGACGCGACGTACGAGCAGACGGTGCAGGCCATCGACGCGGGCGCCACCGTCGCCACGCACCTCTTCAACGCGATGCCCGCCCTCGGCCACCGCTCCCCCGGCCCGATCACCGCCCTCCTCGAAGACGAGCGGGTCACCGTCGAACTCATCAACGACGGCACGCACCTGCACCCCGCCGCCCTCCAGCTCGCCTTCCACCACGCGGGAGCGGACCGGGTGGCGTTCATCACCGACGCGATGGACGCGGCCGGCTTCGGCGACGGCCGCTATCTGCTGGGCCCGCTGGAGGTGGAGGTCAGCGAGGGTGTGGCGCGGCTGGTCGAAGGGGGTTCGATCGCGGGCTCCACCCTCACCCTGGACCGCGCCTTCAAGCGGGCGGTCACGGTCGACCGCATCCCGGTGACGGACGCGGTGGCCGCCCTCTCCGCCAACCCGGCCCGCCTGCTGGGCATGGACGACCGGGTGGGCTCCCTGGAACCGGGCAAGGACGCGGACCTGGTCCTGCTGGACGCGGACTTCACGGTCAAGGGAGTGATGCGCAAGGGGAGTTGGGTAGTGGAGCCCCAACTGCCTTGAGCTGAGCGGGGGGAGGGATCGGCCGGGTGATCCTCACGGTGACGCTGAACACCGCGCTCGACATCACGTACCGCGTACGGGAGTTACGCCCGTACGCCTCCCACCGGGTCACTTCGGTGACCGAACGGGCGCCGGCGACTCGGTGGTCGCCGGCCTGCTGTCGGGCCTGGTCGACCAACTCCCCTGGCCCGAACGCCTGACCCGCGCGGTGGCCCTGTCGACGGCGACCGTACTGGCCCGGTGGCGGGCGAGTTCGACCGCGCGGCGTACGAGAGGCTGGTGGAGCGGGTCACGGTGACGCGTGAGGCGACGGCTGCCTAGCGGACGACGTCGGCCAGGCCAGCCCTCTCTCAGGCCTCTGTCACTATCCGTTGGCAGGCGTCAGATACAGCTGATCGATGTTGACGTCGCACTGGTTCCCCTGCTCGCAGGAGATCTTGAGCGTGTTGGTGCCCTTGTTCAGCTGAACGGACGCCCAGGTGTTCGTCCAGCCCTTCGCGTAGTCGCCCTCGGCGGCCTTCGCGAAGTTGCCCAGGTTGAGCGGGCGGGACTGGGCCGTGCCGTTGACCGTCAGTGTGGCGCTGGCGTCCTTGCCGGGTACGCCGTAGTTGACGTACAGCCGGTACTCGCCCTTCTTCGCGATGCCGTTCACGTTCCACGTGACCGATGCGCCCACGTTGTTGAAGTTGCCCACATAGACACCGCCGGCCGCCGTGGCGCCCTCGACGTCCGACGTGGTGGCGGCGCCGCCGCCGAGGAGCAGGGCCTTCGCGTCGACGGCCGGGAGCTCGCCCTCCGAGGCCGCCGAGGTGGTGGGTGACGGGGACGCCTCGGCGGTCTGCCCGGTCGACGGGGAGGGGCCGGCGTCATTGCCCGTGCCCTTGTCGTCATCGCCGCCCATCATGGCCACGCCGATACCGATGACGACCGCGGCGACCACCGCGATGGCACCGATCAGCAGTCCCTTGGTGTTGGGGCCGGAGCCCCGCCCGCCTCTGCCGCCGCCCCCGCCGTACGCGGGCTGCTGCGGGGCCGCGGGGCCGGCGCCGAAGGCCTCGGGTGCCTGGTAGTGGGTGTTCGGGCTGCCGTACACCCCCTGCTGCTGCGGGATCGCCTGGCCGTACTGCGCGGTCGGGGCGGTCTGGCCGTACGCCGGCTGCTGGGCCTGGCCGGGGGCCTGCCCCGGGGCCGTCTGCGGGCTGTACTGGCGCTCGCCGACCGGCCGCACCCGGCCGACCGAGTTCGGGTAGCCGTAGCCGCTGCTCGGCGGCTGGGCTCCGTTGGCCCGCCCGTCTTCGTACAGGTAGCCGAACGGATCGTCGTCCTCGGGCGTGCTCGCGCCGCTGTTGCCGGGCGTCATCCCTTGGTCTCCTCAACAGGTGCGGGGTGGGACTACTGCGGGGTGGGACCACAAGGTGTTGCGAGGTCCTGGGAAGCATGCAATGCGAATAACGAGCCTACCCGCTCCCACTGCCCCAAACGGGTGACTCCGGTGGCACAGAGCCGCTACAAGATCGCTACAGGGCCACTGATCTCGACTGATCTCTCGACCGATCCGGTGATCATCCCGCGCGGCGATGCTGTTTGGGACGAGATCGTTTCTCGATGTACATGCGCTCGTCGGCCGACTTCAGGACTTCGTCCGCCGTCATCCCGCAGTGTGCCCACCCGATGCCGAAACTCGCGCCGACCCGCATCGCGCGGCCGTCGACCCGGATGGGCTGGATGATCTCGTTGCGCAGGCGTACGGCGAGGTCCTGGGCGTCGGCACGGCCGAGGCCGTCGGCGAGGACCACGAACTCGTCGCCGCCGAGCCGGGCCACCGTGTCGCCGTCGCGCACAGCCCCGCCGAGCCGCCGCGCCACCTCGATCAGCACCGCGTCGCCGGCGTTGTGCCCGAAGCGGTCGTTGATCGACTTGAAGCCGTCGAGGTCGCAGAAGAGGACCGCGAGCCCCTTCGTCCCGTCGTCCTGGTCACCCTCGGGAGCGACGGTGTGGACGTGGTGGTCGTACGCGCCGTACACCTCGGGGCCGCCGCGGAAGTCGAAAGCGTGGCCGTTCACGTCGTACGGCTGGAACCCACCGTCCGTCACCGGCGCCGGCGCCGTCGTGTACTGGTCGTGCGTCCCGTAGGGGTCCAGCTGGCCGTGGCCGTAGGCCGCGTCGACCGACTCGACCGGACCGGGCGCCGTCGTCTGCGGGCGCTCGCAGAGGCGGGAGCTGAGCCGGGCGCGCAGTTCGGCCGAGTTGGGCAGACCGGTGAGGGAGTCGTGGGAGGCGCGGTGGGCGAGCTGGAGCTCGCGGCGCTTGCGCTCCTCTATGTCCTCGACGTGGGTGAGCAGGAAGCGCGGGCCGTCGGTGGCGTCCGCGACGACGGAGTTGCGCAGCGACACCCACAGGTACGAGCCGTCCCGGCGGGCGAGCCGGAGTTCGGTGCGCCCGCCCTCGGCGGAAGTGCGCAGCAGGGTGCCTATGTCCTCGGGGTGCACGAGGTCGGAGAAGGAGTAGCGGCGCATCGCGGAGGCGGGACGGCCGAGCAGCCGGCACAGGGCGTCGTTGGTGCGGAGTATTCGCCCGTGCTGGTCGCCGCCCATCTCGGCGATGGCCATGCCGGAGGGGGCGTACTCGAAGGCCTGCCGGAAGCTTTCCTCGCTGGCCCGCAGCGCCTGCTGCTCGCGTTCGAGTCTGACCAGTGCCCGCTGCATATTCGCGCGTAGACGTGCGTTGCTGATCGCGATGGCGGCCTGGAACGCGTACATCTGGAGCGCTTCCTTGCCCCATGCGCCCGGTCGGCGACCGTTGCGCGGCCGGTCCACGGACAGTACGCCGATCAGTTCGCCGCAGGAGCCGCCGGGCACGCTCGGAGTGAACATCGGCGCGAAGAGCCGGTCCGAGGGGTGCCACTCGTCCTCGAAGCGCGGGGCGGGGCCGTCGGTGTACCACTGCGGGACGTCGTCGTCGTCGAGGACCCAGCCCTCGGTGTGGGGTATGAAGACCAGGTCGCCCCAGGCCTCGCCCATGGCGAGCCGGCGTTCCCAGGAGTCGCGCGAGCCGACCCGGCCGGTGATGAGGGCCTCGGCGGCGGAGTTCCCGGCGAAGGCGGCGACGACGAGATCGCCGTCGGGGCGGACGAGGTTGACGCACGCCAACTCGTACCCGAGGCCGTTGACGACGCCGTCGGCGACGGTCTGGAGGGTGTCCGCAAGACTCCGCGCGGTGTTCATGTCCGCCATGACCTGGTGCAGTTGCCGCAAGGTCGCAAGACGGACGTACGGCTCCTGGTCGGTCTCCATTCGCCCTCCTTCCGCCTATCTCACCTTTCCCGCCACTGAATCACAGCGCGCTGCCCACTCGGTACACAGGGTCAACAAAAAAGGTCACCTGTGACTCAAGTCACAACGAAAGATGAGCAATTGAGTGGAGTTTCTGAGTTCTCCCTGTGCGTTTACTGAACGCAAACTTTGTATCCGTGTGGATACTACGAGCGAGGATACGGGCGAGGAGAAGTCGGCGGGGCCGTTCCCGATCATTGGGTGTCGCCATCGGTGTCGCATGGGTGTCGGTCGGGAGTCCTAGGTCCGGGTTCGGGCGCTGGTCCGATGCGGCGGCACAGGAGCGGCGAATAACTTTTCCGTGTGCCGACCCACGCCGCCGTACCCACCGCGCCCACCACACCCGCCACCACCGTCCCCTCTCCCGCCGGGCATCCTGGTGGAGTGAGCAACGACGACTTCCGCGCCGCGATGTCCCGCCTGGCCTCGGGAGTGGTCCTGGTGACCGCACAGGAGCCATCGCTCGACCCGGACGACCCGCACGCGCCCGTCGGTGAGGACGTCGGCATGACGGCGACCGCCTTCCTGTCGGTCTCCCTGGACCCGCCCCTGGTCATGGTCAGCGTGCGCGAGGGCTCCCGGATGGACGACCTGCTGGCCGAGCAGCCCCTGTGGGCGGTCTCCGTCCTCTCCGAGAACCAGCGGCACATCGCGGGCCGGTTCGCGATGAAGAACCGCATCAGCGACCGCCTCCTCTTCGAGGACCTCCCGGTCGTCCGGGGCGAGGCGTCCGGCGCCCCCCTGCTGGGCGGCGCCCTGGCGACCCTGGAGTGCCGGACGGAGCAACTGGTGACGGCCGGCGACCACACCCTGGTGATCGGCCGCGTCCTGACGGCGACCACACCGAGCGCGGACGGCGGCCCGCTGGCGTACTTCCGGGGCCGCTACCGGCAGCTGGGCTGAAGACCGGGTGAAGCCGGGCTGACGGGAAACTCCCTGGTCACACCCCTACCGGGCGCCTTAGCTTTGCCCCTATGACGAACGACACGCTCCGGCTGGAGCGGATCAGCTCCGACAACTTCGACGCGGCCGTCGCCGTACGGGTCCGCCCGGACCAGGAACACGCGGTCTCGCCCGTCATGAAGTCACTGGCCGAGGCGTACGTCCATCCGCGCACCGCCTGGCCCCGGCTGATCCTCGACGGTGACCGGCCCGTCGGTTTCCTCATGGCCTTCTTCGACATCGCCTGGGTCGGCACCAGCGCCGACCTGCGCTCCGGTCTGTGGCGCCTGAACATCGCGGCCGACGAACAGGGCAAGGGCTACGGCCGCTTCGCCGTCGAGTCCGTCGCCGCCGAGATCCGCCGTCGCGGGGGCACCGGCCTCTACGTCACCTGGCACCCCGGCCCGACCGGCCCCGAGCCGTTCTATCTGGGCCTGGGCTTCAGCCCCACCGGGGAGACCAGCGGGGGCCAGACGGTCGGGGTACTGAACCTGACCTAACCTGCCAATGCGACCTTTTGTGTACGAACGTAAACGTCAGGACTCGCTCCAGGCGCCCGAGGCCGCCTCCTCCGGAGAACACGGCCGCCTTCCGCCGCCGGGCCGGACAAGGCATTCGGTAGGTGACGGCCCTGAGACAACTTCGGCGGGATTCGCATCACCCGACGGGAAATACATTCCCGGGCGCCGTTCCGACCTTCTTTTTTTCCGTCGGACGAAAATTCACGATCGTTCACCCCGCACCAGGTCAATGCCCGGCTACAGGCCCTAACCCCAGTCCCGTCCCGTACGGCCCCGCTTCACGTCCGCGCGTGCCTTCTTCTGCCGCAACCGGCGTTCGTTGATTCCGCGCGGGATACGGGTCGGCGTACGGGGCTTGGGCGGAGGTGCGGTGGCCTCGGCGAGGAGGGCCGCCAGGCGTACGGCCGCCGTCTCCCGGTTGCGCCACTGCGAGCGGTGCTCGGAGGAGCGGACCGTGACGACTCCGTCGACGAGCCGGCCGGCGAGGCGCTCCAGCGCACGCTGCTTCCAGACTTCGGGCAGCGCTTCGGTGTTCGCGAGGTCGAGGCTCAGCTCCACCTTCGAGTCACTGGTGTTGACGTGCTGCCCGCCCGGCCCGCCGGACCGCGAGAAACGCCACATGAGCTCGGCCTCGGGGAGCGAGACGGAGCCACGGATGAGGTAGGGACCGGACATGCCCACCATGGTCGCGCGGCTGTCCGGTCCACGTCACCCCGTTTTCGCCGCGACAGCCGTCACGGCAGGTAAAGAAAGTAAAGACGCGGAACCTTCGGGACCCCCGTCGGCGTTCATGGGAGTGACGGTAGCTTCGTCCTGTACGGAGCACCGCACCGCACGCTCGTCAACGAGGGAAGGACTCCCAACAATGGCTGTAAGCCTGTCCAAGGGTGGCAACGTCTCGCTCACCAAGGAGGCTCCGGGCCTGACCGCCGTCACCGTGGGCCTGGGCTGGGACGTCCGCAGCACCACCGGTACGGACTTCGACCTCGACGCCTCGGCGATCGCGGTCAACACGCAGGGCAAGGTCTACTCGGACGGCCACTTCGTCTTCTTCAACAACAAGCAGACCCCGGACAGCACGATCGTCCACACCGGCGACAACCGCACGGGTGAGGGCGCGGGCGACGACGAGGCGATCAAGGTCAACCTCGCCGGCCTCCCGGCCGACATCGACAAGATCGTCTTCCCGGTCTCGATCTACGACGCGGAGAACCGCTCGCAGAACTTCGGCCAGGTCCGCAACGCCTACATCCGCATCCTGAACGAGGCCGGCGGCGCCGAGATCGCCCGCTACGACCTCTCTGAGGACGCGGCGACGGAGACGGCGATGGTCTTCGGCGAGCTGTACCGCAACGGCGCGGAGTGGAAGTTCCGCGCGGTCGGCCAGGGCTACGCCTCGGGCCTCGTGGGCATCGCCCAGGACTTCGGCGTCAGCGTCTGAGTCGACGACCGAGCCGTTGACAGCGGCTGAAAAGCCCCCGGCCGAGCGCCAGCCAGCGTTTGGACCGGGGGCTTCCGCGTGCCCGCACACTCCCCGCGTGACGGCCGTACAACGCTGACACCTCGCCCGCACAGCGCCCGTGTGAGGGCCGTACAGCGCTCGCGCATCGCCCGCACAGCTTCCCCTCGTGCACGCGGTTCGCACCCGTGCGGAGACAGGTTCACGGGCGTCAATCCCGCCGTGACACCATCACGTCCGTGCTCGATATCGGTTACGCCCTCTCCAACCGCTTCCCGGACCCCCCGCAGACCGACTACCGCCGCGCGGACGTCCACACACTCCGCCACGACCTGTTCTGCGGGGACGTCTATCTCGCCGACACCAAGGCGGACCGGGAACTGTCCACAGCCTGGGGATGGGTACCGGTACTCGACTTCGCGTGGGCGCTGTGCGACATCGTGGAGCGGCTGGACCAGGATCCCGCGGGCTCCCGTGCCGCCCGTCCCCAGTACGCCGAACTGGACTTCACCGAGTCCACCGACCGCATGCTCTTCGAGCGCCGCTTCGGGTGGGTGGACATCGAGTCCGACTGGATGCCGGCGGAGGAGCCCCCGCTCACCTTCTCCCACGCGGAACTCCGCAAGGAGGCGCGGGACTTCCTGCACGACGTACTGGCCGACCTGATCGACCTGCACGAGGCGCTAGGCGAGAACCCGGCGATCTGGACACTGCAGGCCCGCTTCCCGAGGGTGCGCTGATCGACAGCAACGTCCGGAGAACCGTCCCGTACCTGGGGGCTGCCGCCCCCACTGGACACATGCAGCAAACGGGTGGAGGGGTGGGGTGGGAAACACACCCCGCCTACTCCACCCGCACTCCCAACTCCGCCGCGAACACCTCCGCCAGGTCGAGCAACTGCGCAGGGCTGATCACCGCCCCCGCCAACCGATCCACCCCCCGCGCGAACCCCAACTCCGCCGCCCGCCGGAAATCCACATCGCTCAGCCGCGCCGCGCTGAAGTCCGCCCCCTTCACCACGCAGTCCACGAACTCCACCCGCTCCAGCACCGCACCCCCGAAGTCCGGCTCCACCAGCACGCATCCCTCGAAGACGACGTCCTTCAACCTCGCCTTGCGCAGGTTCAGATAGTCGATCTTCCCGCCCCGCACCACCACCCGCTCCAGCACGGCCCCGTGCAACTGCACCCCGCCCAGCCGGGCATCGACCAGCTCCACATCACGCAGAGTCGACTCGGCGAGGTTCGTGCCGACCCCCCTTATGCCCGTGAGGACCGAGTCGAGCAACCGGGCGTGGAGCAGCCGCGTCTCGTCCAGCGCGCACCCCGTCAGCGCGCAGTCCATGAAACGGGCGCCCCCGCCGTCCTGCCCGGCGAAGTCGGCCTCCCGGAAGTCCAGCCCGTCGTAGTCCCCGTCCGCCTCCAGTTCCCCGCCCCCGAACGGCTCCAGCCCCGGCAACCGCACCTCGGGCCGCCGAGCCGCCTTCACCCCGGACCCGGAACCCGTCGTACCACCCACGCCACCCACGCCAGCCGCTCGGCCCACGCCACCCACCACTCGCCTCGCCATGCCCCCCATCCTGCACCCCACCACTGACAACGCCCCTGACCTGCGCGAACCGTCTCCCACCACCCCCATGTCACATTCCGGCCCCACCCTCCGTCGTACCGACAGAAAGCAGAAACCAGAAAGGCGAAGGCGCCCACCACAGGGAGACGCAGACATGCACCCGGTCCGTACTCACGCCCGTACCCGCACCACCCTCACCGTCATCGGCGGCGGCTTCGCCGGCCTCACCGCCGCCATCGCCGCCGCCGAGGCGGGCGCCAAGGTCACCGTGCACGAGGCCCATCACACCCTCGGCGGCCGGGGCCGCACCGCCGAGGAGCCGTACCGTACGA
This sequence comes from Streptomyces lacrimifluminis, assembly GCF_014646095.1. Taxonomy (GTDB): domain Bacteria; phylum Actinomycetota; class Actinomycetes; order Streptomycetales; family Streptomycetaceae; genus Streptomyces; species Streptomyces lacrimifluminis. Next base: position 120,865 of record NZ_BMMU01000001.1, on the reverse strand, counting down.
ACGAGGGCCCGCACGCCCTCTACAGCGGCGGCCCGCACTGGACCTGGCTCACCCGGCGGAACCTCGTCGGACCGCTCGCCCCGCTGCCCCCGCTCGAAGCCGCCCGCTTCCACTTCCGCCACCAGGGCACCCTGCGCCGCACCCCACCCCTCGCGATGCTCAAACTGCTCCGCCACAGCGCCCAACAGGCGCCCGTGGACGTCGACTTCATGACCTGGGCCACCGAGCAGGCGGGCGAGAAGGGCGCCCGGGCCGCCGCGCACTACTCCGCCGTCGCCCTCTTCCACCACGACCCCGGCGCCCTGTCCGCGGCCTTCGTCCAGGAACGGCTGCGCCGCGCCGCCGCCCTCCCGCCCGAGGCCCACTACCCGCGCGGCGGCTGGGCCAGCGTCATCGACCGGATGGCCGCCCGCGCCTGGAACCTGGGCGTACGGGTGGAGACCCTGTCCCGCGTCGACACACTCCCCACGAACACACCCGTCATCGTCGCCACCTCCCTCGACGCCGCCCGGCGCCTCCTGGGCGACGACACCCTCACCTGGACCGGCGCCCGTACGGTCCTCCTCGACCTCGCCGTACGGACCCGGCGCGGCGACCCCTTCGTCCTCTCCGACCTGGACGCACCCGGCTGGCTGGAACGCTTCACCGCACAGGACCGCACCCTCGCCCCGGCCGGCGAGCAGCTCCTCCAGGGCCAGTTCCCGATCGCACCGAGCGCGTCCCGCGCCGAAGGCATCGCCCGTGCCGAACAACTGCTCGACCTGGCCTTCGACGGCTGGCGCGACCGCGTCACCTGGCGCCGCGAGGCCACCGCGAACGGCCGCACCGGCGCGGTGGACCTCCCGGGTACGACCTGGCGCGACCGGCCCGCGATCGAACGCGGCAACGGTGTCTATCTGGCGGGTGACCAGGTCGCCGCCCCCGGCGTTCTCGCTGAGGTCTCGTTCAACAGCGCGCTGACCGCCGTATCACTGGCACTGGGCACCCGACGAAGCCGCGACCGCCCCGGCCCCCTCAACCCCCTTGACCTCAAGCACGCTTGAGGCCGAAGAGTGGGGACTCCTACGGCACCGCGCCGCACCGCCCGCCCGGCCACACACCGGGCCGCACACCTGGGGGACCCCACATGCACGCCATCCGCCTGCACACCTTCGGCCCCGCCGACAACCTCACCTACGAGCAGGTCGAGGACCCCGCACCCGGCCCGGGCCAGGTCCGTATCGCCGTGGCCGCAGCCGGGGTACACCTCCTGGACACAGCCCTCCGCGAAGGCGTCCAGGGCCCGGCGCCCGCACCCGTCCCCCTGCCCACCGTCCCCGGCCGCGAGGTCGCCGGCACCGTCGACGCCCTGGGCGAGGGCACCCCACACCTGTGGCTCGGCAAGCGCGTCGTCGCCCACCTCGGCTTCCAGCCCGGCGGATACGCCGAACTCGCCGTCACCGACATCGAACGCCTGCACGAAATCCCAGCCGGCCTCGACTTCGCCCAGGCCGTCGCGATGATCGGCACAGGGCGTACGGCGATGGGAATCCTGCAGTTCACCGACCTCGGCCCCGACTCCGTCACCATCGTCCCGGCCGCCGCGGGCGGCCTCGGCACCCTTCTCGTGCAGTACGCCCGGCACGCCGGAGCCACCGTGATCGGCCTGGCCGGCGGCCCGGCGAAAACAGCACGCGTCGCGGCGAACGGCGCCGCCCTCGCCGTCGACTACACGGACCCCGCCTGGCCGGAGAAGGTCCGCGCGTACCTCGGCGGCCGACCCGCCACAGTCGTCCTCGACGGCGTGGGCGGCGACATCGCCCGCGAAGCCACCGCCCTCCTCTCCCCCACCGGACAGCACCTCGTCTTCGGCTGGTCAGCAGAAGGCATCAAAAACGGCGGCCCCTACCTCGTCGAGGGCCTCTCCCAACAGATCCTCGGCCCGGCCATGCTGGCGAAGACAGGCGGCCCCAACCCCCTCCGCACCCTGGAACTCCGCGCCCTCACGGAAGCCGCCACCGGCCGCCTGACCCCGGCCGTACACCGCTTCCCCCTCGCCGAGGCAGCCGCCGCCCACCACGCCCTCGAAAACCGCGGCACGACCGGCAAGGTCGTCCTGGAACCATGACCAGCCCCCCTCACTGCCACCACCTACCGCCCGGCCACCCGATCCACCACCCGAGCCAGCCCCAACGACCGCCCACCTCCCCGGCCGACTCCCGCCGATCCGCCGCCCGATACGTGGCGTACACCCCAGCACCCCCAGCCACCGCAACGGCTCCGGCGCCGGCTCCGGCTCCGGCTCCGGCCCCCAATTCCGCACCCGATGCTTCACCCATGACAGATCAGCCGACTGACAGATCAGTCAACTCGGCACGCGCCCGCCCGACCCGAATCCAGCAGCACCAGATCCCGCAACGTCCGCGCCACGAGACTGACCGTGGCACACCAGTCCCGCGGTACCTTCTGATTCCGCTCGCGCTGGAGATCAGCCCACCCACCGGATGGTCCGCAGGAACTCCTCCTGGAACTCCGCCGACATGTGATGCACCGCCACAGTCGTGAAGCCCAGAACAAGCAGCCACACATACGTCGGAGCACCACGGACGCACGCCCCCACCCCACGCGGACCCACCGGAAATCTCCTGCCCGAAAGTACGCACGCACATACAGTCGGCAAGTGATCAGCATCCGTGTCCCGGACGAACTGGCCGCCACACAACTCAAGTACAACGGCGAGGCAGGCCGCGCCTTCATCACCGCACTCCCCGCCCGCACCGCCGACTTCCTCGGCCGCTGGAACCTACGCGTCGACGGCCACGCCATGCACGGCGTAACAGCCCTGGTCCTCCCGGTCCTCCGCTCCGACGACACCCCGGCCGTCCTGAAACTCCAACTCCTGGACGCCGAGAGCGAAGGCGAACCGACCGCCCTGCGCCTCTGGAACGGCTACCACGCGGTACACCTCCTCGACCACGACCCCACCACGGGAACGATGCTCCTGGAACGCCTCGACCACACCCGGATGCTGTCCCACCACCCCGACACCCACGAAGCCACCCTGATCATCGCCGATCTCCTGGCCCACCTCACGGCCGTACCGGCCCCACCGGGCATCCGCCGCCTCGCCGACATCGCGGAAAAAATGCTGAACGACGCACCAAGGGCTCTCCACCAAATCCCCGACCCCGAGACCCGCACCCTCCTCACGGACTGCGCGGCAGCCCTATGCGAAGTGGCCCCCGACCCCGGCGACCGCCTCCTCCACTGGGACCTCCACGACGAGAACGTCCTCGCCGCCACCCGAGCCCCCTGGCTGGCCATCGACCCGAAACCCCTCGCCGGAGACCCCGGCTTCGACCTCTGGCCGGCCATCAACAACCGCTTCGACCCCGGCGACATCCTCTGGCGCTTCGACGCCCTGACGGACGCCCTGGCCCTCGACCGGGAACGAGCACGCGCGTGGACGCTCGCCCGGGTCCTCCAGAACGTCCTGTGGAACATCGAGGACGGCGACCCCCTGGAGGAAGCGGACCTGGAGATCGCACGCCGACTGCGCCACGCCTGACCCACGGCAAGCCCCAGCCGCGACCAGTCACACAACACACTCCATGCACACCAGCCGATCCCGCCCGTCCCACGACTCGGTGACGATGAACCCGAACCGCTCGTACAGAGCAATGGCCCCGGTCCGCCATTCCCACACGGACAGCCGCACCCTGCCGACACCATCCTCCGCAGCCTGCGCGAGCGCGGCACGAAGCAGACCGGACGCGATCCCCCGCCCCCGGAATTCCGGATCCGTCCAGAGCCTCTTGATCTCCGACCGTCCACCGACGGCAGCGGCCACCACGAGACACCCCACGGCCACACCCCCGCTCAGAGCCACCAGCACGACATCCCCGACGAACGCGGCCCGCGGATCCGAGATCTCCGCCCGATAGCGCGGTGGCAGCCCGTCCACGTCGGCAACGGGCGCACCCTTCTCGGCCTCGGTCCCCAGGTGGTAGGCCGCCAACAACCGGGCGAGCCCGTCCTCGGAAGCCTCGGACGAGGGCGCCTGCCCCGGCCAGCGGACGATCACAACCTCACGCTGATCAGTCATGCCGCCAGCATCACACGGGCGCGAACACGAAGAAGCCCAGGTCAGCTCAACGCTGACCTGGGCAATTGAGCCCCCTGTCGGATTCGAACCGACGACCTACGCATTACAAGTGCGTTGCTCTGGCCAGCTGAGCTAAGGAGGCGTGCCGCGCGCGTACAACAGACCGTGCAGGCGTGCGTGCCCGTGAAGTGTACCCAGGCCCCGGCCGACCCCTGGTCGAAAATTTCCGCGAAGTTCACACTCCCCCAGCTACTGACAGACGCCGCAACCCCGGGTACCGTCCAGATTCAGTCCGCGTACGTGGACTACACCACCTTCCACTACGGATCGTCCGGCACGTTCCTGCCGGTGAAGGGGGCCTAGTACCCATGGCCACTGTTTCGTTCAACAAGGCGACCCGCATCTACCCGGGTGGCGACAAGCCCGCCGTCGACCAGCTTGAGCTCGATGTCGCGGATGGCGAGTTCCTCGTCCTCGTCGGTCCCTCCGGCTGCGGTAAGTCCACCTCCCTGCGCATGCTCGCGGGTCTTGAGGACGTCAACGCCGGCTCGATCCACATCGGTGACCGCGACGTCACGCACCTGCCGCCGAAGGACCGGGACATCGCGATGGTGTTCCAGAACTACGCGCTGTACCCGCACATGACCGTCGCCGACAACATGGGCTTCGCGCTCAAGATCGCCGGCGTCAACAAGGCCGAGATCCGCCAGAAGGTCGAGGACGCGGCGAAGATCCTGGACCTCACGGACTACCTGGCCCGCAAGCCGAAGGCGCTCTCCGGTGGTCAGCGCCAGCGTGTCGCCATGGGTCGTGCCATCGTGCGTGAGCCCCAGGTGTTCCTCATGGACGAGCCGCTGTCGAACCTCGACGCCAAGCTCCGTGTGTCGACGCGTACGCAGATCGCGTCGTTGCAGCGCCGCCTCGGCATCACCACCGTCTACGTCACCCACGACCAGGTCGAGGCCATGACGATGGGCGACCGGGTGGCCGTGCTGAAGGACGGTCTGCTCCAGCAGGTCGACTCGCCGCGCAGCATGTACGACCGCCCCAAGAACCTCTTCGTGGCCGGCTTCATCGGTTCGCCGGCGATGAACCTGATCGAGGTTCCGATCACCGACGGTGGCGTGAAGTTCGGCAACTCGGTCGTCCCGGTCAACCGCGAGGCCCTCACGGCCGCCGCGGACAAGGGTGACACCACCGTCACGGTCGGCGTCCGTCCGGAGCACTTCGACGTCGTCGAGCACAACGGTGCCGCCGCCAGCGCGCTGTCCAAGGACACCGAGGACGCGCCGGCCGGCCTCGCCGTCACGGTGAACGTCGTCGAGGAGCTGGGCGCCGACGGTTACGTCTACGGCAGCGCCAAGGTCGACGGCGAGCTCAAGGACCTGGTCGTCCGTGTCAGCGGCCGTGCCGTCCCGGACAAGGGCGCCACGCTGCACGTCGTGCCCCGTCCGGGCGAGATCCACGTGTTCTCGACCTCGACGGGCGAGCGCCTCGCCGACTGAGACCACTGACGTCTCGGCCTGAACACCGAAGGGCCCCGCGGCTTGCTGCGGGGCCCTTCCCATGCGCGCCCACCGGACGCCCGATACCCCGGCAGACCGGTCGTTTCGAATCGCGTACGTCAACGCCCTACCCACAAAATGGCACCAATCCATCCCCCGATAGGGTGACTGAATGTCGCCAAATCAGCACCGAGCGCTACCCTCACTCGCGTGAAGCACTCCACTAACCAACTGACGCGAAGTGGCCGTGGCCCCGCCCGCCGGATCGGCCGTAGCCTCGCCCTTGTCCTGCCCGTCGTCCTGGTGCTGTCCGGGACCCTCGCGGTCACCCGAGTCAACTGGTCGGGGAACCCCTCGGACTCGGTGCTCACCGCCTCCTCCGAGAAGCTGGCCGCCCGGGCCGCCGCTGCCCCCGCACCGCAGGACGTCCTGCGCGACCAGCTTCTTCTGGAGCTCCAGAAGAAGGACCCCGGCACCGCCCTCACCCACCTGCAGCAGGCGGTGAACGGCCGCCCGTCGCTGGCGAAGCACTGCACGTCGATCGCCCGTGCCCTGGGCCGCGCCGCGGTCCGCATGTACGGCCCGTCGCGCGCCCAGTCGTACGCCCGCCCGGTCTGCGACACGTCCTTCGCCACAGGAGTGGCCGCGGCCCACAGCTAGATGCCATCAGGCGCCCCTCTAGGCGCCCCGCAGGGGCTTGCCTAGAGGGGCGCGGGGAACTGCGCGACCAGCCCCACCGACCCGCAGACCCCCACCCACAGCTCCACCCTGAGCCCCACCCCAGCCTCCCCCGCGGCACCCGCGGAGCGCCCCGTACAGTTCGGACATGACCGATCCGAACGCCACGTCGCGCCCCACCCAGGCCGTGGTCCTCGCCGGCGGCCAGGGCTCCCGGCTCCGCCCGTACACCGACGACCGGCCCAAGCCGATGGTCGAGATCCCCGGCACGGGGACGCCGATCATCGGCCATCAGCTCGTCTGGCTCGCCGAGGAGGGTGTGACGGACGTGGTGGTCAGCTGTGGCCATCTCGCCGAGGTCCTCCAGAAGTGGCTGGAGACCGCCGATCTGCCGTTGAACGTCACGACGGTCGTCGAGACCGAACCTCTCGGTCGTGGCGGCGGCCTCAAGTACGCCGCCGCGCACCTGCCCGCCCCGGAACAGCCCTGGTACGCCACCAACGGGGACATCTGGACCCGTTTCTCGCTGCGCGACATGGCCGACTTCCACGCCGAGCGGGACGCCGTCGCGACCCTCGCGCTGGCCCGTCCGCGCCTGCCCTGGGGTGCTGTGCAGACGGACGGCTTCGGGCACATCACGGACTTCATCGAGTCCCCTCCGTCGACCTTCGAGATCAACGCGGGTGTGTACGTCTTCTCGTCCGACTTCGCCGCCCTGCTCCCGGAGCGCGGGGATCACGAGCGCACCACGTTCCCTCATCTGGCCCGCGAACTCCGCCTGGCCGGCTTCCCGATCCCGCACGGTGCCTACTGGCGTGCCATCGACACCGCGAAGGACCTCACGGAGGCGGCGAAGGAGCTGGCGGCGCTGGGCCGTTGAGCCGGCGGTCCGCCAACTGCCTTTGTAGATACGCCTGTACGTACTCCTGTACGTACTCCTGTAGGTACGCGTGCACGTACGCCGCATACGTCGATGGGGTCCCGCGCATTCCCGTGCGGGACCCCATCGACGTAACCTGCGTAACCGCCTTGCCCGGGCGGGTTGCCGCTAGCCCAGGAGGCCGCCCACCAGCCCTGGCTGGCCGGTGGAGGAGCCGCCGGTGCTGCCGTCGCTGCCGCCGGTGCTGCCTCCCGTGGAGCCGCCGTTGGTGCCGCCCGGGGTGCCCGTGCCGCCCGACGAGGACGGTCCGGCGGTGGTGCTGGGCGCCTGCTCGGCCGGGGTGGTCTGCTGCGGCGGGGCCTGGCCGGCGCTGCCCTGGGTCTGGCTGGGCCGGCTTCCGGTGACGCTGCCGCTCTCGCGGGCCTCCTGGGGGGTGGTCGCGGCGTCGCCGGTCGTGGGGCTGGCCGAAGTGGCGTTCTGGGTCGGGGACTTGGTGACCGCCGAGGGGCTCTTCGAGGCGCGGCGTTCGCCGGACTGCTCCGGGAGGGGGGAGCCGGGGAGTTCGTTGCGAGGGGCCTCGCCGGGGCCGGGGACGACCACGCGGTCGGCGTCGCGGACGGCGCCGCCGAGGAGCGAGCCGATGAGGAGCGTGAGTCCGATGACGACGGCCGTGACGAGGGCGCCGCGTCGCAGGACGTAGGCCCGCAGCTCCCAGATGTCCGTACGGGGGCCGAGTCGGCGCCAGGCGCTGCCTGCGAGGCGGCCGTCGATGGAGTAGACGGGGGCGCCGGCGATGATCAGCGGCGACCAGGCGGCCAGGTAGATGATGTCGGGCGCGTCGTAGACGGGGACGCTCTTCCAGCTGACGGTGACGAGCAGCGCGGCGGAGAGCATGGCGCCGCCGACGGCCGCGACCCGCTGCCACAGGCCCAGGACCGTGATGACTCCCACGATGACCTGGAGGAAGGCGATGACGAGTCCGGAGCCGACGGGGTGCTGGAGGGCGAACTGGCGTAGTGGTTCGGCGACTTCCCAGGGGTGAAGGGTGTTGAGCCACTTCATCATGGAGCCGCGTTTGCCGCCGTCGAAGTAGACGGGGTCGCAGAGCTTGCCCATGCCGGCGTAGATGGAGATGAAGCCGAGGAAGATGCGCAGCGGGAGCAGGACGACGCCGAGGTTCATCCGGCGGCCGGGGTAATAGGCGTGCCGTACGGGGTCGCTGGGGTGGCGCCTCGCGCCGGTGCGACGTCCGTCGGCGTCCCGCTCGTAGGCTTCGTCGCCCTCGTAGCCGAACTCGCCGTCTCCGTAGCCGGATTGGCCGTATCCGGCTTCCTCGTAGGCGCTGCCGGTGGTGCGCATGGTGGGGAGCAGGCGGCCGGTGTCGGAGCCGTGGGTGCGCTGGCTGCCGACGATCGGTGTCTCGACGGTCTGGTCGAGGGTGCTGCCCGCGTAGTCGAGTTCGTCGTCGATACGGGGGATGACCTGCGTCGCTCCGGCGTCGCCGGTCGGCGGCTGTTCGCCGTGGCGCACGCTGGAGCCCCGTACGGCCTGGAGCAGCCGGTGGGCGCCGGTGTCGTCGGGCGCCGACTTGCCGCTCCAGACGACGGGTGCCCTGCGTCGGACGGCTGTGGCGCCGCCGGCGCCTACGACGGGGATGCGCGCTGCGTCCTCGGAGGTGCCGAGGTGCCGGGCGACGCGGGACGACGGTGCCGCCCGCCGCGTCGAGGCCCCCAACTGCACGCGGAAACTCGCATGGTTGACGATGACCTGCGCCGGATCGCTCGGCACCTTCACCATGCTCAGCGCGGGAGCGTCGTCGTATCCCGACGAGCGGTCCCCCGTGGGTGTGCGGGGTGTTCTGGTGTCCACACTCATCTAACCGAGTGACGTGAGGTTAGGACACTGCTTTGACTTGGCGGATGTGTCCGGACCGCGTCAAGGTCACGTCACCCGCTCGGATTCCCCCGTACAGGTGACGTCGCGCACGCGTGTTCAGGCGCGTCGGCGGGCCGCTTCGTACAGGACGATCCCGGCCGCGACACCGGCGTTGAGGGACTCGGTGCCGCCGGGCATCGGGATCCGTACGAGGTGGTCGCAGGTCTCCCCGACCAGCCGGGACAGTCCCTTGCCCTCGCTGCCGACGACGATGACGACGGGTCCGCCGAGGGCGGGCAGGTCGCCGACCTCCGCGTCACCGTTGGCCGCGAGCCCGACAACGACGATCCCGGCCTTCTGGTACGCCTCCAGGGTGCGCGTCAGGTTGGTGGCACGGGCGACGGGTGTGCGGGCGGCGGCGCCGGCGGAGGTCTTCCAGGCGCCGGCGGTCATGCCGGCGGCGCGCCGCTCGGGCACGACGACTCCGTGCCCGCCGAAAGCGGAGACGGAGCGGACGACGGCGCCTAGGTTGCGCGGGTCGGTGACACCGTCGAGGACGACGATGAGGGGGTCCACACCGTTGTCGTAGGCGGCGTTGGCCAGGTCCTCCGGGTGGGCGTACACGTACGGCGGGACCTGGAGCACGAGCCCCTGGTGGTTGAGCCCGTTGGTCATCCGGTCGAGCTCGGGCCGGGGGGCTTCCATCAGGTGGATGCCGCCGCGGTCGGCGACCAGCTGGAGCGCCTCGCGCACACGCTCGTCGTTGTCGATGAACTGCTGGACGTAGAGCGTGCTGGCCGGGACGCCCTCGCGGAGCGCCTCGACGACCGAGTTGCGCCCGACGACGAGTTCGGAGGAGGCTTTCCCGCCGCGCCCCTTGGGTGCGGGCCGCCGCTGGAGCTGCTTGGACTTGGCACCGGCAATACGGTTCTTCTTGTGTCCCTTGCGCGCCTCGGCGGGCGGCGTCGGGCCCTTGCCCTCGAGCCCCCGGCGCCGCTGGCCGCCACTGCCGACCTGCGCGCCCTTCTTGCCGGACATGCGGCGGTTGTTGGTGGCCATGACCTACCTGTCTGTGTGAAGACGTGCGTGTGTACGTCTATGAGTGTGCCGCCCGGAATCCCGAGCGGCACAATCGATCAAGGAAATGTGTGGATATGAGCGGAAATACTCAGCGCGGTCCGAGGGTCCAGCGGGGCCCCTGCGGGCCGTCCTCGATGACGAGCCCCGACTGGTTGAGCTGATCGCGGATGGCGTCCGCGGTCCCCCAGTCCTTGCGCCCTCGGGCGGCCTCGCGCTGGTCGAGGACGAGTCGTACGAGGCTGTCGACGATCCCGTGCACGCTTTTATTGAGCACAGTCTCGCCGCGGTCACCCGCCTGCCCGGCCCAGTGCGGGTCGAGCGGGTCGAGGCCGAGGACGCCGAGCATGGCGCGCACCTCGGCGAGCCGGGCTACGGCGGCTTCCTTGTCGTCGGCCGCGAGGGCGGAGTTGCCCTGCCGGACGGTGGTGTGGACGATGGCGAGGGCCTGCGGCACGCCCAGGTCGTCGTCCATGGCCTCGGCGAAGGCGAGCGGCACCTCGGCGGCGGGCTCGACAGCGCCCCCGGCCTTCTCGACGACGCGCTGCACGAAGCCCTCGATCCGGGCGAACGCCGACTCGGCCTCACGCAGGGCGTCTTCGCTGTACTCGATCATCGAGCGGTAGTGCGGGGTGCCGAGGTAGTAGCGCAGGACGATGGGCCGCCAGGCCTTGACCATCTCGCTGACGAGGACGGAGTTGCCGAGGGACTTCGACATCTTCTCGCCGCTCATGGTGACCCACGCGTTGTGCAGCCAGTACTTGGCGAAGTCGTCGCCGAAGGCCTTGGCCTGGGCGATCTCGTTCTCGTGGTGGGGGAAGATCAGGTCGAGGCCGCCGCCGTGGATGTCGAAGGCGGTGCCCAGGTACTTGTGGGCCATGGCGGAGCACTCGAGGTGCCAGCCGGGCCGTCCCCGTCCCCAGGGGGTCTCCCACGTCGGCTCGCCGGGCTTGGCGGTCTTCCACATGGCGAAGTCACGGGGGTCGCGCTTGCCGGTCTCGCCGTCGCCGGAGGGCTGGAGCAGGTTGTCGAGTTCCTGGTTGGACAGCTGCAGGTAGCCGGGGAAGGAGCGCACGTCGAAGTAGACGTTCCCGTCGGCCTCGTACGCGTGTCCGCGCTCGATGAGGCCGCGCATCATCTCGACCATCTCGGTCACGTGCCCGGTGGCACGCGGCTCGTAGGTCGGGGGCAGGCAGCCGAGCGCGCTGTAACCGTCGTTGAAGGCCCGCTCGTTCTCGAAGCCGATGGACCACCAGGGGCGGCCCTGTTCGGCGGCCTTCCTGATGATCTTGTCGTCGATGTCGGTGACGTTGCGGACGAAGGTGACGTCGTACCCGCGGTACGTGAACCAGCGGCGCAGGATGTCGAAGTTGAGGCCCGACCGGATGTGCCCGATGTGCGGGGCGGCCTGCACGGTGGCGCCACAGAGGTAGATCGAGACGCAACCCGGCGTGAGCGGGGCGAAGTCACGGATCTGCCGGGCGCTGGTGTCGTACAGGCGAATGGTCACGAGACCAGGGTAGTGGCCCACACCGGGTGCCCTGCGACCCTTACCCACAAGGGCCACGTATTCGTGACATTGCCGCCGGCGGTTGGGCGGAGACGGCGTGCGGGCGCGTTGGGGGCGCGGCCCTGGGGGCTGCGCCCCCAACCCCCCGCTTCGGCCCTGAAGGGGCCTCGTCCTCACACGCCGGACGGGCTGAACTACTCAGCCCAGGCGGGCGACCAGGGCCGTGGCCACCGCCATCAGTCCCTCTTCCCGTCCCGGAAACCCGAGCCCGTCCGTCGTGGCGCCGGAGACCGACACCGGCGCCCCCACCGCCTCCGACAACACCTTCTGCGCTTCCTCGCGCCGCTTCCCGATCTTCGGCCGCGGTCCCACCACCTGCACGGCGACGTTGCCGATGGTGAACCCGGCCGCCCGTACGATCCGCGCCGCCTCCGCCAGCAGCGTCACCCCGGACGCGCCGGACCACTCCGGGCGCCCGGTGCCGAAGTGCTGCCCCAGGTCGCCGAGGCCGGCCGCCGAGAAGAGCGCGTTGCACGCGGCGTGGGCGACGACGTCCGCGTCGGAGTGACCGGCGAGCCCTGTCCCCTCGCCCTCCCATTTCAGGCCGGCGCACCACAGCTCCCGGCCGTCCTCGAAAGCGTGAATGTCGGTTCCGATGCCGACCTGGGGCAGCACCGGCGCCGCCGCGGCGGGTTCAGAAGCCATCGTTGAGCCTCCTGCGGGCCAGTACCGCTTCCGCCAGCACCAGATCGAGCGGCCTGGTCACCTTGAAGGCCTCCTCGTGACCGGGCACGACCACGACCCGCAGGCCCAGCTGTTCCACCATGCTCGCGTCGTCGGTGACGTTGTCGGTCACCGTCTCGTGGGCCCGTAGGAGGGTGTCGATCGCGAATCCCTGCGGTGTCTGGACGGCCCGCAGCCGCGCCCGCTCGGGCGTCGCCAGCACCGGTTCCGGTTCCCCGGGCGTCGTGGCCGGTTCGACCTCCTTGACGGTGTCCGCGAGCGGCAGCGCGGGGACCACGGCCTGCGCGCCGTCCCGTACCGCCTCGATGACCGCGTCGACGGTGTCCACCGGTACCAGCGGGCGGGCGGCGTCGTGCACGAGGACGATGTCGATGCCGGGCGGCAGCGCGTCCAGGCCGAGCTTCACCGATTCCTGCCTGGACTCGCCCCCGGGGACGACCAGGAAGTCCGTGCGTTCGGGCAGCGCGTGGGTGTCGAGGAGGGCTTTCACCTCGGCGGCGCCGTCCGGCGGGGCCACGACGACGACCAGCGAGACGGCACGGGACGCGGCCATCGCGCGTACCGCGTGGACGAGCATGGGCGTGCCGTTCAGCGCGCGAAGCGCTTTGGGGGCGCCCGGGCCGAGGCGTACGCCCCGGCCGGCGGCCGGAATCACGGCGGCCGTACGTGCCCCGGGCGGTGTGGGGCGCGATTCGTCAGACATCGGTTCCTGTCAGGTTTGTGTGCCGAGCCCTCGTGGGTATGGCCTGGAGGAGTGCCGGGCGCGAGCCTTGACCGGACCCTTCCGTGACATCCGGTCGAGCCTGCTCCGGGCCCGGCACACCAAGTATCAGTACTTCAGTGCTACTGGCAGATCGCGGGAACCCCACGACCGCGGAGAATCCACTGCTCGTAGGAAATCCGCTGACGGTGTCAGTGGTGTCCCGGATACGCGGCGGAACTTCCGGGCACGAACATGCCGCAGCGCCCGGCGACATTGGATACGTCATCGGGCACCGCGGCATTTCAATGTGCTGCTGAGCTGAGTGAGCCGGCTTCTCAGGGCCTGCGTTCAGTCAGAGTCAGGACGCGAGCACCTCGTCGAGCAGTGCCTCGGCCTTGTCCTCGTTCGTGTTCTCCGCCAGCGCGAGCTCGCTCACCAGGATCTGGCGAGCCTTGGCGAGCATGCGCTTCTCACCGGCGGACAGTCCGCGCTCACGCTCACGACGCCACAGGTCACGCACGACTTCCGCGACCTTGATGACGTCACCGGAGGCGAGCTTCTCCAGATTTGCCTTGTAACGACGCGACCAGTTTGTGGGCTCCTCGGCATACGGAGCACGCAGGACCTCGAAGACCCGGTCCAGCCCTTCCTGACCAACCACATCACGTACGCCGACGAACTCCGCATTGTCCGCTGGCACACGCACCGTCAGGTCACCCTGCGCGACCTTCAGCACCAAGTAGGTCTTGTCCACGCCTTTGATCTGGCGAGTTTCGATAGCCTCGATCAGCGCGGCCCCGTGATGGGGATAGACCACGGTGTCGCCAACCTTGAACGTCATGTGACAGGTACCCCTTCCGTGGCTATCCAGGGTAACACGGAAACGACGGCTTCTGAATGGTGTTTTCGCAGGTCAGGGCATATCTCGGGGCTTGACAACTGCAACAGGAACGTGCTTCGACAGGGCCGTGAGAGCGAAGACGGCGGGGGTATTCGCAGGTCGGAGCGGCTCTCCGAACGAAGTGAAACCCGGGCGTTACACACGCCCGGAGACCCCGACGGAAGACCAAACATCCAGTTATGTCCGCTTCCAAGCGTGCGACGTCCGCTACTCCGTTCGGTGAGCGGAGTCCACGCGGGGCGAATCCGGAATTGATCACGCCGGTCGATGTCCGGGAGATGGTCGGGCCGATGACACACGGGTGATCCACGAGTGATCTACGGGTGATCAATTTCCGGCTGTGCTCATTCCTTCACCGGAAATCCGCGAGCTCCCTGATGGCGCTTATCCGAATGTCGAAGTGGCTCATGAGGCACCCGCGCCCGCCGAGGCAACGCCTCCGTCCGCCTCTAGAGGCGGGTCGGGTGCAGCGGCGCGGGAACGGCTCGGTAACCTAAGGCCGCTGACAGTCACTTAGGGCGGCTTTATAAGAAGCTGCCCGTGCGTTCCAAGGAGTTGCCGCCGCCGTGAGCAGCAGCCTTCGACGCGGCGCCCTCGCCGCATCCGCCCTCGCGTTCTCGGTCGCCACGCTCGCCGGGTGCGCAGCCGGAAACAACGCCCAGACGCTGGGGGTCAAGCCGGACAACGCGGCAACGACCGTCGGCGACATCAAGCTGCAGAACGTCGTCGTCATCACCCCGGCGGAGCCGGAGTCGACCGGCCCGGCCGCCGTCTCCGCGACGGTGTTCAACACCGGCGCCACCGCCCAGACGCTGGAGTCGATCACCGTCCCCGGCACCGGCAAGACCGCTGAGCTGAATCCCGCCAAGGGCGGCAGCCTCAGCATCCCGGCCCATGGCTCGCTGGTCATCGGCGGCGAGAACAACGCCTCCGCCGTGCTGCCCGGCAGCCGTGAGGCGATCCAGGACGGCAACGCGCAGAAGGTCACCTTCACGTTCAGCAAGACCGGTGACGTGAGCCTGCGCGCGTTCGTCGTCCCGGCGGAGAGCTTCTACGCCTCGTGGGGCCCGACCGAGGCACCGGCCTCCCCGGCCGACACCGCCTCGCCGTCCGCTTCCCCGAGCCCGTCCGGGGAGGCCGAGTCGCCTGCCGCCGGGGCCTCTGCGAGTACCTCGGAGACGGCCGGCCACTAAGGCGTCCGACGGCCACGGGGCCGTCGTACACGCGCATGTACGTCGAAGGGCGGGACCTCTCCGGGAGGTCCCGCCCTTCGACGTACATGCGCGTACCGGCAGGTGCGCGGGCCGGTTTACGGCTCGAACTTGTATCCGAGGCCGCGGACCGTGACCAGGTACCGCGGTGCGCCCGGGTCCGGCTCGATCTTGGCGCGCAGGCGCTTGACGTGGACGTCGAGGGTCTTGGTGTCGCCCACGTAGTCGGCGCCCCAGACCCGGTCGATGAGCTGCATCCGGGTCAGCACGCGGCCGGCGTTGCGCAGCAGCATCTCCAGCAGGTCGAACTCCTTGAGCGGGAGGTCGACCTTGGCGCCGGAGACGGTGACCACGTGGCGGTCGACGTCCATGCGGACCGGGCCGGCCTCCAGTGCGGCCGGGCTGACCTCCTCGGGCTCGCCGCGGCGGCGCAGGACGGCGCGGATGCGGGCGACCAGTTCGCGGGAGGAGAAGGGCTTGGTGACGTAGTCGTCGGCCCCTATCTCCAGACCGACGACCTTGTCGATCTCGCTGTCCTTGGCGGTGACCATGATCACCGGGACGTTTGACTTGACGCGCAGTTGACGGCAGACCTCCGTGCCGGGCAGGCCCGGCAGCATCAGGTCGAGCAGGACGAGATCGGCGCCGTTGCGCTCGAACTCGTCGAGTCCGTCGGGCCCGGTGGCCGCGATGGCGACCTCGAAACCCTCTTTGCGGAGCATGTACGAAAGGGCGTCGGAGAAGGACTCCTCGTCCTCGACGACGAGCACTCGGGTCACGGATGGACCTCCGGGGCGTGAAGCGGATCGTAAGGGGATGTGCCGGTGGTCCGGTCGGCCACTTCGCCGGGGTCGGACGGTCCGTCCCCGGCTTCGGGGTCGGAGTCTGGGAGTGACTCGGGGTGTGAGTCATGGTCGTACAGGTGCGGCCGGTTCGCGCGGGATCGGCGGCCGGTGGCCGCTTCCGGGAGCCGCAGGGTGAACGTGGAGCCCTGGCCCTCGGAGCTCCACACGGTGACCTCCCCGCCGTGCGAGGCGGCCACGTGCTTGACGATCGCCAGCCCGAGGCCCGTACCGCCGGTGGCGCGGGAGCGGGCCGGGTCGACGCGGTAGAAGCGCTCGAAGATGCGCTCCTTGTCCTTGTCGGAGATGCCTATGCCCTGGTCGGTCACGGCGACCTCGATGAGGTCTCCGCCCGGCGCGTTGACCCGGCGTGCCGCTATGCCGACGCGGGTGGTGGAGGGCGAGTAGTTGACGGCGTTCTCCACGAGGTTGCCGAGGGCGGCGGCGAGCTGGCCGCGGTTGCCCCAGACGCGCAGGTCGGCGGTGCCTCCGGCGGCCATGGTGATCTGTTTGGCGCCGGCCTGGTGGCGGCAGCGGTCGACGGCCTCGGCGACGAGTTCGTCGACGCGGACCGGTTCCGCGTCCTCCAGCGGGTCGTCGTTCTGCACCCGGGAGAGGTCGATGAGTTCCTGGACGAGGCTGGTGAGGCGGGTCGCCTCGATCTGCATCCGGCCGGCGAAGCGTTCGACCGCCTCCGGGTCGTCCGAGGCGCCCATGACGGCCTCGGAGAGGAGGGAGAGCGCGCCGGTGGGGGTCTTGAGCTCGTGGCTGACGTTCGCGACGAAGTCGCGCCGTACGGCCTCGATGCGCCGGGCCTCGGTGAGGTCCTCGACGAGGAGGAGGATGAGCCGTGAGCCCAGCGGGGCGACGCGCGCCGAGACGGCGAGGGCCTCGCCGCGTCCGGTGCCGCGTCTGGGGAGGTCCAGCTCGACCTGGCGTATCTCACCGTCGCGCCGGGTGTCGCGGGCCATATGGAGCATCGGCTCCACCGAGAGCTTTCCGCCACGGACCAGTCCGAGGGCGTACGCCGCCGAGCTGGCCTTGACCACGGCGTCCGCCTCGTCGAGCACGACGGCCGAGGACCGCAGCACCGACAGCACCGTGTCGACGCCGGGCGGCAGCACGGGGTCGGTGTGCAGGGAGGTGCGGGTGGGGCGTTTCTGGTCGCGCTCGCTCCAGCGGAACGCCAGCATGGCGATGACACCGGTGAGCACCCCGGCGATCGCTGCCGCTGCGGCGACTGCCGCGTTCACGTCCATGCAGCCAGGTTAGGCATGGGACAGGTCCTGGCTACAGCCAACAGTGTGCGACCTCGAACACTCGTCGCCCAGAGTTCACCTTGGAGCCAGTATTGGTTCATTTGTCGGGGCGGAAAAGGACGCGTGCAGGACCGAACGTGGGAGCGTGGGGGTCACGGGGCCCGCGGTTCGCCCCCGAACGGACGTCAAGAGAGGGACACCTGATGCGTGACGCGTACCACGAGGAACTTGACTCGATCGGCGATGGTCTGGTCGAGATGGCCCGACTTGTCGGGTCGGCGATCGGACGTGCCACGACGGCGATACTCGATGCCGACCTGAAGCTGGCCGAAAGCGTCATCGAGGCCGACGCCAGGGTCGACGAGCTCCAGCACGACCTGGAGGGCCGCGCCATAGCGCTGCTGGCCCGCCAGCAGCCGGTGGCGACCGATCTGCGGATCGTCGTCACGTCCCTGCGCATGAGCGCCGATCTGGAGCGCTCGGGCGACCTCGCCCAGCACGTCGCCAAGCTGGCCCGGCTGCGCTTCCCGGAGCGCGCGGTCCCGAGCGACCTGCACGCCACGATCCTGGAGATGGGCCAGCTCGCGCAGCGCCTGATGGCGAAGGCGGCAGAGGTCATCATCACCAAGGACGTCGACCTGGCGATGCAGCTGGAGACGGACGACGACGAGATGGACCTGCTGCACCGCACGCTCTTCCGGCACCTGATGGAGGACCGCTGGAAGCACGGCATCGAGACGGCGGTCGACGTCACGCTGCTGGGCCGCTACTACGAGCGCTTCGCGGACCACGCGGTGTCGGTCGCCAAGCGTGTGGTGTTCCTGGTGACGGGCGAGCACGCGGACGAGCTGCAGGCGGACGTGCAGCCGCCCACCGGTGCCGAGGGGGCGTAAGTCTCCGGTCGGCTCCGCGGCGGGGCGTGCGGAGCCGGCCTTCGCGCCGTCGAGGGGTCCGCGAGCCTCTGTGCGCCGTTGATGCGCCCGGCGGGGTGGGCATGCAATGGGGAAAAGGCACCCGTCTCCAGGATCCAGGCTCCAGGAGGGCCCCATGGCCGAGACCCCCAGCACGCCCGACCCGACACAGGCACGCGAGACGCAGCAGCCCGCCGAGATCAAGAACCTGCCCCTGTTCGGCGCCTGCGGCTGCGGCTCCGGCTGCGGGTGCGGCTGCCAGTCGGGCAACCCCTGTCAGTGCGGTTGACGGCGTATCACTGAAGCCGTGAGGACCCTGTCTCCCGTTGGGGAGATGGGGTCCTTTTGTGTGAGGTTCGTGTACGGCGGGGTCGTTCACCCCGGTTCGGAGCGATGCGGGACGACCTCGACGGTCGTTGAACGGGCATACACTTCACAGCAGTTGACGCTCAGGCGCTGTCCATGCACAACAGGCACCCTGTTGCCATCTCGTTAACCAGCACTTCTTGACGTCACGTGCTGCCGCCGCGTTGGCTTCCGTATCTGATCTGGGTTCGTCCTGCCTGTTCCCCGCCTGGAAGGCACCTGCCGTGAACGCTCGTACCCCCCGTCGGACCGCCGTGCGCCGTACCGCCATCGCGGTGACGGCCGCCGCCTCGGCCTTCTCGCTCGCCGCGTGCGGTGTCATCGACAGCGCCGGCGGCAGCAGCGGCTCCGCAGAGCCCAAGAAGGGCGACGACATCACCGTGGGGCTCCTGCTGCCCGACAAGAAGACGAAGCGCTTCGAGAAGTTGGACTACCCGCTCTTCAAGAAGCAGGTCACCGCCCTCACCAGTGGCAAGGGCAAGGTTCTCTACGCCAACGCCGAGGCGGACAAGGCCAAGCAGAACCGGCAGCTCGAAGAGATGATCGCCAAGAAGGTGGACGTCCTCGTGGTGGACGCCATCGACGCCAAGACCATCGCGCCGTCCATCGAGAAGGCCAAGGACGCGGACATACCGGTCATCGCGTACGACCGGCTCGCGGAGGGCCCGATCGACGCGTACGTCTCGCACGACAACGAACTCGTCGGGGAGGTACAGGGCCGCTCGATCATCGAGGCGCTCGGCACCAAGGCCGCGACCAGCAAGATCGTCATGATCAACGGCTCGGTCACGGACCCGAACACGGCGTTGTTCGAGGACGGCGCGATGACCGAGCTCGAGGGCAAGGTCCAGATCGCGGCGTCGTACAACACCAAGGACTGGCTGCCCGAGGTCGCCAAGGCGCACATGGAGACGGCGATCCAGTCCGTCGGGCTGAACGACATCGACGCCGTCTACTCGGCGAACGACGGCATGGCCGGCGCGGCCATCGACGCGCTGAAGGAGGCGGGCGCCTCGAAGATCCCGCCGGTGACCGGGCAGGACGCGGACCTGGCGGCGGTGCAGAGGATCGTCTCGGGCGAGCAGTACATGAGCGTCTACAAGTCGTTCATCCTGGAGGCCAACAACGCCGCGTCCATCGCGGTCGCCAAGGTCCAGGGCCGCGGAATCGAGTTCGACGCGCTGACCCGCGACACCGTCGACAGCCCGACGGAGAAGAAGATCCCGTCGATGCTGGTACCGGTGGTGGCCCTCACGCAGGACAACATCAAGGACACCGTGATCCAGGACGGCGTCTACACCGTCCAGGACATCTGCACCCCGGAGTACGCGGCGGCCTGCGCGGAGATCGGGCTCGAGTAGCGGGTACGAGCGGCGAGTTGCTCCCCGTGGGCGAGGAGCCGTCGGCGGTGGCCGCGCGTGGAGTCGCCGGGGCGGCGGTTCGGGCAGAGGATGGAGAGCAGGCGAACCGTACGAAGCAGGACGTGCGACCGGATCAGGGATAGGAGGTGTGACGCCATGCCCCAGTTCATGGACGTCCACCACGGCATGGAAGGCATCACGGCCGACCAGCTGAACCAGGCCCACCAGGCCGACCTGGACATCGAGAAGGACGAGGGAGTGCACTTCGAGAAGGCCTGGGCGGACCCCGCGTCCGGCACGGTCTACTGCCTCTCGGAAGCCCCCTCGGCCGAAGCGGTCCAGCGCATCCACGAGCGGGCCGGCCACAAGGCCGATGAGATCCACCCGGTTCCCCTGACGGTCTGAGGACACGGTCGGCAGGTGAGCGGGCGCGTACGAGGAGGTCCCCTGCCCGCCGATGTCGCGGGCAGGGGACCGTCACTTCAGTGGCTTCAATGGCATCTGCGGTGCGGGCTCACTTCACATCGACGTAGTCGGTCCAGCCGGGCGTGGCCTGGGTGAGGCTCGTGCCCTCGAAGGTGTAGCGGTACGCGCCGTCCGCCGTCGCCTTCACGGTGGCCGTGGCCCAGCCGTTCCGGTCGGTCTTGATCTTCTTCAGCGTGACGAAGGCGCCGCTCGTGCCCTTGCGGTACTGGAGCAGCACCTGGTGCCCGATCAGGGGCACGTTCTTGTTCTTCTCCCAGCTGGCGACGGTCATCTGGGCCTTGACCGTGAGGTTCTTGCCCTTCGTCACCGGCTCCGGGGTGGCGTCGGTCTGGGTCATGTAGGTCGTGCGCTTGATGCGGGCGAAAGCGGTGAGGTCGATGCCGTCCCCGCGGGTGACGTTTCCTTCGCCGTCGACGGCAGTGAAGGACAGGAGCCAGAGACCGGCGAGGGCGT
Source organism: Streptomyces lacrimifluminis (assembly GCF_014646095.1). Taxonomy (GTDB): domain Bacteria; phylum Actinomycetota; class Actinomycetes; order Streptomycetales; family Streptomycetaceae; genus Streptomyces; species Streptomyces lacrimifluminis. The sequence goes on along the minus strand of NZ_BMMU01000001.1, from coordinate 100,019 downwards.
TGCTGCGGAGGTTGACCCTCGGGTCGGCGGTCAGCATGGCCTCGCACCAGGAGGTGATCTCGTTGATCTTGTGGCAGGTGGCGGACGCGGTCATGATCCCGTCGGCCGTCGCCGGGTCATCTCCGTGCCTCAGCTCGATCGACACGCTCTTGACGCCCTGCGGGTCGGTGACCGTCGCGGAGATCGGGATCAGCCTTTTCTTCGCGGCCTCGACGCCAACGGTGGAGTCCTGCCAGTCGTGGTTGACGTCGATGGTCGAGAACTTCGAGGAGTCGTCCTGGTCGGCCCCGGCTGCCGGGGCGGCGAGAACGGTGACGGCCAGTGCGGCACTGAGAGCGGCGGCGGTAGCTGTGGCGACAGTGGCGCGTATGCGCATGGTGTGGGTTCCCCCTGGGATTGATGAGGCGGGTGGTGCCTTCACCTGCGTCAGACACACGAGACGCCTGAGGGGTTGTGCTCTGAGGGTCCATCAGTGAGCCCCGGCCGCGAAAACGCCCCCGCTCCGCGCCATGGGCGCAGGTCGGGGGCATGATCGCGAAAGGTGTCGCGAAAGGTGTCGCGAAACCTACTTCTTCTTGCCCTGGTTCTTGACCGCCTCGATCGCCGCCGCGGCCGCGTCCGGGTCGAGGTAGGTGCCGCCCGGGGTCACCGGCTTGAAGTCGGCGTCCAGTTCGTAGGCGAGGGGGATGCCCGTCGGGATGTTCAGGCCGGAGATCGCCTCGTCGGAGATGCCGTCCAGGTGCTTGACCAGGCCGCGGAGGCTGTTGCCGTGGGCCGCGACCAGGACCGTACGGCCGGTGAGGAGGTCGGGGACGATGCCGTCGTACCAGTACGGGAGCATGCGGTCGACGACGTCCTTCAGGCACTCCGTGCGGGGGCGCAGCTCCGGGGGGATCGTCGCGTAGCGGGGGTCGCCCGACTGCGAGAACTCCGTGCCGTCCTCGAGGGGCGGGGGCGGGGTGTCGTAGGAGCGGCGCCAGAGCATGAACTGCTCCTCGCCGAACTCGGCGAGTGTCTGGGCCTTGTCCTTGCCCTGGAGGGCGCCGTAGTGGCGCTCGTTCAGGCGCCAGCTGCGGTGGACGGGGATCCAGTGACGGTCCGCGGACTCCAGGGCGAGCTGGGCCGTGCGGATCGCGCGCCGCTGGAGGGAGGTGTGGAGCACGTCGGGGAGCAGACCGGCGTCCTTGAGCAGCTCACCGCCGCGGACCGCCTCCTTCTCGCCCTTGTCGGTGAGGTTGACGTCCACCCAGCCGGTGAACAGGTTCTTCGCGTTCCATTCGCTCTCGCCGTGGCGGAGGAGGATCAGCTTGTACGGTGCGTCGGCCATGCCCCCGAGCGTAATAGAACGTCCTGATCCGTTGCTCGGCCGCCCGGCAAGCGGACGGTTGACGGGATCTGTTAATTGAGTGGCTCCCCCGCCCGACACGCTCGTAAGGTGTCATCGTCGATTGAGATGCTTACATCCGTGGGGGACAGCTGTGCCGCTCGCCGCCTTGAAACGCGCCGTCCGGGAGTCCGTCTCCGGGCTGCCCCGCGAGTTCTGGTGGCTGTGGACGAGCACTCTCGTCAACCGGCTCGGGGCCTTCGTCGCCACGTTCATGGCGCTCTACCTGACCCTCGACCGCGGCTACTCCGCCTCGTACGCCGGTCTGGTCGTCTCGCTGCACGGGCTCGGCGGGGTCGTCTCGTCGATCGGCGGCGGCGTCATGACCGACCGGCTCGGACGACGCCCCACGCTGCTCATCGCCCAGTCGTCCACGGCGTTCTCCGTCGCGCTGCTCGGCTTCGTGCACCACCCGGTCGCCATCGCCGGGGTCGCCTTCCTGGTGGGGATGGCGAGCAACGCCTCGCGGCCCGCCGTGCAGGCGATGATGGCGGACATCGTGCGGCCCGAGGACCGCGTCCGCGCGTTCTCCCTGAACTACTGGGCCATCAACCTCGGATTCGCCGTCTCCTCCGCCGGCGCCGGCTTCATCGCCGAGGTCAGCTATGCCGCCGGGTTCCTCGTGGAAGCCGGTATGACGTTGGCCTGCGCGGTCGTCGTCTTTCTCAAGCTGCCCGAGTCACGGCCGACGCACGCGACGAAGGAGGAGCGGGCGGAGGCGTCCGTCGGGCTCGGGACCGTGCTGCGCGACGGGCGCTTCATGAGCGTCGTCGGGCTGTGCTTCCTCGTCGCGCTCGTCTTCCAGCAGGGCGCGGTCGGACTGCCGATCGCGATGGGCGAGGCCGGGTTCACCCCGGCGGACTTCGGGATGGTCATCGCCGTCAACGGCGTACTCGTGGTCGTGCTGCAGATCCCGGTGACCCGTTTCATCGAGCACCGGGACGCCCGTCGGCTCCTGGTGGCCTCGTCCCTCCTGGCCGGGTACGGATTCGGGCTCACCGCCTTCGCCGGGTCGGTCGGCGTCTTCGTCCTCACGGTCTGCGTCTGGACCCTGGCCGAGATCGTCAACGCGCCCACGCAGACGGGGCTGGTGGTGCGGCTGTCTCCGCTGCACGGGCGCGGTCGCTACCAGGGCATGTACACGATGTCCTGGTCGGTGGCCGGCCTGGTCGCCCCGCTGATGTCGGGCTTCGTCATCGACCACTACGGCGCGGAGTGGCTGTGGGGGCTGTGCGCGGTCGTCGGGACGGTGGCGGGGGTGGGGTACTGGGTGCTGATGGAACGGGTTTCGGCGGAAGTACCGGCCAAGGAGACCTCCCCCGTCGACGCCGTCCTCGCTTCCGAAGCCGTCAAGGATGCATCCGCGACCCCTTGACCACCTTGTCCACCGCGTTCCTCGGCCCGTACACCGCCACCCCCACGACGTCCAACTCCCCTGCCCCCACGGCCCGTACGGCCGCCCGGTTGTCCCGGTCGTTGCCCGTGCCGAACAGGTCGGACGTGAAGACGGCGCAGGGCAGGACCCGGGACACCGCCCGTCCGTGCGCCGCCTTCAGCGTCTCCTTCGTGGCCTCGAAGACGAGGACCGGCTGGCGGAACATCGGGAGGTACGGGGTGCCGTCCGCGTCCTCGTACGGCTCGCCGACCACCTCGGGGACCGTTGTCCCCAGGCCGCTGACCAGGAACGCGGTCACGTTCAGGCGCTGCCAGGCTTCCAGGTCCTCGCGCAGGACCACGGCGATCTTCGTGTCGAAGCGGATGGGCTCCGGGGTGGGGTCGGGGGCGGGCGCGAGGGCGGGGGTGGTGTGCGGTGCGTTCATGGCTTGAGACTGCCGACCGGCGCATCCCGGCGTCTTGTACGTTCTTTGCGTGGCCGCCGCACCGTCCCAGCAGCGAGACGTCTCCGCCTGGCACCCCCGCGTCCCGGGCGTCCTTGAGGTGTTCCACGCCCACTTCGTCGAGTACGCCTACCCGATGCACGTACACGACAGCTGGACGCTGCTCATCGTCGACGACGGCGCCGTACGGTACGACCTCGACCGGCACGAGCGGGGCACCCCGCACGACACCGTGACCCTGTTGCCGCCGCACGTGCCGCACAACGGGTCGCCCGCGACGCCGGACGGGTTCCGCAAGCGGGTCCTCTATCTCGACTCCACCCATCTGGGCGAGGAGTTGATCGGGGCCGCCGTCGACCGGCCCGATCTGCGCGACCCGCTACTGCGCCTGCGCGATGGGCAGTTGCACGGTGCGCTCGTGCGGGACGGGGAGGAGTTCGAGGCGGCCGGTCGGCTGGCGCTCGTCGCGGAGCGGCTGCGTACGCGGTTGCGGGCGGCCGGCACGGCCCGTCCCGCGCGCGTCGATCCGCCGCTCGCCCGGCGGTTGCGCGAGCTGCTCGACGAGCGGCTCGTCGACGGGATCACGCTCGACGAGGCGGCGCGGCTCGTGCACGCCCATCCCGCGCATCTCGTACGGGCGTTCAGCGCGGCCTTCGGGATGCCGCCGCACCGGTATCTGACGGCGCGGCGCGTCGACCGGGCCCGGCGGCTGCTCCTCGACGGGCGCTCTCCCGGCGAGGTCGCGGCGGCCACCGGGTTTTACGACCAGGCCCATCTCACGCGCCACTTCAGAAAGTTGGTGGGCGTGCCACCCGGGCGGTACCGGCTCGGGTCCGGTGTCAGCCGGCCGTAGGGCGCTGGGTCAGGTGGGCGAACGCGTCCAGGTTGCGGGTCGACTCGCCCCGGGACACCCGCCAGGCGTACTCCTTGCGGATCGCCGACGCGAACCCCAGCTCCAGAAGGGTGTTGAAGCCGCCGTCGGCCGCTTCCAGGACCGAGCCGAGGAGGCGGTCGATCTCCTCCGGGGTGATCGCGGACAGGGGGAGCTTGGACGTCACGTACACGTCGCCCAGGCGGTCCACCGCGTAACTCACGCCGTACAGCTTGAGGTTGCGCTCCAGGAGCCAGCGGTGGACGCCCGCCTCGTTCTCGTCCGGGTGGCGGATCACGAACGCGTTCAGTGAGAGGGAGTGCTTGCCGACGAGGAGCGATACCGTCGTCGAGAGTTTGCGGGTGCCCGGGAGCTTCACCACGTAGTTGCCGGGGTTCGGGCTCTCCCAGTCCAGGTCGGCCTCGGTGAGAACCTGCTCGATGATCGACGCCGAATCAGCCATGCAGCGAGCGTACGCGACGCCTGTGGGCCTGCATCGCGGCCGTGTAGACCTCCCCCGTGGCGGCGGCCGAGGCGTCCCAGCCGAAGCACTGGGCGTGCCGGGCCGCCGCCGCGCCCATCCGGGCGGTCAGGTTCTCGTTGTCGGCGAACTCGCGCAGCACGCGCGCGTAGGCGGCCGGATCGTGGCCCTGTACGAGGAATCCCGTACGTCCGTCGTAGACGGCCACCGGGAGGCCGCCCACCGCCGCCGCCAGCACCGGCGTGCCCGCCGCCTGTGCCTCGATGGCGACCAGGCCGAACGATTCGCTGTACGAGGGCATGACCAGGACGGAGGCCGCCCGGAACCAGTCCGCCAGCTGTTCCTGGCTGACGGGCGGGCGGAAGCGTACGACGTCGGCGATACCCAGGCGGGCGGCGAGTTTCTGCAGGCCTTCCGGCTTGGCCAGGCCGCTGCCGCTGGGGCCGCCGACTATCGGGACGACGATGTTGGCGCGCAGCTCGGGGCGCTCGTCCAGGAGGACGGCGACCGCGCGGAGCAGCACGTCGGGGGCCTTCAGGGGCTGGATGCGGCCCGCGAAGAGGGGGATCAGGGCGTCCTGCGGGAGGCCGAGGCGGGCGCGGGCCGCGGCGCGGCCGTCGGCCGGGGAGAAGCGGTCGAGGTTGACGCCCGGGTGGACGACGGCGACCCGGCCGGGGTCGGCGTCGTAGTGCCGTACGAGTTCGTCGGCCTCTTCGGCGGTGTTGGCGATGAGGCGGTCGGCGGCGGCCACGACCTGCATCTCGCCGATCACGCGGGCGGCGGGCTCGGGGTTGTCGCCGGTGGCCAGCGCGGCGTTCTTGACCTTGGCCATGGTGTGCATGGCGTGCACCAGAGGGGTGCCCCAGCGCTGGGCGGCGAGCCAGCCGACGTGGCCGGAGAGCCAGTAGTGCGAGTGCACGAGGTCGTAGTGACCGGGGCGGTGGCCGGCCCAGGCCTGCATGACGCCGTGCGTGAAGGCGCACAGCTGGGCCGGCAGGTCCTCCTTGGGGAGGCCTTCGTAGGGGCCCGCGTCGATGTGGCGCACCAGGACGCCGGGGGCCAGTTCGACGGCCGGGGGGAGGGCGGCCGTGGTGGCCCGGGTGAATATCTCGACCTCGATGTTGATCGCGGCGAGGCGCTGTGCGAGTTCGACGATGTAGACGTTCATTCCGCCGGCGTCGCCCGTGCCCGGCTGGTGGAGCGGGGAGGTGTGCACGGAGAGCATGGCCACCCGGCGGGGCCTGCGGCGGCGGCCCAGCAGGCCGATGTACTGGCTCACGTGGCGTTCCTCCTTCTCGGCCCCGATCACTTCCCTCAGCTCCGAAGGGTCAACGCCACGAGTCGGCGGCCCATTTCCTCTTTGCCCAATCATTACCATTTCCCGCTCAACCGTTCGATAGGGCACCGCCCCTTACCCTCGTACGCATGACTGCTCCCCGCGCATCGGCCCGGCCTCTGGGAACGGTGACGCGCGGGACGACCAACCCCAATCGGCTGCGCCGCATGGACCGCTGGATCGCGGCCACGCACGGATCCGCCCTGCGCCGCGCCCCCTTCCCTGTCGCGGTCGACCTCGGGTACGGCGCCGCGCCCTGGACGGCCGTCGAGCTGCTCGCCCGGCTGCGTACCGTGGCGCCACGCGCGCGCGTGGTGGGCGTCGAGATCGAACCGGCCCGGGTGGCGGCGGCGAAACCGTACGAGCGTGAGGGGCTCACCTTCCGGCACGGCGGCTTCGAGGTCCCGGTGCCGGAGCGGCCGGTGCTCATCCGCGCGGCGAACGTGCTGCGGCAGTACGACGAGGCCGAGGTCGCCGGGGTCTGGGCGCGGCTGTGCGCCCGGCTCGCGCCGGCCACGGGCGGCATCGGGGGCGGTTTCGGGGGTGGTTTCGGGGGCGGGCTGCTCGTCGAGGGGACGTGCGACGAGATCGGGCGCCGCCATGTGTGGGTCGCCCTCGGGCCCGAGGGACCGCGCACGGTCACCTTCGCGACCCGGCTCGGCTCCCTGGACCGCCCCTCCGACCTCGCCGAGCGCCTCCCCAAGGCCCTCATCCACCGGAACGTCCCGGGCGAACCGGTGCACGCCTTCCTGCGCGACTTCGACCGCGCCTGGGCGGGCGCGGCGCCCTACGCCTCGTACGGGGCCCGCCAGCGCTGGATCCGGGCGGTAGGGGACCTCACGGCCGACTGGCCGGTGACGGACGGGCCTTCACGGTGGCGCCAGGGGGAAGTGACCATTGCGTGGCGGGCGTTGGCACCTCGGCCCTGAGTCCCCGACTCACCGAGCCACCGAGCCACCGGACTGCCGGACTGCCGGACTGCCGGACTGCCGAATTCTCGCCCGATTACTGCATGTTTGGCAGATTTTACGGCTTTCCATGTTCCTCACATTGCTCAGGATTCACGGGCAACGATCTCTGCACGCCGTTCGTCACACATGCGGGGGCCCGGGAAGGGCAGGCAACCCGCGGGATGTCTGTCGCTTTCCGCGGTGACATGGCACGATCCCCGGGGCGCCATAAGTTACTGACGGTTAATCAAGTGGGCGAAAAGGTACGGGGGTACGGGTCATGGGAGCCGGCAAGCGGAGCCTGGTCGCGACAGCCGTGGGACTGGTCTGCGCGGTCACCGTCCTCGGCGGCACGGGCACCGCGTTCGCGAGCCCAGCGCCGACCCCGACGCCCACACCGACCCCGAGCGTGACGCTGCCGCCGAACAAGGATCTGGAAGCCGTACACAAGAGGCTGGAGAAGCTTTACCACGACGCGGCGGTCGCCACGGACGCCTACAACGCGGCGGAGGAGCAGGCCGAGCGGCAGTCCGCCGAGATCGTCGAGCTGGCCCGGGAGATCGTCAAGGGGCAGGAGCGGCTGGCCGATTTGAAGGACCGCGCGGGTGCCGCGGCACGCGCCCAGTACCGCTCGGGAGGCCTGCCGCCGAGGGCCCGGCTGTGGCTCAGCGACGATCCGCAGGCGTGGCTGGAGGGGGTCAGCCGGATCCGGCAGGGCGAGAAGGCGACCAAGGGCCTGCTCGCCGAAATGACCCGCACCCAGCAGGACTTGGAGCTGTACGCGAAGGACGCCTCGACCCAGTGGCAGAAGCTGGAGACGAGCCGGAAGGCCAGGGCCGCCGCACAGAAGAAGATCAAGCAGCAGATCGCGGCGGCCCAGTTGTTGGAGTCCCAGCTCAAGATTGAGGAGAAGGAACGCCTCGCGGAGCTGGAGCGCGAGGCCGCCGCCAAGGCGCAGACGTCCTGGCTCGGTTCCGGCATCCTCGACGACATCGACGGCAGCGCGACCGCACAGGGCAGGAAAGCCGTGGAGTTCGCGACGGCGCAGCTGGGCAAGCCGTACGAGTGGGGCGCCGAGGGCCCCGGCACGTACGACTGCTCGGGCCTGACCTCGGCGGCCTGGGCCGCGGCCGGGGTCACCGTCCCGCGCACCTCGCAGCAGCAGTGGAACCAGCTTCCGCACGTCGACATCGAGGACATGCGCCCGGGCGACCTGATCGTCTACTTCGACGACGCGAGCCACATCGCGATGTACGTGGGCGACGGCAAGATGGTGCACGCCCCGCGGCCGGGTCGGACGGTGACGATCGCGGGGGCGGGGTCGATGCAGATACTCGGTGCGGTCCGGCCCGGTGTGGCCCGGCCCGGTGCGTGAACCCGGCAGCCATCTCGGGCAATTCGCCACATAGGGAACGTCCCGTCGCCTTTCACGTCCTGCGGAACATCCCGCACCGCACATGACCCGCCCCACGTGACCCAACGCACCCGTCGGCACCGCCCAACCCTCTGGCAGACGTGACATTGGTCATCCCCGGGAGGGCAACCCCGTGCCCAAGTGCGTGACGGACCACGGCATATGACACCGGCGCCACCTTGTGAACGCACCGCCGACCATTCCGCTGCAAGCCCGTCAACCGCTATGGTCCCGGTCGGTGGATCGAGACCCCTCGCCCATCGTGCCCTCGGGGGGAGGGAAGGAACCCACGACGATGCCCGTACCCGTACCGCGGCAGAGAGCGATCCCGGCCCTGGAGAACGACCAGGCGCCGGCCCCGGCCATGCCCGGCGCGACCTCCACAGGCACCCCCGGCCTCGACGCCCCCTCCGGCGAAGCGGCTCCGCGCACGCAGACGACGACCGGCACGGACACCGCGGACGCCGCCGACGCCGCAGCCAGGGCCGCTGCCTCCGGCACCGCCGCCGGCACGCATCTGACCCTTCTGCTGATCCAGGACGACCCGGGCGGCTCGCCCGTCGTGCCCGAGCTGCTCGACGCGTCGGGCAAGCCGATCCGCGTCCGTACGGCACGCAACCTCACCGAGGCCGAACGGCTGCTCACCGACGACGTCCACTGCATCCTGCTGGACCTCGCCCTGCCCGCACCCCAGCGCACCGACGACGGCAACGACGACGAGCTGGCGGTGCTGAAGCACGTCCTGCGGCTCGCGCCCCGGCACGCCGTCCTCGCGCTCACCGCCTCCGGCGACGCCGAGCGCGGTACGGAGGCGGTGCGCGTCGGCGCCCAGGACTATCTCTTCCGCGACGAGCTGGACGGCCGGCTGCTGAGCCGCGCGATCCGGTACGCCGTGGAGAGAAAGCGCTCCGACAGAGCCGAACGCCGGCTGACCGAGTCCCGGCTGCGGGCCCAGGAGAACGCCCGTCTGGAACGCGGCCTGCTCCCCACCCCGCTCCTCGACGGCTCGTCGCTGCGCTTCGCGGCCCGCTACCGCCCCGGCCGCTCCCGCGCTCTGCTCGGCGGCGACTTCTACGACACGGTCCGTACGCCCGACGGCACGGTCCACGTGATGATCGGCGACGTGTGCGGGCACGGCCCCGACGAGGCGGCGCTCGGCGTGGAGCTGCGCATCGCGTGGCGCGCGCTGACCCTGGCGGGCCTGTGCGGCGACGCGCTGCTGGGCACGCTCCAGCAGGTCCTGGAGCACGAACGCGACAACGACGAGATCTTCGCGACGCTCTGCACGGTCGACATCGCGCCGGACGGCCGCAGCGCGGGCCTGTGCCTGGCCGGCCACCCGGCTCCGCTGCTGGTCCGCCCGGCGCCCGCACCCTCCGGGCCCGGGGTCGTGGCGGAACTGCTGCCCTACGACAACAACGGCCCGGCACTGGGCCTGCTGCCGGGGGCCCGCTGGCCGCGCACACAGGTGCGCCTGGGGCCCGAGTGGACGCTGATGCTCTACACGGACGGTCTGATCGAGGGCCATATCGGCGCGGGCCGGGAGCGGCTCGGCCAGGACGGCATGGTGGCGATGATCCGCCGCCAGCTGGCACAGGGGCTGCGCGGGGAGAACCTGCTGCGGGCCGCCGTGAGCGAGGTCCGCGAACTGAACGGCGGGGAGCTGACGGACGACCTGGCGGTCCTGCTGCTGGACCGCCAGGCGTAGACCGCTCGGGTCGGGGAGAGCGATCCGGCGGCAGGTCATTGGTGCGCGGGTGGTGCGGGGGGCTGCGGGGGTGCGGGGGTCAGCGACCGCCGTTGTACGGCCCGTACGGACCGTCGCTGCTGGAGCCGCCGCCTCTGCGGCTGCGCCCGCCGCCCGGGAGACCGCGCAGGGCCGGTCGTACGTCGACCATGTACACGATCGTCGCGACCAGGCCGATGATCGGCAGGAACGACAGGATGTTGAAGATCAGGTTCACCACGAAGGCGAGCCCGAGGATGATCAGCCAGAACGGCTTGGTCTTCTTGTCCGCCGCCCGATAGGCGTCCTCACGGCGCACCGCGGCGTCGATCAGCGCGAACCCACTGAACACGATCAGGGCCACGCTCAACAGCCACATGAACCCCGCGAACCCCTGCATCAGCACAACGTCCACCACCAAGCTCGGTCAGTTCCTACGTGCGGTCACCGTACCCGCAACCTGAAACCCGCTACCCGCCAAACGGGTCGGGCACTCCAGGAGTGCCCGACCCGTCCCCGTACACGCTGTTTCACCCGTTCGGCTCTGCCTACTTGGCGGGCGGAGTCGTCTTCTTGGCGGCGGGCTTGCGGGCCGGGGCCTTCTTGGCGACGGGCTTCTTGGCCGAGGCGGGCGCGATGTTGGCCTCGGCGGGAGTCGGGACAGGGGTCGGGGCGGAGGCCGGGGCGGGCATCTTCTCCTCGGTCGCCACCTTGACCTCGACCGGCTCGGCGTTCGGCTCGACGGCGATCGCCAGTTCCTCGATCTCCTCGGCGGCCTCGCCGCGCCAGGTCTTCACGGCCTGCTCGCCGTGCTCGGCGACCTTCTCGTACGTCTCGCGCGCCTTCACGGCGTACTCGGCGGCGACGCCGACACCGCGCAGAGCGAGGTCCTGGGCGCTCTCGCCGAGCTTCTTCAGGTCGGCGTCGATGGTCGAGCCGAGCTTCTTGAAGTCGCCGTCCAGCGTGGTGATGAACTCGCCGACCTTGGTCTGGATGGTCTCCTGCGCCTCCTTGGCACGGCCGGCGGCCTTCTCCTGCGCCTCCTTGGCGCGAGCGGCGGCCTTCTCCTGGACCACCTTCGGGTCGGTGCCGCGCACGGCCTCGATCCGGGCCGGCGCCTCGGCGCGCAGCTGCTCGACCAGAGCGGGCACCTTCTTGGCCTGCTGAAGGGCGAGGTCGGCGGTGCCGGCGGCGAAGTAGAACGGGGTGGGGTCGCTGAAGGTCTTGCGGAGGTCGTCGGTGATGGCCATGGTGATGGTCCTCCCGGGTTGCTTCGAACTGAGGGTTTGGGGTTCCCGCGAACGGCGGGCCGGTCTCGACCGACGCGTCTGATGTGTCTGTCGCGTCTGTCGCGTCCGGTACGTCAACTGGCTGTCTGCTGCGGGCCGGCGTCGCTGCCGGTGCCTATGTCTGTATCTCTGTCTGTATCGCTGTCCGGGTCCCTGTCCGTGTCTCTGTGAGCGACGCCCGGAACGTCCGGCACAGGGACCTCCGGCACAGGGACCTCCGGCACAGGGACCTCCGAGGCCGGCGGGCTGCCGGGATCGGCGATCTCGAACCCGTTCTCCTTGCGGAAGGACTCGTAGATCTGCAGCAGCACCTGCTTCTGCCGTTCGCTGAGCGTGGGATCGGCGAGGATCACCGCACGCGTCTCCACCTCGTCCCGGTCCCGCTCGGCATCGAGGATGCCGGCCCGCACGTACAGCGTCTCGGCGGAGATCCGCAGCGCCTTGGCGACCTGCTGCAACACCTCCGCGCTCGGCTTGCGCAGCCCGCGCTCGATCTGGCTCAGATACGGATTGGACACCCCGGCGGCATCGGCGAGCTGCCTGAGGGACAGCTGCGCGGTGCGCCGCTGGTCACGCAGGTACTCACCGAGATTGCCGACGTTGAGCGTTGCCATGACTCCACCTTGCCGCACCCTTGCTAACTATTGCAAGCGCCTGCTTGCAAAAGTGCGCCACGCCACTGTGGCCGCACAGCAGATGGCCAGTCCTTGGGTCGTCGTACCGAGTCGACGCCGCGTGGGGGTCGGCCCGGTTCGAGGCGGCCGGGCCAGGTGGGGCGGGCAACGCGGTCGCCCGTCCTGGCCGACGAGGCCGTGGCGGGACGCGAGTGAGTGGGCGGCATCCCGTGGTGCGCCACGAGGCGCTTGAGTCTCCAGCGGCTGGAAGGTCCAGGATTTCGCCCATGGACGACGAACGCCCCGACGTGCTCACCATCGGCCAGCTTGCGCACCGCACCGGACTCTCGGTGCGTACCCTGCGCTTCTGGTCGGACGAGGGAGCGGTGCCGCCCGTGGCCCGCTCCGCGAGCGGCTACCGGCTGTACGACGCCGGGTCCGTGGCCCGCGTCGAGCTGGTCCGCACCCTCCGTGAGCTGGGCCTCGGGCTCGACGACGTGTGCCGCGTCCTGAGCGGCAGCACCACGGTCGCCGAGGTCGCCGACGCGCACGTGGCCGCGCTCGACGCGCAGATCCGCTCCCTCAAGGTGAGCCGGGCCGTTCTGTCCACCGTTTCGAAACGTGGTTCGACCGCCGAGGAGACAGCACTGATGAACCGGTTGGCACGGCTTTCCGCCGCCGAACGCAAGCAGATCATCGACGAGTTCAAGGAGGAGGTGTTCGGCGGTCTCGCCGTCGACCCACACCTGCGTGACCGCCTGCACACCTTGCGCATCGAATTGCCCGACGATCCCACGCCTGAGCAGGTCGACGCCTGGATCGAACTGGCCGAGCTGGTGCGGGACCCCGGGTTTCGCGCCCGGTTGCGCACCTGGATGGAGCTCAACACTCCCGTACCGGGGCAGGGCCGTCCCCCGGGGGCGTCCATCTGGTGGGCCAGGCAGGTCGTGCAGACCGTCGCGGAGGTCAGAGAACGCGGGGTCGCTTCCGAAGGGCCGGCAGCGGCCGAGGTGCTGTCCGAGCTGTTCGGTGACGCCGACCGGGCCGCCGTGCTGCGCAGTCTGGAAGCCGGGATCGAGGCAGGAGCGGAGCGCTACCGCACGCTCGTCGCGTGTGTGCGCGGGCAGGATTCGTTTCCCGAGGCGACCGAGGAACTGGAGTGGCTGGCGCGAGCCCTGCGCGCCGCGGATCAGGCCTGAGGCGAACCATCGGGCCGGCGTCCACCGGGACGTGCTGCTGCGACGGTGGCCAGCATGAGGGCCTCCCCGGCGGCCGGACCGGCGGCATTCACGTCCCCTGCTCCTCGGCGTCGTGCTGATCGGGTTCTTCGTGGTCGTCGAGCGGCGTTCCCCCGCTCCCCTGATCCCGCTCCACGTCTTCCGGATCCGCTCGGTCTCCGCCGTCAACGGCGTCGTCCTCTTCGTGACCGGTGTGATGGGCGCGCTCACCCTCCTGCTGTCCCTGCTGTTCCAGAACGTACGGCTGGACGGCCCTCTGGAAGCGGGGGTGTCCGTGCTGCCGCTGGGTCTGGTCACCGCGGTCGTCTCACAGCTCACCGCGCCTCGCCACCGCTTTCACCCCAAGGCGTGTGCTCGTCGCCGGTGTGATGGTCTTCGCGGCGGGACTGCTGCTCCTCGCGACGGCCGACGGTACGGGCAGTTACGGTCCCCTGCTGCTGGGCATGATCGTGTGCGGCGCCGGTTTCGGCACCTTCTTCACCACCGCGGCCATGACGGCCACGGGCGACGTACCCGATGCCGATCAGGGACTCGCCGGCGGACTCATCAACACGGCGACCCAGATCGGCACCGCGCTGGGAATCGCCGTTCTCCTTTCCCCCGCCAACCGGACGGCCGCCGACCAGGGCGCCCCCACACCGGCCGACGTGTCCGACGGATTCGGCCTGGCGGCACAGGTGGCCGCCGTCAGCCTCGCCGTCGTCAGCGTCTTCGCCCTGGCCACGCTCAGGCGCCCCCGAGACACGTAGTCCGGACAGCACGAACTGCTCAGGTCGAGCGAGACGGGACACCCTTCGTTGCCCCGCTCGACCCAACCTCTCCCATCGCACCAGAACCGATCCGATCAGGACCCATGTCACCGCGGGGATAGCCGCTGGAACACCTCCGCGGCTTCGTCCAGCTCGTCCATGATGCCGATGCCGATGCCGATGCCGTTGCCGAGGCCTCCGCCTCCACAGGGACCGGCGTGGATGCCATGCGGGGCGTCCGCTCGGACCCGGACCGGCTCGGGGGCCCGGTGGTACGGTCGCCGAATGGACCCGCAGGAGCTCGCCAACCTCGCGCATCTGCGTCGGGCCCGGGATCTGATCGACCGGGAGTACGCGCGTCCGCTCGACGTTCCGACGATGGCCAAGCACGCGCTGATGTCGCCCGCGCACTTCTCTCGGCGGTTCCGGGCCGCTTACGGCGAGACGCCGTACAACTATCTCATGACCCGCCGTATCGAGCGGGCGATGACGCTGCTCCGCGCCGGCATGAGCGTGACCGACGCCTGCATGACCGTCGGCTGTACGTCGCTGGGCTCGTTCAGCTCCCGGTTCACCGAGATCGTCGGGGAGACACCGAGCGCGTACCGGGGCCGGGCGCACGACGCGGTGACGGCGATGCCCGCCTGTGTGGCGAAGGTGCAGACACGGCCGAGCAGAAACGCGCCGGTCCCGGCGGCTCCGAGCACGGGCGTTCCGAGTACGGGCGTTCCTGGCACCGGTGCACCGGCCGCCGGGGACATCGAGAAGGTCGGGAACGTACCGAGCAGGATTCGAGAAGCGGGCCGTACGGCCGCGGCCTAGCGTTGTCGGCATGGACATCGCACTGCAGTACTGCCACATCACCGTCAACGACCCCGACGAGGCGCTCGCCTTCTACCGCGACGCACTCGGCTTCGAGGTCCGCAACGACGTCGCATCCGGCGAACACCGCTGGGTCACCCTCGGCAGCCCCGCGCAGCCGGACCTCGAACTCGTCCTCTCCGAACCCCACGCGGGCCGCTCCGCGGCCGACGGCGACGCCCTGCAGGAACTGCTCACCAAGGGCGTCATGCCGATGTTCGTCTTCCGCACCGACGATCTCGACGCCCTGTTCGAAAAGGTACGGGCATCCGGCGCGGAAGTGCTCCAGGAGCCCATCGACCAGGCATGGGGCCCGCGCGACTGCGCGTTCCGCGACCCCTCGGGCAACCTGGTGCGGATCTCGCAGAAGCCGAAAAACTAGAGACAGGCGACCGTCCGGGCGTCAGCCTGGAGGAAACCCGCCCGACAGATGGAGACGGAGACCCGATGAGCAGGACCCCGAGGACGGACTCGCAGCCGGCCGACGCGCCGCACGGTGCCGACAGTCACGATCTGATCCGTGTGTACGGTGCGCGCGAGAACAACCTCAAGGACGTCAGCATCGAGCTGCCGAAGCGGCGACTGACGGTGTTCACCGGTGTCTCCGGTTCGGGCAAGAGTTCGCTGGTCTTCGACACGATCGCCGCGGAGTCGCAGCGGCTGATCAACGAGACGTACAGCGCGTTCGTCCAGGGGTTCATGCCGACGCTGGCACGGCCCGAGGTGGACGTACTCGAAGGGCTGACGACCGCGATCATCGTCGACCAGCAGCGGCTCGGTGCCGACCCTCGCTCCACGGTCGGCACCGCCACCGACGCCAACGCGATGCTGCGCATCCTGTTCAGCCGGCTGGGGCAGCCGCACATCGGGCCGCCCAGCGCGTACTCCTTCAACACGGCGTCCGTCCGCAGCAGCGGTGCGATCGCCGTCGGCAACAAGAAGGCGGTGAAGGCGACCTACAACCGCACCGGCGGTATGTGTACGCGCTGCGAGGGCCGGGGCGCGGTCTCCGACATCGACCTCACCCAGCTCTACGACGACTCCAAGTCGATCGCCGAGGGCGCGTTCACCATCCCCGGCTGGAAGTCGGACAGCCAGTGGACCGTGGGGCTGTACGCCCAGTCGGGCTTCCTCGACCCGAACAAGCCGATCCGGCGGTTCACCAAGAAGGAGATGCAGGACTTCCTCTACGGCGAGCCGACCAAGGTCAAGGTCAACGGCGTCAACCTCACCTACGAGGGACTGATCCCCAAGATCCAGAAGTCGTTCCTGTCCAAGGACAAGGAGGCGCTGCAGCCGCACATCCGGGCGTTCGTGGAGCGGGCGGTCACCTTCGCCACCTGCCCCGAGTGCGAGGGCACCCGGCTCAGTGAGGGGGCCCGGTCGTCGAAGATCAGGAAGATCAGCATCGCCGACGCCTGCGCGATGGAGATCCGCGACCTGGCCGAGTGGGTTCGGGGCCTCGACGAGCCCTCGGTGACGCCGCTGCTCACCGCGCTCCAGCACACGCTGGACTCGTTCGTGGAGATCGGTCTCGGCTATCTCGCGCTCGACCGCGCCTCGGGCACCCTGTCGGGCGGCGAGGCGCAGCGCGTCAAGATGATCCGCCACCTCGGTTCGGCCCTCACCGACATCACGTACGTGTTCGACGAGCCGACGATCGGCCTGCACCCGCACGACATCCAGCGCATGAACGACCTGCTGCTGCGGCTGCGCGACAAGGGCAACACCGTGCTCGTCGTGGAGCACAAGCCCGAAGTGATCGCGATCGCCGACCACGTCGTCGACCTGGGCCCCGGCGCCGGTACGGCCGGCGGCACCGTCTGCTTCGAGGGGACCGTCGAGGGGCTGCGGACCGGCGGGACCGTCACCGGCCGCCACTTCGACGACCGGGCCGCCCTCAAGGCGACGGAGGCGGTTCGCAAGCCGACCGGCACACTGCCGATCCGCGGTGCGACGAGGCACAACCTCCAGGGCGTCGACGTCGACATCCCGCTCGGGGTGCTGTGCGTCGTGACCGGTGTCGCCGGGTCCGGCAAGAGCTCGCTCATCCACGGGTCGCTGGTCGAGACGCGGGGGGCCGTCGGCGAGGGTGTGGTGTCGGTCGACCAGACCCCGATCCGCGGTTCCCGGCGGAGCAACCCGGCGACGTACACCGGACTGCTCGACCCGATCCGTACGGCGTTCGCCAAGGCCAACGGGGTCAAGCCGGCCCTGTTCAGCGCCAACTCCGAAGGCGCCTGCCCCACTTGCAACGGAGCCGGTGTCATCTACACCGACCTGGCGATGATGGCCGGCGTGGCCACGACCTGCGAGGACTGCGAGGGGAAGCGGTTCCAGGCGGCGGTGCTGGACTACCACCTCGGCGGCCGGGACATCAGCGAGGTGCTCGCGATGTCGGTGACGGAGGCGGAGCAGTTCTTCGGCGCCGGCGAGGCCCGTACACCGGCCGCGCACCGCGTCCTCGACCGGCTCGCCGACGTCGGCCTCGGCTACCTCAGCCTCGGCCAGCCCCTCACCACCCTGTCCGGCGGCGAACGCCAACGCCTCAAGCTGGCCACGCACATGGGCGACAAGGGCGGGGTGTACGTCCTCGACGAGCCGACGACCGGCCTCCACCTCGCCGACGTCGAGCACCTGCTCGGCCTGCTCGACCGGCTCGTCGACGCGGGCAAGTCCGTCATCGTCGTCGAGCACCACCAGGCGGTCATGGCCCACGCCGACTGGATCATCGACCTCGGCCCCGGCGCGGGCCACGACGGCGGCCGCATCGTCTTCGAGGGCACCCCGGCCGACCTGGTGGCGGCCCGCAGCACCCTCACGGGGGAGCACCTCGCGGGCTACGTGGGGGCCTGAGCGCGGGCCCCCACGACAACTGCCGCCCTACGACCGGAGCCACGCCTCGACGGCCGCGAAGTCCGCGTCCAGCAGACCGTGGTGAGGATCGACCCGGTGCAACAGGGCCCGCCCCGGGTGGTGTTCGGCAACCCAGCGACGGTCGGCGTCGGTCACCTCGTCATCGACCCAGACGAAGTCCCGCCCGGCCGCTCGATCGACGAGCGGCCGGGTCTTCCAGTGCACGCCGGGCCCCCCGGGCAGGTCGTCGGGGGCCGGCTCCGGCCAGTGCACCACCGGGAGGTCCGGCAGGCCCAGCCACGGGGCGACGCACTCGTTCGCCTCGTCCATCCAGGTCGTGGCCCACACCAACTCGCAGGCCAGCGCGGCCAGTCGGGGCCCGAGAGCGGGATCGATCCTGGGCAGCAGCGGGTTCGCCCCGGATTCCGGGACGCGCAGTCGCCGGGCGGGCCGGTACGTCGGATAACCGTCCGGATACTGCTCCGGTGTGCCGCCGAACGGGATCAACGGTCCGTCGACGTCCAGGAAGAGGAGAGTGGGGACAGGGGGCGGAGCGGCAGGAAGAGAAGGGTTCGTCATCGTCCTTCTTGATACCGCAGCCTAAAACTCACCGCCCCCGTGTTCGGAGTTCAGAACGGCAACGCCCGCCCGTGCACGATCTCCAGCCGTGACCCCGCCCCCGTCAGCACCCGCACCCCTCTCCCCCAGCCACGGCAGCCCCGCCTCCAGCTGCCCGAACGCGCCCTCCGCCGCCGCGACCGCGTCCTCGCGTAC
Source organism: Streptomyces lacrimifluminis (assembly GCF_014646095.1). Taxonomy (GTDB): domain Bacteria; phylum Actinomycetota; class Actinomycetes; order Streptomycetales; family Streptomycetaceae; genus Streptomyces; species Streptomyces lacrimifluminis. The sequence goes on along the minus strand of NZ_BMMU01000001.1, from coordinate 81,638 downwards.
CGCCTCCACGGTCTCCCCCGCCGCGATCCGGCGCCAGTTCTCCTGCGCGAGGATCCGCTGGACGGCGATGATCTGGCCGGCCGCGAGCCGGGCCGCCAGGGTGCCGCCGAGGGCGACGGCGAGCACGGCCTCCGACCGCTGCTGGTACTCGTACGCCCGCGCGACCAGCGACGCCGTGCCGTAGAGCAGTCGGTGGAAGGCGAGCACCTCGGGGGAGCCGTTGAGGCCGGTGACGGGGTCCTCGCGACTCAGCCCGTCGAGGAAGTGCCGGCGCAGCGCCTCGACCGGCGAAGCCTCCGCACCGGCCGCCCGTACCACCCGCGCCGCCTCGTCCTCGTGGTCCGCGAAGCGGTGCAGGACGAGATCCTCCTTGGCCGGGAAGTACCGGAACAGCGTCGGCTTGGAGATCCCGGCTGTGGCGGCGATCTCCGCGACGGACACCGCGTCGAAGCCCTTCGCGAGGAAGAGCCCGATCGCGATGTCGGACACGTGTCGGTAAGTCTGCTGCTTCTTGCGCTCGCGCAGCCCGGTTCCAGCCATGGGAGCGAGGGTACGCACTCGCCGGGCCCGCACGGAGCCGCCCGCCGCACACAGCCCCGCCGACGGCCCCGGGCACCTCCGGCCGGCTACCTCAGAGCGAGCGCCAGATACGGGTTCTCCGTGGAACGGGCCGGCAGGCCCAGCGCGGCCGTGGCCGACGCCAGCGTCATCGCGTACGAGTCGACCGCGCGACGGACGTTCGGGGCGTCCAGGCCGGCGCCGGTGACCAGGCGATCCAGGTCGATGTAGGCGGACCGGACGATCTCGATGTCCCGGTACACCCGCCAGTCCTGTCGCCAGTCGCCCGTGTACTCCGGCGACAGCAGGCGCTCCCAGCGTCGGAACATCCGTTCGCGGATCTCCGACCGGGTCGGCGTGAGGTGCATGTGCCGCACCAGGTCGTAGAGGGGGTCGCCGACGACGGCCATCTCCCAGTCGATGATGGTCAGCACCAGCGGGTCGTCCCGCCGGACGAGGTTCCACGGGTTGAGGTCACCGTGCAGCAGCGTCGGCACGCGTTCGTTCACGACGTGCCTGCCCAGGATCTCCCGCAGCCGGTCGGCGTCGGGCAGCCCGAGAACCCTGGCCAGCTGCTGCGACTCTCTGGGCAAGTCCTGTACCAGGATGACGAGTTGCTCGCTCAGCCAGCCGTAGAAGTCTCCCTCGCCCGCCGCCGGGTCGAGCGCGTGGTAGTCCACGTCCGTCAGCGCGCGGAGCTGGTCGACGAGCGCGTCCGCCTCGTGCGGCAGCAGGCCGTTCACCGGATGGCTCGGCGGCTGGTCGATGTCGCGCCGGCCCGCGTACGTGTGGACGGCGAAGCGCTCGTTCCGGTAGCCGCTGCCCAGGGCGAGGACCCTCGGCGCCGCCACCGCGACGGACGACTCCTCGATGGCCTGGAGCACCGCGTGCTCACTGAGGAAACTGGGCTCGCGCCGGCAGGCCTTCGGCACCTGGCGCCGGACGACCACGGGAAAGTCGACGCCCCCGACCCAGACCACCGAGTTGAGATGCGCGGTCCCCTTGAAGACCCGGTTGGCCGGCGCCGCGCCCTCCGCGAGCAGCGCGCGGTGCACATCGGCACGGGAGAACTCGGAATGCTCCGGGACCCGGTCGTCCGGCGTCCAGTGGATGTCGTCCGCCCCCCACCCCCGGCCGCGCTTCCTCCCGTCCTCCCGGGATGCCTGCCAGCGGAAGAGGATGCGCTCGATCTCGTCCGTGCCCGGTACGTTCCGGAGCCCGAGCGGCGCTGCCGCCGCCTTCAGGGCCCTGCGCACCGACGCCGTCGCCTCGTCCAGACTCTTCTGGTCGAACGTGTCCTCCAGGGACTGCGCGGCCCGCATGACGTCCGGGAAGACGGACTGCGCCCGCTCGAAGTCCACGTAGTGGCGCAGGTCCTTGCCCAGACCCTTGACTGCGGCGGGGCGGACGGGCCCCATGGCCTCCGCCCAGGCACCGATCACGTCGTCCCACTGGTGGTCGGGGTACTGCATCCGGACGAGATGCGTCGCCAGGTCGTGCAGGGGGTCGCCGTAGGTCGCCAGTTCCCAGTCGACGCAGATGAGGGGCGGGTCACCGTCGTAGGAGACGATCAGGTTGTCGCGGTGCAGATCCGCGTGCAGCAGGCTGTAGGGCCGCCGTGTCATGGCCGGCACCCGTTCGGCCAACCGGGTGAGGGCGTCCTCCGGAATGCCGAGCGCCGTGAACAGGCCCCCGAAGGCGAGCCAGTTGCGTCGGCGGATCTGACGGTCGGCCAGCTGGGCGAGCACCCGCAGAAAGCCCTGACTGTCGGTGAGGTTGCGGGGCCAGACCTCGGGCAGGGGCGGCAGAGCGCCTCGGCGCACCCGCGTCATCTGGGCAAGCAGGCCGGCCAGCGCCTTCATGAGGAGGGTGTCGACGGGCTTGCCGTTTCCGCAGACGCTGGAGAGCGGTACACCTTCCACATAGCTGTGGACGGTGAACCCGTCGCCCTCCAGCAGGCACTTCGGCACATTCGGCAGCGCGCTGTGCACGGCGTCGAGGATGCGCGCCTCGTCCCGCCAGGTGCGGATCACGACGGGCAGCGCCACCTCCCGCCGGATGCGGACGGTGACCGGCGTACCGGCCGCGAGGCCCACCTTGTGCGCCACGTCCTCCGTCAGCGGCAGGACGTAGTTCTGGTTGTGGTGACCGTTGCTCGCCCCGCCGTGCCGTGCGGCACGTGCCACGAACGCCTCGATGATGTCCGGCGAACCGGCGTCGGCGCTCTCCCCTGTCATGAAACGGGGAACTGGGGGTGCGCCCACTGGCTGCTCCGGGACTCGCGCGAGGATGGATGGTGCGGCAGAACGGTGTTGTTCCCAGGTGATACTCCGCGCGGCTTGAGCGGCAACTGAGCGGACACGACGGGTGGTCTGCCACTCTGCTGCGTCAGGTCGCCGAGGTTGGCCTGTTCGCCATCCATACGTATGCGCACGAGCTGTTGCTCACACGGTTCGGGCATGCTAGCGCACAGCCGGGGACTCCTCGGAGAGGAGTTGCCAGACCGAGTCGAACCAGTTCTGCATGCTCTCAACGAAGGTGGAACCCGGTGAGTTCGGGTCGCCGTCCCGTACGTGGTGCGTCAGCGTGGCACCCAGGCCCAGGACGTCGAGGGCCTCGACCGTCTTCCGCCTGTCCACCACCACCGGCCGCCGGATCACCTCGTACATGCCGTGCAGCGCTTCCACACCGTTGATCAGATAGAGCTTGAAGGCGGGGGTCAACGGTGCGTAACGGACCTCCAGCCGGATCTCCGGGACCAGCCCCTCGGCCGTCAGCTCCGCCAGCACTCCGCGCAGGGAATCGGTGTGCCGACCGGTGATGTCGCGGAGTCGGTCGCGCAGGAGCGGGTCGTGCTTCGCGTCGGTTCCCCTCGGATAGGGCAGGGACTCCGTGTCGTACGGCAGGAGCATCCGCAGTGCGATGCGCTGCGGAACTATGGCGTGGGCCCTGATCCGTTCCGCCTGGAGGCGGATGTGCGCGTCCAGGGTCTCGGACGTCAACGTGTAGACGTCCAGGGTGACTTCGGGCTGTTCGAACGCCTCGCTGATGAGTGGCCCCAGGGTCACGGCCTGGCGCGACCGGGTGGCCTTGGGCGCCGTGGACTGGATGCGCTGGACCTTGACGACCCGGGATCCGCTGCCCTGCCGGGACTCGATCCAGCCCTCGTTGCGCAGTTCCCTCAGGACACGCTGCACGGTGTCACGGGACACCCCGAACTCCTGCGCGAGGTCGCGCTGCGCGGGCATCAGGGAGCCCAGCGGGTACACCCCGCCCGTCATACGGTGCCGCAGTTCGTCGGCGACGCGGTCGAACTCCCGGCCGCCACCGTCGGCGGCCTGCTGTCCTCCCTCGTGTCCCATACTCCGACCGTACCGCTTCCGGTCCATTTGCAAACAGATTTCAGTCAACTGAACCATCAACTACCAAGCCGGTTAAGGGATCTACCGCACCGGGCAGACCACCTTCATCAACCGGTCCAATTGGACGGCGAGTTGAACGCTTCACGCAAAGTGGAAGGGGAGGGTGGGGAGGATGGTTCTGTACCAAGCGGCCTTGGCACTGGGCGAGTTCCTGCTGGGGCGGCTGGCCCAGTCGAGACTCGGGGTGCTGGGCCTGCTGCTCCTGGCGACGGTCTGCGTGGGCATCCGGGCACGCCACACCGGCCTGGCCGTCGGCGCGGTGGTGGTCTTCACCCTGCTGATGACTCAGGCCTGACCGCGCAGCAGCTTCAGTACGGGCTCCAGCGAGCCCACGATCGTCTCGGCACCCGCGTCCCGCAGCAGCTTCTCCTTGTCCGCGTTACGCGCGTAGCCGAGGAACGGCACACCGGCCACCTGCGCGGCGACGTAGTCCGAGGGGGTGTCGCCGATCATGAGCGCGGACGACGGCGCCGCCCCCATAGCGTTCAGCGCACGGTTGAGACAGTGCGGGTGGGGCTTGAGATGGCTCAGCTCCCGTGTGCGGCCGTAGACGTGCGGGGCGAAGCACGAGGCCAGACCACGGCTCGCCAGATACTGGTGGACCACGAGCGGGGAGTTGTTCGTGGCGACCGCGAGCCGCGCACCGACCGCTGTCCAGGTGCGGATCAGCGGGTCGGCGTACGGGGTGGGCATCGCCAGGCCCGTGGCCCGGAGTTCCTCATGCGTGAGACGTTTCTCCAGCTCGTCCACCAGGTCGCTCCCCGGATGCCGGCGGTCGACGGCCCGCAGCACGACGTGCGGATCCAGGGACTCGCGCTCCGCCTCCGTCAACAGACCGTGCAGGCCGCGCCCTTCGAGCCACTCGACGAGGTCGATCGCCACGCGTTGCGCCGAGTGGCCCGCGAACAGGGCGCAGATGGGTCCGTCGAAGTCCCAGAGCACGACGTGTGCGCGGGCGACCGGTTCCCGCAGCTCGTCGATCATGGAGTCGATCACGGAGTCGTCCTCGGCCGCCGGTTCGGTCGCCAGTTCGGTCTGTGTCGTATCAGAGGTCACTAGGAGAGTGTCAGGTCCGTCGTGATGGTTTCCCAGAGGGCGTCGAACCACTTCTGGGATTGCTCGACGAACGCCGTGTCCCGTTCCCCGGCGCCCTTCTCGAACGAGAAGAGGAGCGACTCGGTCCCCAGGGTGTCGTACATGTCGAGCGTCACCCCGCTCTCCACCGCCTCCTCACGGCGGGCGATCATGTAGTACGCGATCAGCGCCTCCGTCCCGTTGAGCAGGTACAGCTTCACCGGCGGGGTGAACGGCAGCGCCCTGAACGTCACCCGTACGTCGATGCCGTGCGACGAGCGCAGGGCCCGCAGATTGTGCTGGAGGACGTGCCCCTGGGCGTTGCGCTGGAGCAGCCAGCGCTGGTGGACGGGGTCGTCCTCGCTGCGGCCCTCGACAGGGACCGGGAAGGCCAGCGCGATGTCCCGGGACGGGAGCAGGATGCGTACGTCGATCCGCTCGGGCCGGATGCGGCCCTCGTGGATCAGCCGGACGGACTCCCCGACGGCCAGCATCAGGCTCTCCGCGGTGAGACAGGCCGCGTCGATCCGGACGTGCGGGACCGAGAACGCCTCCGTCAGACGCGGCGCCAGCCCCACCATCGTCGGCTGGGGCCCTTCCCTGGGCGGGGCCGCCTCGGCGACGCGCGGCGGACTGCCCTTGCTGACGTTGGTGAGCAGCTGCTCGGCGTGCAGGATGCGCAGCGCCTCACGGACGGCACCGCGCTCGACGCCGAACTCCTCGGCCAGCTCGGCCTGGGTGGGCAGGCGGTCGCCCGGCTGCAGTTCGCCGGTGCGGATGCGGTCACGCAGGGCGGTGGCGATCTCCTGGGGCGTCTGTCTTCTGCTGCCGTTCACTGCCACGTTCTCCTGAGTCACGACCAAACGCTACAACTCCGATCCATCTTTGGGGAGTTGTTTGAAAGTTGTTTTGAAGTAGTGGCCAAGTGGGGACAACCTAAAGAGAGTTGGTTACCAACTTGGTGAAGTTGGCGGAATCCTCGCCTCCTTTCTGCCACCCTGCGACACCGCCCCGGATCGGCCTCGGATCCACCCCGGACAGCGCCCCGGTCACCGCCCTGAAGGAGGAACCACCATGCCCGCCATCGCTCTCCTCGCCGCCGTCTTCATCAGCGGCATCCAGCAGTTCGTCAGCTGGCAGTACGGCACCTCCGGCGTCGTCGGCCTGCTGCTGCTCACCATCGGCATCAAGGCCAGGAACGCGACCCTCAGCTCCATCGGAGCGGTCGTGCTCGCCCTGCTCGTCACCGGGCCCGCCCTGTGACGACGACGGCCGCGATCAGCCGTGGGAGACGTGTCAGTCCGTGAGCACCAGCTCCGAACTGATCGTCTCCCACAGTGCGTCGAACCACAGATGCGACTGTTCCACGAACGTCGAGTCGCGCAGCCCGGCGCCCCGCTCGAACGCGAACAGCGTCGACCGGACACCCTCGGCGTCGTACATCTCCACCTGCTCGTGGTCGATCTCCGCCTCGCTTCTCTTCAGCGTGTAGTACGCGAAGAGCGCCTCCGCCCCGTTGAGCAGATACAGCTGCACCGGTGGCGTGAACGGCAGCGCCCGGAAGGAGACGCGCACGTCGATACCGTGCGTGCCGCGCAGGGCCAGCAGGTTGTGCCGCAGGACCTGCCCCTGGGCGTTGCGGTGGGTCAGCCAGCGGCGTTGCAGCCGGCCGGTGGCCGAGGCCCCGGCCGGGGAACCGTCCGCCAGCTCCACCGGCGCCGGGAACGCGAGGTCGATGTCACGACTCGGCAGTAACACCCGGACGTCGATTCTGGCCGGATTCAGCCGTCCGGCGTGGATCTGGCGCAGCGGCTCCCCGATGGCGAGGGTGAGCGCGACGGACGTCAGACACAGGGCGTCGACGGCGACGTGCGGCGCCGCGAAGGCCGCCGCGACACGGGGCGCGAGGGCCCCGATGGTGGGCAGCGGCGGGGCGACGGGGCCGGTCGGCACCGGTCCGGGATCGGGAGCGACCGTCGCCGGGCTGCCTTTGCTGACGTTGGTCAGCAGCCGCTCGGCATACAGGATGCGCAGCGCGTCACGGACGGCACCCCGCTCGACACCGAACTCCTGGGCCAGCCTGGCCTGGGTGGGCATGCGCTGGCCCGGCCGCAGCTCACCGGTCCTGATCCGGCTGCGCAGGGCGTCGGCCACGTCTCGGTGTGACCTATGGGACTCCACAACCAAACACTACAACTTCCCGCCATCCTTGGGCAGTTCAAGGGAAGGTGGTTATAAGACGCCCTCAGGTGGAGATAAGGAAGGAGAAGTTGGCTACCAACTTCTCCAACATGGTCAAACCTTCCACAGGTTGGCGACCGAACTCTCTTCCGGAGGGGAGCCTGGAGCTCGGCAGCCACCACGACCGGAAAGGAGGTCGGATCGGAGCCGGTTCAGAGCCGGATCGGCATCGGATCAGGAATCGGATCAGAAGATGTCCGGGCACCACGGTCGCCTGGACGTACGCAGCAGGGCGTCGGCCACCCGGGCGGCGCCCGCTCGTTCCTCCCGCACCCGGCCCAGCGCCGCCAGCCGCACCGCCGACTCGTCACCGAGCCACAGCGCCGCCAACTCCCTTACATCCAGCGTGATTTCGGCAGCGTCACGGACCCCGGGCGTGCAGAAGCCGACACCCTCCGCGGACACCTCTAGCCGGTACCGCCCCCCGGCGAACCCAGCCGCGTCGACAACCTCCAGGACGAGCCCACGACTGCCGCCGACCGCCCCCGACCCCGTCCCGTCGTACGGACGTGCCTCCAGCGCCCGTACGACGTCCAGGATCCGCACCCACAGCCAGTCCGCGTGCGTGGTCAGCCTGGCCGCCCGCGGGTCCGGCAGGAAGAAGGGGAGCAGATCGTCCGGGGCGCGCCAGCCGGTCTTGACCTTGGTGATCCAGTCGATCGAGCAGAGGTACTGCCACAGGGCGCGCTCGGCGGCCGGCGTCGCGGCGATCAGCCAGTTCACGTCGGCGGTGTCCTGCGGCTGCTTGGCGTCCCATTTGTCGTCGGCCTCGTACGAGACGAGCCCGTCGACCTCGCCGTCCGCCGAACGGTGGACGGCGTAGAAGGGCTCGTCCCAGGACTCCCCGAACCGCACCACACCGGTGTTGACCTGCCACCAGCGCTCGTCCCGGCTGACGGCACCCGGCTGCTGCCGCGCGAGCCGCGTGTGCAGCTCGGGTCCCAGCTTCCGTACGTCCGCCGCGTCCACGAGGTCGATACGGCCGCCGTCCGCCGGGCCCGACCAGCGGGGGTCGAGGCCCGCGCGCGGTACGTCGATCGTCCATTCGGAGGCCCAGGTGGCGGGCCCGAAGCCGTACCGCCCGTAGATCCGGTACTCGGCGGCGATCAGCGTGGCGACGACGTCCCCGCGCTCCTTCGCGGCGGCGAGGTCCTGGGCCATCATGCGGGTGAGGATGCCTCGGCGGCGGTGGGTGGACGTGACGGTGACGTTCGAGATCGCGTCGGCGGAGACGGTCGCGCCGCCGCCCACGCTCAGTTCCTGGGGGAACGAGCGGAAGGTCGCCACGCATCGTTCGCCGTCGTACGCGCCGAGCATCCGCCCGGGCAGAAATCCCCCGCGGCGTGCCTCCAGCTCCGTGTCCGTGACCTCGGGCGACCGGAGGAACCCGGTGCTCAGGGCCCGGGTCCACTCCCGGAGGCCGTCCTCGGTGACGGTGCGTATGCCGACGTCGGCGGGGGAGGTCATGGGGCCAGGCTAGGGCGGGGGTGGGTGGGGTGTCGCGCGGTTTTCCTCGCCCCCGCCGCCCCTACCCGTCCCATCCCGTTCCTGGGGACTGCGCCCCCAGACCCCCGCATCGGCCCTGAACGGGCCTCGTCCTCAAACGCCGGACGGGCTGGGTGTGCCTGGGCCTGCGCTGGACACAGACGGTGAACGGGTGGGTGGGAAACACCGCCTGGGCTGCAAAGACGGCAAGGGCGGGTGGGTGGGAAACACCGGGCAGGCTGAGGGATGCCGGTGCTCAGAGCAGCAGGTCCTCCACCTGGGCCTCGCCCTCGCGGTACCGGCGCGCGATCTCCCCGCTGCAGTCGTCCGCAGTGCGCTGCAAACCCTGCCGCCGCCGCGAGACCTGCTGCTCGTACCCCACCAGCCGGCCCATCGCCGCCGTCAGCTCCAGGTCCGTCCGCGCGTCCAGGTCCGACAGCTCGACCTCGGCGAGCATCTCCGCCGCCAGCCGCCCGTACAACTCGCTGTGCGGCGTCCCCAGCGTCACGTGTCGCGCCGACGACCGGTGCCGCGCCGGCGCGTCCGTCAGGATCTCCGACAGCCGCTCGACGACCGACGCCTCCCCCACCGCGACCACCGACGTGGGCGCGCGCCGCGCGAGTTCCGCGCGCAGGATGTCGATGCGCCCCTGCAGCAGCCGCCGTACGTAACTGAGGTCGGCCTCGTCGCGCTGGGCCTCCCGGCGCAGGACGCGCAGCTCGGCCAGTCGCAGCACGCCGAGGTCGTGCTCGGGCGGCGTGGGAGCCAGCAGCGAACTGATCGAAGTGACCGGAGCATCCGGAGCAGCCGCACCGACGTTGCGCTGCCCGGGCGGTCGGGCGGCCGTATGAGGCCGCCCGGTACTCGGTGTGCTCATGTGCCTCTACCGTCCCCTCGACAGGCGAATGGGTAGCATCGTGCCACCCCCGGTGGCCGCTATGTGACCGAGTGCCCCCGAACGGCCCCAGATAAGGGCTTAAAGATCAAAAAGAATCCCTTCATGGCCCCACAGAACCGGTCCGGTCGCCACGACTTGACGTCCATGGCCTTCATGGCGGCACGGCATGATGGGCCCATGCGTGCAGTGGTGCAGAGAGTGGACGGCGCGAGCGTCGTCGTGGACGGCGAGGTGACCGGGGAGATCGCGGGCGAGGGCCTGTGCGTCCTCGTCGGGGTCACGCACGAGGACACGAAGGAGAAGGCGGCCCAACTGGCTCGCAAACTCTGGTCGATCCGCATGCTGGCGGACGAGAGGTCGTGCTCCGACATCGACGCCCCGCTGCTCGTCATCAGCCAGTTCACCCTGTACGGCGACGCCCGCAAGGGCCGCCGTCCCACCTGGCACGCGGCGGCCCCCGGCGACGTGGCCGAACCGCTCGTCGACGAGGTGGTCGCCCAACTCCGTTCCCTGGGCGCGACGGTGGCCACGGGCCGCTTCGGCGCCCAGATGCGGGTCTCCCTGACGAACGACGGCCCGTTCACGGTCCTCGTCGAGATCTAGGAAGCCCGGAAACCCAGAAGCCGAGAGCTACGGCTCGACCACGACCTCCTGCGCGGCAGCCGTCGTGTCGGCGACCAGCCGCGCGTCCACCGCCACGTTCCGCTTCACCAGCGCGAGCGCGACCGGACCCAGCTCGTGATGCCGTACGGACGTCGTGATGACGCCGATCTTCCGCCCGTCGGGCCCGTCGTCCGCGAGCCGGAGTTCCGTGCCGGGCGGCGGCAGGTGGACCTCGCTGCCGTCCAGGTGCAGGAACACGAGCCGACGCGGCGGCTTGCCCAGGTTCTGGACGCGGGCGACCGTCTCCTGCCCCCGGTAGCAGCCCTTCTGCAGATGCACCGCCGTGCCGATCCAGCCCAGCTCGTGCGGGATGGTCCGGTGGTCGGTCTCGAAGCCGACGCGCGGCCGGTGCTGCTCGACCCGCAGCGCCTCGTACGCCAGCAGCCCCGCCGCCGGCCCCGCCTTCTCGGCGTACGACTCCAGCTCGCCACGGGGAAGGAAGAGGTCACGCCCGTACGCCGTCTCGCGTACGACGACACCCTCGGGAACCTCCGCGATGGCCCCCGCGGGGAGGTGGACGACGGCGAACTCGTCCGTCCGGTCGGCGACTTCGACCCGGTAGAAGAACTTCATCGACTCCAGGTAGGCGATCAGCGCCTCCTGGGTCCCTGGCTCCACATGGGCCCAGGTGGTCGTGCCGTCGTCGACCAGGTACAGCGCGTGCTCGATGTGACCGTTCGCGGACAGCACCAGCGCCTCGGTGGCCTGGCCCACGGGCAGGTCGCTGACGTGCTGGGTGAGCAGCAGGTGCAGCCAGGTCAGCCGGTCGTCGCCGGTGACGGTGACCACGCCGCGGTGGGAGAGGTCGACGAATCCGACGCCCTCGGCGAGGGCACGCTGTTCGCGGAACAGCTCGCCGTAGTGGGCGGCGACGCCTTCGTCCACCCCCTCGGCGGGGACGGCGCCGGGCAGGAACAGCAGAGGGCTCTTCATGGGGACAAGCCTACGACTCGGTAGTTGAAACCTTGGCCGCCGAAGCCTTGGCCGAAGCCTTGAGGGAGCAGTCCTTGCAACGGCCGAAGATCGCGAAGTGCTTCATGTCGGTCTCGAACCCGAAGTCCTCGCGCAGCTTGGCGGTGAAGTCCGCGGCGACGGCGACATCCGTCTCGATCACGTTCTCGCAGTCGCGGCAGACCAGATGGATGTGGTGGTGCCGGTCCGCGAGGTGGTAGGTCGGCGCCCCGTGCCCGAGGTGGGCGTGGCTGACCAGCCCCAGCTCCTCCAGCAGCTCCAGGGTTCGGTAGACCGTGGAAATGTTGACCCCCGACGCCGTCTTCCTCACTTCCACGAGGATGTCGTCGGGGGTCGCGTGCTCCAGGGTGTCCACGGCTTCGAGGACAAGCTGGCGTTGCGGGGTCAGCCGGTAACCGCGCTGCCGCAGATCACTTTTCCAGTCGGTGCTCACCACACCACGAGTCTAGGACCACTTGCCGGGTCCACTCACTGGGTCTGCTCACCGGCTCTGCTCGCCGGCCCTACTTGAAGAAGGCGATCCCGTCGTCCGGCATGTCGTCCGGCAGGGCCTTCGCCCAGCGTTCGACGTCCTCCGGGGTGACGACCTTCTTCAGGTGCGCCGACATGTACGGGCGCAGCTCGACGTCCGGGGTCTGCTTCTCGCCGACCCACATGAGGTCGCTGTGCACGTACCCGTAGAGCCGCTTGCCGCCGGTGTACGGCCCCGAGGCCGCCGTCCGCGCCACGGCGTCGGTCACGATGTCGATCTGCGGCTTCTTGGCGGCCAGCTCGCCGTACCAGACCTCGACGACACCGTCCTGGCGGACCATGACGACCTCGACCTTGCGGTCGGCGTCGACCCGCCAGTAGCCGGACTCGGACTCCAGGGGCCGGACCTTGTTGCCGTCGGCGTCCAGCACCCACGAGTGGGAGTGGTACTCCAGGAAGTCACGTCCGTCGTGCGTGAAGGTGACCTCCTGCCCGAAGTTGCACTTCTCGTCACCGGGGAAGTCGTAGACCCCCGCGCCGGCCCACTCACCGAGCAGGAAGACGAGCGGCACAAGGTCCTTGTGGAGGTCGGACGGGATCTCGATCATGAGCTGCTATTCCTGCTATTCCTGCGATTCCTGGTGGCGGGGGTCAGCGCTGGCCCTGGTACAGCTTCTTGACCGTGAGACCGGCGAAGGCGAGAACGCCGACGGCGACCAGAACCAGCAGGGCTTCGAAGAATGCCTCAAGCACGGGGTGCTCCTCGGACGATCGGTTGGGCAGTACACGCGGTACAGGTCGGTACACGCAGTACGCAAGGGCCGGGCCCCACTCTAGTCGGGTGGGGCCCGGTCCTCACGGCGAGGTCCACAGAGGTCCGCGGAGGTCCGTCAGACATCCTCAGAGCTCCTCAGCCGAGCAGCTGACTCTGCAGGGTGACCGTCTGCTGGAAGGGGACGGCCTCGGCGGTCCCCTTGCGGGACTGGAGGATCACCGCGTAGACGTCCCCGGCCACGAGGTAGGCCTGGCGGACCTGCTCGGCGCCGTACGGCTTCGCCTCCACGTAGGCGGTGCGGGCGATGTCCACCATTTCGGAGGAGCCCGGGAAGCCACTGTCGTAGCGGGTCTCACCGGCGCCCCGCACCTGATAGACCGGGGAGGAGTACGAGGCGGCGTAGCGTGCCATCCCCTCCTCCACAACGGTCGCCGTGCCGAATCTGAGCAGGTAGACGCGGGTCCGGGTGCCGTCGGGTGTGGTCCAGCCGCGAGCGGCGATGTGCCGCAGGCCGAGATCGACGAGCCGCTGCCCGAGGGCGTCCCGGTCCTCCTTCAGTTCGTACTCCGCCAGGTAGTCCTTCGTCGCCAGCCAGCCGTCCGAGCCGCGCAGCGTCTTGTCCTCCTTCGCTCCCTCGGGCGCGGGCAGGACGAGGGCGCGCAGATCGGCGTGGTGCGTCCCTGCCGCGTTGTCCTTGGCGAAGGGCCCGGGGCTGCCTGCGGGCAGCGGCGGCTTGGTGAGCTGCGGGAAGTCCCAGCGCCCGTCCGACTCGGTGGCCAGTCCCGGTACGTCCGTACGCTCCATGCCCGCGATCCCGTACGCCGTCGCCGTACCGGCCGCGGCGAGGACGGCGAGGGCGGCGGTCCAGCGCAGGAGAGCGGGCAGGACCCGCCGGCCCCTCGCCACCGGGGGCGCCGCGGGACCGGGCTGTGCCTCGCCGGTGGCGGCGGACGGTCCGGCGCTGTTTGGTGACTCGCCGACGAGGGCGCTGTCCGGTTCGGCTTCGTCGATCAGTCGTGGCTGCTCGGTCATACGGCTTCCCCCGGCTCGGTGATGCGGTCGAGCTGGGTGCGCACCAACGTCGTGATGCCCTTGGTGTCGAGTGGCTGCGCACCGTACGCCGTGACGGTGACCAGGACGCCTCCCACGTAGGCGGAGCAGAGCATCCTGTCGAGCGCCACGTCGTCCTCACCCTTGAGCCGCTGGAAGCACCGGGCGTCGTCGTGCCCCTCGATCTTCATGCCTTTACGGAAGAGTCCCGAGGCGTCGAGGAACCTGTTCTGGAACGTGGAGCTGCGGCGGACGGCCGACCTGTTCTCCATCCGGGCGAGCACGACGGTCACCGAGGAGACGGACACATTGCGCACATGGGCGTACGTCCGGTCGCTGAAGTAGCTGCGTGCCGCCATACCCTTGATGCGCTGCTGGTCGATCATTCCTTCCAGCTCCTTGCGCTGGTCGCGAGGCAGCCCACGCAGGGATTCCTTCCGCAGGGCCGTGGCCTGGGCTCCGCCGAGCTCCACGTCGGAACCGAACGGCGCGACGTCCGGCCCCTGGATCCAGGTGCCCTTGTCACCGCCGCCGGTGAGGCCGGTGCCTTCACCACTGCCGTACGGCACGAGCACGCCGGCGAGCCCCTGCCTGGCCGACGCCTTCTTCTCGGTCTCGCGCTCGGGGAACTTCCAGGTCGGAGCACCGGCGTCACGGTCGGCCGCCCGCACGGTCACCACCGTGTGGACCACCCCGGCGACCAGCGCACCGGCCAGCACCACGGACCCGGCCACGGCTGCGAAGCGCACGCGCCGGACAGGTTCGCCGGGCAGTGAACCCGGCTGCGCCTCCGGGCCTACGCGAATCTCGTCGCGAACCTCGTCGCGCTCACTCATAGCCGCTCCATCTGCCGCTCGGCCAGATCCATGATCGTCTTCTTCGGGATCGGCTTGCTGTCGTAGATCCAGATCTCCATCGCGACATCCCCGCGCCAGGCGTGCGCCTCGGCCGAGTACTGCGGCTCGTATCCGGGCTCGGTGTACGGCCGGGTGTGTACGTACGCCCTGTCGTTCCCGGTGCCGGGGATGCCCCAGCTGTCGGTGCCGTCCCCGTCCTCCGCCCACCCCTGGTGATCGCTGACGGAGTCGACGGCCGCCGTGCTGTTCCCCTGCCGGAACTGCACGAGCCGGATCTGCACGCTGAACGCACGGCCACTCTCCCAGCCGACGACGGCCGCCCGGCGGAACTCGTCCTCGGCCATACGGTCGAACCTGTCGCCCGGGTCGACGAAGTTGCCGAGATAGGCGGCGAAATCCAACCAACCGTCAGTGGACTCCAGCCATTCGGGGACCTTCGTGCCGGCCGGCTTCCGCAGCAGCAGCTTGCGCAGATCGCCATCGGTCCGCACCTGTCGGTCCTGGGCGGCCGACAGCGGCTCCGGCCCCTCGCCGCCCGCCTGCGCGAGCACCGGCTGCGACAGCGGAGGCAGCGGCGTGGGCTCACGGTCGGCCTGTACGAGATATCCGGCACAGGTTCCGGCGACGACCCCGAGCACGGCGGCACCGGCGATCAGCAGCGTCGTACGCCCGCGCCGACGCACCCGCGGCGGCGCGGGCGGTTCCTGCGGGGCTTCAGCGGCCTCCGTCACAGCCGGTTCCTCCGCGCCCTCGACGACCTCCAGGGTCTTCGGCGCTTCGGGTTCTTCCGAGACTTGCAAGACGTCCCCCATGCAACGTGACGCACGGATTCCCTATCCGCGCGCACAGGAGCCCCATGGTGAACGCCCAGAGTTGTAAGGAAGTCGATCACGATTCGGACTACATGACGACCGGCCGGACCCGGACCCGGGCTCACGCGACCGGGGTCAGCCCGGTCACCACCCGGCACGCGCCGCCCTGAGGTGAACAACGGGGTCCGCACCACGGCCTACGATGCGGCCATGGCGAAGAAGCTCGTGATCAAGGTGACGGCAGGGGCCGATGCCCCCGAGCGCTGCTCGCAGGCGTTCACGGTGGCGGCGGTGGCCGTGGCCAGCGGGGTCGAGGTGTCCCTGTGGCTGACCGGGGAGTCGGCGTGGTTCGCGCTGCCGGGCCGGGCCGCCGAGTTCGAGCTGCCGCACGCCGCGCCGCTGCCCGACCTGATCGACTCGGTCCTCGCGGCAGGGCGCCTCACCCTCTGCACCCAGTGCGCGGCCCGGCGGGACATCACCGAGAAGGACGTCATCGAGGGCGTACGGATCGCGGGCGCGCAGCTCTTCGTCCAGGAGGCGATGGCGGACGGGACGCAGGCGCTCGTCTACTAGAGCGAGTCGTCCCTGACAGCACCGACGAAGACGGCCCAGGCCCCGGCCCCGAGGACGAGGGCACCTCGACCGGGATCCTTGCTGTCCCGGACGGGGACGACGGCGGGGAGGTTGGGGGCGACTTCTACGCAGGCCCCGCCGTCCTGGTTGCTGTAGCTGCTCTTACGCCAGGCGGCGGAGCACAGGAAGTCGTGGGAGACCTCGACGCACTGACCGCCGTCCTGGTTGCTGTAGCTGCTCTTGCGCCACGTCAAGCTGTTCAGGTCGATGGCTCGCATGGGGCTTCCTCCAACATCCGCCTGATCAACTTCCGCGATTCGTCCGGCGATAGGGCCAAATCGCGTACCAGATCGTATCGGAGCTGGAGCCGTTCGACGTCTGCATTCTCCTGGACCAGTTCGCCCGAGTATCCGGTCTCGACCCACGCCACGGTGCGTCCGTCGGCGCCCCGCAGGAACATGGCGTCGGTGTTCGCCAGTCCGTGGGGTCCGGCGCTGAGCGGCACCACGTGGATGGTGACGTTGTTGCGCTGCCCCATGAGCAGCAGGTGCTCCAGTTGCTCGCGCCACTTGGCGGCATCCCGCAGCGGCGTCCGCAACACGGACTCGGAGAGGATCGTACGGAACCGCGGGGCACCGTCCGCCAGCAGCACCGCGCGACGGCCCACGCGCGCCTCGACCTGTACCTCCAACTCCTCCCCGCCGAGCCCGCCCGCCGCGAGCAACTCGCGTGCGTATTCGGAGGTTTGGAGAACACCGGGCAGGTTGGCGGCAGCGTAGTGCCAGAGACTGACCGCCTCGGCCTCCAGCACCATGTACCGCCGGTACCGCTCCTTGAACTGCGTCGGATCAGCCACCGCCAGTTCCCACAAGGTGAGTACGAGCCCGCCCGTGCCGTAATGCTGATCCAGCGCCTGGGCCACCTCCGGGCTTCCCAGAGTCGCCCCGCTCTCCAGCTTGCCGAACAGGGACGCGTCCCACCCCAGTGTCTCCGCGAGCTGCCGCAGGCTCTCCCCGCTCTTGACCCGGAGTAAGCGCAGCTCCTCCGCGAACCGTCGCCTGGGTTCCTGGCTCCGCCCGGTGATCACCCTTCGCGACGGCATCGCACTCCTCCTGTGGAAACCTGTGGAATTTATGGAACTTGCACCTCCACGCGCCGAACAACCGCCGCTCAGCGGCGTTTTGGCGACGCGGATGGGCCATGCTCACCCTGAACCCGAATACGCAGAGTAGTACAAACACCGCATTCCGTATAGAAGTTGGATGAAAGGAACGGCATCCATGACAACCGAGCCGACGACATCCTTCGAGCCCGGCACGCTGGTCCACGACCTGGTCACGGACAGGATCGGCGAGTACCGGGCCACCTCCGGCCCGTACGCGATGCTCCGCCCCGTCGGCGGCGGCCGTGAGTGGCAGGCCGACCCCGGGTCGCTCCGCCCGGCCACACCCGAGCAACGGCTGAGCGCGGGCGTACGCGCGGCGAACGAGCGTGCCGAGCGCGCCACTTGGGGCTACCCGGAGCCGAGCCGACCGCCCGCGCCGGTGCCCGGCTGCGAGACGTGCGCCGAGGTGGACGGGCTGCGGCGGACCGCTCAGGCAGCGTCGGACGCCAGCGCGGTGACCGACGCCGACGTCCTGATGCGCAGGCACCAGCGGGCGGAGCACGGTTCGTGACCCGACGGGTCTTCCGGTACGTGGCGTACGAGCTCGTGCAGGACCTCACCGCGTACCCGGAGTACTCCGCGCGCTGCGTCTCGGGCGAGGACGCGGACTGCGGGGCCGGGTCCGGTACGTGGCCGGGGCCGGGGGAGGTCGAGGAGTGGCAGCGCAGACACACTCAGGAGACCCGGCACACGCGCTATCGCCGGGTCTTCGCGGACTACGCGGTCATGGAGCCGACCGAGGGGCCCGACAGTCCGCCCCCAGGCCTGGAACCGGCGCGCATGACCCCGCCCCGCACGCCATGACACGGGGCACAGGCGTTCAGGGCGCGGCGGGCGTCCACAGGCAGAACGAGTGGCCCGACGGGTCCAGCAGGACGCGTACGTCGTCCTGCGGCTGGTAGTCGGCGAGCCGGGCGCCCTCCGACACCGCCCTCGCCGTCTCCCCTTCCAGGTCGTCGACCTCAATGTCCAGGTGGAGCATCATCTGCTGGTCGCCGGGGGCGCGGGTGGGCCAGACAGGCGGGACGTACGCGCGTTCCGTCTCGAAGGCGAGGGAGACACCCTCGGCGCCGGACGGGGAGCCGATGAGGACCCAGTCGGGTTCCTCGCTGCGGATCTCGTAGCCGAGGAGGCGTCGGTAGAAGCCGGCCAGTTCGTGCGCGTCACGCGCGTCCAGCACGACGGTGGACACTCTCGTACGTCCCACGGGTCCCCGTCCCCCTCGACCTGCTCGGCTACGGGCGGCGCTTCCTGCCGTCCAGCTCGTCCCACCACTCGTCGGACCTGGTGTCGCCGGACGGGTCGTCCCACCAGCGGTCGTCCGGGCCCCGGCGGTTGGCGACGATCGCCGCCAAGGGCGGGATCACCATCGCCACCACGCACATACCGACCGCCACCGGCATCGACCAGAGGCGTACGACCGACCAAGCCAGGACGAAGAGGCCGATGCACGTCCCCATCATGGCGAAGTAGGCGTGGCGCCGTCGCGCGTACATACGTCCAGGGTAGGTCTGCGGACGGCGAAGGGCCGTACCCCGAATCAAGGAGTACGGCCCTTCGGTTACTGCTGCTGGTGCCGTCAGACGGCGATCGCGACCTCCGAGAGGCCGCCCGTCTGGGCGACGACCGTGCGGTCGGCCGTGCCGCCCGGGACGAGGGCACGGACGGTCCAGGTGCCCTCGGCCGCGTAGAAGCGGAACTGTCCGGTCGCCGAGGTGGGGACCTCGGCGGTGAACTCGCCGGTCGAGTCGAGGAGGCGGACGTATCCGACCACCGGCTCGCCGTCGCGGGTCACCTGACCCTGGATCGTGGTCTCACCGGGCTTGATCGTCGAGGCGTCCGGGCCGCCGGCCTTCGCTCCACACATGTCTTTTCTCCATCAGAGGTCTGACCGGAGGGAAGGCCGGTCGGGGTGTACGAGGTACTCACTGACTACAGGTCTGCTGCGACTACAGGTCTGCCGCCGGCCTGGCGCCGGTTCTACTTGTTGGCGCCGAGCTCGATCGGAACGCCGACCAGGGAGCCGTACTCGGTCCAGGAGCCGTCGTAGTTCTTGACGTTCTCCACGCCGAGCAGCTCGTGCAGGACGAACCAGGTGAGCGCGGAACGCTCACCGATACGGCAGTACGCGATGGTGTCCTTGGCGAGGTCGACCTGCTCGTCGGCGTAGAGCTCCTTGAGTTCGTCGTCCGACTTGAAGGTGCCGTCGTCGTTGGCGTTCTTCGACCACGGGATGTTGCGGGCGGACGGGACGTGGCCCGGGCGCTGCGACTGCTCCTGCGGAAGGTGGGCGGGGGCGAGCAGCTTGCCGCTGAACTCGTCGGGCGAGCGCACGTCGACCAGGTTCTGCGAGCCGATGGCCGCCACGACGTCGTCACGGAAGGCGCGGATCGACTTGTTCTGGGGCTTGGCCTTGTAGTCGGTGGCGGGGCGCGAGGGGACCTCTTCCACCAGCTCGCGGGCGTCGAGCTCCCACTTCTTGCGACCGCCGTCGAGCAGCTTGACGCTGTCGTGGCCGTACAGCTTGAAGTACCAGTAGGCGTACGAGGCGAACCAGTTGTTGTTGCCGCCGTAGAGCACCACGAGGGTGTCGTTGCCGATGCCCTTGGCCGAGAGGAGCTTCTCGAAGCCCTCCTGGTCGATGAAGTCACGGCGGACCGGGTCCTGGAGGTCCTTGGTCCAGTCGATCCGGATGGCGTTGCGGATGTGGTTCTTCTCGTAGGCGGACGTGTCCTCGTCCACCTCGACGATGGCGATGTCGGCGTTGTCGAGGTTGGCCTCGACCCAGTCTGCATCGACCAGTACGTCGCTGCGGCTCATGCTGTTTCTCCTCCGGGGCAGTTGCGGCGGGGTGGTGCGTGGTGCGTGAGCAGAGGGGGCACGGATGCGGTCGTACCCGGTCGTATCCGCTCGTGTGCGGTCAGGCCTGTTGCGACTCGCGCACGAGAGCCCTTGGTGAAGGGCGCCGGGGATGCGGGAGGTGGTGCGCGGCTATCGCCGCGCGCTCCCGCTCAGAAAGGGCGACAGAGCATGGCGGCGACGCGGCACAGGTCTACTGCCCGCCGCTTCGTGAGATCCGCCTGTCGCTGCATAGCGTCGATCGTAGGGACGGATTGCCGGGGATGTCACCGGCGTGTCGCATGATGAGACGCGATCGTCCGCGATGTGAGATACGCGAGGGTGGCGGGCGGTGATTGCGGGGCGCGGGCGAGGAGGCGAGGGGTGCGTCCGTCGTCACATCTGCGGTACGGACGGAGCTGTCTCGCCAGTTGGACACCCGTTGACGCCCGTTGACACCCGTCGGCGCCCACGCGTGACGCGGGGGCGTCCTCAAGCGTCCTACCCCGCCAGCTACCCCGCCAGCCTGACGTTCGAACCCCGCACCGTGATGTCCACGCCGGTCTTCGCCGCTTGGACCGAGTCCAGCCTGATGCCGCCGGGCAGTCCGTCGATCTTCTGCTCGAAGTCCGTCACCGCGCGCATCCTGCCGTCGGCGAGGTCGATGCCCAGGTTGGGCAGGGAGTCCGCCTTCACCTTCACCGTGTCGCCGTCGACCGTGACCGTGCTGAGGACCGACACCGGCTCCGGCAGCTTCCTGCCGAGCACCGTCGCCTCGATCTCGACCTTGATCTTGCCGTTGCCGCCGTCCGACAGGCCCACGACCGTGGCGGTCACACCGGGCACCACCTGCGTGGGCTCCGACTCGGCCGACTTGGCCGCCTTCAGCAGTTCGGCGTACGAGATGGTCGCGCTGCCGGTGGCGGTGGCCGCGGTGGCGGAGCTGTAGTCGCCGGTGATCCGGACGTCGCGCATCCGGGCGTCGAGGTCGTCGATGCGGATGTTCTGGCCGGAGGTTCCGGTGGCGGCCTCGTAGTCCTTGATGCCGACCTTGACGTCGTCGAGTTCGCCGCCGGCGACCTGGGTGAGGAAGGGGAAGCCGTTGATCGACACGTCCGGCATGGTGGCCAGGTTTTCGTTGGTCCTGAGGCGGTCCGCGACCTCGTCCTCCGCGAAACCGACGGCGACGCGGTCGGCGATCGCGAAGAGGCCGCCGAGGATGACGGCGACGATGAGGAGTGTTCGGAGTGCACGCATGTTCGCGACGGTACCCGGCGGGGCTCCAACGAGGACCGGGACGGGGGTGGTTGTGGATCGGCTGTGACAGGCGGGGCGGTTTCTCGCCCCCGCCGCCCCTACCCGTCCCATCCCTGGGGGCTGCCGCCCCCAGACCCCCGCTTCGGCCCTGAACGGGCCTCGTCCTCAAACTCCCCCGGAGGGGGACCCCAGACGGGCTGATCGGTGCCGACCAGCGCTGAAGAAGGGCTGCCCGCGCTGGACACAGACGGCGAACGGACGGGTGGATGGGCGGGTGGGTGGGTGGGAAACCCCTCAGGCCAACGCCCGTCCCACCAGGTACACCGCCGGTGCCGCAGCCGCCAGCGGGAGTGCCACGCCCGCCGTGAAGTGGACGAACCTCGACGGGTAGTCGTAGCACGCCACCCGGTGTCCGACGAGCGCGCAGACGCCCGCCGCCACCCCCAGCAGCGCACCCCCGGTCCCCATCTCCGTCATCCCCCCGGCCGCGATCCCGGCCCCCGCAGCCGCGAGCAGGGCAACGACCACCGAGGCCGCCGTCGGCAACGGCAACGCCCGGGCGAGCACCGCCGCGGCGACCGCAGCCGCGCCGACGGTCACCGCGTCCGGCTCCGCGGCGAGGTGACCGGCGGCGATGATCGCCAGCGCCGCCGAGGCGACCGTCGCCATCAGGCCGGACATCCGGGTGTCCGCGTCCGCGTGGGACCGGAGTTGCAGGACCAGGGTCAGCAGCACCCAGACCGCGAGCGTGCCGAGGATCGCCGCCGGCGCGTTCTCCCGGCCCACCGCCAGCAGCGCCACGTCAGCCGTCACCGCGCCCGCGAAGGCGAGGGCGATGCCCTGCCGGGCGGGCCACATCCCGTTCAGCCGGAACCAGCCCGCCGCCGTGACCGCCTGGAGGATCACCAACGGCACGACCAGCGCGTACGAGCCGATGGCCGCCGCACCGGACAACAGCAGCCCGAGCACGGCGGTGAGGGCGGCCGGCTGCATCCCGGGCTCGATGATCGGCGAACGTCCCTCCAGCCGGGCCCGCTGCGCGTCGGTGATCCGGGGGTTCCCCGCGACCGTCGCGGGCCCGTACCCGGCGTCGGCCGCGCCGGGTACGGTCCCCTGCGGCGGCAGGTACGGAGTCTCCGGAACCTCCGCCACCGCGGCAGGAGTGACCGGGGCGGCCGTCACCGGGGCCTGCATCTGCGTCTCCCAGGTCTGCCCCTGCCACTGCTGCGTGTACTGCTGCGCCTGCGCGTCGTCGTACGCCGGCTGCTGCTGCCCGGGCCAGGCCCCGGGCTGCTCCTGAGGCTGCTGTCCCCCGTACTGCTGTTGCTGCTGGTACGGGTCGTACCCCTCGTACGACTCGCCGTACTGCTGCCCATATCGCTGCTGGTCGCTCATAGCGCTGCGCTCACCCTCCTGCGAACGGTGGGAGCACCTCGACCGTGCCGCCCTCGGCCAGCCGTACCGTCTCATGTTCGCGGGTGCCCACGGGGTCACCGTCGATGAGGAACGAGCATCGGCGCAGGACCCGGACGAGTTCACCGGGGTGTCGCTCGCGGACCGCGTCGAGCGCCTCGGCGAGGGTGGCCGCTTCGTACGGCTCCTCGGCGACCCCGGCCGCGGCCTTCGCGGCGGCCCAGTAGCGCACCGTGACCTTTGGCATGTGCCTGTTCTCTGCTTCCTCGAACGATCGGCTGTGACACCGTTCAGGCTAGCCCTCCCGCGAGACCGCCCAGTCCCCGATGCGCCGCAGCAGTTCGTCGTCCGCCGCGTGCTCCGCGTGGCCCATCCCCGGCTCCAGCCAGAGTTCGCCCGTGTCGCCCGCCGCTTCCGCGAGCATCCGGGGGTGGTCCACCGGGAAGTAGCCGTCCCGGTCGCCGTGCACGATCAGGAGGGGTGTCGGCGCTATGAGCGGCACCGCCTCCACCGGGGCGAGGGGTACGGGGTTCCAGTCCCGGTGGTGGATCCGCGTCCGGAGTCCGTAGCGGCCGACCAGGCGGCCCTCGGGCCGGGTGATCAGCCAGTGCACGCGCCGCATGGGGGCCGTACCCCGGTAGTACCAACGGGCCGGCGCACTCACCGAAACCACCACGTCCGACGCCGCCCCCGTGCGCCCCCCGTGCTCCGAGCGCCCGGAACTCCCGTGCAGCGCCGCGTGCCGCAGGACCACCGAGCCGCCCATCGAGAAGCCGACCGTGGCCACCCGGGTGTGCCCGAGTTCACGTGCCCAGCGGACCGCGGCGGCCAGGTCGAGGACCTCGCGGTCGCCGACCGTCGAGCGCCCTCCCGAAGCCCCGTGCCCCCGGAAGGAGAACGTCACGACGGCCCCGTACTGCGCGAACGCCTCCGCCACCCGCCGGACGTGCGGCCGGTCCACATCCCCCGTGAAACCGTGCGCGACGACGAACGCGAGATGATCGGAAAGTGGCGCAGAGGCGTCGTATACAACGCCTCCCGGCTCGTATACGGCATCGATCGTCACCCCGTCGTCGGTGGTCAGAAACCTCCGCAGAGGGGTGCGACCTGCCGTCTCAGAGTTCGGGACGGCGAAAGATCGCGTCACATGACCTGCCGGACCAGTGCTCATGTGGGCTATTCTGCTGGGCAGAGGACTCGGGCAGCGCAGCCCCCGAGTCCTTTTGTGCTTTCGGTGGCGTTGTATACGAAGCGGGTGACGAAGCGAAACGCTTCGGAAAACCGCAGGTGTACGCCCCGTGGATGGCGCAGCAGTACAGCAGTGCCGCAAACGTCCTCGCAGGGACCGAGGAGGAACCAGACGTTATGGGCGAACGAAACGTGCACGACCGTATGGCGACGACTATCCGGGTAGGTGGGACGCGATGAGTTCACTTCTCCTCCTGACCAATGCCCTCCAGCCGTCGACGGAGGTACTTCCCGCCCTCGGCCTGCTGCTGCACAACGTGCGCGTGGCTCCGGCGGAGGGACCCGCTCTCGTCGACACCCCCGGTGCCGACGTCATCCTGATCGACGGCCGCCGGGATCTGCCTCAGGTGCGCAGCCTGTGCCAGCTCCTGCGCTCCACCGGGCCCGGCTGTCCGCTCATCCTCGTCGTCACCGAGGGCGGCCTCGCGGCCGTCACCGCCGACTGGGGCATCGACGACGTCCTGCTGGACACCGCCGGGCCCGCCGAGGTCGAGGCGCGACTGCGGCTCGCCATGGGGCGCCAGCAGATCGTCAACGACGACTCCCCCATGGAGATCCGCAACGGCGACCTCTCGGTCGACGAGGCGACGTACAGCGCGAAGCTGAAGGGCCGGGTCCTCGACCTCACCTTCAAGGAGTTCGAGCTCCTGAAGTACCTCGCCCAGCACCCGGGCCGCGTCTTCACGCGCGCGCAGCTCCTCCAGGAGGTCTGGGGCTACGACTACTTCGGCGGCACCCGGACCGTCGACGTGCACGTACGGCGGCTGCGCGCGAAGCTCGGCCCCGAGCACGAGTCGCTGATCGGGACCGTCCGGAACGTCGGTTATCGATTCGTTACGCCGGAGAAGGGCGACCGTACGAGCGACGAGGCGAAGGCCAAGGCCGCCCTCGCAAAGTCGGACGTTGCGGGCGGTACGGGCGATACGGCGGCCCTGGACGCCGTCACGGAGTCGCCCGAGGTCACCGCCGAGGCGTGACCTCGGTGGCCGGGTGACGGCGCACGGCATGGTCCGCGCTCCGGGCGGGTGGAACGAATCTTTTACGCCCTGCCCAGAGCGGGTCCATCCGCGTAGACTCCGCGCGTGGCCAAGGTGACTAGGGATGATGTGGCTCGGCTGGCGGGTACCTCCACCGCCGTCGTCAGCTATGTCATCAACAACGGACCCCGGCCGGTTGCCCCGGCCACGCGCGAGCGTGTCCTCGCCGCGATCAAGGAACTGAGCTACCGGCCGGACCGGGTCGCCCAGGCGATGGCGTCGCGGCGCACGGACCTCATAGGCCTGATCGTGCCGGACGCGCGCCAGCCCTTCTTCGGGGAGATGGCGCACGCCGTCGAACAGGCCGCGTCCGAGCGCGGAAAGATGGTGCTGGTCGGCAACTCCGACTACATCGCCGAGCGCGAGGTCCACTATCTGCGGGCCTTCCTCGGGATGCGGGTCTCCGGACTGATCCTGGTCAGCCACGCCCTCAACGACAACGCGGCGGCGGAGATCGAGGCCTGGGACGCCCGGGTCGTCCTCCTCCACGAACGCCCCGAGGCGATAGACGACGTCGCCGTCGTCACGGACGACCTCGGCGGCGCCCACCTCGCCGTCCGCCACCTGCTGGAACACGGCTACGAGTACGTCGCCTGTATGGGCGGCATCGCCGAGACCCCGGCGGTCGGCGACCCCGTCTCGGACCACGTCCAGGGCTGGCGGCGCGCGATGGACGAGGCCGGTGTCCCCACGGAGGGCCGCCTCTTCGAGGCCCTCTACAACCGGTACGACGCCTACAAGGCCGCCCTGGAGATCCTCGCCGACCCGGACCGCCGTCCCCCGGCCATCTTCTGCTCTACCGACGACCAGGCGATCGGCCTGCTGCGCGCGGCACGCGAGCTGCGCATCGACGTTCCGGGCGAGCTGGCGGTGGCCGGCTTCGACGACATCAAGGAGGCGGCCCTGGCGGACCCGCCCCTCACCACCATCGCCTCCGACCGCTCGGGCATGGCCCGCGCGGCCGTCGACCTCGTCCTCGACGACGGGGTACGGGTGGCGGGGGCGCGCCGCGAGCGGCTGAAGCTGTTCCCGTCGCGGTTGGTGACCCGGCGTTCCTGCGGCTGCGAGTAGCCACTACCGGCCGCCATCCGCACGTCTCTCTTGACGTCCCGCACGTCTTTATATCGGGCATACGAGCTTCTGTCGGGCTTCTCAGGGAGCACTCAGCCAGCTCTCATGCGGGCGGGACAAGCTCTGTTCCATGACCGAGAGCTTCCGCCGCAGCGGCGAGTACGAGACCCCCCAGGGCCACGAGCCGCAGTCGGCGTACCCCCAGCAGCAGTACGCTTCCGCCCCGCAGCCTTCCTCTCCGGTGAACCCGGAGTGGCCGCCCCCGCCGGCGTACGAGCCGCCGACGGCCCAGCAGCCCGCCTACCAGGAGCCGGCCCAGATCCAGCCCCAGGCCCCGCAGGCTTCGTACGGCCATCAGGCCTCGCACGAGCAGCCCGCGGCCACGGCCACCCTTCTTGCCGGGCCCCCGGCCGATCCCGCCGGCCCCGCCCAGCGCAAGAAGCGTGCGAAGGGCCCCTTCGCCCTCCTCGCCGCCGTGGCGATCGTCGCCGCGGCGATAGGCGGCAGCACGGCGTACGGCATCCAGGAGCTGACCAACTCGGGCTCCGCCGTCACCTCCAGCAGCACCAGCACCAACGTGGTGCCGTCGAGCGCCAAGGGCACGGTCGCCGGGGTCGCCTCGGCGGTCAGCCCGAGCATCGTCGAGATCAACGCGGCCTCGAACTCGGGTGAGTCGACCGGTTCCGGCGTGATCATCACGTCCGACGGCGAGATCATCACCAACAACCACGTCATCTCCGGCGCCTCGTCGATCAAGGTGTCGACGAGCGACGGCAAGACGTACACCGCGAAGGTCGTCGGCACCGACAGCAAGAAGGACCTGGCCCTCATCAAGCTGGAGAACGCCTCCGGCCTGAAGACGGCGACCCTCGGCGACTCCGCCGGTGTCCAGGTCGGCGACGAGGTCGTGGCGATCGGCTCCCCCGAGGGCCTGACCGGCACGGTGACCAGCGGCATCGTGTCCGCCCTCAACCGTGACGTCACCGTCGCCACGGAGGAGAGCCAGGGCCAGCAGCAACAGCAGCCCGGCGGTGGCAGCGGCGGCTGGCCGTTCGAGTTCGGCGGCCAGGAGTTCAACGGCGACACCGGCACGTCCACGACGACGTACAAGGCCATCCAGACGGACGCGTCCCTCAACCCCGGGAACTCCGGCGGCGCGCTCATCGACATGAACGGCAACATCATCGGCATCAACTCCGCGATGTACTCCGCGAGTTCGTCCTCTTCGGACGCGGGCAGCGCGGGCCTGGGCTTCGCCATCCCGATCAACACCGTCAAGTCCGACCTGGCGACGCTGCGCTCGGGCTCCACCACCTGAGGCAGAGAACCTCCGGGGCGGAAGTACAGGGAACAGTGAACAGAGAACAGGGGTACGTCATGATCAAGCAGGTTTCGCACACGGTGACCGGCACCGATCCGGCCGGTCTGGACCTCGCCCTCGGCGTGGCCTTCGCCCTGCACCCGCCGACGGCGACGACCCGGGCCCCGGAGGTGGCGAGGGCGACGCGTACGGCCGCCGCCCGCAGGGCAACGACGCGCGGTCGCCGTCCCGCACTCAGCTGATCCACCGCGCAGCTGATCCTTTCTCTCCGCAGCAGACCGGAAACGTGCGACGCTGAACGCGTCCGATACGTCCCGCCCCACCCGAGGAATCCGCGACCATGAGCCCCGCCGAAGGCGACCGTGACATCCAGCGCATCCTGATCGTCGACGACGAGCCGGCTGTGCGCGAAGCACTCCAGCGCAGCCTCGCCTTCGAGGGGTACGACACGGAGGTCGCGGTCGACGGCGCGGACGCCCTGGAGAAGGCGACCGCGTACCAGCCCGACCTGGTCGTCCTGGACATCCAGATGCCGAGGATGGACGGCCTGACGGCGGCCCGGCGTATGCGGGGCGCGGGCACGACCACGCCCATCCTGATGCTGACGGCCCGGGACACGGTCGGCGACCGCGTGACCGGCCTGGACGCGGGAGCGGACGACTACCTCGTCAAGCCCTTCGAACTGGACGAACTCTTCGCCCGGGTACGGGCCCTGCTGCGCCGCAGCTCCTACGCGGCGGCGGCCGTGGCGGGCAGCCTCCCGGAGGACGAGGCCCTGACCTTCGCCGACCTGCGCATGGACCTCGCGACACGTGAGGTGACGCGCGGCGGCCGAGCGGTGGAACTGACCCGCACGGAGTTCACCCTCCTGGAGATGTTCCTGGCCCACCCGCGCCAGGTACTCACCCGGGAACAGATCCTGAAGGCGGTCTGGGGCTTCGACTTCGAGCCGTCCTCCAACTCCCTCGACGTGTACGTCATGTACCTCCGCCGCAAGACGGAGGCGGGCGGCGAGCCGCGCCTCGTCCACACGGTGCGGGGTGTGGGGTATGTGCTGCGCCAGGGCGGCGCGGAATGAGCAGAGTGGGACGCCGGCTCCGTACCCTGCCGATCCGGGCGCGACTGTCCATGCTGGTCGCTGCCGCTGTGGCGTTCGCGGTGGCGGCGGTTTCGGTGACTTGTTGGTTCATCGTGCAGGGGAAGCTGTACGACGAGATCGACAGTGATCTGCAGAAGGCAACGGCACAGCCCCAGCGGTACGACCAGGTGATGGACGCCCTCAACCGCTGCCCCCGGACACCGACCGAGAACAGCGACGACTTCCGGGCCCCGGACACCCACTACTACCTCCAGCTGGTCAAGGAGGACGGAACGGCGTGTGTCTCGCTGACCTCCGAAGGCGTGATCAAGGTCGCCGACAGCGACAAGAACGTCGTCAAGACAGCGACAACCAGCGGCGACGGGGTCTTCCGCAACGGGACCGACAGCGAGGGCAACACCGTACGAGTACTGACGGCTCCTCTGATCGTCTCGACGGGCCCCAACACCCCGCCACAGATCTACGAAGGCGCCGTCCTGTCAGTTGCCGTCCCCCTCAAGAGCACCCAGTCGACGCTCAACGAGCTCGCCCTGCTCCTCCTCCTCGTCTCCGGCATCGGAGTCGTGGGCGCCGGAGCCGCCGGCCTCGCGGTGGCCCGCGCCGCCCTCCGCCCTGTGGACAAGCTCACCGAAGCTGTCGAACACGTGGCCCGCACCGAGGACTTGACGGTCCGCATCCCGGTGGAGGAGGAGAGCGACGACGAGGTGGCCCGTCTCTCGCGCTCCTTCAACTCCATGACATCCGCCCTCGCCAACTCCCACGAACTGCAACAGCAGTTGATCGCGGACGCCGGTCACGAACTCCGCACCCCCCTCACCTCCCTCCGCACGAACATCGAACTCCTCACCCGCAGCGAGGAGACGGGCCGCCCGATCCCCGAGGCGGACCGTAAGGCGCTGCTCGCCTCGGTGAAGGCCCAGATGACCGAACTGGCCTCCCTGATCGGCGACTTGCAGGAGCTGTCCCGTTCGGAGGGCCAGCGGGGCGAACGCGTCCAGGTGATCTCCCTGGAGGACACGGTGGAGTCCGCCCTGCGCCGGGCCCGACTGCGCGGCCCCGAGCTGACGATCACGGCGGACATCCAGCCCTGGTTCGTCCGGGCGGAACCCTCGGCGCTGGAGCGCGCGGTGGTCAACATCCTGGACAACGCGGTGAAGTTCAGCCCCGAGGGCGGCACGATCGAGGTCCAGCTGAGCGGCGGCACCCTGACGGTCCGGGACCACGGGCCCGGCATCCCCGCCGACGAGATCCCCCACGTCTTCGACCGCTTCTGGCGCTCACCGAGCGCACGGGCACTGCC
The DNA here is from genome assembly GCF_014646095.1 of Streptomyces lacrimifluminis. Classification (GTDB taxonomy): domain Bacteria; phylum Actinomycetota; class Actinomycetes; order Streptomycetales; family Streptomycetaceae; genus Streptomyces; species Streptomyces lacrimifluminis. The sequence continues at coordinate 52,038 of NZ_BMMU01000001.1, read as the reverse complement.
CGGTTCCGGCCTCGGTCTGTCCATCGTCGCGCGCACGATCCAGCAGGCGGGCGGCGAGGTGTCCCTGAAGCCGGCCGGGGGTGGTGGGACAGTGGCCACTGTACGGCTGCCGGGAGCCGCTGTGCCGCCGCCGGAAACGACATAGGGGGCTTTCACCGCATGACAGGCCGGGCGGCTCATCCGTATGGGTGCGAAAGATCCTGGGCAGAATGCGTCTGACCTGCGGCGCGTTACTGCTTATATCGAAACCTTGGCCGTTTGGGCGCTGCGCTGTTACCACTTACGCGATAGGTTTCTGCCAAAACTCTCGTCGGCATGGTAGGGAACGTCGTGAACTCTCGAGCAAGAACCACTTCGCAGTCTTTTGCCGTCGCCGACGGCCGTGTGCCCAAGCCGCTCCTCGACGCCCCGTATGACCCCAAGAGCGCCCGCGGGGTGCGGCGTGCCCTCTCCTCCCTGGAGAGCCGGAAGGCCTCAGGCCCTACATTCCAGTCTTCCATCTGACGAACCCGAGTAACCCTCGAATGCCCGGTCCGCTGATTCCATTTCGACAGCTCGTTCTCAAGGTTCACAGCAGATGCGATCTCGCCTGTGATCATTGCTATGTCTACGAGCATGCCGATCAGAGCTGGAGTTCGCGGCCGAAAGTGATCTCCGACGAGGTCATTTCCTGGACTGCTCTGCGTCTTGCGGAGCACGCGAAGGACCACGCGCTGTCTTCCGTGCAGGTCATCCTGCACGGAGGGGAGCCGTTGCTGGCAGGGCCGAAGCGGCTGCGGCGCGTCTGCGAGGAACTACGCAGAGCCCTGGGTGGCGTGTGCGAACTCGACTTACGGATCCACACCAACGGCGTGCAGCTCAGCGAGCGTTATCTCGATCTCTTCGACGAGTTCGGCGTCCTGGTCGGAATCTCGCTCGACGGCGACAAGGCCGCCAACGACCTGCACCGGCGTTTCGCCGACGGCCGCAGCAGCCACGACAAGGTGTTGGCGGCGGTCGGGCTGCTCCGGCAGGAGCGCTACCGCCATCTGTTCGCCGGCCTCCTGTGCACGATCGATCTACGCAACGACCCCGGCGCCACCTATGACGCGCTGGCCGCCCTCGGTCCGCCGCGCATCGACTTCCTGCTGCCGCACGCCACCTGGGACGAGCCGCCGCCACGTCCCGACGCCGCCCCGGCTCCGTACGCGGACTGGCTGATGGCGGTGTACGACCGTTGGGACCTGCGGGGACGCCCGATCCCTGTGCGGATGTTCGACTCGGTGATCAGTACGCTCGGCGGGGGTCCCGGCCTGACCGAGGCGATGGGGCTGGCGCCCGCGGACGTACTGGTGATCGAGACCGACGGAACCTTCGAGCAGGCCGACTCGCTCAAGACGGCGTACGACGGCGCCCCGGCGACGGGGGAGGACGTCTTCCACCACACCCTCGACCAGGTCGCCGCCCACCCCGGTATCACCGCCCGCCAGCAGGGGATGGCGGGGCTGAACGAGCAGTGCCGGTCCTGTCCGGTGGTGCGGTCCTGCGGCGGAGGGCTGTACGCACACCGCTACCGGGGCGACGGCAGCGGTTTCGACAACCCGTCCGTCTACTGCGCCGACCTGGAGACGCTGATCCGCTCGATCGACACCCGCACCGGAGCAGGCGCCGACCGTCCGGTTCAGGGTTTCGACGCGCTGGCGGACGGTACCGACGACGGCAGCGCGGTCCGGGAACTGGCCCGGGCACGGCAGGCGGTCACCCGTGATCTGCTGTCCCTCGTCGGCCGGGAACTGGGCGGACAGGGCGATGAGCCCTGGGATCGTTCGTGGCGCCTGGCACTGGATCTCGACCGCCGGGACTCCTCGCTGACGCAGGTGCTGACACACCCCTACACCCGTTCCTGGATCATGCGCTGTCTTGCTGCCCCTCCCGGTGCCGCGCCGACCACGCATCTCGCCTCGCTCGTCGCCTCCGCGCTGCTGCGCGACGGCACTGTCGACCTGGTTTCCGTGCCGGTGGCCGACGGTTTCGCATCTGTCCAGGAAACGGGCCGGCTACGGGTCGGTGAAGTCGGCGCGCGGACAGTCGAGTTGGGGGGTCATCAGATCCGGAGGGCGGGTGCGCCCGGCTGGGAGCCGATGCGGTGGATACGGGCGGACGGGCTGGAGGTCGCGCTGGACGACCTCGATCCGTACCGCGACTGCTTCGGCCGGCCTGCCATGGACCGCCTGACGGACGAGGAGGCCGAGTCGTGGCGGGAAGTCCTGCCGCGCGCCTGGCAGTTGATCCGAGCGGCGCTGCCTTCGGTGGCCGCCGGCATGGCTGCCGGTGTGCGCGTCGTGACCCCCCTCACTGGCGCGGCGGGCTCGCCCACGACGCCGTCGGTGACAGCGTCCCCCGGCGGGTTCGCGGCACTGGGGGTCACCCTGGACCCGGATCCCGTGCGGCTCGCCGTCGCCCTGGTGCGCGAGTTCCGGCTCGGTGTACTGGACGCGCTGCTGGACGTGTGCGACCTGTACCACGAGGCCGACACCCGCACCGGCGAACTGCTGGCCGAAGCCTACGCGCGCTCCGCCACGGACGCCCTGCTGCCGGAGGTGGGTGCGGCCCGGCAACTCCATGTGCAACTCGACGAGTTGGCAGAGCGCGGCTCACTGACCCCCCTCGGCCTGCGGTTCACCGAGGGCATGCGGCGAAGCATATGACCGGGGCCCGGCCGCCGGCCGCCGCGCTGGCGGACCTGGGCGTACGGGCCGGTTCCACTCTGCTCGTGCACGCCTCGCTGCGCCGGACCGGACTGTCGGCCGCCGCCGTCCTGAGCGCGTTGCGCGATGCGCTCGGCCCCGACGGGACCTTGGTCGTCCCGGCGTTCACCGCGGGTAACTCCGACACTTCCCCGGCGTACCGCGAGCACACCCGGAACATGACGGTCCGTCAACTGGCCCTCCATCGGGACTCCATGCCTCCCTTCGACCCGACGCACACCCCGTCGCAGGGCATGGGGCTGCTGGCCGAGACGGTCCGGTGCGAACGGGACGCGGTGCGCAGTGCACACCCCCAGACCTCGTTCGCGGCCGTGGGGGTCCGGGCTGCGGAGTTGCTGGCGGGCCACGCCGGGGACTGTCACCTGGGAGAACACTCGCCGCTGGCCCGGCTGTACGCGGCCGATGCGCGGGTGCTGCTCATCGGGGTCGGCTACGAGGTGTGCAGCGCCCTGCACCTCGCGGAGTACCGCATCTCCGGCGCACCCTGGCGGGAGTACCGCTGCGTGGTGCTGCGTGACGGGGCGCGCCGCTGGATCTCGTTCAAGGACGTCGACCTCGACGACAGCGACTTCGGGGCCCTGGGGACGGCTTTCGAGGCGCACGATGCCACGCTCCCCGTGCCGGTCGTCCGGCGCGGCCGACTGGGCCTCGCCAGCGCCCGGTTGGTGCCCCTGCGGGCGGCCGTGGACTTCGCCACCGGCTGGCTGACCGGAAATCGCCACCCCCGCCGTGCGACGAACCACTCACAAATCGCTGCCGACTTCCTACACTGAGTGTCCACACCCGGGGGGAACGGGCGATCGGGGGATTGCGTGGCGCCGACGGAATCATGGCGGGCGGATGCCTCCGCCCCTTATTTCTTTCTGAGTTACGCCCACGCCCCGCGCAACGGTTCCGACGGCGTCGACCGGGACATGTGGGTCCACCGTCTTTTCCTCGAACTGTGCGAACACATCAACGAGATGACCGACACCGTCGGACCGCCGGGGTTCATGGACCGCCGTATCAGGGCCGGTGAGGTCTGGTCGGAGGAGCTGGCCCATTCCCTGGCCCGCTGCCGGGTGTTCGTACCGCTGTACTCACCGCGCTTCTTCCGCAGCACCTGGTGCGGCCGGGAGTGGACCGTCTTCAGCAGGCGCGCCACCCGGCACCTGTCCGGCGAACCGGGCACCCCCAGCGCCGTGGTCCCGGCGCTGTGGTCGCCGGTGGCCTCCCATCAACTCCCCCAGGAAATAGGGAATGTGCAGTACGCCCACCCCGAAATGGGTTCCCGCTACCACGATTACGGCCTCTACGGCCTGATCAAGCTGTCCTCGTACCGCAAGGACTATCAGCGGGCGGTGCTGGAACTGGCCCGGCGCATCGTCAATGTCGGCAACAACGTCCTGGTGGAGCCCGGCCGGCGCACACCCCTGGAGACCGTGCCCGACGCGTTCGCCCCGCCGCCCGACGCGAGAACGCAGAAGACGCTGCGGATCACCGTCGCCGCATGCGCGTACGACTGCCTGCCCGAGGGGCGCGGACGCGGATACTACGGCGAATCCCCCCTGGATTGGAACCCGTTCAGCCCGGACAGCCCCGCACCACTGGCCCGTGTGGCCACCGAGATCGCCGAACGCCTCGACTACCGGCCGGAGGTCACGGAGTTCCCGCACCGGCCCGGCACCGCGGATACGGTCGGCGACTTCGACGGACCCGAAGTGGTACTCCTCGACCGCTGGCTGCTGCGTGACGCCGAACACCGGGAGCAGCTGCGTCGGTTCGACAAGTGCCACCGCCCGGCGACCGGACTGATGGTCCCGTGGAACGATGCCGATCCGGACAGCAGCGAGGACGTCGAGACCGAACTGGCCGACGAGGCGGCGGCCGCTCTCCCCCGCAAGCTCAGCCAAAGCCGGCAGGCCTCCCACCGCGCGGTCGAGGGCATCTCCGACCACGAGTCGTTCGGCGAACTGCTCCCGTACGTCATGCAGTGGGCGGCGGCCCAGCATCTCAGGAACCCGCCCGTCCGCCGGTCGCCCGACCAGGGCACACCACGCTTCCGACTGCGTGCCGACCCGGACGACGACGCCCGCACACCGGTGCACCGCCCGCCCGTCGAGGAGGAAGACCGCGATGACCAGTTATGACGAACGTGAGGGTCAGGGGGGCCGCATCGTCACGTTCTACTCGTACAAGGGCGGCACCGGGCGGACCATGACCCTGGCCAACGCCGCCTGGATCCTGGCCGCCAACGGCAAGCGGGTCCTCGCCGTCGACTGGGATCTGGAGGCCCCCGGCCTGCACCGCTTCTTCCAGCCCTTCCTCGATCCGGACGCCACCGGCGCCACCACCGGTGTCATCGACCTGCTCGCCGAGTACGCCTGGGCGGCGGCCGACCCGGCACTGCCCGAGCCCCGACCGGACGACTGGCACCGGGAGTACGCCCGTATCCAGCGCCACGCGGTCTCCCTGGACTGGCCGTTCCCAGGTTCGGGCACCCTGGACCTGGTCCAGGCCGGCCGCCAGAACCGCGACTACTCGGCGACCGCGGGCGGCTTCGACTGGGACAACTTCTACAGCCAGTTGGGCGGTGGCCTCTTCTTCGACGCCCTGCGCGACGACATGCGAGAGAACTACGACTACGTCCTCATCGACAGCCGCACCGGCCTGTCCGACATCGCCGACATCTGCACGGCCCATCTACCGGACGTCCTCGTCGACTGCTTCACCCTCAGTGGTCAGAGCATCGACGGTGCCGCGGCCGTCGCCCGCTACATCGACAAGCACGCCCCCCACCGCCGTCGTATCCGCATCCTGCCCGTCCCGATGCGCATAGACGAGGGCGAGAAGGAGAAGGCCGACGCCGGACGGTCCCTGGCCCGCGCCAAGTTCGACCAGTTCCCCAGCGGTATGACCGGGGCCGAACTGGCCGGCTACTGGGGCTCGGTGGAGATCCCGTACCGGCCGTTCTACGCCTACGAGGAGACGCTGGCGACCTTCGGCGACGAGGCGGGCAACGCCGGCTCGCTGCTGTCGGCGTTCGAACGACTCACCGCGGTCATCAGCGACCATGCGGTCACGGCGCTGCCTCGCATGGACGAGGAACTGCGACTGCGCTACAAGAAGGCGTTCACCCGCGCTCCCGCCGCCCTTCCCGACGACCTGCATCTGAGTTATGTCTCCGAGGACCGGATGTGGGCCGACTGGATCTACGCCCTGCTGCGGGGGGCGGGCTTCCGGGTCGTGCTCCACTACGTCGGCGGCGAGGGCGACGGCGCGGAGCAGCCCGCGGAGCGCACCGTCGTCGTGCTCTCGCCCTCCTACCAGCGGTCGGCACGTGCTCGCCAGGTGTGGGAGAGCGCCACCGGCGGACTGCCCTCCGGCCGCCGCCAGGTGGTCGCCGTCCAGGTCGGTGACATCCGTCCGTCGCCGTCGTTCAGCGAGTGGCCCTCGGTCGACCTGGTCCGACTGGACGAGCGCAACGCCGCCTCGGTGCTGCTGCGCGCCCTCGGCAAACCGATCCTGCCCACGGGGGGCACCGCCGACGGCCTGACCATGGAGGCCCGTTTCCCCGGCACCGCGGCCAAGTTCTGGAACATCTCACCGCGCAACGCGTCCTTCACCGGCCGCAGCGCCCTGCTGGAGCACCTGCGGAACAGCCTCGGCAACAGCTCCGGCGGCGTCTCCGCCGGGCCGTACGCCCTCTACGGCCTCGGTGGGGTCGGCAAGACCCAGATCGCGCTGGAGTACGTCCACCGCTTCGGCACCGACTACGACCTGGTCTGGTGGATACCCTCCGAGCAGAACGAGCTGATCATCTCCTCGCTGGCGGAACTCGCCGACCGGCTCGGCCTGCGGATCGGCGACGACGCCGCGCAGGCTGCCCAGGAGGCGCGGGAGCATCTGCGGCAGACCGGCTCGGCGCTGCGCTGGCTGCTGGTCTTCGACAACGCCGACGAGCCGCAGGAGGTCAAACAGCACTTCCCCGGCGGCAACGGCCACATCCTGGTCACCTCCCGCAACCAGACCTGGCTCCAGGCCGGCCAGGCGCTGGAGGTGGACCCGTTCCTGCGTGAGGAGAGCATCGAGCACCTGCTGCGCCGCGCCCCCGGGCTCAGTGCCGAGGACGCCGACCGGGTCGCGGCGGCCGTCGGCGACCTGCCGCTCGCCCTGGACCAGGCCGGCGCCTGGCTGGCCGCGACCGGCATCCCCGTCGACACCTACCTGCTGCAACTGGAACAACAGGCTGAGCAGGTCCTGTCGTTCAGTCAGCCGGCCAACTACCCACAGCCCGTCGCCGCCACCTGGAACGTCTCCATCGAGCGTCTCAAGGAGCGCTCACCGGCGGCCGTTCGACTGCTCCAGCTGTGCGCCTTCTTCGCCGCCGAGCCGATCTCCATGAAACTCCTCTACGGCGAGGAGATGATCCGCGTCCTGGCCCGCGAGGACCCCGCGCTGCAGGAGAACATGGTCCTCGGGCAGGTGATCCGGGAGATCGGCCGCTTCGCCCTGGCCAAGGTGGACCGGGCCACCAACTCCATCCAGGTCCACCGCCTGGTCCAGGCCGTGATCCGCTCCCAGCTCACCGTGCAGGAGCAGGAGGACGCCAAGCACGTCGTGCACCGCATCCTGGCCGGCGCCCGGCCACCGGGAGAGGGACCGATCGACGAACCCGAGAACCGGGCCGCCTTCGCCACCATCTGGCCCCATCTGGAAGCGTCGGAGGCCAGCAGATGCGACGAGCCGGAGACCCGCCAGCTGCTCATCGACCGGGTGCGCTACCAGTGGAAGCGCGGCGATCTCGGCGCCGCCCTCGCCCTCGGCCAGGAACTCCGCTCGGCGTGGGAGGACCAGTTGACCGCGCGTCGGGACCGGCTCACCGGGCTGGAGGGGCGGATCGCCCAGGCGGCGGGCCTGACCAGCGGGGCGGACGAGGGCGACCTGTCGGCACTGGCCGTGGAAAAACGCTACGTCACCAACCTCCACACCCAGATCCTCCACCTGTGCTTCCAGATCGCCAACGTGCTGCGCTCGCTGGGCAAGTACGTCGAGGCGGAGCGCCTCGGCACGGACACGCTGGCCCGCCAGCGCGTCCTGCTGCCCGCCGACCACCCGCACGTCCTGATGACCACCAGTGGGCTGGCCATGGACCTCGGCAGCATCGGCCGCTTCACGGAGGCCCTGGACCTGGCCATCGAGGCGTACAGCGGCTTCAAGGAGAGCTTCGGCGAGGACCACCCGAGCACCCTCAACGCCAACAACAACCGCGCGTTGTGCCTGCGCCTGCTCGGCCGCTACAGCGAGGCCCTCGACATCGACCAGGAGATCTACGACCGACGGCGCAACGATCTGGGCCCCGACCATCCGGCGACTCTGACCACCGCCACCAACCTCTGCCGCGACCTGCGTGAGGTGGGTGAGTACGGCACGTCGATCTCACTGCTGCGCAGCAGTTACGAGGCCTATCAGCGGCTGTTCGGCGACACCTATCCGGAGACCCTGCGCACCGCCAAGAGTCTCGCCGTCTCCCTGCGCAAGGCCGGGCAGGTCGAGGAGGCCCGCCTGATCACCCAGCAGACCCGTGAGCTCTACCGAGCCCGCGAGATCCCGGCCTCCACTCCCGACGTGCTGGACTGCACCCTCAACTACGCCACCGACCTGTACGCGACCGGCGCCCGCGACGAGGCGCTCGCGCTGGCCCGGGAGATCGTCCCGCAGTATCAGCAGGCGCCGGGCACCCGCCATCCGGCGACCCTGGCCGCGCTCAACAACCTCGGTATATTCCTGCGGGGTTCGGGCGACCGGGAGAACGCCCGGATCCGGCTGGAGGACACCCTCGCCACCTTGCAGGACGTGCTCGGCGAGGACCACCCCTACAGCCTGTCCTGCGCGGTCAACCTCGCCAACGTTCTCGCGGAGGACGGGGAGTTGCAGCGGGCGGAGGCGCTGGAGCGGCTGGCCGTCACCGGGTTCCAGCCCAGCCTCGGCCAGAACCACCCGGACACCATCGTGTGCCGTGCCAACCTGGCACTCACCCTGCGGGCCCTGGGCCGGGCGCCTGAGGCCGATCAACTCCAGGAGGGGGCCCGGCAGGATCTGGCACGGCTGCTCGGCGAGGAGCACCCGCACACCGTGAGCGTACGGGCGGGCAAGCGCATCCACCGGGACCTGGAGCCCCTGCCCGTCTGAACGCCCTTGCCATATACGGGAGTTCAGGACCGGTCGGCCGACGGAAGCGGCCGGCCGGCCAGCAGCCAGGTCACGATGTCCGGCAGCACCCGCAGCGATGTGAAGTGTGCGGCGGCGGGCTGAAGAATCGCGGTCACGCTGGGTATCCGCGTGGCCAGCCAGCGGGTGTGGCTGGCCGGGGAGAACGAGTCCTGCTCTCCGTGCCACAGGAGCACGGGTACGGAGATGCCGGTCAGGGAAAAGCCCCAGGGGCTGCAGAAGGACAGGGCGTCGTCCACCCAGCCGTCGGCCGACACCCGCAGCGCCTCCCGGTAGTTGCGCAGCAGCATGCCCCTGATGCCCGCGTCGGCGACCACCCGCAGGTCGGACTCGGTGAGCTCCCTGCGCAGTTGGGTCAGCAGTCGTACGGGGTCCTTCCGGATCGCGACGGAGCGTTTGCGCAGACTGGCGGCAAGCCGGTCCGGTCCGGCCAGGGCCTGGGTGTACTCGCTGACATTGGAGGCGGCCATGCCGGCGAACCAGTCCAGCCCGTCGGCGTCGCGTGGCGCCAGGCTCACCAGCACCGCGACCCGGGTCACCCGGTCGGGCAGCATAGCGGCACACGCCAGGGCGTGCGGGCCGCCACCGGAACGGCCGACGACCGCGAACCGTGCGATACCCAGGGCGTCCGCGATCGCCGCGACGTCGGCGGCGACATGGGAGACAAGACGTCCCGGAAGCGGGTCCGAGCGACCGTAACCGGGGCGGTCGTAGGTGATCATGCGTACCTGCTGGTGGTACAGAAGCATCGGCCGGGGAGCCGGTCCGAGTCTGCTGCCCGGTGTGCCGTGCAGCAGAAAGACCGGCAGACCACTCGGGTCGCCGCTGACCTCGACGGCTAATCGGCGCCCGTCCCCCGCGTCCACCTCTCTCCGCACCCCGTGGCCTCCCGTCGCGCCCCGCTCGCGATAGTGCGCCGCGCGGCTGTGCCACGGGGCATTCCCCATGGTGGCCCAGATCATCCCGGCATACGGGCCTTTTGGGGCTTCCGTTGTGATCCGCGCGAGTTACAGCTGTCGGGTATCAGTTCGCGCTCACGCGGGCCGCCGAGTCGGAGGCGGACGTCCTGCGGATCGCGGTCAGCCGGGGTGGGCGGATCCCGACGGAGTGGTGATGCCGGGTTTCCTCGGTCGCGGAGCCGAGAGGAACAGTCCCGCGACCGAGGGTTCCCCCGTTGCAGAAACGACAATGCCTGGTTGTCGGCGGGTTGTCGTTCGCAACCGGTCCACAGTTTCTTGGCACTGCGTCTACTCGCGTCCTCCTGCCCTTACGTCAGGGCCTGTTGGCGGTAGTCCCTGGGTGACATCCCGTACGCGGCGCGGAACGCCCGGGTGAAATCGGAAGGGCGCCGGTAGCCCCAGCGGGCCGCGACGGTGTGGATCGGGGTGCCGCGCAGCGAGGGGTTCGCCAGGTCGCGGTGGGCGTTCTCCAGGCGTCGGCGGCGGATCCAGGCCGCGACCGGTTCGCCCTGGGTGTGCTGCTGGAAGATGCGGTGCAGATAGCTCAGCGAGATGTGGTGGGCGGCGGCGATCACCGGGGGCGTCAGTTCGGGGTCGTGCAGGTTCTGCCGGATGAACTCCTGGACGCGTTGCGCCATTGCCCTCCCCCGGGTCTCCGGCGACAACGCGGCCTCCGCCTCCAGCAGTTGGGCGAACCAGGCCGACATGAGGTCGAGGACGACCGTGCCCAGGCGGGGCGCGTCGGACGGCTGGAGTGTGCCGGCCTGCCGGTCAAGACCGACGACGAAGTCCGCCACGAGCGCCCCGACGCCCTCCAGCCCCGGCAGCCGCCGGCCCAGCAACTCCCGTACCCGGTGCGGCGGCAGGGGCAGCAGCGCCTTGGGGAAGTCCACGGCCATTCCGGTGACGAGGCCGCCCTGCCGGTCGTCCGCCGACCTGACGTCGTAGGGCTGCGAGCTGTCGGCCAGGTGCAGGTCACGTGAGGTGAACGTGCTGGTCTGCCCGGCGTGGTCGAGCGCCAGCCCGCCGTCGAGCAGCAGCGTCAGGTGATACAGCTCGGGGTCGGCCTGGCGCACCAGTTTCTCGGTCCGCCGGTAGCGCGTCGGCAGGAACGACATCTGGCTCACGACCACCGGCCCCAGCTCCATCAGCCGCTGCTCCGCCCAGAAGTCGGCGGCGTGGTCGCTGACGAGTGCGCTGGAGCGCGTCCGGCCGACCAGTTCCTGCCAGTAGTCGAATCTGTCGCCCGCAGGTACGTCGTCCGTACGGAACACCGTCCCGATCATTCCGCTTCCCTTCCGGTCCCCCGTCGCCTCCTCGGCACGGCAACCTTTCCCCCGACGGCTGCGACAGCCAAGTGACGTGGTTCCCCCTCCAGTTGATCCCTCTTGATCCACCCCCCTGCCCCCTGACCCGATCGGAAGCAGCCGTGAGCGAAACCCGCAGCAAGTCCCGTAGCCGCAGCCGCACCCGTCACCACCGCCGCCGTAGGACCGCACTGCTCGCCGGAGTCCCGCTGGCCCTCGCCTCCGCCGGAGCCATGGCCTACGGCGGTGCCCTCGGCGTGTTCGGCGCGGACGCGCAGCCGAAGGCGTCCGCCGCGGCCTCCGCCACCGCGACCTCCGCCCTCGCCGGCGTCACCGATGTCGCGGACGGCTTCGCCTCCGTGAACGCCCTTGGTCAGAACGGGACTTACGGCGGCCGGGACGGCCAGACCGTCACCGTGAGGACGCTCGCCGACCTGGAGAAGTACGCGACCGCCGCCGAGCCGTACGTCATCGTCGTCGCCGCCACCATCACCATGAACCCGGTCGGCAAGGAGATCAAGGTCGCCTCCGACAAGACCATCATCGGGTCCGGGACCTCCGGGCACATCGTGGGCGGCGGGTTCTTCCTCGGGCAGGGTGTCCACAACGTCATTATCCGGAACCTGACGATCCGGGACGCCTACCAGGGCGTCTGGAACGACAAGGAGCACGACTTCGACGCCATCCAGATGGACGGCGCCCATCACGTGTGGATCGACCACAACGACCTGCGGCACATGGCCGACGGTCTCATCGACAGCCGCAAGGACACGACCTACCTGACCGTGTCCTGGAACAGGCTGAGCCAGGACAACAAGGCCTTCGGCATCGGCTGGACCGAGAACACCACCGCCGACATCACGATCCACCACAACTGGATCCGCGAGACCGAGCAGCGCAACCCGTCCACCGACAACGTGGCCCACGCGCACCTCTACAACAACTATTTGGAGGACGAGGCGGGGACCACCATCAAGTCCTCGTACGGCAATTACTCGCGCGGCAGGACCAACATGGTGCTGGAGAACTCCTACTTCCACGGCATGACCAACCCCGTCGTCCGCGACGCCACCGCCACCGTCGTCCAGCGCGGCAACACCTTCTCCGGGACCAGTGGCAGGAACGAGAGCGGGGGTCCGGGCGCGGCCTGGAACCCGAGGTCGTACTACAGCTACACGCCGGACAAGACGGCCGATGTGCCCGCGCTCCTCAAGTCCGGTGCGGGGCCGCGCAGTTCCGTTGCCAAGGCGACGACCGGCAGCGGCACCACGACAGCCGCCGCGGCCACGACCCTCACCGTCGCCGCGGACGGCTCCGGCCAGTACCGGACCGTGCAGGCCGCCGTGAACGCCGTACCCGCGAACAACGCCTCCCGGGTGGTCATCTCCGTGAAGCCGGGCACGTACCGCGAGTTGGTGAAGGTCCCGTCCAACAAGCCGCACGTCACCATCCAGGGCAGCGGCGGCAGCCGCAAGGACACCACGATCGTCTACAACAACGCGTCCGGTACGCCGAAGCCCGACGGCTCCGGTACGTACGGCACCGGCGGCAGCGCCACGGTCGCCGTCGAGGCCGACGACTTCCAGGCCCGCAACCTGACCATCTCCAACGACTTCGACGAGGCCGCGCACCAGGACATCGCGGGCCAGGCGGTCGCCCTGCGCACCGCCGCCGACAAGGTGTTCCTCGACGGCGTCATCATCAGCGGCGACCAGGACACCCTGCTGGTGGACACCGCGTCCAAGGACAGGCTGGGCCGCGTCTACGTCACCAACTCCTACGTCGTCGGCAACACCGACTTCATCTTCGGCCGGGCCACCGCCGTGATCGACAAGTCCGTCATCACCCTGAAGAAGCGCTGGAACGGCACCTCCGCCGGTTACGTCACCGCCCCCAGCACCGCCGCGAACCGCAAGGGCATCCTGATCGCCAACTCCACGGTGAACGGTGACGTCTCCGACCGCAGCTTCTACCTCGGCCGCCCCTGGCACGCGGGCGGCGACGCGTCTCTCGACCCGCAGACCACCATCCGCAACACCTCCCTGAGCGCCGCGATCAGGACGACCCCCTGGACCGACATGAGCGGCTTCTCCTGGAAGGACGACCGCTTCGCCGAGTACAGGAACACCGGCGCGGGCTCGGGCGCCGCGAGCAGCGACCGCCCGCACCTGACCGACGCCCAGGCCACGGGCCAGGAGGTCGCGGACTGGCTGGGCGACTGGACACCGACGGCCGGCTGACCGACGTACGGAACAACCCGCACCCCCGGCAGCCCGCCTCCAACACGCTCGACGTGTACGTCATGTACCTGCGCCGGAACCTGGAGAGCCGGGGCGAACCCCGGCTCGTCCACACCGTACGGGGGGGATGGGTTACACCCTCAGGGCGAGCGTCAGCGTCTCCTCCCGCCAGTAGTCCGGCACCGGTGACGACGAAGATGACGGTGCGGGTGCGGGTGCCGGTGCGGGTGCGGGTGCCGGTGCGGGTGCGGGTGCCGGTGCGGGTGCGGGTGCGGGTGCGGGTGCGGGTGCCGGTGCGGGTGCCGGTGCGGGTGCGGGTGCCGGCGTCGGCGTCGGCGTCGGCGTCGGCGTCGGCGACAGGGGTGCCGCGAGTCGCGCGTACAGCCCGCCCCGCGCCATCAGTTCGTCGTGCGTGCCCGTCTCGGTGAGGCGGCCCTCGTCGACGACCAGGATGCGGTCCGCGTCCGGGGCGAGGCTCAGATCGTGGGTGATCATGATGGTCGTACGGCCCGCCATCAGCCGTCGCAGCGCCGGGACGATCCGGCGGGCGGCGATCGAGTCCAGGCCGGCCGTCGGCTCGTCGAGGACCAGTACCGGGGCCCGGCGCAGCATCGCCCGGGCGATCGCGATCCGCTGCAACTGACCGCCGGAGAGCGTGGCCGTGCCGGGGGCGATCCTCGTCCCGTACCCCTCCGGGAGCGCGGCGACGAAGTCGTGCGCGTCGGCCGCCCGCGCCGCCGCCTCGATGTCCGCGTCACTCGCGCCGGGGTGCCCGCACTCGATGTTCTCGCGGATCGACCCGTGCAGGATCAGCGTCTCCTGCGGCAGCAGTGCCACGTTCTCGCGCAGAAAGGTGAGGGGTACGTCGGTCAGCGGGACGCCGTCCAGGCAGATCACGCCCGCCGAGGGGTCGTAGAAGCGGGTGAGGAGTTTCGACAGGGTGGATTTTCCCGCGCCGCTCGCTCCCGTGATCAGGACCAGTTCGCCGGGGGCGGCGGTGAAGGTCACGTCCAGCAACGACGGACGGCGGTCCGTTGCCGTGCCCGGGTAGGTGAAGGACGCGCCGTGGACGCCGACCCAGCCGCGCACCGGCCACTGGGCCACCGGCTCGACCGGGTCGGCGACGGCCGGCTCGGCGTCGAGCAGCTCGCCCAGGCGTTCCGCGCCCGCGGTCGCCGCCGTCAGGGTCAGGCCGAGCTGGCCGAGGCTGCGGATCGGCGGATAGAGGTAGCCGACGAAGGCGGCGAAGGCCAGCAGGGCACCCAGTGTCATACGGCCGGCGGAGATCTCCCAGACGCCGAGTCCGATCACCGTGAGGACGCACAGCGTCTCGACGACCTCGACGAACTGTTCGTACATCTCGCTCAGCCGCGCCCCGCGCACAGTCGCCCTCATCCAGGCGCGGGCCTCGCGGTCGAGCCGTTTCTCCTCGTCGCGGCGGCGGTTGTAGGCCTGGGTGAGCACGATGTTGCCGAGGGACTCCTCCACCACGGAGGTGATCGCGCCGTCGGCGACCCGCTCGTCCTGGCTCGCCGTCCTGATACGGCCGGCGAAGCGGCGGGCGGCGAGGAGGAAGAGGGGGGCGAGGAAGAAGGTGACCAGGGCCAGGTCCCAGCGCAGCCAGAGGGCGGCGGCGGAGTAGAAGAGGGCCGAGAAGACGGCGGAGACGGTGCCGACGACTCCCGAGACGACCATCTGTTCGATGGCTTCGACGTCACCGGTGAGGCGCTCCACCAGGTCGCCCTGGCGGTGCTTCTGGAAGAAGTGCGGCGGGAGATCCTGGACGTGCCGGAAAACGTTGGCGCGCAGCCGCAGGACGAATCTCTCGGCGGTCCAGGTGGCGAGCGAGTTTCCGGCATAACCGACGAACGCGCCGAGCACGGCGACGGCCAGCCAGGCGCCGGCCGGACCCCAGAAGGCGGCGAGGGAACCGGCTTTCAGGGCGTTGTCCGTCAGTTCCGCGAACAGCAGGATCGCGGCGGTCTCGGCCAGTGCGGAAACCATCACGCACACCACGATCGCCACCAGCCATTTCCGGTCGCCGCGCGTCAACGGCCAGAACCTGCGGAATGCCTCCCGGATTTCCCTCATGCTCAACTCCCTTTCCCTTTCTCCCTACACGCCTGAGGCGGGGCCACCGGGACGATGTGCTCGTCCTGCGGTGACCCCGCCTCATGGCGGGTCTCAGCGCTGGTGCCCGACCGGACGACGTTGCACCTTCTGGGGCGCCGGCTTCTTCGGAGCCTTCGGCTTCGGGGCGTGGGCGGCGGGCTTGGCGGCCTTCTTGACGGGGGCGATCTTGTGGAAGCTCATGCGATTCTCCTTGGTTTTCGTGTTGTTCGGTGTCGTTCGGTTTCGACATGGAAAACACTACGGGACCCGATAAGAGGAAAAAGCCAATTCCACTTAGACCTCGATTAATTGCAACTGAGACCAATTTTCAGGAACCCCGGGGAACCGATCCACTATTCACACAGGACTTATTACGGGCATAACAAAGGGCCCAAGGCGATACGCCTTGGGCCCTTCGGCAGACAACTACTGGTTACTGGTTACTGCACGATCGTGATCCGCTTCGCCGTCGGCGGCGCGATCGGCGTCGTGGCCGTGGAGTTGGCGGTCAGGTAGTCCGCCAGCGCCAGCAGGTCGTCCCCGCCGACCAGGTCGTTCGTGCCCTGGCCCAGCGTCGGGTAGCCGTCGCCGCCGCCCGCGAGGAAGCTGTTCGTCGCGACGCGGTAGGTGGCGGCCGGGTCGATCGCCGCACCGTTCAGCCTGACCGAGTCGGCGATGACGCGCGCCGCGCCGGCCTTCGTCATGTCGAGCGTGTAGGTGAGCCCCGACGACACCTGGAGGATCTTCGGAGCAGCCGTGTTCGAACCGCTCACCTGCTCCTGGAGTACGGAGATCAGCTGGGCGCCGGTGAAGTCCTGGAGGTTCACCGTGTTGGAGAACGGCTGGACCGTGAAGCCCTCGGCGTAGGTGACGACACCGTCGCCCTCGGTGCCCTTCGCCGCGAACGTCAGCCCGCCGCGGATACCGCCCGAGTTCATCAGCGCGAGGTCGGTCCCCGCGTCCAGCTTCTTGCCGTACGCCAGTTGCGCGTCGGCGATGAGGTCGCCCATCGGGGACTCGATGCCGGCGCTGGGGATGTCGCCGGATATGTAACCGATCGCGCGGTTGCCGATGGGCGCCGCGAGGGTGTTCCACCGGGCGATCAGGTCGGTCATGTCCGCGGCCTTGGCGACGGTCCGGGTGACCACGTGGTTCGCGGAGGAGACGGCGGTACGGGCGATGTCACCCGTCCAGCGGTCGTACGTCAGCGTGGTGTCCGTGTAGAGGCGGCCGAAGGACGCGGCCGAGGTGACCGTGCGCGGCTTGCCCGACGGGTCCGGGATCGTGCAGGCGTACGCGGCATGCGTGTGGCCGGTGACCAGCGCGTCGACCTTCGGGGTGATGTTCTTCGCGATGTCGACGATCGGACCGGAGATGCCGGAGCCGCCGCCCGCCGCGTCGCAGTCGAAGTTGTAGGCCGTCGAGGCCGGGAGGCCGCCCTCGTGGATCAGCGCGACGACCGACTTGACGCCCTGCTTCTCCAGCACCTTGGCGTACTTGTTGATCGTCTCGACCTCGTCCTTGAACTTGAGGCCCTTCACGCCCTCGGCGGAGACGACACCCGGGGTGTCCTCAAGGGTCACGCCGATGAAGCCGACCTTGACGCCGTTCTTCTTCCACACCCAGTAGGGCTTGAGGATCGGCTTCCTGGTCTTCTCGTCGAGCACGTTCGCCGCGAGGTAGGGGAAGTCCGCCCCCTTGAACTTCTTGCCCTTGACATAGCAGCCGTCGGTCGGGTGGCAGCCACCGTTCTGCAGGCGGCCCAGTTCCTTGGCGCCCTCGTCGAACTCGTGGTTGCCGACCGCGGTGACGTCCAGGTCGAGGCCGTTGAGCGCCTCGATGGTGGGCTCGTCGTGGAAGAGGCCCGAGATCAGCGGGGAGGCGCCGACCATGTCGCCGCCGGCCGCCGTGATCGAGTACGGGTTGTCCCCGCGCGCCTCGCGCAGGTGCGTGGCGAGGTACTCGACACCGCCCGCGTCGATCGTCTTGGTCGTGCCGTCGGCCTGGATCTCGGTGACGCGGCCGGCGGAGCCGGACGGCGGCTCCAGGTTGCCGTGCAGGTCGTTGAAGGACAGCAGCTGTACGTCCTGGTAGCGGCTCGGCTTGCCCTGCCCGTGGCCGCCGGGCTTGGACGCGCTGACACCGGCGCTGGCCGGAAGAGTGGCGGCGGCGAGCGCGCCGACCGTGACGATGCCGGCGGCGCCGGCGAGCAGCGCGCGCGTACGGCGTCTGCGGCGGTGGTACGGCTGGGGTGTGGCTGGCATGTGCCCCCCTGAAGTGAGCAAGGTTCGGAAGACTTGGGATCGCCCCGGGAAAGGGCGACGTAAGAAGAGGGTGAGAACTCAGTCCCGTCCCGGCGCAGCCTAGGGTCAACGCGCGTAGCGCGACAGGGGTTCAGGGTTACGGAACGGTTGCCTCCCCGGGAGATTCACCATGAATCGGGCAGGCCTTACCCTCGTAGCCATGACCAGCGACGACACCGCGCCCTCCGGCCCCCCCGGCCTGTCTCGTTCCATCGACACCCGGGCCGCCCTCACCCCCGAGCTGGCCGACGCCGTCCTCGCGCTGCTCGCGGACGCCGCCCGGATCGACGGCCAGCAGGCGGTGTCGGAGCAGGGGCGGCTCCAACTGCGCGGGGGCGCCCGCGAGGGCGTGTCGCACTTCCTTCTGATCGTCGGCGGCGAACTCGTCGGCTACGCACAGCTGGAGGACACCGACCCGGTCGAGGCACCGGCCGCCGAACTGGTGATCCACCCGGCCCATCGCGGCCACGGGCACGGGCGTGCCCTCGGCTCGGCCCTGCTGGCCGCCTCCGGCAAGCGGCTGCGCGTCTGGGCACACGGCGGCCACTCCGCCGCCCGGCACCTCGCCCAGGTCCTCGGCCTCGCCCTCTTCCGCGAACTGCGCCAGCTGCGGCGGCCGTTGACCGACCTGGAGCTGCCCGACCCGAAGCTCCCGGACGACGTGACGGTACGGACCTTCGTGCCCGGCCAGGACGACGCGGCCTGGCTCGCCGTGAACGCCGCCGCCTTCTCCCACCACCCCGAGCAGGGCTCCCTCACCCAGCGCGACCTCGAAGACCGCAGGGCCGAGGCCTGGTTCGACCCGGAGGGCTTCTTCCTCGCCTTCCGCGACGGCGAACTCATCGGCTTCCACTGGACGAAGACGCACGCGGCGGAGGGCCTCGGCGAGGTGTACGTCATCGGCCTGCGCCCGGGCGCCCAGGGCGGCGGCCTCGGCCGGGCGCTCACCACGATCGGCCTGCGCCACCTGGCACAGCGCGGGCTGCCCACGGCGATGCTGTACGTCGACGCGGACAACACGGCGGCGGTGAGCCTGTACGAGCGGCTGGGCTTCGAGACCCACGAGACGGACCTCATGTACCGCACGGAGTCGTAGCACCCGGGCACCGAACAGCGAGCGCCTGCCGAAGGTGGGGGCGGTGATATTGACACCGCCCCCACCCTTGGTTCACGCTTTCACTATTCAATTAGTGAAAAGGTGGTTGCACGAGTGGTCGAGTACCGCATCGACAGGCGCACCGGCGTCGCCACCTATCTGCAGATCGTGCAGCAGACCAAACAGGCCATGCGCCTGGGTCTGCTGGAACCCGGCGACAAGCTGCCCACGGCCCGTGAGGTCGTGGAGGCCACCGCCATCAACCCGAACACCGTCCTGAAGGCCTACCGCGAGCTGGAACGCGAGGGCCTGGTCGAGGCGCGGCGGGGCCTCGGCACGTTCGTCCGCAAGTCGCTGGGGGCAGCCCCGGCGGACTCCCCCTTCGGCGCCGAACTGGGCGACTGGGCGGTCCGGGCGCGCGAAGCCGGCCTCGAACGGGACGACGTGGCGGCCCTGTTCACTTCCGTACTCGACACCTATTTCAAGGGGGAGCAGGGATGACCGACACCGCCATGGAGGCGGCCGGGCTGGGCAAGCGGTTCGGCCGGCGGAAGGGCTGGGCGCTGCGTGCGTGCACGTTCCGGCTGCCGGCCGGGCGCGTCTGCGCGGTCGTCGGGCCCAACGGCGCCGGCAAGTCGACGCTGCTGGCCCACGCGGCCGGTCTGCTCAGGCCCACCGAGGGCACGCTCACCGTCCTCGGCACCAGCCCGGCGGCGGCGCGGGAGCGCATGGCGTACGTCGCCCAGGACAAGCCCCTGCACCCCCAGCTCACCGTCGAGGACACCCTCCGCCTGGGCCGGGAGCTCAACCCCCGGCGCTGGGACGCGGCCGTCGCCGAGCGCGTCGTCGCGGACGGCGCCCTCGACCCCGACGTCAAGATCCACGCCCTCTCCGGCGGCCAGCGCACCCGGGTCGCGCTCGCCCTCGCCCTCGGCAAGCGCCCCGAACTGCTGCTCCTGGACGAGCCGATGGCCGACCTCGACCCGCTCGCCCGGCACGAGCTGATGGGCACCCTGATGGCCGACGCCGCCGAGAACGGCACCACGGTTGTCATGTCCTCGCACGTCGTCGCCGAGCTGGAGGGCTCCTGCGACCACGTCCTCCTCGTCGGCGCCGGTCAGGTGCGCCTCGCCGGCCCGCTGGACGACCTGCTCGCCGCCCACACCCTGATCACCGGCCCGGCCGCCGACCTCGACGACCACACGGTCATCGAGTCCCGTACGACGGGCCGCCAGACCACCGCCCTCATCCGCCCCGGGGGCCGCCTCACCGGCACCTGGCGGAGCACCACCCCCACCCTGGAGGAACTGGTCCTCGCCCACCTCCGCTCCCCCGAGGCACCGCCCCTGCACCTGGACGACACGGTGGAGGCCGCCGTATGACCACCACCACCGCACTCACGGCACCCGAGCGACCCACGGCACAGCGCACAGGCCGTCTCCACGGCCTCACCTGGACCCTGCTGCGCGTGCACCGCTCCGCACTCTGGTTCTGGATCCTGTACCTCGCCGTGACCGCCGGCGTGATCCTGTGGACGTACGGGCCGGGCGCGGACTCGGCCCTGGCGGAACTGACCCGGTTGGGCTGCCGTGACGGCGATCCGAACCTCGGCTGCGACACGGGGAGTTCGCGCGTGAGCCGCTGGGACACGGGCATGGCCCTCGGCAGCACCCTCATCACCGTCGCCCCGTTGCTGATCGCGGCGTGGGCGGGCGGCGCGCTCATCGGCCGTGAGCTGGAGAACGGCACGGCACAGCTGGCCTGGACCCAGTCCGTGTCCCCGGCCCGCTGGCTCGCCGCCAAGCTCGCCGTACCGGCCGTACTGATCATCACCGGCACTCTCCTCCTCACCGTCCTGCACCGCATGCTGTGGACGTCCCACCTCGAACTGGCGCGCTGGTACGGCAGCTGGAGCTGGTACGACAGCCAGATCTTCGAGGCCAACGGCACCCTCGCCACCGCCTACGCCCTGCTGGGCCTGGCCCTCGGCGTCCTCGCGGGCATGGTCGCGCGCCACTCGTTGGCGGGGCTCGGCGTCGGAGCAGTCGCCATCGGAATCGTCGTACAGCAGTTCCAGTCCCTGCGTCCACACCTGTGGCCGGCCGAGACCCGGAAGGGCACGGGCGACCTCGGCATGACGGTCGGCACCGGCTCCTACACCTCCACCGGGGCCCGGCTCCCCGGCCTGCTGTGCGGCGACCGGGCCGCGTGCGTCGCCCGCAACGACGTCGCCGGCGTCTACCGCGACTACCACGCCGCCTCCCACTTCTGGCCCCTCCAGCTCATGGAGACCGGACTCGTCCTCGCCCTCGTCGCCGCCGCGACGGCCACCGCCTTCTGGCTGCTGCGCCGCCGCACGGCCTGACCGCCGGCGCACCGGCCCGCCTACGCCCCTCCGCAGAGCAGCAGGGGCGTACGCACACTCCCCGCTCACCCCCGGCCCGCCTCGGCCGGCACCCGCGAGCCGCCCCCCGATATCCCGTACGTCATGTCGCCGTAACCAGTGATTCAGCCGGGCTTGCGAGGCTCACCCAATGACGCCCGCCGTGCCTGAGCCTTCGCCGCCCCCAGAGGGCACCAACGGGACCGGAGCGGACCCGTCCGGCCCCGCCGCGCTCCCGCCCGCGCGGTCCGACGCGCCTGTCCCGGGCCAGGCGCGGAACAATGGAGTCATGAGCCAGCCAAACGCCCAGTCGCAGGTACAGCACGCCCAGCCGTCCGTCGGCTCCCTGACCTCCCACCGCCCGCACACGGTGTCGGCCGTGGTCTCCGACCTGGAACCCGACATCGACGCCGACCTCGACGAGTACGAGGAGGCGCCCTACGACGGCGAGCTGCTGCCGCAGGGCCGCTTCCTCGACCGGGAGCGCAGCTGGCTCGCGTTCAACGAGCGGGTGCTCGAACTGGCCGAGGATCCGAACACCCCCCTCCTCGAACGGGCTAACTTCCTCGCGATCTTCGCCAGCAACCTGGACGAGTTCTTCATGGTCCGGGTAGCCGGCCTGAAGCGCCGGATAGCCACCGGCGTGGCCACCCGCTCGGCGTCCGGCCTCCAGCCCCGCGAGGTCCTGGAGATGATCTGGGCCCGCTCCCGCGAGCTCATGGCCCGGCACGCCGCCTGCTACCAGGAGGACGTGGCCCCGGCGCTCGCCGAGGAGGGCGTGCACCTGGTCCGCTGGAGCGAGCTGACGGAGAAGGAGCAGGCCCGCCTGTTCACCCTCTTCCGCCACCAGATCTTCCCGGTCCTCACCCCACTGGCCGTCGACCCGGCGCACCCCTTCCCGTACATCTCGGGCCTCTCCCTGAACCTCGCGGTCATCGTCCGCAACCCGGTGAGCGGACACCGCCACTTCGCGCGCGTGAAGGTGCCGCCGCTGCTGTCCCGCTTCCTGGAGGCCTCCCCGAGCCGGTACGTGCCCATCGAGGACGTCATCGCCGCACACCTCGAAGAGCTGTTCCCCGGCATGGAGGTCCTGGAGCACCACGCCTTCCGCCTCACCCGCAACGAGGACCTGGAGGTCGAGGAGGACGACGCCGAGAACCTCCTCCAGGCCCTGGAGAAGGAACTGATGCGGCGCCGCTTCGGGCCGCCGGTGCGCCTGGAGGTCGAGGAGTCCATCGACCGGTACGTACTCGACCTGCTGGTACGGGAGTTGAACATCACCGAGGCGGAGGTGTACCCGCTGCCGGGTCCCCTCGACCTCACCGGCCTCTTCGGCATCTCCTCCCTCGACCGGCCCGAGCTGAAGTTCCCCAAGTTCATCGCCGGCACCCACCGCGACCTGGCCGAGGTCGAGTCGTCGTCCGCGCCGGACATCTTCGCGGCCCTGCGCGAACGGGACGTACTCCTCCACCACCCGTACGACAGCTTCTCCACCTCCGTCCAGGCCTTCCTGGAGCAGGCGGCGCTCGACGACGACGTCCTCGCCATCAAGCAGACCCTGTACCGGACCTCGGGCGACTCCCCGATCGTGGACGCCCTCATCGAGGCCGCCGAGGCCGGCAAGCAGGTCCTCGTCCTCGTCGAGATCAAGGCCCGCTTCGACGAGCAGGCCAACATCAAGTGGGCGCGGAAGCTGGAGGCGTCCGGCTGCCACGTCGTCTACGGCCTCGTCGGTCTGAAGACCCACTGCAAGCTGTCCCTGGTGGTCCGCCAAGAGGGCGACACACTGCGCCGCTACTCCCACGTCGGCACCGGCAACTACCACCCCAAGACGGCCCGCCTCTACGAGGACCTGGGCCTCCTGACAGCCGACCAGCAGGTGGGCGCGGACCTGTCGGACCTGTTCAACCGGCTGTCCGGCTACTCCCGCCGGGAGACGTACCGCCGCCTCCTGGTCGCCCCCAAGTCCCTGCGGGACGGTCTGATCTCACGGATCAACAAGGAGGTCCAGCACCACCGTGCCGGACGCCCCGCGTATGTCCGTATCAAGGTCAACTCGATGGTGGACGAGGCGCTCATCGACTCGCTCTACCGCGCCTCCCAGGCCGGCGTCCCGTGCGACATCTGGGTCCGCGGCATCTGCGCCGTACGGCCGGGAGTCCCGGGTCTCTCCGAGAACATACGGGTCCGTTCCGTCCTCGGCCGCTTCCTCGAACACTCCCGGCTCTTCGCCTTCGGCAACGGCGGCGAGCCCGAAGTGTGGTTCGGCAGCGCCGACATGATGCACCGCAACCTCGACCGCCGCATCGAGGCACTCGTCAGGGTCGCGGACCCGGCCCACCGGGCCGCGCTCAACCGGATGCTGGAAACCGGCATGTCCGACACCACGCAGTCCTGGCACCTGGGCCCGGACGGCGAATGGACCCGGCACGCGACGGACTCCGAGGGCCAACCACTGCGGAACGTCCAGGAGATGCTTATAGACGCCCGGAGGCGTAGGCGTGGCACAGCGACACCTTGACCCGACCGACCCCACGACGGCCGGACCCGTGGCGGCCGACGCCCTCGCGGACTACCTGAGGGCGCAGGCGACGGAGTTCCTCCGCGCCCTGCGCCTGCACAGGGAGACAGGCACGGGTACGACCCACACGGGCTCCTCCGCCTCCCCTGGAGAGGAGCCCGTGGACGCGGCCCGCGCCCTGCGCCACGCGGCCCGCCGCATCACGGGCACCCTCCACACCTTCCGCCCTCTCCTCGACCCCACCTGGTCCGAGGCCCTGCACCCCGAACTGGCCTGGCTGTCAGGCACGTTGGCGAGGGAACACGCGTACGCGGCCCGCCTGGAACGCCTGCTGCTGGCGCTGCACCGCCTGTCCGGCGTCACCCCCTTCCCGACCCAGGCGGGCGTGGCCGTGGGCAGCACCGCCGGTGCCCCGTCCCATCCGGCGGCGCCCCCGGACCGCAGCAACCTGACCGTGGGGGCGGCGAAAGCAGGCGCCCTCCTCGAACGCCAACTGACCCTGGCCCGCACCCGATCCCACTCGGCAGCCCTGCAGGCCCTGGGATCGAGCCGCTTCCACGCGGTGGCCGACAACGTCGCCGTCCTCGCCAGCGAAGTCCCCCTCACCCCCACCGCCCCCACCACCGACCTGCGCCCCCTCGCCGCCGCAGCCCACGAACGCCTCTGCGACGCCGTCACCGCCCTCCCCCTCCTCACCGCCGGCCACCCCTACAACGCCGAGGCCCTCGTCCACGGCCTCTCCCCCGACCCGGCCCCGCACCCCCAGGACGCCCCCTGGCACCACGTACGCCTCCTCCTGCGCCTGCGCCGCTACGCCCACGAGCTCCTGGAGGGCGACGCGGCCCGGCTCGACGTACGGATGCTGGGGGCCGGCACGGCACTCAACCGGCACCGGGACGCGTCCGAGGCCGCCGCGGCGGCGGCAGCGGCGGCACGCACCCCCCGCATCGCCCCGGCGACGGCGTACGCGCTCGGCGTGCTCCACGCCGACCAGCGCCACGAGGTCGAGGCGGCAAGGTTCGCGTTCCAGCAGTCCTGGGAGAAGAAGGCGATGAGCGCGAGATGACGCCCGCCGACGGACACCACGGCGAACGCCCCGCACTGGCGGCGGGCTGCGTCCTGTGGCGCCGCTCGCCCCTGGACGGCGGCCTGGAGATCTGTCTCGTCCACCGGCCGAAGTACGACGACTGGTCGCACCCGAAGGGCCACCTGAAGCGCGACGAGGAGAAACTCGCCGCCGCGCTGCGCGAGGTCGAGGAGGAGACGGGCTACCGCGCGGCCCCCGGCGCTCCCCTCAGCACGGCGCACTACGAGGTCAACGGCCGCCCCAAGCAGGTGAGTTACTGGGCGGCGGAGGCGTCGTCCGGCGCCTTCACCCCGAACGACGAGGTCGACCTCATCCTGTGGCTGCCCCCGGCGGCGGCCCGCGAACGCCTCACCCAGCCCCGCGACAAGGACCTGGTCGACGAGCTGCTGGCCCTGCCGAAGGAGTAGGGCGGGGCAGCTGGGGTCTGTCGGCCCTAGGGTCTGTCGTCCACGTGCCCCTTGCCGTCCGTCCGGGCCAGACTGCGGGCCCGGCGGGCCGGCCCGCGCCACCCGCAGACGCATCTGGCGAAGCAGAACGGCCCGTGTTCCACCATGGAAACGGAGTGTTCGTCGGGGAGCTGAGAAGGTTCGCCTCGGTCGTGCTGCGCCACACCCCCAACGGTACCCATCCCCGGGTGCTGCACCCTCCCGGGGGATAACCCCCCGGACCGGCGCGGACACTGCGAGGCAACGCGAGTAACCGGTATCCGCGTGACAACCTCCCCCACCCCTCGTTAAGCGGACGACGGAGGCCGTGGACCGACGGCCCTGCTTGGGGGTGGGCGGCGATGCGACGGCGGCGACACTGGCGAGGCGGTGGGGCGGCCGTCATGGCCGCCGCGACGACCGGTCTCCTGATCTGCGCCACCGGCTGCACACGCGGCGGCGAGGCCACCACCACGGACGCCCGCCCGCCCGGCGACCCGGTCCGCGTCCTGCACCGGGCCGCCACGGCCCTGGTCGACGCGGGCACCTCCAGGACCACCACCTTTATGGAGATGGCCACCGGCGGCACCCGCGTCACCATCCGGGGCGAGGGCGTCTACGACTACACGAAGCGGCTCGGGCGCCTGACGGTGCTGCTCCCCCAGGACCCGGCGGGCGCGAGCCCGCACCGCCCGATCATCGAACTCCTTGCCCCGGGCGCCCTGTTCATGAAGAACCGGGGCGCGGGCGTCCCCGCCGACAAGTGGGTACGGGTGGACACGGCGACCCTGGCCGACGGCAACCTGGTGACGGGCGGGGTCACGGACCCGTTCGCCGCCGCCGAGATGCTGCGCGGGACGCGCGAGGCGACCTACGTGGGCCGGACCCGCGTCGCCGGCACCTCGGTACGGCACTACCGGGGCACGGCCGACCTCGCCGAGGCCGCGAAGAGTGCCTCGCCCGGCAACAGGGGCCCGCTGGCAGCGGCGGCGAAAGGGTTCGCCACGGCCCGGGTCCCCTTCGACGCCTACCTCGACGACGAGGGCCGCATCCGCAAGCTCCTGCACCGGTTCAGCTTCGTCAACGGGCAGCGGAAGGACACGGTCGCGGTCACGTCGACGACGCTGCTGTACGACTTCGGGGCCCGCGTGCACGTACGGCTGCCGCGGCCGGCGGACATCTACGCGGGCCGTATCGCCGAACAGTGAGACTGTCGTACGGAAATCGGGGAAGGCGAGGAGAGCGTGTCAGGCGAGCGAGCCGCACGAGCAACCCGGCGCCCCCCGGCTGCGTCCGCCGAAGCGCAAGGACTAGCCCGTCCGTGCCATGCGCGGTGTGTGGCCCGCTCCCTACTCTAGGAAGCGGTGACGGCAGAGAAGAGGTGATGCACGTGGCTCCGGTCGGCGGTACGGCAGTTCAGGACCACGTGGCCCTCGCCGAGATCGAGCTGTGCGGAGATCTGATCATCGCGGCCTCGGCGGCCGGCGAGGACCGGCTCAGTCTGGAGAGCATCGACGAGGTACTGCGGGTGGCGGAGGAGCGCGAGGGGCGCAAGGTCACCTCGGCTGGCTGAAAACCGACGGACATGACGGGGCTGGCCGGAGGGCTCAGGTACGCAGCAGCCGACCGATCGCCCTGGTCGCCTCCTCCACCTTCGCGTCGATCTCCGTACCGCCCTTGAGGGCGGCGTCCGCGACACAGTGCCGCAGGTGCTCCTCCAGGAGCTGGAGCGCGAAGGACTGCAGGGCCTTGGTGGAGGCCGAGACCTGGGTGAGTATGTCGATGCAGTAGACGTCCTCGTCGACCATCCGCTGGAGCCCGCGAATCTGCCCCTCGATCCGGCGCAGCCGCTTCAGGTGCTCGGCCTTCTGCTGGTGATACCCGTGTACGCCCCGGTCGTGGTCGGTCACCACGTCAGCTGCCGCGTGAGTTGCCGCGTCGGTCGTCGCATCGGGCGTCTCCGCGCCGGCCTCGGTGGTCGTCATCGCGTCCTCCCGTTGAACAAACATCAGACACAAAAGCGTCAATATACCCCTGCCGGGTATATCGTAACCAACTTTGCTGGGTATAGGGCCGGTGCAGACCACCGTGCAGTCCCCGCCGACCGATGGGCGACACTGGGGGGCGACCCGTTAGCCGTGGCCGGATGTTGCGCCTAGCATCAGCCTGACCGAACCCGAAGGACTCCGAGGACCTCACGTGCGATTTCGTCTGACCCCCAGGGAGACGAGCTTCTACGACATGTTCGCCGCGTCCGCGGACAACATCGTCACGGGCTCGCGACTCCTCATGGAACTGCTCGGGGCGGACGCCTCCGGGCGGGCCGAGATCGCAGAGCGTATGCGGGCCGCGGAACACGCCGGTGACGACGCCACACACGCGATCTTCCACCAGCTGAACTCCTCGTTCATCACGCCGTTCGACCGTGAGGACATCTACAAACTCGCCTCACTGCTCGACGACATCATGGACTTCATGGAGGAGGCCGTCGACCTGGTCGTCCTCTACAACGTGGAGGAACTGCCCAAGGGTGTCGAGCAGCAGATCGAGGTCCTGGCACGGGCGGCGGAGCTGACGGCGGAGGCGATGCCGAACCTCCGCACGATGGAGAACCTGACGGAGTACTGGATCGAGGTGAACCGGCTGGAGAACCAGGCGGACCAGATCCACCGGAAGCTCCTCGCCCACCTCTTCAACGGGAAGTACGACGCGATCGAGGTGCTGAAGCTCAAGCAGATCGTGGATGTGCTGGAAGAGGCGGCCGACGCCTTCGAGCACGTGGCCAACACGGTGGAGACCATCGCGGTCAAGGAGTCCTGACCCTTACATGGACACCTTCGCACTGATCGTGACCATCGGGGTCGCGCTCGGATTCACGTACACGAACGGCTTCCACGACTCGGCGAACGCGATCGCGACGTCCGTGTCGACCCGCGCGCTGACGCCCCGCGCGGCCCTGGCGATGGCCGCGGTGATGAACCTGCTCGGCGCGTTCCTGGGCAGCGGCGTCGCGAAGACGGTCAGCGAGGGCCTGATCGAGACACCCAAGGGCTCCTCGGGCATGGCGATCCTGTTCGCCGCGCTGGTCGGCGCGATCACCTGGAACCTGATCACCTGGTACTTCGGCCTCCCCTCGTCCTCCTCGCACGCGCTGTTCGGCGGCATGGTGGGGGCGGCACTGGCCGGCGGCACGAAGGTCTACTGGGACGGCGTCCTGGAGAAGGTCGTCATCCCGATGTTCGTCTCCCCGGTGGTGGGCCTCCTGGCCGGCTACCTGGTGATGACGGCGATCATGTGGATCTTCCGCCGCGCCAACCCCTCGAAGGCCAAGCGCGGCTTCCGTATCGCCCAGACGGTGTCGGCGGCGGGCATGGCCCTGGGCCACGGCCTCCAGGACGCCCAGAAGACGATGGGCATCGTGGTGATGGCCCTGGTCATCGCGGACGTCGAGGACTACGGCGACCCGATCCCGGTCTGGGTCAAGATCTCCTGCGCGGTGATGCTGTCCCTGGGCACGTACGCGGGTGGCTGGCGCATCATGCGCACCCTGGGCCGCAAGATCATCGAGCTGGACCCGCCCCAGGGCTTCGCGGCGGAGACCACGGGCGCGTCGATCATGTTCGCCACGGCCTACCTCTTCAAGGCCCCGGTCTCCACGACCCACGTCATCACCTCCGCGATCATGGGCGTGGGCGCGACGAAGCGGGTGAAGGCGGTGCGCTGGGGAATCGCCAAGAACATCGTCCTGGGCTGGTTCATCACGATGCCGGCGGCGGCGGTGGTGGCTGCCGCCGGCTACGGGGCCGTGTACCTGGCGTTCCTGTAACGGGCACCCGGCGATGGTGTGGCCCCGCCGGACGGGCTGAAAGATCAAGCCCCGGCCGGGGAAATCCAGCCCCTCCGGCGTTTGAGGAGCGGGGTCTGGGGCGGAGCCCCAGAAGGACGGGACGGGTAGGGGCGGCGGGGGCGAAGAAAACCACGGCACGCCACCACCCCGCACACACGAACGGGCCCGCCCCCCGGAGGAATCTCCGGGGGGCGGGCCCTCTTCGACCTCGCGGTGGCACCGCCATGCAGCACCGCGAGGGGCCTTGAAACAGACAGGGAAGCGACGGCTCAGCCGAAGCGGCCCGAGATGTAGTCCTCCGTCGCCTGGACCGACGGGTTGGAGAAGATGCGCTCCGTGTCGTCGATCTCGATCAGCTTGCCGGGCTGGCCGACCGCCGCGAGGTTGAAGAACGCCGTACGGTCCGAGACGCGCGCCGCCTGCTGCATGTTGTGCGTCACGATGACGATCGTGAACCGTTCCTTCAGCTCGCCGATCAGGTCCTCGATCGCGAGCGTCGAGATCGGGTCGAGGGCCGAGCAGGGCTCGTCCATCAGCAGCACGTTGGGCTCGACAGCGATCGCCCGCGCGATGCACAGCCGCTGCTGCTGGCCACCCGACAGACCCGAACCGGGCTTGTTCAGACGGTCCTTGACCTCGTTCCAGAGGTTCGCGCCCTTCAGCGACTTCTCCACGACGTCGCTCAGCTCGGACTTCTTGTACGAGCCGTTCAGCCGCAGCCCCGCCGCCACGTTGTCGTAGACCGACATCGTCGGGAAGGGGTTCGGCCGCTGGAAGACCATGCCGACCTCACGCCGTACCGCCACCGGGTCGACCCCGGCGCCGTACAGGTTCTCGTCGTCGAGCATGACCTTGCCGTCGACCCGCCCGCCGGGCGTGACCTCGTGCATGCGGTTCAGGGTGCGCAGGAAGGTGGACTTGCCGCAGCCGGAGGGGCCGATGAAGGCCGTCACCGAGCGCGGCTCGACCGTCATCGAGATGTCCTCGATCGCGCGGAAGGAGCCGTAGTAGGCGCTGAGGCCGCTTACGTCGATTCGCTTGGCCATGGGTATCACTGCTTCTTTCGAGGGGGCGGGCGGCCACCTGGCCGACCACAGGTCGCTGTCGAACGGCCGCGTCAGCGACCTGTCTTCGGAGCCTTCCAGCGGGCGATACCGCGAGCTCCGAGGTTGAGGATCATCACGAAGGCGATCAGCGTGAGCGACGCCGCCCAGGCACGGTCGTACGACGTCTCCACGCCCCCGCCGTACTGCTGATAGATGTACAGCGGCAACGAGGCCTGCGCACCCTCGAACGGGTCATTGTTGATGAAGGGGTTACCGAAGACGAGCAGCAGCACCGGCGCCGTCTCACCCGCGATACGGGCCACCGCCAGCATGATGCCGGTGGTGATACCGCCGATGGCGGTCGGCAGGACCACCTTCAGGATGGTGCGCCACTTCGGGATGCCGAGGGCGAGAGACGCCTCGCGCAGCTCGTTCGGTACGAGCTTCAGCATCTCCTCCGTCGACCGGACGACCACCGGCATCATCAGGATGGCCAGGGCCAGCGAACCGGCGAAGCCGAACGGCTCCATGTCGAACTGCAGCATGATGCTGAGGATGAAGAGACCCGCGACGATCGACGGGATACCCGTCATGACGTCCACGAAGAAGGTGACGGCCTTGGCCAGCTTGCCGCGCCCGTACTCCACCAGGTAGATCGCGGTGAGGACGCCGATCGGCGCGCCCATCAGGGTGGCCAGACCGACCTGCTCAAGGCTGCCGATGATGGCGTGGTAGATACCACCGCCCGTCTCGGTGTCGGCGACCACGCCCATCGAGTGGGTCAGGAAGTAGACGTCGAGGACCTTCACACCGCGTGCGACGGTCGTCCAGACCAGGGAGACCAGCGGCACGACGGCGAGCAGGAAGGCGACCCAGACCAGCGAGGTCGCGATACGGTCCTTGGCCTGCCGCTTGCCCTCGACGCGCGTGGCGATGACGTACGTACCGACGATGAAGAGGATCGCGGCGATCAGGCCCCACTGGATGTTGCTGTCCAGGCCTGCGGCGAAGCTGATGCCGATCCCGAGCGCGACGGACCCGCCGGCGAGAGCGTAGGGGAACCACTTGGGAAGCCGTGCGCCCTGCAGGGAACCGGGCTTTTCGGCTACGACGGTGCTCATGCGTTGGCCCCCGAGTACTCGGCGCGGCGGGCGATGATCGCGCGGGCGGCGCCGTTGACCAGCAAGGTGATGACGAACAGGACCAGACCGGAGGCGATGAGCGCGTCACGGCCGAACTCGTTCGCCTCACCGAACTTGGCGGCGATGTTCTGGGCGAAGGTGCCGCCGCCCGGGTCGAGCAGGCTGGCCTGGATGAGGAAGCTCGGGGAGAGGACGGTGGCGACGGCCATCGTCTCGCCCAGCGCACGGCCGAGGCCGAGCATCGACGCGGAGATCACACCGGAGCGGCCGAAGGGCAGCACCGCGATGCGGACGACCTCCCAGCGCGTGGCGCCGAGGGCCAGTGCGGCCTCCTCGTTCATCCGGGGGGTCTGCCGGAACACCTCACGGCTGACGTTGGTGATGACCGGCAGGATCATGATCGCGAGCAGGATGCCCACGGTCAGCATCGAGCGCGGCGCGCCCTCTTCCCAGGAGAAGATGCCGGTCCAGCCGAGGTAGTCGTTGAGCCAGCCGAAGAGGCCGTTCATGTTCGGTACGAGGATCAGGGCGCCCCAGAGGCCGTACACGATGGACGGTACGGCGGCGAGCAGGTCGATCACGTACGAGATGGGACCGCTGAGCCTGCGCGGGGCGTAGTGCGTGAGGAACAGCGCGATGGCGACCGCGACCGGGACCGCGATGACCATGGCGACGATCGAGGAGACGATCGTGCCGAAGGCCAGGACGGCGATACCGAAGCTCGGCGGGTTGAGGTTGGTGTTCCACTCGAAGGTGGTGAGGAAGTTGCCCTCGTCCTCGCTGATGGCGAGGACCGCGCGATAGGTCAGGAAGATCGCGATCGCGGCCATGACCGCCAGCAGCAGGATGCCCGAGCCACGGGAGAGACCGAGGAAGATCCGGTCACCGGGTCGGGTGGCACCGCGGGCGGCGCGCTTCTGCTCGGCCGTGGGCGGCTCGGGAGCTGCGGGTGGGGTGGTGTCTGGGTTCTTTGTGGTTATGTCCATCGGGTTCTCCGGTCTGCGGGGCCGCACCCGGGGTGCGGCTCCTGGCGGCGGTGCACCGGACGGTGCGGCCCGGTCCGGTGAGAGGACCGGGCCGCACACTCAGGTCAGCTCAGGCTCTCGATGGTCGTGCGAACCTTGGCGATGATGTCCTCGGGGATCGGGGCGTAGTCGTTCTCCACGAGGATCTCCTGGCCCTCCTCGCTGGCGATGTAGCGCAGGAACGCCTTGGTGGCGGGCAGGGTCTCCGCCTTGTTGCCCTTGTCGCAGATGATCTCGTACGTGACGAGGACCATCGGGTACGCGCCGTCGGCCTTGGTGGTGTAGTTCAGCTTGAGCGCCTGGTCGGCGCCGGTGCCGACGACCTTGGCGTCCGCGATTGCCTTGGTGGCGTTCTCGATGGTGGCCTTGACCGGGGTGGCGGCGCCGGTGTCGAGGGACACCGTGCTCATGTCCTTGGCGTACGACAGCTCGAAGTAGCCGATGGCACCCTCGGTCGCCTTGACCTGCTGGGCGACACCCGAGGACTGCGGAGCGGACTGGCCGCCCTCGGCCTGCCAGGCCTTGCCACCCTCGTACTTCCAGTTGTCCGGGGTCGCGGCGATCAGGTACTTGGTGAAGTTGTCCGTGGTGCCGGACTCGTCCGAGCGGTGGAACGGCTGGATCTTCAGCTTGGGCAGCGTCGCGGACGGGTTCAGCGCCTTGATCGCGGCGTCGTCCCAGCTCGTGATCTTGCTGTCGAAGATCTTGGCGAGGGTGGGCGCGTCCAGGACGAGGTCCGTGACACCCGGGATGTTGAAGCCGACCGCGATCGGGCCGCCGACCATCGGGAGGTCGATGCCCTGGCCGCCGGAGCAGACCGCCTTGGAGGCGGTGACCTCGTCGGGCTTCAGCGCGGAGTCGGAACCTGCGAAGGCCACCGTGCCCTGCGTGAACGCGGTGACGCCGGCGCCGGAGCCGCCGCCCTTGTAGTTGATCTGAATGTCGGGGCAGGCGGCCGTGAAGGCCTTGACCCAGGCGGCGATCGCGTTCTTCTGCGCGGAGGAGCCGTCGGCCAGCAGCTGGCCCTTGGCGTCGTCGCACTTGATGGAGCTGTTGGCCGCGGTGGAGGCGCCGCTGCTGGCGCCCGTGCCGGAGCCGGTGTCGTCGGAGCCGCACGCCGTGAGGGCCAGGGCGCCGGAGACGGCGAGAGCACCGAGGGAGAGGGCCCGCCGGTTCATGCGCTGAAGCTTCACTGTCTGGTGTTTCCTTCCAGGAGCCGCCGTCCTGAGATCCGGCGGCGTGCGAGGTCGCGAAGTATGGGCGGTGCGGGGCGCCCAGCAGGGCACGCGCAGCACCGGTAAGGCCGAAAGTAGGCAGATCAGGTGAAGCCACCTACGGGCGCGGGTGAACGGAGGGTGAACCCCTGCGGTCGGTGCGGTGAGGTAACGGAATGCTCACGGGGAGAACACGTGTGTGTGTCCCGACCCGGGGATCGGCCCCGGCCACCCCGTTTCTGCTGTACAAGCCCGGAATACCGCCTTCCCCTTTCTTCCGCAAGCGCGGCGGGTGAGGGAACCCACGATGCATGGAACCCGTCTCGTTCGACGGGAGCCAACACGGGCTCAAACGGAGGAACCTGGGGGGCGGGAACCGTGACACCGAGGAGCACCATGCACCGGCGTACGTTCATGGGGGGCGGCGTGGCCGCCCTGGCCGCGATGGCGACGACGGCGTGCGAGGGCCAGGGGGGCCCGGACACGAAGGGGGCCGCGGCAGGCACACCCCGGGGGACGACGCCCCTCTCCGCGACCAGCGCCTCGGCCCCCGCCGACTGGACGGCCCTCGGCCGAGACCTCGACGGCCCGCTCATCCGCCCCGGAGACGCCTCCTGGGCATCGGCCCGGCAGCTCTACAACACCCGCTTCGACGGACTCAAACCGGCCGCGGTGGCGTACGCAGCCCACACCGACGACATTCGTACGGTCCTGTCCTACGCCCGTGCCCACTCCGTGCCCGTGGCGATCCGCAACGGCGGCCACTCCTACGCGGGCTGGTCCTCGGGCAACGGCCGCCTGATCGTCGACGTGTCGAAACTGAACCGCGTCAGGACGGGCGGCGGCACCGCGGTGGTGGGGGCCGGCTCGAAGCTGATCGACGTCTACCGCGCCCTGACGGCGAAGGGCGTCACGATCCCGGCGGGCTCGTGCCCGACGGTGGGGGTGTCGGGCCTGACGCTGGGCGGCGGCCACGGCGTTGTGTCGAGGGCGTACGGCCTGACCTGCGACAGCCTCACCCAGGCCACGCTGATCACGGCGGACGGCCGCGAACTGACGGCGAACGCGACCACGAACAAGGACCTGTTCTGGGCCCTGCGCGGGGCTGGCAACGGCAACTTCGGCGTCGTCACCGAACTCCACTTCCGCACCCACCCGGCACCCCAGGCGGTGGCGGCGTTCATGTCCTGGCCGTGGCGGAAGGCGGCGGCGGTGACGAAGGCCTGGCAGGAGTGGGGCCCGACGCAGCCGGACGAGATCTGGTCCTCCCTGCACGTGGCGAACACGGCCGGCGGCACCCCGACCATCTCCATCTCTGCGTTCTCTCTGGGCACCTACACGGAGCTGCAGAACGCTGTGGACCGCCTGGCGGACAGAATCGGTTCTCCGGCGAGCAGCGTCTCACTCAAGCGCCGCTCGTACGAGGAGGCCATGGAGGTGTACGCGGGCTGCTCGTCCTTCGCGACGGACGCCCAGTGCCACCTGCCGGGCCGAACCCCGGGACGCTCGCCGCAGGGCGCGTTGGGCCGGGAGACATACGCGGCCCGCTCGGACTTCTTCGACCGCTCCCTCTCCACGGCCGGAATCCAGACGCTCCTCTCCCGCATCAGCTCGGTCCAGGGCGGCTCGGGCAGCATCGCGTTCACGGCACTCGGGGGCGCGGTGAACCGGGTCTCGCCCACGGCGACGGCATTCGTCCACCGGCGCAGCCGCTTGCTGGCCCAGTACATCGTGTCCTGGCGGGCGGGTACGGAGGGCAAGGCGGCCCAGTCCTGGCTGACATCGGCCCACAACGCCATGGCCCCGCACGCCTCGGGTGCCGCCTACCAGAACTACACGGACCCGACTCTGAAGAACTGGCGCAAGGCGTACTACGGCGACGCGGCGACCCGCCTCCAGAAACTGAAGCACCAGTACGACCCGACCCGACTGTTCACGTACCCCCAGGCGCTGTAGCGAAGCCGGGGGCCGTCCCTGTCCCCCGGCATTTCCCACCCCCGCCCGCCACCAGAGGATGAGCCCCGTCCACCCGCACCGCTCCTTCAGCCCAGGCCCAAAGGCATCCGCCCAACCCGCCCTCACCGTCCCCGCAGCCCAGGCCCGGGGCATTTCAGCCGGTCCGGCGTTTGAGGACGAGGCCCCTTCAGGGCCGACAGGGGGGTCTGGCGGCGCAGCCCCCAGGAACAGGATGGGACGGGTAGGGGCGGCGGGGGCGAACCCCCCGGCGGCTACGCCGCCAAATCCCGCTCCCCGGCATCCGCGTCCGCACCCGCCCCCGCCCGAGCCCCCGGAACCACAGCAGCCCCACTCCCCGCACCCGAGCCCGCCCCCCGGGCCCGAATCAACACCCGACCCCACCCCGACCCCTCAACAGCCCGAGCAACCGGCGTAAGAAGCGCCATGGCCAGCGGCGACAGCAGCAACACCACAGCCGTCCCGAGCGCGAACCCACCCACCACATCCGTCGGGTAGTGCACCCCCATGTACACCCGGCAGAACCCCTCCACCAGCGCGAGCCCTATCCCCACCAGCCCGAACTTCCGGTTGGCCACGAACAGCCCGACCCCCATCGCCATGGTGATCGTCGCGTGGTCGCTCACGAACGAGTAGTCGGTCTTCCCGGAGACCAGAACCTCAAGGCCCTGATGATCCAGAAAGGGCCGAGGCCGCTCCACGAACCCCCGTATCGGAATGTTCACGAGCACGGCGACGCCCGCGGCAAGCGGCGCCCAGATCAACGCGGCCACGGACACTGCCGCCTCGTCCCCACCCCGCCGCCGCACACTCCACCAGCACCAGACCACGACGAGCACCATGGCAATCAACAGCCCGTACTCGCCGACCACCTCGACCACCCGGTCGAACCACCGGGGCGCGTCCTTGGCCAGGCCATTGATGTCGTAAAGCAGATCGACGTCGGGGTTCGACCCGGTTTCGGCGAATCCAGCCATGGTGCTGCGGCCCCTTCGTCGTCATTGCCAGAGCGCACTGATTCCGTGCGCCGCTCCTGCTCACCCGTGACGTAGGGACCCACCGCTTGACACGTGCCACAAGTGACAAACGGGACACATCCAACGCCCGGTTCGGGCGTCGGTGAATCCACCACTGGAACAGGAACGCACGAACTCCGTTTATACGTTCCACTCTCCACCGAATGATCACTCAGACGTTATCGAAGAGAGACGCAAAGCCGCAGCTCAGGGGATGGTTTCACGCTGCGCTCACACCGCGGTGGGCAACGCTTTCGCGCCATCTTCGGTGACCCGCGTCGCCCCGAAGTAATCGGGGGTGTCGATCGGATCGAACCGAATGACCGCGCCGGTCCGCGGTGCGTCAATCATGTAACCGCCGCCCACATAAATCCCGACATGGCGGATGGCCCGGGAGTTGGTGAGATCGTCGGAGAAGAAGACGAGGTCGCCCGGCAACAGCTCGTCCCGCGAGGGATGCGCCCCGGCGTTGTACTGGTCGTTGGCAACGCGCGGCAGCTCGATGCCCACACTCCTGTACGCGGCCTGGGTGAGACCGGAGCAGTCGAAGCGTCCTTGCTGCTCAGCGGTACCGGTGCCACCCCAGAGGTAGGGCGTGCCGAGCTTCTCCTGGGCGTAGGTGATCGCCCCCGCCGCCTGCTCGGAAGGGTCGACGCGCCCCACAGGGGCCGCAAAGCTCGTCTGCAGCGTGGTGATGGTCTTCACATAGTTCTGGGTCTCTGCATACGGCGGTACGCCCCCGTATTTGATGACGGCGTACGCCCCCGCGTTGTAAGCGGCGAGCATGTTGTGCGTCGGGTCTCCGGGCGCGTCCTTCACATAGGAGGCGAGCTCGCAGTCGTACGACGCGGCCGATGGAATCGCGTCATTCGGGTCCCATACGTCGCGGTCGCCGTCACCGTCGCCGTCGATTCCGTGCGCGGCCCAGGTGCCGGGGATGAATTGCGCTATCCCTTCCGCCTTTGCCGGACTCTTCGCATTCGGATTGAATCCGCTCTCCTGGTACAGCTGTGCGGCGAGGAGGGCGGGATTGATGGCGGGGCACAGATTGCCCCACTTCTGCACGAGCGCCGAATACGCGGCAGGCACGGCCCCCTTGGCCAGCGCGACGCTCCCGCTGCCCACCCCGCCGGCCACGTTCCCGGCGACAAGGTAGACGCCCACGACGAGCAGCATCACGAAGCTGAGGGTGCCCCCGACGGCCACGCTCGCCACGATCCATGCCTTACGCACCGTCAACCGCCCCTCACCGCCCGGGAGTACGCCCACGCCAGTGTAGAGGGGCTACCCACACCCGGCGGTGATCATGACGAAACGCGCCGCCCGTCAAGGGGAGCCGGAGGAGTCGGCGGAACCGGTGGCCTCCCGGTACAACGAAGCGGCCGCACTCCCGAGCACAGCGCTGTAGGACACATCATCAGTGGCCCCACCCTGCTCGAACCCCCCGAGCACCCCCACCACCTCCCCTTCCCTGTCCACCCAAGGACTCCCACTCGTACCGTCGGTGAAGTCGGGGCACTCGATGCGCTGTTGCGTACGACTCTGCGCGGTGGGCCGGTTGGTACACGTGAGGGGCGCCTCCTGCACGTTGGGATACCCGGTGACGACGACATCGCTGCCCCCGGTCGCCCGCCCCGTGGCAAAGACATTCGCCCCCACGGCATCCTCCAGATCCCGCCCGCCCTTGGAGGCGACGACGGCAAAGGCGAAGTCGCTGTCCTCGTCGGACCGGTCGCTCCAGGCCCCCGGCACGAAGGTCTTGCTCACCCGCCACAGCCCGTAGGGCGCCCGGCCGTCCCGATACCCGGGCGCGAAGACGACATCGGTGTCCCCGTCCCCGCCCAGACAGTGCGCGGCGGTGAGGATCAGATCCCGCCCTCCACTGCGCACGACGGAGGCCGTACAGAAGTGCCCGCCCTCCAAGTCACCGCTGAACAGGGCCCCCACCCGGGCACTCCGCGGCACTACCCGCGCAGCAGAGGCGCCTCCGATGGTCCCTGGGGCGGCGTTTCCATGGGCCGCACCGGAGACGGAGGTGACGGCAAGCAACGCGACAACGGGAAGCAGGCGTGCCACCGGTCGACCAGGGGGACGAGTGAGGCGCTTCATCAGGGGCCACTGTGACGCGCGAACGCAAGAACGGGTAAGGCTCCTCGCTGAAAATTCTCCGTGAAGCCGTGAAGCCGTGAAGCCGTGAAAAGGGTCATCCCCCGGATCTAGGGGCCGCCCGCGGAGCCTCGCCGTACACGGGAAAGCCGTCCGTCACGATCTCGACCCCGAACGGCTCGGGCAGCAGAACGGACTCCCCGAACTTGCCCGACAGAACGTCACGGTAGGCGCCGTTGTCCGGGTGGGCGTGGAGGGCCCAGGTGCCCTTCCTGGGATCGATGACAAAGAGAACAGGCACGCGAACGACGGCGTACCAGTCGGCCTTGTCCCTGATGTCCCGGGATTTCTCGGACTGGGAGATGACCTCGACGGCGAGTGCGGCGTCAGCGGCGTCGGCCAGCCAGTCGTCGTCGTCCTCCCATTCGACGGGCAGCACGATCAGGTCCGGCGTCGCGTAGTCGTCCGGATCCTCGGGCAGAGCGATCGAGGACACCTCGTACACGTCCAGACCGTCAGGCAGAACAACCGCCTCAAGCTGCCGGCGCACCTGCTTGACCACACCCGCGTGTTTCCCACGCGGAGCAGGGGACATCACGAGCTTTCCTCCCAGGATCTGCACCCGCAGACCCGTCGCGTCCTCGATCTTCTCGGCGATCTCGCGCAGATTCCCCGGCCGGGGTCGCGGATACATCGAGGCACCGGGCGACACGGACATGGCTCGCTGCCTCCGTTCCTCCACCTCTGCGGCTGCGCGAACGGGGTCGGTGGGAGGTCCGACATCCCGCTCAGCGCCGAATCCACCGTACTGTGCGACTCCTTCCCCCGCCTCGGCCTCAGGGCCCGTACGGGTGCGCGGGGTCCCCTTGCGGCTGCGTTCGACCTGCGTCACACCGCCCCCTCACTCACGCTCCACTCAGGCATCATCACTTTAGGTCACCCCACTGACACTCGGCCCACAGCAGCTTCCCGCCCTTCGAGGCCCCCAGCTCCCGCAGCACCGAAACACCCAACGAGTCCGCACAGGCCCGTACGAGATGAAGCCCCCGGCCGCATTCACCGTCCACCGGCGGTACGACGTCAGGGGCGCCGTCAACCCCGAACCCGGGCGGAACCCTCGGATCGGTGTCCCAGACGGCGACCCGGAACCGGCCCGGCTCGCCGAGTTGAACAATGCGCAGGGCGTACGGCCCCTTGGTGTGCTGATGGGCGTTGGTGAGCA
The DNA here is from genome assembly GCF_014646095.1 of Streptomyces lacrimifluminis. GTDB lineage: Bacteria > Actinomycetota > Actinomycetes > Streptomycetales > Streptomycetaceae > Streptomyces > Streptomyces lacrimifluminis. The sequence continues at coordinate 12,056 of NZ_BMMU01000001.1, read as the reverse complement.
GTTCGGACGCGACCAGTTCGGCGTCGGGAATGGCTTCGGCGAGCCCAAGGGCGGCCAGAACGGTCCGCACGGTCGCGCGGCCGATACCCGGCGAGCGTGGATCGCGCGGGAGTTGAAGGGTGTAGTTCCAGGGCGGCGATACGGTGGCCATCGGAAGTCTCCGATCACTGAGGGGAGTTGGACGGTTGCCCAGTGACTTCGTCGCTCCGTCGAGCGGTGTGCTTCTGGGTGGGGGCGCCTGAAGCCAAGGTAGCGAGCTACGGATATATTCTTCACCCAAATCAGGGGATACTAAAGACAATCACCCTTGTGGGTGACAGAAGCACCCAGGAGAGACCGGAATGCCCGTGAGGAACAGCCCGACGGGACGTCAACTCCGGCTTGGCGCCGAGCTGCGCAAGCTGCGCGAGCACGCAGGCCTGACGTCAACGCAAGCCGCCCAGTTGCTCGGCATGAAGCAGGCACAGGTCAGCAACATGGAGACCGCACGGTTGGGCGTGAGCGCCGAGCGCGTACGCACGCTGGCCGACCACTACGCCTCCCCCGACAAGGCACTCGTCGACGCGATCGCCGCAATGACCGGCGATCGGAAACGCGGCTGGTGGGAGGAGCACCGCGAGTCGCTCGCCCCCTCGCTCCTGGACCTCGCCGAACTCGAACACCACGCCCGGTCGTTGCGGGACTCCACCACCGCTCGCATCCCCGGTCTGCTGCAGACTCGCGAGTACGCACTGGAGATCTTCCGCCAGGCGGTCACAGAACTCTCGCCGCCCGACATCGAGCACCGCCTGTCGTTCCGCATCAAGCGCCAGGCGATCCTCTTCCGCGAGGACGACCCCACGCCGTACGAGGCGATCATTCACGAGGCCGCCCTACGCATGAAGGTCGGCGGCTCCACGATTGCCCGACACCAGCTCCAACACCTGCTCGACATGAGCGACAGAAACCACATCACCCTGCGTGCCATCACCTTCGACGTCGGCGCCTATCCGGGGTCCGGACAGTCGATCCACTACGCACACGGTCCCGTACCTGAACTGGACACCGTCTATCTCGACCAGGCACACGGCCTCGCCTTCCTCGACGCCGAGGCGGAGTTGCGCAAATACCGAACACTGTTCGACCGTATCGAGGACATTGCGCTCGACCCGGAGAAGACCCGGGACCTCATCCTCAACGTGGCACGAGACCTGTAAAGGGACGGACCCCCATGACCCCGCACTGGCAGAAGTCGTCGTACTGCTCCGAGGGCGCCTCCTGCATACACATCGCCACCACCCCCACCACCCCCCGAACAATCCACCTCACCGAGTCCGGCGACCCCACCGGAGCGATACTCACCACCACCCCCGCCGCCTTCCGCACCCTCCTCACCACCCTGAAGACCGACACGCCCCCGCCGAAAGCAACCGCCCCCACGATCGAAGTCACCCTCGGTGAAGCCCCGGACGCCCCTGTCCGTGTCCGCTCGACCACCACCCCCGACACGGTCGTCACCACCGACCGCCGTAAATGGCACGCCTTCGTCCTGGGCGTACGAGCAGGCGAGTTCGATCACTTCGTCTAAGCCCGCCCCCTCGGACTCACTCGCCCAACTCCCCCCGCGCCCGACCTGGGGACCCTTCCGGACAACGACAAGCCTGCGCTGGTCAGCCACGTCAACCGGCGGTCGCCAACGAGGACATGGTGACCTCCGGCCCCAGGTACACCTGAACGCATGCGATCCACAAGGCCGTTTCGATGGAGTGCGCCGGATCCAGACGCCGGCTGAGACTGAGCGAGCCCGAGCCCCGCGCACCTCGATCACGTCGACATCAGCGTCGGCCGGATCGTCCCGACACCGGTGCCCGCGTCCACATCGGCCGACACCACCGTCAGGACACGCTTCGGCATCCACCACGGCTGCGACTCACCACCGCCCAGCACACGCCGGGACCACCCCCGTCCACAACCTGTGGATCACCTGTGCCCAGGGTCAAGCCGCACCCTCCCCCCACCCATCACCACGTCAGTGATCAGTAACCCACCAACCCCCTTGAGTCACGCGGAAGTCAGGATTCCGCAACCCGTCTTGTTGTCACGTACCCAACAAGCGATGGTCATCGCGGGCCGCCAACCCGCCGCCGGGGACACCGCACCGACGGCAAGCACCACCCCCGCATGACCACCCGCACCGCCCCTGCCAACCCCCTAACAGGAGGCTGTACGTTGCGTACGTCACCCCCCAGCAGCCAGTCCACGCACGGCAGATGGCGCCGCATAGGCACCGCAGCCGTCGCCACCGCCGCGCTCGCTCTCGCCGGCCTCGGCACCGCCGCCCAGGCCGGAGCGGCCACCCCCGCCACTCACGCGACCCCGAAGGTCAGCGCCAGGACCATCGCCGCGCAGGTCGCCAAGGCCCGTGTGCACTACACCAACCAGTGTGACGCGACCCCCGCGAAGGGCTTCGCGTCCTGCAACGCCCTGCGCGTCACCAGCGGCACCACCGCCTTCCAGGAGGAGCTGGCGGCGAAGAAGGGCGCCACACCCGCGACCATCAAGCCGAACGCCGCCTCGGCCACCCCCACCGGTTACGGCCCCAGCAACCTCCAGTCCGCCTACGGACTGACCGCCGCCGCCAAGTCCAACGGCTCCGGCGAGACCATCGCGATCGTCGACGCGTACGACGACCCGAACGCCGAGTCCGACCTCGCCACGTACCGCTCGTACTACGGCCTCTCGGCCTGCACCACCGCCAACGGCTGCTTCAAGAAGGTCAGCCAGACCGGCTCGACGACCTCCCTCCCCGCCGCCGACAGCGGCTGGGCCGGTGAGATCTCGCTCGACCTCGACATGGCCAGCGCGATCTGCCCGAACTGCAACATCACCCTGGTCGAGGCCAAGTCGTCCTCGATGGCCAACCTCGGCACAGCGGTGAACGAGGCGGTCAAGCTCGGCGCGAAGTTCGTCTCGAACAGCTACGGCGGCTCGGAGTCGTCCTCCGACACCTCCTACGACACCTCGTACTTCAAGCACCCGGGCGTCGCCATCACCGTCAGCTCGGGCGACGACGCGTACGGCGTCGAGTACCCGGCGGCCTCCCAGTACGTGACCGCCGTCGGCGGCACCTCCCTCAAGACGTCATCCGCCGCCCGCGGCTGGGCCGAGAGTGTCTGGTACCAGACCAACTCCGACGGCAGCGTCAACGGCGCCGGCTCCGGCTGCTCCTCCTACGACGCCAAGCCGACCTGGCAGACCGACACGGGCTGCTCGAAGCGCACGGTCGCCGACGTCTCCGCGGTCGCCGACCCGGCCACCGGCGTCTCGGTCTACGACTCCTACGGCGCCGACGGCACCGGCTGGCTCACCTACGGCGGCACCAGCGCCTCCTCGCCGATCATCGCCGCGGTCTACGCCCTCGCCGGCACCCCCTCCACCAGCTCCTACCCGGCGAAGTTCCCCTACGCGGCGGCCGGCACCTCGGCGCTCAACGACGTCACGTCCGGCAGCAACGGCACCTGCTCCACGAGCTACCTCTGCACCGCCAGGTCCGGCTACGACGGCCCGACCGGCTGGGGCACCCCGCAGGGCCTGACCGCCTTCACCGGCTGAAACAACCTCACCGGCCGACCCGGAACCACCAGATCCAGCCAATACGTCACCCACCCACGTAACCCATCCACGCAACTCATCGCACAAACGCCACCGGAGGTCGTGGGGACCACCGGCGGGCACCGGGGAACGGGCCGCGGCTACCAGCCGCGGCCCGTCGCCATGTCCGAGGTCCGCGATAGCCTGCATCTGGATACGGACCGTCAGAAGCGGTCCGTGACCGTACCGATGGTCACAGCTGGCCATCGGTGGCTAACGACGGGACCACACCACAGGTTCCGCCCACACCTCATTGCCCGGCGTGATCGGCCGTGATACACAGAGTGACCATACGATCCGTTCAACCCCTCGCACACCGTCCCGCGCTCCCCCATAGGGTGCCGCGAGAGGCGATGGCAAGGTATTCATACGAAACCCGCCAATCAATGACGCCAAGTCGACATCGGTCGGCGTCATTGTCAGCGAGAATGGACCTGACCTCTGCACTGCGGCAGAGGACGCGCGGAACTACCCGACAGGGGCGGTGACTTACATGTGGCTTGCGGCCGAAAAGGGCGACATCAACACCATCATCGGCGGGATCGCTCCGGACTGGGGCCCCTTCGGCAGCCTGGGCACCGAAGCGAAGACAATGGTCCAGGTCGTGATGGCCGTGGCCATCCTGATGTGCCTGGGCATCGCGATCTGGGGTGCGGCCAAGCAGCGCATCGGCGCCACAGCGCTGCGGGACACCTTCAGCGCGGAACAGGGCAAGGGCCTCATCATCGCGGGCCTGACAGGCGTGTTCATCATCGGCTCGCTCGGCACCCTCTTCACCATCGTCTACGGCATGGCCGTGTAGCCGGCGCCACCAGCGCTCGGCACATCGTCGGTCGGACCGCCGGGCAAGCCCGGTTCTCCCTCCCCACACCCACCCACCCGTCGTGCCCACCGACTGAGGTTGCGTCTCCCTGATGTCGAGTCACCACACCGCGCCCGCGCGGGAACCAGCACGGCTACCGTCGTACTGTCACGCGTACCCGTACGCGTGGATTCGACACGAGTTGGAAAACGAGTTCGAGGGGGCGGGCGCGCAATGAGTCTCGGTGACAGCCAGAGCGACGGCGACTCCACACGCCCCGACGACGGCGGGTACGGCGGCACCGGCCAGACCCGGACCCGCTACCACGACCAGGGCAACGGCGGCGTCTACGGCGGTGCCCAGCGCACCAAGTCGTCACGGGGCACGGTGACGGCCGTCGGCGTGGTCGTCCTCCTGATCGCGGCGATCGCCTTCGCGAACCGTGGAGGAGACGATTCCTCTGCGTCCTCGTCCTCCTCCACCGCGGGCAGCGGCTCCGGCAGCGACAGCGCCGACGGACCCGCCGCCGCGCCCACCGCGGCCTCCGGCGAGCAGCCGGTCACGAAGAAGGCGGCCGGCATCCCGTCGGGGTTCGCGCACAACCGGCAGGGCGTCCAGTCGGCGGCGGCCAACTACGCGGTGTCCCTGGGCTCGACCGGCATGTTCCGCAAGGACAGCCGGGACAAGCTCGTCGACACCCTCTTCACCGCCGAGGCCGCCGCGAAACTCAAGGCCCCCCTGGACAAGGCCTACTCCGCGAGCCTCCTCACCAGACTCGGCCTCGACGCGGGCGGCAACGCCCCCGAGGGCAGCACGTTCGTCTCGCGCGTGACCCCGGTCGGCACCAAGACCGTGGCGTACGGCGGCACCACCGCCACCGTCGAGGTCTGGTACGTCGGCCTGAGCGGCATCGCAGGTGAGACCTCCACCAGCCCGGTCACCTCGTCCTGGAACACCTGGACCTACGACATGCGCTGGTCGGGCGGCGACTGGAAGATCGTCTCCTACTCGGAGAAGGACGGCCCCAACCCGGTCCCCGGCGACGACCGGGCCGCCGCCTCCGACGAGATCAGCAAGGCCATCGACGAGTACGGAGGGTTCACCTATGCCCGGTAACACACCAGGTAGGTCCTACCTCGTGCTCAAGCTCGCCGGCGCGCTGACAGCCGTACAGACGGCGGCCGTACTCCTGGCCTCCCAGGCGTACGCGGCACCGACACCGTCCCCGACGCCCTCCCCGTCGGCATCGCAGACGGCCGGCAACCCGGACTGCGCGCTCCTTCCCGACCAGGCCAAGGAGGTCTGCGAGGGCCAGCAGGGCGGCTCGGGATCGGTCTCCAACCCCGCCTCCACCCTCGACCCCCTGTCCTCCCTCGCCAAGGGCTGCGCCGACGCCGCCTCCTGGACGGTCGACAAGCTCAGCGAGGCCGTGAAGGAGACCGCGAACGTCGACTTCACCAACCCCAAATTCCTCCAGCAGTACGCGGTCGTGTTCGCCGCGTCCACCGTCCTGACCCTGGTGCTGTGGCTGCTCGCGGTCTCCAAGCGGGCCGTGCGGGGCGTCCCCCTCACCACGGCCATCTCCGAGGCGATCGGCTTCCTCTGGCTGACCGTCCTGGCCTCCGCCTTCACACCCCTCGTCCTCTACACCGTCGTCTCGGCGACCGACGGCGTCACCGAGGTCCTCGCGAGCGCGACCGGCGACCAGACCGACACGTTCTTCGGCACCTTCTCCGGAGCACTGGCCAAGGGCGAGGACATCGGCGGCGGCCCGATCATGCTGATCGTGGTGTCCATGGTGTCGATCCTCGCGGCCGGCGTCCTCTGGCTGGAACTCGTCATCCGCGCCGCACTGCTGTACGTCGGCGCCCTGCTCGGCACGGTCGTGTACGCGGGACTGGTCGACAAGAACCTGTGGGGGCACGTCCGCCGCTGGGCCGGCATCATGATCGCGGTCATCCTGGTCAAACCGGTGATCGCCATCGTGCTGGGCCTGGCGGGCGCGCTGTCCACGAACGACGGCCCGGACGCCTTCTCCGCCGTCGTCTCCGGCCTCTCCATCATCCTCCTCGCCATCTTCGCGAGCGCGATGATCTACCGCTTCGTCCCGGGCTTCGGCGACGAGATCGCCCACTCCCGCAACAACCGCATCATGCAGGGCGCCGAAGGCAAGGCCGCCGCCGTCATCAGCTCCCCGGCGACCCTCGTCGCCCAGGGCATCAAGACCCACAGCAGCCGGGCCGACAACAACGGGGGCGGCGGAGGCGGCGGCCAGTCGTCCACCCCGCGCCCGGCCAACCCCGTGTCCGGCGGCGTGGCCGCGCACAGCTCGCGGCCCTCGGGCGGCGGCGGATCTGTCCCCTCCGCCGCACCCCCGCCGCGCAGCCCGCACGCCGGCAACAGCAACCGATCCAACCGCCCTGGAGGTGACGGGCGTTGACGACCGAGTCCCACCTGGTCTCGCCCCGCCGTACGTATCTCATCGGCCGCGCCCGGCCGAGCGCGATCGTCGGCCGCAACCGCGAGTCCGGCGAGATCGCGCTCATCATCGTGGGCGCCTTCCTCGGCATGGTGTGCGGCCTGGTCGTACCCGTCCTGTCCCTGCGCATCGTGCTGCTGACCGGCTTCCCGATGCTGGCACTGGCCGTGGTGTACGTCCCGTACAAGCGCCGCACGTTCTACAAGTGGTTCGAGATCAACCGCAGTTACAAGCGGTCGCTCCGCCAGGGAACCGCCTACCGCAGCCCCGTCATCGAGGCCGGCACCCGCATCGACGGCCGCGAGGTCGAGATCGGCCCGCCCCCGGGCATCGGCCGCATCAACTGGCTCGCGGCCCCGTTCGGCCCGGACGAGATCGCCGTACTCCTGCACGCGGACCGCCGTACGGTGACCGCGGCGATCGAGATCGAGGGCCCCGGCGTCGGCCTGCGCGACAGCGAGGACCAGGAGGCCCTCGTCGACCGCTTCGGCACGCTGCTCAAGCACGTGGCGAACGGCGACGGCTTCGTCACCCGCCTCCAGATGCTCGCCCGCACCCTCCCCGCCGACCCGGACGCCCACGCCAAGGACGTGGCCGTACGCGGCGACGAGAAGGCACCGCCGTGGCTGCAGCACTCGTACGACCAGCTCCAGTCCATGGTGTCGACGAGCAGCGAACAGCACCGCGCCTACCTCGTCGCCTGTATGCACTTCAACCGCGAACTCGCCGCCGAGGCCCACACGATGGCCCGCGCGGCGCGTCCGCACGGCGGCAGGAAGCTCGACCGGGACGCGGGCCTCGCGGTGGTCATGGCCCGCGAACTGACGGACATCTGCTCGCGGCTCCAGGAGGCGGACATTCGCGTCCGCCAGCCCCTCGGCCAGGGCAGACTGGCCTCCCTCATCCACTCCATGTACGACCCGGACCACCCGATCGACCACCTCCAGGCGATGACGAAGCGCAACGCCTGGCCGGCCGAGCTCGACGCGATGGAGCCGACGTACCTCCAGGCGAAGACCCGCGAGTCCTCGACGCGCGCCCCCTGGTGCCACTCCACGGCGTGGGTGAAGGAATGGCCGATGACCCCGGTCGGCGTCAACTTCCTCGCCCCGCTCCTCGTCCACACCCCGGACGTCATCCGCACGGTGGCCGTCACGATGGACCTCGAACCCACCGAGGTGGCCATCGAACGCATGCTCACCGAGAAGACGAACGACGACGCCGAAGCGAGCCGAGCCGCCAAGATGAACCGCACGGTCGACCCCCGCGACGTGGCCTCCCACAACCGCATCGACCAGCGCGGCGAGGACCTCGCGAGCGGCGCGGCCGGCGTCAACCTGGTCGGCTACATCACCGTCTCCTCCCGCTCACCGGAAGCCCTGGCGCGTGACAAGCGCACGATCAGAGCGTCGGCGGGCAAGTCGTACCTGAAGCTGGAATGGTGCGACCGAGAGCACCACCGAGCGTTCGTCAACACACTCCCGTTCGCCACCGGAATCCGAAGGTAGGGCTGATGCGCTGATGCGGGATCCGCTGACCGCCCTCACCGACACCTTCACGTCCTTCCTCTTCGGCAAGATCGAGACGACCCGCCTGCCCGTCCGCACCTCCACGGGCCAGGCCCAGGCCGTCTACCTCCCCACAGCCGCCCCCGGCCTCGGCGACTCCGGCGTCATCATCGGCCGCGAGGTGTACTCCGGGAAGGGCTACATCTACGACCCCTTCCAGCTGTACGGCCAACAACTCCCCGCCCCGCACTGGCTGGTGCTCGGCGAATCGGGCAACGGCAAATCAGCCCTGGAGAAGACCTACGTCCTACGCCAACTCCGCTTCCGGGACCGCCAGGTGGTCGTCCTGGACGCCCAGGGCGAGGACGGCGTCGGCGAATGGAACCTCATCGCGGAGGAGTTGGGGATAACCCCCATCCGCCTGGACCCGATGGCCGCCCTGGACATGGGGATCCGCCTCAACCCCCTCGACCCCGCGATCACCACAACGGGCCAGCTCGCCCTGCTCCGCACGATCATCGAAGTGGCGATGGGCCACGGCCTGGACGAACGCTCCGGCTTCGCCCTCAAGGTCGCGCACGCCTACGTCAACGAGACGATCGTCGACCGCCAGCCCGTCCTGACGGACATCGTCGAGCAACTACGCCATCCCGAGCCGGAGTCGGCGGAGGCGATGAACGTCGCCACGGACGACGTACGGGCCTGGGGCCTCGACGTGGCCCTGGTCCTGGACCGCCTGGTCGACGGTGACCTGCGAGGCATGTTCGACGGCCCGACAACGGTCGGCATCGACCTCGACGCCCCCCTGATCGTCTTCGACCTGTCCCACATCGACCGCAACTCCATCGCCATGCCGATCCTCATGGCCATCATCGGCGTATGGCTGGAGCACACCTGGATCCGCCCCGACCGGAAGAAGCGCATCTTCCTGGTCGAGGAGGCCTGGCACATCATCAGCAGCCCGTTCGTGGCCCAACTCTTCCAACGCCTGCTGAAGTTCGGCCGCCGCCTCGGCCTCTCCTTCGTGGCGGTCGTCCACCACCTGAGTGACGTGGTGGACGGAGCGGCGGCGAAGGAAGCGGCGGCCATCCTGAAGATGGCGTCGACGAGGACGATCTACGCCCAGAAATCCGACGAGGCACGGGCAACGGGCAAAGTGATCGGCCTACCGCGCTGGGCGGTGGAGATCATCCCGACCCTGACCCCAGGCATCGCCGTCTGGGACGTCAACGGCAACGTCCAGGTCGTCAAACACCTGGTCACGGAGACGGAACGCGCCCTCGTCTTCACCGACCGGGCGATGACGGAATCGTCCCGCGACCTGGAACTGACCGACGACGCCCTCAGAGCCGCGGAACTGGAGGCCGAGGAACGCGCCGCGGCCTTCGTCGAACAGCACCTCAGCGACCTCGACGACTCCTCCGAGTCCACGGTGGCGTGACGCGATGAGACCGGACGAACGGCAGCGGAGCGAACGCGGCGTCTCCGACGGCCTGTTGGTGGGCCTGATCGCGTTCCTCCTCGGCCTGACGCTACTGGTCTGGACGGCAACAGGCCTCGCGAGCCTGCTCTCCCACGGCGCCTGGCCACAGGGCGTCACGTTCACCCGCACCCCGGAGGCACTGCGCCACCTGATCACGGACCCACAAGACGTGCCGGGCGCCTGGCCTCGCACACCGGCGGGGCACCTCTCCGGCTGGGGACTGTTCTGGGGCCTGTTCATCGGCCAGCTGATGATCCTGTTCGTCCTGACGGTGTTCGTGGTGGGCACCCTGGCCCGCTGGAAAGCGGTACGGACGGCGAGAAGAACGTCTCACGACCAACCACCTCGCCACGAGGTCCCGGTACAACGCACGGAGCCCCCGCCCGACTCGGCGAGAATCCCGGAAGAGCCACAGCCCCACACGGAAACACCGGCACCGGACCCCCCGAAAACGCTGGCACCGGACCCCCCGAAGGTCCTTTCACCAGCACCCGCGCAGGCCTTTCCGCCGGCACCCACAGGGGTGTTCTCGACGGCACCCATGGCAACAGACAGCGAACGGGTGGGTGGGTGGGAAACAATCTTCTTCGGCACCGAAGACACCCGCACCCACCCAGCAACCCAAGCCATCCAGAACGCGGAGGGCCCCGCCCTCATCCTCACCTCCAACCCCACCCTCTGGCAGGAGACCAAGGACGCCCGAGCCAAACTGGGCCCCACCCTCCTCTACGACCCCACCCACCTCTGCGACACCCCGGCCCGCCTCCACTGGCCCCCCACCACCGGCTGCGAGGACAGACCCACCGCAGCCGCGAGAGCAGCCGCCCTCCTCACCCCGGTCCGCCCCACCGCGAAGATCGACCGGACAACGGCGGAAACCGCCGAGACGCTCCTCCGCAGCTACCTCCACGCAGCCGCGATAGACGCTCGCACCATCCGCCACGTACACCGCTGGTCCCAGGGCACCAACGTCCAGGAAGCCGTACGCATCCTCCGCACCAACCCCAAGGCCGCCCCCGGCGCCGCCGGCGAACTCGAAGCAGCCCTCACCGCGCATCCCGAACGCCGGGACATCGCCCAAGAGTTGACGAGCCGAGCCCTCGCCGCGCTCTCGATGGTGAACATCCGCGAGGCATGCACGCCGAACCGAAGTGATGCCCTCGTGCTGGATTCCTTCATCGCCGAAGGGGGCACGCTCTATGTGGTCGGTGAACCGATCGAGGACCCCAGAACGAACCCGGGCGCGATGCCCCTCCTGACAGCACTCGCCGCAAGCGTGGTCGAGCGCGGCCGGCGCATGGCCGAACGGTCATCCTCCGGTCGCCTCGACCCACCACTGACACTCGTCCTGGACGACGTCGCGGCGGTCGCTCCACTCCCCCAGCTCCCGGAGCTGCTCGCCACCGGAGCGGACCGAGGCATGCCGACCCTGGCCCTGCTCCGGTCAAGGGAACAACTCCGAGCACGATGGCCGCACCACGACCTACGGGTATAGCTCCTACGGGTGCGGCTCCCGCTCCAGCACGAACTCCAACTCGGCCTCGGAGTCGTCGGACCCCTCACCCAACGGCACGGTGACCCCACTGGGTACGAACCCCACGCGCCGATAGAACCGCTGCGCACGCGCGTTGTCCGGATGCACGATCAACCGAACCCGCTCAACGTCCGCGGCCTCCCAGGCCCACTCCAGAGCCGCGTCGAAGAGCACATCGGTCAGCCCGCATCCCCGATGCTCCGGCAGCATGAACACCCCCACAAGGTGCCCCTGTCGCTGCTCGACAGCGAACCCGGCCCAATCGGTCGTCCCAGGCTCCTCGACAAGCACTACAAGCCCCCCGACCCACTCACCGTCAGGCCCCACCGCAATGAGCTGCTGAGCGCCGGTCGCCCCCTCGGCGCCCCTCCGCACCCGCTCCTGCCAGAAGGAATCAGGCTGGCCCACTGCCTGCTCGTACGTCTCCAGGAAGGCGAGTTGCGCAATGGGATCCCGCAAGGCGGCCAACCGAAGCTCCTTGGCGGCACGCCACTCATCCGCCCGCACGGACCTCACCACAAAGCTGCTCATAGAGGTCACGTTAATACCCCTCGGAAAACAGAAAACCCCCGCACTGGAAAGTGCGGGGGTTTTCGTAATATTTGTTCGGCGGTGTCCTA